>NZ_RHQM01000010.1 GCF_003935375.1 Stutzerimonas xanthomarina
GTATGAGGGGTGACTCTCAAGTACGGTTCTTAGGGGAGGCAGGAGTGGTAACACTCCTGCTTTACCCGACTGAAGGCCCACATCGGCGCATGCCGAGTCCGGCCTGGTGCACAGCGTGGTAGGGACGGCAGCGAACGTTGCAGACGTTACCCAGGTCGACAAGCTGCTGCACGGTGAGGAAAACATGGTGGGTGCCGACGCGGGTTACACCGGCGTCGAGAAGCGCCCGGAACATGAAGGCCGGGAGGTGATCTGGCAGATCGCGGCCCGCCGCAGTACGTACAAGAAGCTGAGTAAGCGCAGCGCGCTGTACAAAGCCAAGCGCAAGATCGAGAAGGCCAAGGCCCAGGTGCGCGCCAAGGTCGAGCACCCGTTCCGGGTGATCAAGCGCCAGTTCGGTTATGTGAAGACACGCTTCCGTGGCCTGGCGAAGAACACGGCGCAGCTGGTGACATTGTTTGCCCTGTCGAACCTGTGGATGGCGCGCCGGCATTTGCTGACGAATGCAGGAGAGGTGCGCCTGTAATGTGGGAAATGGCCGCTGAGAGGTGTTCGCGGCGGCTAAAAACTCAGAAATGAGCGGATGACTTGATCGATTTTGGTCGAATCGCCGCTTCTAAAATTGGCAAGGGCAGAAGTCGGCCGGAAACACGGGGCTACTTCAGACCATCCCTAGAATAAATTGGCTCACGGCATAAATGCTAGTGTTGTCTTGAGATTCTGTTGCGCTTGGGGGAACTACGCCTTGTTCGAGTATCCGCTTCTTGCTGCCGGAATTTGAAGACCACGAGCAGCAGCCATCGAACAAAAATTTCTGCTGTTTTTCAGTGCAAGTGATGAGGTTAAGAGCACATCACACGTAAGCTCCGCTTAGCATTAATGTAATATAAGACTCAGCTTTGTGTAAGGTTGACACCTTTAAACTATCCAACATCAATGACCAAGAGGTGTTAACGATGAAAAAATTTGCGGCAGTTCTTGCTGTTGGCATAGCCGTAAGTTCCTCCTTCGCAATGGCTGAGGTTGATAGAAACTCAACGATGCAGCATGACTATGCTGCAGTCGAGGGTAGACAGGCTTTAAAGGTTCTTCTTGAAAGCGGTGATGTACTAAGTGTGACGCCAATGGGCGAAGATAGTATTCTAGGCTGGCCAAGCTATCGTGCGCAGCCATACGAAATCAAAATTCGTACTCCTGATGGAGTTGTCCACTCAGTGGAGTTCCGTAGCGCGCCAGTTGGCATCAATAACGGTTAATTATTTATAAGGGAATTAATACGATATAAGCCAATTGTATGATCGTTACGATTGGCTTATGACTGATTTTTCAAATGGCATTCTTTTTTTTGCACAAGAGTAACAATAGAAGCCAAGGCGTCATTTCAGTGGGTAGAGCGTAGGTGTCCTGCCACTGAATAAAAGCGCTTTCCTACCAAGTCCATAAGATACCATCTTGGCAGGAAAGCGGCTTGCTGGTTATACAGCCATACGTTCACATTCCTCAGCGCACTTCATACAGGCTTTCGCGCACTCTTGGCAGTGATCCATCTGATGCTTGGCACACTCTTCACCGCAGGCTCGGCAAATTTTTGCACACAATGCACAGAACTCTTTAGCCAACTCGCTCTGGCGACTCATGAGTCTGGCTGCCAGAGCACATATGTCAGCACAATCTCTGTCGAGCTCAATGCAACGGGCCATCGTTTGTACGTCGTCTTCAAGTAAACAGGCAGATGCGCATGCTTCGCAAACTAGAGCGCAGTTAGAACAAGCTTGAATGCAGCTATTGAACATTGTTTCAGTCATGACTTCCTCCAAAGTTCGTATTTTAGCGTATAGTCTTGAGCTGGCCTGAGGTGATCCTCTAGCAGCTCATAAATCCGACATATTCAGAGTTCGTCCGTTCCAATGGTTAACATTACAATCGTGTAAGGTCCCTTATGATCGCTATGCGGCTGATTTTAAAATATTTACCTTTATTCGATATTTTATTATTGGCGGGGAAATTCCATGTGAAAGCCCGTCACGCCGTCTAATGAGGTGCACCAGATTCTGCCTTTATGGGCCTCAACAATAGATCTGGTAATAGCCAAGCCGAGGCCAGCGTTGCTTGGACTACCCTCGCGCCGGGCAGGATCGACCCGATAGAAGCGATAAAAGAGCTTGTCCAGGTGCTCGGGCTCGATCGTCCCTCCGGGATTCTCGACGCTGAGGGTTACCGTTCTTTCCGCCTCGTGAATCGTTACAGAAATAGTTTCCCCTACCGGGGTGTAACGCAGCGCGTTGGATAACAAATTGGAGACCGCTCTATCAATCATTAATTTATCTCCCAGCACATTTCCTGCGCCTGAGACTGAGAGACGGATATCGCGTTCGTCAGCCACTAAGTGGTAATACGCAAGCAGTTTAGCAACGACATCAGCTAGTTCGATAGACGCTTGTTCGGGAATAATCAAGCCGTTGTCGGATTTGGCCAAAAAGAGCATGTCGTCAATAATGCGTGACATACGCTTCAACTCCTCTAGATTGGAGTAAAGATTCTCCTCATAAGCATCAATATTCCGCTTTTTGGTCAGCACCACCTCGGTGTGGGTCATGAGGTTGCTAACAGGGGTTCGCAGTTCATGAGCAATGTCCGCCGAGAAATTGGAAAGCCGAACAAAGGCATCTTCCAAGCGATCTAACATCGCATTGAAGGACAGAACCAATTGCTGTAACTCAAGCGGTATCGGTTCAAGCGGCATTCGTTCCTGCAACGACCTTGCTGACATCGATGCGGCGAGATGGGTAACTTGCCTCAGAGGCCTGAGACCGCTTCTAACTACCATCCAGCCAAGCGCAGCACTAATTAGAGCGCTGACGCTTAATCCAACGCCGAACCAACGCTGCAAAGTCTGAAAGAAATGCGCGTGGTTAGTGACATCAAGAATCAACAGTGCTGTAAGTGGTTCGGGCTGGTCTGCTACCGAGATTCGGGCAGTCAATCCTCTATACAGGCGGCCGGCATATTTCCATTCCCACATATTCTGCTGTTCTGCGTCCCTATAGCTTTCCGGGACGTCGACTGTCTTGGGATCAGAAAAGAGCACTCTGCCATCTTCGCTCAAGATGGTCGCCGCTAAATCATGATGGGCACCTAGCAGAGCTCGCAACTGCGGTAGCTCCTCAGCAAGGTTTGCGCTGCTGCGTACGTTATTGAAAATTTTCTTGGTCGATTCGAGCTTCTCCACCAAGGCCTGCCGATCCAACACTTCGAAGTGATGCTGGCTAAGCAAATTGAAGCTCAGCCCAGCTATGGTGAGAACTACAACCACCACAGACATGAACATGACACTCATTCGGGCGGTCAGCGAAAGGTGACGCAGTCTCACTCCGGTGCATCCATCATATAGCCCATGCCACGCACGGTATGGATCAGTTTGTGCTCGAAGTCGTCGTCGACTTTTGCGCGCAGACGGCGTACCGCGACCTCGATAACGTTGGTGTCGCTGTCGAAGTTCATATCCCATACCTGAGATGCAATCAGAGACTTCGGAAGCACCTCGCCGCGTCGGCGCATCAACAATTCCAGCAGTGAAAATTCCTTCGCCGTCAGATCAATTCGCTTCCCAGCACGAACGGCGCGGCGCTTTAGCAGGTCCACTTCGAGATCTGAAATTTTCACGGTGGTTTGGGTGGGGGAGCCGCTGCCCCTGCGAAGCAATGTCCGGACCCTTGCCAGAAGTTCGGAGAACGCGAACGGCTTAATCAGGTAGTCGTCCGCGCCCAGCTCCAGGCCTTTGACGCGGTCTTCCACGCCATCACGTGCGGTCAAGAACAGTACGGGTATTTCGTGCCCTGCTGATCTGACCATGCGTAGCACCTCCCATCCATCTAACCCTGGCATCATCACGTCAAGGATTAAAAGGTCATAAACCTCACTCAGCGCATATTGGAGCGCATCTGTGCCAGTCGTGACCCGGTCGACGGTAAATCCAGCTTCGGTAAGTCCTTGTTGCAGGTAAGAACCAGTTTTGGGTTCGTCTTCAGCGACCAGTAATTTCATGCAGGCAGATTCCGAAAGTTTGTTTCGACTCAGTGTGCAGGTTAACGAGGCCGCCATCTAGAAGCTTACAAAAATGTAACGTACAAATCAGCTCGCTGACAGGCGGAGGTGATAGTGTTTCACATAAGTCGGAATCTATGTTCGAGCAAAATATGAGCAGTGACTCTAAGAATGCTAGCAGCTGGTTTTTCCAGGCCTTCCACGTTGCTCCCTTGGCCTAATGGCGCCTCAACGGCGCCTTTTTTTTTTGGTGATCTGATCAGGCGGGCGAGCCTTACAGATAGTAATTTAAGTGTGCGCACCTCTGAACTTGAAGTGAATTAATTCATTCCTCTGCACGGAGTTTCTTTCAATGCTTAGATTGGGCGCGACATCCATCAGTCGGCTATCAAGCAAGGAGGGTCGGCAAGGTGAGGATCCGTTAATCTCCTTAGTTGGCATGCTATATCTATCGGGACGAGCGGCTCATGCTGACGCAACGTACTAAAAATACCAGCACTGGAGGTCACTGCCGTGTATCACCGCCATCTTCATCGGAATAATGAAATATCTTTTTGGAAGACTAGACCCGGCGTAGCGCTCTTAATGCTGGCAATAATCGGTTTTTTCTACTTGGCACGCGAGCATTACGGTCATCTCTTGCAGGGACTGCCATACATAATCTTGCTGCTTTGCCCGTTGCTCCATTTGTTTGGTCACAACCATGGTGGCCATTCCAATCCCACCCGTGTCTCCAAGGACAAAGATAGGAAGTAAATGGCATGCACAATTCTTCCAGCAACCACGACCGGCATCAGGCTAACCATTCGCACGATCAAAACGGTAAACAGTACGACCCGGTGTGTGGAATGGCGGTCAAGCCAGATAGTCCTCATCACGAGACCTTCGAAGGAAAGACTTATCGCTTTTGCAGCGCAAGGTGTCAGGAGAAATTCCAGGCTGCCCCTCAGCGGTTCGCAAGCGGCCGGCCGCATGAGCAGCATCAAGATGTAGCTCAAGCGCCGTCCGGACCTAGCACCGAATACATCTGTCCGATGCATCCGGAGATTCGCCAGGCAGGACCAGGAAGCTGCCCAATCTGCGGTATGGCATTGGAGCCTGTCATTCCGGAACTAGACGAAGAAGAGAACCCGGAGCTTAAGGACTTCTCTCGGCGCTTCTGGTGGACCCTGCCGTTGACGGTGATCGTCACCGTGCTGGCCATGGGTGGGCATTCCCTGAACCTGTTCCACGGCACCACGCAGAACTGGGTCGAGCTCGTACTGACCACTCCGGTAGTGCTTTGGGCTGGCTGGCCATTCTTCGAGCGCTGCGTACGCTCGTTCGTGCTGCGCAGTCCGAACATGTGGACGCTGATCGGCCTCGGCACCGCCGCCGCCTACCTGTACAGCGTCGTTGCCACTCTGGCGCCAGGCGTGTTTCCTGCCGACTTTGTACAAGACGGGCGCATCGGCGTGTACTTCGAGGCGGCGGCGGTGATCATCTCACTGACTCTGCTCGGCCAGCTCCTCGAGCTGAAGGCACGCTCGCAGACCTCGGCGGCGATCAAGTCACTACTCGGCCTGGCGCCGAAGACCGCGCGACGCATCAATCCCGACGGTACAGAGGACGACATTCCGCTCACCCATGTTCATGCGGGCGATAGGCTACGCGTACGCCCTGGAGAGAAGGTGCCAGTCGACGGTCTGGTGCTGGAAGGCGAAAGCGCGGTGGACGAGTCAATGCTGACAGGCGAGCCGGTGCCGATCATGAAGCACGTCGGTGACAGTCTCATCGGTGCCACCCTTAACGCCCACGGCAGTCTGGTGATGCAGGCGCAGAAGGTCGGCAGCTCGACCATGCTTGCGCAGATCGTGCAGATGGTTGCCCAGGCGCAGCGCTCCAAAGCACCGATGCAGCGACTGGCTGATGTTATTGCTGGTTACTTTGTGATGGTGGTGATCGCTATCGCCATACTAACCTTCCTTGTCTGGGGGCTTTGGGGTCCGGAGCCGAGCTGGGTCTTCGGTTTGATCAACGCGGTGGCGGTGCTGATCATTGCCTGCCCGTGCGCCCTGGGCCTGGCCACGCCAATGTCGGTAATGGTCGCAACCGGCAAGGCGGCCGGCAGCGGCGTACTGTTCCGCGATGCGGGCGCCATCGAAAATTTGCGCAAGATTGACACGCTGATCGTCGACAAGACGGGCACCCTGACTGAAGGTCGCCCGGCCTTTCACAGTGTAGAGGCGGCGCCTGGTTTCACTCCGGATGAGGTGCTGCGCCTGGCAGCGAGCCTCGATCAGGGCAGCGAACATCCCCTGGCCCACGCCATCGTCGACCATGCCCGCGCGCACGGCCTGGCACTGAGCACGGCCGAGACATTCGAATCAGCCTCCGGCATCGGCGTACGTGGCCAGGTTGATGACCACCACCTGCAACTGGGCAACACCGCGCTGATGAATGATGCCGGCGTGGATGCCAGCTCCCTCAGTGCGCGGGCCGAACAGTTGCGCGGCGAAGGCGTGAGCATCATGTTCCTGGCGGTGGACGGCGTCCTGGCTGGTCTGCTGGCAGTGGCTGATCCGATCAAACCGACGTCGAAACTGGCGGTAGAGCGCCTGCAGGCAGACGGCGTGCGGGTGATCATGGCCACCGGTGATGGCCTGACTACTGCTCGCGCAGTGGCCCGCGAGCTAGGCATCGAAGAGGTGCACGGCGAGGTCAAACCACAGGACAAGGAACGCTTGGCCGCCGCCCTGCAACAAGAAGGGCACCGCGTGGCCATGGCCGGCGACGGCATCAACGACGCCCCAGCCCTGGCGCGCGCCGATATCGGCATTGCCATGGGCACCGGCACCGACGTGGCGATGAACAGCGCTCAAGTCACGCTGGTCAAGGGCGACCTGCTGGGCATCTTGCGCGCAAGGAGCCTGTCAGTGGCCACCGTGCGCAATATGCACCAGAACCTGACCTTTGCTTTTCTCTATAACGCTCTGGGCATCCCGCTGGCCGCAGGCCTGCTCTACCCGCTGACCGGCCTGCTGCTGTCGCCGATTATCGCCGCGCTGGCGATGAGCCTGAGTTCGGCCTCAGTGGTGTTTAACGCGTTGAGGCTGCGCAAGGTATCGATCGATTGAAACGCTTGACCTTGCCGCTCTGGCAAGGTTGAACATCTGCTCAACCATTACGGTGACTTCCCAGGAGATTCTCATGAGCACCATTGAACTGAACGTCGAAGGCATGAGCTGCGGCTCGTGCGTCAAGCATGTCACCGAGGCGCTCAACACTGTCGAGGGCGTAACCAAGGTGGATGTCGATTTGCAAGCCGCCAGGGTGCGGGTTAGCGGCCAGAGCGACAGCCAAGTGCTGATTGCTTCCCTGACTGATGCGGGATATCCCGCGCAGCTGGCCAGTCCGGCAGCCGGGACGAACAACATGAAAAAGACGGGTTGCGGTGGCAGCGGTGGCTGCGGCTGCAACTGAAAACGAGAGGCAAACAAGGTTCTTATATGTCTAGAAAACTGCGTATATCAGCCCTTGCGGCGCTGCTGGTAAGTGGGGCGATCCATGCCGCTGAACCCTTGATCATCGATGTACACCGAGACGCCAACTGTGGTTGCTGCAAGGACTGGATCTCCTATCTGGAGGACAACGGCTTTGCGGTCCGCGACCATGTTGAACGCAACATGCGTTCGGTGAAGCAAGACCTAGGAGTGGAGCCGCGTCTGGCGTCCTGTCACACCGGTGTGATCAACGGCAAGTTCGTTGAAGGCCACGTGCCGGTGGCGCAGATACTCGAATTGCGCAAGCGTTCCGACCTGCTAGGTATTGCCGTGCCCGGCATGCCGGCTGGATCGCCCGGTATGGAGCACGGTGATGCCAAACATGCCTACGAGGTAATCGGGCTTACCCGTTCAGGGCAGGATGAGGTCCTCGCCAAGTACCCGTAAATTCAGGCTCCGTGCCGCTGACCGGCTTTCCCAGGCGGGTGGCAGCAAAGAGAACGCGGGGGTGATCACTGGATGATCGCAGCGATCACCCCGTCCGGCTCGCTTGCTCAGGACAGTTTCCTGACTTGCGAGGCGGAATTATGTCCGGAGCCTTTCGTTAACTCTTGTTCCGCGAGATACCCATGTTCCGCCTTTTGCTGTGCCTGCTTTTACTGATCCCACTGCCGGTCAGTGCTGGGATTTTTGATCTGCCTCGCTCACAGCCGGCCCTGTTCAACGCCCCCCTGAATAACAGCCAGGACTTCCTGCCGGTGGATCTGGCCTTTGGCCTTGATCTGATAGAAGCCGACACCGACAGTATTCGCCTGCGGTTCATAAATGCCGATGGCTATTACCTCTACAAACATCGTTTCGCCTTCAACAGCGACCATCCGCAAGTAACAATCGGCACCCCGCAATGGCCTGCAGCCGAACCGAAAACCGATGAGTATTTCGGCGATGTCGAGGTGTTCTACGGCATTACGGACTTAGAACTACCGATTGATAACCCTCAGAACAGGCCGTTCACCCTGCAGGTGAGCTACCAGGGCTGCGCCGATCTGGGACTGTGCTACCCACCTGAAATGCGCACTTTTCAGATCGGTAACTCGCCCCCGGTATCGCCTGCGCAACCGGAAACGACCTTGGACTGGGGAAGTCTGGCACTGTTCTTTCTGGCCGGTTTGGGGCTGACTTTCACTCCCTGCGTGCTGCCGATGCTGCCCATCCTTTCCGGCGTAGTGCTGCGTGGACAACTCGGTGGGCTACGAGGTTTTCGCCTGTCGCTTGCCTACGTACTTCCCATGGCTGCCTGCTTCGCACTGCTCGGAGCGCTGATGGGCATGTTCGGAGCTGGCCTCAACCTGCAGGCGCGCCTGCAGTCACCGTGGCTACTGGTGCCCTTTGCGCTGTTCTTTTCGGTATTTGCCCTGGCCATGTTCGGGGTGTTCGAGTTGCGTATGCCGCGCTTTATTACCGAACGAATGGATCGCCTGGCCAGCCGAACCCGCGGGGGTTCAATGATAGGGGCCGCAACGCTAGGCGTGCTGTCAAGCCTGCTTGTATCACCCTGCGTGACAGCACCACTGGTCGGTGCGCTGCTGTACATCAGCGCCACCGGCGATGCCCTGGGCGGCGGGCTGAAGCTGTTTTCCCTGGGTCTGGGCATGGGGGCGCCGTTGGTGTTGTTCGCCACTGGTGGCGCCGCCTTGTTGCCCAAGTCCGGGACCTGGATGGTCGGCGTACGCAAGGTTTTCGGTCTGATGTTGCTGGGTGTCTCTGTATGGCTGCTGGAGCGTGTGTTACCAGCTCCCGTGACGCTGGCCTTGTGGGGCCTGTTGGCGGTTGGCACTGCGTTGTGGCTGGGCGCCCTGGAATTTATTCCTAAGCCCGGCAAGCAGAAGCTTGCCCAGTTGCTTGGTGTGGCCTTGCTGGTTTACGGCATCAGCAGTTGGGTGGGCGCTTTGCAAGGTCAAACCGACCCGCTGCGCCCACTGGGTCGCCTGGACGCCCAAGGCTTGCCTCAAATCGGCGCAACCGTCGGCTGGCAGACCCTGGACACCCCAGCAGCCCTGGATGCGGCACTGTTGTCAGCGAAAACTGCCGGCCAACCTTTGCTGCTGGACTGGTACGCCGACTGGTGCATCAGTTGCAAAGTAATCGAACGAGAAGTACTCGAAGTGTCCTCTGTGCGCGAACAGCTGGCTGATTACCGGCTGGTGCGCTTCGATATGACGCGTAGCGATGCCGAGCAACGCGCGCTGCTTGATCGCTACCAGCTGTTTGGCCCGCCGGCACTGCAATTGTTTGCCCCCAGTGGTGATGAGTGGCAGGACCTTCGCACGGTTGGTGAAACCGACGCCGAGAGTTTTCTGGAACGACTGCGTCAAGCCGACGACCGAATGTAAAGCATGCAACCTGGTCGCTCCCGGAAGTCGACGTCAGCTGGCAGATCGCAGCCCGCCGCAGCATGTACTTGCGGCGGCTGAAAGCTAAGACGTGGGCAGATGACTTGATCGTTTTTACCGATGCTCCACTTTCAAAATCCGTGACGGCTGAAGTCAGCCATTTGTTGAACAGCCACACCGGAACTTAACAGTCAGAAAAACTAGAACCTG
Source organism: Stutzerimonas xanthomarina (assembly GCF_003935375.1). GTDB lineage: Bacteria > Pseudomonadota > Gammaproteobacteria > Pseudomonadales > Pseudomonadaceae > Stutzerimonas > Stutzerimonas xanthomarina_A. The sequence goes on from NZ_RHQM01000010.1 coordinate 10,130, forward strand.
ACAGAACTGTAATGTTTCGCTAAGGCCTGTGACAGGATGCCGCGGTTAAGTTGGCGTCGTGCCTGAAGAACAAAGCACTCCGTTCAAACGGAAACCGAATTAACGGGTATTTCGAGGGGGATCGAACAATGCCCCTGTTTTCATGCGTTGCCGAGTACTCCGACTTGGCAGGGGCGAATGTGTCAGTTGGCATATGGGGCACCTGAGTGGCGGTTTGAGAATCTGTCGCCTCCAAGCAGCATAAGCCGAGGCGCCTGTTGCAAATTGCGACGCCAAATAAGCTGAGCTTACCAACTGCTGAAGAGGCGCTGCTCGCTGGAACGAGTTCACACAACAGTGGGAAAGGTTGAAGGTGGAATCTCGATAGTGGGGCAGTCAACGAACCCGAGACCGGATTGCTCACCACCGGCTCATCTGATTAATGGACATAACGGGATGCAAAGCAAAACCACAAGGCGCACTTTCATCAAGGGGCTAGCCGCCACCAGTATTCTCGGCGGCTTAGGCATGTGGCGTATGCCGGTCTGGGCCGTGACCAGTCCCGGTCAGGCCAACGTGCTGGCCGGTACCGATTTTGATCTGTTCATCGGTGAAACCCCGGTAAATATTACTGGCGCGGCTCGTACCGCGATGACCATCAATGGCTCACTTCCGGGGCCGACCCTGCGGTGGCGGGAAGGCGATACCGTGACTCTGCGCGTTCGTAATCGTCTGCAGGAAGATACCTCGATTCACTGGCACGGCATCATCCTGCCGGCGAACATGGATGGCGTACCTGGCCTGAGTTTCCACGGCATCGCCCCCGATGGCATGTATGAGTACAAATTCAAGGTTAACCAGAACGGCACCTATTGGTACCACAGTCACTCGGGACTGCAGGAGCAGGCTGGCGTCTATGGTGCTCTGGTGATCGATGCCAAAGAGCCGGAGCCGTTCAGCTACGACCGTGACTACGTCGTGCTACTAAGTGACTGGACTGACGAAGATCCGGAACGGGTTCTGGCCAAGCTCAAAAAGCAATCGGATTACTACAACTTCCACAAACGTACTGTCGGCGACTTCGTCGATGACGTGAGCGAGATGGGGTGGTCCGCAGCGATCGCTGATCGGAAGATGTGGGCCGAGATGAAAATGAGCCCGACTGATCTTGCCGATGTCAGTGGCTATACCTACACCTACTTGATGAATGGCCAGGCGCCGGATAACAACTGGACTGGTATTTTCAAGCCGGGTGAGAAAATCCGTCTGCGCTTCATCAATGCATCGGCCATGACCTATTTCGATGTCCGCATCCCCGGTCTAAAGATGACGGTGGTGGCGGCCGATGGGCAGTACGTCAAACCTGTTAGCGTCGATGAGTTCCGTATTACTGCGGCCGAAACCTTCGATGTAATAGTCGAGCCCGATAGCGAGCAGGCCTACACCATCTTCGCGCAGTCCATGGACCGCACTGGCTATTCACGCGGCACCCTGGCCGTTCGCGAAGGGCTGAGCGCGCCTGTTCCTGAAGTTGATCCTCGCCCGTTGATCTCCATGAGCGATATGGGAATGGATCACGGCAGCATGGAGGGAATGGATCATGGCTCCATGCAGGGCGGCATGGCAGGCATGGATCATAGCAAGATGGCAGGTATGGACCACGACAGCATGGCTGGCATGGATCATTCAGCGATGGCAGGCATGGGTGGAGCGATGCAGCCCCATCCGGCCTCCGAAACCAATAACCCTCTGGTCGACATGCAGACCATGACGCCAACTCCCAAGCTGAATGACCCGGGAATCGGGCTTCGCAACAACGGTCGCCGTGTGCTGACTTACTCAGATCTGCACAGCACCTTCCTCGATCCGGATGGGCGCGAGCCGAGCCGTACCATCGAGTTGCACCTCACAGGTCACATGGAGAAATTCTCTTGGTCATTCGATGGCATTGAGTTCTCTGATGCGGAACCGTTGCGATTGAAGTATGGCGAGCGTGTTCGTATCACCTTAGTCAACGACACCATGATGACCCACCCCATCCACCTTCATGGCATGTGGAGCGATCTGGAGGATGAGAACGGCAACTTCCTAGTTCGCAAACACACCATTGATGTACCACCAGGCTCGAAGCGCAGCTATCGCGTAACCGCAGATGCGCTAGGGCGCTGGGCCTATCACTGCCACCTGCTGCTCCACATGGAAATGGGCATGTTCCGTGAAGTTCGTGTGGATGAGTAAAGGAGATATCTAATGAGCAATTCCCCGAAACGAAACCACCTGTTCTGCAGTGCCGCAATGTTGAGCCTTTTGGCTGCCCTGTATATCCCAGTGTCGCTGGCCGAAGAAAATCACAGCGATCACGGACGGCACGCCGTTGACTCTTCCAAAGCTGCAAGTGAGAAGCAGCCTCCTCAGGTGCGAGGCCAGGGCCCCGCCAATCAGCAAATGGATCACGGCTCGATGAATCACGGCTCGATGGACCATGACGGCATGGACCACCAAAAAATGACCGGTGAGCATGGCAGCGACCATGCCGAGGCAGATTCGAACCATGACCATTAAGCTTTCACGTCCATCGCTCATTGCGCTGGCGGTGTCAATGAGCGCACTGAGTAGCGGCTTTACCTTTGCCGCAGAAGAGATGGATCACTCGACTATGGACCACGGCTCCATGCCGATGGACCATAGCAAGATGAACCACGGGGCTGCTCAGGTGCAGATGGGGGGCATGGATCATAGCCAGATGCCCGAGGGCCAGAATTCGCAGGATGGGACTCCTGCTATGGACCACAGCAAGATGAATCATGAGGCCATGCAAGGCCAGATGGGCAGTATGGATCACTCCCAGATGAACCATGGCCAAAATCAGAGTAAAGCTGCGGCTATGGACCATAGCAAGATGGGCCACGGCGCCATGCAAGAGCAAATGAAAGGGATGGATCACAGCAACATGGATCACTCCCAAATGAACCATAGCTCCGCTGATACCCCGAGAACCACCAGTCGTACACCGATCCCCGTCCTCACGGATGCTGATCGCCAAGCGGCCTTCGCGCCTCTGCCTGGACACACAGTGCACGATAGCGGCATCAACAGCTTCTTTCTGCTCGATCAGCTTGAATATCAGGACGCTGATGAGGGCAGCACCCTGGCCTGGGATGCCTCAGGCTGGGTGGGAGGCGATATCAATCGGGTCTGGTTTCGTTCCGAGGGAGAGCGTACTAACGGCGTAACCGAGGATGCCGAGCTGCAGCTGTTGTATGGGCGCTCGGTCGGCCCCTGGTGGGACGTCGTTGCTGGCGTTCGCCAAGACTTCAAACCCGAGTCTCCACAGACCTGGGCTGCCTTTGGTGTGCAAGGCATGGCGCTTTACGCTTTTGAAGCCGAGGCCACAGCCTTCGTCGGCGAAAACGGCCAGACTGCGGCGCGTCTTGAGGGCGACTATGACATCTTGCTTACCAATCGGCTGATCCTCCAGCCAACTGCGGAAGCCAATTTCTACGGTAAGAATGATTCTGAAAGAGGAGTGGGCTCGGGCCTGGCGAATACCGAACTGGGTTTGCGCCTGCGCTACGAAATCGTTCGCGAGTTTGCGCCCTACATCGGGATTTCTTGGAGTCGCTCATACGGTAATACCGCAGACATGCTGCGCGACGAAGGAGAAGATGTTGAAGAGGCGCGCTTTGTCGCCGGCATTCGAATGTGGTTTTAGAGCCTGATATGAAAAAAACAATTACAACCCTGGTGGTAGCAGGCGCTGTCGGTAGTGCAGCAATATTAGCCGGAGCCTATTCCGGCTTGATCAACGTTGGTGCTGACGATCCTCATTACCCAGCCGTGCATGCGTTCCTTTCAATGGCGCGTGATCGCTCTATCGAAGCGCGGTCCAAGGACATTGAGATTCCCAATCTAGATGACGAGGCTCTCATTCGTGGCGGGGCCGGGAACTACAACGCCATGTGCGTTGGGTGCCATCTGGCGCCCGGTGTCGAACAAACAGAGCTGAGTCAGGCGCTGTATCCAGCCCCGCCTAACCTGGCCAAGATCGGCATTGACGCAGGCCCTGCATCCGCCTTCTGGGTCATTAAGCATGGAATCAAAGCAACAGGCATGCCGGCCTGGGGTAAGAGTATGGGCGACGAATATATCTGGGGCATGGTTGCCTTCATCAGCCAGTTGCCCAAGATCGACGCTACGCAATACCAAGCGCTCGTCGCTGCGAGTGGCGGTCACCAGCATGGTGGCGGTGAGAGCCAGACGCACAATCATGAAAGCTTGGATGGCAGCAATTCTGACCATCATGGCAATGCTGCCGCTGGAGGAGAGTCTGGACGTCGCGGTATAGCGGCTGCAGACCACCACGGCGGCTCAGCTCCAGAGGCCGATCACCATTCTTCGAGCAGTAACGGCGATGATCACCATGGTGGAAGTAACTCCAGCACGAAAGGCAGTAGCGCCAGCGACCATCATGGCGAGCCGGCGTCCAACGCTCACACTCATGCGGATGGCAAAGAGCACGTACATGACAGCTAAAAGCAACGGGGCACGTTTGGTGGTCAAGCAGTAGTTGAGCTTTTACCGCGACGAGCGTCTTGCTACACCGCCGTCATCGCGGGTTAGTTCGTGTGCTGGCCGCTCAGGTCAGCGAACTCAATAAGCGCAATGACCTCGTCGGGATCGCGTGACGCTTGAAGGAAAAACGGGCCGGGGCGAGAAAGTTGCTCGATACGTTTTTTCAGTTAGCCCTCTCTAGATCATTGATCAGGAACTTCATCTCAGAGATCTCTCGGCGCTGAGCCTCAATGATTTGATCTGCCAGCTTGCGAACGCGCGGGTCTGAAATCTGAGCGCGCTCACTTGTCATGATGGCTATGGAATGGTGAGGAATCATGGCCTTCATATAGTCCGTATCGTCGACAGTTGCCTGGCTACGAACAAGCCACAGGGCAATAGCAAAGGAAGCTGCTCCGCCGGCGAATATCGCTATGTTCATGGGCTTTTTCTTGTACATATTGAGCATGAAGGCGAGCATGACTATCGCCATGACAGCTCCCATTACTAACGCCATCCAAGCACGGGTCTCACTCCATAGAACATGCTCAAAAGCGTAAGTATTCAAATACATAACGCCGTACATGATGACGGTTGATGTGGCCACCATCGCAGCGAAACGCCAATAAGACATTTTCATATCAACTCCTCATGGTGATGTGCTGCCACAGTATTGCATTGACTAAAGTCTGCGTATTTTTCGATCATGCCGGGCAGTTGCGTTACTAATACTGTGAGAGCTCAGATTTGATAATCAGCCCTCGGTGTTACCTAAGAACGGACAAGCCGGGAGGCTGTGAGGTTTCGATTTTTTTAAAAAGCTTACAAAAATGTAATCTGCACCGAGTTTACTCGCTCTCGGGTTTGCGCAGCGCTGCTCCAAGTAGAAGTGACCATGCGCCAGTCTGGCTGCGTGACGCGCTTCCGTGATTTGGTGAGGAACACGGCGCGCCTGGTGACGCTGTACGACCTGTCGAACTGTGGATGTCTCCTCGATATTCGCTGTCGAATGTAGAAGAGGTAAGCCTTTAAGGGGTAAGGAGCGACATCGAGATCCTTGCGGTAACCAGTAATTGCGATTTGTGGAAGATCAGGTCGTTCAGACCTGTTTCCAGTTTCCAAAGCGCAGGAGCTGAACGTTTGTTGGCTGTCACTGAGGTTACGCCAATGTAATTTTAGGGACAGCATCCCGTAAGTATTCACCCGCCACACTCAAATCAGGCCCCAACACTGAGGAAAGCACAATGAAAAGCATGCAAAAGCTCGTTATCGCCCTTGTTCTAACCGCTACATCTCCTTTTCTCATCGCTGCAAATAAAGGCGATCAACCCATGAGACACGACCATACTGTTGGCGATGGTCATGAAGTGATGGTCAATCTGCTAAAAACCGGGCAAGTGCTAAGCGTGACCCCAATGGGTAATTCACCAGTGTCCGGAAGTGATGTAAGAACGTATGAGATTAAAATTAAAACCCCTGACGGAGTCGTCCATTCGGTCGAATTTCTCGGTGCCCCAGTAGGCGTTAAAAACGGCTGATACCACTTTAACGGACACCTCCGCGATATTAATACGATTATGGTTGTTGCAGGTATCAGCACTTACCCTGCAACAATCATCGATGCTTAGGCTTCCCTTTGCTAAGGGAACCCTAGACGTGCAGTTTATACTTGGGATGTTTGAGACAGAAAGCGAGCAATAGTTTTTTAAACGCAAATCGGGGAAGAGGGATAAATGATGAACCAAATTAGTAAAGCACTGGTGACGATTTCGCTAATTTCGGCAGCTTTCGCAGCCGTCGCCGGCACGGAACAAGAAAGTGCTATGCGGCACGATCACACTGTTGGGGATGGTCACCAAGTAATGCTGGATCTGCTGAAGCGCGGCGAGGTGGTGAGTGTGGCCCCTATGAATAAAGAGCGTTCGGATAATAAAGCTATAAATAACACACTTAAGGGAAATGTTAGGCCATATGAAATAAAAATTCGTACTCCAGACGGGCGACTTCACGCGGTAGAGTTCCGCGGAATGCCAGCCAAAATAAACAACCGCTCACATGGTAATAAATGACAAGAAAGTTATTTCTGAGTAGCTGCCACAGGGGTAAGCCGGATCATAACGTCTCCTTACACGGGAGGAGGATCCTGACAGCGTGTCATGCAACAATGGGCTGAGTCGGCCTTCTCGGCTCAGCTCAAAGCAACATGAGCGAGTGATTTAATTTTTCCACAGCACATACAATTTTTACATTCAGTTGGCGTCTACTTCACCAGTTGAGCGAATGTCTGTGGGGGACCCAGTGGTGCTGCTACGAAATCACTACAGTCGCTGTGGAAAACCACCAGTCCGCTCTGATATGCCGCCGATCGCGATCGCGTTCTCTGCCGCGAATATGAGGCCCTGACCAAAAGTGTGACGATACGCAGCGTTTTGAAGCTCCATTGCCATTCTGAATGCCGCCCCTTATGGCCGCGCCGCTATCGCCTCCTACATAGGCTATTACCAAGTTGAGTCTGTCATTGTCGAGCAGTATGTGGTCTTCCTCGTGATGTCTTCCAAAAGGCACCGATAATTGCCGCGGGTAGCTTGCAAACGCGGACGTCACGCAAAGCGATGCATGTGATCGACGAGACCCATCTTTTGGTCTGAGATCGCAGCGGTCAGTATCCCAGCTTTGAGCCGGGAAAGCGGGAAAGTCTGATGCGGCGCATATCGAGAATACGCCCCTGGTCGATGCCGATGCTGTTCTCTGCTCCGGCAGTGCCAGTTCTATGCCCCTTCATCAAGAGCCGAGGGGCGCCTGTCACCCGTCGGCCCGTCCTAGCCAGAAGCGCTGCGTGGATGGGCCTCTCAAATTTAAAACTTGAGCGCCTGCGACCCCCAGCTCAACGGCTGAATGATTTTCATATGGTGTGGCCGCTAGGTAACTGAGCCAATTAATCGGGATGGCTATGCTTGCTCGAATGCTACCGGCCCCACTTAATCCTTGGGTAATTTGATTCATAACACCAGTGTAATTACCGCGTCATATGAGTAACAGCTTGCCGCTCTTATAATTTCATCACACACGTTAAGTTAGGAGCTGGTTATGAAAGCTTTCAAGATTACGGCAGCAGTGTTTTTTATGAGCGTGAGCTCATTATCCTTGGCAGAGGGTAGCTCAGATCGCGAGTATGGCGAAATGATACGTGCGAACGAAAATACTATGCGGGAGTACGCTACTTCTGTCGGAAAGAAGCCTCCCGAAGTTGTCCATTATCGTTATGGGATGAAGTTGGACATCGCCAAGGTAATTCGTACCACGCGAACCGATATGACCTGCAACGATGTGATGCCGGCCCAAATTACCTATGAGGACTCTAAGGGTGATTTGGCGATTGTTGAGTATCGGGTCGCCGGAACGAACTGTCGGAGATAAGACACCACCTATCGACCCATCGAAGCCTGCATAAACGTAAGAGTCCGAGGCGGTAGTCGCAGCCCGAGACATGCTCCTGGTGCGGCGGTGGTCATAAGCATTTCAGCAATACAATCGTTACTAGCCTTGCCGTTTTTATGGCGAATCGGTGCGGGTACTGGCATGGGGCCGTCTGGGGAAACTGCCCAGCTGAGCGATGTGCTTAGTAGTACATACATAGCCGCGAGGGGTGCCTACGACTCGCGGCTTTTATTTTCCATATGGAGCGTGTAGCTGAGAAATGTTCGGACAAGTACTATCAAACCAAGTACTGCAACGTTTCGTAGCGAGGGCTCAATTACAACCGTTCGTATGACATCGGCAGCAACGAGGAATTCTAGTCCTAGCACAATCGCGCCGCCAATATCTTGCCGTAATGACCGGGAGCGATCCGTCAATGCGGCCCCTTTGTAATTGAAAAAAAAAGCGATAGAGCGCTATGAAACTTCCGAAAGTTATAGCGAGCACCCCTGCAATCTCGAACCCGATCACCGCGATCTCAATCGCTGCATGAGGTGCCTCAAGGTTCATAGAAACACCCGTCAATGGTGGTCATAGATGCCTATTCCCCGAATATCGTTCCATGAGGTGGTCTGGTGGCAGAGATAGCACTGCTCAGGTTCCGCATTCCTGACACCCGCTATCGGCTTGGACATCATTCCGAAGTGCTCCTTGTAGTGGCTGAGCGGCGCGAGGTGGCACTGGCCGCACTCGGTGGAACTCGGCGGTGGATGCCGGTACTCGGCAATCGACCATGTGGTCGTGCCGTGGCATGTCGCGCAGTCGTTTCCGAAGACCTGGACGTGCGGGTCGGTGGTCTTGTGGCAGCTCGCACAGTCCAGCAGCGTCTCCTTGTAAGTCATGCCGTTGGCAAGCGAGAGGTTGCCCGGCAGCGCCTCGGGCCGGTGTGCCTTGAGGTGCGCGAGCAGCACCGCCCCCTCATGACCCTCCGGGGCCCGATCGAGCCATCGCACGATGATGTCGGTCAAAGCCGCATGGTCCATACCACGCAGGCTGCGGCCGGCGTCGTGTTCCTTGTGGCAGGCCACGCAGTTGTTCGAGCCGGCGATGTCGGCATGGAATGCCGTCGGTTGTCGCTGGACCAGGACGGTCTCGTTTGCATGGCAGGCCACGCAAGTCGCGTCCTCCACGCCCTTCACCGGCGTGTGGCACGCCGCACAGTCCTCTTTGAGAAACGCATGTGCGCTGGACAGGGGGCCCGGAGAGGCCATGTTCTGCCACGTCGCGGCGCGCTGCATTTGCGGAAGGTATGTCCACAGTGCGACTGCCGACACCGGCGCCAGGACCGCGAGCAGCGCGGCGAGGATCTTTCCCTTTCGACTCATCTGAACCACCGCAACCCGAAGTAGATGCCAGCCCAGATATGCAACGCCAGCAGAAGATAGAAGATGATCGAGAACGCGATGTGTGCCGACAGCCAGGCGTTGAACAGCCTGCGCACCCGCTCCTGGAACTGGATCGAGTACTGCAGATCGGCGGCGGCGGATGCCAGTGGCAGCAGTTCGGCGCTGGCCTTGGGCGTACCGGCAACGCCCGCTGTTGGTCCTTGCGCGTAGGCCCAGTACTGCCCATCCAGAAGGCGCCACAGCCCGTCGATCTGCGCCTTCTTCTCGCGGATGTTCTCCGCGACGTAGCGCAGGTAATGCTGGCCGATGAACCCAGTGAGCACGCTCAGCAGCATCGATGCCGTCAGCGCGACGCCGAGCGCACTCTGGAACTTGTGCCCGCTATGGAGGATGGCCAACAGCGCGCCTACCAAGCCGAAATAGACGTGCGCCTGCAGCAATGCGCCGAAGCCATGCTTCCTGGTGAATGCGCGGCGCAGCGTAGCGCTGCGCTTGATTACGGTGTAGGTGAGCGGGACGAGCATGAACGCCGCGCCTACGACGCCGAACACGCCACCCAGGAGGCTTCCGGCGAAGAAGGAAGAGCGGTGCACCAGGAAACCCAGCCACAGGACCACCAGCATCAAGAAGATGATCGTCGCGATGATGCGATCCTGGTTGCGCATCTACGCATCCACCGAGATATCGGCCGACGCTTTCGCCTGGCAGGCCAGGATCACGCCCGAGGAACGATCGAGTGGCGTCAGACCGTCGTCCACGTCCATGGTGACCTCGCCCGACAGCAGCTTGATCTTGCAGAGGCCGCAGTAACCCTGCCGGCAGGCATATTCGATCGGAACGCCGACCTCTTCGGCGGCCTCGAGAACGGTCTGGCCGGCCGCCAGCGGCGCCTTTTTTCCGGACCGCTCGAAGCTGCAGGTGACGGCCGTCGCCGTGTCGCCCGCCGACACCTCCAGGCCGGGAGGCACTGTCCTGGAGGGGCTCAGGAACAGCTCGGAATGAACCGACGCCAGGTCGATGCCCAGCTTGCCCAGTTCGTTGCGGACCGCGTCCATCATCACCGACGGACCGCACAAGTGGATGCGGCGCGAACGGATCTGCGGAATCTGCCCCAGCAGTTCGGCGGTGATGAACCCACGCGGGCCGGTCCATGCCGCCGATGACTCGTCGCTCAGCACGATGGACACATGCAGGTTCGGATGCCGGCGGGCGAGTTGGTTCAGCTCGTCGCGGAAGATCACGCTTTCCAGGTCCTTGCAGGCGTAGACCAGGTCGATCCGGCCGTTCCAGCTCTGGTCGGTCAGGTAGCGGATGGAACTCATCAGCGGCGTGATGCCGACGCCGCCGCCCAGGAACACGACACTGTCGGACTCGACGCCGCGGAAGGTGAAGCGGCCGTAGGGGCCGGACGCATCGAGGAGATCGCCTTCCTTCACCTGCTCGTGCAGGTAACCCGAGACGATGCCGCCGCTTTCGTGCTTGACCGTCAGGTCGCACCAGCCGTGGCAGCATGGCGATGAAGCGATCGAATACGAGCGCTTGACCTGGTTCCCGCCTGAATGCACCGAAAGCGTGAGGAACTGGCCGGGCTCGAACTCGAACGGCAGCGCACCCACGCCCTCCACTGGCGCCAGCCGAAACGTCTTGACCTTGGGCGTCTCCTGGAAGACGCGTGCGACCCGCAACTTGCCCACCCAGCCGCCCATGGTGGACACGGGTGCGCGTGCCTGCGGCTCGCCCTCGGCCGGCACGCCCGGAGACACGGACGCCGCGGGGACCGGCGCCACACCGGAACGAGGCGCAGCGGCGGGGGCCGGAGGCACCGGTGCCCCGGTGCGCAACGTGGCGAGGACCGCATTCGTGCGTCGGGTTCGCGCCACGTACATCCAGGCGGCCAGCAGCGCAAAGGCCAGCAGCAACGCCATCGTGAAGTAGTGGAAGCCCGACAGGCCGAAGACGCCGTGCGCCGGGGCCGTGGTCAGGGGATCGGTCAGGTTCATCTCGCGCCGGAACCACGCCAGCGCGATCCCCCGCGGCGCCTGTCCTTCGGCCAGTGCGCGGTAGGCCGACAAGCCGCTGTCGAATTCGCCCCAGGCCACGCGCATGCGGTCGGATGCTTCCTGCAGGCCGCCGTAGTCGTTGCGCTGGACCGCGTGCGACGCCTCCGACGACAGGGACGCCAATAGCTGGATCCCTTCGTGCATCCGGTGGTGGGCGAGCTGCTCAACGCTCGCGCGCCGCTCCGGCGGTAGATCCGGTAGCGCCATCAGCTGCGGATACAGCAGCTTGTTGAGGCGCCGATCCCGACCGCACTCGTCTCCGCGGCAGCCGCGCATCATGTCGTCCATCATGCCGCCCATGGAACCGGCCATCATGCCGCCCATGGAACCGGCCATCGATGCACCACTCGAAGCCGGCATGCTGGCAGTCGCGTCCGGGTGATGCGCGGCGTGATCGTCATCGCCCGCCGATGCGTCAGCCGGCGGTGTGGCGCTCATCGGCATGCCGTTCATCGAGCTGCTGCTTTGCGCCGGCATGCCATCGGCTGGCGCCGGCTGCGGTACCGCCATGCTTCCGGCCTTGTCCGGATGATGCGCGGCGTGATCGTCGTCGCCCATCGGCACGCCAGCCGCCGGCGTGGTGCCCATCGGCACACCACCCATCGAGCCGCCGCCCTGGGCAGATGCCGTGCCGGCAGCGACCAGCTGCGCAGCCGTGGTGTAGCCGACCTTGCCTTGCAAATAAGCTGCGTGTAGATCAGCAGCCGACTGAGCGCCAGCAGTTCCGGGAGCTAGCAGCATCGCCAGCGTGGCTGCAGCGGCGACTCGCTTCCACCGTACGAAGTCTTCCGTTAGCACCGCGCCGGCCTCCGCTACATGTGGCCCATCTTCTTCTTAGCCATACCGCCACCCATGCTCGAATCCATCTTCTGCATGGTGGCGTCAACCCTCTGCATCTGCATCTCGCAGTGCTTCATGTCCTCATTCATCTGCTGCATGTGCTGCATCGTGGCAGACATGTCCATGCCCTGATGCGCAGAGGCGTCGCCAGTCTTCATCGCCATGGCCTGTTGATGCATCTGCATGCTGCCTTCCTGCATCTGTCGGCCCATGGCCTCCATGGCTTGCCCCTTTTGGCGCATCATGGCTGCCATCTCCTCCATGTGCGTGGCCATGGCATCGGGCGTTGCAAGCGTATTCTGAGGAGCAGAGGACTTCGGATCGGTAGCGTGCGCCGATGGCGTGCTGGTGGGCTGCTGTCCAATTGGGCTAGGCATGGCGTTCTTGTTGTGCATGTCGTCATCAGCGAGCGTCGTCCCAGCGAGGAGTATTCCCACGAAGCAAATTGGAGCGAGGGGTGTGCGTCGGTGCGGTCTCATGACAACCTCCTAATGGTTGTTTTTCTGACTTTGGCTGTGGGCGTAGGAAAAACTACCTTACAGATCAGGCTATTACTAATAGCCTACAGAGAAGAAGCTGTCGTAAACCTTACTTGTGCATTACATTTTCACGTTTGTTGGTGAAATAGTTGTATTGATTTTGAAGAGGAGGTAGCAGGTTATTTGTGGTTTGCGGCGGCGGAGATAGCAGGTGTTTTGCGAGTAGTACGCTGAAAATATGTTAGTTTAGGTAACTGACATAAATGTAAAGTTTAAGTTATATGAACGACAGGTCTGATCTGCAATAAAGCCAAACAATAGCTCGGTCATAAACGGGTCCAAGCTTTCCCTTGTGCCGAAATTTGCGTGCTTCGGAGTTAAACATGATGAATGACTTGATCAAATATCGCGCCTGGTCGGCACACCCGTTTCCGCTCTCCGCTCATGACTGGCGTGGTGCGCAAGCCGAAGTCCTCGAATATTCTAGTTGTCGTTGCTGCAATCAACGGGACCGGCACTGCAGTAAGGAGATTCTATGAACTGGATCGTTCAGCCGCTGCCCGTCCGCAGTTGGGGGCTGCTAGCACCCGTCATCCTAGGCCTTGCTCTGAGCAGCGGCGCGCAGGCTTCGCCAGGGTCAGCCGAGCTTGGCGCCACGTTGCCTCCGCTGCTAGACCTGCTTGAACGGCAGAGCCCAGAGCTCCGGGCTGTCGGGCATGAGAGGCAGGCCGCCTGGGAGCGTCCCGATGTAGCCGGTGCGCTCCCGGACCCGATGCTCACTTTTGAGGAAATGGGCATCGCCCGCGACGACCCGAGCCTATCGCCCAGCGGCGTTGGCAGCACACGTTACGCGTTCCGTCAGACTTTTCCTATTGGCGGCAAGCGGGGGCTTGCTCGCGAGATCGCAGAGGCGGGCGCCGAGCAGGCAGCGGCCCGCGAGCGCCTGAGCCGAGTCGAGCTCAGGAGTCTCGTCAAGCTTGCCTTCAACGAATACCAGTATGCCCACGCAGCCATCCAGGTCACCGAGGAGCTGCGGGCGCTGGTGGATGAGCTTGAGAGTATTGCCCAAGCTCGCTACAGAGTGGGGCTTGCGCCGCAACAGGACGTGATCAAGGCTCAGACCGAGCACACCAGTCTGCAGAGCGAGCTGCTGACGCTGGAACGCGACCGACGCGGCACGGCGGCGCGGTTGAACGGCATCTTGGCGCGCCCTGCGAACTCGCCGCTGGCGGAGCCCGCCGGTTGGCCTGCTCTGCCTGCATCAGTGCCGACCTTGGCTGAGCTGCAGGCTCGTATCTTCGGTGGCAATCCTCAACTGGCTGAGCTCAATGCACGAATTCAAGAGGCCCAGCGTGCTGAGGCGCTTGCCAGCCGAAACTGGATTCCGGATATCACCGTCGGCACTGCCGTCGTCCAGATGGGTAACCGGGCCGAAGAGTTCGAGTTGATGCTGGAGATGAATATCCCGCTGTGGGGCAAACGCCGCAGCGCAGAGCAGCGCGAGGCCGTTTCCTTGCGCTACGCCGCCGAGGCTCGTCGCGAGGCGGTCAACAGCCGTCTCGCGGGCAGCGTAGGTGAAGCGTGGTCGGCGTTGGAGACAGCCTTTCGACAGCACGAACTGATTGACAGAACGCTCCTGCCGCAGGCGGAGCTCACCTATCAATCGGCGCTCGCCAGCTATCAGACCGGCAACGTCGATTTCGCGACCTTGCTTGATGCCCAGCGACAGATTCGCCAGCTGAGGCTGTCGCTGCTCTCGCTGGCGCTGGAGCAACGAGTCCAAGTGGTGGAATTGGAACGTCTTGTCGGAGCAGAACTATGAATCGCAGCATGATTTTCGGCGCAGGTGCGCTCGCCCTTGCGACGGCAATCGCCGGCTTCGGTGGTGGCTACATGGTGGCGCAAAGGACAGGCTCCTCGGAGGTAGCTGGAAGCACCGCCCCACAAGAGCGCAAGGTTCTGTACTACCGCAACCCCATGGGGCTGCCCGACACGTCGCCAGTGCCCAAGAAGGATCCGATGGGGATGGACTACATCCCGGTCTACGCCGACAAGGGGCCTGCTGCCGCGCAGGGCGAGCGCAAGATCCTGTACTACCGCAATCCCATGGGACTGCCGGACACCTCCCCGGTGCCGAAGAAGGACTCCATGGGTATGGAGTACATCCCCGTTTATGAGGGTGATGAATCGGGAAACACCGTTGTAATCAGCCCTGAGAAGGTGCAGTTGCTGGGTGTACTGTCTTCGCCAGTTGAGCGCCGCGTGCTCACCCGTACAGTGCGTGCAGTCGGTACGGTGCAGGTCGACGAGCGCGGCCAATACACCTTGGCGCCCAAGTTTGAGGGTTGGATCGAAAAGCTCTACGTCAACACGACCGGTGAGCCGGTTCGCAAAGGCCAGCCACTTATGGAGGTCTACAGCCCCGAGCTGGTGTCGGCGCAGCAGGAGTTCCTGATCGCCAATGCCGGGCAGCAAAGTCTTGCCGGCGGCAGCGCGGCCGCGCAAAAGGGGCTCGCCTCCCTCTCCTATTCTGCCCTTGAGCGGCTACGCAATTGGGATATCGGGGAAGCACAGCTTGAACGGTTGCGTCGTACTGGCAAGGTAACTCGCACTTTGACGATCGCCGCGCCCGTGGATGGCGTGGTATTGGATAAGCCATCGGTTGAAGGTATGCGCTTTCAGCCAGGGGATGCCCTCTACCGAATCGCGGATCTCGATACCGTCTGGCTTATCGCTGAGGTTTTCGAGCAGGATCTGGCGTTAGTTCAGCTTGGGCAGAAGGCGCAGCTTACGGTAAGCGCCTATCCCGACCGGCGCTTTAGGGGCGAGGTAACCTTCGTTTATCCCGATCTGTCGCCGGAGACTCGCACCGCCAGGGTTCGCATCGAGCTAACCAATCCCGACGGCCTGCTTAAGCCGGCTATGTTCGGCACCGCTCAGCTCGCAGCAGGTGAGCAGGCGCCGGTGCTCGCAGTGCCTGACTCGGCGGTAATCGACAGCGGTACTCGCCGGATTGCGCTGGTTGCCCTGGGCGAAGGTCGCTTTGAGCCGCGCGAACTGCGCACAGGCAGGCGTGCCGACGGCTACATTGAGGTGTTGGAAGGGCTGGGGGAGGGCGAGTCAGTAGTCACGCGCGCCAACTTCCTGATAGACGCCGAGAGCAACCTAAAGGCAGCGCTAAGCGGCATGAGTGGGAAGTCGGCTTCGACTGCAGAAGCGGATCCCCATGCCCATGGAGCCGCCGTCGGGCCTGACGGTCCCGCCGCGCCAGGCAATGCCGATGCACTTCATCGTCATGCTGGACACGACGATCACAGTGATAGCGGCAGTTACGAGAGCAACGAGCTTCATAAGCCGGCGGGTGAGGTGGATGCGGGCCACGGTAGCGACGCTGAGTCTGGGAGT
This sequence comes from Stutzerimonas xanthomarina, assembly GCF_003935375.1. Lineage (GTDB taxonomy): Bacteria > Pseudomonadota > Gammaproteobacteria > Pseudomonadales > Pseudomonadaceae > Stutzerimonas > Stutzerimonas xanthomarina_A. Next base: position 26,267 of record NZ_RHQM01000010.1, read on the forward strand.
CACCCAGATCATGTGATGCCGGACGGCGGCCATTCCCATGGAGGGCATTAAGCATGCTTGCCAAAATCATTGAATGGTCGGTGCGCAACGTCTTCCTTGTGTTGCTCGCCACGCTGATTATCATCGGCGCCGGCATCTACGCGGTAATGAAAACCCCACTGGACGCACTGCCGGACCTATCCGACGTGCAGGTGATTGTGTACACCGAATATCCTGGGCAGGCCCCGCAGGTGGTAGAGGATCAGGTCACCTATCCGCTTACCACGGCGCTGCTATCGGTGCCCAACTCCAAGGTGGTGCGAGGCTTCTCGTTTTTCGGTGCCTCCTTCGTCTATGTCATCTTCGAGGACGGTACCGACATCTATTGGGCCCGCTCGCGGGTGCTGGAGTACCTCAACTTCGCTTCGAAGAACCTGCCAGCGGGGGTGACACCCGCGTTAGGGCCAGATGCCACAGGTGTGGGCTGGGTCTACCAATACGCCTTGACCAGCACACGTCATACCCTTGCTGAGCTACGCACCCTGCAAGACTGGTTCGTGCGCTATCAGCTCACCAAGGCCGAAGGCATATCCGAGATTGCGAGCATCGGAGGCTTTGTCCAGCAGTACCAGGTCACCGTTGACCCGCAGAAGCTTCAGGCCTATGACATCCCGTTGAGCCGGATATCTGAAGTCATCCGTACCAGCAATGCCGACGTCGGTGGCCGCATCGTAGAGATGAGCGAGACCGAGTACATGGTGCGCGGTCGTGGCTACCTGCGCGGTGCAGAGGACATCGAGAAACTGGTGCTGAAAGCTTCACGCGGAATTCCGGTTCTGCTGCGTGATGTAGCTCGCGTCGAACTCGGCCCGGACGAGCGTCGCGGCGTCGTTGAGCTCGATGGAGAGGGTGAGGTGGTCGGCGGCATCGCCGTTGCCCGCTACGGCGAGAATGCTATGTCCGTGATCGACAATCTTGAGGCCAAAATAGAGGAGATCCGTCCCGGCCTGCCGGAAGGAGTGAATATCGAGACGGTGTACGACCGCTCGGATCTTATCCAGCGCGCTGTCGACAATCTCAAGTTCACGCTTCTTGAAGAGTCGATCATCGTTGCGCTGGTGTGCGTTGTGTTTCTTCTGCACGTGCGCAGTGCGCTGGTGGCCATCCTCATGCTGCCGATTGGCATCCTAATGTCCTTCATCGCCATGCGCTGGCTAGGGCTCAACTCCAACATCATGAGTTTGGGCGGCATCGCGATCGCCATCGGTGCGATGGTGGACGCAGCTATTGTGATGATCGAGAACGCCCACAAGCACCTGGAGCGAGCGCCGCCGGAGAAGCCGCGTGTACATATTATAATCGAGGCCTGTCGGGAGGTAGGCCCTGCGCTGTTCTTCTCGCTGCTGATCATCACAGTCTCCTTCCTACCGGTGTTCACGCTGGAGTCGCAGGAGGGGAGGATGTTCTCGCCGCTGGCGCTCACCAAGACCTTCGCTATGGGCGCTGCGGCGCTGCTATCAGTGACCCTGGTGCCGGTGCTGATGCTGCTGTTCGTGCGAGGGCGGATAATCCCCGAGCACAAGAACCCGGTGAACCGCTTTCTGATATGGGTCTACCGCCCGATCATCCAAGGTGTGCTGCGTTGGAAGGTGATGACAATCGTTGTAGCGCTGGTGGTTTTGGTCGTTAGCATTTTGCCGGCGCGGCAGCTCGGTAGCGAGTTCATGCCGCGACTCAACGAGGGCACGCTGCTGTATATGCCAGCCTCGCTTCCTGGTATGTCTATTACCAAGGCCGCTGAGCTCATGCAAACGCAGGACCGGATCATCAAGAGCTTCCCAGAGGTGGCCTCGGTGTTTGGCAAGGCGGGCCGCGCGGCCACGGCCACCGACCCGGCGCCGGTGGAAATGTTCGAGACGGTGGTTAACCTCAAACCGGAGAAAGAGTGGCGGCCAGGAATGACGGTGGACAAGCTCATCGCCGAGATGAACGACGCGCTGAAATTTCCGGGCGTGGCAAATAGCTGGACTATGCCCATCCAAGGGCGCTTGGACATGCTCTCCACCGGCATTCGAACGCCCATTGGCATCAAGGTATTTGGCATGGACCTCGCCGGGATCGAGCGGCTAGCAACTCAGATTGAAGCGGTTGTGCAGGCAGTGCCCGGCACCACCAGCGCGTTTGCCGAACGTATTACAGGCGGCTTCTACCTCGACATTTCGCCCGACTATGACGCCTTGGCCCGCTACGGCTTGACGGTAGGGGAAGTGCAAACGGTGATTAGCACCGCCCTTGGCGGCGAGCTTGTGACCACCACTGTCGAAGGGCGGGAGCGATTCGGCGTCAATGTGCGCTATCCGCGAGAGCTGCGTTCCGATCCCCAACGGATCGGCACTGAAGTGCTAGTGCCGACGCCGAGCGGTGCACAGATACCACTCGGCCAGCTTACGGACATCAGCATCACTAAGGGCGCGCCGAGCATCCGCACTGAGAACGCATTGCTATCGGCCTATATCTACGTGGATATTCGTGATAGGGATATCGGTAGCTACGTGCGCGAGGCGCAGCAAGCTGTACAGGAGCAAGTGAGTTTCCCGCCTGGGTATTATGTCACCTGGAGCGGCCAGTTTGAGTACATGGAGAGAGCGGCCGAGCGGCTGAAAATCGTAGTGCCGTTGACGCTGGTGGTGATCTTCCTCCTGCTGTATCTGAACTTCCGGCGGCTTACCGAGACGCTGATCGTCATGCTCTCAGTGCCATTCTCGCTGGTAGGTGGCGTTTGGCTGATGTGGGCGTTGGGCTACAACTTCTCCGTTGCAGTAGCGGTGGGTTTCATTGCTCTGGCTGGCGTTGCCGCGGAGACAGGCGTGATCATGCTGATCTACCTTGACCACGCGCTCGATGAGCGTCGAGCAGAGCGGGAGGCTGCCGGTGAAAAGCTGACGGTGGATGACCTTTACCAGGCAGTGATAATTGGCGCGGTGGATCGAGTGCGGCCGAAGATAATGACTGTGGTTGCCATCATGGCCGGTCTGTTGCCAATCATGTGGGGCACCGGTACCGGATCGGAGGTGATGAGGCGCATCGCCGCGCCGATGGTGGGCGGCATGGTTTCTTCGACGATTCTTACGCTGGTTGTTATTCCGGCGATCTATACGCTCGTGAAACAGCGTGGCCTGGCCCGTTCGGCTTGCTAAATGATGCGGATTCGAGCATCGATTTGTTCGAATCCGCCCTGATCGTCCGGCCGGTGGGTAATCGCATCGACTCCGACACCGATTCGCATCCTCCATCAGTCATTCGCGACGCTAATGGAGCCATAGATCTTGGAGGCGAAACGGTGTCGCTGCTGACTGTGCAGGCGCGATTCCCATCGACGGTATCGTCAACAACCAAAAGGCCCCAGGCTAAAATAGAGAAGACGTTGCATCGCCTGATAGATGTGCCGTGCAGCATGGCGCACGTGAAGTACGTTGCCGAAATCGATCTGGCGCTTAACCAGAAGTACTCGGCGTGCGGCATTCGCATCGCCTCCTAATTCCACCGGTCTTCATCTGGTCGCCGTGATGGATCTTGGTTTACGCCAGCTAACAAGCCAGGTCGAGCAGCACCGCAGATTCCAAATAACTGCCGCGGGAATCCATTCTCGGACGGCAGGCCAAGCGATGCGAATGGACAGCCACGCAAATCAGGCTTCGTGTCGATCACGTCTGCTACCTGTAGCAGCTACTTCGATCCAGGCGACCTGGCGTGGCCTCGGTGATTGCCACCATCGGGTGCTTCATCGGGCTACACAGAGCAAACGAAGCGGCATTGTACGGATTAAGCTTGCCGCACTCACCGCCTCAAGATCTTGGCGGTACTGCCTGCGCCCGCCACTTTCGTGAGGCAGTCGTATCCGCGTTGGGCAGCCCTAGCTCCGCAATTGCGCGCTAAAATGAAAGACGCTCCCCGCCGTTACCTTATGCTTCATGGGTAAGGCGCGAAGCCGCGTCTCTGAGCCGTCCGGATCAATTCGAACGAGCCATCCATCCCTCGCCATTATCAGCGTACGGCCTGCCTGAACTGCACGCAGGTAAGCAGCATGCGTGACGCTGGCTGCGAGCGCAGGAATCAATCCCTCGGGATGGCCAATTTCGTGGTCGCTGGGCTCTGTCATGGTTTAGCCTCCAAATAGGGGGAATCTACGACATGGGTGTGCGCTATGGTAAGGCGTCTCCGCCATGCTTCTGACTTTAGCTTCTGTAAGGAGGGTGGCGTCATGGACACACCTAACAGCTGGCGAGTTGTCTGCCAAGATCCGGGAGACGGCAGCGGAGACGTAATCGTTGAGCTTCCATCTGAGTTACTTGCGAAACTCGGTTGGACGCTGGGAGATGAGCTGATAGTGGAGAAAAGCGAGGAGGGATTTTCCCTAAAGCTCAAACCGCGGCCCGTGAACGCACCTCTTTAGGCGGATTGCACCGCATAGGCGGCATAGCCAATGAGGCGTTCCGGCGTTAGATCGAACTGCGCTTCGAAACACTCGACCATCGTTCTGGTCGAGTCGACTGCGGCAGTACGATGCACCGGAGTCGTTTCCACTTACATGATCACGCCATGCTCGGTGTCGCTCAGGAAGTTGGCGGAGTAGGCAAAATAAGCCGAGCCAGGGCGGCGGTGTCAGACTTTATTCCTGGCTGCGGTGGGGCTTTTCCGGCGGACGCGTTAGGCTGTGTCGAACTATATTTCCGTTGTTGCGGCATGCCATAGCGCTGAAGCTTGCGGATTTTGCGGCCCTCTATGTCAAACTATATTCTGGGCATCCAATCATGGATTTACCTCGGGGTTAGTGTGGGTTGTTGTTGCCCTCAGAGTGTCCATCGATCCAGCAACGACCTTCGAGCAAGGAATCCGATTTAATTTTCAGGCACCTTTCACATGCCAAGATCTAAGCTCTGACCGGTCCAAGGTGAGCCCGATGTCGAGAGGATTTCTGCTTTGGTACGCCTGCGTAATGATTCACAAACCGCACGTTAACGCTGCTTCCGGGCTTAATGCGTCGAATGTGGGTGTCAAACATTGGCGTTGTTAGAGCTGGCTTGCTCTGATACCCCCGTCAAACCTGCTCTTGATTGGCGCGAGTTTGTGTCAATCAATGGACTTGAGTTTGACGGTCAATTGCCAATTACCGAAATAGCCGCAAGAGGTAGGGGTGACGGGCGATTTGGCAGTGTCAATGTAGGGAACGTAAGGTGATACCAAGCCCCTCTGATCCCGGGAATGACGGCGAACGCCAGTGACTCAGTAGTCTCTGCAAAGCCAACGAAAACCACTACCCTGGTCGGCCGGCGCAAACTCGGCGCTCTGGAAGTATCGAGTGTAGGCCTGGGCGTGCAGATCATGAGTCGCACCTACCAGACGACAATCCCTAATCGGGTGGAGATGCACAACATCATTCGCACCGCGTTCGAGCACGGCGTCACCTTCTATGATGCGGCCGAGGCGTATGGCCCCCATGAGGTGGAGCGAATTCTCGGTGAAGGCGTGGCCCCGTTCCGCAATGAGGTGGTGATCGCTACCAAGTTCGGCTGGAACATCGATCAGCAAACCGGTGAGCGCCGCCCAGGGCTCAATAGCCGCCCGGAGCACATCAAGTTAGTCGTTGAGGGCATGCTCAAACGCCTGCGTACGGATCGCATCGATCTTCTTTACCAGCACCGCGTCGACCCGCAGATACCAATTGAGGACGTGGCGGGGGCGGTCAAAGACTTGATGGCCGAAGGCAAGGTGCTGCATTGGGGCTTGTCCGAAATGGGGCTGAAGACATTGCGCCGAGCGCATGCCGAGCTGCCCGTTAGCGCGGTGCAGAACGAATATTCGCTGCTATGGCGAGGCCCCGAGCAGGAGCTGATTCCGCTATGTGAGGAACTGGGTATCGGCTTCGTCCCCTGGAGCCCGCTCGGGGTCGGCTTTCTCAGCGGGGCAATCGACGAAAAGACGCGCTTTGCCGAGGGTGATATTCGCGGGATCGAAGCCCGATTTGCGCCGGAGAGTCGGACTAATAACCTGAAGCTTGTGCGCCTGGTGAAAGCCTGGGCCGAACGCAAGAGCGTGACACCCTCCCAGCTCGCATTGGCCTGGCTGATGGTGCAAAAGAACTGGATTGTGCCCATTCCAGGTACGACACAGATGGCGCATATGCTCGAAAACAACGCAGCGGCACAAGTGACCTTCAACAATCAGGAGCTTGCGGAACTCAATGCGGCCTTGGCTGAAATCAGCATCCAAGGTGAACGGCTACCACCGGCTGTGCTCGCCTATAGCGGGGTCGAAGCCCCAGCGCAGTGATGTTTTCGGTTTAGCCCGGATAACGCAGGGCATCGCGCAGCAAGGTAAAAGCCGGTGAACTCTGTCGCCGGCTCGGGTAATAGAGGTGGTAGCCCGAGAAGGGCTCGCACCAGTCTTCAAGCACGCGAATCAGCCGGCCTTCAGCTACATGCGCCTGCACTAGGTCTTCGGCCATGTAGGCCAAACCTAACCCCTGGAGGGCTGCCCCCAGGCGCATGGCGATGTTGTTGAACACCAGTTGGCCCTCAACTCGTACCTTGAGTTCCTCTCCGTTCTTCTCGAATTCCCAAGGGAAGATGCCGCCGTAGGTGGGCATGCGGATGTTGATGCAATTGTGCTGCATCAGGTCACGCGGAATTACTGGTTGCGGATGCCTAGCGAAATACGCCGGGGAGCCGACGACAGCCATGCGCATATCTGGGCCGATGCGCATCGCAATCATGTCCTTGGCCACTTGTTGACCTAGCCGTACGCCGGCGTCGTAGCCTTCCGCCACGATATCGGTCAGACCGTAGTCGACGATGACCTCGATGCTCAGATCCGGATTATCCGGTAGCAGCGTTGCCAGTACGGGTTGCAGGATAGTGATCGCCGCATGCTCGCCAGCGGTGAGGCGCAGCTTGCCCGCCGGCTTGTCACGAAACTCGCTGAGCAATCCCAGCTCGCTGTCGATTTCTTCGAATCTGGGCGCGACCACCCGCAGCAGATGTTCTCCTGCCTCCGTGGGGGCAACGCTGCGAGTGGTGCGCGCGAGTAGCCTAACGCCGAGGCGCTCTTCCAGCTGGCGCATGGCGCGACTCAAGGCCGGCTGCGACATACCTAGCTTGGCAGCGGCGCGCGTGAAACTACGCTCCTGCGCCACGGCTGCAAAGATCGCGAGCTGGTCGTAGCTTTCAGTGGCCATTAATGCACACCTGTTATGAACCAACTGCGATTATGCCACCAGGCAAGCTACAGCTGCTTGGTTCCACATTGCCCCAATAGACGACGGTTTCTGTGAGTGTGGGGGAATTCCGTAATGTGTGGTGCCAGAACACACGCGGCAGCTTAGGGTCGATTTCAGCTGGTAACGATAGGCCGCTTCTGGCCGTAAGCGGAAGCGGTGCTATCTGCCCCTAAGAGGTGTGTTCAAGCTCGTCGTTTGAGCTTTAGCGAATTTCCCTGGCTCACTTTTCTAAACTGACGACTCACCGTCGCGCGAGCCCATACAGTGGCGGGCCTGAAAGCAAAGCTCGCACTTGATTTAGGTTGTCACCAACGGTCATTGAAGCGAAATGCCTTTATACCAGCGGCTGGGCGATCCTATTGATAAGTTCCGGCCCATCATTCCGCACGTTCCCGACGTCCTTACCCACCGGATGCCACTCGAATTCCTCGACGCATAAACCATGCGCCAGTGCTAGCTCCTCAGCCTTGAGCGGCAAAAGCTCCTGCTGCATCCAGAGCGCAGCGTACTCTGGCGATAGAACCAGAGGACGCCGATCGTGAATATCGAGCATGCCGGCAGCGCTAGATGACGTAATGACAACAAAGCCGTCGCCGTCTCGGGGTTCCAGCGAGGCGCCTCGCTGAAACCGCCCGAGCGCAGCGAAAAACATCGGCTCGCCGCTACGGAGCGTGATGTAGTAGGGCTGCTTGATCTTCGGGTTGGCCGCGTCCTTCTTCCACTCGTACCAACCATCAGCGGGCACTATTGCGCGGCCGGTTTGCCAGATATCGCGAAAGAACTTGCTAGTCGCGGCCGTTTCCACCCTGGCATTTATCGCTGGTGGTCGCTTCCCCTGTGCCCACAATGGGGCGTAACCCCACTTGACCGGCTCCATGCGCAGGCCATCATCGTCCTGGTGCAGGAGCTGAACCAGTGATTGCGGACACACGTTGTAGCGTCCGATTGGCTCAGGATTCACGCTGCCACGCAATGGCAAGGGCAGCTGCATCGCGATCTTGTCCAGGTACTCATAGGCGATTCGGTACTGAGCGAAACGTCCACACATGGGTGCCCCCGCACATCTGGTTCAATTGACCGGACTCTAGCTTCAGAATACTGTATATGCATACAGTTATGAGGTCTGTGCCATGCCCGTCCATATGTTGGGACCTGCTGCTCCCGCCACAATTGCACTGCCGTTTTTCAGTTTCTGCGTGCCCGCCGGATTCCCGAGCCCAGCGCAGGACCACATGGAGGGGAGCATCTCGCTCGACGAGCTGATGAACATCCGAGCTCCGCATACCTACCTGGCGCGCGCAGACGGGGAGAGCATGATCCAGGTCGGCATTTTCGACCGAGACATTCTGATCATCGACCGGGGACGGGAGGCAGAAAAAGGGGAGGTGATCATCGCAGCGCTGAATAACGAGCCTCTGGTCAAGATTTTCGACCGAGCCGGCAGCCAGGTCATTCTGCGCTCGGCTAATCCGAAGTTCCCGCCGCGGTACCTCCTCGAAAGCGAAGAACTCTACGTATGGGGCGTGGTGTCATACAGCATCCGAATCCATGGCAAGTACTGAGCGGGCCATCGCCCTCATTGATTGCAACTCGTTCTACGCCAGCTGCGAGCGTGTCTTTCGACCAGACTTGCGCCGTACGCCTATCGTCGTGCTTTCGAACAATGACGGCTGCGTGATCGCGCGCTCGGCCGAGGCAAAGCAGCTCGGTATCAAAATGGGCGTGCCGTATTTTCAGATCCGGCGCGACCTGGAGCGTTGGGGCGTTGTGGTGTTTTCCAGCAATTACGCGCTGTACGGCGACATGAGCGAGCGCGTCATGACGGTCATCGAGAGCCTGGTGCCTGCGGTTGAGGTGTACTCAATCGACGAGTCGTTTGCCGACCTTACCGGTGTGCCAGACGTCGAAGTGCTCGGCAGGCGGATCCGCGCTGAGGTACTGCGCAGCACAGGTATCCCGGTCGGGGTGGGCATTGGGGGGACCAAGACGCTCGCCAAGTTGGCGAACCATTCAGCGAAGCGCTGGCAGAAGCAGACGGGTGGGGTAGTGGACCTTCTCGACCCGGTGCGGCGCGACAAGGTACTGCGCGTGACTGAAGTCGGCGATGTATGGGGTGTCGGACGCCGGATGACCGAGCACCTGAACAGGATGGGCATACGTACTGCTTGGGATCTAGCCAGCGCGGATGCTTGGACCCTGCGCAAAAAATTCAGCGTTGTTATCGAGAAAACTTCCCGCGAACTGCGCGGGACGCCGTGCCTCAATCTGGAGGACGTCGCGTCACCCAAACAGGAGATCTGCTGCTCGCGGATGTTCGGCAAGCGCCTGCGCGAGCTGGAGCCAATCAAGGAGGCAGTGGCGGCATACGCCGCCCGGGCCAGCGAGAAGCTGAGGGCACAGCAGTCACTGTGCAAGCGTGTCCGAATCAGCATCCGTACCGGCATGTTCAATCCCGACGAGCCCAAGTTCGCAAAAGGCGTGGTGTGTGAGCTGCCGTATCCCACCGACGACACCCGATACATCACCCGGGCGGCGATCGCCGGTTTGGAGCACATCTATCGCGAGGGCTTTTCGTTCAGCAAGGCCGAGGTCCTGCTGATGGATCTGTGCCAGCGTGGCGAGTACACCGACGATCTATTCGCTCAAACCCAGTCCGCTGCGTCGGAGCGGGTTATGGGCGTGCTCGATGCAATCAACGCCAAGTGGGGCCGCAACACCCTCCGGCCCGGCCGCGTAACCACCGCGCCGGACTGGGGCATGCGACGGGAGATGATGAGCCAAAGTTTCACGACCAAGCTGGATCAGTTGTGGGTGGTGCGGTGCAACTAGGCGAGTGCATGCGAGGACCGATGAATTCCAGGTACTGGTTGTAGTGCGATCGCTTGCATCCGTTGACCGCTGAAAGCGTAAAGAAAAAGCCAGGCAGTGCCTGGCTCTTGTGTTGGTCGGATAGCTTACTGAAGCCAACCCTCTACCTTTTCGGCGCCGTGCTTTTCTTTCCAAGCTTTCAAAATCTTATGATTGCCACCCTTCGTCTCTACCACCTCTCCAGTTTCTGGGTTTTTGTAAACCTTAACTTGGCGCTGCCGACGAGGCGCTTGAGACGTCGGGGTGGCGCTGATGCTGGTGCGGCTGGGCTGCGGATCCAATATTGAAATAATTTCGCGCAGGCCTACGTCATATTGCCCCATCAAATTGCGGAGTTTTTCCTCGAACTCGATTTCGCGCTTGAGTTTGTCGTCATTCTTAAGAGCATCAAGCTGCTTGAGCTGGGCTGCGAGCTGGGCTTCTAGAGCTTTGAATTCGGCGAGTTTGGACATGGGTAACCTTCGGAGAACGAAACTGCTTTGTGTGTCTCAGTCTACCGCTTGGGCACGGAGGGAGAAAACTAAGGACCGACCGATTTCGTGAGTAATTCAGTCATCGAGAAGGCTGGTACAGGGATGGCGCTGCGGAGTGTTTGTCAGCCAGAGAGGTGCGTACTTCCTGACATATGAAGTGGTGGGTTAGCAAAATGGGAGGTGACCAAGCGGCGGCCGTTGCATAGAAACGTCGCGCATCCCGTAGAGGAAGCGGACGTGAGCAGGCTTCTTCTGCTTTAGCAGAGGTAGCCATGCATAGCATCGAAATTGGAGCTAGCCATTTACCTGCGGCAAATGAAGAAAGCTGCCTTTTTTGACAACAATGGCAGCCGCTTCGCGAAGGCAGTTGATCATTTTGGTCTTATTGCTCGGTCTCGCTCCACATTCGTTTCGCTTACCTGCAAACGCCCAAAATGCTCAACTGCCCCATACTTGAAGGTTTCAAGTATGGGGCGCGGGGGCATACTTGAAGGAACGCTTCGCTGCTTCAAGTATGCCCCCGCAATTTTGTTGTCAAATCATAGCCGCCAGGCGTTGCCTGGCCGAAATGGCGATTGTGCACAGACGTGAGCTGCGCCATTCGCGGGCGCTGCCGCCCCGGCCTCAATCATAAGCCCGATCACTGCGGCACACTTGTCTTACGACCGCCATGTCACATGACTCGAGTGCTGCAGTCTCGCCGTGTCACTCGTAGGGCTTGCGGCAGTTAGTGAGTGTCGATGCGCCGGGTGACCGTGCCGTGTGTCTGTCACAGTGGCGTTATGAAGCGGTGTCCGGTCTGATGCCAAAGCGCCCACGCTTCAACTGAAATTTGTGTGGCAGCAGCCGACTGTCACGGAATTCTCGTCGCAGCGGATGCAAGTTCTTCGATGGTGGACTGTGCTCAGCGATAGGGCGTGCCAACCGTCGCCGCAAGCGATGCCCGGAGTTGCGTGAAAATTCGGTTTCTTTCCTGTTGTGTTCAGAACGAAAAAGGCCGCAGATTGGCTGCGGCCTTTTATTCATCCTGTCTCATAATCATCTCCAGGCGATGATTGTTTTGAACGCTACGCGCTAGCAAGGCTTTTGCTTAGTTCTCCTTCCTCGCTTTCCGCGTCCGGCTTGGTTTGCGAGCAGCTTTTTAAAATGCTCCCAGCGGATCTGCTCGGTCTGTGCGTTGTATGTCAGTCCCCGTTCCATCTGCTCCAGTAATCTCAGACTCAGTGGCTGCTCCAGGTAATGGTCTGCTGTGACTTCTGGTGCACCACCCTCATGGCCGAGCAGATAGGCGATCGTGGATGGAGATATGCCTGACCGTTCCAGCCGAACGGCAAACGAGCGACGGAGACTTTTAAAATTGAGCCCGCCATTAACCGCCGGCGGACAGTGCTGACCGATGTATCCTGTACCCGTGCACGGCCCGCAGAAAAACCGACTTGGGTCGCGGGAGTATAGGTGCTTTGGATCGAAGCTCAGCTCGTTGAAAAGCAGAGCGTCATTGCCATCGGCCTGGCGCCGTTCTTCTACGAAATTTAGAAAGCCCATCTCCACTAGCTTCGAGCAGATTGGAATCTGCCGAGCCGACGGCCCCGTCTTCAACGACTTGTTGTAGCCATTATCGTTGATATCGATAAGGTCTACGCCGTGGACATCCTGGATCACATCATGCACACGTAGCTGGCAGAGCTCGTTAAGCCGCGCGCCGGTATAGAGCCCAAGCGGGAGCAACCAAAACCGATAGGGCTTGGCGTCCTGGTTGATTTTCGGCAGGTCGCCTGCGAGATACTTTCTGTAGGGCCAGCCTGAGAACATCTGATTCAGATTGCTATCCAGAAATGGCTTGGTGATTTCGGCGTGTTTTGTATTGCAGGTCGCGACTTTGATCGCCTCGGTAATCAGCTTGCTCTCAAGTGCTTCGTCTAGCATTCGATTGAACAACTGATAGTAGGTCGTGAGGTTTGCGCCTTTGCTACCCGACGCAGCGTTCTGCTTGAGTAACGACGGTAGCTGATCCTTCAGACGCTGTACGTCGGCCCGATCAAGCTCAGCAACTCGGCGGGTAGGATTATCTTGCGTCAGAGCGATTTTTAGTTTCTCCATCCGCGCTCGAAGCATGTGCTCGGATTTCCCTGCGTAATTGTTTTCTCGCAGAAAGCGGGACAGCGTTATGTCCATGAACTCGGTAAGCAAAGGAGAAGACTGAAAGCGGTTTATCGCATCCGTAATCGCTGAAATGTTTGCCAACGCGATTCGCAAGTGTTCTTCATGGCCGGGTTCGACGATAAGACTCAGGCCTTTGTAAAAAGGAATGGAGAGGGGGGCAGTTACATTCATATATACCTCACAGTGGGTGAGGCTTGAGATTATTACTGGATGGATAAACAGTCAAGATAATCTATTAGGATTTACCATGCGATAGTTTTTATTGACAACTTGTCAATAATCGCAAGATGAGCAAAAGGTAAGAGCGAGCCCCTACCTTTTATTAGCTGAATATTATGCGTACGTTTTCCAGTGTCGCTTAGCAACCCGCACGCTGGGGAAGGGGGTGCCAACCGGGCGACCGACATTGAAAACGCCCTGGCGTTCTCGTAACTCTTGATAGTGCCGGTAATGGATGTGTCCCAGCCCTAGCCCGAAATCGAGCTTGTCGAGCTCGTCTTTGAGCACGTCAGACGGATAGCAGTCGCCGTACCCACCGGTGGTACTTTTATCCGAGTGGCCTACAAGCGCTTTGGCTTTCGCCAGGTCAAGGTTCTGTCTGCGAAATTGATTGATAAAGGTGTGGCGCAGACCGTGGTACGTCAGGCCGTCATCTCCCAGGCCGCAAAGCCCAAGGTAACCCCGGCTAATCTGGCTTGAGCCGAGAAACCAACGGCTCGCAACATGCCCGGGAGAAAGGTCGCCGTATACCCGAATATTGTCGAAAAGCGGAGCCTTGCCGTCTCGCTCGACAGCTTCCAGGCGTGCTTGATGAAACTCCAGGAAGCCCGACTCGATAAGCTGCCGGTGAATCGGCACCAACCTTTCCGAATCGGACGTCTTCAGCTGTTTCGACCCGCTTCGATTGATGCTGATGAGCCAGACGCCGAGTTCTTGCCGAATGTCTTCGAGCCGTAGCTGGCACAGCTCACTTAGCCTTGCGCCTGTAAAAAGGCCAAGCAGCGGCAGCCAAAACTTGTAGTCATCCAAGCGCCAGCGCGGCGGCGTGGTCAGTGTGTAGGCCGGACCGTGAAGAAGTTTCTCGATCTGGCTTGGGCTATACGTGCGCTTCCTCGGCGCCTCGGCTCCTTTGGTGCTGAATGCCAATCCGGCCGCGATATTTTCGGTGATGTAACCCTGATCATGAGCGTAGGTGACAAGGGCCCTTGCCAGCTCAAAAAACTTTTTCGCAGTGCGAGGGTTGATTGGCTCGAACTTACCGTCGCTAATGATCTTACTTAGCGGCTGGTTACGCGTGGCACGGAGGCGATGCCGGTTCTTCGGATAGCTACGCAGATGATCGCGTAGCGTGTTGAATTCAGCGCGAGTCAGCGTCTCGACTTGCCGGTGCCCGCCAAGCAGCTCGCACAGGCCTTCCAGGCGGGCCTTTGCGGTAATGCGAGTCCGCGGGTTAGCCCAGGCGCCTTCACGAATTTGCCGTTCTTCGTATTCCTTTACCAAAGCTGCGAGGCTCAACCCTGCGTTTGAACCACGCGCCGGCGAGACAATGCGATCGTTGACGGAGGGTTGCGTAAAGAGGGTTTCAAGCTTGGCTTTCTGCGCGTCGGGCAGAACGCTCCCGAGCGCATTCAGCAACGCGAGCGTGCCTGGATCCTGTGGCGGTGCCACAGCATCTGTCGGCGAGTTCAGCTCCGGAATCGTCTGCATAGGCTCGGCGGTTGCAGCAGAACCCAACATCCGCCGAACCAGGTCACCGATTTCCTGCATGGCTTGGGCGTAAGGATCTTGGTGATCGTCTTCCTGAAAGTAACGCAACAGCACCTTATCAACCTTCTGCAGCGTATACGTCAGCATGAGGACCGCAATGATGATGGAGCTAGTGAGCAGCTCAACCCGAAAGCTTTTCTTTTCTCTCAGATGCGCTTTCATGCACAGCGGATCGAGTTCGATAAGCATCACATAAAGCCCCGATCCCTCCTGCACCAAGAGCGCTCGATCAATGATGCGGAGCTTCAGATGCATCGCGTTGGCTTGCTGAAGATGAAAATGCAAAGCTTGCCGAGATTGCGGTAGTGCTGGGGGGATGTGCATGAGATTCCGACCCTGGTCTGGGCGGGCATGGCACAGGTATTCATAAAGCGTCATCGCTGCAAATGCAGGAGATTCTTTCGAATAGCGCCCTGGGGAGGGTGGGACGGTCTCGAGTACATCAAGGGCGGCGTAAATGTACCGGGCAGCGTCGCTCGCCACGTTCTGGTTGTTGGTTCCGAGCGGCCAGTCAAAGCGTACGAACCCGACCCCAAGCGCTTTTACCAGTGCGGGCGTTGGTGTCAGTGCGAAGAAAATTTCGCCCCCTGGCTCGTGGCTATAGAGCACTACACGCTCGGCACTCTCTTTCATCATGCGAGCGTGGGCGACCGAAAGGTCTTGGTTCGCGAGCTTCATGGGCGACGGACGGACTTTCCAAACCCGGTCGGCGAATTTGAGTGCTTCCGCTACCGCTAAGTGAAACCTTTGGAGGTCAACCAGCAGGCGGTCAGAAAAGAGCTCGACATAGTGCTCGGTTGCCTTGGCAAGGAACTGCTCGAAAGAAGCATTCAGGTACTTAGCGAGATCGCGGGCCAGGGCTTCGTCGTGGCTGAGCGACCACCGGATTTGCGCAGGCAGTTTCGGGTTGGCCGCGAAATGCTTAGGGAATGTGAGGTAGTACTGGAAGCCAGTGTTGGCTTGATAGACCAGGTGGGGGACACCCGTTTTGCTTTGGCGCTTGGACATGATGGCATACCTTTTGGATTCACAGACGGACTGTGAGTAATCCAATGCCATCAAATCTGGGCTGAAACCCGCGTTCTAGACGGGTTTCAGTGTTGAATTGGTGGGCCGGGGGGATTTGAACCCCCGTTCATTGCCCGTAATCACTGTCTTTCAGCGCGTTGGTTGCTGAAATGTTGCTGAGATGCGTCGAAATCGAGTTAGGTACTCGCACTCCAAGTGCCTCATGGATCCTGGCAGCCAGCGAGTAGTCGGCCAGCTCCAGGTAGCCGGGGTTAAGGTCTTGAACTGCGTTGAACCACTGGCGCGCCAGGTTCAATTCTTCATTCGTGAGCTCGTTCATGCTGACTCCTTGGGGATTTGAACCGGCGTCCCGAACAGCTCTGCCGCCTTGCTGCCGGACGTGTCGCCATCGTTCGGAATGTACCGGCCATAGACACGGGCGATCATTACCCAGCTACTGTGGCCCATCTGTTTTGCTACCCACATTGGATGCTCGCCGGCAGAGAGCATCATCGATGCGTAAGTGTGCCGGGTCTGGTACGGGTTACGGTAGCGGACCTTTGCCTTGCGGATGGTCGGGATCCAGAACGACTTCCGTATAGCCTGGTCGCCGTCGAACGGCTTGCCGTATCGCGGGTCATGGAAGACCGGCCCGCCTACTATATAGGTGTGCGCCTTCTGATCCTCGAGCGCGGCCATCGCCATCGGCAACAGCTTCACATCTCGCAACCCCGCCGCCGTCTTCGGCAACTCCGCTTCCTTGGCCGCCTTGGTCAGTCCTCGCGATATCCGCGCCTCCCCCCGTAGCCAGTCAATATCCCCCCATTCCAGCGCCACTAGTTCCGACGTGCGAAGCCCGGTCCAGAAAGCGAACTGCAACAGGTTCCGGTATTGCCCGGTCGCTGCTGCCAGGATCGCGGCCTGTTCTTCTTTCGTGAACGGGTCGATCTCGTCTTCCGCCTTTGGCTTGCCCTTGACCGAGTAGGTCCAGCCGGCCAGCGGGTTCGATTCGATCAACTCATCGTCGACGGCATCGTTGAGCGCCGACCGCAGGCAGCTTTGCACGTTGGCCAGCCGCTTGTTAGAGGCGTCCATCTTGGCCAGCTCATCTCGCACCATCTTGCGCGTGAGCGTCACCAGCGGCGCATGGCCCAGCCTCGGCACCAATACGCCGCTGATGATCTTGCGATAGCCGTCCAGGGTCGACGCCTTCAGGTGCGCCTCCTTTCTGGATAGCCACTTCTCAAGATAGTCGGAGAGGGGAATCAGCCCGGTCTGGTGTCCGAGCTTTACAGCGCGTTTTGACTTGGGGAAAGTCGCCGCGTAGTCGAATGTTCCGTTGTAGATGGCAAGCTCTACCGCTGCCTTGTGCTTCTCGGCACGCTTCAGATTAGCGGGGCTGGGCTCAAGTGGGAGACGCTCGCGACACTGCGTCCCTTCGTACATGAAACTGATTTCAATGCTGGAGGCCGACGCACGCCGGACTCCATTCCGCTTTCCACCCATGCTTCGTACCCTTCCACGCTGATCAGCACATGGCCGTCTGGTGCCTTGATCCAGATTTCACCCAACGGCCAGACTCCTTTGGAGAGCTTGGCCCGAATTGCGTGCTCAGTGTAGCCGGTTGCCTCTGAAAATCGCTTGATGGTCTGATATTTGGCCACCCCTCACCCCCTCACCGTTACGCCGGCTGCTATCGCTGCGCGGCACGCCCGTGCAAAATCTCGAGTCTGCTCGGTGGTCTTGAAGTTCAGGCACACCATGCCGAGCTGGTGATGGACGCTTTCAATACCATCCAGTCGCACTGAATCAGCTAGCGCCTTTTCATAGAACGCCACCGCCACGTTGCAGAACTGCTGCTTCAAATCCTCGAACTGCTCGCGGAACGGCTGCCTGTCCCACCACGCCTCGAACTCTGCTATCGCCTTGTCTGTGTGCTGCATCTCTATCTCCTGCTGCGTGTGGGGTTTCGTTGTGATGCCCATATCACGCCTCCTTCGCAGCCATGGCGGCGCGCTTGTTCGTTGTGCGCCTAGCAACCGGCAGCCTCACCCCTGGCCGCCGATTCTTCAGTGCGCTATAGATGGATCGCTCGCTGTGGCCAAGGATCGAGCAAGCTTCGGAAGACATGGCGCCTCCAAGCCGAAGCGCGCAGTAGTCGTCCAGTACCTTGTCGGTGATCTTGATCTGCGGGCGGCCTCGGTGCGGAAAGGCACGAGACGGCGGCCATGGGCATTCCAGTCCGCGCCGGGCCAGCCACTTGCGCAGGTCGCTCGACGTTGCGTAACCGATCTGGTGCGCGGCCTGCTCGATGCTGATGCCGAGTGCGTGCAGCCGGATCGCTGCCTTGCCTACCGTCTCCCCGGTGTCGGCGAAGTAGTCGTCAGAGATGGTCATTCCACTGCCTCCAATGCCGTTACAGGGTAAATCTGCACGCTGTTGCGATGCGCGCTGCTCTCGACTGCGTAGCCTTCCGGCGTCTGCTCGGTCGAGTACCAGCCAACCACGCGGCCAACCCACTCGCTGCCGGTGGACTTCTTCACGAGGTCGCCCATGCGGAACTTGCCTTGCGGGGCGGTCTGCGCGATGGGGGCGGTGTAGAGTGCGTCACGAATAGCGACCTGGCACGCGACCACGGCGTTATTCCAGTAGGTCGCGCCGGGGCCGTGCGGCTTTGCCTCTTCATCGCTCAGCCGTACCGACTCCAGAAGCTCCGGCAGCCCCTGCGTCACAGGCTGCTGCTCGGTCTGCGCGGGGCGGGTGGCTCGACCCAGCTTGAATCCCTCGTAACGGCCCTGCACGCGCTCGCTGACGTAGCGGTCAAAATCAGGGCAGTAGTTCCCAGGTCGCACCAAGCCTGCCGCCATGCAGGCGACCTCGAAGGCTTCCCGCTCATCCTGCGCCGGGGCTTGCTCTACTGCCGCCTGCCCATCCCTGAACCCCTGCGCTGCGGCTGTGGCCATGTCGACGGCGGTGAAGGTGTCGGTGGGCTCGGCCTGCTGGGATAGGGCGGCTGTGATCTGACCAATAAGGCCTGGCTCCCATCCTGTCAGCAACCCGCGGAACTCCACGTCACGCAAAAGCTCGCGCAGCTTCTCGTTCTCAGCCTTCGCAGCCCCCAGCTCAGCGCCGATTCGCCCGGCTACCTTCAGCGTGTCGTTCATTGTCCTGTCTCCTTGATTGTGGCCAGCGGCAGCCCGCTCATTGCCAGCGGCTCGTCGTAGCAGACGCCCATCATCTCGGGCCATTTGCGAGGCTCGCCGGGCTGGATGACGCCTTGGTCGTGTGCGCGATCCCATGAAAGGCGATGCCGGATGACCTGATACAAGTCCCACGCAACGCCATCCTCTCGGCGCTTTGTGGCCTCCGGCATCAGCGTGTTCGCCAGGCGCTGTATCTCGTGCCGCGTGGCGTGGACCTGCTCCCAGTCGCGCCGGTCGTAGAAGCCCGGCAGCCGCTCAATGGCGTGGTCGATCTGACCGATCTTGATCCGCGCCAGTAGCTCGCAGGCCTCTTGCAGCTCAGCGGCCTGGCGCTCGGTTACGGTGATGGTGTAGGTGCGATCAGTCACGGAGCTATCCTCCGAAGAGGCTTACGCGGCGCAATGCGGGGCTCGACGTCAATGAAGCCAGAGCCTCGGAAGTCACCATCGGTAGCGCGGGCCATGTCCACCTCAAGGCGCGCCGTGGCGTTCACTTCGGCCGCGACCTGGGCTACAGCCTTCGCTTGTTCAATCGAGTAGGTGCCGGCTAGCACGCCCTCCATCGTCTTGCCGAGGATGGCGCGGAGATCGCTGAGGTTGTTCATTGTGCTGCTCCAGTTTGTTGAGCTTCCGCTTGAACCAGCCAAGCGTTATGGCTGCCTGGCGATACTCTGGCGGATAGCGGTCAATTGAGTTGCGGCGCATGTTCTCCGCGCGGGTGACCAGTTCGAGGTTGTCGATTGAGATGTTGGCGGGGGTGCGATCCTTGAAGACGAGGAAGTGACCTGTCGGCACGGCGCCGTTGTGCTCTTCCCACAACATCACGTGGACCGGGCGCCAGTCAGTGCGTTTGTTGCCGGTGTCCGCCACCTTGCGGTAGAGGATGCCGCCCTTGTCGGTACGCTCCGCTCCGATGGGGCGCCAGGTGTTCGATGGGCGATGGCCTAACTTGAACTGTGTGTCCTTGGCGCGGCCTCCTGCCTGCCAGCCTTTGCGGCCAGAGTTCCACGTCTGGTGGCCGGGCTTGAACCTGCCGCAGCCGGTGATTTCCTTGAACTCATCAGGGCGGGTCAGTCCGAGCTTCGACACGCGGTTGTGTATCGAGCCGGTGCCGCGCCCCATCATGGCTGCTATCTCGGTGATTGGCTTGGTGGCGTACAGCTCCGTCAGTGTTGCGTCCTCTGCCGGCGTCCAGTGCCGGTATTCCGTGCGGCGCCTTCCAGCAAGCGGGCTTGTGCAGGTCATCTCTCCTCCTAGGCGACGTGCCGCCAGCTGCGGTAGTCGCGCACCTTGTCGATGGTCCGCTGGTGGACGCCGAGCTGTTCTGCCCACTGGCGCGCAGTGAGCCCGCGGCGGTTGGTGCGGATCGCGCGCACAAGGTCTGCGTTCAGCCTGGCGTGCGGCAGGCGCTCACCACGCGGTGCGAACTCATGAGCGCGGCTTAGGTATTCGTCTCGTGTCATGCTGCCTTCCTGCGAGCCTGTGCCCGCGCTACAGCCTTCGCGTAAAGGCACGGTCGGCAGTAGCACTGCCAGACGCCTGTCGTCTTGATGAACTGGAAGTGATCATCGTCCAGCGGCTTCCACTCATCGCAGCCGCCGCAGAGCTTTTCGCTGATGCCGTTGATCTCGCGCCGGACAAGCCGGCCTTTCAATGTCCTGCTCATGCGGCCACCGTGCGCGCCTTTCTGGTCGCTACGGCCTTTGCTCGATCTGCCTGCTTCTTCTCCGGGCAGGTGATTCGGTAGGGGATGAGTTTTTCCTCTACGCGGATCGGCTGGGTTTCAACTGGTCCCTTGGCAGCTTCAAACGCTGCCATCTTCTGCGCGATTTCCTGGCGCGCAGCCTCGTGCGCGGCCGGCGTGTGCACGCGGTCGTACTTGAACTCTTGCATTGGGATGTACCGGGAAGGAGGGCGCGCTGGGCGCCCGGGTGGATCAGGTCAGAACGGAATATCAGACTCTAGGTCAGGTTCCGGTTGCCGCTGCTGCTGTCGCGGTGCTTGCTGTTGCGTCTGCTGCTGGTCGTCGCGCGGCTCAAACAGGGCAAGCCACACGCCGCCATCGTCAGAGCGAGGGCAGCCGGCCGGATTGAATGAAGCGTCTAGCTTCAGCCGAAACCCTTTCGAGGTCTGGATCACCGCTCCGACATTCCGGGTGACGTACTTGGTCTGGCCGTCCTTCTCGTACTGGCCAATCGTTGCTACTACGTCGTATCGCTTACTCATGCCGCCTTACTCCTCATGCGCTCTCGCATTTCGTGTTCAAGTTCTGCCAGCTCTTCAAGGAAGAGCTTGATCTCGGTTTCCATCTGCCGAATGCGTGCCTCGTCGCGCTCAAGGCGGAAGCAGGCGTACTGCAGTTCATCCGGCAGCCGGTCGTCGAATGTGACGAAGTCGACCCACTCCAGATCGGCGCAAGCCATCTGCGCGAACATCTGCCATTCGTACTGCGGGTCATGCTTGCCGGATTGGATGGTGGCGACGTGGGTGGCCGTGTTCGGGCATTTGATTTCTAGGCCGCCCCGACCCTTGGGCAGCAGGATCAAGCCGTCTGGCGAGGCACCGAAGCTTTCGATCTTCGGGTGCAGAAGCAAGCCCGCCTCGACGATCATCAGGCCTTTGTCGACCTCATAAGCGGAGCGTGCGATAGGCTCCAACTCATTGCCGCGCTGAACGGCCGGCTTGCGCGACAGGTCTTCCCCGCCGGGCATTCCAGTCAACCGCTCGCAAAGCAACTGCATCATGTAGTTCTGGCGGGTAGCAGAAGGGGCGCCTCCGCGCCCCTTTGCCATTACGTCTTTGACCTTGCTTGCCGTGACCTTTCCAAGCCTGGCTGCGAACCATTCATCACTGCGCTGATCCATCTTTCACCTCCTCGAACTCGGCGTCGACGGGCTGCTCCATAAGAAACTTCTTGCGGGCGTCCTTGGCGGTTGTCAGTTGGTCGCGTGCGCCTTTCGACTTGTGGGCTTTCCAGGCATCGCCGAAAGCGGCTTGCAGGTCTTCCATCGTCGGCGCTGCGTTGATCATTGATAGAGCTTCGGTAACGTCCTCGATCGTCTCGCCGGGCGTCACGTCGCGCTCCACGATGCGCTCGGCTTCATCCTGGTCGTAGATGCCGGCAAATCCGAACGCAAGACGGGCGCACTGGATCATGGCCTTGTGACGCAGCATCCGCTTCGGGTGCGACTGCCACGGCTGCGTGTTGCGCTTACACTCGGACATGTACTCGGTGATGCTGGTAGGGTGCTTCCGGTCCTTCCGGTAAATCCGGCATGTGTACTCGCTGCCGTCGGCGGGCATCTCGAAGTCCATCCCGTCAAACTGCGGATGCTCGTTGATGATGCGCGACCAACCATCCAAGCCAACAACCGGCACAATCCCGTTGTTCTTGTCCGGGAAGGCGTACAGCTCTTTCGTGAACGGGTTCAGCTTGTACTGATCCGCGACAATCAGCAGGGCGACCATCTGCGCGTCGCTGACCTGGCCCTTAAAGCAGGTCTGCTTCAGGGTGTTGGCGACCTCTGCCGGGGTGGCGCCCATCTCGTAGCGCTGGGCGAATTTTTTCAGTAGCGGTGTCAGTGCGGTGCTCATCGGATCTACCTCAGTAAGTGATCTGGATGTTCGGAATCTGGCGCTTGGCGATCAGCGTCACGGCCTGCTTGGCGCACTCTTCGGTCATTCCGCCAGCAACGAAGGCTTCCAGTGCCGCGCGGTTGATTGCGGCCTTGTGCGCCTTGTCTGCCTCGCGGGCCTTTGCTTCGGCTTCGATTCGGGCTTGCTCGTCGGCTTGGCGCTGGCGCTCGGCTGCTGCTGCGCGCTCGGCGCGGGCTTCGGCGTCACGCTCGGCCTGCTCGGCGCGCTGCTGGGCTTCCAGTTCACGGCGGGCTGACTGCTCGGCCTCAAGCTTCAGTTGCAGCTCGCGTTGTTCGGCAGCTGCCTTGGCCTCAGCCTCACGGCGTACCGCTGCGTCACGTTCGGCCTGTGCGCGCTGCTCGGCTTCGCGCTGGGCTTGCTCTGCTGCTTCACGGGCGATGCGCTCCTCGCGTTCCTTCTGTTCGCGCTGTGCGGCTTCGGCGCGGAGGCGTTCGAGTTCGGCCTGCTCTGCTTCGTATGCTTGGCGCTTGGTCAGAGCCAACTGCAGGGTGGTGAGCGTGGCAGCCTTGACGCGGTGCGCTTCGGCCTCGAACTCTTCCCACTCCGGGCCGATCTCGACCTCCTCAATCAGGCTGATGACTGACGCGATCTCTGCGGCTGTGCGGTCTTCGGTGTCTAGCGTGCGCAACTCTTCAAGCCGACGCTCATGCCCTGCCACCCGATCCGCCTCGGCCTGCTCCCACTCATTCAGCGGGGCGCGCACCTCATCCTTCCAGGCGTCCAGCGTGTCACGCATCCGCTTGCGCTCGGCGTCGATCTTCTTCGGGATTTCCTTCAGCTCGGCGACCAGATCCTTGCCGACGTTGTCGAGCGCTGTCTTGGAGCGGGCGACCTTGTGCGCAATCGATGCGATGGCGTCGCGGCCTTTCTTCGTCGACACATCCGGCACGAAGGCGTCGATCTCGGCGCGAATCTGCTGCAGGTACGGGTCAAGCCCGTTCGCAGCCTGGAACACTTGCAAGGCGGTTTCCTTTGGCGGCACAAGGGCCAATTCCGTAGACATGAGTTCTCCTTGGCCGCGTCTCGCGCAGCCTGTCAGTAGGTTGGGTTATCCGAAGAAGTAGTGAATCGCCGCCTCGCCAATGAGGCCTAGAACCAGCGCCACGGCCGGTACTGAGAAGATCCAGATGACCCTCCACGCCGCTGCGAATGAGTGGCCTGTGGGGGTGTCGTCGTAGGGGAGGGATTGGGTGCGGTTCATGCTGGAACTCCTTGCGCCTTGCGCCCGTAGTAGCGGACAGAGCGCAGCGCGATCCCTCGCTTCTGCCTTAATCTCTTGCGTCGAATGCAGAGGGCATATGCTTCTAGGCAAGCAGGGCAATCGCTTATATCGCTGTCGAAGTTGTCGTCAGGTTCATCGCCTGCGTAGAAGGCGGCATCCAGTCTCCCTCCGTTTTCGAAGTAGCGGCTCAGGTGCGTTTGTTCTGCGGTGATTGGATGAGGGCCGATACTGCCTACAGTCTGGCTAAACGGTTTTTCGCACTTTTCCAGCGCCTCAGCGATGAGCGGCTTGATTGCCTGAATTTCATCAAGCACCGCGGCAAAATTGACGCACGCCTGCGCGGCCTTGGCGCGATAGTCTGGCTTTATGCGATTGCTCATAGAGGCGCCCCGTTGGTGATTCGATCTGCCAGGCCGTATGCGACAACCCAGCCTGTGAACGCCACAAGGGCGATTGCGAAGCCGCGCCAGAAGGCGTAGCGGCGTGCTCGTTGGTACGATGACGCCATCACACACCCCCCAGCAGCGCCACGTAGGCGAGAGTTCCGATAAGCGATCCGGCTACGGTGATGCCTAGGGCGCCGGCCAGCTCCTTGAGGACGTAGGCGGTCATGGCTGGGCTCCTTGCAGGGCGGCGCGTATTTGGGATCTAAGAGCGGCGACGCCGTCTTTCCAGCCCCTGCGATAGCAGTAGTTCTGCTCAGCGTGCAGGGCGCCACTTCCGACCGGGACAAGGCTTCTTCCTGGCAGCTTTGCCTTGATGCCGCGGTGTAGTGCGCTGACCTGCGCCTCCAGCTCATCGCGCTCAGCGAGAAGGGCGTCGTAGTCGAGGGCGCTGACGTATTGCATGCCTCTCGTGTTCGGCTCGTCGGTGGCGTATAGGCCGGCGCCATCATTGGTCACCCGCAGGTCATATCTCGTCACTTCCTTGCTCATGCCGCCTCCCGAGCGATCTGCTCTGCCTTGCTGCGCAACTGCGCCGCGTGGTGTTCGATGAATGCCGCTTGCTGCTTGTCGATGCTCCAGACGATCTCGTTCAGGGCTTCGTCTAGCCATTCGTTCGAGTAGCCGATGCGGCTACGCAGGGCGTCCCACTTGCCGGAGCAGATGGACAGGATCAGCGCCTTGGCCAGCGCGGCCGGCACCTCTAGCTTGTCCTCGCAGAACTCGGCGTAGGCCTGCATGGTTGGTTCGTGGAGGCTGTCGAGCGCGGCCAGAACCTGCTCTTCGCCGGAATAGCTGTCATCCGGGCACGGGTATTCCCGAACCCCTGGTTCGTGTCTGTACATGGTGGATACCTCTGTGCCCGGATGGGCGGGGGAATGAATGCCTGCTACCGATTCCCGGCAGGCGCTAGGCAGGAGTTGTCTTCCGTGACGCCGGATCGGCTCCAGCTGAGTCTGTGGCGCTACCAGCACCGTGCGCCGTCCGGTTATTACAGGCCCGTTAGGGTCTGGCCTGGCTGGCTCAGGGTTTATGGCGCCACCACTCCCACCCCCACAGCGCAGCTAGTACGCAGATGAGGAGGAGGGTTTGGGGCAGGGTTAGCATGGGGTTCCGCGCGCTTTGGCGATGGCTGCGCGGGCCTTGTCGACGTTCTTCGATCCGCCCGGCTCAACATCTGCGTAATTTGCAGTCAGAGCCTCCAGCGCCTCCAGTAGCTCAGGCGCGGCGATAAACAGCCGGGCGTCTTCTGCTCGCTTAAACAAAGCCATCGACTCATCGGCAGGGCATTCGATGTGGGTGTGCCCGCTACCTGTGCGACTGCGCCGCAACGCCCACGGTCCCGGTGTAAATCCTTCGCTCATCTCATCCTCCTATGTGCTGATGGGTGCCCGCTGCAGCCTGTCGCCAAGCTGCGGGGGTGGGGTTAGGCGGCATACTCGAACCAGGGATTCGGCCCGTCCTTGTGCAGCCAGATGAACCTGTCCAGCTCGAGCGAGCACGGCGGCTTGAATATGCAGATGTTCCCGTCGACTTTCTCGCACCACCCGACCAGCTCTCCGGCCGGGATGGTTGCGTGCTTGTCGCTGGCGAAGATCCGGCAGCCCCGCATCGGCTTAGTGAAGAGCCGCATTACGCGGCTTTCCGATGCAGTGTGCAGTACCGACTAGTGCAGCCGCAGGCCGATGCCTCGCGCCATGCGTGGTAGCGATGGGCCAGAGCAGGCAGCGCGCGGCCATCGCGGCATACCATCCTGACCGTCTCGCGCCACTCCAGCGGAGTGAACGGCGCGGCACCGTGAACAAGGGCAGGGCCTTGCTCAGCGCTGAAGAAGTCGGCGAGGGTATCGAAATCGCATTCCATGGCTATCTCCTTGTGTCTTTGGCGGCGTATGCCCAGGCGTTGTTCGCTAGGGTGCTGATCCGCATGTATTCGTGCTGACTGATGACGCCAACCATGGCCAGCGCGCTGATGAAGCCAAGGCAGCGCGGCCCCAACACATCAACGCCTTACCGGTCGTCGCAGTTGCGTAAGTCGGTGAGCTGCCGGCAAATCTGCCGCCAGGCAAAGTCCACATCGTGATCGCTGATTTCCATCTCGATTCCTTCCTGTTCTGCATTGGGGTGCGGCCTTACCGGTAGCTAGCCGGCTCGCTGCGCGCTTACTCCACCATGAGGCGAATAAGGCCGCACTCCGATACAGCCGGGGCGATTACCCCGGCGCTATCGTTCTTTCTGGCCTCCGTTATTTGGCACGGTGGGCTGGGCTGAACTGTCAAGGAATCCTTGGTAGTTCGTTCTCCGTTGCGCGCTATGCCGAGTCGTCTCAGGCCCTGGTCAGCTACTGGCGTCTTTCAGGGCGGCGGTTGCGCAACTTCGCGCGGCTGCATGTGGAGCCACGGCCAGTTCCAGAGCTGGCATGGGGCGGGGAATTACGTGCGAAGCTGGGTCTTTCGCGATCCATGCGTCTCGCTGAAGCCAAGCTGAAGCTCAGCGGACTTCCTGGCTGCGGCCGCATCCAGCAAGCAGCAGAAGCCACCTAGCCGCCTTTTGATTGCTCCCGCCTTGATATAAGCAATCCATTTGCTGACTCTGCTGTCCCAGCAAACCCCAACAATGCCGCTCTTGTTTCTCGTGCAGCGGCTTCGGTTTCGGTTGTTCTCGCTGCCAGAAACGTCACGTAGGTTGCTGATTCGGTTGTTCGCCGGATCGCCGTCGATATGGTCAATCTCGCCATCCGGCCATGACCCGTAGGTCATCAGCCAGGCAACTCGATGCGCCTTGACTCTGCGGTAGTCAACGCTGAAGGTTAGGTATCCTTTGTCGTCGACGCTTCCAACAAGATCGCCAGCCTTTACTCCCTGCCTTCCAACCTTCCTCCTGATTTCGCCGGTATGTGGGTCGTACGTGAACAACTCGTGGGCTCTGGTGTAGTTGAGCATTGCTGCCTCCTGCTTTCCGCGAAGCCCTGGTCGCAAGGCTTCCTGGAGAGCATCCCCGGCCACCTTGGCGGCCGGGTCGTCTCTTTCCGTTACTGCTGGCGGCGTATTCGCCAACTGATTTCGCGCACGGAGTCATCTCAAGGCGCGGCCCGCTAGGGCATCGGTAACGGCGCTCTCGGCATATGGCCTTCAAGCGGCTGCGCATCTCGTCGCAGCGCGGGCTGTCGTGTTTAACCTCCATCGCTCGCATTACTGCGTCGGGACAGCGGAGGGGTTCCAAGTTGTGTAAAGAGCGTTCCGGGATTACCCGAGGCCCCTTTCGAGGCCCTGAAGCGTGTCTCGCTTCGATGGGTGTAAATTTAGCGGTATGATAAATGTCCGTCAATAGCATTCTGTTAAATATTCCAAAAACATTTAGCAGGACGGATAATTAATGGCAGGGCGCGGTCACAAGGGCGGCGCTGATGGAAAGCGCAAAACACGCAGATTCCGACAGGAGGCACGTATGGCAGGCGTAACGGTGCGGGGGCAGATAGATGGGGCGGTGCGGGAGGAGCGCTTTAGCGTGCCGGTAGGTAGCGCCGTAGAGCTTGGGAGGGTTGCCGTAAGGCTGTTAGTCGAGGAGTTCGGGACCGACCAGGCACGGCAAATACTCCGCGATGAACTCGCAGAGTATCTGTTGGATTACAAGGGGGCTGGAGCTGATGACAGAAGCGCGCGTCGAGAGTGAGGGCTAGAGAGGCTCGTTGCGGCGCCGCACTGGCCGGATCGTAGACCACCAGAAGACAAAGCCGATAATCGTGATGGACTCGGCTACCTCTTCGGCAGTATAGAACTCGTCCGGGTACTCCTCTGAGTTCTCGGAGCGAAGGCGGAGTCCGCCACCAGGGATGCGGTACAGGTACTTAACTCGCAGCAGGCCGTCATGTCTTAGCGCATAGATTGAGCCGTCGAAGACTTCCTTCGTTCCTACGTCAATGCCTATCGTGGCGCCGTCTAGAATGAGTCGTGCCATGCTATAGCCTGAAACCTGTGCGGCTATAGCGTTTTCCGGCTCGACCCCCGCAGCGCGCAGCGTAGAGCGCGACAGCCGAATTACCTTCCCGGTTATTTCTGGAGCATCACAGCTGCCGTCTCCGGCCGCCAGCTCAACCTCTTTGTAAAGCGGTACTGCCACGTCGTCACCCTCCAGAGGCGTATCGCTGCCCCAGGGAGATATCTCGCCTAGCACGTGCAGCTCGTTGTCGCCTGGAGAGGATATCGGGAAATCGAGGACATTGTTTAGCTCGCCGCTACTCCGTCCGTCGCTTGACGCCAGATTACTGTCCGAGCCGTGTATCTGGTCGAACCATCCTCGCGGCAGCAGCTCAGCAAGCTCAATCCGCCTAGCCATCTCGTCGCCAAGCTGGCGGGGCGTTTTATCTGACAGCACCTGGCTGATGTAAGACGGAGATGTTCCCCATATTTCGGCGCAGGCCCGCTTAGTCCGCCCCTTTAAGAGCGCGAGCAAATTAATGCGCCGAATGTCGTTGATATCCATGCACAGACCCTTGTCCCCGGTAACCGAATTTACCGGAGACGTAGTCTTGCAGCTATCCGTTAAATTAAGAATAAACAATACGCTAACGCTCCCCTTGCTCTAGCGTTATCAAACCGCTAAATTAGCTCCTGTATTCACAGGAGTCTCCCTATGTCGACCCAGATCAGCGAATGGCTCAACAGCCACTGCGACAACGAGCGAAAGAAGCTCGCTGAAGCGGCGTCCACATCTGTTGGCTATCTCTGGCAGCTGGCCGGCGGTCACCGCAAGGCTTCTCTGGAGTTAGCCGCCCGCCTCAACAAGGCAAGCAAAGGCGCGCTGACCCTTGAAGGCATGCGTCCCGATCTCGTGGAAATCCTCACCAAGACCAAGCGTAGCCGTAAGGCCGCCTAACAACTCCGTCGCAGCAGAAGGAAATTGCCATGTACATGGACCCAAGCCAGAAACGTTCTATCCCCGTCAAGGTTCGGTTTGAGCCTGTTCTTGACCGAATCCTGCGCAAAGCAGCCGACAAATCCAGACGCCAGTACGCGACCTATCTGTACGAAGTAATCGACTGGGCCATAGCAAATGGAGCTATCGAGGAGCTGATGCAGGACCGGGAAGAGAATATCGCGGGCTGAAGCCCCTATGGAGGGCCGAATGCATTTTCAAAGAGAAAACCTGCCCGCAGAGGCACGGGAAAAGATCACCGCACTTATGAATGCCAGGGGCTGGAGTTTTGAGCAGGCCATCAACGAGATAGCAATTGTGGGGGTTGCGAATGGTGCCACCTCCGCAGTTGGCCGGCACAAGGCTCCGGTTCTTCACCTGGTGACCCTCAATAGGGCCTCCGAGAGGGACTGAGCAAGACCCTGATAAGGGTACGCCGGAGGGGCTCTTAGGGGCCCAATCAAATCCAAGGCAATAAAAAGCCCGCCGGGCAAGGGCGGGCTTCAACAGCGGTACAACGTCACTGGAGAAGATTATGTCATTCCAACCAATCAAGTGCAATTCCTACCTGATCGTTCTCGAAGATGATGAGCTGGTCATCACGCAGAGCGGCCAGCAATCCATTCAGAACCTGCGCATCACCTGCGATCAGCTTGAGGTGTTCTGCGCCCATCTGCAGATCGCCCGCCGTGAGCGTAAGCCTGTCGTTAAAGAGGAGTGCCGGTAATGGCTGCCCTCCCTTACATGCAGCTCTACGTGGCTGATTACCTGGCTGACACGGCCCATCTGACCACGCTTGAGCACGGCGCTTACCTGATGCTGATGTTCAACTACTGGCAGCGTGGCGAGTCGTTTAAAGCGAACGATGAACGTTCGTTGAACAAACGCTTAGCGACCGTTGCACGTCTTTCTGTCAGCGAATGGGATGAAGTTAAGGGCGCGCTTAGTGAGTTCTTCGATGTGACTGATACCGAGTGGTCACAGGCTCGAATTGAACGTGATCTGGCTGCTGTAAACGCCAAATCAACCAAGGCTAAGCAAGCTGGGAAAGCATCCGCTGAACGTCGGTTGAACGAACGCTCAACGAACGTTGAACAGACGTTGAACCATACAGATACAGATACAGATACAGAAGCAAAAGAAAAAGCTCTTGTGCCATCTGCCGATGACACGAGCGCCTACTCGGCTGAGTTCGAATCGTTCTGGACTGAATACCCAAAGCGTGAAGGCAGCAACTCGAAGAAGACTGCATTCAAGGCTTGGAATGCCCGCCTGCGTTCTGGCGTGAAGGCAGACGACTTGATCCTGGCGGCAAAGCGTTACGCCGCACAGCAGTTCGCTGCCGGCAACCTGGGTACGCCCTACGTCAAACAGGCCGCAACGTTCCTCGGGGCAGACGAACACTTCCGTGAAGTGCTGGCATCAAACATCCACCCGATCCGCCAAGGGCGTGACGGCGACGGGAAGCTGCAGGCTGGGTTTTTCTACCATCCCGACGACAACGGCGTGCCGCTGCATGAGCGCCGCGTGCTTAGTCGAGAAACCCATGACCCAGCAACCGGCTACCTGCTGTCGTATCTCCGCCAGAAGGGGCGCGCATGATGACCCCTTCAGAGATTGCAGCCCGCCTCGCTGATCGCGTGAACGATGTTTGCCATCACCTGCTGCCGTCTGGCAAGCGTGACGGCGCAGAGTGGCGCGTAGGTAGCACGAACGGCGAGAAGGGCCAGAGTCTGGGCGTTCACCTGAAGGGCGAGAAGGCCGGCGTCTGGTGCGACTTCTCGACAGGCGAGACGGGCGACCTGCTGGACCTGTGGCGCGCTACTCGTGGTTGCGATATGCGTACCGCGCTCAGTGAGGCCAAGAGCTACCTGGGCGTTAGCGAGCCAAGGCTTGAATCGCCAAAGGCGAAAGAGTTCACCCGGCCGGATCGCCCTAAGTGCGCCACGCCGAAGCCCGATAGTCCAGTTGTGGCGTACCTGAAGGGTCGCGGCCTCAAAGCTGAAACGATTGCTAAGTTCAAGATCGCAGAGCAGGGGCGGCTGATCGTCTTCCCGTACCTGCGCGACGGCGGCCTGGTGCACTGGAAGACCATCGGCATCGACCGCGACGAGAACGGCAAGAAGACTGGCATCCGCACTTCGCCCGGCACTGAGCCTTGTTTGTTCGGGTGGCAGGCGATCCCCGCCGACGCTCGTGAAGTCACCATCGTGGAAGGCGAAATCGACGCGATGACCGCTTGGCAGTACGGCAAGCCGGCGCTGTCGGTTCCGTTCGGCGGCGGCAGCGGCAACAAGCAAGCCTGGATCGAACACGAGTATTCCAATCTGGAGCGCTTCGACACGATCTACCTGTGCCTTGACGCGGACGAGGAAGGCGAGAAGGCCACCGAAGAGATCATCAAGCGTCTCGGGCGTGAGCGCTGCCGCCTGGTCAGCCTGGGCTGCAAGGACTTCAACTACGCGCTCGACACGCTGATGTTGACCGAAGACGACATCGACGAATGCTACGCCAAGGCGAAGAACCTTGACCCGGAGAAGTTGGCCGGCGTGCTCGATTTTGCCGACGAGGTTTGCGCCGAGTTCTTCGAGAAGAACCCGACCGTTAGCGGCATGGAGGTGCCATGGGATAAGGCCCGCGACACGATCCGCTTCCGAACTTCAGAGCTTACCGTTTGGACTGGGTGGTCTGGTCACGGCAAGTCGCAGCTCCTGAACTACCTAGCGTTTCACGGTATGCGCAAGGGCGAGAAGTTCTGCATTGCCTCTATGGAGATGCCGGCACGTCGCACGCTGCAGCGCATGGTTCGTCAGGCGGCCGGCCTGTGCTACCCGACTCGCGGCTACATCAACGCAATCCTCGAATCGCTCTCCGGGAAGCTCTGGATCTATGACCAAGTTGGGTCGGCCAAGACGAGCGAGATGCTTGAGACGTTCCGATATGCCGCCCGCCGCTATGGCGTGACCCATTTCATCGTGGACAGCCTGGCAAAGCTGGGAATGGCTGAGGACGACTACAACGGCCAGAAGCAGGCGATGGAAGCATTGGTCGGCTTCGCTCACGAGATGGGCGTGCATGTGCATCTGGTCGCTCACCCGCGCAAGGCTGAAGACGAATCGAAGGCCCCCGGCAAGCTCGACGTTCGCGGCGGCGCAATCCTGACCGACCTTGCGGACAACGTAGTCACCGTATGGCGCAACAAGAAAAAGGAAGAGGCCCTAAAAGCGGGCTCTCCCGAGGACGTTGAACGCTACGAAGCCCAGTCCGACGTGCACATGATCATCAGCAAGCAGCGGCTTACCGGGGAAGAGGGAAAGATCCCGCTCTGGTTCGACCCCGCGTCCGCTCAATACCTAGAACGCGCAGAAAGCAAGCCGCGCCAGTGGGTGAACTACTCCGGCCAAGTCGAGCAGCGCCCTGACCTGAAGGAAACCGCATAAATGCCAGTCATCAATGAAATGGCCGAAGCCCTGGAACAAGTCCGCACAGCCCCCGATGTAACAGATCGCGCTACTGGCCTAGAGGAAGCGGATCGTATCGGTGGCGTGGCGCTGGTACAGGCCAGGCTGCAGGGGCATGGCGCTGAGTTCTGTGCCGACTGTGACGAGGCTATCCCGGCCAAGCGTCGCGCCGCTGCTCCGTGGGCAGAGCGCTGCATCTCCTGCCAGGACGACCACGACAAGCGGGAGGCGCGCCGTCATGGCTAATCCAACCTTCCCGCTGCGCAACGAGATGGACCGCCAGCGCGCAATGCAGATCCTGCAGCGCGTTGACCTCGACGCTGGCTACGTCTGGACCATGCGCGAAGAGGCTCGCAGCGACGCTCAGAACCGCCGCATGTGGGCCATGTTGCGCGACATCAGCCGCCAGGTTGAGTGGTACGGCCAGAAGCTCGATGACACCGACTGGAAGCACGTATTCAGCGCGGCCGTCGAGCAGCAGCGCGCCGTGCCCGGCCTGAATGGCGGCTTCGTCGTGCTGGGCATATCCACCCGCAAGCAGAGCAAAAAGTGGTTCAGCGACATGTTCGAGGTGATGGAAGCCTTCGCGGCAGAGCGGGGCGTGAAGTTCACCACGGCCGATCATTGGGGGATTGCCGCATGATCTGGCTAATAGCGTTGTTTGCCCTTTTTGCAGGCCAGCCCTTCGTCGCGACGATGTGCGTCCTTATTGGCGCCATGATGGAGGTTGGTCGATGAAAGGTCGCAACCCTTCCGCAGAACAGAAGCGCTACCACGACCTGCTGGCCCAGCGCATCGGCTGCATAGCCTGCCATCGCGACACGGCAGGCCATCAGCGCAACCACGTCGTGAGCATCCACCACGTCGACGGCCGCACCAAGCCTGACGCGCACTGGCTCGTTCTTCCGCTGTGCGCCGGCCATCACCAAGACGGTTACGGCGCGCCAGGCCTCATTGCTGTTCACCCCTACAAGGCCCGCTTCGAGCTGGCCTATGGGAAGCAGGAAACACTCATCCGCGACTGCGCCCTGCAGTTGCTTGATATGGGCCTGACGCTTCCTGCGCGGGTCATGGAATTGATCGGACTGGAGCAGGCCGCATGAGCCACGAACACTATTTCATCGACGTAACGCACATCGACCGGCTCGACGTGTACCGCCTGCTTGATCTGTTCAAGGTCACCTGCCCGGTCGCTCAGCACATCGTCAAGAAGGCATTGGCTGCCGGCCAGCGAGGCCACAAGGACACTCGCCGCGACTGGCAGGACATTGCCGACAGCGCCGCTCGCCGGCTGCAGATGATCAGCGAGGACGAAGCGCAATTTGGCCAGCAGAACACCATCGACTGCCGCACGGATGCCGAGAAGGGTTTCAACGACCCTCGCACCGTTGCCGGCGTAGACGTGTCGTTCGAGACAGAGAAGCACATGAACTTCGCGCCGGAGCAGTGCGAATGCCATCGCTGCATCGAGGAGAAGGGACTGATGGTCGGCGGTGTACCGCTATCCAGCGCCAAGATGATTCTGTGCCCAACCTGCGGAAACAAGCGCTGCCCGAAGGCCAATGACCATCGGAGCGAGTGCACTGGCAGCAATGAGCCGGGCCAGCCTGGGAGCGCGTACCGATGACTGAGACGCCGAACAATGACCAGATCCTCTGCGGCGAATGCTGGATTGAACTTGGCGGAATTGACTGCCGATGCTCGGGCGCTGATCGAAGCGGACAAAACGGCCTGCCTGATCCGGTGGAAGGTGCGCGACCTCAAGGGGCCGGAGAAGCAGAGACAGGGCAGCGTACTGCTGGCAGCTGTTCCGGAGAGTGCGCGTCCTGCCGTTGTGGCGGCTCTGAAGGCGAGGGGGAGTAGATGACCGAAGTCCTGCTGCCCTGGCCGCCGAAGGAACTCAGCCCGAACTCGCGCAAGCACTGGCGAGCCAAGGCGCCGATCGCCAAGAAGTACCGAGCCGACTGCCACCTGCTCTGCAAGGCGGCCGGGCTGGCAATGCCGGAAGGCCGCGCACTGCTCGCAATCGAGTTCCTGCCGCCCGATCGGCGCAAGCGGGACGACGACAACATGCTCGCCGCGTTCAAGGCGGGCAGAGACGGCCTGGCAGACGCGCTGGGCATCGATGACAACCGGTTCGTGACTCAGCTCAGCGTGAGCGACGAAACCGTGAAGGGCGGCGCGGTACGCGTTCGCATCATGCAGTACACCTCGGGGGAGGCCGCTTAATGGTCGCACGCAAACACGACGACGCAACGCTGATACGGGCGCTTGCGCAGAACAGCAACGCCAAGGCGGCCGCACTGCTCGACCTGGACATCCGCAACGTGGAGCGTCACCGGTCGCGCCTGATCCGGCTTGGCCTGCTGCAGCCAGCATCGGCCCCGGTCGAGATGGCGAACGCCACTGCGGAGACATACGTCATCACCGCCGCCGTGAACGCCACGAAAGCGCACGCCGGCTTCCTCAAGACGCTGCAACTGTATTGCTCGCTGCGCGGTGCCAGGCTGATCGTGATTCCGATGCGCTACAAGAACCCAACTCGCCGGGATGAAGTGGCCGATGACGACTGGTGGGATGCCCGCCTGATGCCGTACATAACGCACGAGCGGACGAAGATCGCCAACGGCCTGGTCGTTCTGGCGGACATCAAGATCCAGCCGACCGCAGTCAAGCCGCTGCAGGGCTGGCTGACCGTCTCCGGCCGTGACTCTGCCATCCTTGGGCACACCAAGATCGCGCTCGAGTCTGTGGCCACCCGCATGGGCGACCCGGCCAAGCTGGTACTGACCACTGGCGCCTGCACCGTCGAGCAGTACAGCGACACCAACGCCGGCAAGAAGGGCGAGTTCCACCATACGCTCGGCGCGGTAGTCGTTGAGGTGGATGGCCCGCGCAACCATATCCGCCACATCTGCCCGATGAAGGATGGCAGCTTCATCGACCTCGACACGAAGTACACCGTCAAAGGGCCTGAAAAGGCTCCGCGCGCTGAAGTGCTGACGATGGGCGACATCCATGCAGAGATGGCAGACCCAAGCGTCACAGAGGCCACCAGAGCCCTTGCCGCGCTGATCCAGCCGAAGCACCTGGTTCTGCATGACGTGCTGAACTTCGGATCGGCCAGCCATCACAGCAAGTTCTTCGAGAAGTTCAAGCGCCACGTAGAGGGCACCTCGAGCGTGCTGCATGAGCTGAAGAAGACCGCGCGCCACGTCGACGACCTGGCATCGTTCGCCGATCAGACGATCATGGTCAACTCCAACCATCACGACCACTTCACTCAGTGGCTCGAGAAGGCCGAGAACGCCAACGACCTCGAGAACGCCATCGTTTTCCATGAGACCAAGGCCGTCATGCTCAAGGCTATCGCTGACGGCGACTACTGCGACCCGTTCCGGTACTGGATGGACTGCCTGATGGAGCGTGGCGATCGGCTCAAGTGGCTGCGGCCTGACGAGTCGTTCATGCGCTTCGGCATCGACTTCAGCAACCACGGGCACCGCGGCCCGAACGGCGCCCGCGGCAGCACGCAGGCATTCGCCACCGTAGGGGCCAAGGTCACCCACGGTCACGGCCACGGCGCCCGGATCATTGACGGTGCCCACTCTGTCGGCACTAGCTCGCAAATGAACATGGGCTACAACGCCGGCTCGCTGAGCAGCTGGACCCATTCGCACGACATCACCTACGCCAACGGCAAGCGGACGCTCATTCACTGCGTCGGCGGTACCTTCTTTCGCCGCGATGCGGCAGCAGCACGGGGAGCAGCAGCATGAAGAGCGCCGAAGAGCTTTTGACCCAATGGGGCATCTGGGTATGGCAGAAGACAGGCGTGCCCCGGTACGTCTCACCGATGCTGGCCATCATGCGCGACAACGTGCCCAGCACCCACGCGCCAGATGCTGCGATCACCGATGAAGAGGCAGAGACGGTATCGGCTGTAGTCGCCCGCCTGCAGCAGCGCTACCCGGAAGCATCCGAGGCCGTGCACCTGTACTACTGCCACAACCGCACAATGGAGCAAATCGGCAAGCAGCTGGGCAAATCCCGCCACCAGGTGAAGGACATGCTGAGCCGTGTGCACGGTTACGTTGAGTCGGAATTTGATCGACGAATGGCAGCTTAATTTACATGTCGCGCCTGTTGACGTGTTAACGCCGATCTGGCAATCTGGCACAAATTGCGGTTTTACCGCTTCAGAAGAGCCCGGCCAATGAGTCGGGCTTTTTTGTGCCTCAGTTTCGGGCGCTAAAGGCCGTTTGAATGGCTCGCCACCATGCGCCCAACCCAGCAATACATCCGCCATGCCTCTGCCTGCACGCACAAATCGCGCGGATTTTCATTCGCACCGCATCGCGCACTAAGGTGCAAAGCCAAGGCAGCTTAAGCGGCCTAACGTGCAATGCAGTGCAACCCTATTCCGGCCCCATGCCTGCCTCCTTGCTCATAGGCGGATCGCACGCGCATGTGAGGCCGGACCAAACACCAACGAGACGATCCTATGCCCGACACCCACACCGATGCCGGCCGCAATCAGGCCGAGCGCCTGGGTGCGCTGGAGCAGAACATGCGTCTCGCCCTATGGCGCCTGGATCACTACGAGCAGAAGCACGAGACCATCCCCCAGCGGGTCGATCGTCTTGAGCTGATCGCGCAGAACCAGTCCAAGCTGCTCGAAACCCTGTCCTCTGACGTAAAGGGGATGGGTATCAAGGTCATGTACGGCCTTGGGGCTGCAGGGGCAATCATTGCCGTTATCAATATGGTTGGGCCTCACATCCTGCGAGCGGTGATTTCATGAACCTGATCCCCGAATGGCGCAAGTGCTGGCGTCTGACCAGTGTGCAGCTCGCCATTCTCACCGCCGTGCTCAACGCAGCAGCCGGTGCATGGGTGGCGTTCGAAGGGCACATCAGCCCCGTCGCATGGGCCAGCGTGAACATGATTCTCGGCGTGGCTATGGCTGTCGCCCGAGTGGTGTCGCAGCCGAAGGTGACTGGCAATGAGTAAGCATTACCGGCCGGGCGAGCTGAAGGCGGGGAAGACCTTCTTCGTGTATACGCTGCATGGGCCTCGGCTCAACCACGTCGAAGTGAGCGAATACATCATCGGCGGCAAGAAAGACCGGTTGCCCGAGGTGGGCGAGCTGCACCCGTACAGGGTCAATCCTGCCGACCTGTCGTGCTTATGCCTGCCGCGCCCATACAGGACGCGCAAAGCTGCGATGAAGGCGGGCATTGAAAGCGTCAGGCGCCTCAACTGGTGACCGCATGAAACGCCTCCACGCCATCCTCCTGCTACTCCGCATCGCCGCCTGTTTCGCTGTGATGATCGGGAAAGAGGTGTGGATGGCAGCGAGAGCAGCGTGGAAGGAGGGCCGGCATGATCACTATAAAGGCGCCCGACGCAAAGCTCGCCCAAGAGCAGCTCGATAAGTTCGCCAAGCAGATCCCGTTCGCTACCGCGCTGACCCTGACCAATGTGGCCAAGCTGGTACAGAAGGGTGAAGTCTCCGTAATGGAGAAGCGATTCGACCGGCCGACCAAGACCACGCTCAACAGCGTATTCGTCAAGCCCGCACTGAAGACTAGGTTGCAGGCAAAGGTTTGGCTCAAGGATGCGTGGGCGTCTGGAATCCCTGCTGACAAGTATCTGCAGGCTCAGGTGTACGGCGGGACACGCTCACGCAAGCGCTTCGAGAAGGCGCTGATACGTAGAGGCCTGATGCGCCCTGACCAGTACGCCATGCCGAACAAGGCGTTCTTCGATCAGTACGGGAACATCAAAGGCCAGCTGGCCATGAAGATCCTGTCAGGCCTAGGGGCTGCAGAGTCTACCGCTGGATCACAACACAACGCGAGCAACAGTAAGCGCAGTCGAAGGAAAGGCAACGCTGACCGCTACTTCGTTGGAGAGGTGGACGGTGAGGCTGGTGTGTGGGAGCGAAAGAAGATCGGGAGGGAGATAGGCGTAAGGCCTGTGTTCATCTTCACCGATGCAGCTCCCAGGTACAGGGTGCGAGTCCCGTTCTTCAAGATCGCAGACAACATCATCAAGGCGAACTTCGATAAGGAGTTCGAGAAGGCATTCGAAAAGGCAATAGCGACGGCCAAATAATGCACCGTTGTGGTGCAAAAATTGGCTTGCCAGCGCACGCAGGGGCCCCATTGGGTCCTCCTGGGTACCCCATGGGGTTGCGGGTAATTCGCGCCCCGCCTTTTCGCTTCATACGAGCTTTTCCCAGGAGGCGGTTGTTGTTCCGTCATGACCAAATCCGAACCGAAAAAACAGCGTGGCTGGCTCAACAAGAGCGAGATGGCCGCGAGCCTTGGCATTTCCGTCCAAGCGTTCGACAAATGGGGCGTTGAGCCCGTAGAGCGAATTGGCCGCGAGGCTTTCTACGACTGCCGGGCCGTCCTCGATAACAGGCTGGCCCGCGCCGAAGAGAAGCACCAACCGACCAGCGATGAAGACGCCGACACCGCCAAGCGCCTAGAGCAAGAACGCCTGCGACTGACTGCAGCCCAGGCTGAAGGCCAAGAGCTGAAGAACGACATCACCAAGCGCAAGTCGGTGCCTACCGAATTTGCCACGTTCGTGCTGTCGCGCCTGGCCGCTGAAATCGGGTCACTTCTCGACACGCTGCCGCTGACACTCAAACGCCGCCATCCAGACCTAGAGGTCCGGCACATCGAATCGGTTCAGCGCGAGCTGGCCAAGGCACGCAACCGGGCGGCGACCCTAGATGACCGCCTGCCTGGATTGCTGAATGAATATCTCGACACCGCAGATCAATGAGCTGGCCGGGGCCGTTCGCCTCGGGCTCGTTCCGTTGTCGCGCCCGGTGCCGATGACCGCTGTTGAATGGGCTGACGGAGATGAAGGCTTCTATCTCTCCAGCGAGTCGAGCTATCAGGAAGGCAAGTGGGAAACGCTGCCATTCCAGGTTGCCATCCTTAACGCGATGGGCAACGACGAGATCCGAACCATCAACGTGATCAAGTCGGCCCGCGTCGGCTACTCGAAGATGCTGCTCGCTGCGTCGGCCTACCAGATCGAGCACAAGCGCCGGAACATCCTGCTGCTGCTGCCAACCGATGGCGCCGCGGCCGGGTTCATGAAGGCTCACGTTGAGACGATGATCCGCGACGTGCCGAGCATCTACGCGCTTGCGCCCTGGTACGGCAAGAAGCACCGCGACAACACGCTGGACACCAAGCGATTCAGCCACAGCAAGCAGCTCTGGTGCCTTGGCGGCGCAGCGGCGAAGAACTACCGCGAGAAGTCGGTCGACACCATCATCTATGACGAGCTGGCCGCGTTTGAGCCGGACGTGGAGAAGGAAGGCAGCCCGACATTCCTTGGTGACAAGCGGATTGAAGGCTCTACCTTCCCGAAGTCGATCCGAGGCAGCACTCCGAAGATCAAAGGCACCTGCCAGATTGAGGCGGCGGCGAGCGAATCGCCCCACCTGTTCCGGCTGCATGTGCCATGCCCTCACTGCCAGGCTGAGCAATTCCTGAAGTGGGGCGGCAAGGACTGCGCGTTCGGCATCAAGTGGGACGCAGAGAGCCCGGGCAACGCCTGGTACGTCTGCGAACACAACGCCTGCATGGTCCAGCAGCACGAAATGCAGGAGCAGCACGCGAAAGGGCGCTGGATTTGCGAGAAAACCGGCATCTGGACACGCGACGGGCTGGACTATTTCAGCGCCGACGGCGAGGTCATCCCGACGCCTGACTCAGTCACCTTCCACATCTGGACGGCATACAGCCCGTTCACGACGTGGGGGCGCATCGTTCTGGACTTCTACAAGGCCAAGGACGACCGCAACAAGCTGAAGACCTTCATCAACACCACGCTCGGCGAAACCTTCGACGAAGACGAGGGAGAAAAGGTCGAGTGGGAGACGCTTTACGGTCGCCGCGAGGTATACCCGCAGATCCCTGCACGCGCTGTTGCGCTGATGGGCGGCATCGATACCCAGGACGACCGCTACGAGGGTCGAGTTTGGGCGTTCGGCGCCGGCGAGGAGAAGTGGTTGGTTCATCGCTTCATCCTGCACGGCGACCCTGCAAGCGAGGAACTGCGCCGCAAGGTCGGGCTCGAGATTCACCGGCAATTCATTCGGCCAGACGGGCTTCCGATGAAGGTTGACCGTTGGTGCTGGGACTCCGGCGGTCACTACACCGACGAGGTGTACGCAGAGAGCCGTAAGCACGGCGTTACGTGGGTCATCCCGATCCGAGGCGCCAACACTTACGGCAAGCCGATCGCCAACATGCCGCGCACGCGGACCAAGGCTGGCGTCTACCTGACCGAAGTCGGCACAGACAACGCCAAGGAGCTGATCTACAGCCGCCTGCGTCTCGGCGTCGACACAGCGCGCAGCCAGGCCGGCGACATGCAGCCAGGCGCGATCCACTTCCCGGCCAATGACGACATCTGCGACGAGTCGGAGCTGAAGCAGCTCACGGCTGAAACCAAGCGGCTGAAGATCACTGGCGGTCAGCGGGTTTACCGCTGGGAGGCGAACGGCCGGCGCAACGAGGCGCTGGATTGCTTCGTGTACGCCATGGCCGCGCTACGGATCAGCCAACAGCGGTTTGGCCTGAACCTCGACGCCATCGACCCGGCGTCGCCTGAAACTCAATCAAACGACGAGCGCCCGCGGGTGCAGTCCTCCTACTGGAGAAAGTGATGGCATTCACGCGCGAGCAATACGACACGCTGAAAGCGGCCATCGCAGGCGGCGAGCTGATGGTTCGCTATGCCGACCGCAGTGTCACCTACCGGTCGCTTGACGAGATGATCCGCACGCTTCGGCTGATGGAAATTGATCTCGAACCGCTTCCCGACACCGGCCCGAGAGGGCGCACCTACACATCCTTCTCCAAGGGCTACTGATATGGGCGTGATCGACACCCTGTTTCCCGGCATGGCCGCGAAACGCGCAGAGTCGCGCCTGAAGAAAGCCAAGGCCGAGATGGTGACGCAGATGCTAGCCCGTCGGTTCGAGGGGGCGGCAGGCGGTCGGCGCAACGATGGATGGCGCGCAGCCGGCACAGACGCGAACGCCGAGAATGGGCCAGCTCTGACGGTGCTCCGCAACCGTGCCCGCGACATGCGCCGGAACAACCCATACGCCGAGCGGGCAATCACTGGCATCGCTGACAACGTGATCGGCGCCGGTATCGTCCCGCGGCCAAAGGCCAAAAGCGCGCGATCGAACAAGAAGCTGTCCGCGACCTGGGCCGCGTGGGGCGAAACCACAGCTTGCGACGCTGACGGCATCGAGAACTTCTACGGCCTGCAGCACAAGGTCATGGAGACGGTAGCCGAGGCTGGCGAGTGCCTGATTCGCCGGCGGAGACGCTTCAGTTCGGACGGCCTGCCGGTCCCGATGCAGCTGCAGGTCATCGAGCCGGACTTCCTCGACGACGCCAAGAGCGCCCGCAACGGTGGCAACCAGATCATTCAGGGCATCGAGTTCGATGCGCTGGGGCGGCGCGTGGCGTACTGGCTGTTCGAGGAGCATCCCGGCGCATCCACTGGCCTGGTATCGACTCAATCGAAGCGAGTACCAGCAGAAGACGTGATTCACGTGTTCATGCCTCGTCGCCCTGGGCAGGCCCGCGGGTATACCTGGCTAGCTCCGGTCATGCAGCGTCTGCGTCACTTCGACGAGATGGAAGACGCAGTAATGGAGCAGGCCAAGATTGCCGCGTGCTTCGCCGCGTTTGTCACTCAGGGCGACATGGGGGGCGGAGCCAAGGCACCACCCCTGGTTGACCGCATGGAGCCCGGCCTGATTCAGCAGTTGGCCATGGGCGAAGACGTCAAGTTCGCCGCGCCCCCGACATTCAACGGGTACAGCACCTATGCCTGGCAGGCACTGCACGCAGTGTCGGTCGGCTTGGGTATTCCCTACGAACTGCTTACCGCCGACCTCAAGGGCGTGAACTTCTCCAGCGGCCGCATGGGCTGGCTGCACTTCGCGCGCCGCGTAGATGTGTGGCAGTGGCGAATGATGATCCCGCAGCTGTGCGAACAGGTGTGGGGATGGTTCATTGAGGCGCAGTCGCTGATCCCGGGTGGCGTGCTCGAGGAAGCCGGCGCCGAATGGGTACCGCCACGCCGCGACATGGTCAACCCGGCCGAAGAGGTTTCGGTGCTCAAGGATCGCATGCGCCTCGGCCTGCTCACGCCAGACGACGCGCTTCGCGAGATGGGCTACACGGACCCGGACGAGGTACTGGCCCGGTTCGCAACACACCTTGGGAAGGTAGACGCCGCCGGCCTGGTGTTCGACTACGACGCCCGCAAGGTTTCCGCGGCGGGGCAGCAAACAGTCCCGCCACCCACAACCACCGAGAGCACCAACGATGACGGAAGCGACGATCAAGACGCTTGAGACGCCGATGCTCAGCCTGCGCGCTGCCGTGCGGCCTGGCTCAGTGGACATCGAGCAACGCACCGCCGAGTTGACCTGGACCACTGGCGCTAAAGGGCGCCGCTGGTCCTGGGATGTCGGCAGTTACATGGAGGAGCTGGAAGTCAGCGAGAAGGCCGTGCGGCTGGAACGACTGAACAACGGCGCGCCTCTGCTCAACGCGCACAGCGCCTACGACCTTGACGACGTGATCGGCGTAGTCGAGCGGGCATGGATTGAAGGCAACGAAGGCAAGGCGATTGTCCGCTTCAGCCAGCGGGAGGAGGCCGAGGCCATCTTCCGCGACGTGAAGGACGGCATCTTGCGCAACATCTCGGTCGGCTACGCGGTTCACCGCTACGAAGTCGCCGAGGAGGAAGACGACAAGCTGCCGACCTACATCGCTCGAGACTGGGAGCCGATGGAGCTTTCGTTGGTGCCTATCGGCTTCGATGACGGCGCCAAGATCCGCAGCGCCAAGACCCCGGCCGAGTACCCCGGCCAGCGCTTCAACACGCAATTCGAAATCCGGGAAGCCGAACAGGCCCCCGAGCAACCGGCCGCCGTGGCCACTGAAACCCAAGAGGAAAACGAAATGACCGACGAATCCCGCGCGGCCGATGATCAAAGCCAGGCCGCAATCGAAGCAGAGCGCAAGCGCTGCCTCACCATCCGCAGCATGGCCAAGAAGGTCGGCATTGCCGATGAGTTCGCCGACGACCTGATTGCCCGCGGCATCAGCTCCAACGAAGCCAGCGCAGCAATGATCGACAAGCTGGCCGAGCGTCAGGCTTCCGACCAGCCCAACACCCGCAGCGCCCAGCCGACCGTTGTCACCTCCGGCGTCGACGCTTCCGTGGTCGCCGCCAAGCGTGGCGCCATGCAGAACGCTCTGCTCGCTCGCTGCAACCCCGGCATCAAGCTGGAAGACAACGCCCGCGAGTTCCGCGGCATGCGCCTGATCGACATGGCCCGCGAGTCCGTCGAGATGGCAGGCGGTAACGCCCGCGGCATGACCCCGCAGGAAATCGCACGCGCCGCCCTGGGCTGCGACCGCACCGCCGTTCGCGCTGCCGGCATGCACTCAACCTCCGACTTCCCGATCCTGCTCGGCTCGACCGTCAACCGCACCCTGCGCGATGCCTATGCGCTGGCGCCGCAGACCTGGCGTCCGCTGGGCCGTCAGACCACCGTGTCCGACTTCCGCGAAGTCAGCCGCGTGGCGCTGGGCGACATCGCCGCGCTGGAGAAGGTCAACGAGCACGGCGAGTACAAGTACGGCTCGCTGGGCGAAGAAGGCGCCCCGCTGAAGGTCGGCAAGTTCGGTAAGATCATCGCCATCACCTGGGAAGCGATCGTGAACGACGACCTGTCGGCCATGACCCGCATTCCGCAGGCTCTCGGCGCTGCCGCTGCGCAGACCGAGTCGGACGTAGTCTGGAACCTGCTGCTCGGCAACCCGAACTTCGTCGATGGCACTCCGGTGTTCCACGCCGACCACGGCAACCTGGCTGCATCCGGCGGCGCGATCAACACTACTACCCTGGCCGCTGCCCGCGCCGCAATGCGCAAACAGAAGTCCAAGGCTGGCCACTTCCTCAACCTCGGCCCGGAATACCTGGTTGTTGGTCCGGACAAGGAGCTGGAAGCCTACCAGTTCACCAGCTCCAACTACGTGCCGGCCAAGAACGCCGATATCAACGACAGCCGCAACGCTTCGCTGCAGGTCATCGTCGATGCGCGCATCACCGGCAACCAGTGGTACCTGTACGCCGCTCCGGGCCTGGTCGACACCTTCGAGTATGCCTACCTGGAAGGGGAGCAGGGTGTGTTCACCGAAACCCGCGAGGGCTTCGAGGTTGACGGCATGGAGATCAAGGCTCGCCTGGTCTTCGGTGCTGCCTGGATCGACTACCGCGGCGCCTACAAGAACGCTGGCGCCTAACTCGCCGTGACCTGACAAGGGCGCCCATTGCGGCGCCCTCTCTGTTTTCTGTATCCCGAGGAGGGAACGATGAAGAACTTCATTCAACACGGCGACATGATCACCCTCGTGGCCGCCGCCGCCGTCACTTCCGGCCAGCTGGTTCGCGCCAACAGCCTGGTCGGTGTCGCTGCGACTG
The DNA here is from genome assembly GCF_003935375.1 of Stutzerimonas xanthomarina. Taxonomy (GTDB): domain Bacteria; phylum Pseudomonadota; class Gammaproteobacteria; order Pseudomonadales; family Pseudomonadaceae; genus Stutzerimonas; species Stutzerimonas xanthomarina_A. The sequence continues at coordinate 71,257 of NZ_RHQM01000010.1, forward strand.
ATGCTGCCATTGGCGACGAAGTCGAGGTCAAGACCTCCGGCGTCTTCGAGGTTGCCAAGACCAGCGCCCAGGCGTGGGAAGTCGGCCAGCCGGTCTACATGATCGCTGCCAGCGGCCTTGCCACTAACGTGGCCGGAACCGGCAACTACCTGATCGGCGTTGCCGTGAAGGCGGCTGCCAATCCGTCCGGCACTGGCGTTGTGCGCCTGAATGGCTCGATGGGCCATCCAGTAACGGCGTAAGGCCATGAGCTGGGCAGCGATGCGCGACCGGATGGATCGGAGCGTGCTGGCCAAGCTGAATGACGGGGTCGCGGAATACCGCGGCCCTGGTCAGCAGCCGCGCAGCGTCACGGTAATGATCGAGCGCAACCTGGTGCAGAACGGACCTGAAGGGCTGTTTCGCTCCGATAGCACTGGCTTCAGCTGGCGCAAGGCTGAACTCGATGGCGTTCAGCGTGGCGGCATCTTCGTCTTTGAGCGCTGCCGCTACGTCGTCGAGGACACCATCTCCGATGACGGCTACTTCGTCACTGCGGCCTGCATGGAGTCCCGATGAACATTCTCACCGAAGCGCGTCTGGCTCTTGTAGCCAGGCTGCAGACGATCACGGTTGCCAATGGCTACCGGACGAATGCGGGGCAGAACGTGAAGACGGGCTGGTTCAGCGAGGTGCTGGAGTCCGACTCGACGACCTTCCCGCTGATCTGTCTGCAGAAGGCCAAAGGTGGCGATCCGGTCGAAGGTCCGGGCGTCATCCAGATAGCTCCCGGCTTCTACGTCATTGGCGCAGTCGATGCCGGCTTGGACGACTACGACGACGCGCTGGAAGACATCGAATTGGACCTGATCCGCTGCCTAATCACGCCGAAGGGGCCACCAATCGAGTGGATGCCGCGCGGGACAACTGCCGTTTCCCTGTCCACGTCCGAGCACTTTCCGCCCGGTAACGGCGAAAGGGCGTCGAGCGTGATGCTACCGATCCAGCTGGCACTGAACATCCGGCCATAGCGCCAAACCCCAACATCAAGCCCGCAGCGTGCGGGTTTTTTTATGCCTGAGGAAAACTCGCATGGCCAACTACGCATACATGGGCAAGGGCATCGTATCCCTCACGCCTGAAGCTGGCGGCACTGCCGTCGACGTGGGCAACGTGTCCGCGCTCAACTTCAATATCAACGAGAACATCATCAAGCTGCCGAACTACCGGACAGCTGGCGGCGGCACCTATGCTCAGGTGAACCGCATCGAGTCGGTCGAGTTCACGGCCACGCTGCACGACCTGAGCCCGGAGAACCTGGCGATGGTGCTGTTTGGCACCGTGACCGAGGACACCGTCAACAACACTGCCACGATCGAGGCACTGACCACTGGCGCGCAGACGTTCGAGATGGTATTCGCCGGCGTGAACGAGGCTGCCACCGGCAAGACCGTGACGGTGACCGTGCATCGCGCGAAGATCGGCGCCGCCCAAGGCCTCGGCTTCATCGGTGACGAGTTCGGCGCGCTGGAGATCACTGGCGAGGTTCTGATCGACACCAGCATCGTGACCGCTGGCCTGTCGCAGTTCTTCAAGGTCGAGATGGACACCATCGCCTAAGCGCCCGAGTCCAAGCCCATCGGATCGGTGGGCTTTGGCGCGTGCGCCGTGATATGGTTCTCATGTCTGAAGAGGAGGGAACCTGATGCGTAATTTCGGCTTAGTCTTTGCGGCGATCCTGCTTTCCTCGCAGGCTGGCGCGACCACAATTTTCAAGTGCGTCGATGAGTCTGGAAAAGTCACGTTCACCAAGAACGCGAATTGCCCGAGAGATACAGGGCTTGAGGATGTCGTCCGCGCGCACAATGCAGCCCCGAGCGGATCTAGTGCTCCGGTACAAATGGCTACCCCCGCAGCGCCTGCCTATTCTCCTCAAGGCAAACAGCAGGCGCCAAGCAGAGGCGTTGCTGTGATTGGAGGAAGCGCGCCGCAGAGAGGGTGCGACACCGGCCTGTCTGAGCGAGATTTGCGGACTGCCAAGGTGCGGGGAGAGGTTGTTCCGGGCATGTCGCGAAAGGACGTGGAAAGCATGTATGGAGAGGTGAACCGAAATGGAAGCGCTAGAGGCGCTGGCGGTTCGACCTACTGGAACGACAAATACGTCGACATGACGCATGTCAGCTATGACGCTGGCGGGTGTGTCAGATCAACGTATCAGTCCGGCCATAAAAACTAGATGCCAAACAATCAACAAAGCCCGCTTCGGCGGGTTTTTTATTGCCCGAAGGAAAAGTCATGTCAGACCTGCAAATCCTGTTTCCTGAACCGGTCACCGTCGAGGTGATGGGTCGTGACGTGCAGATTCTGCCGGTGAAGCTGCGGCACTTTGAGCGTTATGGAAAGTCGGCCTGCGCCCTGGTCGATCTGTTCAGCCAGGCCAGCGTGCAGCAGATTAACCGCTATGCCGCCACGCACAGCCGCGAACTGCGCCAAGTGCTGCTGGCAACTACCAGCCTCAAGCGCTGGCAGCTCTGGTTCCTGCCGGCGACCGTCTCGGTGCAACTGTTCGTCGAGGTGGTGCGGGTCAATTCCAGTTTTTTCGGCGAAGCCCTGCCGGCAATGGTAAGGGCGCTGAGTGGGGCTCCGTCGTCCAGCGACTGATTGGCGCCGGCCATGCCCTGGCTGATGTGCAGGACTACAGCCTGCGGCAGATCGAGACGTTCTTGGCTGCCATCGATGCAGAAGATCGCGCAGATAACCGGATCGCATTGATCGCCGCGCGTGCGGCCAATGCCAAGCCAGAAGACTTCAAACGCTTACTCAAGGATTTCGCCTGATGGCTAAGGTCAAGACCGAGATAGTCATCGACGGCAAGAACAACTCGAAAAAAGCGTTCGATGAAGTAAACAACCAGCTAAACAGCATGAACAAACAGCTGGCCACGGCTGGCAAGGCGCTGATCGGCGTCTTCTCCGTGTCCGCGCTGACCGGCGCCGTGCGTGGCATCGCCAATGCGGCCGACAGCTACAACCTGATGAATGCTCGCCTGAAGCTGGCGACCAGCTCTCAGGAAGAGTTCAACACCGCGCAGTCCGAACTGCGACGCATCGCCACTGCAACGCAGGCCCCGCTCGAGTCTTTGGCAACCCTGTACCAGCGCATCAGCCGACCGCTGAAAGAAGCAGGCCGTAGTCAGAAAGACATCCTGGCTGTAACCGAAGCGGTCGCAACGTCGTTCCGCGTCTCCGGTGCGAGCGCGCAGGAAGCCGAGAACGGGGTGATTCAGTTCGCCCAGGCCCTGGGCTCTGGCGCTCTGCGCGGTGAAGAGTTCAACAGTGTCGCCGAACAGGCTCCGCGCCTGATGCAGGCGCTGGCTGACTCGCTGGGCGTTCCGGTCGGTGCGCTGAAGGAAATGGCTGCGCAAGGTTTGCTTACGGCAGACGTGGTGACTTCCGCGCTGGTCGAGCAGTTGGACGTGCTGCGCACTGAAGCTGAATCGCTGCCGGAAACAATCGGCGGGGCAATGACCGCCCTGTCTGATCGCTGGAATGAGGCAATAGGCAAGGCCAACGTGCAGCCGCTGATTGATGCGATCAACAGCCTCGGCGAGACGCTTGGCGATCCAGTCGTGGTCGATAACCTGGTCAAGCTGGCATCAGCGCTGGCGACTCTTGCCGGCACGGCCGTGGAGGGCGCTTCCGAGTTCGTTGATCTAGGCAAGCGCATTGCCTTTGTGGCGGCCAATGCGTCCGGCATGGTCACCGAGCTAGACAAGGTTGATCAACAGATCGCCGATCTTGACCGCAGCCTGCAAGGCACAGGGCTGAGCACTACGATTGACGGGCTGTTGTTCTCGCCCGAAGAGCTGCAGGCAAAGAAGGACGCACTGGTTGCGTTCCGGGCGGCAATTGTCGAGCAGCAGTCCGGATTGAATGCCGAACTGCAGTTCCTTTCGGATGTGGCGGCCGCAGCAGCAGAGGCTGCCCGCGAGAAGGAAGTCAGTGAGCGCAACCAATACATTGCTGAGCTGAAAACCCAGCAGGAGCGAATGGTCAAGGCGTCAGAAAAGGCAGCCAAAGACCTCGTTTCCGCGGAGAAAAAAGCCACCAGCGAGCTGAAGAAGGTTCGCGACGAACGCCTAGAGATCGAAAAGCGGTATCAGGAAGCCATCGCTGGCATGAATGCTGGCGGCGAGGCTTCCTACGGTGATGCTCAGGCGCTGAAGGTCGGCGCACGTGAGGCATTGCGTGCCGGCGACGTTGAAGGTGCCCAGGCGCAAGCGCAGGCCGCGCTGAAGATGCTGGAAGAACTCCGCGCTGCAGGTGCAAACACCTACGGTTTCGAAGGGTTCATTGGCGAGCTGCGCGACATCGAGCTTGCCGCAAACGACATCGAGCAGAGCCGCGCGGAGCAAAAGATCGCCGACATCAAGCAGGAAATGGTCAACCTCAAGTCGGCAGCCGCCGCGCTCGAGGACATGCCCGTCAGCGTCAAGATGGACGACGCTGCGTTGGCGCAGGTTCAGTCTGCACTGGACGCGCTAGCCAGCCGAGAAATCATCGTCAAGATCGGCGCCGAGTACGACTTTAGCCAGCCTTACACTCTGCAAGACCCTGGCCCCGAGCCGACTGGTTACGCCACTGGCGGATACATCAGCGGCCCTGGCACCGGTACCAGCGACAGCATCCCGGCCTACCTATCGAACGGCGAGTACGTCATCAACGCAGCGGCCGTGCGCAAGCTGGGCAAGCGGCATCTCGACATGCTCAACCGCGGCATCCCGATCCCGCGGTTTGCCGACGGTGGGATGGTCGGGACGGTTGCGAGTCTCCAAATGGCCAGTCCCGACAACTTGGGCATCGTGAAATTCGATCTCGGCGGCACGCAGTTCACTATGTACGGCGACGCCGGGCAGGTTGACGGCATCCGCTTGGCCGCCAAGAAGTTCGGCCGCACTCACCGGAGTTAACCATGCCACAACCCCAAATCATGCTCGGCGGCGTGCCGATCGTGCTGCACGCTGGCGCGCCGGTTTTGAGCGAAGAGCCCATCGGCGGTGAAACGTCGATGCGGATGAGCGATGGCGCGCTGGTATCGATGACGCATTGGGAGCGGGTGTCCGGGACGATCAGCGGGAATGGCTGGATGCCGCCAGGGCTTCACGGCCTGGACTACAGCCAGCCGCTTGAGCTGCGGTCGACGAAGGTGCAGAGCGTGACGGGCAAAGGCCTGACACACACGCTGCGCGGAACTCCGCGGCCGGACGTTGCGCCGTGGGCACAGGCTCTGGTCGGTGACGATTGGGTCAATACGGCCTGCAGCGTCACAGATGGCGTCGCTACCTTGACGGCCGTCGCCGGCGCCACGCTTTACCGCGTCTGCTGGATGCCGATCTACAGCGTCAAGGCCCGTCGCCCGTCCGAGACGCAGGATTCAGGAACTGCCAGCCATAGCTGGTCCATCACCTGGGAAGAAACCTAATGCTCAACGCCTCGCCACTGAACGCCGTGCCGCTGAACGGCTTGGCGAGTGCTTCCGGTGAACCCGAATACATCGTGCGCGGCCAGTCGTTCGTGTGGGCGCTGCGCGTACTGGTCGGCGGCGTGAACCTCACGGCTCAGCTGACTGGCACGGTCACCGTTGACCGGGAGGAGGGCGCGGCCGGCATTGCCAGCTTCGACCTCTACATTGCCCCGGGCGTTGCCGTTGTGCCGCCAGACTGGAAGGGTCGGCCGGTATCAATCGACTACATCAGCACGAGCCAGGGTGCGACCACTGAGTCCAGCCGCTACACCGGGCAAATCAGCATCGCCAACTGGAACCCGATCAGTCGGGTACTGACCTGCGAATGCTCTGACCAGCTGCAGCAGCGCGTCGAAGGCATGACCGTCGAGGCGATTGATTCACTGGTCGGCGGGTACTGGTCGGCGGATGTGTTCGAGGAAGTCGAGGGGCGCAGCCATTGGGACTATGTGCTTGAGCGCCTGAGCACCCGGCCGGTAAGCCTGGACTGCTCACCGCTGGGCGATATGCGGGTCACCAGTTGGTATGCCGGCGCGCCGGACTTCATCTTCTGCGAAGGCACCGTGCTGTATCAGACGCTGGACCTGCAGCAGTCCGACCTGTCGCGCACCACGAACCGCATTGAAGTCGAGTTCAGCTATCGCTACTCCCGGCTGTGGCAGCGCAATCAGGCATACACCTGGATCGTTCCGGCTGGATCATTCTGTAACTGGCGGGAGGATTCGCACGAACTGCCCACCATCGAGATGGTGCAGGAGGCTCTGACCGGCAGCGGGCAGGCCATCGTCAGCGAAAGCTACGTGACCGCGCCGCTCAGCGATCCGGACCCGTGCGGAACGGGCATCGCTTGGGTCAACCAGTTTGACAACCTGGTTATTGGCACTGGCATCACTGGCGGGCGTCGCTGGGTCCAGACGGTGACCGAGAGCTACACGCTGACATTCGCCACGCCAGACGGTGAAGACGAAGCGCGCCAGGTGGTTCAGCGTCAAAGCGCCTCGCTGCAGGTCGAAAGCGACGAGGAATGGACCGAAGGCGACATGGCCGGCACCGATACCGGCTATCAGGACGTGATCGACGACGCCCGCCGCGCTGCCGTGTTTGAAGTGGTCGCCAATGAAGCGCGTACCGAGCTGATATCGGCCAATCGGGAAACGCTGCTCAGCTGGCAGGTGCCGGCGAGCATGGTGCTGGGCATCGACCTGATCCATACGCTGGAGGTTGATTGCTCAGGCGTGCGAGCCCGCGGCAAGTGCCGGCGCATCGTCGACTCATTTGATTTGGGCAGCGGTGCGGCGGTGACCACGCTCAGCATCGCGATCATGCGCGGCGGCGGCACAAGCGACCCGCTGGCGATTCCACCTCGGCTTGGCTCTAGCCCGACTGATCCGGGTGAGGGTGCCTCGATTGCGCTACCAACGCAGATCGGCGGGCGCAGTACTGATCCCGTCTATGACGAGGACAAGCTCGGCTTTGCCGGCAACTGGTCGGTGGCGGACAACAACGAAGGCCAGGAAGCATTCCCGCGCCGGTTTGACCTTGAATCGCCAGAGATACCGGAAGCCGATCGCGACGAACTCGCCCCAACCGGTGCCACGCTCTACCGCGTCGGCATCCCCAATGACCTGCTGGAGCTTTAACCATGGCGCTTGGAGACGCACGCCGAGCCGGTGGGCAGGCAATGGAGCGGGGGCGCCGCGCGGCTGGTCGAGCATCGGAAGATGCCCGGCGTGCCGGCGGCCAGCAGATGGAAGCCACACGTCGCGGGGAAGCGGTTGCCGAGGACATCAACAGCCTCGTGCGACCGCAGCGCCAGGCCCGGACATTGCCAAAGGTGGCGCCTGTTGGTCCTTTGCCGGCGCAGCGCAGCAGCGCGGATTACAAGGCGCCGGCCAGCACCGGCACGGCAGGCATCGCCAGTCCGCTCACAGAGCAAAACGCAGCCACCCGCACATACTGGCCGGGTGGCTGGCCAAGCAATGACGGACTGCTGGTACTTCCAGCCATTCGCCAGGTGCAGATGACCGACGCCAATGGCGCCGAGGTGATATTCGACTACGCGGACCCGAGCGCATGACGCAGATCACCTGGGGCAACCCGTACCGCGGGCTGTGCCGCAACGGCAGCATCAGCCTGCCCAACGGCGGCAGTCGCGCCTGCCCACAGCCGTGGGGCGAGACGACCGACGACTACGGCCAAACGCTGCTGCAGCGTGGGCAGGGCGCCTATGTGGTACGCAGCCCGGAGGAGGCCGCGCGCGATACTGAGCTGGGCTACACCTGGCGCACCGACGCGCTGCTCGCCGGCTCGGATTTCGAGCTGTACGGCCAGGTGCTCGGCGGCTACATCTACTGCGCGCCGGACGGCAGTCGCTGGCACATCGCGGCCATGTGGCCAACCGTGCAGGCGCAGCAGCCGCTCACGCTGAGCATCACCGCCACCCGTTTCGGCGAATTCGATGGCGCAATGCCCGTCATGCAAACGCTCACCGCTACACTCGCCGACATTGGCCAGGCCGAGCCCGACCCGGCCAAGCCGGTGAGCGCCACCGCGAGCATCGCCGTGTGCGACCTGCAACCGGACGGCAGCCGGGCGCTGCTCATGCTCTACGTTCCGTATGGCGTCGTGCAGCAGTGGGGCTACAGCAACGCCAATATCGGCAAACGTCCGCTGGGTTGGCTGGAGCTGACCATCGCGGGCGACGCCACGGGTCTAACGGCAAGCCTCGCCGTAATCCGAACTCGTACGCAGACGCTCGGCTCGGCGATTGTACGCCAGAGCAACTGGAGCGGCAGTGGGCAACTCACCCTAGCCGACCTCACCTCCACCAGCGTGGACATGGGCGACTACACCGAGGTCACCTACACCTTCCAGGCTGGGCTTGGCGAGACGTTCGGCTATGACCGGCTCGCGGCTGACAACGAAATCAGCCTTAGCAACCGCATCCTGGCGCTGTGGTATGCCGGCGCCGGGGTCGAGGAGTTGACCCTCGATTTCAGCTGGACCGAAAGCGGGGGCAATGCCGTCCCGCAGGAGGCCACCAGTGGCCGGCGCATCGAGCATCACCCGAAATCCGGCGGCGCCTTCACCGTCGTTGAAGACAGTCTCGAGCACACAGTCACCCGCAGCGGCCAGCTGGACGGCGCCCTGGCCATCACCCTGCGCCGCGGTGCCGAGGTGGTTGCGCAGATCAGCGGCTCAACCAGCAATGCCATGACGTTGAGCCGCGTACTGGCATCGCCATCCGGCGCATCGCAGAGCTGGACGGAGACCGGCAGCGGAACACTGGATGGCGTGTCCGGGGCGATCACCGAGGCGCGGGCGTTCGACGCGAACACCCCTTTCTTCACCTACGTCAGCACCTCGCGGCTGGCCCCTCAGCTGCCTGAGCCGACCACCAACCTGCCGCGCCTCCAGGCGCTTGCCGGCGGATTTGGCGCGGAGATGTACATGACTGCCTGGCAGCGCACCAACGTCGCGCCGCGGCGCTACAGCAACTACCTGCTTGGCCTGCTCGTGGAGCGCGGCCCGTACGATTTCGACGCGGCCGTGTACCGCTACACCCGCCGCACCACGGCCGCCGCCTACCCGGCCGGCATCGATACCGGTGGTCTGGCTGCCAATGCAGGCCCGGCCTACTACGGCAGCTACAACCCCGCCACCGGCGCCGTGATACGCGATCAAACCGAACCCGTCTGCTGGATCTGACCGAGGACAACCATGGATTTCGTGAACAACTGGAGCCGGCCGATCACGCTGGCGGCCGGGGCGACCTCGCTCGCCCTCGATCTGCCGGACGGCAGCTACCGACTGACCCTGGCCGACAAAGCGGCCGGCGCCACCCGCTGGGAGATCATCGACGCCAGCGTCGCCTCCGGCACCGCCGCGCTCACCCGTGCGCAGGAGGGCACCATGGACCAGGCGTGGCCAGAGGGAAGCGTCATCTACTGCTCGCTCACGGCGGGGACGTTGGCGCAGTTTGCCGCCCCTGCGGCGCCGTCGCGCTCTCCGGTCGTGCTGGTAGGCGCATCGCGCACGCTCACGCTCGCCGACGAGGGAGCGTACCTGAAGATGACTATCGGCGACGTCGAACTGACTGTGCCCTCGGATGCCGAAGTGGCCTGGCCGGACGGCGCGGAAATCACCTTTGCCGGCTGGGGGGCGTACAGCATCATCGGCGCGCCTGTCGCAGGCGATTTCGTCATGTTCATGTTCGGCGACTCAGCCAACAACTACATCCAGTCCGGGAGCGAGTACGCCGTCATTACGATCAAGCGCGTTGGCGTAGATACCTGGGTTGCTTCCGGCGACTTTATGGCGAGCGCCGGGCCGATCATCGCTTAACCGTTGGAGTACCCAAATGCAGCCCGCACGACTGGATCTCTCGATCATCCAGGGCTCGACCCTGCGCGACACCCTGCGGCTGATGCAGCCGCGCTACGAATACCGTCCGATCACCGGCCTCAGCGGGTCGCCGCTGCGGCTCACCGTCGATCACGGCCTGCCGGGTAACTGGCTGGCGTGGGTCGAGGGCGTCAACGGCATGCAGGGTGTTAATCGCGCTACCCGTGAGCAGCCGCACCGCGTCACGGTCGTGGACGCCTCCACGCTGGAGATCAACGCGCTCTCGGCGTTTGGCCTCAATCCAAGCGGCGGGCAGCTGATCTACAAGCCCCCGGTAGACCTGACCGGCGCCACGGCGCGCATGCAGATTCGCGAGCAGGTCGGTGGTGCGGTGCTGCTCGAGCTGACCACGGAGAACGACGGCCTGGCCATCACTGGCCCGGGCACGATCACTCGCACGCTGAGCGCCACCCAAACCGCCGCGCTGGCGTGGACCGAGGCCGTCTATGACCTCGAAGTCCAATACCCCGACGGCACCGTTCAGCGCTACCTGCAGGGGGCTGTCACCGTCAGTCGTGAGGTCACCGTATGAGCACCGTCGCGATCTGCGGTGACCCGGAGGTGCTGGTCATCGAGGCCGGCGCCGAATACGCCGTCGGCCTTGAGCCGGACGTCGAGACGGTCGTCGTCATGGCCGGCGAGCAGGGGCCGCCCGGCCGTAATGGGGTCGGCGCTGGCGGAATCTCGTACATCCAGGACCACGAGCCCGTGGGGGCTAGCGAAAGCGAAACCTGGTGGAACCCGCTGACCCTGCAACTGAAGGTCTACCACGAAAATCGATTTGAACCCGTGTCGCCCGATGGCGGCCACTTCTGAGGAGTCACCATGGCTGACACTATCCGCATCAAACGTTCCGACGTAACCGCCGCCCCGTCCAGCCTGGCTGCAGGCGAGCTTGCCTACTCGGAAGCCTCCGGCCTGCTGTACTACGGCCGCATCAGCGACGGCACGCCGGTTGCAATCGGTGGCAAGGCGCTCAAGGACAAGCTAGACGGCCTGACCTCGGCAGACATCTCGAACTTCACCGCGGCAGTCGAGACAGTTATCCAGGCGGCGAGCATTGGCGATCTGGCAGACGTCAGCCTGACTGGCGCCGCCAACGGGCAAGTGCTCGTCTACCGTGACGGCTCTTTCGTGATGGAAGCCCCGCCGAGCGGCGTGACAACCTTCGTCACGCTCACCGATACCCCTTCTTCATTCACCGGCGCTGCCGGGCGGATCGTCAAGGTCAACGCTGCAGCGAACGCGCTGGAGTTCGTGGACGGAATCGACGGCGGCACATACTGAGGTGACGCATGGCTGACAAGATCCTGCATAAGCGGTCTGGCACGCCGTCGGCCGTACCATCTGCTGCATCCCTGGAACTTGGTGAGCTGGCGCTAAACACCGCAGACGGCCGCGCCTTCATGAAGAAGAACGACGGGGCGGTAGTAGAGATCGGCAGCAACGCATCCGGCTACTTCCGCACCGAACCCATCACCGCCACTTCGGCCGGTCAGACTTCGTTCACGGTGCCTGGCGGCTACACGCCCGGAGCGATCTTCGTTTCGCTCAATGGAGCAAGCCTGCCGCCGGCTGACTTCACCGCAACGAACGGTACGACCGTCGTGCTGGCGAGCGGAAGCGGCATCGTTGCCGGCTCCGTCCTGCTCGTGCATGTACTTTCGGCGTTCGAAGTTGCAGACGCTCTGCCGCTGGGTGGCACGGCGGCTGATTCGAGCAAGCTTGGGGGTAGCGCTGCCGCCGAATTTTACCGTCGCAGCAACATTCTCGGCACCGTCTCGCAGTCTGGCGGCGTGCCCACTGGTGCTTTGATCGAGCGCGGCAGCAATGCGAATGGGGAGTACGTGCGGTTTGCGGATGGGACGCAGATAGGCACGGTATACAAAGTAAAGGCTGCTGCTGTGGGTATGCTGGCAAACGGCGTGTACTACTGGTCAGAGCCTTGGACATTCCCCGCAGCTTTTATTAGCGCCCCGTCCATAACGACAGGGGCATTTGTAGCTGGCGTCTTATCATGGGGCAGCGCGGACGGACAGTCGATTGACGGCACGCTTGGGTATTTAAACGCCTTCGCCAATATAGCAGCCACTGCTGATGTACATTACCGTGCGATTGCCATAGGCCGCTGGTATTAATGGATTACGAGGAGAATATTATGCAAATCAAACTATCTCCCCAGCGCCTGAACGAAACCCTGACCGCTACCCGTGCTGGCGACGTGCTGATCCTCAACGGCGAGGCATTCGACTTCGGCCCGCTGCCCGAAGGCGCCACGCTGCCGACCGAGGCGATTGATTCGCCGTGGATCGTCGGCCCCGTGTCGCGCATTGACGGCGATCTGCACCTGACGTTGCGCCTACCTCACGGGCCGAACCCGTCGCGCGCTGTGGCTTTCCCTGAGCCGATACTTGTCACGGGGAACGGCCCAATCGCCCTTCCAGCTGACGGGGTGCAGCCATGATCGACTGGGGCAAGCTGGAAACGGCTGAGCAGAAGGCCGCGGCCGCCAGAGCCGCCTTAATTCCGCAGTCGGTGACCATGAGGCAGGCCCGTCTTGCGATGCTGAACTCCGGCATTCTGGCTGATGTTGAGGCAATGATCGCAACCATGCCTGGTGACGACGGCGCTGCGGCTCGAATCGACTGGGAGTTCGCGCGAGACGTTCGCCGCGATTGGCCGCTAGTGGCAGCCTTGGGGTCTCAGCTAGGCATGAGCAACGAGCAGATCGACGATCTATTTATCTACGCTGGGAGTATCGCGCAATGACAGCAGCACGCGACCTAGCGCGCCTGGCGCAGGTTCCATCCATCGCGGGGCGTTTTGCCTGGACAGGCGCAGGCTGGGAGGCGCTAACGGCCGATGCTGATTTGCTGAATCGGGCAAACCATACCGGATCGCAGGCAATCAGCACCGTGACTGGTTTGCAGACGACGCTGGACAACAAGTTGGCGACATCTGGGGGGAGCGTGTCAGGCAAGCTGACCGTCGACTTCAATGTTGGGGCCTCACCCACGTACGTAGACGGGCAAGTCGAGCTTAAGAGTACAGATGGTGGCGACGTTTCTCTGGGCTTCCACCGCGGTGGCTACACGGCATGCCAACTTCGCCACTCGAACAATGGGTTGATTCTTTCTGGAACAAGCAGGACTGCGGCAGCCGATCTGTACGTTTACGGAACCATTACGGCAGCATCTGACGTTAGGCTCAAGCGCGACATTCGAGTTATCGATGACGCCACTGCCCGGATCAGATCGCTGCGTGGCGTAACGTTTACTGCAAATTCGTCAGGCGAAAGGCTCACCGGGGTTGTAGCTCAGGAAGTTCTAAGTGTTTTGCCGGAGGCGGTGAAGCTCGGCGAAGACGGTTTTTATTCTGTTGCGTATGGGAACCTTGTTGGCCTGCTGATTGAAGCAATCAAAGAGCAGGCGGCGCGAATCGACAAGCTGGAGTCCGCCCATGACGCTCCCCAGTAGCGGAACCATGACCACTGCGCAGCTGGCTCAGGAGCTGTACGGCAACAGCGGCGCAGCCGTAACGATACCTGACTCTGCAACCAGAACACTGACTGGCAAAGCCACTGGCGCGCTGGTGTTTCCTACTGATTTCTATGGCAAATCAGCCCGCTACGCCATCACCGCCACATTCGCGACCTACCAGACCCTGACGACGGGATACAGTCGTGGCGTGTACGGCTCGATCAGCCCGGCCTATGCCAACGTCGACGGCGTAACCAATGCCGCCGGCGCAGCGGGGCAGATCGACCTGCTGGCCACGACGCAGAGCGAAGTGACGCTCGCCCATTCGCTCGAATTGGTCATCGTCGGCAGCTACACCCTAGCCAGCCTGCCATTCACGACCATGCGCGTAGCTGACGCCAACAACGTGACCTACAACAAGAGCAACGCAACGCTGACCGTATCGGGCGGGAAGACCACGCTGCGCTGGGCGAATGCTGCGCGTTTATTCGCTGGGTCGGCGGCTGTCGTGTTCGCGTAGCAAGCCTGTTACCACAGCCCCGCAAGTCGGGGCTTTTTTACGCCTGGAGTAAATGGAATGACCCTCTCTGAAATCCGGGAGCGAGCCATAGCGCCCGCTCTCGCGCTGCTGCCTGCGCGGATGTCGAGCCGAGAGGCTGAGATCATGCTGCTGGCTATCACGCAGCAGGAAGATCCAGAACAGCGGCGCCGCCAGTGGCCGACCGGCCCGGCCCGCGGGCTGTTGCAGTTTGAGCAGGGTGGTGGCGTGCGTGGCGTGCTGAATCACCCGTCGAGCCGTGACCATGCCCGTCGAGTGTGTGCTGCTCGAGGTGTTGCGCCTGAGCCTGCCGCCGTGTGGGCTGCGCTCGAGCGTGACGACGTGCTGGCGTTCGCCTTCGGCCGGCTTTTGCTATGGACTGACCCGAAGCCTCTGCCAGGCGAGCACGACGCGGCTGGCGGCTGGGCGCTGTATGAACGGTGCTGGAGGCCAGGAAAACCTCATCCAGAGCGCTGGCCGGCTCGATTCGCCGCAGCCGTCCGTGAGGTGATGCGGTGACCGCCCTGCTCAAGCAGTACAAGCTGATCGCAGCAGGAGCCGCTGTGCTCGCGCTGATGGCGCTTTCTGCTGCAGGGGCGTGGCAGTGGCAGGGGAACGCCTACGGTAAGCAGCTGGCCGATCAGGCGAAGGCTCACGAGACATTCCTGCGCCAAGTAGCCGAGGCCAATGCCGCGGTGATCCTCAAGCAGCAGGCCGAGCGGCAGGATCTTGAGAAACGCCTAGCGAAGGCCGACCAACAATCAACCGAGAAGCTGACCCATGCACTCACCGAAAACGATCGCCTCGAGCGCCTGTATAGCTCTGCTGATGATGAGCGTCGCAGCCTGCGGATCGAAGTCACCCTCGCCCGTAATGACGCCGTCGTGTCCGCTGCCACCGGCTCCGGCAGCGTGGGCGATGCAGCCAGCGTCGAACTCAGTCAAGCAGCTGGACGCGCTGTTTGGGATATCCGTAGATCAATGATCGACGACCAGGCAAAGCTGGCCTATCTGCAGGAGTGGGCGAGGGAAGTAACAAAGGGGAATTGAGATTGCCCGGACGGGCTGAGATAGGTAGCAAAAAAGGTTGCTGAAATGTTGCTGAAACCCCGACTAACCGGGACATATTTTCAGCTACTTTCAGCAACCTTTTCCGCTAGAGGCCCCGTGGTTTGGGGCTTGTTTGGTGGAGCCGGGGGGATTTGAACCCCCGTCCGCCAGCTCTCCGCTATCGGTTCTACATGCTTAGCCAGATCTACTGAGTTAACTCCGCGCCGCCCGATTGGCAGGGTGCTTGGAGCGAGCTGTATGAGTTTTAGCCGTTACGTCTACAGCGAACTTGGCGGCGATCCTGTTCTGTCTGACAGTCATTTCGGGTTTACAGGCATCCCCTAGTGACCGCTGGAGCCGAAGCTACCAGATGAAGGTTAGGCGGCTAGCGCGTACCCTTCGTAGTTGTCGTCGTTGGCAACTATAAGTTTGCAACAGTTTATTTACGAGTTCTGTTACCAACTCGGCATGCCCCTCAAGTTTTGTTACCGGCGTCGAATCCTAATCGGCCCCTGGTGACGCTTGTGGTGCTGGGCGCGAGTGTACGGCGATCTCTCTGCGCTGTCGATCAGTTTGTAGCCATGCTGGTTACAAAATGTACAGCTCGGCTGCGGCAGGATCGTTCGCACGATCCCGCCGGCCTGGCTTAGTTGCCGGCGCCGGAACCGGAGCCGCTGGTGCCGCCGCTACCGGTGCTGCCTGGGCCTTTCAGCTCTTGCAGTGCCTTGGTGGAGTGCGCGATGCAAGCTTCGGTGTCGCCCGATTGCTGGGCTTGGCGGGCCTGTTTAACGTACTCGTCGACCTGGCTCTTGGCCGGCTCACCCAAGGTGGCGGTGTTGGTGGCCATGTTGTCGTCGATTTCCTGCAGGTTGAGCTGGCACAGGTCGTCTTGGGCGAAGACGGCCGGGCTGGCGAGCAGTACCGCGGATGCGAGCAGTGCATGAACTTTCATTGTGGGTCCTCCAGTCTTATGGACTTCCCGGGCCTGCCAGATACCAACTGAAACGGCGGCGCCGAGTCGAATCGAACCCGTCAGGGGCTCTAAAATTCCGACTGCGATTGCGCGTGAGCGTTCATCGAAACGCCACAAACGAAACGGCCGCGCTTCGCTGAGCGGGGCCGTAGTGCCTTTTCTAGAGCGGCTGCGTGGTTGTTTTGCTACGCGTTACGCGGTCCACCAGGTAGACCAGCCCGTGGTAGTCGATCTCGCCATGACGCGACAGGCCGATCTCGCAGGTGCGGCTGGTGGAAATGCCTTCCTCGCAGATCTGCACGGCGTCTTTCAGGCTGCGTAGAGCGTGGCCGTTCAGTTCTGGCGTGGTGAAGCCCTTGTCACCGGCGAAGCCGCAGCAGTGGATGCCTTCGGGCACCACGACTTCCCTGGCGCAGCGACGAGCGATATCGATCAGTGCCTGTGCTTCCCCAAGGTGCTGGGTGCTGCAGGTAACGTGCACGGCGATCGCCTTTTCCTGCGGGACGAAGTCCAACTTGTCGAGCAGGTGTGTGCGGATGAAGCGCACCGGGTCGTACATGTCGAGGCGTTGATCGGTCAGGCCCTGGACCAGGCGCAGCGTGCAGGGACTGGTGTCGCAGTAGATCGGATCAAGCCCGCCGCGGCTGGCCTTGAGCAGCGCGTCGAGCATCTCCTGACGCTTGCGTTCGCCCTGTTCAGCGTAACCCTTGGAAGCGAACGGTTGGCCGCAGCACAGGTCGTTCAGCTGCTCGGGGAAAATCACCTGGTAGCCGGCCTTTTCAAGCAGGCTGCGGGTCTTGTCGAGCAGCGGCTCCTGTTCCTGATCGCGGGCAGCGGGCGCCATGGCGCGGGAGACGCAGGCCGCCAGATAGACCACACGTGGGCGCTCATCCTGAGCGGCGGGCTGGGGCAGGTGCAGGCGCTGCAGGGGCTGCGGCATGGCCGGTGTCCACTGCGGGACGCGGCCCTTGCTGACGTTGCTCATGGTCGCGGACAGCTTGGCCAGGCGCTTGGTGCCGAGGATGATGTGCGCGCCGTTGGCGGCATGCAGCATGAAGCGGGTGCCCTGTACGGCGGTGCTGAAATGGTCGGCCAGCCAGTTGGCGGTTCCGGTTTTGCTCGCTTCACGCCCGCGCAGCTTGCGCACCAGATCGCCAGTGTTGATGCCGACCGGGCAGCGCTGGGCGCAGAGGCC
Source organism: Stutzerimonas xanthomarina (assembly GCF_003935375.1). Taxonomy (GTDB): domain Bacteria; phylum Pseudomonadota; class Gammaproteobacteria; order Pseudomonadales; family Pseudomonadaceae; genus Stutzerimonas; species Stutzerimonas xanthomarina_A. The sequence continues at coordinate 88,397 of NZ_RHQM01000010.1, forward strand.
GGTGGCGGCGCAGGTTTCCACGCCGTGGTAGTGGTAGAGGCGTTCGATTTCCGTGGTATCGACACCGGCGCGCTTACGGGCCTGGATATCGCGCCAGATGACGATGCGCTGGCGCGGCGTCAGGGTGAGTCCGTTGGACGGGCAGACCGGCTCACAGAAACCACATTCGATGCACTTGTCGACGATCTCGTCGGCGGCGGGCATCGGCTTGAGGTTCTTCAGGTGGATGTCCGGGTCTTCGGAGAGCACCACGTCCGGATTGAGGATGCCGGTGGGGTCGAGCAGGCGCTTGATCTTCCACATCAGCGCGTAGGCTTCGCTGCCCCATTCCAGCTCGACGAAGGGCGCCATGTTGCGCCCAGTGCCGTGTTCAGCCTTGAGCGCACCGCCGAATTCGACGGCGACCAGCTGCGCCACTTCGCCCATGAAGGCTTCGTAACGGGCGACCTGCGCCGGATCATCGAAGCCCTGGGTGAAGACGAAGTGCAGGTTGCCCTCCAGCGCGTGGCCGAAGAGGATCGCCTCGTCGTAGCGATGTTTGTCGAGCAGTTCGATCAGGCGGTTGACGCCCTCGGCCAGGCGCTCGACCGGAAAGGTCACGTCCTCGATGATCACCGTGGTGCCGGTCTGGCGCACCGCGCCAACTGCGGGGAAGGTATCCTTGCGGATCTTCCACAGCTGGTTGTAGACCACCGGGTCTTCGCTGAAGTCGACCTGCTTCTCCACCGGGAAATGCGCGATGGAGGTCATGATCAGGTTGATCTGCTCATGCAACAGCGACTGGCTGGCGGCGCGGGATTCGATCAAGAGTGCGCAGGCGGTCGGCGACAGTTCCTTTACCCACTCGGGCATGCCGGCCTTGTGTTCGACCGAGCGCAGGCTGCGGCGGTCCAGCAGCTCCACCGCCGACACCGGCTGCTGCTTTAGCACCGGTACGGCCAGGCAGCAGGTTTCCACGTCGGGGAACACCACCAGCGCGCTGGCCTTGTGCGGATGATCCGGTACGGTGTCGTAGGTCACTGCGCTGATAAAGCCCAGCGTGCCTTCGGAGCCGACCATCAGGTGGTTGAGGATATCCAGTGGCTCGTCGTAATCGACCAGCGCATTGAGCGAGAAACCGGTGGTGTTCTTCAGTCGGTACTTGTGGCGGATCTTCGCCGCCAGTTCGGTGTTGGCGCGGGTTTCGCGGCCCAGCTCGGCCAGCTGTTCGAGCAGTGCCGCATGGCTCTGGCGGAAGGCGTCGACGCTGGTGGCATCTTCGCTGTCGACCACGGTGCCATCGGCCAGCACGACGCGCAGCCCGGCGAGGGTCTTGTAGGTGTTCTGCGCCGTGCCGCAGCACATGCCGCTGGAGTTGTTGGCGACGATGCCGCCGATCTTCGCGGCGTTGATCGAGGCCGGGTCGGGGCCGATCTTGCGTTGGAAGGGCGCGAGTACGGCGTTTGCATTAGCGCCGATTACGCCGGGCTGCAGGCGGATCTGCTCGCCGCCGTTGCGAATCTCGCGGCCGTTCCAGTTGTCGCCGAGCACGATCAGCACCGAGTCGCTGATCGCCTGGCCGGACAGGCTGGTGCCCGCGGCGCGGAAGGTCACCGGGACGCTTTCCGCATGGGCCAGCTTGAGCAGCGCGATCACCTCGGCTTCGGATTCGACGCGCACCACCAGTTTGGGAATCAGCCGGTAAAAGCTGGCGTCGGTGCCGAAGGCGAGGGTGGAGAGCGGATCGTCGAAGCGCCGCTCGACCGGGATCAGGCGCTCGACTTCGCGGAGGAACCCGGCCGGCAGCGGCGCGCGTTCAAGCTGGGCGGCCGCGTTCATGCGTCCTCCAGGATCAGCAGGATCAGATCCTTCGGCCCGTGGGCACCGTAGGCCAGCACCTGTTCGATGTCGGCGGTTTTCGACGGGCCGGAGACCAGCAGCGCATTGGTCGGCATGCCGGCGGCCCACTGGAACTTCTGCTGGATCTCGTAGAAGTTGTCGTGGATCTCACTGGCCTTGAGGATGGCGAAATGCACCGGTGGCACCAGACTCATCAGGCGCGGCTCCTCGCGGGTCGGCCACATGATCAGGCTGCCGGTGGAGGCAATGGCGCCGAGGGTGCCCGTGAGGCTCGCCGGGGTGTCGTCGAATAGTTCTGCCTTCCACTCTTCGACCGGGCGGTCGTAGGCCTTCAGCGTCGGCAGGCCGTCACGGCCGGCGCAATGCGCGGTGAAGCGCTGGCCGTATGGCGTGGTCGGGGCAATCAGCAGGCTCGGCAGCTGACGGTCGTGCAGCAGCTGTTCGAGCAGGGCGGGCCACGCGGCATCAGTGGTCAGGTGGATTTCGGTGTGCACCGCTTCCATCAGCTGGCGTAGGCGAGCGATACGTTGCTCGGGCGCGTAGCTCCAGGGTTGCGTGACCAGTGACTCGTCGTAGTCATCGGCGATCGGCGTGGTGCCTTCCAGGCTTTTCTTCAGCTTGGCGAGGATATTGGCCTTGGCGCTCATCGCTTGCCCTCCAGGTGCTCGCGGGCCAGCTCATGCAGCGAGCGGGCGGCAGGTGTCGGTGCGCTGTGGTTCTGCGTCCAGGGGCCGATGTTCGATGGTGTCAGGCCGCGCAGGCGAGTGGCGAAGAAGCCGAACACGCGGTACAGCGTCGGGCTGGTGTTGAGCAGGCGCCAGCCGGCCCACATCAGCCGCTCCTGCTTCGAGTATTTGCTGCCCTGGCCGCGCATGACCTTGTGCGGATCATCCGGGGTCTTGACGTTCTCCTCACGCAGGCGCCGCAAGATGGACGGAATCGGTATCTTCACCGGGCAGACTTCGCCGCAGGCGCCGCACAGCGACGAAGCGCTGGGGTGATCCGGCACCTTGTCCAGGCCGACCATGTGCGGCGTGATGATCTTGCCGATCGGTCCGGGGTAGACCTCGCCGTAGGTGTGGCCGCCGACGCGGGTGTACACCGGGCAGTGGTTCATGCACGCGCCGCAGCGGATGCAGTTCAGCGTCTGGCGCAGCTCGCTGTCGGCGAAAGCCTGGCTGCGGCCGTTGTCCAGCAGGATCAGGTGCACTTCCTGCGGGCCGTCGAGCTCGTCGGCCTTGCGCGGGCTGGAGATCATGTTGACGTAGGTGGTGATCGGTTGGCCCAGCGCCGAGCGGGTCAGCAGCGAGAGCAGCGGGACCACGTCGCGCAGGTTCTCGACTACCTTCTCGATCCCGGTGACAGCGATATGTACCGGCGGCACACCGGTGGACATCCGCCCGTTGCCCTCGTTTTCCACGAGCAACAGGGTGCCGGTCTCAGCCACCGCGAAGTTCACGCCGGAGACGCCGATATCGGCCTCGAAGAACTTCTGGCGCAGGGTGCGACGGCCGATCTGAATGAGTTGGTCGACGTCCTTGGTGTACTCCACGCCGAGTTTCTCGTGGAACAGGGACGCGACCTGGCCGGCGTTCTTGTGGATGGCCGGCATGATGATATGGGAAGGCTTTTCGTGGTCGAGCTGGACGATGTACTCGCCCATGTCCGATTCCAGGCATTCGATGCCATGGCCTTCGAGGAAATGGTTCATCTCCATCTCTTCGCTGACCATCGATTTGCCCTTGATCACCTGCTTCGCCTCGTGGGCGCGGGCGATCTCGAGGACGATCTTGTTCGCCTCTTCAACCGTCTCCGCCCAGTGCACCTTCACACCATTGCGGGTCAGGTTGGTTTCCAGCCGCTCGAGCAGTTCGGGCAGCTTGGACAGGGCGCGGGCGCGGATACGGTTGCCCATCTCGCGCAGTCGCTCGCGTTCGTCGGCATCGCTGAAGGCCACGGCGCGCTTGGTCATCAGCGAGTCCATGGCGGTGCGGAAGTTGCGCCGCAGCTGGTCGTCATTCAGGGACTTGCGGGCGCGGGCGCGGAAATCCGGGTCACCGGCGTTCTCGATCTGTATCGCGGGAATACGCTGTTCGGCGTTCATCGGGCACCTCCGGTGCGTTGCCAGAGGAAGGTCGCCAGATGCTGGCCGCGCAGGGCTTCACGCTGCTTTTCCAGCGAACCATTGATGTTCATCAGACAGCCGCAGTCGGCGCTGATCACCTGATGCGCGCCGGATTCCTTCAGTGCGCGGGTCTTGTCCAGCACCATGGCGCCGGAGATGTCGGGCATGCGTACGCTGAATGTGCCGCCGAAGCCGCAGCACTCGCTTTCGTGGTCATGCTCGACGCGCTCGACCTGGCCCAGCTGGGCAAGCAGGGCGCGGCCGTGCAGGTGGGTGTTCATTTCGCGGCGTGCCGAGCAGGAAGTATGCAGAGCAACTTTGGTCGGCGTGCCGGCGTCCTTGAATTCGACCTTGCAGACATTGAGCAGGAACTCGGCCAGCTCGAAGGTGCGCTCGGCGAGCGCTTGCGCCTTCTTGAGGGTCTGCGGCTCGTCCTTGAACAGGTCGAGATAATGGTGGCGCAGCATACCGGCGCAGGAACCGGAAGGGACGACCACCGGCCAGTCGTTGGCGAACAGATCCAGTTGCGCCCGTGCGACGTTGCGCGCCTCGTCGGTGTAGCCGCTGGTGTAGGCCGGTTGACCGCAGCAGGTCTGACCCTGCGGGTAGTGCACGGTCAATCCTTCGCGTTCGAGCAGGCGGATGGCATCCAGGCCGGCCTCGGGATAGAACAGGTCGACCACGCAGGTACCGAACAGATAAACCTGGCTTGGCTTGGCGGGGTATTCGCGCGGCTTTGGCAGCGGCGGCGCGACGCGGGTAGCGTTCGGCGCAGCATCGTAGAAGAGTTCGCTCATCGGCTTGGTCTCCGGGTTGGCCCGGTTATCCGCAAACAGGCTTTTGAAAAACTATCTGCGTTTGGCAATACGTCGTTAAAGCAGCCTCAGAATGCTCATTTAGGAACCTAAACTCGTATGCGAGTCCAGTCCTTTCTTCGGCTGCTTTGCCTCGTGTTGCCGGTCTCGCCTACGTTTTTCAATGCGCCTGTCAGGTGCGGTTTCTGGAATGCAACCGTGCCCCCAAGCGGGGGCACGATTCCTGTTTCTTACACTCCGACCAGCGGGTCGGTCACGCCCAGCACGTAGATGGCGATCAGGCCGATCACCCCCGTGAACAGCACGTAGTACAGCGTAGGCCATATGGTCTTGCGCAGCGTGGAGCCTTCGCGGCCGAGCAGGCCAACGGTAGCGGATGCCGCCACCACGTTGTGGATCGCAACCATGTTGCCTGCCGCAGCGCCAACAGCCTGGGTGGCAACTACCATCGCGCCGGAAATTCCGAGCGACTGCGCAACACCAAACTGGAACTGGCTGAACATCATGTTGCTGACGGTGTTGGAGCCGGCCAGGAACGCACCGAGCGCACCGACGGCCGGTGCCAGAAGCGGGTAGATGCTGCCGACGCTATCGGCGACATAGCGCGCCATGACGATTGGCATGCTGGCCAGCTCGGCGCCGTTGACGCCGGAGTTGATCAGGATGCGCACCATCGGCACGGTGAACAGCAGTACGAAGCCGGCGCTGAGCAGCACGCTGCTGGATTCCTTCACGGCAGCCTTGAGCTCGGAAACGCGCATGCCGTGCAGGAAGAACGTAATCAGCACCACCATGACCAGGATGCCGCCCGGCAGATACAGCGGTTCAATGCCGGCATTAATGCCGGTCTCACCGAGGATGTTGGCAAAGGCGATGGATACCGATTTCAGCGCAGCCGTGACCTGCGGGAACACGCGGCTGATCACCAGAATCGCGCCGACCAGCACGTAGGGCAACCAGGCACGGAAGGCGCTCATCGGGCGCGCCGCGATGTCGTCCAGCTTCATTTCGATGGTGCCCAGCCATTCGGCTGGCCATTCCTTGGCGTCGGCGAAGTCCCAGGTGGTCTTCGGCGTCAGGAACTTGAAGCGAGCGGCAGTGGTAACGATCGCCAGGCCCACCAGGCCGCCGAGCAGCGACGGGAATTCCGGGCCGAGGAAGATGCCGGTGGCAGCGTAGGGCAGGGTGAACGCCAGGCCGGCGAAGATCGCGAACGGCAACACTTCGAAGCCGGCTTTCCAGCTTTTCTCCTTGCCGAAGAAGCGCGTCAGCATCAGCACCATGACCAGCGGCATTACTGTGCCGACGATGGCGTGGGTAATCGCCACACTGCTGGTGATCTGCTGCAGGTAGGCGTTCCAGCTGGACCCCTGCGCAACCAGTTGCGCGCCGATGGTGGCGGTATCCAGGCCGCTGTTGATGCCCACGACGATCGGCGTACCGACCGCGCCGAAAGACACCGGCGTGCTTTGCACCAGCATGCCGAGCAGGACTGCAGCCATTGCCGGGAAGCCGACCGCAACCAGCAGCGGTGCGGCGATGGCGGCCGGAGTGCCAAAGCCGGAAGCGCCTTCGATGAAGCAACCGAACAGCCAGGCGATGATGATCGCCTGGATGCGGCGGTCAGGGCTTATGGTGGTGAAACCGGCACGAATGGCGGTGATACCGCCGGAATGCTTGAGGGTGTTCAGCAGCAGGATTGCGCCGAAGATGATCCACAGCAGGCCCAGGGTGATCACCAGACCTTGCAGCGTCGAGGCGATGATGCGGTTAACGCTCATGTCCCAGACGAACAGCCCGATGGCTGCGGTGAACAGGAAGACCAACGGCATGGCGCGGCTGGCGGGCCAGCGCAGACCGATCAGCATGATTGCTGCGAGCAGAATGGGTGTGAAGGCGAATAGTGCGAGCAGTCCGTTGGACATGTCAGGCTTCCCCTGCGGTTCGGTTCAGATGGGGCCCTGAGCGGACCGTGGAGTAGTTTTTGTGCGCAGATCTCATGCTGAGTCCTCTTATTTTTAGACCACTCTGTAAAGTGGTAATACCAATTAACAGAAGTGAATGGCCAGCGTAAGAGCTGCGTATAGGGGCGTCAATTAGCTAGCTATAGACTTTGGTCGCAACAACCGGCCTTGTGCAGATGCGCGGTCATGGCTAGCATTTTCGGATTGGTATGACCATTCGGGGTGGCTATGGACGTGGGGATGGTGCGGCAGCGGCGGCTAGCGGACGATATCGTCGCGCAGCTGGAAACCATGATTCTCGAGGGCACGCTCAAGGCGGGTGAGCGTCTGCCTGCGGAGCGCGCCCTGGCTGAAAGCTTTGGCGTCTCGCGGCCTTCGCTTCGCGAAGCGATTCAGAAGCTCGCGGCCAAGGGGCTGCTGGTCAGCCGGCATGGCGGAGGTACGTTCGTCGCCGAGTCGCTGGGCTCGACGTTCAGTGATCCGTTGCTGCATCTGCTGGAAAACAACAGCGATGCGCAGCGCGACTTATTGGAGTTTCGCCACACGCTCGAGGGCAGCTGCGCCTACTACGCAGCGCTGCGTGCGACCGAGGTGGATCGGAAGCGGCTCACCGAAGCCTTTGCCGCATTGCAGGACTGCTACGCCCGGGAAGGCAAGGTCTCTCGGGCAGAAGAGGGCGCAGCCGATGCCCAGTTCCATCTCGCCATTGCCGAAGCCAGCCACAACGCGGTGCTGCTGCATACCATTCGTGGCCTGTTCGACCTGCTCAAGCGCAACGTGGTGACCAATATCGGCGGCATGTACGCCCTGCGTGACGAAACGCGGGACATGCTGATGAGCCAGCATCGCGAGTTGTACGAGGCGATCATGGCCAGGCGAGCGACCGAGGCGCGGGAGGTCATCCATCGCCATATCAATTACGTGCAGGAAGTGCTGGCTGAAGGTCAGCAGGAAGCCCAGCGGCTGGCGCGCGCGCAGCGTCGGCAGGGTGAAAGGATGCAGAAGGAAGGTTGAGAGCTGAGCCGGCACTGGCTGCCGGCTCGGTATCACTGCTTAGGCTGATCAGGCCAAACGCTGAGCGTGGCTCAGTCGTCCTTGCCCTTGGTGCGCATCGCGCGCTGGATCTCCCGATCGGAATCGCGTTCCTTCTCGGTGTGGCGCTTGTCGTACTCCTTCTTGCCTTTGCCGAGGGCAATCTCGCACTTGATCATGTGCTTCTTCCAGTACAGCGACAGCGCTACGCAGGCGTAGCCTTTCTGCTGTACGGCGCCGAACAGCTTGCCCAGCTCGCGCTTGTTCAGCAGCAGCTTGCGGGTGCGGGTCGGATCGGCAATGACGTGTGTGCTCGCGCTGGTCAGCGGCGTGATGTGCGCACCCATCAGCCAGGCTTCGCCATCCTTGAGCAGGACGTAGCTGTCGACCAGCTGAGCCTTGCCGGCGCGCATGCTCTTCACTTCCCAGCCGGCCAGGACGAGGCCCGCCTCGAATTTCTGTTCGATGAAGTAGTCGTGTAGCGCTTTCTTGTTCAGCGCGATGGTCCCGGGGGACTGTTTCTTCTGTTTGGCCATAGGGGCCGCATTATAGGGAGTCCCGCTGCGGCTGGCGACAGCCTGCAAGAGCGCTGGCGGCAGAAACTTGAGGGGCAGCCGTTAATCCCCGACAATGTGCCCCGCTTTGCGCTGAGCCGCTTCCCGGGTGTCGCCCGGAAGCCGCGGTTGCGGGCTGGCTGCGCCAACTTTTGGATGGCGCGCAATGAAACGACGACGTAGAAGGTCCGCATGACGACGCACATTCAACGTTCCGCGCTGCTGCCGTACCCGGCCCAGGCGCTGTTCGACATGGTCAACGACGTAGCCAGCTACCCGCAGTTCCTGCCTTGGTGTTCAGCGACTGAGGTGCTTTCCAGCAGCGAGACCGAAATGCACGCCAGCATGACGGTGGCGAAGGCCGGGTTGAGCCAGCGTTTCATGACGCGCAATGCCCTGGACCTCGGCAAGCGTATCGAGATGACGCTTGAGGAAGGCCCATTCAGCCATCTTCATGGCATCTGGGAATTCAAGGCCCTTGGCGAGAAGGCCTGCAAGATAAGCCTGGATCTGACCTTTGATTACGCCGGGCCGCTGGTCAAGGCGACCCTTGGGCCGTTGTTCAATCAGGCTGCCAACACTTTGGTCGATGCCTTCTGCGAGCGGGCGAAGCAGCTATATGGATAAGCAATCGATTGCGGTCGAAGTGGTCTATGCCCTGGCCGACAAGCAGAAGCTGCTGCAGATGACCGTGCCCGCGGGCACCACCGTGCGCGAGGCGGCCTTGCGTTCGGGAATGGATGCGCACTTCCCGGGGCTCGATCTGGCCGCAGCTCCGTTGGGTATCTTCGGCAAGGCCGTGCCCAAGCCCGATGAGCGCGTGCTCGAGGAGGGTGAGCGCGTGGAGATCTACCGGCCGCTGATTGCCGACCCGAAAGAGGTGCGCAAACAGCGCGCCGCACGGGCAGCAAAGAACAAGGCCGAAGACGCTTGAATATGCTGAAACAAAAACGCCCGGGCTAGCCGGGCGTTTCTTTATTCGGTTTCCAGCGGTTCGGGAATCGGCACCGGAACCGGCTCCGCTTCATCCACTTCACGCTGAATCTGCTCCAGCAGCGAGCCAGGCGCAGGGCGCTCTTCAGGCTGACTTGGCTGGGCGGCAGGAGCCGCGTCAGGCGCCTGGGCGTCGCGGCCAAGGATCTGTTCATCGCGGCTTACGCCGGGCATGAAGTCGCCGGCCAGGCCCGCCAGCTGGTCGTTGGCATTGAACACCAGGCTGACGCGCTCCTGCTGGCGCGGACTGCCGCCCGGCTGGATGCTGTACAGGTAGTCCCAGCGGTTGGCATGGAAGGTGTCGGTGATCAGCGGGTTGCCCATGATAAACCGCACCTGCTGGCGGGTCATTCCGGGGCGCAACTGGTCTATCATGTCCTGCGTGACGACATTGCCCTGTTGAATGTCGACCTTGTAAACCCCGGGGAATGAACAACCGGCGAGTGCGACCAGACCTGCGAAGGAGAGGCTGGCCAGCATGAGCTTGGTGTTTTGCATCGGTGGGTGACTTCCACTATCTTGGCTGGGCAAAGAACCCGGATCATACCCGTATTGAAGGAGGCTGCGAAACAGCAGCAGCGAGAAAGCCAACCATGGTTGAAAATAGCGAACTACGTAAAGCTGGTCTCAAGGTAACTCTGCCGCGGGTCAAGATCCTGCAGATGCTGGACACTACCGATCGCCGTCACATGAGCGCCGAAGACGTCTACAAGGCGTTGATGGAAGCGGGTGAGGATGTCGGTCTGGCGACGGTCTATCGCGTGCTGACCCAGTTCGAGGCGGCCGGTCTGGTAGTTCGGCACAACTTCGATGGTGGTCATGCCGTCTTCGAGCTGGCCGACGGCGGGCATCACGACCACATGGTCTGCGTCGATAGCGGCGACGTCATCGAGTTTTTCGATCCCGAGATCGAGAAGTTGCAGAAAGAAATCGTCAAGCGTCACGGCTACGAGCTGGTGGATCACAATCTGGTGCTCTACGTGCGCAAGAAAGACTGATCCAGACATATGAGAAAGGCGGCCAAGGCCGCCTTTTTTGTGCCTGGCTGCCGGGCTCAGGCTTGTGCGGAGGTGACCATCTGTCGGGCATGTGCCAGAGACTGCTCGGTCAGGTCGACGCCGCCGAGCATCCGCGCGATTTCCTCGACGCGGCCGTTCTGATCCAGTTCTGCGACGGCAGTGCGGGTTTCATCCGCCCCTCGAGCCTTGTGCACGAACAGGTGGTGATGTCCTTGGGCGGCGACCTGGGGCAGGTGGGTGACGGTCAGCACCTGGCCGCGCTCGCCGAGGCGGCGCAGCAGCTGGCCAACGATCTCCGCGGTGGGGCCGCCGATACCCACGTCGACTTCATCGAACACCAGCGTCGGTACGCGGGATGTCTGCGCGGTGATCACCTGAATCGCCAAGCTGATGCGTGATAGTTCACCCCCGGATGCGACTTTGGCCAGGGCGCGCAGGGGCTGGCCCGGGTTGGCGCTGACCAGGAGCTCGACCTGCTCCAGGCCGTAGGGCATCAGTTCGCCTTCGGCTGCAGGCTTGAGTTGCACGCTGAATCTGCCGCCTGGCATACCCAGTCTTTGAATCTCTACCTCGACAGCGCTGGCCAGTTGTTCGGCCGCGGCCTGGCGCATGCGGCTGAGTTCGCCGGCTTTTTCTTCGTAGTGCCGAGCGTAGGCCGCCAGTTCTTCACCGAGGCGCTCGACTGCTTCGTCGTCGGCGTTCAGCCCTTCTAGCTCCTCCAGCAGCTGCTGGTGCAGGTTGGGCAGTTCGGTCGGTTGCACGCGGTGCTTGCGAGCGAGGGTGTAGATGGTATCCAGCCGCTCTTCCAGCATCTGCTGGCGCTCCGGATCGGCGTCGAAGTGATCGACGAAGCGGTTCAGCTCGCCGATCGCCTCTTCGACCTGAATCTGCGCGCTCGCCAGCAGATTGACTGCTTCGCTCAGGGCTTGAGGTTGGTTCTGGAAGGCGCTCAGACGCTGCAGGCTGCTGGTCAGTGCCGACAGCACGTTGCCGGCATCGCTCTCGCTGCACAGCTCCATGACTTGGCGGCAGGCGCCGAGCAACTGCTCAGCATTGGCCAGGTTCTTGTGTTCGCGCTCGAGTTGCTCCAGTTCGTTCTCGCCCAGCGCCAGGTTCTCCAGCTCTTCCAGCTGGTAGCTGAGCAATTGGTGGCGTGCGCGCTGTTCGTCGCCACTGTTGCTCAGGCGTTCCAGGGTCTGTCGCGTCTGCCGCCAGCGCTGGGCGGCCAGCTGGACCTGTCGCGCCAGCTCCTGGTTGCCGCTGTACTCATCGAGCAGGCGCCGATGGGTGTCGGTCTTCAGCAGGGATTGATGCTCGTGCTGGCTGTGGATATCGATAAGCAGCTCGCCCAGCGACTTGAGGTCGCTCTGCGGACAAGGGGTGCCGTTGATGTAGCCGCGGGAACGACCTTCGGCGGTGATGACGCGGCGCAGGATGCAGGGCCCGTCATGGTCCATGTCGCGCTCCGCGAGCCAGGCGCGGGCGTCGGGAATATCGTCCAGGTCGAAGCTGGCAAGAATATCGGCCTTGTCGGCGCCGATGCGCACCACGCTGCTGTCGGCCCGGTCGCCCAACGTCAGGCCGAGGGCATCGAGCATGATCGACTTGCCTGCGCCGGTTTCTCCGCTGATGACGCTCATGCCGCGTTTCAGCTCGAGGTCGAGGTGCTCGACGATGGCGTAGTTGTGGACCGATAGATGAACCAGCATGGCAAGGGCTCCCGATTTGCGTGGCTGGGTATTTATACAGTGGTTTTCCTGGGCGCTACAAGCGTTGAGGGATGAATGTGCGGTTGCTCGTCATTTCGCTGGGCGCTCTTCGCTTTCCGCCCTTGAAGCCTGTTTTTCGCGCCCCCATATAGCGGCACAAGCGCGGGTTTGCTGCCCGCTGATCGTATAGAGAGGAGGACCTATGGCCGACGAGCAGAACCTGGATAACCAGAACCCGGAAGCGCCCGAGCATTCGGAAGCGGACGTAGCCGAGGATCTGGCCGCCCGCGTGCAGTCGCTGGAAGAGCAGCTGGCCGCTGCGCAGGACCAGTCACTGCGCGTTGCGGCTGAGCTGCAGAACATCCGCCGGCGCGCCGAGCAGGATGTGGAAAAGGCGCACAAGTTCGCCCTGGAAAAGTTTGCCGGTGATCTGCTTGCCGTTGCCGACAGTCTCGAGCGTGGCCTTGAGCTGTCCAGTGCTGATGACGAAGCGGTCAAGCCCATGCGTGAGGGCGTCGAGCTGACCCTCAAGCTGCTTCAGGACACGCTGGCGCGTCACCAGCTCGAGCAGCTCGATCCGCATGGCGAGCCGTTCAATCCTGAGCATCATCAGGCCATGGCCATGGAAGAAAGCACCCACGTCGAGCCGGGCAGCGTGCTCAAGGTGTTCCAGAAAGGTTACCTGCTCAACGGTCGCCTGCTGCGTCCGGCGATGGTCGTCGTCAGCAAGGCGCCTGCCGATGTGCCGCCTTCGATTGATGAGAAGGCTTGAAATCCGGTTGCCGACCCCCATCTGGTAGCCAAGCGTTTTTGTGTTACCCGCAGCCGGTAAAGCAGGCGCGGACCAATCGAAATTTGGAGAGCGAATTAAATGGGCAAGATCATCGGTATCGACCTGGGAACCACCAACTCCTGCGTCTCGATTCTGGAAAACGGCAAGGCCAAGGTTATTGAAAACGCCGAAGGCGGCCGTACCACTCCGTCGATTATCGCGTACGCGAACGACGGCGAAATCCTGGTTGGTCAGTCGGCCAAGCGCCAGGCAGTGACCAACCCGCACAACACCCTGTATGCGGTGAAGCGTCTGATCGGTCGTCGCTTTGACGAAGACGTCGTGCAGAAAGACATTCAGATGGTCCCTTACAAGATCGTCAAGGCCGACAACAGCGACGCCTGGGTCGAGGTGAATGGCCAGAAAATGGCGCCGCCGCAGATCTCCGCTGAAATCCTGAAGAAGATGAAGAAGACCGCCGAGGACTACCTCGGTGAGCCGGTCACTGAAGCGGTGATCACCGTTCCGGCCTATTTCAACGATAGTCAGCGCCAGGCTACCAAGGATGCCGGTCGCATCGCCGGTCTGGACGTCAAGCGCATCATCAACGAGCCGACCGCGGCTGCGCTGGCATACGGCATGGACAAGGCCAAGGGCGACCACACCGTGATCGTCTATGACCTGGGCGGCGGTACCTTCGACGTTTCGGTGATCGAGATCGCCGAAGTCGATGGCGAGCACCAGTTCGAAGTGCTGGCCACCAACGGCGACACTTTCCTCGGCGGTGAGGACTTCGACATCCGCTTGATCGACTACCTCGTCGACGAGTTCAAGAAAGAAAGCGGTATGAACCTCAAAGGTGACCCGCTGGCAATGCAGCGCCTGAAGGAAGCTGCCGAGAAGGCCAAGATCGAGCTGTCCTCCAGCCAGCAGACCGACGTCAACCTGCCGTACATCACCGCTGACGCGTCTGGTCCGAAGCACCTGAACGTGAAGATTTCCCGCGCCAAGCTGGAAGCGCTGGTCGAGGATCTGGTGCAGCGCACCATCGAGCCTTGCCGCATTGCGCTGAAGGATGCCGGCGTCGACGTTTCGAAGATCGACGACGTGATCCTGGTCGGTGGCCAGACCCGTATGCCGCTGGTTCAGCAGAAGGTCGCTGAGTTCTTCGGCAAGGAAGCGCGCAAGGACGTCAACCCGGACGAAGCCGTCGCAATGGGTGCTGCCATCCAGGGCGCCGTGCTGGCCGGTGACGTGAAGGACGTGCTGCTGCTCGACGTATCGCCGCTGACGCTGGGTATCGAAACCCTGGGTGGCGTAATGACTCCGTTGATCGAGAAGAACACCACTATTCCGACCAAGAAGTCGCAGGTGTTCTCCACTGCCGACGACAATCAGAGCGCGGTGACCATTCACGTGCTGCAGGGTGAGCGTAAGCAGGCGACCGGCAACAAGTCGCTGGGTCGCTTCGACCTGGCCGAGATTCCGCCGGCACCGCGTGGCATGCCGCAGATCGAGGTCACCTTTGACATCGACGCCAACGGCATCCTGCACGTGTCTGCCAAGGACAAGGCTACCGGCAAGCAGCAATCCATCGTGATCAAGGCCAACTCGGGTCTGTCCGAGGAGGAGATCGAGCAGATGGTTCGCGACGCCGAGGCCAATGCCGAGGAAGACCGCAAGTTCGAAGAGCTGGCGACTGCGCGCAACCAGGGCGATCAGCTGGTGCATGCGACCCGCAAGATGCTCGTTGAGGCCGGCGACAAGGCCAGCGACGACGACAAAGCGGCAATCGAGAAAGCGCTTGGCGAGCTGGAAGTGGCCATCAAAGGCGACGACAAGGCCGAGATCGAAGCCAAGATCGCTGCGGTTTCCCAGGCTTCCACGCCGGTCGCGCAGAAGATGTACGCCGAGCAGGCTCAGGCTGGCGAAGGTCAGCCGGCAGACGAGCAGGGCAAGCCGGGCGACGACGTGGTCGACGCCGAGTTCGAAGAGGTCAAGGACAACAAGTAAGCCCTGGCTTGCTTCCGCTCCAGCCCGTCCCGACATCGTTCGGGCGGGCCCGACCGCTGCGCGGGGGCTTGCTCCCGCGTCGGCGTGTCTGGAAGGCATGAAATTGAGGGTTCAGGATAGTTATGGCCAAACGCGATTTTTATGAGGTGCTGGGCGTCGAGCGCGGCGTCAGCGAGGCGGAGCTGAAAAAGGCTTACCGGCGCCTTGCGATGAAGCATCACCCGGACCGCAATCCGGGGGACAAGGCGGCTGAGGACGCCTTCAAGGAGGCCAATGAGGCCTACGAAGTACTCTCCGATCCGAGCAAACGGGCTGCCTACGATCAGTACGGCCACGCCGGTGTCGATCCGCAGATGGGGGCTGGCGCGGCCGGTGCCGGTTACGGTGGTGCGAACTTCTCCGATATCTTCGGCGACGTGTTCAGCGATTTCTTCAGTGGCGGCCGAGGCGGCGGCCGTGGCGGCGCACAGCGTGGCAGCGATCTGCGCTACACGCTCGAACTCGATCTCGAAGAGGCAGTGCGCGGCACCACCGTGACCATTCGCGTGCCGACCCTGGTCGGGTGCAAGACCTGCGATGGTTCCGGCGCGAAGAAGGGCACGAGTCCGGTTACCTGTACCACCTGCGGGGGTATCGGTCAGGTGCGCATGCAGCAGGGTTTCTTCTCGGTGCAGCAGACCTGTCCGCGCTGCCACGGCAGCGGCAAGATGATTTCCGATCCGTGTGGCAGCTGCCATGGGCAGGGGCGCGTGGAGGAGCAGAAGACACTCTCGGTCAAGGTGCCGCCGGGTGTCGATACCGGTGATCGCATTCGTCTGTCTGGCGAAGGTGAGGCGGGCACTCAGGGTGGCCCGGCCGGCGATCTGTATGTGGTGGTCAATGTGCGCGAGCACGCGATCTTCCAGCGCGATGGCAAGCATTTGTATTGCGAAGTGCCGATCAGCTTTGCCGATGCCGCGTTGGGTGGCGAGCTGGAAGTGCCGACGCTGGATGGCCGCGTCAAGCTGAAGATTCCTGAGGGTACCCAGACCGGCAAGCAGTTCCGCTTGCGTGGCAAGGGGGTTGCGCCGGTGCGCGGTGGTGCGGCGGGCGATCTGCTGTGTCGGGTCGCGGTGGAGACGCCGGTTAACCTGAGCAAGCGTCAGCGTGAGATGCTCGAGGAGTTTCGTGGCACGCTGCAGGGTGACACCTCGCATTCCCCCAAGGCCAGTGGCTGGTTCGAAGGTGTGAAACGCTTTTTCGGTGATGTATGACAAGGGCCTATGGGTGGAGGATGACAGGCTTCGTGCCTGCGTCCTCTGCTTGAAGCCTGCAGCCTGGAGCTGAATTGATGCGACGTATTGCAGTGACCGGCGCCGCCGGGCGTATGGGCAAGACCTTGATCGAGGCGGTGCAGCAGACCAGTGGTGCCGCCGGCCTGACGGCGGCCATCGATCGTCCGGACAGCACTCTGGTGGGTGCCGATGCCGGCGAGCTGGCGGCCATCGGTCGTCTGGGTGTGCCGCTGACCGGTGAGCTCGTCAGGGCCATCGATGAGTTCGACGTGCTGATCGATTTCACCCATCCTTCGGTGACCCTGAAGAATCTGGAAGTCTGCCGGCGCGCCGGCAAGGCGATGGTGATCGGTACCACCGGGTTTTCGCCTGACGAGAAGGAGCGTCTCGTTGCGGCGGCCAGGGACATCCCGATCGTCTTTGCCGCCAACTTCAGTGTTGGCGTCAATCTGTGCCTCAAGCTGCTGGATACGGCAGCGCGGGTATTAGGTGACGACGTGGATATCGAGATCATCGAAGCGCATCACCGGCACAAGGTGGACGCGCCTTCTGGTACCGCACTGCGCATGGGTGAAGTCGTCGCCGAGGCGCTCGGGCGTGACCTTCAGAAGGTTGCGGTATATGGACGTCAGGGGCAAACCGGTGCGCGTCAGCGCGACACCATCGGCTTCGCTACCGTTCGTGCCGGCGACGTGGTCGGTGATCACACAGTGTTGTTCGCCGCCGATGGTGAGCGCGTGGAAATCACCCACAAGGCCTCCAGCCGTATGACCTTCGCCAAGGGTGCCGTGCGTGCCGCGCTATGGCTGGACGAGAAGCCGGCAGGTCTTTACGACATGCAGGATGTGCTCGGTCTGAAATGATTCGCTGCGTCGGCTGGGCAGCGTCGCGCCCCGTTCGAGTGCGTTTGCCGGCTATTTTGGCTGGACCCGAAAGGCAGTTTTATGTAAGCTTCCCGCTTTAGTGTGTCCACTAAAAGTTGCGCAGAAATGAATCAAACAAAAAGCGGGATGACCTTCACACGTCATCCCGCTTTTTTACAATCTGCGTCTGCTCCAGCCTTGATCTACGGGAGGTCTCTTGACTAAGCCAGCCCTTACGCCAGCCATTCTGGCTCTTGCCGATGGCAGCATCTTTCGCGGCGAATCCATCGGCGCCGATGGGCAAACCATTGGTGAGGTGGTGTTCAACACCGCCATGACCGGCTATCAGGAAATCCTCACCGATCCTTCCTACGCCAAGCAGATCGTAACCCTGACCTATCCTCATGTCGGCAACACTGGTACCACGCCGGAGGATGCCGAGTCCTGGAAAGTCTGGGCTGCGGGTCTGGTTATTCGCGACCTGCCGCTGATTTCCAGCAACTGGCGCGACAAGCAACCCCTGCCTGACTACCTCAAGGCCAATGGCACCGTTGCCATCGCCGGCATCGATACTCGTCGCCTGACCCGTATCCTGCGTGAGAAGGGTGCGCAGAACGGCTGCATCCTGGCTGGTAGCGACGCGACAGAAGAGAAAGCGCTGGAGCTGGCGCGCAGCTTCCCTGGCCTCAAGGGCATGGATCTGGCGAAGGAAGTCAGCGTCAAGGAGCGTTACGAGTGGCGCTCCAGTGTCTGGTGCCTGAAGGATGACGGCCATGCCGAGATTCCCGCCAGCGAGCTGCCCTACCATGTCGTCGCCTTCGACTACGGCGTGAAGTACAACATCCTGCGCATGCTGGTCGCCCGCGGTTGCCGCGTCACCGTGCTTCCGGCACAGACGCCTGCCAGCGAAGCCCTGGCGCTGAACCCGGACGGTATCTTTCTGGCCAACGGTCCGGGTGACCCCGAGCCATGCGACTACGCGATCAAGGCGATCCAGCAAGTGCTCGAAACCGACATCCCAGTATTCGGCATCTGCCTTGGTCACCAGTTGCTGGCGCTCGCCTCCGGCGCCACGACCGTGAAGATGCCCAACGGCCACCACGGTGCGAACCACCCGGTTCAGGATCTGAAGTCCGGTGTGGTGATGATCACCAGTCAGAACCATGGCTTTGCCGTGGACGAAGCTAGTCTGCCAGCCAATGTGCGTGCGACACACAAGTCGCTGTTCGATGGCACCCTGCAGGGCATCGAGCGCACCGACAAGGTTGCCTTCAGCTTCCAGGGTCACCCCGAAGCGAGCCCGGGGCCGCATGACGTCGCGCCGCTGTTCGACCGTTTCATCGAAGCCATGGCCAAACGACAGTAACGAGTCGTCTTGAGAGTGTAGCGAGCGCGGTCTGGGCAAGGCGCCCGGAACGCAACGACGAGACAGTACAGGTAGTACGGCGAGGAAGTGAGTACCGCGCAACGCAGCCCAGGCGCGCGCAGTAACTCTCAAGATGACTCGCCGACTGACCTAAGGATTCGAGTAACGAAAATGCCAAAACGTACAGATATCAAAAGCATCCTCATCCTCGGCGCCGGCCCCATCGTCATCGGCCAGGCGTGCGAGTTCGATTACTCCGGCGCTCAGGCCTGCAAGGCGCTTCAGGAGGAAGGCTTCCGCGTCATCCTGGTGAATTCCAACCCGGCGACAATCATGACCGACCCGGCCATGGCTGACGCCACCTACATCGAACCGATCAAATGGGCCACCGTGGCCAAGATCATCGAGAAGGAGCGTCCGGACGCACTGCTGCCAACCATGGGTGGCCAGACCGCGCTGAACTGCGCGCTGGACCTGGAAAAGCACGGCATTCTGGAGAAGTTCGGCGTCGAGATGATCGGTGCCAACGCCGACACCATCGACAAGGCCGAAGACCGTTCGCGCTTCGACAAGGCGATGAAGGACATCGGTCTTGCCTGTCCGGTATCCGGCATCGCGCACAACATGGAAGAAGCCTACGGCGTGCTCGACAAGGTCGGCTTCCCCTGCATCATTCGCCCGTCGTTCACCATGGGTGGCACCGGCGGGGGCATCGCCTATAACCGTGAAGAGTTCGAAGAGATCTGCGCCCGCGGTCTGGACCTTTCACCGACCAGTGAGCTGCTGATCGACGAGTCGCTGATCGGTTGGAAGGAATACGAGATGGAGGTGGTCCGCGACAAGAAGGACAACTGCATCATCGTCTGCTCCATCGAGAACTTCGATCCGATGGGCGTGCACACCGGCGACTCGATCACCGTCGCGCCGGCGCAGACCCTGACTGACAAGGAATACCAGATCCTGCGTAATGCCTCGCTGGCGGTGCTGCGCGAGATCGGCGTGGAAACTGGTGGCTCCAACGTGCAGTTCGGCATTTGTCCAGATACCGGCCGCATGGTGGTGATCGAGATGAACCCGCGGGTGTCGCGTTCCTCGGCGCTGGCGTCCAAGGCCACAGGCTTCCCGATCGCCAAGATCGCCGCCAAGCTGGCCGTCGGTTACACCCTCGACGAACTGCAGAACGACATCACTGGCGGTCGCACGCCTGCTTCTTTCGAGCCGGCCATCGACTACGTCGTGACCAAGGTGCCGCGCTTTGCCTTCGAGAAATTCCCCAAGGCCGACGCGCGCCTGACTACTCAGATGAAGTCGGTCGGTGAGGTCATGGCGATCGGTCGCACCTTCCAAGAATCCATGCAGAAAGCGCTGCGTGGCCTGGAAGTCGGCGCAACCGGTTTCGATCCGAAACTGAATCTGGCTGACGCCGAGGCCGAGAGCACCCTCAAACGCGAACTGACGGTGCCGGGCGCTGATCGCATCTGGTATGTCGCCGACGCCTTCCGTGCCGGCAAGACTGTTGCCGAGGTGTTCGAGCTGACCCGGATTGACGAGTGGTTCCTGGTGCAGATCGAGGATCTGGTCAAGGACGAGGAGCACGTCAAGACGCTGGGCCTGTCCAGCATCGACCGCGACATGATGTACAAGCTCAAGCGCAAGGGTTTTTCCGACGCGCGTCTGGCCAAGCTGTTGGGCGTCACCGAGAAGAACCTGCGCAGCCACCGTCACAAGCTCAAGGTGCTGCCGGTCTACAAGCGCGTCGACACCTGCGCCGCCGAGTTCGCTACCGACACGGCCTACATGTATTCGACCTACGAGGAAGAGTGCGAGGCCAACCCGTCGAGCCGCGACAAGATCATGATCCTGGGTGGCGGCCCCAACCGTATCGGGCAGGGCATCGAGTTCGACTACTGCTGCGTGCATGCCGCGCTGGCCATGCGTGAAGACGGTTACGAGACCATCATGGTCAACTGCAACCCGGAAACCGTCTCCACCGACTACGACACGTCCGACCGCCTGTACTTCGAGCCGGTAACCCTGGAAGACGTGCTGGAAATCGTCCGCGTCGAGCAGCCCAAGGGCGTGATCGTCCAGTACGGCGGGCAGACGCCGCTGAAGATCTGCCGTGCGCTGGAAGAGGCGGGTGTACCGATCATCGGCACCAGTCCAGATGCGATCGACCGCGCCGAAGACCGCGAGCGCTTCCAGCAGATGGTGCAGCGCCTGAATCTGCGTCAGCCGCAGAACGCCACGGCGCGCAGCGAAGAAGAAGCCATCGCCGCGTCCAAGGCCATCGGTTATCCGCTGGTGGTGCGCCCGTCCTACGTACTGGGCGGTCGTGCGATGGAGATCGTTTACGAGGAAGAAGAGCTCAAGCGCTACATGCGTGAAGCGGTTCAGGTGTCCAACGACAGCCCAGTACTGCTGGACCACTTCCTCAATTGCGCCATCGAAGTGGACATCGACGCCGTGTGCGACGGTACCGATGTCGTTATTGGCGGCATCATGCAGCACATCGAACAGGCCGGCGTTCACTCCGGTGACTCGGCATGCTCGCTGCCAGCCTACTCGCTGCCGCAGCACATCCAGGACGAGATCCGCGACCAGGTGCGCAAGATGGCCCTGGAGCTCGACGTGATCGGCCTGATGAACGTGCAGATGGCCGTGCAGGGCGAGGACATCTATGTGCTCGAGGTCAACCCGCGTGCTTCGCGTACGGTACCGTTCGTGTCCAAGTGCATCGGCGAGTCGCTGGCCAAGGTCGCGGCGCGCGTGATGGCTGGCAAGACCCTGAGGGAAATCGGATTCACCAAGGAAATCATCCCACCATTCTTCAGCGTCAAGGAAGCGGTGTTCCCGTTCGCCAAGTTCCCTGGCGTGGATACCATTCTCGGGCCGGAAATGAAGTCAACCGGTGAGGTAATGGGTGTGGGCGACAGCTTTGCCGAAGCCTTTGCCAAGGCCCAGCTGGGCGCTAGCGAAATCCTGCCGACCTCGGGTTGCGCGTTCCTCAGCGTGCGCGAAGACGACAAGCCTTACGTCGAACAGGTCGCTCGTGATCTGGTCGGGCTCGGTTTCGAGGTGGTGGCGACCGCCGGCACCGCGCGGATCATCGAGGCGGCCGGACTGCCGGTGCGCCGTGTGAACAAGGTGACCGAAGGCCGTCCGCACGTGGTCGACATGATCAAGAATGACGAAGTCACATTGGTCATCAACACTACCGAAGGCCGCCAGTCCATCGCCGATTCGTATTCCATTCGGCGCAACGCCCTGCAGCACAAGATCTGCATCACCACAACCATCGCGGGTGGCCAGGCGATCTGTGAGGCGCTCAAGTTCGGTCCCGAGAAGACTGTGCGCCGGCTGCAGGATCTCCATGCAGGAATCAAGGCATGACAAAATTTCCAATGACCATCCAGGGCGCTCGCGCCCTGGAAGACGAACTCAAGCATCTGAAGACCGTTTTGCGTCCGCAGATCACCCAGGCGATCGCCGAGGCGCGCGAACTGGGCGATCTCAAGGAGAACGCCGAGTATCATGCCGCGCGTGAGCAGCAGGGCATGGTTGAGGCGCGTATCCGCGACATCGAGGGCCGCCTGCAGAACGCGCAGGTTATCGATATCGCCAACATCACGCCGACTGGCAAGGTGATCTTCGGCACCACCGTGGATATCGCCAACGTCGAGACCGACGAGCAGGTGACCTACCAGATCGTCGGCGACGATGAAGCTGACATCAAGCAGGGCAAGCTTTCGGTCAGTTCGCCGATTGCCCGCGCATTGATCGGCAAGGAAGAAGGTGATGTCGTAGCCGTCAAAACGCCCAGTGGGTTGATCGAGTACGAGATTGTCGAAGTCCGCCACGTCTGACCGACAGCCGGCGCGGGCTGGCATCATCACCTGGCAGCTGGCCCAGACATTCTGGGTCGGCGGTTTGTGGCTGCTGCAATTTCTGGTCTTGCCTGCCCTTGGGCGCGTCGGGCTGGCACCTTTATTGGTCGATGAGATCGCTGGCGGCCTGAAGCCGCTGCTGGTCGGCTTTGCCGCATTCTGTAGCGCGCTGCAGGCGCTGGTATTGGTTCAGGTAACGGGGCTGCGCGGCTTGTGGCGTGACGTTCGCGGCCAGCTTTTGCTAACAGTGATGATGCTCGCGGGCAGTCAGCTGTTGATGCGGGCGGGCTGGTTTGAATCGCTCTACTGGGCCAGCTTCAGCTTTCTGGTGATGGCGCTGTGTGGCCTGATGCTGGTCTTGCAGCCCGCTCCGGGACGCGAGTACTGAGCGCGCGCGGCAGATTGAGTCTGCCGCGCACGATCTCAGGCCTGGAAGCGGTGAATATTCGAAAGCTGCTTGTTTGGCTTCGGATTCTTGCGGTACACCAGGGCCATCTTGCCGATGGTCTGTACCAGCTCGCACTTGCCGATCCTGCACAGTTCTTCCATCAGCGCGCGGCGGTCTTCACGCTCTGCGAGGCGGAACTGGATCTTGATCAGCTCATGGTCGTTCAGGGCCCGCTCGAGTTCGGCTTGAACGCCTTCGGTCAGTCCGTTCTCGGCTACGATCACGACCGGTTTCAGATGGTGGCCGATGGATTTGTACTGCTTCTTTTGCTCGTTGGTGAGCGGCATATGTCGACCCTTGCGTCAGAACCTTGAAAAACGGCGGCTAGTGTAACCGAGAGGTGCATGACCGCACAGATGAGGCGTCAGCTTGGGGCATGCTGTATCCGTCCTTACCGACAAAAAGTTCTTCTTCGCTGGCTGGGGTCGTGCGTCGAATGTCTCTGGATA
Organism: Stutzerimonas xanthomarina; assembly: GCF_003935375.1. Lineage (GTDB taxonomy): Bacteria > Pseudomonadota > Gammaproteobacteria > Pseudomonadales > Pseudomonadaceae > Stutzerimonas > Stutzerimonas xanthomarina_A. Next base: position 111,519 of record NZ_RHQM01000010.1, read on the forward strand.
CGCGTCAGATATCAGCTGACGAAAAATCATGCCGGCCTTGTGATTGTCCATACGGCCCCAATATGGGTTGCAGAGTTGCGTCGCGGGGCGCTAGCGAATAGCACTCGGTGCAAAATGCCATATCTTGCGGTCTATCGTGCAGGCTTCAGTTGAATGGACGGCTCGGTGTTACAAGGGCTAGGCTGTTTCATAGGGTTACAGACCGGCTGCCAGTTCCAGTACGTTGTGTAGTAAGTTAGGCCGAGCAACCAACCGGCCGTCATGCGGCCCGCAGACAACGGGTTTGCTCCAGAGGGTAGTTAATTTGAACGACATGGCAAAAAACCTGATTCTGTGGCTGATCATCGCCGCCGTCCTGGTCACGGTGATGAACAACTTCTCCAGCCCCAGCGAGCCGCAGACGCTGAGCTATTCCGACTTCCTCGAGCAGGTCAAGGAAGGGCGCGTCGAGCGTGTGACGGTCGATGGTTTCGTGATCATCGGCAAGCGCAGCGAAGGCGATACCTTCAAGACCATTCGCCCGGCGATTCAGGATAATGGTCTGATCGGTGATCTGCTCGACAACAATGTGCTGATCGAGGGCAAGCAGCCTGAGCAGCAAAGTATCTGGACCCAGCTTCTCGTTGCCAGCTTCCCGATTCTGGTGATCATCGCTGTATTCATGTTTTTCATGCGGCAGATGCAGGGCGGTGCGGGTGGTAAGGGTGGGCCGATGAGTTTCGGCAAGAGCAAGGCGCGCCTGCTTTCCGAGGATCAGGTCAAGACGACCTTTGCTGACGTCGCCGGCTGCGATGAGGCGAAGGAAGAAGTCCACGAGCTGGTCGAGTTCCTGCGTGATCCTGGCAAGTTTCAACGTCTCGGCGGTCGCATTCCGCGTGGTGTGCTGATGGTCGGCCCGCCCGGCACTGGTAAGACGCTGCTGGCCAAGGCGATTGCAGGTGAAGCCAAGGTGCCGTTCTTCACCATTTCCGGTTCGGATTTCGTCGAGATGTTCGTCGGTGTTGGTGCCAGCCGTGTCCGCGACATGTTCGAACAGGCGAAGAAGCACGCGCCGTGCATCATCTTTATCGACGAGATCGATGCAGTTGGTCGTCATCGTGGCGCAGGGCTCGGTGGTGGGCACGATGAGCGCGAGCAGACCCTCAACCAGTTGCTGGTGGAGATGGACGGCTTCGAGATGAACGATGGGATCATCGTCATCGCTGCAACTAACCGTCCGGACGTACTCGATCCTGCACTTCTGCGCCCAGGTCGTTTCGACCGTCAGGTGGTGGTCGGCCTGCCGGACATTCGCGGTCGCGAGCAGATCCTGAAGGTGCACATGCGCAAGGTGCCGATCAGTGAGAACGTCGAGCCTGCTGTAATTGCGCGTGGGACGCCGGGTTTCTCCGGTGCGGATCTCGCCAACCTGGTCAACGAGGCTTCGCTGTTTGCCGCGCGTTCCAATAAGCGCATCGTCGAAATGCGTGAGTTCGAGCTGGCCAAGGACAAGATCATGATGGGCGCCGAGCGCAAGTCCATGGTCATGTCCGAAAAGGAGAAGCTCAACACCGCTTACCACGAAGCAGGTCATGCCATCGTTGGGCGCGTGGTCCCCGAGCATGATCCCGTCTACAAGGTCTCCATCATTCCTCGTGGTCGGGCGCTAGGCGTCACCATGTTCCTGCCAGAGGAAGATCGTTACAGCCTGTCGAAGCGCGCGCTGATCAGCCAGATCTGTTCTCTGTTCGGAGGGCGGATAGCGGAAGAGATGACGCTGGGCTTCGAGGGTGTCACCACGGGTGCGTCAAACGACATCATGCGCGCCACTCAGTTGGCGCGGAACATGGTGACCAAGTGGGGCTTGTCGGAGAAGCTTGGGCCGTTGATGTACGCCGAGGAAGAGGGTGAGGTGTTTCTCGGTCGCAGTGCTGGCAGCCAGCATTCCAATGTATCCGGTGAAACCGCGCGGCTGATCGATGAAGAAGTGCGCAGCATCATCGATCACTGCTACGGGACGGCCAAGCAGATCTTGACCGATAATCGCGACAAGCTGGATGTGATGGCCGAAGCCTTGATGAAGTACGAGACCATCGATGCGCCGCAGATCGACGACATCATGGCTGGGCGCACCCCTCGGGAGCCGCGTGATTGGGAAGGTGGCTCGGGCGCGTCCGGTACGCCAGTCCTGCCGGATGATAGTCGCCCGCAAACCCCGATCGGTGGTCCTGCCGGCGAGCATTGAGGGCATGCGCAAGCCAGTGGCTGCATCGGGCGCGTGAAAATCGGAGTACACCAGAAGGGGCGCATAGGCGCCCCTTCTGGTGTAAATTGTCCAGCCCGTTGCGCCATGGTTGTGCAGCTGGTGTAGTGGGCGCCTGTCCAGGGTGTCCGGCCTGAAAGCTCAAGGCTCGTAAATGACCGAATCTCTTTCTCCCGCTCGGCTGGTATGTGGCAGCCGGGTTCTCGATCTTTCCCGTCCTCATGTGATGGGGATTCTCAATGTCACACCCGATTCTTTCTCTGATGGTGGTCGCTTTGCCGAGCGCGAGGCAGCCCTGCGGCATGCCGAAGCAATGGCCGTGGCTGGGGCTACGCTGATCGATGTTGGTGGCGAGTCTACGCGCCCTGGCGCGCGCGCCGTCTCGCCGACCGAGGAGCTGGAGCGGGTCGCACCGGTCGTAGAGATGATCGCGCGGGAGCTCGACGTGGTCGTTTCGGTGGACACGTCCACGCCCGCAGTCATCCGCGAGTGTGCGAGGCTGGGCGCTGGGCTGATCAACGACGTGCGCTCGCTGCAGCGCGACGGTGCGCTGGATGCCGCGGCTGACGCTGGCCTGCCGGTCTGCCTCATGCACATGCGCGGCGAGCCAGGTGATATGCAGAGGGATCCCCGCTACGACGACGTTGTGGAGGAGGTTTGTTCGTTTCTTGAGCAGCGAATGGGTGCGTGTGCTGCGGCGGGAATCCCGCTCGATCGCATCGTCCTCGATCCCGGCTTCGGCTTCGCCAAGACGCTGAACCATAATCTTGTGCTGTTCAGGCGTATGGAGGTACTGCATCGGCTGGGTCGGCCATTGCTGATCGGTGTCTCGCGCAAGAGCATGATCGGGGCCGTGCTGGGTCGGCCAGTTGATGAGCGCTTGTACGGCAGTCTGGCTTTGGCGGCGCTCGCCGTAGGCAAGGGCGCGCAAATTGTGCGCGTTCATGACGTTGCCGAGACGGTTGATGTAGTTCGAATGATTGCTGCAGTGCAAGCGGCGCAATAGGGAAGGCACCATGACTAGAAAATACTTCGGTACCGATGGCATCCGTGGGCACGTCGGGCAGGCTCCGATCACCCCGGACTTCATGCTCAAGCTGGGTTGGGCGGCTGGCATGGCCTTTCGCAAGCAGGGAAAGTGCCGGATTCTGATCGGAAAGGACACGCGTATTTCGGGCTACATGTTCGAGTCAGCATTGCAGGCGGGCTTGTCGGCGGCTGGCGCGGACGTACTGTTGCTTGGGCCTATGCCGACGCCCGCAGTCGCCTATCTGACGCGTACCTTCCATGCTGAGGCGGGTATTGTGATCAGCGCCTCGCACAATCCGCATCACGATAACGGAATCAAGTTCTTTTCCGGTCGCGGCACCAAGCTTCCTGATGAAGTGGAGCTGATGATCGAGGAGTTGATCGATGCGCCGATGACCGTGGTCGACTCGGCACAGCTTGGCAAGGCATCCCGCATCAATGACGCGGCTGGCCGTTATATCGAGTTCTGCAAGAGCAGCGTGCCAACCAGCACTGATTTCTCCGGGTTGAAGCTGGTGATCGACTGCGCGCATGGCGCGACCTACAAGGTTGCACCCAGCGTGTTCCGTGAGCTGGGCGCCGAGGTGGTGGTTATAGGTGCGCAGCCGGACGGTCTGAACATCAATGCCGATGTCGGCTCCACTCATGTCGGGCAGCTGCAGAAGGCGGTTGTCGATCATGGCGCGGATCTGGGCATAGCCTTCGATGGCGACGGTGACAGGGTGATGATGGTCGACCACACCGGTGCGGTCGTGGATGGCGACGAACTGCTTTACATCATTGCGACTGATTTGCAGGAGCGAGATCGGTTGGCTGGCGGCGTTGTCGGCACGCTGATGAGTAACCTGGGGCTTGAGCTTGCCTTGAAAGCGCGGGAGATACCGTTCACCCGCGCCAAGGTGGGAGATCGCTACGTGATCGCGGAGATGCTTGAGCGTGGCTGGGTATTGGGTGGTGAAAATTCCGGGCATATAGTCTGTGCGCAGCACACCACCACGGGCGATGCGATCATCGCGGCGTTGCAGGTGGTGCTGGCGCTTCGTCGGCGCGGCCAGACGCTCGCGCAGGAGCGACTGGCTTGGCACAAGTGCCCTCAGGTGCTGATCAACGTGCGCTTTTCTGGCGAGCGCGATCCAATTTCGCATCCTAGCGTGCAAGCTGCTTGCGACAGTGTTACCGAGCGCATGGATGGGCGTGGCCGCGTGCTTTTGCGCAAGTCCGGGACCGAGCCGCTGGTACGTGTCATGGTTGAAGGCGATGACGAAAGTCAGGTGCGTGGCATGGCTGAGGAGCTGGCGAAGATCGTTACCGAAGTTTGTGCGTAATCGCGCTTGCCAGGGCGTTTGCTGTTGAGTAACATCTGCGCCCACTTTGACCGATGAGGTAAAGCATGCGTCGCCCTATGGTAGCTGGTAACTGGAAAATGAACGGTACCCGCGCTAGCGTCGCAGAGCTTGTCGAGTCTCTCCGGATGCAGGTTTTGCCTGCGGATGTCGAGATTGCGGTGTTTCCCTCCGCTGTGCATGTCTCTCAGGTTCTGGATGGTGTTGATGGTGAGCATGTTGCCGTCGGTTCCCAGGATTGTGCGGCGCAGAATGGCTTCGGGGCGCTGACCGGTGAGGTTTCGGCTGAGCAGTTCGCTGATTTCGGTTGTAAGTGGGTTCTGGTTGGTCACTCCGAGCGTCGCCTGTTGTTGGGTGAGGCGGACGAAGTGGTCAGTCGCAAGTTTTCGGCAGCGCAGGTGGGTGGTCTTAAGCCTGTGTTGTGCCTGGGTGAGACGCTTGAAGAGCGACGGGCAGGCAAGACGCTCGAAGTGGTTGGGCGTCAGTTGGCGCGAGTGCTGGATGACCGTGGTGTCGCCGCATTCGAGTCGGCGGTTATTGCTTACGAGCCTGTTTGGGCGATTGGTAGTGGCTTGACCGCAACGCCTGAGCAGGCGCAGGAAGTACATGCTGCCATTCGAGAGCAGTTGTCGCGTCATGATGGCCGCATCGCTGAAGGCGTAAGGCTTCTGTACGGCGGCAGCGTCAAGGCGGAGAATGCCGCTGAGCTATTCGCAATGGCGGATATTGACGGGGGGCTGGTTGGTGGGGCCTCTCTGAAAGCGGATGAATTTGGTGCGATCTGTCGCGCCGCGGGGAACTGAACAGATGTTGCAGACTGTCGTGATTGTGGTGCATCTGCTGGTTGCTCTAGGTGTTGTTGCGCTGGTGCTTCTGCAGCAGGGCAAGGGTGCGGATGCTGGTGCTTCTTTTGGTTCGGGTGCTTCGGCAACTGTTTTCGGAAGCCAAGGTTCTGCTACCTTTTTGAGTCGTCTTACTGCTATACTCGCCGGCGTTTTTTTCGTGACTAGTCTCGGTTTGGCGTTCTTCGCGAAGCAGCAGGCTGATCAGTTGTCCCAGGCGGGGCTGCCGGATCCAGCTGTGCTGGAAGTGCCGGCCAGCAAGCCAGCAGTCGAAGACGTCCCTGTGCTCGAGCAGCGCAAGTCGGCGGATGCTGCTGGTGATCTTCCTGAGGTGGAGGAAGGGCAATAAGGTTTTTGCCGAGGTGGTGGAATTGGTAGACACGCTACCTTGAGGTGGTAGTGGCCATAGGCTGTAGGGGTTCGAGTCCCCTCCTCGGTACCAAACAAGCAAGCCCGCCTAGTGCGGGCTTTCTTGTGCTTAAGGGTTTCGGTTGACCTGTATTGGGCATGGGTCGTATAATTCGTGCCCAGTTTGACGCGGGGTGGAGCAGTCTGGTAGCTCGTCGGGCTCATAACCCGAAGGTCGTTGGTTCAAATCCAGCCCCCGCAACCAGCCAATAAAGAGCCCCTGTACAGGGGCTTTTTATTAGCTTGAGGCCAGGTCGCCGGCATTTACAGGCGGTCAAAGGGATGGGCGTTTCGCCCATTTTTCATTTGTACAGCATGCGCGAGGGACTTCGATGTCGAGCAAGCTAGAACAGTTGCAGGACTTGTTGGCCCCGGTGGTTGAGGCGCTTGGCTATCAGTGCTGGGGTATTGAGTTCATTTCCCAGGGGCGGCATTCACTGTTGCGTGTCTATATCGACCATGCCGATGGCATCCTCATCGACGATTGCGAGAAAGTCAGTCGTCAATTGAGCGGTGTGCTCGATGTGGAAGATCCAATCAGCGTGGACTACACCCTTGAGGTTTCTTCTCCTGGCATGGATCGGCCGCTGTTCACGATCGAACAGTACACGGCCCATATCGGTGATCAGGTAAAAATAAAGCTGCGCTCGCCCTTCGAGGGCAGGCGCAATTTCCAGGGTCTTCTCCGTGGGGTGGAAGAGCAGGATGTCGTGGTGCAGGTGGACGACCATGAGTACCTGCTGCCGATCGACATGATCGATAAGGCCAGCATCATTCCCCGTTTTGACTGAGAACGGATCCCGCGGAACCCAATGGATTGCGAAAGGCGAGGCGTACGATGAGCAAAGAAGTACTGCTGGTTGTGGAGTCGGTGTCCAATGAAAAGGGCGTACCGGCGAGTGTGATTTTCGAAGCGCTTGAGCTGGCCTTGGCCACGGCTACCAAGAAGCGCTACGAGGACGAAGTTGATCTGCGTGTGGAAATCAATCGCCACAATGGCAGCTACGAATCCTTCCGTCGCTGGACTGTCGTAGACGATGAGCACTTTGAAGATCCGGCCCATCAGTTGGCATTGGATCAGGCTCAGGCGCGTAATCCCGACGCCAAGCTTGGTGATGTGTTCGAAGAGAAAATCGAGTCCATCGAGTTCGGCCGTATTGCGGCGCAGACCGCCAAGCAGGTCATCGTGCAGAAAGTGCGCGAGGCCGAGCGTGCGCAGGTGGTAGAAGCCTATCGTGATCGTCTGGGTGAGATCATCTCCGGCACGGTCAAGAAAGTGACCCGCGATAGCGTTATCGTCGACCTCGGCAATAACGCCGAAGCGTTGCTGGCTCGCGAAGACATCATTGCGCGTGAAACCTTCCGCGTCGGTGCCCGTGTTCGCGCACTGCTAAAGGAAATTCGCACTGAGAACCGCGGCCCGCAGTTGATTCTGTCGCGTACTGCGCCGCAGATGCTGATCGAGCTGTTCCGCATCGAAGTGCCAGAAATCGCCGAAGGCCTCATTGAGGTCATGGGTGCGTCGCGTGATCCTGGTTCGCGGGCCAAGATCGCCGTTCGCTCCAAGGACAAGCGCATCGATCCGCAGGGCGCCTGCATCGGCATGCGCGGTTCGCGGGTTCAGGCCGTCTCTGGCGAAATCGGCGGCGAGCGCGTCGATATCGTCCTGTGGGATGAGAACCCGGCTCAGTTTGTCATCAATGCGATGGCTCCGGCTGAAGTGGCCGCGATCATCGTCGACGAAGACGCTCACGCCATGGATATCGCGGTTGCCGAAGACAATCTGGCGCAGGCGATCGGCCGTGGCGGTCAGAATGTGCGTCTGGCCAGTCAGCTTAGTGGTTGGACGCTCAACGTCATGACTGAAGCGGACATCCAGGCCAAGCAGCAGGAAGAAACCGGTGACATCCTGCGCAACTTCATTGATGAGTTGGACGTTGATGAGGAACTTGCACAGGTGCTGGTGGAAGAGGGCTTCACCTCCCTCGAAGAGATTGCCTATGTCCCCATGGAGGAAATGCTTGGCATCGAAGGCTTCGACGAAGACATCGTCAATGAGCTGCGTACGCGGGCCAAAGATCGCCTGCTGACCAAGGCCATCGCCAACGAGGAGAAGCTTGCGGATGCTCAGCCGGCTGAAGATCTGCTGGCACTCGATGGCATGGATAAAGAACTGGCGGTCGAGTTGGCCGTGCGGGGCGTCATCACCCGCGAAGACCTGGCCGAGCAGTCGATAGACGACCTGCTCGACATAGACGGCATCGATGAAGAGCGTGCCGGCAAGCTGATCATGGCCGCCCGAGCCCATTGGTTCGAGTAAGTAATTAGCGGCCTGAGGAGAGAAATGCATGACGCAAGTCACGGTGAAAGAACTGGCCCAGGTGGTCGCCACACCGGTCGAGCGACTGCTTCAGCAGATGCGTGAGGCAGGACTGTCGCACACCAGCGCCGAGCAAGTAGTGACCGATAACGAGAAACAGGCCCTGTTGGCCCATTTGAAAAGCAGCCACGGGGCGAAAGTGGACGAGCCGCGCAAGATCACCTTGCAGCGCAAGACCACTACCAAACTCAAGGTTGGCGGTAGCAAGACCATCAGCGTTGAAGTGCGCAAGAAGAAGACCTTCGTCAAGCGCAGCGCCGAGGAAATCGAAGCCGAACAGCGTCGCGAAGCCGAGGAGCAGCGCGCAGCTGAAGAGGCTGCTCGCCTGAAGGCCGAGCAGGACGCGCGCGAGCGTGCCGAAGAAGAAGCACGCCGTCAGGCTGAGTCGGTCAAGCCTCAGGGCGAGGCCTCTACGCCAGCAGCTGTTGAGCCGGCGGTGAGCGCCGAACCTGCACCGGTTGCGGTCGAGCCTGTAGCTCCTGCGCCTGAGCGTAAGAAGGAAGAGCCTCGTCGTGTCGAGAAGCCACGCAGTGATGACGACGAGCGTCGTGATCGCAAGCATGCGCAGCATCGTCCTTCGCTCAAGACCAAGGCTCCGCTGGCGCGTACCGTACGTACCGGTGAAGACGAGGCCGATGGTTTCCGTCGCGGCGGTCGCGGCAAGTCCAAGCTCAAGAAGCGTAATCAGCATGGGTTCCAGAGCCCAACAGGACCTGTAGTGCGCGAAGTGTCGATCGGCGAAACCATCACTGTGGCCGAACTGGCCCAGCAGATGTCGGTGAAAGCGGCCGAAGTCATCAAGTTCATGTTCAAGATGGGCTCGCCCGTCACCATCAACCAGGTGCTGGATCAGGAAACTGCTCAGCTGGTTGCCGAAGAGCTGGGCCACAAGGTCAAGCTGGTCAGCGACAACGCTCTGGAAGAGCAGTTGGCCGAGCTGCTGAAGTTCGAAGGTGAGTCGGTCTCGCGTGCGCCGGTCGTGACCGTGATGGGTCACGTTGACCATGGCAAGACCTCGCTGCTTGACTACATTCGTCGCGCCAAGGTGGCTGTCGGCGAGGCTGGTGGTATCACCCAGCATATCGGTGCCTATCACGTCGAAACCGAGCGTGGCATGGTCACCTTCCTCGACACCCCTGGTCACGCGGCGTTTACCGCCATGCGTGCTCGTGGTGCCAAGGCCACCGACATCGTGATCCTGGTGGTCGCGGCGGATGACGGCGTGATGCCTCAGACGCAGGAAGCCGTCCAGCATGCCAAGGCTGCCGGCGTGCCGATCGTGGTCGCGGTGAACAAGATCGACAAGCCGGATGCGAATCCGGACAACATCAAGAACGGCCTGGGCGCGCTCGACGTGATTCCGGAAGAGTGGGGCGGCGACACGCCGTTCATTCCGGTCTCCGCGAAGATGGGTACCGGCGTCGATGAACTGCTCGAAGCCGTTCTGCTGCAGGCCGAGCTTCTCGAGCTCAAGGCAACGCCTTCTGCGCCTGGTCGCGGTGTGGTGGTCGAGTCGCGCCTTGACAAGGGTCGCGGTCCGGTAGCCACCGTGCTGGTTCAGGACGGTACCCTGCGTCAGGGTGACATGGTCCTGTGTGGCGTCAACTTCGGTCGCGTTCGCGCCATGCTCGACGAAAACGGCAAGCCGGTTAAGGAAGCCGGCCCGTCGATTCCGGTCGAGATCCTCGGCCTGGATGGTACGCCGGAAGCTGGTGACGACCTCACCGTTGTGGCCGACGAGAAGAAGGCCCGTGAAGTTGCCCTGTTCCGCCAGGGCAAGTTCCGCGAAGTGAAACTGGCTCGTGCCCATGCCGGCAAGCTGGAAAACATCTTCGAGACCATGGGTCAGGACGAGAAGAAGACGCTCAACATCGTGCTCAAGGCGGACGTACGCGGCTCGCTCGAGGCGCTCCAAGGCTCGCTCAACGGCCTGGGTAACGACGAAGTGCAGGTTCGTGTGGTCGGCGGCGGTGTCGGTGGTATCACCGAGTCCGATGCCAACCTGGCGCTGGCCTCCAACGCCGTGCTGTTCGGCTTCAACGTCCGTGCCGATGCTGGTGCGCGCAAGATCGTCGAGGCCGAAGGCCTGGATATGCGCTACTACAACGTCATCTACGACATCATCGAGGACGTCAAGAAGGCGCTCACCGGTATGCTCGGCAGCGACGTTCGCGAGAACATCCTCGGCATCGCCGAAGTACGTGACGTGTTCCGTTCGCCGAAGTTCGGCGCCATCGCCGGTTGCATGGTCACCGAGGGTATGGTGCACCGCAATCGTCCGATCCGCGTCCTGCGCGACGACGTAGTCATCTTCGAGGGCGAGCTGGAGTCTCTGCGTCGCTTCAAGGATGACGTTGCAGAAGTCCGCGCTGGTATGGAATGCGGTATCGGCGTGAAGAGCTACAACGACGTCAAGGTCGGCGACAAGATCGAAGTGTTCGAGAAGGTCGAAGTGGCGCGTTCGCTGTAAGCAAGCGTCAATCTGAAAGCTGGGAGCAAGGAGTCGGTGATCGCCTGGGTGCGGTTACCGCTTCGAGCTTCCAGCTTTCGGCTTTTAATCGGGTAGAAATTTATGGCCAAAGAATTCAGTCGTACCCAGCGTATCGGCGATCAGATGCAGCGCGAACTGGCGTTGCTCATTCAGCGTGAGATCAAGGATCCGCGTTTGGGTCTGGTCACCATCACTGCGGTCGACGTCAGTCGTGATCTTTCCCACGCGAAGATCTTCATCACCATCATGGGGCAAGATGAGGACCAGGAGGCGGTCAAGGGCAACCTGCGCATCCTCAACGACGCTGCCGGATTCCTGCGCATGCAGCTGGGCAAGAGCATGAAGCTGCGCACTGTTCCGCAACTGCATTTCAACTACGACGCCAGCATTCGTCGTGGTGTCGAGTTGAGCTCGCTGATCGAGCGCGCAGTGGCGGAAGATCGCAAGCACAGCGACGAGCGCGGAGAATAAGCGTGGCACAGGTCAAGCGTGTACGCCGTAACGTTAATGGCATCATCCTGCTCGACAAGCCGCGTGGGTTCACCTCCAATGCGGCCTTGCAGAAGGTTCGCTGGCTGCTGAATGCTGAGAAGGCCGGACATACCGGGAGTCTCGATCCGCTCGCCACAGGTGTGTTGCCGCTGTGTTTTGGCGAGGCCACCAAGTTCTCGCAGTACCTTCTGGACGCGGACAAGGCCTACGAGACGGTCATGCAGCTGGGGGTCACCACGACCACCGCCGATGCCGAAGGTGAGGTCCTGGAGCGCAAGCCGGTAGCGGTTACCGTCGAGCAGTTGGAGGCACTGTTGCCGCAGTTTCGCGGTGACATCCTGCAGGTGCCGCCGATGTATTCGGCACTCAAGCGCGATGGTCAGCCGCTGTACAAACTGGCGCGTGCCGGAGAGGTGGTGGAGCGCGAGCCGCGTTCTGTTAATATTGCGCGCTTGGAGTTGCTCTCGCGTGACGGCGACAAGGCGCGACTCGCCGTTGCATGCAGCAAAGGCACCTATATCCGCACCTTGGTCGAAGACATCGGCCAGTTGCTCGGCTGTGGTGCGCACGTTGCCGAGCTGCGGCGAACCCAGGCCGGGCCGTTCGACCTGTCGCAGACGGTAACGCTCGAAACGCTTGAGCAGTTGCATGGTGAGGGTGGTGCCGAGGCGCTGGATAGTCTCTTGCAGCCGGTGGACAGCGGGCTTGAGCATTGGCCGTTGTTGCAGCTGTCCGAGCACAGTGCCTACTACTGGCTGCATGGACAACCGGTGCGGGCGCCAGAAGCTCCCAAGTACGGCATGGTTCGCGTACAGGATAACAATGGTCGCTTCATCGGTATCGGTGAAGTGAGCGAAGACGGGCGCATCGCGCCACGTCGGTTGATTCGGTCGGAATGACCGTTACGCGGCGCGTTCGCGCGTTGCGTCAGAGGGTGGCTGTCAGCAGGCACGGTCATTTCTCTTTATTAAACACGGGATGATTCCCGGCCTGTTCACTCAAGGAGCCCTATCATGGCACTGAGCGTTGAAGAAAAAGCCCAGATCGTTAACGAGTACAAGCAAGCTGAAGGCGATACCGGTTCTCCGGAAGTGCAGGTAGCCCTGCTGACCGCCAACATCAACAAGCTGCAGGACCACTTCAAGGCCAACGGCAAAGACCACCACTCGCGTCGTGGTCTGATCCGTATGGTTAACCAGCGCCGCAAGCTGCTGGATTACCTGAAGGGTAAGGACACCACTCGTTACAGCACCCTGATCGGTCGTCTGGGTCTGCGTCGCTAAGACGCGCCCGCGCTGGAAGCCGGAAGCTGGAAGCCTGAAGTTGAAAGTGGGATATCCCTCGATCAGCTTCGGTCTTCCAGCTTTTGGCTTTCTTGCAGGTCGTTTCGGGCCGACTCCCGAACGTTCTGCCAATTTCCCCAAGGCAACAAAGAGAAGGAAAAACCGTGAATCCGGTAATCAAGAAGTTCCAATTCGGTCAGTCGACCGTAACCCTGGAAACGGGTCGTATCGCCCGCCAGGCCTCCGGCGCAGTGCTGGTCACCGTCGATGACGACGTGACCGTACTGGTCGCTGTCACTGGCGCCAAGAACGCCGACCCGAGCAAAGGCTTTTTCCCGCTCTCGGTCCACTACCAGGAAAAGACCTACGCAGCCGGCAAGATCCCCGGCGGCTTCTTCAAGCGTGAAGCGCGTCCTTCCGAAAAGGAAACCCTGACCTCGCGTCTGATCGATCGTCCGATCCGTCCGCTGTTCCCGGAAGGTTTCCAGAACGAAGTGCAGGTCATCTGTACCGTCGTTTCCACCAGCAAGAAGACTGACCCGGACATCGCCGCGATGATCGGTACTTCGGCCGCTCTGGCTGTTTCCGGCATTCCGTTCGACGGCCCGATCGGTGCTGCACGCGTGGCTTTCCACCCGGAAACCGGCTACCTGCTGAACCCGAACTACGAGCAGCTCAAGGCCTCCAGCCTGGACATGGTCGTAGCCGGCACCAAAGACGCTGTACTGATGGTCGAATCGGAAGCCAAAGAGCTGACCGAAGACCAGATGCTGGGCGCCGTCCTGTTCGCCCACGACGAGTTCCAGGCTGTGATCAAGGCGGTCGAAGAGCTCGCCGCTGAAGCCGGCAAGCCGCGCTGGGACTGGACCGCTCCGCAGGCCAATACCGCACTGCTGGACGCCATCCGTGCCGAGTTCGGCGAAGCCATCTCCCAGGCCTACACCATCACCATCAAGCAGGACCGCTATGCGCGCCTGGGCGAGCTGAAGGACCAGGTCGTTGCCAAGTTCTCCGGTGAAGAAGGCCAGCCGTCTGCTGGCGAAGTGAAGGATGCGTTCGGTGAGATCGAATACCGCACCGTTCGCGAGAACATCGTCAATGGCAAGCCGCGCATCGATGGCCGCGACACCCGCACCGTCCGCGGGCTGAACATCGAGGTCGGCGTACTCGACAAGACCCACGGTTCGGCGCTGTTCACCCGTGGTGAGACCCAGGCTCTGGTAGTTGCCACTCTCGGCACCGCCCGTGACGCACAGCTGCTCGACACCCTGGAAGGCGAGAAGAAAGACCCCTTCATGCTTCACTACAACTTCCCGCCGTACTCGGTGGGCGAGTGTGGTCGCATGGGCGCTACCGGTCGCCGTGAAATCGGTCATGGTCGCCTGGCCCGTCGTGGCGTCGCCGCCATGCTGCCGAGCGCCGACGAATTCCCCTACACCATCCGTGTAGTGTCGGAAATCACCGAATCCAATGGTTCGTCCTCCATGGCTTCCGTCTGCGGTGCTTCCCTGGCCCTGATGGACGCTGGTGTGCCAATGAAGGCTCCGGTGGCCGGTATCGCCATGGGGCTGGTCAAGGAAGGCGAGAAGTTTGCCGTTCTGACCGACATCCTCGGTGACGAAGATCACCTGGGCGACATGGATTTCAAGGTAGCCGGTACCGCCAAGGGCGTGACCGCGCTGCAGATGGACATCAAAATCCAGGGAATCACCGAAGAGATCATGGAGCAGGCGCTGGAGCAGGCTCTGGAAGCTCGCCTGAACATCCTCGGCCAGATGAACCAGGTCATCGCCCAGTCACGCAGCGAGCTGTCGGCCAATGCCCCGACCATGCTGGCGATGAAGATCGACCAGGACAAGATTCGTGACGTGATCGGTAAGGGTGGCGCCACCATTCGCGCTATCTGCGAAGAGACCAAGGCCTCGATCGACATAGAAGACGATGGATCGATCAAGATCTTCGGCGAAACCAAGGAAGCGGCAGAGGCGGCCAAGCAGCGCGTACTGGGCATCACCGCTGAAGCCGAAATCGGCAAGATCTACGTCGGCAAGATCGAGCGCATCGTCGACTTCGGCGCGTTCGTAAACATCCTCCCGGGCAAGGATGGCCTGGTGCACATCTCGCAGATCAGCGATCAGCGTATCGAGAAAGTCACCGATGTGCTTAAAGAAGGTCAGGAAGTGAAGGTGCTGGTGCTGGACGTGGACAACCGCGGCCGTATCAAGCTCTCCATCAAGGACGTTGCCGCCGCTGAAGCCTCTGGCGTTTGACAGCTGGCAGTTGAACAGAAGGGCCTTCGGGCCCTTTTTGTTTGGTCGTGATATTTATTCAATGCCTGTGCGAGATTGCAAGATGCACGCAGCGGCCGGGGGAAACTTGCAATGTGCAAGTAGCTCGTGAATTGCTGCCATGCATAACTTATTGATTATTAAGGATAAAAAAATAACACCAAGTTGGCACAACGCTTGCGCTGTTATTCGTGCATCTGAGGCCGGAGTCATGCCCCAGAAACCACGAGAACAGGAGTGACATCTATGAAGACTACTCAGACACTTACTGCCGCTGCCATCGCCGCTGCTCTTAGCCTGCCGTTCGCCGGCGCCGCTCTGGCCGATACCACGCCTGCCATCGACAAGACCGATACCGTCATGCTGGCCGCCAACACTATGGACGATGCCGGTGATGCTGCTTCCGATACCTGGATCACCACCAAGGTGAAATCCACTCTGCTGGCCGAAGACGCGACTCCCGGCATGGACATCGAAGTGGAAACCAAGGATGGCGTCGTATCGCTGTCCGGGACCGTAGCTACCGAAGCCGAGAAAGAAGCTGCCGTGGCCAAGGCCAAGGGCATCAAAGGCGTTCGTGAAGTCTCTGCCGACGGCCTGAAAACCGCCGAATAACAGAGCTCTCCTCGCCAGTCGCTGGCGGGGCGCAGATCAGAAAACCCCACTCTATAGTGGGGTTTTTTGTGTCCTAGTTTCCTCGCTCACTGGTGATCTGCCGGAGACGATTGCCTTCGAATCGCAGGAAATGGAGCATGCCGTTGTTCGGCCCGTAGACCCATTCCTCGACAGGCACCTCCTGTTGGTAGCCATGATCATCAACGATCTCCTTGTAACCGACCAAGGCGGCGCTGGATGGCTCGCCGCATTTGCTGCGAACCTCGGCCGTGGTGGCTTCCAGGCTCACCAGGCGGCTGTTGCAGCGATAGGTGGAAGAGGCCTGTGCTTGCAGAGTGACAAGCAACAGGCAAAGCAGAAGTGTGGCGGGAACGCGACGGTCCATCGGTATGGCTCCAGGGGATCAGTTGGCTCTGCGGGTTTCGATGCGAACCAGGCGGTTGCCTTCGAAGGTCAGGATGCTGAGCATGCCATTACGCGGACCGTAAACCCATTCCTCCAGCGCGAACTCCTGGCGGTCGTTACGGCTGAGCGTGTAGCCGACAAGATCACGGTGCTGCGGCACGCCGCATTTGCTTTCCACTTCGAAGGCGCGGTTACCCGTGGTGACGAGCTGGCTCCCGCAACGCAGGGTATCGGCGTGAGCCCCGGAAAACGCGGCCAGCAGTACACAAGCAACAACGTATTTACGCGAGATCATCATTCACTCCCCAGGTGCATCGCCGTCGCGACCTTACCGTCGCTTCCCTGTTCGGTTGTGCCAGTGTCCAGCAGGTACACCCGCTCCGAGTCCAGGCCCACGTCTACCAGATAGCCCTTTATCGCGGCCGCACGTTCGCGGCTGAGGCGGCGCAGCAACGCTGCACTGTCCCTCCAGGAATCGAGCACGGCCTTGCGCATCTGTGCGGCGCGCTCTTCGTCGTCGAGTTCGCGCCACTCGGCTGGCGGCTGCTGCTTGAGGCGACTGCGGTAGATGCCTTCCAGCAACGCGGCCTCGTCTTCCGCTTCGACCTGGATCTGACTGGCGTCCGCGGGCACCTTGTCGCCACGACGCTGCAGGATTCGATACTGGGTTTCGCGGAACTCCTGCTGTAGGCGTTGCTCGGCCAGCAGCGCGCCATCGACGGCAGCGGCGCTCATGCCTTCCACCTCCAGGCGTAGAGCCGGACGTTGCTTCAGGGCCGAGGCCAGCGTGCCCAGACGTTTGCGCGCTTCGCTATCCAGCTCGCTGCTGGCCGGTTCGAAGCCGACATGGCTGAGGTCGGCGTCGCTTCCGCCGGCCAGTCCGGCTATGAACTTGAACGGCGCCTGGGCTGCGCGAACCACCAGATTGCGCAGCGTCTGCCAGACGATCGGCATGACGCTGAACTGCGGGTCGTTCAGGTTGCCCTGCACCGGCAATTCGATGGAGATGGTGCCCTTGCTGTCCTTGAGCAGGGCGACCGCCAGCCGAACAGGCAGATCCACGGCATCAGGACTGTCGACCTTCTCGCCAAGTTGCAGCTGCTCCAGAACGACCTTGTTTTCTGCGTTAAGACGACCCTGCTCAATCCGGTAATGCAGATCCAGATTGAGGCGGCCCTTGCGAATCCGGTAGCCGGCGAATTTGCCGGAGTAGGGCGTCAGCGTGGTCAACTCGACCTGGCGGAAGCTCGTGGCGATGTCGAGGCTCTGCAGTGGATCGAAAGGCGTCAGGCTGCCCTTGATGCTGACCGGCGCATACTGATCCACCTTGCCGGCGACATTTACCGAGGCGGCTTTCTGCTCGCGGTTGTCCAGGGTGCCGATATCTCCGTTGAGCGACTGGATGGCGGTGACGAAGGGCGGTCGCAGGCTGAAGTCGGCAAAGTTCGCCGAGCCGTCGGCAATGGCAATGCCGCCGATATGGATAGCCAGCGGCTCGGAGGAGTCTTGTGCCTGTGCGTTGTCATCCCCAGCCTCACTGCGCTCGACCAGCAGGTCGTTGATGTTGGTGCTCAGGTCCGGGTTGATGATGAAGCGCGCATAAGGCTGGCTGAGGTCGACGCGCTCGATTGCCAGGCTGCTCGGGTGCTGGTAGTCGAGGCCGCTGAGTTGCAGGCGCTGCCATTTGACGAAATCGCGATTGTTGATCGTGTCCAGCGTATGCAGCTGAGTGGCGTCTACGCTGCCCCGAACGCTGAAGGCGAGCGGCTCGGTGGACTTCAGCTCGACCTCGAGTTCGCTGGCCAGCAGGCCGCTGCGCACTTCCAGATGGACCAGTGGGCTGAGATAGGCCTGAGCGATGCGCAGGTCGATATCTCGCGTCGTAACCGCCAGCTTGCCGCTCACGGGGCTCATCTGAAGTTGCCCGTTGGCCTGGATGGCGCCTTGCTTACCGACTCCGGTTTCCAGTTCCAGGGAGAAGGGGCTGGTGCCGAGGCTGTCGAACTCGCGGATGTTCAGATCTAGCGGGCCCAGCTCCAGCGCGACTTCATCGTCCGGGACGCGATCGACGAGATGGACCCGGTAGTCGCGCAACTGAGCGTCGCGTAACAACACCTGCCAGGGTGCGTTGGCTCCCTTTGCTGTGTCGTCCGTGGTCGGCGCGTCGGCATCTGTCTTGTCGCTGGTCGAGGCGAACAGTTTCTGCCAGTCGAGTTCTCCGTCCGCTTCCCGGGCCGCCCAGGTTTCCAGATTGCGGCTGCGCAGTTTGCCAATGCTGATCTGCTGCCTGGCCAGGTCCAGCGACGTTTCGCTCAGCTCGAGTCGCTCCATGCGGATCAACTTGTGCCCATCGGGGCTGTCGAGGGCCAGTGGGCCGAGAGCGTGCCATCTTCGGCGAAGCGCACCTCGACGTTCGGCTCGATCAGCTCGACATTGGCCAGGTGCAGCGTGCGTTGCCAGAGGCTGTCCCACTGCAGGTCGAGAAAGAGCCGCTCGAAGGCCAGCTGACGATCGTCCTGCTCGCCGATGCGCAGGCCGAACAGCGAGAGCTCGAGGCTGAAGGGGTTGAATTCGATACGTTGCAGGCTGGCCGGCACGGTTGCGTAGGCCGCAAGCTGCTGATTGGCGATGCGCTGGGCGATACCCGGCAGGATCAGAAAGCCAAGCAGGCTGTAGCAGATCAGCACAAGCGCCACCCCGGTGAACGCACGCTTCATTCCATTGGGCATGACCGGAAGTATTCCTGGCGGATGGTTGCCTTGGAGTATGGCACGCGTACGCGGTTCCCCGAATCGAGCGATACGGGCAATGCGCTCAAAGCCGCAGAATCAGGGTCTTCAGTGGGGGCAACCCATCGCGCGAGGGGAAGTCGGCAGCCGGTGCCAGCGCCTGCCATTCGCGTACCGGCCTGCCGGCCTTCTCGGCGCAGCGCAGCACCAGGGGCCGCCACTCATCCATCGATACCTTCGCCAGGTTGTTGCAGCAGATCAGCACCCCATCTTCAGCGGCTGCCAGCAACGCCGGTTTGAGCAGGCTCTGATAGTCGCGCAGCAGGTCCACCGTGCCGAAGGCGCTGCGTGCCCAGGCGGGCGGATCGAGCAGTACCAGATCGAACTGACGTTGTACCAGGCGCGGGTAGTCCGGCAAGGCTCGTCCGCGACGGGCGCTGACCGGCAGACCGGCCAATTGGCGGATCGCCGGGAAGTAGTCGGAATGTACGAACTGCATTGGCGGCAGGGAAGGGTTCAGCTCGCCGTTTTCCCGGCCCACTGCCAGGTTGCGCTCGGCGAAATCGACATTCCAGACTTCCGACGCTCCGCCTGCGGCGGCGCACAGGCCGACGCCGCAGGTGTAGGAAAACAGATTGAGCACCGACTTGCCGGCGCTGTGTTGCTTGACCCAGCCGCGGGCGTTGCGCAGGTCGAGGAACAGCAGTGGGTCCTGCCCGCTGTGGCGACCTCGCACGCGATAGCGCAGGCCCCACTCATGGGCGACCTGATCTTCCAGCGCCACATCCTCAGGTTGATGCGCCTGGTTGCTGCGGTCGATCCGTGAGTTGCTGTGCGAGCGATCGTTGTAGATGAGCTGGAGCGGTTGCCCGAGAAAGTCGGTGGCTTCGTCATGGATGCTCTGCAGCGCTTGCGCGTCGAGCGCTTGATGGAAGCTTTGCACCATCAGCTGCGGGCCGTAGCGATCGACCGTCAAGCCGGCCGCGCCTTCCTGGCTGCCATGGAACAGCCGGTAGCAATCGGTGCCTTGCTGCTGCAATTCGTCGAGCAGTGGGCGGCGGCTATCGAAGGCGGCGCGCAGCGCCTGGACGAGGGATGACATGCGCGGCGACTCGAAATAGAAGGGCGCGCAGTCTATCAAGAATCGCTGCGCTGGTTGCCTGGCGCTAGCGTGGCGGCAGGCCCATGCGTCGACGCGCGCGGTGTACCGAGCCGCTGCGTACAGCCCAGCGCACTACCGGCGCGGTGCTGCGAACCCCGGCGCGGATCAGCCGGCGTCGGCTTTCGCTCAGTGTCAGTCCAAGCATTTCCTGAGCCCATTCGGGTAAGAGCTCGACACCAGCGTGCAGCATCAGCGTTCCGAAGGGCCTGAGCAGGGGGCTGGGCGCCGGGGCGGTACGCAGTATCTGCAGGATTTCTAGCGCACGCTCGTCGCTCCGGAGCTGGGGGCTAGTGCGCTCGAGATAAGCCTCGATCTGCGCGCGCGAACGCGGCACGTCACCGGCGCCGAGGCGCTCGGCGATCAGTGCCACTTCGGCGTAATAGCGATCCTGCTCGGCAGCGGGTAGATCCGGGTTGAGGTAGCGCAAGTGTGACTTGAGAAAGCTGCTGACCTCGGCGACGTGCACCCAGGTCAGCAGGTCGGGATCCGACGCGGCGTAGGGACGACCATCCGGCGCCGTACCGGATACGCTTGCATGAATCCTCTTGACCCGCTCGATCAGTCGGTCGGCATCGGCGTGGCTACCGAAGGTAGTGGCAGAGATGAACTGCCCGGTGCGCCGCAGGCGGCCGAGCAGGTCCTCGCGAAAATTAGAGTGATCCCATACACCGGACAGCGCCAACGGGTGCAGCGCCTGCAATAGAAGTGCGGAAATTCCGCCAACCATCATCGAGGTGAAGTCGCCATGCACGCGCCAGCACACGGACTCAGGCCCGAACAGGCCGGGATCGCCCGGAGGATTTTCGTAATCGACACCGCCGATTGCCAGCCCGGTAAGGCTGAGCACGCGGGTTTCGATATGACGGCGAATGAATTCCATGGCGACAGCGCTGTTGGCTTGGCAAGCGGCGATGTTACCTGAACAGACGCAGAGGGCTCGCCAATTGGCGGTGGTAACGGGGGAAGGAGGAGAGACCGGACAGCAGCGCCGCACTGTTGTCCGGTCGAGCGGCGATATCAGCCGCGGTGGCGGCCGCGGAAGAAGTCGATCAGGCCCTGGGTGGAGGCATCCTCTGCGGGCGCAGCATCGAAGCGGGTCATCTGGTTGTAGACGGCCTTGCCCAGATCCTTGCCGAGCTCCACGCCCCACTGATCGAAGGAGTTGATCCCCCAGATCACGCCTTGGACGAAGACCTTGTGCTCGTACAGCGCGATCAGTGCGCCGAGGCGGCCGGGGCTGATGGTTTCCATCACCACGGTGTTGCTCGGGCGGTTGCCGGGGATCACCTTGTGCGGGGCGAGACGCTGCACCTCGGCCTCGCTGAGGCCCTTGGCGCGCAGTTCAGCCTCGGCCTCTTCGCGCGTCTTGCCGCGCATCAAGGCCTGGCTCTGCGACAGGCAGTTGGCGTAGAGCCACTCGTGGTGATCGGCGACAGGGTTGTGGCTGACCACGGGCACGATGAAGTCGGCCGGGATCAGCGGTGTGCCCTGGTGCAGCAGCTGGTGGTAGGCGTGTTGGCCGTTACAGCCGACACCGCCCCAGATCACCGGGCCGGTGGTGCAGGACACCGGTGTGCCGTCCTGGCGCACACTCTTGCCGTTGGACTCCATGTCCATCTGCTGCAGGTGTTTGACGAAGTTGCGCAGGTAGTGGTCGTAAGGCAGGAACGCGTAGCTCTGTGCACCCCAGAAGTTGTGGTACCAGACGCCGAGCATCGCCAGCAGCACCGGCATGTTGCTTTCGAACGGCTCGCTGAGGAAATGCTGGTCCATGCTGTAGGCGCCGGACAGCAGATCCTTGAAGTTGGACATGCCGATCGCCAGGGCGATGGGCAAGCCGATCGCCGACCACAGCGAATAGCGACCGCCGACCCAGTCCCACATCGGAAAGATGTTCTTTTCGCGGATACCGAATTCGACCGCCGCCTGCTTGTTGCTGGTGACGGCGATGAAGTGGCGGTAGAGCTTCTCTTCGGTGCCGCCCTTGCCCAGATACCAGGTGCGTGCGGCCTGGGCGTTCTTCAGCGTCTCGAGGGTGCCGAACGTCTTGCTGGAGATGATGAACAGCGTGGTTTCGACATTCAGCTTGGCGGTCACTTCGCGGAATTCGCTGCCGTCGATGTTCGCCAGGTAGTGCGTGCGTACGCCGTGCTGGGTGAACGGCAACAGCGCCTCGGATACCAGCTGCGGGCCGAGGAACGAGCCGCCGATGCCGATGTTCACTACGTCGGTGATGGTCTTGTCGCTGAAGCCGCGCCACAGGTTGTTGTGGATGCGGGTGACGATGTCGGTCATCTGCGCCAGCGCGGTGTGCACGTCACGCATGATGTTCTTGCCGTCGACCATCACCGATTCGCCCATCGGGCGGCGCAGGGCGGTGTGCAGCACGGGACGGTTTTCCGAGGCGTTGATGCGCTCGCCTTCGAACATCGCATGGGCTGCCTGCTCGACGCCGGCCTCGCGGGCCAGGTTCACCAGCAGGGTGCGAGTCTCGGGCGTGATGAGGTTCTTCGAGTAGTCGAGAAACAGGCCGCTGCAGGAAACCGACAGATCATCGAAGCGCGTCGGGTCGGCCTTGAATGCTTCGCGCATGCTGAAGTTCTGCATGGCCAGGCGGTGTTCTTCCAGGGCCTTCCAGGACGGCAGGCCGGTGACATCGAGCGGATGCTGGTAGTAGCTCATGGTGATGCGGCTTCCTTTGCTTTGACAGGCCGCTGGACCCCTGCAGTTGCACGCGCAGGCGCGCGTTGGTCGCGACGGGATTCAGTAAATGTGTATGACCGTGCGGGCGCGCCGGCACTCCTCCTGAATGCTGCGGATGCTGGCCGAACCCGGCTTTCACCGAGCCGGTGAAGGCACATCCTATGCCATCAGAGTCAGCTCAGACAGGGGAAACCCCCACTCCGTTCCGGGCCATTGCCTTCTATTCTGCCCGGGCCTGTGCTTTGGTTCGTCCACCTATCGGCCGTTCAGCCATGTTCAAACGAAAAAGCCCGAAGTGCAGAACACTTCGGGCTTCTATTCGACGACACCTGAACGGTGACTCAGGCGACCTGTACCGGGATGGCGTTGCTGGTATGGCTCAGCTCGCCGTCGGCGCCCATGTACAGCACATGCGGTTTGAAATTGGCCAGCTCGGCCTCGCTGTAGTGGGCGTAGGCACAGATGATCAGGCGATGACCGACACCGGCCTTGTGAGCAGCGGCACCGTTGACCGAGATGATCTTCGAACCTTCCTCGCCGCGGATGGCGTAGGTGGTGAAGCGCTCGCCATTGTCGACGTTGTAGATCTGGATCTGTTCGTATTCACGGATGCCGGCCAGGTCCAGCCACTCGCCGTCGATGGCGCAGGAACCTTCATAATCGAGCACCGAGTGAGTTACCTGGGCGCGGTGCAGTTTGGCCTTGAGCATGATGGCGTGCATGGCAGGGTCCTCCGGGTGCGCAAGCGGCGCAGAGTGTGCCTTAAGCCTTGAACGTGATCAAGGCTGCGGGCAAATGGCTGGGATCAGGCCGATGTGTGGATGTCCACCAGCAGGTTGTCGATCAGCCGCGTCTTGCCCAGGTAGGCGGCGGCGAGGATGACCAGCTCGGTGGAGCGCTCGCTGACCGGTTGCAGGTCGATTGCGTTGCGAATCTCCAGATAGTCCGGGCGCAGGCCAGCAGCCTGCAAAGCGCTCAGGCCTTCGGCGATCAGCGCCGGGTAGTCGCGGCGACCGCCCCGGATCGCTACGTCCAGCTGGCTCAGGGTGCGGTACAGCGACGGAGCCGTGGCGCGCTCGTCTGCACTCAGATAGCCGTTGCGTGAAGACAGCGCCAGGCCGTCGGCGGCGCGAACGATCGGCTCCGAGAGGATCTGCACTGGCATGTTCAGATCGCGGACCATGGTGCGGATCACCGCCAGCTGCTGGAAGTCTTTCTGACCGAATACGGCGAGGTCCGGTAGCACCATGTTGAACAGCTTGCTGACCACGGTGGAGACACCGTCGAAATGCCCGGGGCGGCTGCCACCGCAGAGACCTTCGGAAACGCCGGGCACGCGAACGATGGTCTGCTGGGCCTGGCCGTGCGGATACATCTCTTCGACGCTCGGCGCAAAGAGCAGGTGGCAGCCGGCTTCGAACAGCTTGTCCTGATCCGCAGCGAGGGTGCGCGGGTAGTTGTCCAGGTCTTCGTTGGGGCCGAACTGCAGTGGATTGACGAAGATGCTGGCGACCACGAAGTCGGCGCGCTGCCCGGCCTTCTTCACCAGCGCTATGTGACCGGCGTGCAGGTTGCCCATGGTCGGTACGAAGCCGATGCGCTTGCCTTCCCCACGGGCGCGGGACACTGCGGCACGCAGGTCGGCGATGGTCTTGACGATGTTCATGCGGAGAAACCGTGTTCGACGGCGGGGAATTCGGTGGCCTTGACGGCCTTCACGTAGCCGGCGATGGCGGATGGGATGTCACCGTGCTCACGCATGAAGTTCTTGACGAACTTCGGTACGCGGCCACCGAGCGAGAGCCCGAGCATATCGTGCAACACCAGCACCTGGCCGTCGGTGTCGCTGCCGGCGCCGATGCCGATCACCGGAATCTGCACCGCCCGGGTGATGCGCGCAGCCAGTTCGCTGGGTACGCATTCGAGCAGCAGCATGGCTGCACCGGCGGCTTCCAGCGCCTTGGCGTCCTCCAGCATCTGAAGTGCCTGGGCTTCCTCGCGGCCTTGTACCTTGTAACCGCCGAAGATGTTGACCGCCTGTGGCGTCAGGCCCATGTGTGCGCAGACTGGAATTCCACGCTCGGCCAGCAGGCGGATCGACTCGGCCAGCCAGGCAGTGCCTTCCAGCTTGATCATGTGTGCGCCAGCCTGCATCAGCACGGCCGAATTGTTCAGGGTCTGCTCGGTGGTGGCGTTGGCCATGAACGGCAGGTCGGCGACGATCATCGCGCCACGATTACCGCGTTTGACGCTGGCGGTGTGATAGGCCATGTCGGCAACGGTGACCGGCAGGGTGCTGTCGTGGCCTTGCAGGACCATGCCGAGTGAATCGCCGATCAGAAGCATCTCGACGCCCGCATCGCAGGCGGTCTTGGCGAAGGTGGCGTCATAGCAGGTGAGCATGACGATCTTTTCGCCCTTCTGCTTGAGCCCTTGCAGCGTGGTCAGGGTTACGTCTGGCATGAATGCCGTCCTCTTCGAGCCTCGGAGGTCAGGGTTGCCGCGCGGCGCACCGGTTGGGTGCATGGGGCCGCGGATGGCAGAGGGCGCTTATAGTCCCGGCGGCGACAGAGTAAGTCAATCGCGAGTGTTACCCGCGCGTTACGTTCGTTACCGCGGCGGTGACACCGTCATCGCCAAGCCGCTCGAGACCGCTGAAGGGGCAGGCAGCGAGCAGGTCGACGAGTCGGCGACCATCGGCCAGCAGCAACTCCGCCGGAGCGACTTCAGCGAGCGGGTAGAGCACGAATGCGCGGGCTTGCAGGTGATAATGCGGAACCTGCAGACGGGGTTCGGCGATCAGGCGATCGCCGAACAGCAGGATGTCCAGATCCAGCGTACGCGGGCCCCAGCGCTCCGCCTTGCGCTCGCGACCCTGGGCCTGCTCGATGCGTTGCAGGGCGTCGAGCAGATCGAGCGGCGCGAGACTGGTGTCCAGAGCGGCTACGGCGTTGACGTAACGTGGTTGGTCGGCTGGTCCGAGTGGGTCGCTGGCATAGAGTGACGATACTGCTGCGAGACTGCTCTGTGGCAAGTCAGCCAGCGCTTGCAGGGCGCCGCGCAGTTGCTTTTGCGGATCGGCCAGGTTGCTGCCCAGGCCGATGTAGACGCGTTCCATTTACTCGGCCGGGTTGGCGGCGTTGTCGCCCGGACCACGGCGGCGGCGCCCCCCGCGACGACGCTTCTTCGCTCCGCCGGCTTCTTCCTTGTTGCTGAGGCCGCGAATCATGTTGCGACGTTCGCTGTCGCTGGCTTCCTGATATTCGGTCCACCAGTCGCCGAGGCCGTTGGTTTTCTCTCCGGCGCTTTCGCGTAGCAGAAGGAAATCGTAGCCAGCGCGGAAGCGCGGATTTTCCAGCAACTGATCGGCGCGGCGCCCCTGGCGGCGCGGCAGGCGCTCCTGCATGTCCCAGATCTCGCGCATGGGGATGGTGAAGCGCTTGGGAATCGCGGTGCGCTGGCACTGCTCCCAGATGATGTCGTGCGCCGCTTCCTGCATCGCCGGGATCGGCGGCATGCCACGGTCCTGCAGTTCCAGTACGCGGGCGGGCAGGGCGGGCCAGAGCAGTGCGGCAAAGAGGAATGCCGGCGTCACCGGTTTTCCCTGCTGAATGCGCAGGTCGGTGTTGGCCAGGGCGTTGCGGATCAGCGTGCCGGCGTATTCCGGGTTGCGCTCGAGTGCTGCGGCGCTCGCCGGGAACAGCGGGGCGAAGAGATCGTATTCGAGCAGCAGCTCGAAGGTGCGCTCGGCCTTGCCGCCGAGGAATAGTTTGAGCACTTCGTCGAACAGGCGTGCCGAGGGAATGCCGTCGAGCAGGTCGGCGAGGTCGACGATGGGTTCGGCGCTGTGCCGTTCGATCTCGAAGTCGAGCTTGGCGGCGAAACGCACGGCACGCAGCATGCGCACCGGGTCTTCCTGGTAGCGCTGCTCGGGGTCGCCGATCAGACGGATCAGGCGATTGCGGATGTCGTGTACGCCACGGGTGTGGTCGAGGATGCGCTCGGTAGTCGGATCGTAATACAGCGCATTGATGGTGAAGTCGCGGCGCTGGGCGTCGTCTTCGAGGGTGCCATAGATGTTGTCACGCAGGATGCGGCCGCTCTCGTTGCGCGAAGCGAGATGGCTGGCATCGTCGTCATCCTCTTCCGGATGGTTGGCGCGGAAGGTGGCGACCTCGATGATCTCGCGACCGAAATGAACATGCACCAGCTTGAAACGGCGTCCGATCACGCGGGCGTTGCGGAATTCGGCGCGGACCTGTTCGGGCGTCGCGCTGGTCGCGACGTCGTAATCCTTGGGATTCAGCTGCAGCAGCAGGTCGCGCACGCAGCCGCCGACCACATATGCCTCGTAACCCGCCTGCTGCAGTCGTTCGACCACGCTCACCGCGTAACGACTGATCTCGTTGCGATGCAGGGAATGCTGCCGGCTGGACAGAATTTCAGGTGTGCGGCGGGGATGCGGGATGCGGCGCAGAGGAAGACGAAAAGACTGGAACAGCTTTTTCAGCATGGGGGGCAACTGTGTGGCGGAAGACGGGCCGGTGTCGCGAATGGCCGCGAAACCTGCGCGGATTCTAGCACCGAGAGTGCTGGATGTTGAACGATGCGCAGGGAGGTGTCAAAAAGCATCGTGCGCCGCGTCACGCAGGCAGTGCTTGGCGCAGGGCGGAGGCCACGCAATTGTCGAGCAGTAAGACTGCTGTGAAGGAAAATGGGTAAGCCCCGGATAGCACAAAGGGGAGCCGAAGCTCCCCTTTGAATACTGTTGCGTGCTTTATTGTTATTAGTCGCTCAGGCGTTGCTGTTTTTGTTGTTCGCCTGTTCCATCGGGCCGTAGCCGTCAGGAGCACTCCACACTGGGAGCTAATAGCAAACGGATTTCTTTGGTCGCTGACTTTGCCTTGATCTTCGATCCAACCAGTGCGGGCCCTGCTGATGCAGTTTTTTGTTGTTCTCGGCCTGGTCGTGGGGCGAACCCCGTGGCAAGTCCTCTCCAAAAGAATCAGTTAGCTGCGCCTCCGCCTTCTTGTCGTTATTTTGCTGGAGCCGTTACGTCTTGTTCTTATTGTGGGATCTGCTTGTTATTGTTGTTGTGCCTATAAGTAAGCAGTCGCCGTGCCAGATTTTGAAAGTCCTTATTTATCAAGGGCTTGGTAATTATCTAGACTGAGGCGGGCAATAAAAAACCGGGGCAGCGTTACCGTTGCTCCCGGTTTTTGTTACGAGTCATGGCGGGCGGTAACAGATTACCCGGCCGCGCTACTCGACTTGCGCCGCGGAATGCCCAGGCGCTGGCGGCGTTCCCACAGACATTTGCGGCTGATGCCCAGCTTGCGAGCCAGCTCGGTCTCGGTCATGTGATCCTGATGCTCGAGTACGAAGTGCTGGAAGTAGTCCTCCAGCGACAGATCCTCGGTCGGCTCGTTGCCCGTGGCAATGCCGCGAATGGTGCCAAGGGGCTCGTCGAAATCGTCGTCCAGTTCGTCCAGCTCGATATCAATGCCCAGCAGCTCGGCATCGATCTCCGGGCTTTCGCTGAGAATGGCTGCGCGCTCGATCGCGTTTTCCAGCTCGCGAACATTGCCCGGCCACGAGTAGTGACGGATCGCCTGCTCGGCATCGCGGGAAAAATGCAGGTCGTCGCTGCTCATGCGCTCGCCCTGGCGTGCCAGGAACGCTTTGGCGATCTCCAGCACGTCACCACCCCGCTCGCGCAGCGGCGGCAGCTTGAGCGCGATGACGTGCAGTCGGTAATAAAGGTCTTCACGGAATTGGCCGGTCTTGGCCAGGGTTTTCAGGTCGCGGTGGGTGGCGGCGATCAGGCGTACGTCGACCTTCTGTGACTGCACCGAACCAACCCGGCGGATCTCGCCTTCCTGCAGGACCCGGAGCAGACGTGCCTGTGCCTCGAGCGGCAGTTCGCCGATCTCGTCGAGAAACAGCGTTCCGCCGTCGGCGGCTTCGACCAGGCCTGCACGTCCAGCGCTGGCGCCGGTGAAGGCGCCTTTCTCGTGCCCGAACAGTTCGGATTCGATCAGCGTTTCCGGGATGGCTGCGCAGTTGACGGAAATCATCGGGGCCTTGGCGCGGCGCGAGAGGTTATGCAGCGCGCGGGCGACCAGTTCCTTGCCGGTGCCCGATTCGCCCTGGATCAGCACGTTGGAATCGGTCGGTGCGACCTTGCGGATCTTGCCGAACAGGTCCTGCATGGGCGCGCAGTGGCCGATGATGCCGATGTCTTCTCGGTCGGTTGTCGCTGAGGCGGCGCTTGCGCCACGGGAGGGCTGCGCTTGTGTCGCTGCGTTGTGCTGATGGTCGGTGAGGATGCGTGCCACGGTCTGCAGCATCTCGTCATGGTCGAACGGTTTGGCGATGTAGTCGACTGCGCCCATCTTCATCGAGTCCACGGCCGAGCGCAGGCTGGCGTAGCTGGTCATGATCAGCACCGGCGTACCTTCGGCGAGCTTGATCAGCTCGGTGCCGGGGGCGCCGGGAAGTCTCAGGTCGCTGACGATGAGGTCGAAACCCGGGATGCTGTAGCGCTCCTGTGCTTCCTGCACCGAGCCGGCTTCGCTGACCTCGTACTGGTTACGCTCGAGGAGGCGTCGCAGGGCAGAGCGGATGATGGTTTCGTCTTCGACGATCAGAATGTGTGACATCAGTACTCTCTCGACGGTCTGGAGGCAGAACCGGCAAAGGGCCGGTACGGCAGTCGCCTCTTCAACTTACGGCATGGGACGCTTCGACATGCCGCGGCAGGGTGATGCGAAAACGGGTGCCGCGCTGTGTTTCCGGGTCGGCCGGGCTGTCGATATCGATCTGGCCATAATGCTCTTCAATGATCGAATAGACCAGCGCGAGGCCCAGGCCGGTGCCTTCGCCAGGGTCCTTGGTGGTGAAGAATGGCTCGAACAGCCGGTCCTGGATGTCCTTCGGAATGCCGCTGCCTTCGTCTTCCACCGTCAGGTACACCGTCTGTTCGGCAACTTCGCTGCTGATGCGGATCAAGCCGCCTTGCGGCGACGCGTCGCGGGCGTTGGATAGCAGGTTGATCAGCACCTGGGCGAGGCGCTGCGGATCGCCCTCGGCGAAATGCGTCGGATCGCAGATGTTGATGAACTGCACTTCGGTGCGGTTGCGGTTGAGTGAGAGCAGGCCGATGGCGTCCTGCGTCACCTGCGCCAGGCTCACCGGATACAGCTGCTGCTGGCGCTCGCCGGCGTGGGCGAAGCTCATCAGCGATTGCACGATGCGCGATACGCGTTTGGTCTGCTCGATGATCTGGCCGCTGATCTCGACGATCTCTCCATCGCCTTCGCGCTCGTCCCGCAGGTTCTGCGCCAGGCAGGCAATGCCGGTGATCGGGTTGCCGATCTCGTGCGCCACGCCGGCGGCCAGGCGGCCAATGCTCGCCAGGCGTTCGGAGTGAACCAGGCGGTCTTCGAGCTGCTGTGTTTCGGTCAGGTCCTCGACCAGCAGCACGAGGCCACTGTTGCCTGGTGCCAGCGGCTCGGCGATCGCCGCCTTGTGCAGGTTGAGGCAGCGGCGATGCCCATTGTGTGCCAGACGCTGCTTGTGCAGGTGCTCGTCGGCCTGCTCGATGAAGTCGCTCAGCAGGCTGCGCCAGGGTTCGGCGATGGTCGTCAGGCGCGAGCCGACGACTTGCAGCGCGGGGATCTCGGTAAGCTCCTCGAGCGCACGGTTCCACATGAGGATTTCCTGATCCTTGGCCAGCGAGCACACGCCCATGGGCAGCTCCTGCAGTGTTTGTCGGTGATAGCGGCGCAGGGCGTCCAATTCTGCGGCCAGGCCGGTCAGGCGCGAGTGGTACTCCTCCAGCCGGCTTTCGATGAAGTGGATGTCTTCGGTGATGTAGCCATCGGCACCATTTTTGTAGGCCAGGAAATTCTCGACAATGTCCTGAGCCACGCTGGGGCCCATCAGGCCGGACAGGTTGGCTTCGATCCGGTCGCGCAGACGGCGCAACGCATAGGGGCGATGCTCGTCGAACGGCAGCTGCAGATCGCGCAGGGCCTGTTCCACTTCCCGCTGCGCGGTCTTGGCGCCCAGTGGCTTGGCCAGCTGAGTGGCGAACTCCTGTGGCGAGGCGGCAATCAGTTCGCGCCGTTGCGGGCGACGGACGTTCTCCACCGCGCAGGCCTCGGCAGCGCTCTGCTCCTCGGGGCTGGTTTCACTGAAGATCGAGAACAGCGAGAACGCCAGCACATTGACCGCCAGTGAGGCGATTGCAGCCAGGTGCCAGCTGGTGTCGTCCAGCACATAGACGACGTTGAACAGCGGAATGTAGAAGCCGTCCAGGTTGCCCACCAGCGGCAGCAGCATGGTCACTATCCAGACGCCGATGCCGGCCAGCAGGCCGGCGATGTAGCCGCGGCGATTGGCGGTCGGCCAGTAGAGTACGGACAGCACACCGGGCAGGAACTGCAGGGTGGCGACGAAGGCAACGATGCCGAGGTTGGACAGGTCCTGCTCGGCACCGAGCAACAGGTAAAAGCCGTAGCCGGCCATGATGATGGCGAAGATCAGGCTGCGGCGCGTCCACTTCAGCCAGCGGTAGATGTTGCCTTCGCTGGATGGCTGATACAGCGGCAGCACCAAGTGGTTGAGCGCCATGCCCGACAGTGCCAGGGTGCTGACGATGATCAGCCCGCTGGATGCCGAGAGACCGCCGACGAAGGCCAGCAGCGCCAGGGTTTCGCTCTGTGCGGCGATGCCCAGACCCAAGGTGAAGTACTCGGGGTTGGTGCTGACCCCCAGCTTGAGTCCGGCCCAGAGGATCAGCGGCACGGCCAGGCTCATCAGCAGCAGATAGAGCGGCAGGCCCCAGCTGGCGCTCACCAGGCCGCGAGGATCAAGGTTCTCGGTGAAGGTCATGTGATACATGTGCGGCATCACGATGGCCGAGGCAAAGAACACCAGCAGCAGTGTGCGCCAGGGCCCTTCCTGCAAGGGCGTGTGCAATGCCTGCAGCGCCGACTGGTTCTGTAGCAGCCAGATTTCCAGCTGATGCGGGCCGCCGAATACCACATACAGGGCGTAGAGGCCGATGGCACCGAAGGTCACCAGCTTGACGATGGATTCGAAGGCGATGGCAAACACCAGGCCTTCGTGCTTCTCCCGCGTGGCGATGTGGCGGGCGCCGAAGAGGATGGTGAACAGCATGATCATCAGGCAATAGCCCAGCGCCACGCGCTCCTGCAGCGGCTCCAGAGTGAGAATGCCGATGGCATCGGCCACCGCCTGGATCTGCAGGGCGAGCAACGGCAGCATGCCGATCAGCATGACCAGCGTGGTCAGCGCCCCGCTCCAGGTGCTGCGAAAGCGGAAGGCGACCAGATCGGCCAGTGACGAGAGCTGGTAGGTGCGGGTGATCCGCAGGATCGGATAGAGCAGCACTGGCGCCAGCAGGAACGCGCCGCAGACCCCCAGATAGGTGGCGAGAAAGCCGTAACCGTACTGGTAGGCCAGGCCAACCGTGCCGTAGAAGGCCCAGGCGCTGGCGTAGACGCCCAGCGACAATGTGTAGGTCAGCGGGTGGCGGATCACCCAACGTGGAATCAATCCGCGCTCGCTGACCCAGGCGACGCCGAACAGCATGATCAGGTAGGCAACGCTGATCAGGATCAGGTGGCTCAGGCTAAAGCTCGTCTGCATCACGCTGGCTCTGGAGGATGAAGGTCACCACGATGAGGATCAGCCACAGCACGTAGGGCCGATACCAGGCCCCGTTGGGGTCGATCCACCAGTCCATGATGGCGGGGGAGAACAGATAGATCCCCACCACCAGGAGCAGCACCAGTCGGTAGATATACATGCCGGGTCTCGTGTCGGAAGTGGGGCGATGGTAGAGCAGCGGCGGGCGGCAAGCCACCTGCGGCAGGCAAAAGCTGGCGCAGCGTTGCAATCCGCCTAGCGCAGCTGCGATTCGGCCAGTGTCCGTGTGCGAGGGATGCGCTGAGCGTCCCAGTGCAGCACCGCCCAGGCGAGGATGTCGGCTGGCAGTGCATCGTTCAGCTCTGTGGGCGGTTGCTGGCCCAGCGCGCGCAAAGCACGCAGCAGCAGCGGACTGGCCTCGTGAGGCTGCAAGGGTGGCGAGCGGTAACTCTTGCCCAACTTGTGTCCATCCGGCTGGATAATCAGCGGCAGGTGCAGATAGCGCGGCTGGGGTAGACCGAGCACTTCCTGCAGGTACAGCTGACGCGGCGTGGAGTCGAGCAGATCGGCACCGCGTACGACGTCGGTTACTCCCTGCCACGCGTCATCCAGCACCACCGCCAGCTGATAGGCGATCAAGCCGTCGCGACGGCGGATCACGAAGTCGCCGACCTCGCGACCCAGGCGCTGGCGGAATTCGCCCTGCACGCGGTCTATGAAACCGTATTCGCGATCAGGCACCTGCAAGCGAATGGCTGCGTCGTCGAGGCCGTGGCCGGCGTTGCGGCAGAAACCCGGGTATGGGCCCGGATAGCCTTCGAGCTGCTTGCGCGAGCAGGTGCAGGCATACGCCAAGCCTTCATCCAGCAGGCGCTCGATGGCTGCGCCGTAGGCGACCTGACGCTCGCTCTGGCGCAACATTTCGCCGTTCCATTCGAATCCGTAGCTCGACAGTGTCTCGACGATGGCTCGCTGGGCGCCGGGCATCTCCCGTGGCGGGTCGATGTCTTCCATGCGCAGCAGCCAGCGGCCGCCGACCGCGCGGGCGTCAAGATAGGAAGCGAGGGCGGCCACCAGTGAGCCGAAATGCAGATAGCCGCTGGGTGTCGGGGCAAAACGGCCGACGTAGTGATGGGTTTGGGACGGGGCAGGAAAGGGCATGTTGGGGCCGGCGCTATCTGGGATGGCGGGGCGGATGAAACGCTACAGGGGCTGGAAATGAAGCGGGGCGCCGAAGCGCCCCGTTCGGGATCAGGAACCGATCTGCTTTTCCTTGATCTCCGCCAGCGTCTTGCAGTCGATGCAGAGCGTAGCGGTAGGGCGGGCTTCCAGTCGGCGGATGCCGATCTCGACGCCGCAGGAATCGCACCAGCCGTACTCGTTGTCTTCGATCAGCTGCAGCGTCTCGTCGATCTTCTTGATCAGCTTGCGCTCGCGGTCGCGGGCGCGCAGTTCCAGGCTGAACTCTTCTTCCTGGCTGGCACGGTCGGCCGGGTCAGGGAAGTTGGCAGCCTCGTCCTGCATGTGGTGCACGGTGCGATCGACCTCTTCCATCAGCTCCTGTTTCCACTTGTTCAGGATGCCGGTGAAATGGGCGCGCATCTTGTCGCTCATGTATTCCTCGCCCTTGCTTTCCTTATAGGGCTCGAAGGCGCGAATCAGTTGCTTGCTCGACGGTGTTTCTTTGGTAATGGGCATGGATGAACGCCTCTCGCTATGTCCATTGCGCAGGATGATTTGTCCCTTGCCGGCCCGTGCCGGCCCTGCGGCTGCAAGCGGGCGAACTTACCAGATCGGATCGGGGCGCGCTACTCCCGAATCCAACAGTAACTGCAGCGGTATCGGGACCTTGGGTAGAATTCACGTTTCGTTCTCAACAGGAAGGTCAGATGACCTCGTCATACAGTGCGCGCAGCCGCGCAATCGAACCTTTCCACGTCATGGCGCTTTTGGAGCGGGCCAACCAGTTGCAAGTTCAAGGCCACGACGTCATTCATTTGGAAATCGGCGAGCCGGACTTCACCACCGCGGCGCCCATCGTGGCGGCAGGGCAGGCCGCGCTGGCCGCCGGGCACACGCGCTATACCCCGGCGCGCGGCCTGCCGCAGCTGCGTCAAGCCATTGCCGGTTTCTATGCGCAGCGCTACGGATTATCCATTGACCCCGAACGCATCCTGATTACACCCGGCGGCTCCGGCGCGTTGCTGCTGGCTGCCAGTCTGCTGGTGGACCCCGGCAAGCATTGGCTGCTCGCCGATCCGGGTTACCCCTGCAACCGGCATTTTCTGCGCCTGGTCGAAGGCTCTGCGCAACTGGTGCCGGTCGGCCCGGAGGTTCGTTATCAGCTGACTCCGGAGCTGGTCGAGCGCTACTGGGATCGCGACAGCGTCGGTGCGCTGGTCGCGTCGCCGGCCAATCCCACCGGGACGCTGCTGGATCGCGAGGAGCTGGCTGGGCTTTCGGCAGCGCTGAAAGCGCGTGGTGGCCATTTGGTGGTCGATGAGATCTACCACGGGCTGACCTATGGCGTGGACGCGGCAAGCGTGCTGGAAGTCGACGACGACGCCTTCGTGCTCAACAGCTTCTCCAAATATTTCGGCATGACCGGCTGGCGCCTGGGCTGGCTGGTGGCGCCGCCGGCTGCGGTTCCGGAGCTGGAAAAGCTCGCGCAGAATCTCTACATCAGCGCGCCGAGCATGGCTCAGCACGCGGCCCTGGCGTGTTTCCAGCCGGCGACGCTGGAGATTCTCGAAGCGCGCCGCGGCGAGTTCGCCCGCCGCCGTGATTTCCTCTTGCCTGCCTTGCGGGAGCTCGGCTTCGGTATCGCGGTCGAGCCGCAGGGCGCGTTCTATCTGTACGCCGACATCAGCGCCTTTGGCGGCGATGCCTATGCGTTCTGCCAGCACATGCTGGAAACGGAGTTCGTCGCGATCACCCCAGGCCTGGATTTCGGTCGTTTCCAGGCCGGACATCATGTGCGTTTCGCCTACACCCAGGACCTGCCGCGCCTGGAACAGGCTGTCGAGCGCATTGCCCGCGGCTTGCGCAGCTGGCAATCGTGATGCGTTTTGCGCAACCGCTGGAGCAGGGGCGACTGGTCAGGCGCTACAAGCGTTTTCTTGCCGATATCATCACCGACGAGGGCGAAGCGCTGTGCATCCACTGCCCCAACACCGGCTCGATGCTCAATTGCATGGGCGAGGGTGCGCGAGTGTGGTTCCAGCGCAGCAGCGATCCACGGCGCAAATTGCCGGGGACTTGGGAGCTGGTCGAAACCCCGCAGGGGCGGTTGGCGTGCGTGAACACGGCGCGGGCCAATCCGCTGGTCGAGGAGGCGCTGCTGAACGGGCAGATTGCCGAGCTGGCCGGTTTCACGACGCTCAAGCGCGAGGTGGCTTATGGCGTGGAGAACAGCCGGGTGGATTTTCGTCTCGACTACGCCGGAACTGCCGCCTTCGTCGAGGTGAAGAGTGTCACCCTCGGCTTTGCCCAAACGCCAGTGGCGGCCTTTCCCGACGCCGTAACGACACGCGGCGCCAGGCACCTGCGTGAGCTGGCGACGCTGGCCCGTGCCGGTGTGCGTGCGGTGCAGCTGTACTGCGTCAATTTGAGCGGCATCGAAGCAGTGCGGCCGGCCGAGGAGATCGATCCGGCCTATGCCGCTGCGCTGCGGGAAGCGCAGGCGGCAGGCGTGGAAGTACTGGCTTACGGCGTCGATATTTCCGTCGAGGAGTTGCGTATTACTGGCCGATTGCCGGTATTGCTCTGATGGGTGGACGGTCGTGACGGTTGGAAAATTTTTCTGCCCGGCTCGGGAACAAAGCGCCTTTCGTCTGGCCTCAACGAGGCTGGAAACCACATCCATCACTCACGGGAAGGCTCTGCTCCGCTGTTCGACGCGGCGTTACGACGCGTTCCAGCCCGTTTTCGATGGCTCCTGCGGCGTCAGCGCGACATCTCTGATGCGCGTGTAGCGCCGTGGATGAAACTAATTTCGGACGCTCGCGCCTGGCGCGGGCGTCGTCGATGAGGCTACAAAGAATGCGAATCCTCGTTTGCGGTGCCGGCGGCCAAGTGGGTCGAGAACTGGTGGAACGGGCAGCAAGTTTCGGGCTGGAGGTGCTGGCGCCTGCACGGGCCCAGCTGGATATCGCGCAACCCGAGCAGGTTGCGGCAGTGATGCGTCAACGTCCTGGGCTGATCATCAATGCGGCCGCCTATACCCATGTGGACAATGCCGAATCTCATCGTGAGCAGGCCTATGCGGTAAACCGCGACGGCGCACGCCACCTCGCCGAGGCGGCCGAGCACGCTGGCGTTCCGTTGTTCCATATTTCCACCGACTATGTGTTCTCCGGTGAAGCCGATCGCCCCTATACCGAGAGCGACGAAACCGGTCCGACCGGCGTCTACGGAGCGAGCAAGCTGGCGGGCGAGGAAGCGATCCGAGGGCGTCTGCAATCGCATCTGATCCTTCGCACCAGCTGGGTTTACGGCGTGCACGGGCACAACTTCGTCAAGACCATGCTGCGGCTCGCCCGGCAGCGCGATGCGCTTGGTGTGGTGAGCGACCAGATAGGCTGCCCGACCCAGGCTGGCAGCATCGCTTCGGTGTTGCTCGAACTGGCACGCCGCTACGCAGCCGGCGCGGATCTCGCCTGGGGGGTGTACCACTACAGCGGCGTACCGGCTTGTTCGTGGTATGACTTCGCCGTGGAAATCTTCCGTCAGGGCGAAGGCGCCGGGCTGATCTCGCGGCAGCCGACGGTGTCGCCGATTGCCACGGCGCAGTACCCGACTCCCGCCCGGCGGCCGGCCTGGTCGGTGCTTGACTGCAGCCGCTTCGAGTCGACCTTTGGCCTCGCGCCCCGTCACTGGCAGGACGACCTGGCCGATGTGCTGGCGATCCTGCGTCAGCAGGAGCACCCGGCGATCAGCCGTGAGCGGTCCTCCCGCGCCTGACAGAAAGTGCACGGCAGTTACCCGGCGCCGTGCGATTTCCCTGACCTCCGGTGTATTCTTGCGCCCCCGCGCCAAGGCGTGGCCTGACGTTCGGCTCTAGAAGGGGCGCAGCATGGTAGTGGTGTTGGCAATACTGCCGATCTTCGGTCTGATCACGCTCGGCTATCTGTTCGGCTGGCGGCAATGGCTCAACAACGAAGGAGCGGCCGGGCTGGCCAGTGTCACCTTCAAGCTGTTCATGCCGGCAGTGCTGTTTACCGGGATCGCCCGCGCCGAGCTGAGTGACGGCATGTCGCCAATGCTGCTGCTGGCCTATTTCGTACCGGTGCTGCTGGTGTTCCTGCTGGTCAATCTGGTCGCTCACCGCCGCGCCGGGCGCGCCACTCCGCTTGGTCTTACGGCCGCCTACTCGAACAACGTATTGGTCGGCATCCCGCTGGTGACCACGCTGCTTGGCGCTGAAAGCCTGGTTTATGTGTTCGCCATCCTGGTGTTTCACAGTCTCGTCCTGTTCTCGCTGCAGAGCTTCTACGCGGCACTGGGTGACGGCGACAAGGTCAGCGCTCCGGCGCTGCTGAGGAATCTGGCGAATCCGCTGATCATCGGTCTGGTGCTCGGTGCCCTGTTGAATCTATCCGGGCTCGAGCTGCCCGAGCCGCTCTGGCGCGTCGCTGTATGGCTGGCGCAGGCGGCATTGCCCTGTGCGCTGATGGTGCTGGGCATCAGCCTGTCGCGCTATCGCCTGCGGCCAAACGGGACGGCGCTGCTGCTGACGCTGGTCAAACTGGCGGCGTTTCCGGCACTGGTCTGGTGGCTGAGCGGGTTGCTGCCAGGGCTGAATCAGGATGCACGCAACGTGCTGGTGCTGCTTGCAGCCTGCCCGAGTGGCGTTAACGTGCTGGCGTTCGTCAAGCATTCCGAGGACACGCGAGCGGTAAGCTCGACCGTGTTTCTCTCGACCGTGACTGCAGTCATCAGCCTGCCGCTATGGATGCTGCTTGCTGCTGGCTAGTCAGCGATTAGGGCTCCGCTGCTGTTTTGACGAACGGCTCCGGGACAGGACTGTCACAAAAATCACAGACCTGAAAAAAACCGGAGAGCACGGCATGTTGAAATTCATCGGCGGGACCGCAGGCATCATCTTCATCATCGGCCTGATCGTGGTGATCGGGATATTCAAGCTGCTGTTCTGACGAGCGGGGGCGACAGGCCGGCCGGCGCAAGCCCGCCGGCCTTTTTCATGCGCGACTATTTGTTAGCTGCGCGGTTCCTGCGCCGAGGTTGCCATGATGTCCTCGAGTCGCAGGCCGGTCAGCCCGTGGATGGTGCGCCAGAGGTAGAAGAAAATCGCCATCATCATCAACATGCTGGGAATGGCGATCATCGGGTAGCTGAGCAGGGTCATGCGGCCCAGTTCGGCGTTGAAGGCTTCGCTGCCGGCGGGGCTGTTGACGATCCATTTGGCCAGCACGTAATTCATGAACGACGAGAAGAAGAAGGTGCCGCTGAGCAGGTAGGTCGCCCGCAGCAGCCGCGTTTCGAAGTGTTCGACCTGGCCGTTTTGCTCGAGCTGTTCGTGGATCTTGTCCACGTTGAGCACTTTGGGGTTGTACAGCAGGGTGCGAATCAGCGGGTAGCGGGTGCGCGTCGAGGCCAGCACGGCGATGCCGATGATGCCGGGAACCGCTGCTTCCTTGATGGCGAGCCACTGGGTATCGAGCTGAAGCAGCCCGATGCCGCCAGTCAGCAGCACACTGATCAGGCCGAGCAGGGCTATCCAGTTGAACTTGCGGTATTTGGCCAGCTCCCACAGCCCCCAGCCTAGCGGAAAGGCCAGGGCAAGCAGCAGTGCACCATCGGCGCCGAGGCGGTCTTCACCACTGAGCTTCATCAGGATCAGCGAAGGAATCAGGATGCTGACGGCCAGGTCGATTAGCGGGCGCGGTTTGTGTTCGGCGTGGGTCTGGTCGGTATCGGTCATGACATCGGGTTGGTCTGGAGAGGGCTGCATGATCGCCTGTGTTGCGGTCATTCGCCATACCATCTTCGTCGGGATGGCGATTGGTATCGTTTCCCTAGCATCAATGTTCGGACGCCGTGCTGCGTTTCGCGCACCATTGGCCGTACTCGAATATCAGTACGACGATTATGGCCAGAGCGAAGGGCAGTAGCAGATAGAAACCGCGGAACACGATGAGTGCTGCCAGCACGTCCACCGTGGGAATTTCCGGAAGGGCGGCTACGAAGGTCAGCTCCAGCACACCGAGCCCGCCGGGTGCGTGGGACAGCAATGCCAGGGTGAAGGAGGCGAGGAATACGCCAAGGACGGTCAGATAGCCCGGGCTGTGTTCCGGCGGCAGCGCGAAGTAGATGATCGCCGCGGCGCAGAGCAGCTCAAGCGGGCCCGCCAGCAGCTGACGGCCGACGATCGGCAGTCGCGGGTACTCGATGTGCCATTTGCCCAGCCGCCAGGGTGGCAACTGACGCCATGCGCCGAACGCGTAGAGCGCGACCAGTATGAGCAGGGTCGAACCGACGGCGATGGATACCCAGCTGTCGCTATCGACAGCCCGATGAAGGAGCTGCGGTTTCAGAATCAGCACGGCACCCCCGGCAAGCAGGGTGCCCAGCGCGAAGGTCAGCGAGCAGAAGACGATCAGGATGCCGATTTC
Organism: Stutzerimonas xanthomarina; assembly: GCF_003935375.1. Lineage (GTDB taxonomy): Bacteria > Pseudomonadota > Gammaproteobacteria > Pseudomonadales > Pseudomonadaceae > Stutzerimonas > Stutzerimonas xanthomarina_A. Next base: position 151,243 of record NZ_RHQM01000010.1, read on the forward strand.
CTGGGGCGTCAGGCCCCGGCTGCGGTAGGCGCGATAGCGCACCAGGGCGCCGGAAAACACCGATGCGCCGATGTTGTGCGCCAGCGCGTAGGTGGTGAAGGAACAGAGTGCGATGAACCACCAGGACATCTTCTTGCCCAGATGAGCCATCGCGATGCGGTCGTACCAGGCCAGCGCGACATAGGCGCCCAGGGTCGATAGCGCGGCCAGCAGCCAACGCCGCGCGCCGATCGCCTGCAGGCTGTCGGTAAGCTCGCTGAGCGAGATGTTGCGCACTTCGTGGTACAGCAGGTAGCCGGACAGCAGCACGGCCAGGACTCCGATGAGGGTCCAGGCGACATCGCTCCGCTTCATAATCACGTGGCTCCTTGAGGGAAGAGGATTGGCCACGTCTTGCGCTGAAGCACACTCATCCCTGATCGACCGCCATGCCAAACCTCCACCTGTTCTCGAATCGTCAAACAATCGGCAGCTGGCGACCGGTTTTGTTCAGTTTTTCACCCGAGTGGTCTTCTCGCTCGGACCGGCAGGAGGAGGTTCCGCTTGGATTGGTATCCCGCAGGAGCGCGCCGATGCCTGGGCGGTGGTCTGGGCATCGGTAGTCTGAGGCGATGCTGTGCATGTGGTGCACGGGAAGTAGAAGCGGTGCCAGCGCGGTGGTCGACTATTGTCAGGGATTGGAAACCTGCGGGGACGGTAGGGCGCGGTCAGCCGACGCTCTCTGCCTGCTTGACGCGAACCCAGTGGTCGACAAGTTCGCGCAGGTTCGAGAGTTCCACCGGCTTGGCCATATGACCGTCCATGCCTGCTTCTCGCGCGCGGTCGCGGTGCTCGCTGAGGATATGCGCAGTCAGGGCAACGACGGGAGTACGCCGGCGCGCATTCCTGGCTTCCCATTCACGCAGCTGGTGGGTGGCCTGAAAGCCGTCGAGCACGGGCATCTCGCAATCCATCAGGACCAGGTCATACGGCTGCGCCTTGATCGCCTCCAGCGCCTCTTCGCCGTTGCAGGCGGTGTCCGGTTGCAGGTTGAGTTTGTTCAACATGCCGCGGATGACCTTGGTGGAAATACTGTTGTCCTCGGCGACCAGGATGCGGAAGTCACTAGGGACTTCGAGCGCGGGCAGGTTCTGCGGCACCGTTGCCTGGCGCTGCTGGGTGCCCGGCTGGCGCTGCGCGAGTTCGTCAGCCAAGGTGGTCTTCAGCGTGTAACCGGCGACCGGTTTGGCGAGGATGCGCTTGATACCCGCATTGCGCGCAATGATCTTGCTCGGTGCGCTGCTCATGCCGGTGAGCATGATCAGCAGGACGTCATGGTTGAGGCTGTAATCTTCCTTGATCTTGCTCGCCAGCTGCATACCGGTCATGCCGGGCATGTCCTGATCGAGCAGGACCACATCGAAGTATTCCTTGAGGTGCGCCTTGGTCCGCAGCAGGGCCAACGCCTCCTTGCCCGACGCAACGGCGCTAACCTCCAGGCCCCAGCCGCTGCATTGCTGGACCAGTACCTTGCGGCAGGTGTCGTTGTCATCGACGATCAGCAGGCGAGTGCCTTGCAGTGGCCCGTCCAGGTCGGCATTGCTCTGCGCCAGCCCTTCACTGGCCAGCGGCAGGCTGATCCACAAGGTGTTGCCCTGGCTGGTGCCAGTCTGGATACCGAAATCACCATCCATCAGTTGCACCAGCTGGCGCGCGATGATCAGCCCCAGGCGCCCGCCGTGGCGTGTCGCCGCAAGAAAGTCATGACTGTCGACTGCGGCATTGAGCAGTGCGTCGCGCTCGTACGCCTCAAGCGGACGCCCACTATCCTGCACGGTGATGCGCAGGCGCGGGCTCTCGGGCGGTCCGTCGACCGCGGCGATCAGCAGCACCTCGCCCTCGTCGGTCTGCTTGAAGGCATTCTCCAGCAGGTTGAGAAGGGTCTGGCGCAGACGGGTCGGATCGCCGGTCACGACCTGCGGCAGCTGCGGCTGGATAAAGCTGATCAGCTCGACCTTCTGCTGTTCGGCCTTGGCGCGGAAGATGCTCAGACAGTCTTCGATCAGCGCGTTGAAATCGAACTGCACGTCATCCAGCTCGATCTGGCCAGATTCCAGCTTGGAAATGTCGAGAATCTCGTTGATCAGATTGAGCAGTTCGTTGCCGGAGCTATGAATCGTCTGGACGTAGTCGCGTTGCTTGGCCGACAGCGATGTGCCCAGCAGCAACTCGCTCATGCCCAGCACGCCGTTCATTGGCGTTCTCAGTTCATGGCTGATCTTGGACAGGAAATCGGCCTTGGTCTTGAGTTCCGCGCTGCTGACGGCCGCTGCGGTGAATTGGGTGCGGCTGTCGGTCTGGCGCTGCCGTTGACGTTCGAGCAGGGCAAAGCTGAGTAGTAGCCCTGCGAGGGTCGCGAGGCTGAACAGGCCGCCAGTCAGCCAGCCCGGGTCGAGCTGGTCGAAGCCCAGCAACATGGGCATGAAGAAGATCATGCCTACGTTGAACAGGGTCGTTCCGGCCACCACCAGGCGCGCCGGCTGATAGCCTTGGCGCCAGTGATAGATCGCGACGAACAGAGTGCTGCACGATGCGGCCAGCACCAGCGAATAGATCAGCCAGCTGTACCACGGCCACTGACCCAGCAGGATGCTGGCTGCCAGCGCCATTACCAGATTGAGTTCGATACCCAGCAGCCAGGTGATCCAGATTCGCCCGCGATGATGGAAGAAGCCCAGCGTGTAGCCGAGCAGCGCTGCACTGGCGGCCATCGCCGACAGATCGGCGATCAGCGGCTGACTGTAGGTCAGCCAGGGCAGCCACGCCGCCATGACCCCGAGATTGGCCATGGCGCAGGCCAGCAGGGCGCCGTGTAGGAGGCTCAGCCAGATATGCGTGTAGCTGAGCGTGTAGGCAAAGCGCAGCAGGTTGTAGATCATCAACAGGGCTAGTGCGCCGAAGAGCGCGCCAAACAGGTAGGCAGGCTTGCTCAGGCTGACCAGGCCGGCTTCATCGATGGTCTTGAACCAGGTCATCACCGGATGGCTGGACTGCAGGCGGATATAGGCCTCGCGTGGCTGCCCGTCATTGGGAAGGCTGAACAGGTACGCCCGGTTGGGCAATGGCCGGGCGCTGAAGGGACGCAGTTCCCCGGTCGCCGTATGCTGCTCAAGCTTGCCGTCACGCAGCAGGTAGAAGTCCAGATACTGCACTCGCGGTGCAAACAGCCACAGCCACTTCGGTCGTGTCAGTGACGGCAGGCTGACCTGCAGCCAGACGGCTCGGTCGCTGGCCGGAGCGCTGTAGGAGAGTTTTTCGAGACGCTGGAACAGTGCGCGCTGGGAAACTACCTCGTCGAGCGTAAGCCCTCCCGACTGGTCGATCAGCATGCGCCAGTTCTGTGGCACGGAATTGGGTGGAGCAGATAGTGCTGGGGAGGGCGTCGACTGGGTAATGGACGCCAGGGCCGGAAGCGGGATCAGGTTGATCAGCAGCAGGCCGAAGAAAACAGCGATGGCAATCCGGAGCCGACCCACTTGAGAAGTCCGTTCATGTGTGTGACGGCCGATTATAGCCATGCCTTTGTCGGCCTGTAATGCGTGCGGCAGCTATAAAACTTGGCGCCGCACGCATTCCTGGCGCCTGGCTACGCTCAGCTGTCGCCCAGCTCCCGGGAGATGGCGCGATAGCCGATATCTTTGCGATAGAAACAGCCATTCCAGTGGATTTTTTCCGCCAGACGGTATGCCTGCTGCTGCGCCTCGGAGACGGTGCGGCCGATGGCCGTTGCGCAAAGCACGCGGCCACCGGCGGTGACGACCTGGCCCTGGTCGTTCAGCGCGGTACCGGCATGAAACACCTTGCCATCCAGCGCAGCGGCATCGTCCAGCCCTTCGATCACATCGCCCTTGGCGTAATCGCCCGGGTAGCCGCCAGCGGCCAGCACCACGCCGACGGTCGGGCGCGGATCCCAGGTCGCCTCGACCTTGTCCAGCGCCTTGGCCAGCGCGGCTTCGACCAGCAGCACCAGCGAGGATTCGAGGCGCACCATGATCGGCTGGGTTTCCGGGTCGCCGAAGCGGCAGTTGAACTCGATGACCTTCGGCTGGCCAGCCTTGTCGATCATCAGGCCGGCGTAGAGGAAGCCGGTGTAGACATTGCCTTCGGCAGCCATGCCGCGCACGGTCGGGTGGATCACCTCGTCCATCACGCGCTTATGCACATCGGCGGTGACCACCGGAGCCGGCGAATAGGCGCCCATGCCGCCGGTGTTGGGGCCGCCGTCGCCGTCGCCGACGCGCTTGTGGTCCTGGCTGGTGGCCATCGGCAGCACGTTCTCGCCGTCGACCATGACGATGAAGCTGGCCTCTTCGCCATCCAGGAATTCTTCAATGACTACGCGCGCGCCGGCGTCGCCGAAGGCGTTGCCGGAGAGCATGTCGCGCACCGCTTCCTCGGCTTCGGCCAAGGTCATGGCGACGATCACGCCCTTGCCGGCGGCCAGGCCGTCGGCCTTGATGACGATCGGCGCGCCTTTTTCACGCAGGTAGGCCAATGCCGGCTCGACTTCGGTGAAGTTCTGGTAGTCGGCAGTGGGGATGTTCTGGCGCGCCAGGAAGTCCTTGGTGAAGGCCTTGGAGCCTTCCAGCTGGGCGGCGGCGGCGGTTGGGCCGAAGATGTCCAGGCCGCGCGAGCGGAACAGGTCGACCACGCCCTTCACCAGCGGTGCTTCCGGACCGACGATGGTCAGTTGTACGTTGGCAGCGGCGAAATCCGCCAGTTGCTCGATGGCCAGTACGTCGATGGCGACGTTCTCGCACTTGGCTTCAGTGGCGGTGCCGGCGTTGCCCGGGGCGACGAAGACCTTGGCAACGCGTGGATCCTGCGCGACCTTCCAGGCCAGGGCGTGCTCGCGGCCGCCGCTGCCGATGATCAGTACATTCATTTCTCTCTCCCAATGGAGGCGGGCCGGTCGCCCGCTTGGTGGATAAGCGAAGCGTTATCCACCCTACGAATTCTGAGGTCGCGATCGGGCTGGTAGATGCAAGGCGCCCGATTCTTCACCCGGCGGAGTTGCCTTCTGGCAATGAGCATGGGGGAAGAGTCGGGCAACGCCGCAGATGCCTGTCCGAATGCGGCCGATTTTAGTGCCGGAAGTGGCGCATGCCGGTGAACACCATGGCAATGCCGGCTTCGTCAGCCGCTGCGATCACTTCGGCGTCGCGCATCGAGCCGCCCGGCTGGATCACCGCGGTGATGCCGGCCTTGGCCGCGTTGTCGATGCCGTCGCGGAACGGGAAGAAGGCGTCCGAGGCCATCACCGCGCCAGGAACCGGCAGGCCGGCGTGCTCGGCCTTGATCGCGGCGATGCGCGCGGAGTTGACGCGGCTCATCTGGCCGGCACCAACGCCGACTGTCTGGCGGTTCTTGGCATAGACGATGGCGTTGGACTTGACGAACTTGGCCACTTTCCAGGCGAAGATCAGGTCATGGATTTCCTGCTCGGTCGGCGCGCGCTGGGTGACGATCTTCAAGTCTGCTTCGGTGATCATGCCGATGTCGCGGCTCTGGATCAGCAGGCCGCCGTTGACGCGCTTGTAGTCCCAGCCCGGGTTGCGCTCGGCCGGCCATTCGCCGCACTCGAGCAGACGCACGTTGGCTTTGCTGGCGACGACGTCGCGCGCGGCTTGAGAGACCCTGGGTGCGATGATCACCTCGACGAACTGGCGCTCGACGATGGCCTGGGCGGTTTCGCCGTCCAGCTCGCGGTTGAAGGCGATGATGCCGCCAAAGGCCGACTCGCTGTCGGTGGCGTAGGCCAGGTCATAGGCTTTGCGGATGCCGCCTTCATCTTCCGGTACCACAGCCACGCCGCACGGGTTGGCATGCTTGACGATTACGCAGGCCGGCTTGGTAAAGCTCTTCACGCACTCCAGCGCAGCGTCGGTGTCGGCCACATTGTTGAACGACAGCTCCTTGCCCTGCAGTTGCGTGGCGGTGGCGACGCAAGCCTCGTCGGGCTTCTCGACATAGAAGGCGGCTTGCTGATGCGGGTTCTCGCCGTAGCGCATGTCCTGCGCCTTGATGAACTGCATGTTGTAGGTGCGCGGAAACAGGCTGCGATTTTCGGTGCTGAGCTGCTCGGTGCTCTGGTCGATGCCGCCCAGGTAGTTGGCGATCATGCCGTCATAGCCGGCGGTGTGTTCGAACGCCTTGAGCGCCAGGTCGAAGCGCTGGGCGTAGGTCAGCCCGCCGTTCTTCAGGTTGTCGACCACTGCCGTGTAGTCCTCGGCATTGACCACGATGGCGACGTCCTTGTGGTTCTTCGCCGCGCTGCGGACCATGGTCGGGCCGCCGATGTCGATGTTCTCGATGGCGTCCGGCAGGGTGCAGCCGGGCTTGGCCACGGTGGCGGCGAACGGATAGAGGTTGACCGCCACCAGGTCGATCGGCGCGATGCCGTGCTCGGCCATCACCGCGCCATCCAGGTCGCGGCGGCCAAGGATGCCGCCGTGGATCTTCGGATGCAGGGTCTTCACCCGTCCGTCCATCATCTCCGGGAAGCCGGTGTAGTCGGCCACTTCGACGGCAGCGATGCCGTTGTCACGCAGCAGCTTGAAGGTGCCGCCGGTGGAGAGGATCTCGACACCGAGGGATTCGAGGTCGCGGGCGAAGTCGACGACGCCGGTCTTGTCGGACACGCTGATCAGCGCGCGGCGCACGGGAAGGCGGGTGGTTTGGTCGGTCATTGACGTTTCCTAGAGGCTACAGGCTTGAGTCCGCGAAGGCGGCAGGTGCGGACAGCCGCGCCTGCCAGCTGCCGCGTCAGAGCAGGTCGTACTGTTTGAGTTTCTTGCGCAGGGTGCCGCGGTTCAGGCCCAGCAGCTCGGAAGCCTTGGTCTGGTTACCCTTGACGTAGTGCATCACGGTTTCCAGCAACGGCGCTTCCACTTCGGAGAGTACGAGGTTGTAAACGTCCGTGACGTCTGCACCTTCGAGGCGGGCGAAATAGTTGTGCAGCGCTTTCTCGACGCTGCCTCGCAGCGTCTGCCCCGCTTCGCTCGGCGTGTTCAGGTGCTGCTTGAGGTTCACGTTGTCACTCACGGATGTTGTTCCACTTACCAATGTTTCATTCAACAGCGTCATGCGGCCACCTCTGTTCCATCCACCGAGCCAGGCCCTGAGCGTTGTTCGGCAAAGAACTGCTGAATGCTGAAGGCCTGTGCATCCCTGTCTTCCAGATGATTGAAACGGGCGCGGAAGTCCCGCGCGCCCGGCAGTGTTGCGAGATACCAACCCGCGTGCTTGCGGGCGATACGGACTCCCATCACCTCGCCATAGAATTCATGCAGCGCCTGCACATGCTCCAGCAGGGTGCTTTCAACTTCGTCCAGCGTCGGCGCCGCGAGCAGCTCGCCGGTGCGCAGATAATGCTCCACTTCGCGAAAGATCCACGGGCGACCCTGCGCCGCACGTCCGATCAACAGGCCGTCCGCTCCGGTTGCCTGTAGTACCTGGGCCGCCTTGTGCGGCGAATCGATATCGCCATTGGCGAACACCGGAATCGACACCGCGTGCTTGATGGCGGCGATGGTGTCGTACTCGGCTTCGCCGGTGTACAGGTCGGCGCGGGTGCGGCCGTGAACGGCAAGTGCTGCGATGCCCGATTGCTCGGCGATACGCGCGACGGTCAGGCCGTTCTTGTTCTGCCGATCCCAGCCGGTGCGAATCTTCAACGTCACCGGAACGGTCACGGCACCGACCACGGCTTCGAGGATATCCGCGACCAGCTTCTCGTCACGCATCAACGCCGAGCCGGCGGCCTTATTGCAGACCTTCTTCGCCGGGCAGCCCATGTTGATGTCGATGATCTGCGCCCCCAGCTCCACATTGCGCTGCGCCGCCTCGGCCAGCATCTGCGGATCGCCACCGGCGATCTGCACTGAGCGGGGCTCGGGCTCGTCCGCATGGGGAATGCGCAGGCGAGATTTGCGACTGTTCCACAGACGCACATCGCTGGTGAGCATTTCCGAGACCACCAGGGCCGCGCCGAAGCGGCGGCACAACTGGCGGAACGGCTGATCGGTCACGCCGGCCATGGGCGCGAGGATCAATCGATTGGTCAAGGTGTAAGGGCCGATGCGTACCGCTGACATGAAGATTCCCTGCTTGGGGCCTGCTTGTTAGGTAGATCGGGACTGCAAAAAAGGGTGGGCATAATACCCGCTACGCATGACGGGTTAAAGGCTGTTTTGAACAAATTCTGAACAGTGGTCGCCTTATCGCCGGGAGTTTGGACGCGCCCACCGCCCGCGCGATGAGCGCCGGCGGCGGCAGTCTGAACTGCAAGCTCGTCGCTATTTGGGCGAATGGAAACTCAGGCTGTAATTAACTGCTTTTGCGCCCGGGTCGAGGATATCCAGGGCGATATGGATGGGAACCTGCGGTGGCATCTGGGCCTGTCCTGCCAGTTCTCCAGAAAGATATTCGCTGGGCTTGAAGCTGCGGCTGGCGATCAGTTTACCGTTGAGGTCGGCAAAGCGGATTTCCAAAAGCGGAAACGGCTGTGCAAAGGACGCGCGGTTGTAGAGGATCGCGTCGACGACCAGCGCGCCGGTGAACTCGGGATGGCTGCGCACCACCAGGTTGCTGCTCTTGATCTGGCCGATGTCGACCAGGGCCGGCAGTTCGCAGCCAATGGTCGGGCAGATACGCTCGAACCAGCTGCGATACTGCTGCTGCCTCGACAGCTCGTCGTAGTTGTAGGCGACGTACTGGGCACCCAGCGCAAGCAGTGCCAACAGGTTCAGTACGCTCCAGCCGAGCCAGCGTCCCCAGGGTTTCTTCGCTTCCTGCCAGTCCAGTTGCAGTGGCTCATCGTCGAGCTCGAACAGCGGCCCGTCGCGCAGGTCGGGCTCGCGGCGTGCCGCTGCAGGATCGACGACAGGGGCGAGCTGTTCGGAAGCCGATGGCGTTGCCAGTTCAGGTTCGACCCTTTCGTCGTGCGCCTGCTGGGTCTCGGCGATCGCGAGCGGCGTGGGACTGGCTGCCAATGGGCTCAGCGGTTGCGGAGACTCCGAGGTGACCGGGGTGAAGCTGACCACCTCATCGCTCGGGCTCGCCGGCGACTGCGTGACGCCCTGTTCGGCGCTCAGCAGGATCTCGGCCCAGCTTTCGTCCTGCGTGGAGGATATCTCCGGTAGCGGATCGCGAGGCCTGGTTGCCGCGTCGCCGTTGGCTTCGAGGCTGAGCAGGTCGCGAGACAATTCGCGCTCCTGCCGCTCCAGTTTGGCCAGCTCTTCGTCCAGGTCGAGGCTGTCCAGGTCCAGGTCATCGTGAATCCACAGCGTTTCGTCGGCCTTGCTGGCCGGCGCGGGCGAGGTTGCCTTGGGAGGCTCGGTCTGCGTCTGAATCGGCTTGTCGACGGGCGTTGTCAGTGGTTGCGTCGGGTCCAGCTCATCGCGCAGCAGATGATGGGCGGCGTTGAAGACTTCCAGGCAAGCGCCGCAACGCACGGCGCCGCGGGCCGCGCGCAATTGGCTGCGGGCGATGCGAAAGCGGGTGCTGCAGTTGGGACACTGGGTGATGAAGCTGGTCATGCGTCTTTCCGCGCGAAGGTGCCGGCTAGTCTAGCGTATGCCAGTCGCGCAGCGGCAGGGGCTGCGGAGCCTGTTGTGCAAGTGTGCGGGCGAGGTCGCAAGGCGCTGCTCAGGCACGTCGGACGCCGCTGATGCGTACCCAGCCATCTTTGTCGGCGGTTGGGTCGAGCTCGAATGCATCGCTGTAGGCGGCGCGCACCTCTTCGGCCTGTTCGGCGAGGATGCCGGACAGTGCCAGGCGACCGCCGGGCTTGACCAGTGCGGTGATGCGCGGCGCCAGCGAAACCAGCGGGCCGGCAAGAATGTTGGCGACCACCACGTCGGCAGCCTTTTCCGGCAGCTGTTCAGGCAGGTAGAGCGCGAAACGCTCTGCGGCGATGCCGTTGCGCTCGGCGTTGTCGCGTGAAGCGTCCAGCGCCTGGGTATCGATGTCGGTGCCGACGGCATGCTCGGCGCCCAGCAACAGGCCGGCGATCGCCAGGATGCCCGAGCCGCAGCCGAAATCCAGCAGGGATTGGCCCTGCAGAGGTTGTGCGTCCAGCCACTCGAGACAGAGTGCGGTAGTGGGGTGGGTGCCGGTACCGAACGCCAGGCCAGGATCCAGCAGCAGGTTGACCGCGTCGGGCTCCGGCGCCGCGTGCCAGCTGGGGACGATCCACAGGCGGCGGCCGAAGCGCATCGGCTGGAAGTTGTCCATCCAGCTGCGCTCCCAGTCCTGGTCTTCAATCACTTCGACCTGGTGCTCGGGCAGCTCGCCGCCGCGCAGCAGCTGCAGGTGGGCGAGCAGGGAGTCCGGGTCGGTGTCGGCTTCGAACAATGCCAACAGGTGCGTGTGCGACCACAGCGGAGTGGTGTTGAGATCCGGCTCGAAGATCGGCTGATCCTCGGCGTCCATGAAGGTCACGGAAACCGCGCCCAGATCCAGCATCTGGTCTTCCAGCGCTTCGGCCTGATCGGGGGTGATGGCGAGTCGGATCTGCAGCCAGGACATGGAAGCCTCTCGAGTGGGGTCGCGGTAAAGGCCGGCAAGCTTACTGGAGGCGGCGTGTTGCGGCCAGCGTGGGCGGTTTGGTGCCGAGCCGCAGAAACGACAGAGGCCGCCCGAAGGCAGCCTCTGTAGTACAGCGCCGAGCGGGGCTCAGTGCTTGTCCATACCCAGTTTCTTCTCTAGGTAATGGATGTTCACGCCGCCCTTGCAGAAGCCGGGATCGCGCACCAGATCGCGGTGCAGCGGGGCGTTGGTCTTGATGCCGTCGACGATCAGCTCGTCCAGTGCGTTGCGCATGCGGCCCATGGCTTCGTCACGGTTGGCACCGAAGGTGATCAGCTTGCCGATCAGCGAGTCGTAGTGCGGTGGAACCGAGTAGCCATCGTAGAGGTGCGAATCAACGCGAACACCGTTGCCGCCCGGCGCATGGAAGTGCTTGACCTTGCCCGGGCTGGGCATGAAGGTGCGCGGGTCTTCGGCGTTGATGCGACATTCGACAGCATGGCCGCGGATGACGACATCTTCCTGCTTGATCGACAGCTTCTGGCCGCCACCGATAAGCAGCATCTCCTTGACGATGTCGATGCCGGTAACCATCTCGGTAACCGGATGCTCGACCTGTACGCGAGTGTTCATCTCGATGAAGTAGAAGTTGCCGTCTTCATAGAGGAACTCGAACGTACCGGCGCCGCGGTAGCCGATATCGATGCACGCCTTGACGCAGCGGGCCTGCACCTTGCGGCGGGCTTCTTCGTCGATCAGCGGGGCAGGGGCCTCCTCAATCACCTTCTGGTGACGGCGCTGCAGCGAGCAGTCGCGGTCGCCGAGGTGAATCGCGTTACCCTGGCCGTCGGCCAGGACCTGGATTTCCACGTGGCGCGGATTGGTCAGGAACTTCTCGAGGTAAACCATCGGATTGCCGAAGGCTGCGCCTGCTTCGTTGCGGGTCAGCTTGGCCGAGGCGATCAGGTCCTCTTCCTTGTGCACAACGCGCATGCCGCGACCACCACCGCCACCGGCGGCCTTGATGATCACTGGATAGCCTACCTCGCGGGCGATCCGCAGCGCTTCCTTCTCGTCTTCCGGCAGCGGGCCGTCAGAACCCGGAACGGTCGGTACGCCGGCCTGCTTCATGGCGTCCTTGGCGGACACCTTGTCACCCATCAGGCGGATAACGTCGGCGGTCGGGCCGATGAAGGTAAAGCCGGACTTCTCCACCTGTTCGGCGAAGTCGGCGTTCTCGGCGAGGAAGCCGTAGCCGGGATGAATGCCGTCGGCGCCGGTGACTTCGGCAGCGGCGATCAGCGCCGGGATGCTCAGGTAGGACTTGGCAGAGGCGGCCGGGCCGATGCAGACGGACTCGTCGGCCAGCGACACGTGCATCAGGTCACGGTCTGCAGTGGAGTGCACAGCCACGGTCTTGATGCCCAGTTCCTTGCATGCGCGCAGAACTCGAAGGGCTATCTCGCCGCGGTTGGCGATCAGTACTTTTTCCAACATCGCTGGCTCTCCGCGGTTCAAACGATGGTGAACAGCGGCTGGTCGTATTCGACCGGCTGACCATTCTCCACCAGGATGGATTCGATGGTGCCGCTGATCTCGGCCTCGATGTGGTTCATCATCTTCATGGCTTCGACGATGCAGAGGATGTCGCCCTTCTTGACGCTCTGGCCGACTTCGACGAACGCCTTGGATTCCGGCGAGGACGCACGGTAGAAGGTGCCGACCATCGGCGAGCGGACCACATTGCCGTTCAGCTTGGGCGCGGCCGGGGCAGCGTCGGCAGCCGGGGCGGCAGCAGCTACCGGAGCAGGAGCCGGTGCAGCCGGAGCCTGAGCGTAGATCGGCTGCTGCATCGCTACCTGCTTGCTGTGGCGGCTGATGCGTACCGACTCTTCACCCTCGTGGATCTCCAGTTCGTCGATACCGGACTCTTCCAGCAGTTCGATCAGCTTTTTGACTTTGCGAATATCCATGAAGCATTGACTCCCAGGTAAGTTCAAAGGGCATTGCTGCTCGCTTCTTCAGGGCTCGGCATGTGCACGAGCCCCTCAGGAAGCAGCGAGTTGTTCCAGGGCGGCCTCCAAGGCCAGTCGGTAGCCGCTGGCGCCAAGGCCGCAGATCACACCCACCGCGATATCGGAAAAGTAGGAGTGATGGCGGAAAGGTTCACGCTTGTGCACGTTGGACAGGTGCACTTCGATGAATGGGATGCTCACGGCCAGCAACGCGTCACGTAATGCGACGCTGGTATGCGTGAATGCCGCGGGATTGATCAGGATGAAATCGACGCCTTCGCTGCGCGCGGCATGGATGCGCTCGATCAGTTCGTACTCGGCGTTGGATTGCAGATGCAGCAGATGATGTCCGCGATCTCGGGCACGCTGCTCCAGATCCTGATTGATCTGCGCCAGCGTCACTGCGCCGTAGACGCCCGGCTCGCGGGTGCCGAGCATGTTCAGATTCGGCCCGTGGAGGACCAGAAACGTGGCCATCGGTATTCCTTGTTTTTCTGTATGCGCTGATCAGTCGAGGTGGCTGGTCGCGAGAAGGGAAAAACTATGCCCCAAGCAGGGTATGACTGTCCAGTCATGTCGCGATCGAAGGAAATGCCCGCATTATGTCTGAAGATTGCCGCAATGATTCATTGGGCAGAGGATCGTCGGCTTGTCGTGGGTCGATCCCGCGAAAATGCGTGCGTGAGCTAGAGCAGAGGTGCCGCTCGATCCAGTCGCTCGCTGAAACCGGGAGCGTCTATCTCGCCGACTACGCGCACTTCGGACATCTCATTGCCACGCCGATCGAAGAACAGGATGGCCGGGGGGCCGAACAGTTTGTAGCGGTCCAGCAGGCTGCGTTGAGCGGTGTTGCTTTCTGTGATGTCGAAGCGGATCAGACGATAGTCGGTCAGCCGCGGTGCCACCTGCGGGTTGGCGAACACCTCGCGTTCGATCACCTTGCAGCTGATGCACCAGTCGGCGTACCAATCGAGCATCAGCGGTTGGCCGGCGGCGCGGGCGGCGGCCAGTTGGGTATCGAGCTCGGCCGGCGTGGAAATGGTGTACCAGCCTTCGCTGGTCATGCTGCCCGGCGCTGATCCGGCCACGGAGGTTGGCAACGGCCGAAGTGGATCGGAGCCGCCCTGTAGCGCCCCGACCCACGCGGCCAGCGCGTAGACCAGCAATACCAGTCCCATCAGCTGCGCAAGCTTCTGCCTGGGCGTCTTGCTGGTGAATTCCAGAGTCCCGAGAAATACGGCGCTGCCGGCCGCGAGCAGGCCCCACGCCGCCAGAGCAAGCGGACCGGGCAGTACGCGCTCGAGCATCCAGACTGCGACGGCAAGCAGCAGTACGCCGAATACGTTGCGCACGCTGATCATCCATGGGCCGCTCTTGGGCAGTAGCGCGCCACCTCCGGTGGCGAACAGCACCAGCGGTGCGCCCATACCCAGGCCCAGGGCGAACAGCTTCAGGCCACCGCCTAGCGCATCGCCGCTGGCACTGATGTACAGCAGTGCGCCGGCCAGCGGAGCGGAAACACAAGGCGATACCAGCAGACTGGACACGGCACCGAGCAGCGCCGCTCCGGTAAACGAGCCGCCGCGTGCGTTGCCGGCAAGACGGTCGAGTCGACTGCTGAGTGCCTGTGGTAGGCGCAGCTCGAACAGCCCGAACATGGCCAGGGCGAAGGCGACGAAGAATAATGCGAAGGGTACAAGAACCCAGGGTGATTGCAGGCGCGCCTGCAGATTCAGCTCGGCTCCGAATACGCCCATGAGCGCGCCGAGCAGGGCGAAGCCGCCAGCCATTGGCAGTACGTAGGCCAGCGACAGCAGGAAGCTGCGCATTCCGCCGGGCTGGTCGCGCAGCACGACGCCGGTGAGAATCGGCAGCATCGGCAGCACGCAGGGGGTGAAGGTCAGGCCCAGACCGGCGAGGAAGAACAGCGCGATGGAGCGCCAGGAGAGGTCGCGTTCGCTGGCCTGCTGGCTGGCTGACGCTTCGGTGGTCGCTCCGCTGGGGGCGCCGGCAACGTCGCCGATGGGGAGCGATTCGGTTTCCGGGGGGTAGCACAGGCCTTTATCGGCACAGCCCTGGTAGGAGACCTGCAGGACGAAGGGGCGGTTGTCCGGGTTCGTCAGCGGTAGCTCGACATCGACAATGCCGTAATAGGCTTCGATCTCACCGAAATAGTCATCGACCTTGGGCACGCCGGCGGGCAGCTTCGGCTCACCGATCACGACACCTGACTGCTCGGTCTTGAAGGCAAAACGATGACGGTAGAGGTAGTAGCCCTCCGCTGCGACGAAACGCAGGGTGATCTGTTCAGGCTTAGCTTCAACGAGACTCAGTCGAAAGGCTTCGCGTACCGGCAGGAAATCGCTGCTGTTGTTCAGCGCACCGCCAAAACTGGCGCTGGGCTTGTTGTCGAACAGGCCGGCGTGGGCAGGAAGCACGAATAGCAGGAGCAGCAGACTCAGCAGGCGAAGCATGGCGATCTCACGGTAAAGCTGTGGCGGCATGATAACCAAGCCCGACGCCCGGCGCCTGTGCTCAACTGTCGCTCTGCCGATCAGTTTGCAACCAGATGCTGTCCTTGTCCTCGACTGCATCCAGCTGGCGCAGCGTCTGGCCGTCGCAGGGGCCGGCCACGCACTCACCGGATTCGATGAGAAACAGCGCGCCGTGAGTGGCGCATTGCAGCAGGCTGCCACTGTCGTCGAGGAACTGGTCGGGACGCCACTCCAGCGGAACGCCGCGGTGTGGGCAACGGTTCTCGTACAGGTATGTCCGGCCATCCCGGCGAACGGCGATCACTTTCAGCTCCCCGACCGTGAAGCCGCGGCTCTGCCCTTCGAGAAGCTCGGATGTCGCGCACAATCTGATCATCGGGTCCTCCACCATAAGCTGGAATTATCCCGCAGCCGGCGAGGAAGTGCAGTCGGATAATTTTTGCCGGGCTGGCGGCTGCGGCGGCGGGCTCTTATCCTTCGCCGCACATACCGCTTGGCAAAGCAATCCGATGGGTAGTCCGGTTCCTGCGCGCTTTCTGTTCTTCGTACTCGGCTTGTTGTTGCTGGTCGCGATCTGGTTGTCGCTGGCACTGGGACCGCTGAGCCTGGCGCTGGGCGACAGTCTGGCTGCGGCGCTGCGCTTGGTAGGCGTGCCGATCGAAGCGTCCGGGCTCGAGCAGGCCGAGCTGATTCTTGCGCAGATCCGCCTGCCGCGGACCTTGCTGGGCTGCGCCGCCGGGGCAGTACTGGCGCTTTGCGGGGTGGCGATGCAGGGGCTGTTTCGCAACCCGCTGGCCGATCCAGGGCTGGTCGGGGTTTCCAGCGGTGCTGCGCTGGGCGCGGCGATCGCCATAGTCGGTAGCACATTGATTCCGGCGTTGCCTGCGGGGTGGGAGCCCTACCTGCTGTCGGTCTTCGCCTTCGTCGGCGGGCTGGGCGTGACCTTGCTGGTTTACCGGCTCGGCCGGCGCGACGGGCAGACCCACGTCGCCACGATGCTGCTGGCCGGCATTGCGCTGACCGCGCTGGCCGGTGCGGTGGTTGGGTTGTTCAGCTATCTGGCCGACGACAGAACGTTGCGCTCGCTGACCTTCTGGAATCTCGGCAGTCTGAACGGCGCCAGTTATGCACGGCTATGGCCGCTGCTGCTGATCACCATCGCCGTCGCACTGTGGCTTCCGCGGCGGGCGAAAGCCCTGAATGCGTTGTTGCTCGGCGAATCGGAAGCGCGTCATCTCGGTTTCGATGTGGAGCGGATCAAGCGTGAACTGGTGGTCTGCACGGCGCTGGGTGTCGGCGCAGCGGTGGCTGCTACCGGTCTGATCGGCTTTATCGGATTGGTGGTTCCGCACCTGATGCGCCTGTTGGTCGGTCCCGATCACCGCTTACTGCTACCAGCTTCGGCACTTGCTGGCGGCAGCTTGCTGCTGCTTGCCGATGTCGCCGCGCGGCTGGTGATAGCGCCGGCGGAGCTGCCGATCGGCATTGTCACTGCGTTGCTCGGCGCACCTTTCTTCCTTTATCTGCTGTTGCGGGAGCGCCTCTGATGCTGGTGGGCCGCGATCTGACCGTGCGCCGTGGCGCGATAACGGCGCTGCAGGATGTTTCCCTCGAGCTGCGCCCGGGGCAGGTTTTCGGTGTGCTCGGCCCGAACGGTGCGGGCAAGAGCACGCTGCTGGCGACGTTATCCGGCGAACTCAGGCCTTCCAGGGGGCAGGTCTTGCTCCAAGGGCGGCCGCTCGGCGACTGGGCGGATGTGGAACGCGCGCGTTGCCTGGCCGTGTTGCCGCAGAGTTCGACGCTCAGCTTCGCCTTCCGCGTGGCGGATGTGGTGGCCATGGGGCGCCTGCCTCATCGCACCGGGCGCGGAGCCGATGCCGCCTTCGTTGCAGCAGCGATGGCTGCGGCGGACGCGCGGCACCTTGCGACGCGCAGCTACCTTGAACTGTCTGGAGGTGAGCGTCAGCGTGTGCATCTCGCTCGGGTGCTGGCGCAGCTGTGGCCGGGCGAGACAGGGCAGGTGCTGATGCTCGACGAGCCTACGTCGATGCTCGATCCTGCGCACCAGCACAGCATTTTAAAGGCGGTCAGGGCCTTCGCCGCGCAAGGCGCCGCCGCTCTGGTGATCCTGCACGATCTGAATCTGGCTGCGCGCTATTGTGATCGGTTACTGCTGCTAAAGGATGGTCGGCCAATCGTGGCAGGGCCACCCGATGAAGTGCTGCAAGCCGAGCCGCTGCGAGCGGTATTCGGTCTGGATGTGTTGGTGCAGCGACATCCGGAACTCGGTCACCCGCTGATCATTGCCCGTTGAGGAGGTTCATCGTGCGCATTCTTGTGTTGCTTGTGCTGGGTTTGCTGACGGCCTGCCATTCGCTACCGTCGCTACCGGAGTGGCAAAGTCCCGAAGGGCGTGAGCATCCGGAGCTCGGTCTGATCGTCGATCTGCGCAGTGACGCGGTACTCACGCCCGCGCAGCTGGTAGCGGAGCTGCAGGCGCAGGATCGGCTACTGGTCGGTGAGCGGCACGACAACCCGGATCACCATGCGCTGCAGCTCTGGTTGCTGCGGGCGTTGGCCGAAGAACGTCCGCAGGGCAGCTTGTTGCTGGAGATGCTCGACCCCCAACAGCAGGCGCTAGTCGATGCGGTGCGCCGCGAGGTGCGTGAAGGGCGAGTGCCAGCCGATCTTCCTGAGGCGCTGGGCTGGCAGAGGGGCTGGGATTGGGCTCAGTACGGAGCCCTGGTTTCACATGCGCTCGCGCAGCCTTACCCATTGCTGCATGCCAATCTCGGGCGCGACGAAATCATGTCGATCTATCGTGCCGCACCGTCATTGCAGGGGCGCAAATCTGCGGCCGCGGCGGTAAGCGAGGCATTGCTGGCGCAGATCGAGGTCTCTCACTGCGGGATGCTGCCGGCCTCCCAGCTGCCGGCGATGCTGGCGGTGCAGCAGCAGCGTGATCGACGCATGGCCGAGCGAACGCTCGCCGCAGCCGAGCCAGCCATGCTGCTGGCCGGCGCGTTCCATGTCCGTCGAGATCTGGGCGTGCCGTTGCATATCGAGGATCTGTCAGGGAAGTCAGTCGCGGTGTTGATGCTTGCTGAAGTGGGCGAGACGGTATCCGCTGCGCAGGCCGACTATGTCTGGTACACCCCGGCGCAACCGGAGCAGGATCATTGCGAACAGCTGCGCCGACCGGGCAAGCAATCTGGCTGACATTTTCTACAGGCAAAAAAAGACCCGGCAGAGCCGGGTCAAAACCGTGATTAGCCTGATGAGGAGATAACCTGAAGGATCGACTGCCTGAGCCTTCAGCTATCGGCTGACCTCGCGATCAGTTGCGATAATAGTAACAATTCTCATTTCTGCGTCAACAGGCTTTCGTAAAAAATATTCTTTGGGCTGGTCTGCCTCAAACGGCAACGTTTACCCGCAGATGAGTGACTTCTTTGTTCAGCAGGTCAATGCGCCGCGCCATGCTTTCAATGAGGCTGTGAGCGATGCGGGGGTTGCTCTGTGTCAGTCCGAGGAACTGTTCCTTGGGAATGACCATGACCGTGCAGGCCTCACTGGCGACCACGGTTGCGCTGCGTCGCTCGCGGGTGAAGACCGCCATGGCGCCGAAGATCTCGTCCTTCTGTACGTCGCCAACCTTCTGGCCGTCGACGATGGCCTCGGCGTGGCCTTCGATGATGATGAACACGTTGTCTGCTTCGTCGCCTTGGCGGATCAGCTCTTCACCGACGGCGAAATGCTTGAAGCCGGTAGCCGGGCGGATCTCCGGTTGCTTCAGGCGCGCAAGGGCGTCGCCGAGCAGGGCGGTATGACCAATCAGATACTGGGTGAACAGTTCCTGGCGGTGCTCATCGGAGTGGATGTGCTGGAACACCGCGTTGCGCGAGTAGGGAATCAGGCTGACAGGTTCGTCGCTGCAATAGCGGCACTCTGGCAGGTCGCCCGACTGGCGCAATCCAACCAGGTCGCCCTCCTGCAGATAGAACAGCGCCTTGCCGTCGATCAGCGCATGCAGTAGCCCGGTCTCGATGATGAAAAGTTGCTGTGCCGGCAGCTCGGCGCACAGATCGTCGGTGTGCTTGAGTTCAAGGTTGGGGCCTGAGGGCTGCAAGCCTTCGAGCAATTGGGTGGGGATGGTTTGCAGGCGGTTGATCAGGCGATCGGCGTAGGCCGGTTGCTCCCCGAGTAAATACATGTCGGTAATCCTTGAACGAACGGGCAGACGATTGGCAGGGTCACGTCGGCGCACAATAGGCTCGGGCGAGGGCCTGAGTAAATCTCGCCGAGCAGAGGTTGTGAGCTAGCTCTAGTTGTCGCGATCGGCGCCCAGATTCCGATTCAGCTCTTCCTTCAGCGGGACCGGCAGCTGCTGCCACGGGACATCTCTCAACGCCCCCTCGATGGCATACAGCAGAACCTTCGAGGCCCCGAAGCCGCGTGCCTTCACAGCGCGATAGGAGCTCACCGCGCCCAATCGTCGGAGGTCCGCAGCGGTGTGGATTCCCGATGCATGCAGCCATTGCACCGAGGTCTTGCCGAGATTGCGGAGCGAAAGCAGTTCGTCGTGCATGGCGGCGTCCTTGCGGTGCTAGCGGTTGGGGAAGCCTGTCAGAAAGTGTAGCGGCCAGCGGATAAGCCTCCGCTGACCTGCCTGGCCCCATGCAGACGTCAATTGGGGCTCGATTGATGTGATGGGGTCGCGACCATGCCGCTGCTGCCATTGCTTCACGGCAGACCAGGTGCGCAGATAGCCCATCAGTTCGCGGATATCCCAGTGCGCTTCGAGGGCGAAGGGCGGCGGTTCGATACGTGGAAAGGGAGGCTGGATATCGCGGTAACCGGCATCGACGCTGCTGCGACCAGCTGGCCAGCAACCGGCGAGTGTTTCGTAGTAGAGCCTGTGGATGATCGCGTCCACTGCGGCCGATATATCCAGCAGGCTGTAGCACCAGGCGCAGAACAGGCCGTTCGGCTTCAGTGCGCGCCGCGCCTGATTGAAGAATGCCGGCGTGGCGAACCAGTGCAGGGCTTGTGCGACTACCAGCAGATCGAGCTGTCCGCTGCGCAATGGCAGATGCTCCGCATCGGCGACGAAACGCTGCACGTTTAACCAGGTGTCGCCAGCCGCGAGCTGTTCGGCGCTCGCGTCGCAGGCCAGGACCCGATGGAAGTGTCGTGTCAGCGGGATGCTCGCTTGCCCGTTGCCGGCCGCAAGGTCGAGCGCGGTGTCGGTGGCCGCGCATTGGCTGGCGAGCCAGTTGAACAGTGCCTCGGGGTAGGTCGGGCGGAAGCGTGCGTAGTCAGTGGACCGGCTGGAGAACAGCTGGATGCTGTCACTGGTCGGCTTTGGCGCGGGTGATTCGCTGGCAGACATAGCGGTGTTCCACGATTGGAATACCGGGAGTATAGAAGCACCGCCGCACTCTGCTGGCGGCGGTGCCTGGCGGTCAGAGGCCGGGCAGGTGCTGACGGATGCTGGCGACCAGCTCGTCGAGGCTGCCGGCGTCCTGGGTGTCGACCCGACGGCTATGCAGTCGCTCGCTCTCGTTCAGCGCCTCGCGGCTGGCCTGCTGAGCATGCACTACCTCCATGGTCGCGTCGGATGGATCAAGCCCCTCGGCCTGGCGTTGCGCCAGCCACTGCGCGATCACCGCATCCGGCGCCTGGCAGTCGAGTATCAGGAAGGGCACACCAGTGGTCTCGGCCGCCTGCCAGGCATCCTGGCGCTGCTGCTGCTTCAGGTATGCCGCGTCGATCACCACGGAAAAGCCAGCCTGCAGCGCAGTCGTTGCCAGCTGGTGCAGCCGCTTGTAGGTCTCATCGCTGGCCTGCTGGCTGTAGATGCCGGCATCGAGGTGGCCCTGCTGGGCTTCGGGCTGCTCGCCATGCAGGCGCTTGCGTTCGATATCCGAGCGCAGGCGTATCGCGCCAAGGGCCTCGACCAGGCGTAGCGCAACGTGGCTCTTGCCTACGGCGGACACGCCGTGGGTGATGGCGAGGAAGCGCGAGGGAATGGCGCTGTAGCTTTCGGCCAGATTCGCGTAGCTGCGGTACTGCCGTACGATCACCTTGCGTTGCACCGCGTCCTGCTCCTGATACAGACGGAACAGGCTGACCTTGGCGCGGACCAGTGCGCGATAGGCCTTGTACAGATTCAGCAGCGCCAGCGCTGCGTAGTCGCCGGTGTGCTCCAGCCAGCCATTGATGAACCTGCGCGCCTGGCACTTCAGGCCACGATCCTCGAGGTCCATGGCCAGGAAGGCTGCGTCGGATGCGGTATCGATCAGGCGAAACGGCTCGTTGAACTCGATGCAGTCGAACAGCACCACCTTGCCATCGATCAATGTGGCATTGCCCAGGTGAAGATCGCCGTGACATTCGCGGACGAAACCTTCCTGGCAGCGCTGGTCGAGCAGCGGACGCAGGCGCTCGATACTGGTTTCGGTCCATTCCTCGAGCGCATCCAGCTGGCGGAGATCCTCGGCTTCGCTGAGCAACGGGCGAATCTGTTCGAAGTTCTGCCGCATCGGCGCAACGATCGCATCGGCACTGCTCAGTGCATGACCGGCAGGCACCTGCGGGGTGCCCTGGTGGAAGCGGGCGATCTGCTCGGCCAGGGCGTCAATGTGCGCGTCCGTCAACTCGCCGCGCGCCTGCAGTTCGGCCAGTAGCTGGGTTTGTGGGAACTCGCGCATCTTCAGCGCATATTCGAAGGGCTCGCCTGTACCATCGATCTCGGGTGCATCCGGCGATCCGCTGATGGGAACGACTTCGAGATACAGATCCGGCGCCATGCGCTGGTTGAGCCGTAACTCTTCTTCGCAGAAATGCTTGCGTGAGGCGAGGTCGGTGAAGTTGAGAAAGCCGAAGTCCACTGGCTTCTTGATCTTGTAGGCATAGGTGCCGGTGAGGATGACCCAGGAAATGTGGGTCTCGATTACCCGAAAGCCCTCGCTGGGATGCGGGTACAGGGCAGGATTCTGCAGTGCGGCGATCAGTGCTTGGCTCACGGTCATTCCTTGTTGAAGTTCTTGAACGGGGCGTGCGAGTCCACTGCGAAGCAGTCCACACAGTCGAAAAGTCGCAGGCATTATGGCCGCTGTGCGTTGCGCTGCAAACCGCTGAGAGGCCGTCGGTCCGCGCCTGCAAAGTGCGTATAATGCGCCGCCATGACTAAATCTCGCTCCCCCCGTACACGCTCCAGAC
This sequence comes from Stutzerimonas xanthomarina, assembly GCF_003935375.1. Taxonomy (GTDB): domain Bacteria; phylum Pseudomonadota; class Gammaproteobacteria; order Pseudomonadales; family Pseudomonadaceae; genus Stutzerimonas; species Stutzerimonas xanthomarina_A. The sequence continues at coordinate 173,546 of NZ_RHQM01000010.1, forward strand.
GCCGCTCCGCTGGCGCTCGCCCCTGGTTGGGCTGGGCGGTCAAACTGTCCATTGTCGGCCTGGTGATCCTGGCCGGTTTCGCCATTTATCTCGATGCCGTGGTGCAGGAGAAATTCTCCGGCAAGCGCTGGACGATTCCGGCCAAGGTCTATGCACGACCGCTGGAGTTGTTCGTCGGGCAGAAGCTCGATAAGACCGATTTTCTCGCCGAGCTGGATGCGTTGGGCTATCGCCGCGAAAAGGCTGTCAGCGGTCCGGGTGGCGCGTCTGTGGCTGGTAATGACATCGAACTGCACACCCGCGGCTTCCAGTTCTACGAAGGTGCCGAACAGTCGCAGCGGCTGCGAGTACGCTTCTCCGGCGATTTCGTCGCCGGTCTCAGCGCTGCCAATGGCGGATCGCTGCCGGTAGCGCGGCTGGAGCCGGTGTTGATCGGTGGGCTGTACCCCGCGCATAACGAGGATCGCATCCTGATCAAGCTCGATCAGGTGCCGCCGTATCTGGTGGAAACGCTGGTCGCCGTGGAGGATCGGGAGTTCTTCAATCACTTCGGTGTATCGCCCAAGTCCATTGCCCGCGCCGTCTGGGTCAACCTGACTGCAGGCCAGGTTCGCCAAGGGGGCAGTACGCTGACCCAGCAGCTGGTGAAGAACTTCTACCTGACCAACGAGCGCAGCCTTAGCCGTAAGGCCACCGAGGCGATGATGGCGGTGCTGCTGGAGCTGCACTACGACAAGCAAGACATTCTCGAAGCCTACCTGAACGAAGTGTTTCTCGGTCAGGACGGTCGCCGTGCCATTCACGGCTTCGGTCTGGCGAGCCAGTACTTCTTCGGCCAGCCGCTGGCCGAGTTGAAGTTGCCGCAGGTGGCATTGCTGGTTGGCATGGTGAAAGGGCCTACCTACTACAACCCTCGACGCAATCCCGAGCGGGCGTTGGAGCGGCGCAACCTGGTTCTCGACCTGCTCGCCGAGCAGCAGGCGGTCAGCGCCGAGGACATAGCAAAAGCCAAGCAGGCACCGCTGGGCGTGACCCAGCGTGGCAGCATGGCCGACAGCTCCTATCCGGCCTTCCTCGACTTGGTCAAGCGTCAGCTGCGTGAGGACTATCGGGACGAGGACCTCACCGAAGAAGGTCTGCGTGTCTTCACCAGTTTCGATCCGGTGATCCAGCTCAAGGCCGAGCAGGCCATGAGCGAAACCCTCAAGCGTCTCGGCAAGAGCACCGAAGGCGTCGAAGGCGCAATGATCGTGACCAATCCTGAGACCGGTGAAATTCAGGCCCTGCTCGGTAGTCGCCAGCCGGGTTTCGCGGGGTTCAATCGCGCGCTCGATGCGTCACGGCCGATCGGCTCGCTGATCAAGCCGGCCATCTACCTGGCTGCGCTGGAAAAGCCCAGCCAGTACACGCTGACCAGTCTGCTCGAAGACGAGCCATTCTCGGTCAAGGGTGCCGACGGGCAGATCTGGAAGCCGCAGAACTATGGGCGTCAGGCTTATGGCACGGTTTACCTGTATCAGGCACTCGCCAATTCCTACAACCTGTCCACGGCGCGGCTCGGGCTCGACCTGGGTGTGCCGAATGTACTGAAGACGCTTGAGCGGCTGGGTGCATCGCCACAGTGGCCAGCGTATCCGTCGATGCTGCTCGGAGCGGGCGGTTTGCGGCCGATCGAAGTTGCCGATATGTATCAGACCCTGGCCAACGGTGGCTTCAACACTCCGTTGCGTGGCATTCGCAGCGTGCTGACCGCGGACGGTGAGCCACTCAAGCGGTATCCGTTCCAGATTCAGCAGCGCTTCGATCCGGGTGCCATCTATCTGACTCAGTACGCCATGCAGCGTGCCATGCGCGAAGGAACGGGTCGTTCTGCCTACAACCGTCTGCCGCAGTCGCTGAATCTCGCTGGCAAGACCGGTACCACCAACGACTCGCGTGACAGCTGGTTCGCAGGCTTCAGCCAGGATCTGCTGGCAGTGGTTTGGTTGGGTCGTGATGACAATGGCAAAACTTCGCTGACTGGGGCGACCGGCGCGCTGCAGGTGTGGAGCGATTTCATGCGGCGGGCCGATCCGCTGCCTCTGCAGATGCCAGTGCCGGACAACGTGACATATGCCTGGGTGGACGCGCGAAGCGGCCTGGGTACGGATGAGCGTTGCCCCGATGCGGTGCAGATGCCCTATATTCGCGGCAGCGAACCGGCCCCCGGACCTGGCTGCGGCATTCAGGCGCCGGCGGAGTCGGTCATGGATTGGGTGCGTGGCTGGTTGGAGTAACTGCCGCAGAGGTCGCGTGCTTCGTGGTTCTACGTTGAGAGGTCTGAATTGGTGAACAAGCAGTGGATGGCCGTTGTTGCAGCGGTGACGCTGGTACAGGGGTGCGCGACAGTGGATCGTGGTTCGATCCCCGTGGTGGACTCAGGCGCTCCCGTTTCCGAGGAGGTGGCGGCTCGCCAGGGATACCGCGCGCCAGCCGCGGTCGCGACGCCAAGGCAGCAGCAGGAGGATTCTGGGGTGGTGGTGATGGTGCCGCAAGGCAGCTCTGCACCGCTTGAGACGTTCGCCGCGCCAGATGCACCCTTTGCCGGGTCGAGTGGAACGACAGGCGGAGATCAGCCTGCGTGGCAGCCGGCACCGTCAATCTCGGCGCCGGCCAGCACGCAGCAGCAACCGAGCATGCCCACCGGTATCCCGTCCTCCGGCAGCAGCAGCAGCGGCCTGGCCGCCGACGAGCAGCTGGATGGCCCTGTGCTCGCGCTGTTGACTACGGCTCAACAGCAGCAGGGCGGTGGTGACCTGAATGGTGCGGCTTCCAGTCTCGAACGTGCGCAGCGTATTGCGCCGCGCGAGCCGCAGGTCCTTTATCGTCTGGCCCAGGTCCGGTTGGCGCAGGGGGATGCCACTCAGGCGGAGCAGCTGTCGCGCCGCGCATTGAGCTATGCCAGCGGGCGCCCGGCGCTGCAGGCCAGCCTCTGGGAGTTGATTGCGCAGGCACGTGAGCGGCGGGGCGACAGTGCCGGTGCCGCGCAGGCTCGTGAACGAGCCAAGGTCAATCTGTGATGGATCCGCGCCTTCCGGCAGTCGCGCAGCAGCTGCTTTTGATCGAGCGCGAGCTGCGCACGCTTGACATGTGGAGCGTCGAGCCGCCGGCGCCGGAGGATCTGGCCAGCGTCGAGCCGTTTTGCGTGGATACGCTGCGCTTCGAGCAATGGCTGCAGTGGATATTCCTGCCGCGGATGAAGGCGATTGTCGAGGCGGATCATCCTCTGCCGCAGGCGTCGGGCATCTGTGCGATGGCAGAGCTGGTCTATCGGGAGGCGCGGGTAGTCAGTCTGCTCGAGGCACTGCGTGCTTTCGATGCGTTGATCGAGGCGCCTTCGCGCTGAGCGGCTTGGCGCGCCGCCAGCGCAATACCTGAAGATGCGGTATCAGTTGCAGTTTTCGGCGATCTTGTCGCGTGTTTCTGCGATCCTTGCCTGCCGCTCCTCTTCGGTGATTCGTCGGGTTTCACCCTTCTCTTCGACACGTACCCGCGGATTGTTCTGCAGTTGCGCGAGGTTGGTGCGCATCGTCTCGCAATAGCGCTTGCGTTCGGCCTCTTGCTCAGCGACCTGGCGCTTCACCTTGCGATCGATGCTCTGCTGGTCGACCTCGGTTTCGTCCTCGACGACGGGGGCTGGCGTCGTGGTCGATTTTGCCGGCGCGGTAACGGTGTTGACGGTTTCCACCTGCTGCCCTTGCGGCGGTTGCGCGCCGAAGTGCGTGACCCCCTGGGCGTCTACCCACTTGTATACCTGGGCGGCCATGACGTTGCCGCAAAGCGCCAGTACCAAGCCGCCCGCAAGAAACATGAATCGCATGTCGTTACCTTCATTGGAATCGGAAACCGGCAGTCACTATACCCAAAAGCCAGAGCGCCGCTTCTGCACCCTGTCACAGCTCAACGCTGCCCAAACACAACGGCGAGCTTGACTTGCTGGTGCTGAATCCGAACAATTCGAGGCTTGCTGTCCTGAGTCGCCTCGCCGCAAGCGATACCGGCTCAGTCTAGACAGACATGAGGTGCTACCCGCGCCGACCTGCATCACCCGCAACGCGTTACCTCGCGCTGGGTGGAGAGCCCGCGACACCAGGGTCTCTTCCAATACTGGCTCAGTCAGTGGCTGACGTAGTCGGCGACCACCGTCGCTCATGCCCTGCTGGCAGTAAACCTATTTCTGGCGGCTCCGACTTGGAATCGCTATCTGGCGTTTCAGAGGTGAACAACGTGGAACTCTTATCCGGCGCTGAAATGGTCGTCCGCTCCCTGCGTGACGAAGGCGTTAAGTACATCTACGGGTACCCGGGCGGTGCCGTTCTGCATATCTACGATGCGCTTTTCAAGGAAAAGGCCATCGAACACATCCTGGTTCGTCACGAGCAGGCCGCCACGCACATGGCCGATGGCTATGCGCGCGCGACCGGCAAGGCCGGCGTGGTGCTGGTGACCTCCGGACCAGGGGCGACCAACGCCATCACCGGTATCGCCACCGCCTTCATGGACTCGATCCCGATGGTGGTCATCTCCGGTCAGGTGCCCAGCACCATGGTCGGCACCGATGCCTTCCAGGAAACCGACATGATCGGTATCTCCCGGCCCATCGTGAAGCACAGCTTCATGATCAAGCATCCTTCGGAAATCCCCGAAGTGATGAAAAAGGCGTTCTATCTCGCCGAATCCGGGCGTCCAGGGCCGGTTGTCATCGACATTCCGAAGGACATGACCAACCCGGCCGAGAAGTTCGAGTACGTCTATCCGAAGAAGGCCAAGCTGCGTTCGTACAGTCCGGCCGTGCGTGGACATTCGGGCCAGATTCGCAAAGCGGCGGAACTGCTGCTGGGAGCCAAGCGGCCCATCATCTACGCCGGTGGCGGCGTGATCCTGGGCAAGGCCTCGGCGCAATTGACCGAGCTGGCGAAGATGCTCAACCTGCCGGTGACCAACACCCTGATGGGCCTGGGTTGCTATCCGGGCGGTGACCGCCAGTTCGTCGGCATGCTCGGCATGCACGGCAGCTACACCGCCAACCTGGCCATGCACCATTCCGACGTGATCCTGGCGGTCGGTGCGCGCTTCGATGACCGCGTCATCAATGGTGCGGCGAAATTCTGCCCGAACGCCAAGATCATCCATATCGACATCGATCCGGCGTCGATCTCCAAGACCATCAAGGCCGACATTCCGATCGTCGGTCCGGTCGACAGTGTGCTGACCGAGATGGTCGCCATCGTCAAGGAAATCGGTCAGACGCCGAATGCCGAGACGGTCGCCAGCTGGTGGAAACAGATCGACGAGTGGCGCGGCAACCGCGGGCTGTTCCCCTACGACAAGGGCGATGGTTCGATCATCAAGCCTCAGGCCGCCATCGAGGTGCTTTGCGAAGTGACCAAGGGCGACGCCTATGTAGCCTCGGACGTCGGTCAACACCAGATGTTCGCCTGCCAGTACTACAAGTTCGACAAGCCCAACCGTTGGCTCAACTCGGGCGGCCTCGGCACCATGGGCTTTGGTCTGCCTGCAGCCATGGGCGTGAAGCTGAACTTCCCCGAAGCCGATGTCGCGGTGGTGACGGGTGAGGGCAGCATCCAGATGAACATCCAGGAGCTGTCCACCTGCCTGCAGTACGACCTGCCGGTGAAGATCATCAACCTCAACAACGGTGCGCTGGGAATGGTTCGCCAGTGGCAGGACATGGTGTACAACAGCCGCTATTCGCACTCCTACATGGAGTCGCTGCCAGACTTCGTCAAGCTGGCCGAGGCTTATGGTCACGTGGGAATGCGCATCACCGACCTCAAGGACCTCAAGCCGATGATGGAAGAGGCGTTCGCCATGAAGGATCGCCTGGTCTTCCTGGATATCGCGGTCGATACCGCTGAGCACGTCTATCCGATGCAGATCAAAGACGGTGCGATGCGCGACATGTGGCTGAGCAAGACGGAGCGGACCTGATCATGAGACACATCATTTCCCTGCTGATGGAAAACGAACCGGGTGCGCTGTCTCGTGTGGTCGGCCTGTTTTCGCAACGCAACTACAACATCGAAAGCCTCACCGTGGCGCCGACCGAAGACCCGACCCTGTCGCGTCTAACGCTAACCACGGTAGGCCACGAGGAGGTGATCGAGCAGATCACCAAAAACCTCAACAAGCTGGTTGAGGTGGTCAAGCTGGTCGACCTGTCGGAAAGCGCCCATATCGAGCGTGAACTGATGCTGATCAAGGTCAAGGCCACCGGTGCCCAACGCGCCGAGGTCAAGCGAACCACCGATATCTTCCGCGGGCAGATCGTCGACGTGACCACCAGCGTTTATACGATTCAGTTGGCCGGAACCAGTGACAAGCTGGACAGTTTCATCCAGGCCGTTGGCACTGCTTCGATCCTGGAGGTTGTGCGCAGTGGCGTCACCGGGATTTCCCGCGGTGACAAGGTGCTGAGTATCTAACGGCTGGCGGACGCGTCGTCTCTCCAGTCAGTAACGTTTTATCGAATGGCCCACGAGGCCGGCAACAGGGGTAATTCATGAAGGTTTCTTACGATAAAGACTGCGACCTCTCCATCATTCAGGGCAAGAAGGTCGCCATCATCGGTTACGGCTCCCAGGGCCACGCGCACGCGTGCAACCTGAAGGATTCCGGCGTCGACGTCACCGTCGGCCTGCGCCCGGGCTCGTCGTCCATTGCCAAGGCCGAGGCCCATGGCCTGAAGGTCAGCGACGTGCCGGCCGCGGTTGCTGCTGCCGACCTGGTGATGATCCTGACCCCGGACGAGTTCCAGGGCCGCCTGTACAAGGACGAAATCGAGCCGAACCTGAAGCAGGGCGCTACTCTGGCCTTCGCCCACGGCTTCTCGATCCATTACAACCAGGTCGTGCCCCGTGCCGATCTGGACGTGATCATGATTGCTCCCAAGGCACCGGGCCACACTGTGCGTTCCGAGTTCGTCAAGGGCGGCGGCATCCCTGACCTGATCGCGATCTACCAGGACGCTTCCGGCAATGCCCGCAACGTCGCGCTGTCCTACGCCTGCGGTGTCGGCGGTGGCCGTACCGGCATCATCGAGACTACCTTCAAGGACGAAACCGAAACCGACCTGTTCGGCGAGCAGGCTGTTCTCTGTGGCGGTTGCGTCGAGCTGGTCAAGGCCGGCTTCGAAACTCTGGTCGAAGCTGGCTACGCGCCGGAAATGGCCTACTTCGAGTGCCTGCACGAGCTGAAGTTGATCGTCGATCTGATGTTCGAAGGCGGCATCGCCAACATGAACTACTCGATCTCCAACAACGCCGAGTACGGCGAGTACGTGACCGGCCCTGAGGTGATCAACGCCGAGTCCCGCGCCGCCATGCGTAATGCCCTGAAGCGCATTCAGGACGGCGAGTACGCCAAGATGTTCATCACCGAGGGCGCTGCCAACTATCCGTCCATGACTGCCTACCGTCGCAACAACGCGGCGCATGGTATCGAAGTGGTCGGCGAGAAGCTGCGTGCAATGATGCCTTGGATCGCGGCGAACAAGATCGTCGACAAGAGCAAGAACTGATCGTTCTACTGCTCGAGAAAACGCGGCTTCGGCCGCGTTTTTTCGTTCGGCCTGCCAGGCTTCTGGTATAAAACCCGGCTTTGGCCAGGCTGAACCCCAAGTCTCCAAGACTGGTCGAAATCTATCCGTAACCTGTTGTAGAAGGTGAATGCGCATGAGTGGACAACCCGAAGAGCCGAACAAGCCAGTCGAGCCAGAAAGCATTCTGCCGATCGACGAGCATGTCGAGGAGACCCAAGAGCCTGATGGGCGCAAGGTTCGTCATCGTGGCATCTATCTGCTGCCCAACCTGTTCACCACCGCCAACCTTTTTGCTGGTTTTTTTTCGATCATCACCGCGATTAACGGCAACTTCTACGTGGCCGCCGCCACGGTGTTCGTCGCCATGGTGCTCGATAGTCTGGATGGGCGCGTGGCTCGTCTCACCAATACCCAAAGCGCATTTGGTGCCGAGTACGATTCGCTGTCGGACATGGTTGCCTTTGGTCTGGCCCCCGCAGTGCTGGCGTACGAGTGGGCATTGTCCGAACTGGGTAATGTTGGTCTCACCGTCGCCTTCATATATGTCGCTTGCGCCGCTCTGCGTCTGGCGCGTTTCAATACGCAGATCGGTAAGGTGGACAAGCGCTGGTTCATTGGTCTGGCTAGCCCGGCTGCGGCGGGAGTAGTCGCTGGCTGGGTCTGGGCTGTCTGGGCACTGGATGAGGTTGGTATTCGCGGAGTCGATCTGCCGCTCATATTGGTCATGCTGTTCGCGCTGATGGTCGCGGCCGCAGGTTTGTTGATGGTCAGCAATATCAAGTACTACAGCTTCAAGGATCTCGATTTGAAAGGGCGCGTACCTTTCGTCGCTATCCTGATAGTAGTGCTCGTGTTCGCTGTCGTATTCAGTGATCCGCCCCGCATTCTGCTGTTGATCTTCCTGGCGTATGCGGCGTCCGGTCCTGTGCAGTACCTGATGCAGTTGCGCCGCCGCAAGCGTGTCGAGGGTTGATTTTCAACTCGGCTGCGCGTATTGCTCCATCGGAGTCAATACGCGGAGCAATCCATGCTTATCAAGATTCCCGCCTCCGGCGAGTGCCGTGAGTCAGAGGTAACGACCGAGGCTGCTTACTTGAGCCGTCGGCAGATTCTTGGTGGGGTGATGCTTTCGGGGGCTGCCGCCGGATTGCCAGCTCTCGCTAAAGCTTCCGAGCGTTATCCTGGCGTTACATCGGCGCCAGCACCGAAATGGTTCACCGACAAGCTCGCCAGTGCCCGTTGGCAAGCAGTGGTCCCAGACGGCGAAGCCATCACGCCATTTGCGGACGCTTCCCAGTACAACAATTTCTACGAATTTGGCCCCAACAAGGGTGATCCGGCGCGTCATGCTTCGACTTTGAAAGTGGAGCCTTGGTCGGTGTTGATCGACGGTGAGGTCGATCAGCCTGGGCGTTACGCTCTTGAGGAACTGTGCTCGGAAAGCCGACTCCAGGAACGCATCTATCGGCTTCGCTGTGTTGAAGCCTGGTCAATGGTCATTCCGTGGCTGGGATTTCCTTTGGCCGATCTGATTCGCAAGGCCCAACCGCATTCCTCTGCGAAGTTCATTCGTTTCGAAACGGCGTACCGGTCGGAGGAAATGCGCGGAACCCGCTCCGGGTTTGGGCTGATCGATTGGCCCTATGTCGAAGGGTTGCGAATGGATGAGGCCATGCATCCGCTAACGTTGCTTGCAGTCGGGATGTATGGCCGTACGCTACTTAACCAGAATGGGGCGCCGCTGAGGCTGGTGGTCCCTTGGAAGTACGGCTTCAAGAGCATCAAGTCGATTGTACGCATCAGCTTCGTGCGCGAGCAGCCGATTACGACCTGGCAGTCGATGGCGCCGCAGGAATATGGGTTCTACGCCAACGTCAACCCGAAGGTTTCGCATCCGCGATGGTCGCAAGCTCGTGAGCGCCGGCTCCCAGGAAGCCTGTTCAGCACAAACCTCCGGGACACCCAATTGTTCAACGGCTACGCGGAGCAAGTCGCGGGGTTATATAGCTCGATGGATCTCAGTAAGGACTATTGATGCGCTACCCCGTGTGGCGGCCGGCGGTTTTCGCCTGCGCCGCGAGCTTGCCGTTGTATTGGCTGTATCTGGGCTGGCAGTTCGCGCTTGGTCCTGACCCAGGCAAGGTGCTGGTCGATAATCTCGGTGAAGGTGCGCTGGTTTTGCTGCTTCTGACGCTTTCGGTGACTCCGATGCAACGGCTGACGGGATGGGGTGGCTGGCTTGCCGTCCGACGTCAGCTCGGACTGTGGTGTTTCACCTATGCACTGCTGCACCTGAGTGGTTATCTATACTTCTTGTTGGGTGGCGAGTTTTCTCGTTTGGGCGAGGAATTGCGCGAACGCCCCTATGTTCTGGTCGGTGGACTAGGGTTTGTCGGACTGACCGTCTTGGCGATGACATCATCCCGGTGGAGCATGCGCCGGCTTGGTAAGCGCTGGAAGAAAGTGCATAGGTTGGTTTATCTCATTGTCATTCTTGCGTTGCTGCATATGCTCTGGGTCGTTCGAGCGGACGCGGCCCGTTGGTTTCTCTATGCGGGTATTGCAATGGCGCTGTTCTTCTTGCGTGTTCCAGCGGTGACTTAGACTCTCGCTTCAGTGCGCAGCCGAAAAGGTAGGGGTGAATAAAACTGAAATAAACGGTTGACGTTGATTTTCAGGCTCCTATAATGCGCACCACTTCCGGCGCAGTCCTTAAGCAAAACCTGT
>NZ_RHQM01000011.1 GCF_003935375.1 Stutzerimonas xanthomarina
TCGCCGGGCACGTTCATTTCGCGCCAGCGCGCGCCGGTGGCGAGGATCAGGGTCTTGGCCTTGAGCTCGCCGCCGTTCTCGAACTGCACGCGGTGCAGGCCGTCTTCGCCGGCCGGGATCAACTGGCTGGCGCGCTGCAGGTTCATGATGTCGACCTCGTACTCGCGCACATGCTCTTCCAGCGCGCGGGCCAGTTTCGGGCCTTCGGTTTCCTTCACTGAGATGAAGTTCTCGATGGCCATGGTGTCGAGCACCTGACCGCCGAAGCGCTCCGCGGCGACACCGGTGCGGATGCCCTTGCGCGCTGCGTAGATGGCCGCTGCGGCGCCGGCGGGACCGCCGCCGACCACCAGCACGTCGAAGGCATCCTTGGCCTTGAGCTTCTCGGCGTCACGGGCGCTGGAGCCGGTGTCGAGCTTGGCGAGGATCTCTTCCTCACTCATGCGACCCTGGGTGAACAGCTCGCCGTTGAGGTAGATGCTCGGCACCGACATGATCTGACGGGCTTCGACTTCGTCCTGGAACAGCGCGCCGTCGATGGCGACGTGCTTGATGTTCGGGTTGAGCACCGCCATCAGGTTCAGCGCCTGGACCACGTCCGGGCAGTTCTGGCAGGACAGCGAGAAGTAGGTTTCGAAGCTGTAGTCGCCATCCAGCGCCTTGATCTGCTCGATCACCTCCGGCGCTGTCTTCGACGGGTGGCCGCCGACCTGCAGCAGGGCCAGGACCAGCGAGGTGAATTCGTGGCCCATGGGGATGCCGGCAAAACGCAGGCTGATGTTGCCGCCGATGCGGTTGAGCGAGAACGACGGCTTGCGTGCATCGTTGCCATCGGTCTTGAGGGTGATCTTGTCGCTGAGGCCGGCGATGTCCTGCAGCAGGCTCAGCATTTCCCGGGATTTCTCGCCGTCATCGAGGGACGCGACGATCTCGAAAGGCTGGGTGACCTTCTCCAGGTAGGCTTTCAACTGGGTCTTGAGATTGGTGTCCAACATTGGCAACTGTCCTCGTGAACTATGGTGGCCCGGAGGGCTCGGTAAGGTGATGAATCTCGAATGAAGCAACCTTACGCCGGAAGGGGTCTATTTCGAAATTGATTAAAACAGTCAGTTCGATTTAGACAACCTATCCCTAAAAACAAAAACCCCGACCTTGTGAGTCGGGGTTGTGTTTTGTTGCCTTGGTCTGGAACGGCGGCGATGTCGACGGGCGATAAAGGCGACATTCGTCACCCTATAAAAATCAATGACTTACGTTAAAAATGGGCACCATTATTGGCATGTTTGAGCCAGATAAAGTGGCATTTTCCGTCGAAATGGCCGGAATAAATGGCATTTTCCGTATGCCCTGCCTTCCGGGCACTACAAGCCTGATAAACCGCAGCCACTAAGCCACGTGGGCACTGGGCTGAACGGATTGCCAACCTGTCAATTGAACGCAGCGTAGCGGGGTTCCTGGCTTAGCGGAATCCCCATCCGTCGCAGGTTTCAAGGCTTTATCAGTCCTGCGGCAGAAGCTCTATCGAGCTGGATGAATCAGCGAACTCATAGCCCATTGCCTTGTAGCCGGCCTGGCGCTTGCTCCACATACGCAGCAAGGCTGGATGCCCCGAGTCGATGAAATCGATGATGCGGACATCTGCCTTATCAGCATGCTCCCGATGCAGGCGACCTGCATACTGCTGGAGGGTGCCCTTCCAGGAAACCGGCATGGCCAGCACCAAGGTATCCAGCGCAGGATGATCGAACCCCTCACCGACCAGTTTCCCAGTGGCCAGGATCACCCTGGGTGCATCGGGCGACAGAGCTTCCAGTTCACCGATTAGCGCAGCGCGCTGTTTCTTGGACAGCCGCCCGTGCAGGGTAAACAGGTTTTCGACCCGACCAACTAGCCTCTCTTCAATGGCACTGAGGTGATCCGTCCGCTCCGTCAGCAGCAGAATCTTTCTTCCCCGCTCAAATGCTGCTTCGACCTCAGCCACAATCTTGTCTGTCCGCTCCGCATCGCTACACACCTGCAAGAAGACATCCTGAATACCTGCACCGTCTGCCATGACGATAGGCTTGGGCAACCACTTGGGAGTTACCCTCAACTCTGCGGGGGCATTCTCTGGCCTAGATGCGGTATGCCGGATCGGCCCGCACTGCATGAAAATAATTGGCTGCTGACCGTCGCGCCGAATAGGAGTTGCGGTCAGTCCCAGCACGAATCTCGCAGGGGAGGCCTTGAGAATGGCCTCAAACGAGGCCGCCGACAGGTGATGGCATTCATCCACGATGATTTGCCCGTAGTTCTTTACCTGTTCGCTGACCTCACCCTGCCGCGATAACGACTGCATGACCGCCACATCGATGGTGCCGGTCGGCTTGGCCTTACCTCCACCGATGCTGCCAACAGTCTTTTTGTCTGCCCCCAGAAACGCCTGCAATCGCTCCTTCCACTGCTGGAGCAGTTCCGTTCGGTGAACCAGCACCAGCGTGTTCACGCCACGCTGAGCAATCAGGGCAGCAGCAGTGACAGTTTTGCCGAATGCAGTCGGAGCGCAGAGGATGCCGGTGTCGTGCCCCAGCATACCCGCCAGTGCAGCCTCCTGATCCGAACGTAGTTTTCCCACAAAGCGGACATCGATGGGCTCCCCAGCGAAGCGCGCATCATCCAGCACCAGCTCTACCTTGTTTTCATCCAACAGTGTCTGGACGTCATCCAGGCATCCGCGCGGCAGGGCAATGTGCTGCGGATAGTTTTCGGCACATCCGATGATCCGGGGCTTGTTCCACACAGGAAGGCGCATGGCCTGAGCTTTGTAGAACTCCGGGTTCTGAAATGCTGCCAGCCGAATGAGCTTGTTGGCCAATGGCTGGGGTAATTCCGACTTGCTGAAATAGATCAGGTTGGCAAGGGTCACGCTCAGCGACGCAGGTAACGAACAGCTCAGCTTTCGAGCCTTTTCCGATGTGCGCTGCCAGGGCTTTGCGCTCTCATCATCTGTTAAGTCAGCAACATCCAGCGGATGACGACCGCCACTGGCTCGCAGAGTTGTTGGTGCGATGTCCCTCACCAGCATGGGTTGGACGCTGGCCAGAAATGCCCACTGATCGGGATAGGGAGTCAGAGTTTCATCGACAAAAACACTGCCGCCCTGAGCACGAGCCTGCTTCTGTAAGGGCAGGGCAATCAAGTTGCCGAAACCACCCTTGGGCATGTTGTCCTGATTAGGGAAGAGCCGATCATAGGAACCCAACGTCAGTTGCCGGGTGCGCTCACAGGTGTGGCTGATGATCGCGAAGCCAAGCAGACGTGCCTCAGCCGCCGGGACACTGTGCTCGAAGAATATCCAGGCATGCGCACCGTTTCCGGAGCGAGAAACCTCCACCGCGACCGGCACGCTCAACTCGCGACAGGACTGGGCAAACGCCGTGACATCCTCACGCCAGTCGGCTTCATCAAAGTCCACTGCCAAGAAGTAGCAGGTGTCATCCGGCAGCAGTGGGTAAACGCCGACGACGATCTTTCCGGCTAAGTGCTTGTAGAGCACCTGATCGGTTAGCGGTAGTAACTGCCGGTACGAACAATCGCCACACTTGATCCTGGGCTTCTCGCACACACCTGGGCGCCATTCATTCGCGCACGCAGGTGAGTAACCGGTCTTCCCGGCCTTGCTTTCCCAGCGCTGGGGAAAGACATCGACTCTCCCCCGGAACAGACGCTTGAACAGCGCCAGCTTCTCATTGGTATCCAGAACCGGGACTAGTGGTGGCAGCTCTACGGCCAGTTCAGGCTTTCGCAGCTCAGCCGGTAGTCGCCACTCAATGCCATGCATTTCCAGCAATGCGATCAGGCGAGCATTCTCGGCCCTCAGTTGCTCAACCAGATCGTCATCACTCATCGCATCGAAACCAGATTCTGTCTGACGCAGGCAGCGCGCTATTTGAGCCGCTCAGCGGCCTTGCGATAGGCCTGCTCGCGATCACGCCGATCCACGGCCACGACAAACACCACCACCTCGTGGTCGATCACCTGGTACACCAGGCGATAACCGCTGCTGCGCAGTTTGATCTTGTAGCAGTCAGGAAGGGAGTGAAGGCGATTTGCCTCAACGCGCGGATTGACCAAAACCTCCGCGAGCTTTTTCTTGAGCTGCTCGCGAACGGTGTCGCCCAGCTTGTGCCACTCCTTCAGTGCCCGCGCATCGAATTCGAGGCTATAGGTCATCCAGCGAGACCTTCACGCGCTGGGGAGCAGCAAGGCGTTCGCGCACCGTGGCGATCAGGGCCTCATCTTCCTCGGTCATTAATACCGGTCGGAAGGGTAACTGGCCGCGTTCAGCCACGTATTGCAGGGCTTGGCGCATCAGCTCAGAAGGGGTGACGCCAAGCTTTTCCAGTTCCCGGTATGCGCGGACTTTCAGCTCGTCGTCGATGCGGATATTGATCGAAGCCATGGGAACGGCCTCCACGTAAAGACATTCGTCATTACGATGGCAGGAGAGGCCACTTTTGGCAACCCAAAGCCGCTGTGCGGCAAGAAAAGCATCCAACGTGCCTTCTTACCACTGGTGCCGATGAGAATTGACCCACCGCACCACTACTTCCACAGCGATGATCAGAGCACCGACCTGGTGCTATCTTGATTGGCATGAATTGAGGCGATTCATCCGCCCCGCCGAATCTCCCAGAATTCGCCCACGCCAAAACGAGATTTTTCGCCTATTCCTTGTAGCTTCACTACACAGCACACCTATGCGGGACTGTGTGGCTATGTCCAACTGCCTGATCTACAAAGAAAAACCCCGGCGCTAGGCCGGGGTAGTGACAGAAATTGTCATGACAATAACTCGTTAAATCATGCCAATTAATCTGCCCGTCGACAGGCGAATCAGAAGTCCAGATTAGACACTGCCAGAGCGTTGGTTTCGATGAAGTCGCGACGCGGTTCAACTGCATCGCCCATCAGGGTATTGAAGATCTGATCTGCACCAATGGCATCTTCGATCGTCACTTTCAACATGCGCCGTACGTTTGGATCCATGGTGGTTTCCCACAGTTGATCCGGGTTCATCTCGCCCAGTCCCTTGTATCGCTGAACGCTGTGGCGGCGCGTGCCTTCGGTCATCAACCATTCCAGCGCTTGCTTGAAGGTGGATACCTGCTTTTTGCGCTCACCGCGCTGAACATAGGCTCCCTCTTCGAGCAGGCTGTTCAGCTTCTCACCGAGAGCAGTTACCGTCCGGTAATCGTTGCTGGCGAAGAAATCACGGTTGAAGGTGATGTAGCTGGCCAGGCCGTGGGAGCTAATCTCGACTTCCGGTAGCCACAGGTGGCGCTCTTTGTCTTCACGCAAGCTGACGTTGTAGATCAAACCGGAGCGTTCACCGACCTTGAGTTGCGCGCTGTACTGCTCCAGCCAGGCCTGCATCTCGGTGTGATCGGCCAACTGCTCTACTGAAACACGCGGCAGGTAGATGAAGTGTTCAGTCAACTCCAACGGATACAGACGCGATAGGCGCTGCAGAGTTTTCATCACCGTACGGTAATCGTTGACCAGCTTCTCCAGCGCTCCACCAGAAAGGCCTGGGGCATGCTCATTGACGTGCAGGCTGGCGTCTTCCAGGGCCGACTGGGTGAGGTATTCCTCCATCGCCTCGTCGTCCTTGATGTACTGCTCCTGCTTGCCACGCTTGACCTTATAGAGCGGCGGCTGGGCGATATATACATAGCCGCGCTCGATCAGCTCAGGCAGCTGACGGAAGAAGAAGGTCAACAGCAGCGTCCGGATGTGCGAACCGTCGACGTCGGCGTCGGTCATGATGATGATGTTGTGATAGCGCAGCTTGTCGATGTTGTACTCTTCACGCCCGATACCACAGCCCAGAGCAGTAATCAGGGTGCCCACTTCCTGGGATGAGATCATCTTGTCGAAACGCGCCTTCTCGACGTTAAGGATCTTGCCCTTGAGCGGCAAAATTGCTTGAGTCTTGCGGTTACGACCTTGCTTGGCCGAGCCACCCGCAGAATCACCCTCCACTATGTAGAGTTCGGAAAGCGCGGGATCCTTTTCCTGGCAGTCAGCAAGTTTGCCCGGCAGGCCGGCGATATCCAGAGCGCCTTTACGACGGGTCATTTCCCGAGCCTTGCGAGCAGCCTCGCGAGCACGGGCGGCGTCGATCATCTTGCCGACCACGGCCTTGGCCTCGCCCGGATGCTCGAGGAGGAAATCACCGAAGTACTTGCCCATCTCCTGTTCCACGGCCGTTTTCACTTCCGAGGAAACCAGTTTGTCCTTGGTCTGCGAGCTGAACTTAGGATCCGGAACCTTCACCGAAATGATCGCAGTCAGGCCTTCGCGGGCATCGTCGCCGGTAGTGGCGATCTTGTGCTTCTTGGCCAGGCCTTCCTGCTCAATGTAGGAATTCAAGTTTCGCGTCAGCGCGGAGCGGAAGCCGGCCAGGTGAGTACCGCCGTCACGCTGAGGAATATTGTTGGTAAAGCAGAGAATGTTCTCGTTAAAGCTGTCGTTCCACTGCAGCGCCACCTCGACACCAACGCCGTCGTCACGCTGAACGTTGAAGTGAAACACCTCGTTGACGGGGGTTTTGTTTGTGTTCAGGTAAGCAACGAACGCGCTCAGACCGCCCTCGTACTTGAACAGCTCCTCCTTGGCGGTACGCTCGTCCCGCAGGACGATACCGACACCCGAGTTCAGGAATGACAGTTCGCGCAGACGCTTGGCCAGAATATCCCAGCTGAAATGGATGTTCTGGAAGGTCTCGGACGACGGCTTGAAGTGAATCTGTGTACCCGAGGTATCAGTTTCACCTACCGGAGCCAAAGGTGCCTGGGGCACGCCATGGCGGTAGAGCTGTTCCCAGACCTTGCCCTCGCGGCGGATGGTCAGCATCAACTCCTCGGACAGCGCGTTGACCACCGAAACACCCACGCCGTGGAGTCCACCGGATACCTTGTACGAGTTGTCATCGAACTTACCGCCGGCGTGCAACACGGTCATGATGACCTCTGCCGCCGAAACACCTTCCTCATGGATATCCACCGGAATGCCGCGACCGTTGTCGCGAACGGTGATGGATTCATCGGTATGGATGGTGATGGAGATGTCGCTGCAATGCCCGGCCAGCGCTTCGTCGATCGAGTTATCGACGACCTCGAAGACCATGTGATGCAAACCGGTGCCGTCGTCGGTATCGCCGATGTACATGCCAGGGCGCTTGCGCACTGCATCAAGGCCTTTGAGTACCTTGATGCTCGACGAATCGTACGTGTGGTTTTCGCTCATGCCTTCACTCCCGAGGGGCCGTGGATCTGGGTAATTTGCCCATGTTCCACGTGAAACATTGAGACTGGCGTCTGTTCATGCCAGCCTTCTTGCAAAATGGATGAATCTACGCAGGTGATAAACACCTGACAGTTAAGTTGCTCAAGCAACTTGCACAGCGCCAACCTATGTTGGGCGTCCAGTTCGGACGGCAGGTCGTCGACAAGATAGATGCACTGACCGCGCTTGGTTTCGCTAACCAGATGGCCCTGAGCAATACGCAATGCACACACCACCAATTTCTGCTGGCCGCGCGATAGCACTTCAGCCGCGTTGTGATTGCCAACCTTCAATCGCAGATCTGCACGCTGCGGCCCGGATTGGGTGTGCCCTAATGACCTATCCCGTTCCAGCGAAGACACCAGCACATCAGTCAAGGAGCGGTCTTTATCCCAGCCCCTGTAATAACTCAGCTTCAGGCCGTCCAAGTCGAGCAAGGCCGCGAGGGTCGATTCAAATACAGGTTTAAGTGCCTGAATATAGGCCCGTCGATATCCGTCAATTTCATCACTTGCCAGCGTCAGTTCCCGGCTCCAGGCCGCATCCGAAGCGCCGTCCAGTGTACCATGCCGCAGCCACGAGTTCCGTTGCCGGAGCGCCTGCTGCATGCGTAGCCAGGCTGGCATGAACCGATGTTCCACGTGGAACACGCCCCAATCAAGAAACTGCCTACGTAATTTCGGTGCGCCTTCGAGAAGGCGGAAACTATCTGGATTGATCAGTTGCAAAGGCAGCGTATCGGCAAGCTCCGCGGCTGACCTGACCCCCTGTCCATCGATACGGATCCGGACGTCACCGCTACGATCCCGGGAAACCCCCAACGCACGACTGTGCTGATCTGGCAGATCAACTTGACCAAAAACGGTGCACGATGATTGTTCATAGGTGATGACGGGGTTCAGCCGAACGCTACGAAACGAGCGCGCCAGCCCGAGCAGGTGAATGGCTTCGAGCAGGCTGGTTTTTCCGCTACCGTTATCGCCGAAGAGGATGTTGATTCGAGAGGAGGGAGATAACGTCACCGGGTGCAGATTGCGGACCCCGGTGACGGAAAGGCGACTGAGGGACATGAAGCTGGTTTACAGACGCATCGGCATCACGACATATGCGGAATCATCGTTATCGAATTCCTGAACCAGAGCACTGCTGTTCGCGTCAGACAGAATCAGACGCACCTGTTCGGTGGTCATCACGCCCAGCACATCGAGCAGATAGCTGACGTTGAAACCGATCTCCAACGAACTGCCGTTGTAGTCGACCGCAACCTCTTCCTCAGCTTCTTCCTGTTCGGGGTTGTTCGCCTGAATCTTCAACAGCCCACTTTCCAGCTGCAGACGAATGCCGCGGTACTTTTCGTTGGAGAGAATCGCCGTGCGACTGAACGCTTCACGCAGCAACTGACGATCTCCCACCACTAGCTTGTCACCACCACGCGGCAGCACGCGCTCATAGTCCGGGAACTTGCCGTCCACCAGCTTGGAGGTGAAGGTGAACTCGCCAGTGGTGGCGCGAATATGGTGCTGGCCCAGAACGATGCTGACCTCGGCGTCCTGATCGTTGAGCAGCCGCGCGAGCTCGAGGATACCCTTACGCGGCACGATGACCTGATGCCGATCGGGTTGCTCGATCCCCGCCTGCATCGAGCACATCGCCAGGCGGTGGCCGTCCGTCGCTACGGCGCGCAGCATTCCGCTTGAAACTTCGATGAGCATACCGTTGAGGTAGTAGCGAACGTCCTGCTGCGCCATGGCAAAGCTGCTGCGCTCGATCAGCTTGCGCAGCTTGCCCTGTTCGACGGTGAAGGAAAGCGAACCTGGACCTTCTTCAACCGTAGGGAAGTCATTGGCCGGCAAAGTTGAAAGGGTAAAGCGGCTGCGCCCGGACTTGATAACAACCTTCTGATCATCGAGACGGATATTGATCAGCGCATCGCTCGGCAGGCTCTTGCAAATGTCCATGAGTTTGCGCGCCGGAACGGTGATCTCGCCTGGCTCGGCGGCCTCTTCAAGGGCAACACGGCCGACCAGTTCGACTTCGAGATCGGTACCGGTCAGCGACAATTGCTGTCCTTGCACCACAAGCAGTACGTTGGACAGCACCGGCAAGGTCTGACGGCGCTCAACGACGCCAGCAACCAGCTGCAGGGGTTTCAACAGGGCTTCGCGCTGAATGGAGAAATGCATGGTCTGGTCCCTTGCCTATAGATTAGGTCGCACTCAGGTTGTCAAAGTTCGCAGCAAATTCTTGTAATCTTCACGTATATCCGCGTCAGTTTCCCGTAGTTCGGCGATTTTACGGCAAGCATGCAGAACCGTGGTGTGATCCCGCCCACCGAACGCGTCGCCAATCTCAGGGAGGCTGTGGTTGGTCAGCTCCTTGGACAGGGCCATGGCCACCTGCCGCGGTCGGGCGACCGATCGCGATCGCCGCTTCGACAGCAAGTCGGAGATCTTGATCTTGTAGTATTCGGCCACGGTGCGCTGGATATTGTCGACGCTGACCAGTTTATCCTGCAACGCAAGCAAGTCCTTCAGCGATTCGCGAATCAGTTCAATCGTGATATCGCGCCCCATGAAGTGAGCATGGGCGATGACCCGCTTCAGCGCTCCTTCGAGTTCACGGACGTTCGAACGGATCCGCTGGGCAATGAAGAAAGCCGCGTCGTGGGGCAGGTCCACCTTCGCCTGGTCCGCCTTCTTCATCAGGATCGCTACACGAGTCTCAAGCTCGGGCGGCTCGACGGCAACGGTCAGCCCCCAGCCAAAACGCGATTTCAGACGTTCCTCAAGGCCGTCGATTTCCTTGGGATAGCGGTCACTAGTGAGGATGACCTGCTGGCCACCTTCGAGCAGCGCGTTGAAGGTGTGAAAGAACTCTTCTTGCGAACGCTCTTTTTTGGCGAAGAACTGGATATCGTCGATCAGTAGTGCATCGACCGAGCGATAGAAGCGCTTGAACTCGTTGATGGCATTGAGCTGCAGTGCCTTGACCATATCGGCCACGAAGCGCTCGGAGTGCAGGTAAACCACTTTGGCGTTGGGGTTCTTCTTCAGCAGGTGATTACCCACTGCATGCATCAGGTGAGTCTTACCCAGGCCAACACCGCCGTACAGAAAAAGCGGGTTGTAGCCATGCTTGGGATTGTCGGCAACCTGCCAGGCAGCGGCTCGCGCCAACTGGTTGGATTTGCCCTCGACGAAATTTTCGAAGGTAAAGGTCCGGTTCAGGTAGCTGGTGTGCTTGAGCCCACCCTCGACCTGCACGGTACGCTCGACACGCGGCTGCTCGGGTTCACTGGTGTCAGCCGACAACGGCTCGAAGCGTGGCGCCTGCATGGCCGGCGCAGGAGCGCTTACTGCCATTGGCTGTGGCTGAGCACGTGCAGCAGCAGCCGAAGGAAGAGCGGCGGATGACGTCCGTTTACTGCCTATAAGGAGAGAAAGCGCCGGTGCGATTCCGCTTGAACGCTCCGACAGCAGTTCCAACAATCGGGAAAGGTACTTTTCGTTGACCCAGTCGAGCACGAAGCGATTGGGCGCATAGACGCGCAGCTCATCACCATCGCCTTCCACCTGTAGTGGACGAATCCATGTGTTGAATTGCTGAGCAGGCAGTTCATCGCGCAAAAGCTCAACACACTGCTGCCAAAGTTCCACCGACACGGAAGCTCCTATCGACTCAGTCGAGGTAAGACGGCGGCCATTGTAACGGCGCGCCCTCAGGTTATCCACAACAAACCTGAAGCGCAGGACGGAATACCCTAGGTCTGGTCAACCACTCAATGCATGGAAAAGCATTGTCGCCAAGTCTGTTGATAAATACCCCTGAGGGCAGTGGTCAAGCCTGTTCAAAAGCACTGATCAACATCACCTGTGGATATCTTACGTTTTAATCCCCAGGTTGCGCAGAGCCTCTGCACGGGGTGAGCACCGCTTTCGCACCAAGTTTGCATTCGCGGGAGCGCCCGTCTCCTAAGGTCTGTAGCCATCTATCCACAGAAAAGGTGCTGCACATATATAAGCATTACATCTTAAGAGCTTATATTTCTTTTCCTCTTATTTTTTCATCCATGCAGGGCTGGTTGGAAATTGACCTAGCTCGATAGCTTCTCTACAATCGCCGGTCTCTTAAAAGGGGGCCATTCCGGCCCGCAATGGATCACCAGGTAAACGCACCATGAAACGCACTTTCCAGCCCAGCACCATCAAGCGCGCTCGTACTCACGGTTTCCGTGCACGTATGGCCACCAAGAACGGTCGTCAGGTTCTGTCGCGTCGTCGCGCCAAAGGCCGTAAGCGTCTGACCGTCTGATATCGGAACAGGTAGTGAGTCGGGGCTTCGGCCGGGAAAAGCGTCTGCTGACTCCCCGCCAATTCAAGGCAGTCTTCGACTCCCCTTCCGGTAAGGTGCCTGGCAGGAACGTCCTGCTGTTGGCACGCGAGAACGATCTGCAACACCCCCGCCTTGGGCTGGTGATCGGCAAGAAAAGTGTCAAGCTCTCGGTCGAACGTAACCGCATCAAGCGGCAGATACGTGAGACCTTCCGCCATCACCAGTCGGATCTGGTGGGCTGGGACATCGTGATCATCGCCCGCAAGGGACTGGCTGATCTGGACAATCCCGAACTGGCGAAGCAATTCGCCAAGCTCTGGAGGCGACTGTCACGCAGCCCATCCAAGACCTCCGTCGAACCTGGAGCCGCCAACAGCACCCATGCGTAAATTGGCCATCGCTTCGATCAGGGTCTACCAGTACGCCATCAGTCCGATGATGGCCAGTCACTGCCGTTTCTATCCAAGCTGCTCCTGCTATGCACTCGAGGCCATCGAAACTCATGGCCTGTTGCGTGGTGGCTGGCTGAGCCTGCGCAGGTTGGGGCGCTGCCATCCGTGGAATCCCGGTGGCTACGATCCCGTGCCTTCTCACAACACTTCCAATTCATCTCCGATGGCCGAGTAACCATGGATATCAAACGCTCGATACTGCTCGTCGCTCTAGCAGTCGTTGCCTACCTGATGGTTCTTCAATGGAATCAGGACTACGGTCAGGCAGCCCTGCCGACCGAAACCGCGCAAAGCCAGCCGGGCGTACCGGCTCTTCCGGATAGCCCCGCGGCCAACAGCGAAGGCACCGCTGGCGATGTGCCCGCGGTTGCCGGCCAGCAACAGGCCAGCGCCCTGCCGGCTAATGCGCCGAGCAACCAGCTGATTCGTGTGCGCAGCGACGTGCTTGACGTGGCGATCGATCCGCGCGGTGGCGACATCGTCGAACTGCATCTGCCGCAGTACCCGCGTCGTCAGGATCGTCCCGATGTGCCGTTTCAGCTGTTCGAGCGTAGTGGTGAGCGAGTCTATGAAGCACAAAGCGGCCTGATCGGCGACGGCCCGGACAAGGCCAGCGGGCGTCCTCAGTACAGCAGTGAGAAAAGCGAGTACCAACTGGCCGAAGGTCAGGATCAGGTGGTCGTCGATCTGAAATACAATGCTGATGGCGTCAACTACATCAAGCGTTTCACCCTCGAGCGCGGTAACTATGCGCTGAAGGTGAACTACCTGATCGACAACCAGAGCGGTCAACCCTGGACCGGTTACCTGTTCGGTCAGCTCAAGCGCGACAACAGCGGCGATCCCTCCTCAAGCACCGCCACTGGCACCGCTACCTACCTTGGCGCTGCGCTGTGGACCAAGGACGAGCCGTATCGTAAGGTCTCCATGGGCGACATGGATGAAAGCAACCTGCGTGAAAGCGTGCAGGGTGGCTGGATCGCCTGGCTGCAACATTATTTCGTCACCGCCTGGATTCCTCAGCCGGGCGATACCAACCAGGTGCAGACGCGCAAGGATAGCCAGGGCAACTACATCATCGGCTTCACCGGCCCCGCCGTTACCGTACCTGCCGGCGCGCAGGGCGAGACAGGCGCCACGCTGTATGCCGGCCCGAAGAGCCAGGACAAGCTGGAAGAACTGTCCCCCGGTCTGCGTCTGACCGTCGACTACGGCATCCTCTGGTTCATCGCTCAGCCGATCTTCTGGCTGCTGGAAAACATCCACGCTCTGCTGGGCAACTGGGGCTGGTCGATCATCGTTCTGACCATCGTCATCAAGCTCGCCTTCTTCCCGCTCTCCGCGGCCAGCTACCGGTCGATGGCGCGCATGCGTGCGGTGTCGCCGAAAATGCAGGCGCTGAAGGAACAGCATGGCGACGACCGCCAGAAGATGTCCCAGGCGATGATGGAGCTGTACAAGAAGGAAAAGATCAATCCGCTGGGCGGCTGCCTGCCGATCCTGGTGCAGATGCCGGTATTCCTGGCCCTGTACTGGGTCCTGCTGGAAAGCGTCGAGATGCGCCAGGCGCCCTGGATGTTCTGGATCACCGACCTTTCGATCAAAGACCCGTTCTTCATCCTGCCGATCATCATGGGCGTGACCATGTTCATCCAGCAGCAGCTGAACCCGACGCCGCCGGATCCGATGCAGGCACGAGTGATGAAGCTGCTGCCGGTGATCTTCACCTTCTTCTTCCTCTGGTTCCCTGCCGGTCTGGTGCTGTACTGGGTGGTCAACAACGTCCTGTCCATCGCCCAGCAGTGGTACATTACCCGCAAGATCGAGGCCGCGGCGAAGCCCGCCTGACGCCTCAACCGCCAATGCAGAACGCCCCTTGATTGGGGCGTTCTGCTATCTGCCGTCCAGAAAGGAGGCCACATGAATCCAGTTCGCGACACCATTGCCGCCGTCGCTACCGCGCCGGGGCGCGGAGGAGTAGGCATCGTTCGGGTATCAGGGCCACGGTCCAAGGCTATCGCCATTACTCTGACCGGCTGTGAGCCAACGCCGCGGCATGCACATTACGGTGCATTTCACGCAGACGACGGCGAGGTGATCGACGAAGGCCTGCTACTGTTCTTTCCGGGACCGCATTCGTTCACCGGTGAGGACGTACTCGAACTGCAGGGACATGGCGGCCCGGTTGTCATGGATATGCTGCTGCAGCGCTGCGTCGAGCTCGGCGTTCGTCTGGCCCGGCCAGGCGAATTCAGTGAACGCGCGTTCCTTAACGACAAGCTCGATCTGGCCCAGGCCGAGGCGATCGCCGACCTTATCGAAGCGAGTTCGGCGCAGGCTGCGCGCAATGCGGTGCGTTCGCTACAGGGCGAATTTTCTCGCCGCGTGCATCAGTTGACCGAAAGATTGATTCAGCTGCGTATCTATGTCGAAGCGGCGATCGATTTTCCCGAAGAAGAGATCGACTTCCTCGCCGATGGGCATGTCCTGGCACAATTGGATGCCGTGAAAGCCGAGTTATCCACAGTGCTGCGCGAAGCCGGGCAGGGCGCCTTGCTGCGCGATGGAATGACCGTGGTGATTGCAGGCCGCCCCAACGCAGGCAAGTCCAGTCTGCTCAACGCACTGGCGGGCCGTGAGGCCGCCATTGTCACCGACATTGCTGGCACCACCCGCGATGTCCTGCGCGAACACATCCTGATCGACGGCATGCCGCTGCATGTCGTCGATACCGCGGGCCTACGCGATACCGAAGATCAGGTCGAGCGGATCGGTGTGCAGCGCGCGCTCAGCGCCATCGGCGAAGCGGACAGGGTACTCCTGATGGTCGATGCCAGTGCGCCTGAGGCGCAGGACCCACTAGCCCTTTGGCCGGAGTTTCTCGAATCCAACCCTGCGCCGAACCGGGTGACGCTGATTCGGAACAAGGCTGACCTGAGCGGTGAGCCGATCTCGATTCGCTTCGACGACAACGGACAGGCAACACTGAGCCTGTGCGCACGATCCGGCGAAGGTATCGAGTTGCTGCGCGAACACCTCAAGCAGTGCATGGGCTACGAGCAGACCGCTGAAAGCAGCTTCAGCGCCCGACGTCGCCATCTGGACGCACTGCGTCTGGCCGACCAGTACCTGGAGCATGGCCATGCCCAACTGACGCTGGCCGGCGCCGGTGAGCTGCTGGCAGAGGATCTGCGCCTGGCACAACAGGCACTCGGTGAGATCACAGGCGCGTTCAGCTCAGACGACCTGCTCGGGCGAATCTTCTCGAGCTTCTGCATCGGCAAATGACACTGCACGGGCGCTAACCACGCCCGCCCCTTTCATGCACAACGCTACGCTGAAAATTCGTGGCGATGGCATTCGGCTGCCGAAATTCCCGCCATGAGCCCTGTGGAAAAGGCCGCCTAAGGGCAGTAGAAAAGTCAGGGCGTAAGCTGGTGAAAAACCCTGCTGTGTATAAGCTTCACTTTAATCCACAGGATGCTGACGGTATTCACACCGTCAGCGCCCAGCCGCAGCACAGGTTTATCCTTCGCCACAAGGAAGGACTGCCAAGGGCTCCACGTGGTTATCCACAGAAATGAGCTTCACCATTTATAAACACATAAATAAGCTTCTTATATATTTCTTCTCTATTTCTAATGTTTATCCACCGACTCGCCTCCGCCAGATGGTTGGTCATTTTTTGCTCAGAGCCCTTCTTTAGCACTGGCTAAATCCCTATACTTCGCGGCTTCCCGAATTCCCATCTGAACAGGCACGAGGTGCGTGGTGGACTTCCCTTCCCGTTTTGACGTGATCGTAATCGGCGGCGGCCATGCCGGCACCGAGGCTGCGCTGGCAGCGGCACGCATGGGCGTGAAGACCCTGCTGCTCAGCCACAATGTGGAAACCCTCGGCCAGATGAGCTGCAATCCAGCCATCGGTGGCATCGGCAAGAGTCATCTGGTCAAGGAAATCGATGCGTTGGGTGGGGCCATGGCGATGGCTACCGACAAGGGTGGCATCCAGTTTCGCGTGCTCAACAGCCGCAAGGGGCCAGCCGTTCGAGCCACCCGAGCGCAAGCTGACCGGGTGCTCTACAAAGCTGCTATTCGTGACACTCTGGAAAACCAGCCGAACCTGTGGATATTTCAACAGGCGGCGGACGACCTCATCGTCGAGCAGGATCAGGTCCGGGGTGTCGTGACCCAGATGGGGCTGCGTTTCCTCGCGGATTCCGTGGTGCTGACCACAGGGACGTTCCTCGGTGGACTTATCCACATTGGTCTGCAGAACTATTCAGGCGGGCGCGCAGGCGATCCGCCTTCGATCGCTTTGGCTCACCGGCTGCGCGAGTTGCCGCTGCGCGTCGGTCGGCTGAAGACCGGTACGCCGCCACGTATCGATGGTCGTTCGGTGGATTTTTCTCTTATGACCGAGCAACCGGGCGACACACCGCTGCCGGTGATGTCGTTCATGGGCAATCGTGAGCAACACCCGCCGCAGGTCAGCTGCTGGATCACTCACACCAACGCGCGAACGCACGAAATCATTGCCGCCAACCTCGATCGTTCGCCGATGTATTCCGGCGTGATCGAAGGCGTCGGGCCGCGCTACTGCCCGTCGATCGAAGACAAGATCCATCGTTTTGCCGACAAGGACAGCCATCAGGTTTTCCTCGAGCCCGAAGGCCTGACCACTCATGAGCTGTATCCCAACGGCATCTCCACCTCGTTGCCGTTCGATGTGCAGCTGCAGATCGTGCAGAGCATCCGTGGCATGGAGAACGCCCACATCGTACGGCCGGGCTATGCCATCGAGTACGACTACTTCGACCCACGTGATCTCAAGTACAGCCTGGAGACCAAGGTGATCGGCGGGCTGTTCTTTGCCGGCCAGATCAATGGCACCACCGGTTACGAAGAAGCTGGTGCCCAGGGACTGCTCGCCGGAGCCAACGCTGCGCTGCGGGCGAAGGGCAAGGACAGCTGGTGTCCGCGGCGCGATGAGGCCTATCTCGGGGTTTTGGTCGACGACCTGATCACTCTGGGCACTCAAGAGCCCTATCGCATGTTCACCTCGCGTGCCGAATACCGGCTGATCCTGCGCGAGGACAATGCCGATCTTCGTCTGACCGAGAAGGGCCGCGAGCTGGGGCTGGTGGACGATGCCCGCTGGGCTGCGTTCTGCGCCAAGCGCGAAGGTATCGAGCTCGAGGAGCAACGCCTGAAGAGTTGCTGGGTTCGTCCCGGCACACCACAGGGCGATGCCATCGCCGAGCGTTTCGGCAGCCCGCTGGCTCGCGAGTACAACCTGCTCAATCTGCTGGCCCGTCCGGAAATCGATTACCAGAGCCTGATCGAACTGACCGGTGACGGTGCGCAGGATCCTCAGGTTGCCGAGCAGGTCGAGATCAAGACCAAGTACGCCGGCTACATCGAACGGCAGCAGGACGAGATCGAACGACTGCGTGCCAGCGAAAACATCGCCTTGCCGGAGAATCTCGACTACACGACGATTCCGGGCTTGTCGAAGGAGATTCAGCACAAGCTCGGTCAGGCAAGGCCTGAGACGCTCGGGCAGGCCTCGCGTATTCCGGGAGTCACTCCCGCTGCGGTGTCGCTGCTGATGATTCATCTGAAGAAGCGCAATGCCGGCCAGCAGTTGGAGCAGAGCGCCTGATGAGTCTGGTCAGCGAATCCCATGCCGCCGAACTCGTGCGCGGCGCCCTGGCGCTAGGCGTCGAGCTGAGTGAAGGGCAACAGCAGCAGTTGCTGGCCTACCTGGCACTGCTGATCAAGTGGAACAAGGCCTACAACCTCACCGCGGTGCGCGATCCCGACGAAATGGTTTCGCGACACCTGCTTGACAGCCTGAGCGTGGTGTCGTTCGTTGCCGAGTCCGGACAGACCTGGCTGGACGTCGGCAGCGGTGGTGGCATGCCTGGCGTGCCGCTGGCGATCATGTTTCCTGATCGCAGCTTCACGCTGCTGGACTCCAATGGGAAGAAAACGCGATTCCTGACGCAGGTGAAGCTGGAGCTGAAACTGGCCAACCTCGAAGTCGTGCACAGCCGCGTCGAGCAGTTCCAGCCGGCGGAAGCCTTCGACGGCATCACCTCGCGCGCCTTCAGTTCCCTTGAGGACTTCGCCAGCTGGACGCGGCATCTGGGCAATACCCAGACGCGCTGGTTGGCGATGAAGGGCGTGCAGCCGGACGACGAACTGCAACGGCTGCCCGCCGACTTCCGCCTCGATGCCTGTCACGTACTCAAGGTTCCCGGTTGCCAAGGCCAGCGCCATCTGCTGATACTGCGCCGCACTTCATGACCCGGACAGACACTGACCATGGCTAAAGTTTTCGCCATTGCCAACCAGAAGGGCGGTGTCGCCAAGACCACCACCTGCATCAACCTTGCGGCTTCGCTGGTTGCCACGCGCCGTCGCGTGCTGCTGATTGATCTCGACCCCCAGGGCAACGCCACCACTGGTAGCGGTGTGGACAAGCTCGGGCTGGAGTACTCGATCTACGACGTACTGATCGGCGAATGCAGCCTGGTGGATGCCATGCAGTTCTCCGAGCATGGCGGCTATCAGTTGCTGCCGGCCAATCGCGACCTGACCGCGGCGGAAGTGGCCCTGCTGAATCTGCCGGCCAAGGAAAAACGCCTGCGTGAAGCACTGGCACCGGTGCGGGAGAACTACGACTACATCCTCATCGATTGCCCGCCGTCGCTGTCGATGCTGACCATCAACGCGCTGGCTGCGTCGGACGGCGTCATCATTCCCATGCAGTGCGAGTATTACGCGCTCGAAGGGCTTACCGATCTGGTCAATTCGATCCAGCGTATCGGCCAGGCGCTCAACCCCAGCCTGAAGATCGAAGGCCTGCTGCGCACCATGTACGACCCGCGCAGCAGTCTGACCAACGATGTATCCGAACAGCTCAAGGCGCATTTCGGCGACAAACTCTACGACACCGTTATCCCGCGCAACGTCCGGCTCGCCGAGGCCCCCAGCCACGGCATGCCGGCGCTGGTCTACGACAAGCAATCCAAGGGCGCTCTGGCCTATCTGGCCCTGGCCGGTGAACTGTCGCGACGCCAGCGCCAGTCGGCGCGTGGCGCCCCCGCATAAGGACTACTCATGGCGACCAAGAAAAGAGGCCTAGGCCGCGGACTCGACGCCCTGCTCGGCGGCGCCAGTGTTTCGGCAATGCAGGAAGAGGCTGCGAAGGTCGATACCCGTGAACTCCAGCACCTGCCGCTGGACCTGATCCAGCGCGGCAAGTACCAGCCGCGCCGCGATATGGACCCGCAGGCCCTGGAGGAGCTGGCCCATTCGATCAAGAACCACGGCGTGATGCAGCCGATCGTGGTGCGTCCCGTCAGCGGTGGCCGTTTCGAGATCATCGCCGGTGAACGTCGCTGGCGTGCCAGCCAGCAGGCCGGGTTGGAGAAGGTGCCGGCGCTGGTTCGCGAAGTGCCGGACGAGGCGGCCATTGCCATGGCGCTGATCGAGAACATCCAGCGCGAAGACCTGAATCCGATCGAGGAAGCCGTCGCGCTGCAGCGCTTGCAACAGGAGTTCCAGCTGACCCAGCAGCAAGTTGCCGACGCGGTAGGCAAGTCGCGTGTCTCGATAAGCAATTTGCTGCGCCTGATTGCGCTGCCGGAAGAGATCAAGACGCTGCTGTCACACGGTGACCTGGAGATGGGCCACGCGCGAGCATTGCTAGGTCTGCCGGCGGAACAGCAGGTCGAAGGCGCGCGGCACGTTGTCGCACGTGGCCTGACCGTGCGCCAGACCGAAGCCCTGGTGCGTCAGTGGTTGAGCAGCAAGGAAACACCGAAAGCCGAAGTCAAGGTCGACCCGGACATCAGCCGTCTGGAGCAGCGCCTGGCGGAACGCCTGGGCTCTCCGGTGCAGATCAAGCACGGACAGAGAGGCAAAGGGCAGCTGGTGATTCGCTACAGTTCGCTGGATGAACTGCAGGGTGTATTGGCCCACATCCGCTGATACAAATTGTTTGTAGTGCCGGTCGGAAAATACTACCGGAGAGTTGAACCCTGGCTGGCCTGCTCCTATACTCGCCGCGCTTTTTTGACTGCGGACAATTATTTACGCGGCCTGCTACAGCGATGGAATTCAGGTGAACATACGCAACAGAACACCCTTCCATCGCCTTCCGGCATTTCGCGTATTGCTGATGCAGGCAATGGTCGTAGTAGTGACCGCTGTCTCATGTGGCCTGGTTTTTGGTATGGTCGCCGGCTACTCCGCGCTGTGCGGTGGTTTGATTGCGCTGTCAGCGAACGTGTATTTCGCGTACAAGGCCTTTCGTTACTTTGGCGCACGTTCGACTCAGGCGATCATCCAGTCGTTCTGGTCTGGCGAGATGGGTAAACAGATTCTGGCAGCAGCGCTTTTTGCGTTGGTGTTCGTGGGAGTGAAACCGCTGGAACCGATCGCCTTGTTTGCCGGCTATCTGCTGGTTCTGGGTGTCGGAGCAAGCGCGCTCCTGCTGATGAAAAACAATCCGAAGCATTGAGCATTGAGGCGTTTATGGCGAGTACCCCCGCTGAATATATCCAGCACCACCTGCAAAACCTCACCTACGGCAAGCTGCCGGCAGGTTACGAGCGTGCTGATGGCTCCGTTCTCGATCAGGCCACCTGGACCATCGCTCAGACGGGGCTGGAAGCTCGTGACATGGGCTTCATGGCATTCCACCTGGATACCCTCGGCTGGTCGCTGCTGATGGGCGCCATCTTCATCCTGCTGTTCCGCAGCGCCGCCAAGTCCGCCACGACCGGTGTACCGGGCAAGCTGCAGAACTTCGTCGAGATGTGCGTCGAGTTCGTCGAAGGCGTGGTGAAGGACACCTTCCACGGCCGCAATGCTCTGATCGCTCCGCTGGCGCTGACCATCTTCGTCTGGGTGTTCCTGATGAACAGCCTGAAGTGGATTCCGGTCGACTACATCCCGGGGCTGGCCAGCCTGCTGGGCCTTCCGGCGTTCAAGATCGTGCCAACCGCCGACCCGAACGGTACCTTCGGTCTTTCGCTCGGCGTGTTCATCCTGATTCTCTTCTACAGCGTCAAGGTCAAGGGTTTCGGTGGCTTCAGCAAGGAGCTGGCGTTCACTCCGTTTAACCACTGGTCGCTGGTGCCGTTCAACCTGTTCCTCGAGATTCTCGGCCTGCTGACCAAGCCGCTCAGCCTCGCGCTGCGTCTGTTCGGCAACATGTATGCCGGTGAGGTGGTGTTCATCCTCATCGCTCTGCTGCCGTTCTACGTGCAGTGGACCCTGAATGTGCCTTGGGCGATCTTCCATATCCTGGTGATCCCGCTTCAGGCCTTCATCTTCATGGTACTGACGGTGGTGTACCTGAGCTCTGCCCATGAAGAACATCACTGAAAACCGCTAACGCTTTAACCGAAAAACCTTAACCCCCCTTAGCTTCAGGAGCTTTACATGGAACTCGTCTACATCGCCGCCTCCATCATGATCGGTCTGGGTGCCCTGGGCACCGGTATTGGCTTCGCCCTGCTGGGCGGCAAGCTGCTGGAATCCACTGCTCGTCAGCCTGAGCTGGCTCCCCAGCTGCAAACCAAAACCTTCCTGATGGCCGGCCTGCTCGACGCCGTGCCGATGATCGGCGTTGGTATCGCGATGTACCTCATCTTCGTTGTCGCCGGTTAATCACTTTCCGGTTTGAGATGGGGTTCGCCGGGCGGGCCCCGTCGCCGTGGAATGACTCCCGCGTTGAACGAGATAGCACGAGGTAAATCGCTGTGAACATTAACTTGACGCTGTTCGGTCAAACGCTCGCCTTCGCTATCTTCGTCTGGTTCTGCATGAAGCTCGTCTGGCCGCCAATCACGGCAGCCATGGCAGCGCGCCAGAAGAAGATCGCCGAAGGACTGGATGCGGCAGGCCGTGCGCAGCAAGACCTGAAACTGGCTCAGGACAAGGTGTCCAACACCCTCCGTGAGACCAAGGAGCAGGCAGCCCAGATCATCGAGCAGGCGAACAAGCACGCCAATGCGATTATTGAGGAAGCCAAGCAGCAGGCACGTGTCGAAGGCGAGCGACTGGTCGCCGGCGCCCGCGCCGAGATCGAACAGGAAGTGAACCGTGCCAGGGACCAACTGCGCAATCAGGTAGCGGCTCTTGCCGTCGCCGGTGCAGAGAAGATCCTGGAGTCCCAGGTGGACGCCAAGGTGCACAACGAGCTGGTCGAAAAACTGGCCTCCCAACTCTAAGCGAGGCAAGCGATGATCAATACCCAGACGCTTGCTCGGCCTTACGCGAAAGCCGCTTTCGAGTTCGCCAGCGCCGCAGGAACGACCGAGTCCTGGTCGAAAATGCTGAACCTGGCCGCCATCGCTGTTGAAGTCCCAGAAGTCGCAGCGTTGCTGAACGACCCCCGCCTGACCAGCGAAAGCAAGGTCCAGGGGCTGGTGCGTCTACTCGGTGACGACGCCGACGAAGCTTTCCGCAATTACGTCCAGACCCTTGGCGAGAACGATCGCCTGTCGGTACTGCCGACTGTGTGGGAGCTGTACGAGGACATCAAGGCGCAAGCCGAGAAAACGCTCGAGGCAGAAGTTGAAACCGCCTTCGAGCTCAGCAACGAGCAACTCCAAACTTTGGCTGCCGCCCTGTCGAAGCGGCTAGATCGCACCGTCAACCTCCAGCAGGCCGTGAATCCTGCGCTGATCGGCGGCGTGTTGATTCGCGCCGGTGATGTGGTTGTCGACGGTTCGGTCCGCGGCAAACTGAGCCAGTTGGCCGAATCGTTGAAATCCTGATTTGAGGGTCATGGCATGCAGCAACTGAATCCTTCCGAGATTAGTGAAATCATCAAGCAGCGCATCGAGAAATCGAATGTCGCTGCTCAAGCCCGTAATGAGGGCACCGTCGTCAGCGTTTCTGACGGTATCGTACGCATCTACGGTCTGGCCGACGTCATGTACGGCGAGATGATCGAGTTCCCTGGCGGCATCTTTGGTATGGCACTGAACCTGGAGCAGGACTCCGTAGGTGCCGTGGTTCTGGGTAACTACCTGGGCCTGACCGAAGGCATGAGCGCCAAGTGCACCGGCCGCATCCTCGAAGTTCCGGTTGGTCCGGAACTGCTGGGTCGCGTAGTCGACGCGCTGGGTAACCCGATTGATGGCAAAGGCCCGATCAATGCTCAGGCTACTGATGCGGTCGAGAAGGTCGCGCCAGGCGTGATCTGGCGTAAGTCCGTCGACCAGCCGGTGCAGACCGGTTACAAGTCGGTCGACGCCATGATCCCGGTAGGCCGTGGCCAGCGTGAGCTGATCATCGGTGACCGTCAGATCGGTAAGACCGCCCTGGCCATCGATGCCATCATCAACCAGAAGAACAGCGGAATCCGCTGCGTCTACGTTGCCATCGGTCAGAAGCAGTCGACCATCGCCAACGTGGTTCGCAAGTTGGAAGAGCACGGCGCACTGCACAACACCATCGTTGTCGCTGCGTCCGCCTCCGAATCCGCTGCCCTGCAGTACCTGGCGCCTTACGCCGGTTGTACCATGGGCGAGTACTTCCGCGACCGTGGTGAAGACGCGCTGATCGTGTATGACGATCTGTCCAAGCAGGCTGTGGCGTACCGCCAGATCTCCCTGCTGCTGCGTCGTCCGCCGGGACGTGAAGCCTATCCGGGCGACGTGTTCTATCTCCACAGCCGCCTCCTGGAGCGTGCGTCGCGCGTTTCCGAAGAGTATGTCGAGAAGTTCACCAACGGTGCCGTAACTGGCAAGACCGGCTCGTTGACCGCTTTGCCGATCATCGAAACCCAGGCGGGCGACGTTTCTGCGTTCGTTCCGACCAACGTGATTTCCATCACCGACGGTCAGATCTTCCTGGAATCGGCCATGTTCAACGCAGGTATCCGTCCGGCCGTCAACGCCGGTATCTCGGTATCCCGTGTTGGTGGTGCTGCTCAGACCAAGATCGTCAAGAAGCTGTCTGGTGGTATCCGTACCGCTCTGGCTCAGTACCGTGAACTGGCTGCGTTCGCGCAGTTCGCTTCCGACCTCGACGAAGCGACCCGCAAGCAGCTGGAGCATGGTCAGCGCGTTACCGAGCTGATGAAGCA
The DNA here is from genome assembly GCF_003935375.1 of Stutzerimonas xanthomarina. Classification (GTDB taxonomy): domain Bacteria; phylum Pseudomonadota; class Gammaproteobacteria; order Pseudomonadales; family Pseudomonadaceae; genus Stutzerimonas; species Stutzerimonas xanthomarina_A. Next base: position 24,228 of record NZ_RHQM01000011.1, read on the forward strand.
GAAGCAGTACGCGCCGATGTCCATCGCCGACATGTCCCTGTCCCTGTACGCCGCCGAGCGTGGTTTCCTGACGGACGTGGAAGTGGCCAAGGTTGGCGCCTTCGAGCAGGCCCTGATCGCCTTCTTCAACCGCGAGTTCGCCGATCTGATGGCGAAGATCAACGTGAAGGGTGACTTCAATGACGAAATCGACGCAGGCCTGAAGGCCGGTATCGAGAAGTTCAAGGCCACTCAAAGCTGGTAAGCCGCAGCGGGAGCCGTGAGGCTCCCGCCTGCTAACCCGATAGGTGTCAAATGGCAGGCGCAAAAGAGATTCGCAGCAAGATTGCGAGCATCAAAAGCACGCAGAAGATCACCAGCGCCATGGAAAAGGTGGCGGTCAGCAAGATGCGCAAGGCACAGATGCGCATGGCTGCCAGCCGCCCTTATGCGGAGCGGATCCGGCAGGTAATCGGCCATCTGGCCTTTGCCAACCCGGAATACCGTCATCCGTTCATGGTAGAGCGTCCGGTCAAGCGTGTCGGCTACATCGTCGTGTCGACCGATCGTGGTCTTTGCGGTGGCCTGAACATCAACCTGTTCAAGGTCCTGATCAAGAACATGAAGGAGTGGCACGATCAGAAGGTCGAAGTCGACCTCTGCGTGATCGGCAACAAAGGCGCGAGCTTCTTCCGCAGCTTCGGCGGCAACGTCGTCGCAGCGATCGGCAACCTCGGCGAAGAGCCGTCGATCAATGATCTGATCGGCAGCGTCAAGGTCATGCTGGACGGCTTCCACAATGGCCGTATCGATCGCTTGTACCTGGTATCCAACAAGTTCATCAACACCATGACCCAGAAGCCCACGGTCGACCAACTGCTGCCGCTGGCCGCAGACGAGAACGCCGAGCCGGTCAAGAAAGGTCAGTGGGACTACCTCTACGAGCCGGACGCCCAGCAGCTGCTGGATGCTCTGCTGGTACGGTTCATCGAGTCCCAGGCCTATCAGGCGGTGGTTGAGAACGGCGCAGCCGAACAGGCCGCGCGGATGATTGCCATGAAGAACGCAACCGACAACGCCGGTGAGCTGATCGGCGACCTGCAACTGGTCTACAACAAGGCCCGTCAGGCTGCGATCACTCAGGAAATTTCGGAAATCGTCGGCGGCGCTGCCGCGGTTTAAGAACGGTTCAAATATTCAGAGGAACCAAACATGAGTAGCGGACGTATCGTTCAAATCATCGGCGCCGTTATCGACGTGGAATTTCCGCGCGATGTGGTACCGAACGTCTATGACGCGCTGAAAGTTCAAGGCGCTGAGACCACCCTGGAAGTCCAGCAGCAGCTGGGCGACGGCATTGTCCGTACCATCGCCATGGGTTCGACCGAAGGCCTCAAGCGTGGCCTGGACGTCGTCAACACCGGCACCGGTATCTCCGTACCGGTCGGCAAGCAGACCCTGGGCCGCATCATGGACGTCCTGGGTAACCCCATCGACGAAGCCGGCCCGATCGGCGAAGAAGAGCGCTGGACCATCCACCGCGCTGCTCCGTCCTACGCAGAGCAGGCTGGCGGCAACGAGCTGCTGGAAACCGGCATCAAGGTTATCGATCTGGTTTGCCCGTTCGCCAAGGGCGGTAAGGTCGGTCTGTTCGGTGGTGCCGGTGTAGGCAAGACCGTAAACATGATGGAGCTGATCCGTAACATCGCGATGGAGCACAGCGGTTACTCCGTGTTCGCCGGTGTGGGTGAGCGTACTCGTGAAGGTAACGACTTCTATCACGAGATGAAGGACTCCAACGTTCTGGACAAGGTTGCCCTGGTTTACGGCCAGATGAACGAGCCGCCGGGAAACCGTCTGCGCGTTGCACTGACCGGCCTGACCATGGCCGAGAAGTTCCGTGACGAAGGTCGTGACGTTCTGCTTTTCGTCGACAACATCTACCGCTACACCCTGGCCGGTACCGAAGTATCCGCGCTGCTGGGTCGTATGCCTTCCGCGGTAGGTTATCAGCCGACTCTGGCCGAAGAGATGGGCGTTCTGCAGGAGCGCATCACCTCCACCAAGAACGGCTCGATCACCTCGGTACAGGCCGTATATGTACCTGCGGACGACCTGACCGACCCAAGCCCGGCGACCACCTTCGCCCACCTCGACGCCACCGTCGTACTGTCGCGTGACATCGCCTCCCTGGGTATCTACCCGGCGGTCGATCCGCTCGACTCGACTTCGCGTCAGCTGGATCCGCTGGTGATCGGCCAGGAGCATTACGACACCGCTCGCGGCGTTCAGTACGTGCTGCAGCGCTACAAAGAGCTGAAGGACATCATTGCGATCCTCGGTATGGACGAACTGTCCGAGACCGACAAGCAGCTGGTATCCCGCGCTCGTAAGATCCAGCGCTTCCTGTCCCAGCCGTTCTTCGTGGCCGAAGTCTTCACTGGCTCGCCAGGCAAGTACGTTCCGCTGAAGGAAACCATCCGTGGTTTCTCCGGCATCCTCAATGGCGACTACGACCATCTGCCGGAACAGGCGTTCTACATGGTCGGCAGCATCGACGAAGCCATCGAGAAAGCCAAGAAACTGTAACTGGCGCGCCCGTTCGCGGGCGCCAACCAGCCTGACCGGCAGCAGCTGGTCAGGCTGATTACCGAGGCATGAACATGGCTATGACAGTGCATTGCGACATCGTCAGTGCGGAAGAAGAGCTGTTCTCGGGGCTGGTGGAAATGGTCGTCGCCCACGGCAACCTGGGTGACATCGGCGTTCTGCCGGGTCACGCGCCGCTGCTGACCGATCTCAAGCCGGGTCCGGTTCGAGTGATCAAGCAGGGTGGTGACGAGGAGATCTTCTACATCTCCGGCGGCTTCATCGAAGTGCAGCCGAACATGGTGAAGGTTCTCGCCGATACCGCTACGCGCGCCAAGGACATCGACGAAGCTGCCGCTCAGGCTGCCGTCAAAGCTGCCGAGAAGGCCCTGCACGAGAAGGGCGCGGAGTTCGATTACGGCTCCGCCGCCGCTCGCCTGGCCGAGGCCGCAGCCCAGCTGCGAACCATCGAGGCAATGCGCAAGAAGTACGGCCGACACTGATCGGCAAGCGACTTCATCGCGCACGAGTAAAAGGGTAGCCTTGGCTACCCTTTTTCTTTTTCTGCCATTTGTCGGCACTGATACCAGCTGCACTCTGACGTACGGGTGAGCTGACGGGCCGATACCGCTCAGGAATCGCTTCATGTCTCTCGATATCGTCATTCTCGCCGCTGGCCAGGGCACGCGCATGCGTTCGGCGCTGCCCAAGGTTCTGCATCCGGTCGCCGGAAAATCCATGCTCGGGCACGTGATTGACACCGCGCGTGCATTGCAGCCGAAAAGCATCCAGGTGGTTATCGGCCACGGTGCCGAGCAGGTGCGCCAGCGACTGACCGGCGATGATCTCACCTTCGTCGTTCAGGCCGAGCAGCTGGGTACCGGCCATGCTGTAGCCCAGGCGTTGCCGAATCTGTCGGCCGAGCGCGTGCTGATCCTTTACGGTGACGTACCACTGATCGAAGCCGACACCCTGCAGCGCCTGTTGCAGAAGGTCGGGCCGGAGCAGCTCGCGCTGCTGACGGTGAAGCTGGACGACCCAACCGGCTATGGACGCATTGTCCGTGATGCGCGCGGCGAAGTGCAGGCTATCGTCGAGCACAAGGATGCCAGCGACGAGCAGAAGGCGATCCGCGAGGGCAATACCGGGATTCTCGCCGTACCGGGCAGCCGTATCGGCGAATGGCTGGGTCGCCTGTCCAACAGCAATGCTCAGGGCGAGTACTACCTGACTGACGTCATCGCCATGGCTGTGGCCGACGGCCTGCGCGTGGCCACCGAGCAGCCGCTGGACGCTATGGAAGTGCAAGGTGCCAACGACCGTATCCAGCTGGCCGAGCTGGAACGCCATTACCAGCAGCGTGCCGCTCGTCGTTTGATGGCTCGGGGCGTGACGCTGCGCGACCCGGCACGTTTCGATCTGCGTGGCGAGGTGGAGGTCGGGCGAGACGTGCTGATCGACGTGAATGTGGTGCTCGAAGGCATGGTGGTCATCGAAGACGACGTGCAGATCGGACCGAACTGCGTGATCAAGGACAGCACGTTGCGTCGCGGTGCGATCGTCAAGGCCAACTCCCATCTTGAGGGTGCGGTAGTCGGCGAGAGTGCCGATTGCGGCCCGTTCGCGCGGCTGCGTCCAGGCAGCGTGCTCGGCGCCAAGGCGCATGTCGGCAACTTCGTCGAGCTGAAGAACGCGACCCTCGGCGATGGCGCCAAGGCCGGGCATCTTAGCTACCTCGGTGACGCCGAGATCGGCGCGCGGACCAACATCGGTGCCGGTACCATCACTTGCAACTACGATGGTGCCAACAAATTCAGGACGGTGATGGGCGAGGACGTTTTCATCGGCTCCAACAGTTCATTGGTTGCACCGCTGAATCTCGGTGATGGCGCAACGACCGGCGCCGGTTCGACGATCACCGAGGACGTGCCGGCTCATACCCTGGGCCTCGGCCGCGGTCGCCAGCGCAATATCGAAGGCTGGCAGCGACCGAAGAAGCAGTCGTAGATCCGCGTTCGGCGCGCGAGGCCGGCCTGCTCCCCGCTGGCGGTGGGCGACGCCTGATCGCCAGCAGCTTGCAGCCCGTAAGCACTTATGTTTTGATTCGCGCCGTTATCTTTCGAATCGAAACATATCTATGTCGAAGCGCAACACCCCACAACGTCGTCATGCGATCCTCGCTGTGCTCAACGAGCTCGGCGAGGTCAGTGTGGATGAGCTGTCGCGGCGCTTCGAAACCTCGGAAGTCACCATCCGCAAGGACCTCGCCGCACTCGAGAAGAACGGCCTGCTGCTGCGCCGTTACGGCGGGGCGGTACAGTTGCCTCAGGAGCTGATCGGCGACAGCGTGCAGCCCGTTTCGCCCTGGAAGCAGACAATCGCCCGTGCTGCGGTTGGCTGCATCCGCGAGCACGCGCGGATCATCATCGACAGCGGCACCACCACGGCGGCGATGATTCCTCAGCTCGGCCACAAGCACGGGCTGGTGGTGATGACCAATTCGCTGAACGTGGCCAATGCCCTGCGTGAGCTGGAACATGAACCGGTGCTGCTGATGACCGGCGGCACCTGGGATCCACATTCGGAGTCCTTTCAGGGCCAGGTCGCCGAGCAAGTACTGCGTTCCTACGACTTCGACCAACTGTTCATCGGTGCCGATGGCATCGATCTGGAGCGGGGCACCACCACCTTCAACGAACTGCTAGGGTTGTCCCGGGTGATGGCCGATGTCGCGCGCGAAGTCATCGTGCTCGCCGAGGCCGACAAGATCGGGCGGCGCATCCCCAATCTCGAGCTGCCCTGGAGCAGCGTGCACACCCTGATTACCGATGAGCGCCTCAGCGACGAGGCGCGCAGCAGCATCCTGGCCCGCGGCGTCAAACTGATCTGCGTGGCCGTCGAAACCAATCTGGAGACTTGAGCATGTGTGGCATTGTTGGCGCCGTCGCCGAACGCAACATCACCGCGATCCTTCTCGAGGGCCTAAAGCGCCTGGAATACCGTGGCTATGACAGTGCCGGCGTTGCCGTGCTGGACGAGAAGGGAACACTCGAGCGCCTGCGCCGTAACGGCAAGGTCGCCGAACTGGAGCAGGCTCAGCAACAGACGCAGCTGGCCGGCCGTCTAGGCATTGCGCATACCCGCTGGGCAACCCATGGCGCGCCCTGCGAGCGCAATGCCCATCCGCATTTCTCGGGTGATGATCTGGCCGTGGTGCACAACGGCATCATCGAGAACCACGAGGCGCTGCGGGCTCAGCTCAAGGAGATGGGTTACGTATTCGTCTCGGATACCGACACCGAAGTCATCGTCCACCTGCTGCACCACAAGCTCGATTCGCTCGGCGACCTCACCGCTGCCCTGAAGGCAGCGGTCAAGGAGCTACATGGCGCCTATGGTCTGGCAGTAATCAACGCCAGGCAGCCCGATCGTTTGCTCGCCGCGCGCAGCGGCAGCCCGCTGGTGATCGGTCTGGGCCTGGGGGAGAACTTCCTCGCTTCGGACCAGCTGGCGCTGCGCCAGGTCACCGACCGCTTTATGTATCTGGAAGAGGGCGACATCGCCGAAATTCGCCGCGATGCGGTGCAGATCTGGGATGTCGACGGCCAGCCGGTGCAGCGCGAGGCCGTGCAGTACCACGAAGGTGCCGAAGCGGCGGACAAGGGCGAGTACCGTCACTTCATGCTCAAGGAGATTCACGAGCAGCCGAAGGTGGTGCAGCGCACGCTGGAAGGCCGGCTAGGCGATCATCAGGTGCTGGTGCAGGCGTTCGGACCGCAAGCCGCCGAGCTGTTCGCCAAAGTGCGCAATGTGCAGATCGTCGCCTGTGGCACCAGCTATCACGCAGGCATGGTCGCTCGCTACTGGCTGGAGGAACTGGCCGGCATACCCTGTCAGGTCGAGGTTGCCAGCGAATTCCGCTACCGCAAGGTGGTGGTGCAGCCGGACACCCTGTTCGTCACCATCTCCCAGTCCGGCGAGACGGCCGATTCGCTGGCAGCGCTGCGTAACGCCAAGGCGCGCTCCGAGCAGGAAGGTCGCTATCTGGCGAGCCTGGCGATCTGCAACGTCGGCATCAGTTCGCTGGTGCGCGAATCGGACCTGACCCTGCTCACCCAGGCCGGCCCGGAAATCGGCGTGGCTTCGACCAAGGCTTTCACCACCCAGCTGGTTGGCCTGTTGTTGCTGACGCTGTCGCTGGGCCAGGTCCGGGGCACGCTTTCCCCTGCGCTGGAGGCCGAACTGGTCGACGAGCTGCGCCGGCTGCCGACCCGTCTGGGCGAGGCGCTGGCGATGGACGCTACGGTGGAGAAGATTTCCGAGCACTTCGCCGAGAAGCATCACACCCTCTTCCTCGGCCGCGGCGCTCAGTATCCGGTGGCGATGGAGGGGGCGCTCAAGCTCAAGGAAATTTCCTACATCCATGCCGAGGCCTACCCGGCCGGTGAGCTCAAGCACGGCCCGCTGGCCCTGGTGGACGCCGACATGCCGGTGGTCACGGTGGCGCCGAACAACGAGTTGCTCGAGAAGCTCAAGTCCAACCTGCAGGAAGTGCGCGCCCGTGGTGGCGAGCTGATCGTCTTTGCCGATCGTGAAGCCGGGTTCGACAACGGTGAAGGGATCTTCGTGGTGAACATGCCGCATATACACGATGCTCTGGCGCCGATCCTCTATACCCTGCCGCTGCAACTGCTGTCGTACTACGTTGCCGTGCTGCGCGGTACCGATGTCGACCAGCCACGCAACCTCGCCAAGTCCGTCACGGTGGAGTGACCGGCGAGCACGCCAGAGAGCGTGTGTTGTTGTTGTGTAAAGCAAAGGCCCTGCGGGGCCTTTGTGCTTTCAGCCGTATTCGCAGTCGTGCTCCAGCGCGGCAGCTTCGGCGAACAGCGCGAAGGTCCTTTCCGCGGCGGCCAGCATCGGTTCCCAGGCGCAGCTGGCGGCGTCCTGTTCGAGACGGGTAAGAAAGGCTGGCCAGAGCCTGGCGACGTCACCATGCTCGAGGTAGCGAACGGGCGCGGCCGGGTTGGCCTGGCGTATCCGCCGTGCGAGCACGCGACCGCCCAAGCGCGACCCTTCCAGCACGTAGGCGACACCCCAGCAGCTGGCGAAATCGCTCAGTGGCAGCGACAGCGCTGTGGGAAGCGGGCAGTCCATCTCGACCAGATCGGCGTACAGGGCATGCCGACGCACCCGCATTGGCCAGTCGTCGAGCAGTGTCGCGAAACTGGCGCGCTCCAGCGCGATCTCCGCGGCGCTGAGGACCCGGCTGTGAGCACGCAGGAAGCGGCGATAAGCATCCGGCTGCCCAAGGCTGAACTCCGAGAAGGCGGCATCTACTTGCTCATGCAGTGGCGCCGTGGCCTGTCTGAGGCGTGCGCGCAGCTCAGCCATCGGTCAGGCTGCCTTCGTTCAAAGCCAGATGAATCTTGCTCGCCAGTTGTTCCTCGCGGAACGGTTTCTGGATGATCGAGTAGCCGGCCAGACCCAGTTCGCACAGCTCGGCGTAACCGGTCACGAAAATCACCGGCAGCCCGGGATGACGGGTGCGCACGGCACGGGCCAGTTCGCCGCCGTTCATCCCCGGCATGGCGAAATCGGCCAGCAGCAGATCGACCTCGATATCACCGGCCAGCAGCTGCAAGGCATGGTCGCCGCTGTCCGCCTCGGTCACCGCGAAGCCGAGATCCTGCAGCATCAGCGCGGTCACCTCGCGCACGCTGGGGTCGTCGTCCACCAGCAGGATGCTGTGTTGCGCGTTGTCTTCGCGCGTCCCGGCGCTCACAGCCACGGTCGGCTCCTGCTCTTGCGGGGCCGCAGTGCGGGGCAGGAATACCTTGACCGTGGTACCCACGCCTTCGCGGCTTTCGATACGGGCACCGCCACCGGATTGCTTGGCGAAACCGAAAACCTGCGCCAGGCCGAGGCCCGAGCCCTTGCCGACCTCCTTGGTGGTGAAGAAGGGCTCGAACGCCTTGCTCAGAACTTCCTCGCTCATGCCGGTGCCGGTGTCGGTCACCGACAGCACCACGTACTCGCCTGGGCCGGGATCCTCGGCGCGCAGTGCAGGTTCGCTGATCACCACGTTGCGCGTGCCCAGCGTCAGGCGCCCGCTGTCACCCATTGCGTCGCGGGCATTGATCGCCAGGTTGAGGATGATCATCTCGATCTGGGTCGGGTCCACCAGCGCGTGCCAGATGTTGGCCTGGGTGTCGGTCTCGATGCTGACGCTGCCGCCGAGGGTGCTTTTCAGCAGGCTGAGCAGGCTGACCAGCGTATCGTTGAGGTCGACTGCCGCGGGCGTAAGCTGCTGGCGCCGGGCAAAGGCGAGCAGCTGGCTGGTCAGCGTTGCGCCGCGCTCGCCAGATTCGCGGATGTACTGCAAGCGACGCAAACTGCGTTCTGCCGGTGCGCCCTTCTCGAGATCGTTCTGCAGAAAGCTGGCGCTGGTGAGGATGACCGTCAGCAGGTTGTTGAAGTCATGGGCGACGCCGGCGGTCAGCTGGCCGACGGCTTCGAGGCGCTGCATCTGCTGCAGGGTCGCCTCGACACGTTCGCGCTCCTGGATCTGCGCGCGGAGCTCGCGGTTGGCCTCGGCCAGTTTGTCGACCGCGGCGATTTCGCTGGTGATGTCCCGTGCCGCCGAGTAGACGCGGCCGTCATCGGCGACCACCGACCAGGACAGCCAGCGGTAGCTGCCATCGCGATGGCGCAGGCGATTGACGAAGCGGTTGGTGACCTTGCCTTGGCCGACACGGGCATTTTCTTCCTGGGTCGCCTGCAGATCGTCGGGATGCACCAGCCAGGTCAGCGGGTGCTGCATGAGCTGTTCCAGCGGCCAGCCGAAGGCATCCTCCCAGATCGGGTTGAGCGCGACCGGCATCATGTCCAGGCGGGTGACCGCCAGCAGGTCACGGGACAACTCCCAGGTGCGGTCACGTTCGCGGGTGCGCTCCTGCACGCGCTCGCCCAGGGTTTCGTTCATCTGCCTGAGGGTCTGGGTCGCCAGCTGTTGTTCGGTGATGTCCATCACCACGCCGACGAAGCGCGAGCACTGCCCGCCTTCGAAAAAGGCCTGGCCGCGAGTTTCCATCCAGCGCAGGCTGCCGTCATCGAAAAGCACGCGATAGGTGGTGCAGTACTCGCCGTCATCTTCACCGGCGATGGCGCGGGCGATCTCCTCGCGTATCCGCTTGCGGTCTTCCGGGTGGCAGAGCCGTTCGAACAGCGGCATGTCTACCGGGTCCTGTTCACCGATACCGAGCATGGCCCGGCAGCGCTGGTCCCAGATCAGCGCGCCACTCTGTGGTTCGTAGTCCCACATGCCCAGGCGTGCCGCATCGATGGCCAGGCGCGCGCGCACCTCGACCTCGCGCAGCGCCTGCTCGGCCTGCAGACGGCGACGCCGTTCGTTGACTTCGGCCAGCGCGCGTTCCACCGCCTTGGGCAGAAAGCCAAGGTTCTGTTTGAGGACATAGTCGACGGCGCCGGAGCGCATCATGTTGACCGCGTGCTCCTCACCGAACACGCCGGAGAGGAAGATGAAGGGGGTCTGTGGCGCCAGCCGACGCGCTTCCTGCAAGGCCTGGCTGCCGGAGAAGCCTGGCAGGATGAAGTCCGCCAGGATCAGATCGAAGGCGCGTCGCTGCAGCGCTTCCACCACGCCGGCATGGCTGTAGACCAGCTCGGTATGCAGGGTGTAGCCACTGCGCTCCAGCGCCAACTGGGCGAGTTCGGCGTCGTGCGGGCTGTCCTCGATGAACAGGACGCTGATGTTCTTTGACGCTGGCATATCCATCCTGTCGAGGAAGCAGGAATCATCGAAACGGCCCGCCAGGCGCGGGCCGGCAATGCTCGTTCAGTTCTTTTCGTCTTTGTTGCGCGCGCGCTTGAGTCGCAGCGAACCGGGTGGTGGCTCGTTGAGCACGGCCCAGAAGATGCCGAGGTCGGAGATTGCGGCGACAAAATCTTTGAATTCGACCGGTTTGACGACGTAAGCGTTCACCCCGAGCTCGTAGGCTTTCATCAGGTCGGGTTCTTCCCGCGACGAGGTCAGCATGACCACTGGAATGCTACGCAGCTCGGCGGTCTCGCGGACGGTCTTGAGCACTTCCAGACCGTCGACCTTGGGCAGCTTCAGGTCCAGTAGCAGCACTGCCGGATTGCCATCGGCGCGATCGGCGTAGGCGCCGGTGCGCTGCAGGTAGTTCAGCGCCTCGGCGCCGTCACGCATGATCACCACTTCATTGGCCAGCTGGCTGCGTTCCAGCGCGATCAGGGTGAGTTCCAGGTCGTGAGGGTTGTCTTCGACCAGCAGTATCGGTTTCAGCATCAGATGTCTCGGTCCAGGAGGGACGATGTGTAGGACAATTTGGGGAGTGAGAAGTAGAACGTGGCGCCCTTGTCCAGCTGGCCTTCGGCCCAGACCTGGCCATCGTGGCGCTCGATGATGCGACGCACGCTCGCCAGGCCGATGCCGGTGCCTTCGAATTCCTCCATGCGGTGCAAGCGCTGGAACACGCCGAACAGCTTGCTCGAATACTGCATGTCGAAGCCGACGCCGTTGTCGCGCACATAGACCACCACCTCGCCGGCGCGTTGCTCGGCGCCCACTTCGATGACGGCCACCTCCCGGGTGCGGCTGTACTTGACCGCATTGTCGATCAGGTTGCGCAACACCATGTGAATGAAGGCGGCATCGGCGACGACGACCGGCATCGGCAGTAGGTGCCATTCGATTTGGCGACCTTCGCAATCGGGTACCAGCTCCTCGCGAATCGAGGCAACCAATGCAGCGAGGTTGACATCCGACAGGCGCAATGCCGAACGGCCCATCTGCGAGAAGCTCAGCAGGTTGTCCACCAGCGTGCCGGCAAAGCGTGCGGCGTCGGCAATGTTGTCGAGAAAGCGCATCCCGCGTTCGCTCAACTGCTTGCTTTCCATCTCGCTGAGCAGCTCGGTGTAGCCGGCGATGTGCCGCAGCGGTGCGCGCAGGTCGTGGGACACGCTGTAGGAGAAGGCCTCCAGCTCCTTGTTGCTGGCGCGCAACTCGCCGGCCAGCTGGGCCATTTCCTCGGCTTTGCGCAAGACGATACCGAGCACCGCATTGCGCAGCTCCAGCGCGCCCTCGATCACCACCTGATCCCAGGGCTGCGCATAGCCGCGCAGGGTTTCCTGCCATTGTTCGAAGCTGTGTCGCGGAGTGAGCGCACCGCTCTGACGGTCGATCTGTTTTTCCGGCTGACCGGCCCAGTTGACGGTCTTGATCTGCTCGTGGCGAAACCAGATCAGATAGTGCGCGTGCAGGCGCGAGATGGAGATGGCCATGACCCCGGCACAGCGCTCGGCGAGCGCCGGCATGCCGGGGATGTCGCGGCCGACGCAGTCACTGTGGAAGACCAGCTCGTCGCGCCGTTCGCCCAGCCACTGCGCCAGCTGCAGGATCTGTTCATGCTCCGGCGTGTCGCCGACGGTTTCGCACTTGTCGGCGGAGATGATCGCCGCGCCGTCGGCACCGGCGAACCCCAGCACCACCTCGGGGAGATGGCGGAAACCCTCGACCACGCTGTCGCGATCGGCCATCGCCGCGAGCAGGTGGACGATCTGGTGGCGCAGTTCCAGCTTGCGCTGCGCGAGGGTCTCGCTTTCCCTCGCCTCGATCTGCAGCGAGAGGATGCGGCCGAGCAGCTCGCAGGCGGTGCGGGTCTGGTAGCTGACCGCACGCGGTTCGGCATCATGGCAGGAGATCAGCCCCCAGAGGCGGTCGCGAATGACGATGGAGATCGACATCGACGCCAGCGTGCCCATGTTGCGCATGTACTGCAGATGCACCGGGGAAACGCTGCGCAATGCGGCGAAGCTCAGGTCCAGTGGCGCGCCGGAGACCGGATTGAGCGCCGGCACCAGTGGCGAGGGTTGATAGTTGGCATCCTGGATCACCCGGATCAGGTTCTCGCGATACAGCCGGCGCGCCTGCTGAGGAATGTCGGCGGCCGGGAAGCACAGCCCGAGGTAGCTTGGATAGCCGGGGTCGGCGACCTCTGCCAGCACCACGCCGTTGTCTTCGGCATCGAAGCGATAGGCTTTGACGCGGCCGAAGCCGGTGATGCGCTTGACCTCCCGAACCGCCAGTTGGCAGAGCGCTTCGAGCTCGCGGCTGTCCTGCAGCTGGGCGACGAAGGTGCGCATCAGCGGGTAGAGGGTGTCGTAGGCCTGGCCCGAGGTTTCCGCGCGTTCGAATTCGAGGATCAGCTGGCCGCGATGGCGATGGCCGAGCAGGGCGAACGCCTGGCCGGCGACACCAGTGAGACCGATGCTCACATCGCTCAGGTGAAAGGGGTTGTGGTCGTCTTCGCTCAGTGCCGTGAGACCGGCTTCGAGGCGTGCGGTGGGCAGCAGGTTCGACAGTGGCTGACCGAGTAGTGAGCGGGCGTCGATTCCGAGCCAGTGCTGAACGTTTTCACTGGCCTGCTGCACGCGCAGTTCGGGTTCGCTGACCACCAGCAGGAAGCCATGGGGCTGGATGCTACCGGGGATATGGATCGGCTCGTCGGCGCATCGGTCGATGGCCTGGAGCAATTCCTGGGCTTCGGTAGTGGTCATTGCGTGTCCTTGTTCAGGTCCGAGCGGACCAGACGTGTCTGGCAGGCACCAATGCAAATTGCTACCTAAAATTCCGCAATTGTGCGTACTGAATCGGGCAAGTCGCTGTGAAGGTCTTAACCGAGCGTTTCGCTAGGCCATGCACTTTAACGCGACAGAACTAGCTCGCCAATCCGGCGGGCTGTATAAACGGGCCTTGCCCAGGGGCATACGACAGGAGGTGGGGTGTGGAAGAAGTCATCGAACAGCTGCGCGAGCTCAACGAGCCGGTGCCGGTACCGCTGGAACTGCCCGACGACGATCTCTTGGTGGAGATCGAGGAACAGCTGTTGATCAACCTCCCGTTCGGCCTGCGCGAGTTCCTGCTTCAGGTCAGCGATGTGATTTACGGGCGCCTGGAGCCGGTCACCGCCACCGATCCGCAGTCACACACCTACCTGCCGGAAGTCGCCGCCAATGCCTGGGATGCCGGCGTGCCGCGCGATCTGATCCCGATCTGCCAGGACGGGCGCGACTACTACGTGGTCGATCTGGAAGGCGAAGTCACCCTGTGGGACGGCGACGACTGCGAGCTGACCGATGAGGAAACCTGGGAGACCGTCTGGCATTGGGCGCGCGACGTCTGGCTGGAAAGCTGAAGCGGATATACGACGGTATCGACACGGCGGCGCCGCGACGGCCTGTTAAGCTGTGCGCCCGCCGGACACTTTCCGTTACTTCATGCTGACTCTGAGCAATCTGTTTCTGTTCATGCTGCTGGCTGCCGCCGGCGCCTGGCTGTGGCACTCCCACGGTATTCGCGAGCGCGCCCTGCAGGCGGTGCGCCGGCACTGCCAGAAGCTCGATGTGGAATTGCTCGACGGCAATGTAGCCTTTCGCAAGCTGACGCTGTTGCCGGATGCACGCGGCCAGCGCCGGCTCGCGCGTATCTACGGGTTCGAGTTCACCGTCACTGGTGAGCAGCGCCACCCCGGCACCATCGTCATGTTCGGTGCGCAGGTCGGTCGTATCGAGCTGGCGGCGCATCCGTTCCGGCCCGCCGACGAGCCGGGGCGGGTGATTCAATTGGACGACTGGCGCCGCCCCCGCGAATGACAGGTCATTCGTCGATAAGGCACTCGACCATGCCCTGTTGCAGTTCCGCCTGCGACTGAGGTTCGCTGAAGATCAGCTCTATCCTTGAATCCCGCCGCCATTCGCTGCTCCTGAAGACCAACGCCTGACCGTCCAGTGCGTTGGCTGACTGCCAGTTGCTGCGGCCGTGGGCCACCAGCTTGGCGCGACGCCAGGGCCAGCGCGTCAGCCATTGCGAGAGCTGGCCGAGATCGAAGCGCTGGCTCGGGTGCCAGCGCCAGCCGATGCTCCAGTGCTCTGCTGTCGCCTGAACCTGGCAGATCGGCTGGCGCGGATCGAGCCACACCTGCGCCAGCGTCGCCGACCCGCTGGGCAGGGTGGTCGCGCGTGTCGGTTCACTGGCGCGTGCGCCGATACCGGGAAGCTGTTCCAGGGACAGCTGGCCTTGCGTGGTCCAGTAAAGCGGCTGCTCAGGCAGTTGCTCGGCCAGTCGGGTACGGCTGGGTTGGTCCAGCGTTTCGCTCTTGTTCATCAGCAGCAGGCCGGCTTGGGCCAGGGCCTGCTGCTGGCTGTCGGGCAGGGGTTCGCCGCGGCTGAGGGCGGCCGCATCCAGTACCAGCACGGTTGGCTGGACGCTCAGCACGTTCTGCCATGGCGGTAGCCTGAGCTGCCGCAGCAATTCCGCCGGGTGGCCCAGGCCGGAGGGTTCGATCAGCAAGCGGTCTGGTTTTGCCTGACGCAGCAGGCGCGCCAGGCCGACCTGGAACGGCACGCCGTTGACACAACACAGGCAGCCGCCGGGGATCTCCGCCAGGCTGATGCCGTCTGCTTCGGTCGTCAGTAACGCGGCATCCAGCCCGATCTGGCCGAACTCGTTGATCAGCACCGCCCAGCGTTCGCCGGCGGGCTTCTGATCGAGCAGATGGCGAATCAGGCTGGTTTTGCCGGCGCCAAGCGGGCCGCCGATGAGATGGGTCGGGATATGTTCGAGCATGGCGGCTATGGTGCGCATTTTGCGCTGGGTCTGAAAGGGGCGGGTGGCTCATGTTAAAGTCGCCGGCGATTCTCGGAGAGGTGAAATCGTGCGGTTACCGTTCTTGCTGACAGCCCTGTGCGGCCCGCTCGTCGCTGGCGATGTGATGGCCGAAGCGTGCGTCATTAACAGCCACGACGACCGCGTGGCAGTGAAGCTTTGCCAGGCGAACATCAACATTCCCGCAGAGCTGTTCCGCACCGGCTTCTGTCAGCCGCAGCTGAAGGATCACGAAGTCGAAGTGGAGTTCGTCGATCAGTGCCCGGACGGGGCCTTCGGTGTCTGCCGCAACGCGCAGGTGTCGAACATGCCGTACCGGCAGGACATTCACTATTACGGCATCGCCAGTGATGCGCGGTTTCTCCAGCCCGCTTGCGAGCAGAGCAACCAGGGCAGTTGGGAGAAGCACTGACTCCCGCCCAGCAACCATGGGGGTTTCACGTGGAACCCCTGCTGATTTCCCGGTTGCCTTCTACCGAGCCGGTTTCAATGCGCCGCAATCGTCCGCTATCCAGCGCGCGTGGGATTCGATTCGCGAGGTACCGGTCTCGGTGCCTTGGCGGTATTCACTTTCCACGGTACTGACGAACTCCTTGTCGCTGATGAAGCGCGTCTCGCCCTGACCTCGGGCATCAGGGCACTCGAACCTGAATTTCCACAGCTTGTCGCCACGCTCGGTGATCTCCTGGGTACAGGCCGGGTCATCCTGAAAGGGCAGCTCATCGGACTCCACCTGGGCCTTGCTCAGACAGATCTGCACGCCCTTGCCGCCGAGTTTCACGCCCTGCGCGGCCAGCATCTCCTCCATCATCCGGCGCTGGTCGGCGGGCAGGTTCTCCATCTGCGCCAGCATCGCGTCCATGCCGGGCATCTGTTGGCCGTCCACCTGTATATCGCCGCTGCTGAATTCCCAGAGGCCCGGCAGAATCTGCGCATGGGCTGGCAGCAGTGTCAGGGAGAGAAGCGCGAAAGCGGCCAGACGTGGCAGTTGAGTCATGAGCGTGCCTCCGGAGATGGGTTGTTCCTTCAGCCTAGTCGAGCTTTTTCTGCACCGTGCTCGAACGGACGTCGGTGGACAAAAGAACGCGATACAGCGATTGCCGATGGATTTGTGCTGTTGAGAAGCGTTAGCATTAACGCTTGCAGCGCTCATGGGAGGCCGCGTGGCAATTGAAGGTATGGTTCGACAGCAGATGCTGCATCGGCTCTATGCCGAGCATCACGGCTGGCTTAACGGCTGGCTGCGGCGTCAGCTGGGCTGTAATCAGCGGGCCGCCGACCTCGCGCAGGACACCTTCGTGCGGGTGATGACCAAGGATCAGGACGTGGGCGCCATCCGCGAACCCAGAGCCTACCTGCATACCATCGCCAAGGGCCTGTTGATCAACCATTGGCGGCGCCGACAGATCGAGCAGGCCTATCTTGATGCGCTGGCACTGCAACCCGAGCCCGTGGCGCCATCGCCGGAATCCCAGGCGTTGATCGTCGAAACCTTGCTGCAGGTCGACGCCATGCTGGCCCAGCTGCCGGCGAAGGTGCGCAGCGCCTTTCTCATGTCGCAGCTGCAGGGCATGACCTACGCCGCAATCGCCATCGAACTCGGCGTTTCCGAGCGGATGGTGAAGAAGTACATGGCTCAGGCCATGTTGCATTGCCTGCTGCTGGTGGCGGAGGACTGATGGGCATCGATTACCGCGTGCTGCAGGAAGCGGCGAAGTGGTTTGCCGTGTTGCAGTCCGGTGCGGCCAGCGCTGGCGAGCGCCAGGCCTGGAGCGCGTGGCTGGAACAGCCGGAACATGCCCGCGCGTGGGCCAAGGTCGAACGCATCAGTGGCCAGTTCCAGCCGCTGGCCGACGATGCCGTCGGGCGCACTGCCGGCGCGATGTTGCACAGCCGCCAATCGAACCGTCGCCAGGCACTGAAGGTGCTGTCCGTGCTTTGTGGCGGCGCGGCACTGAGCCTGGCCGGCGGATCGCTGCCCTGGCGACAGTGGACGGCCGATGAGCGGACCGCGGTTGGTGAGGTGCGCGATCTGCGCCTGGCTGATGGCTCGCAGCTCTGGCTGAACACCGATACCGCGGTGGATATTGCCGATGACGCGACCGCGCGCAGGCTGGCGCTTTACCACGGTGAGCTGCTGGTCGATGCCTCGCCCAGCCAAGGCGGGCGGCCGTTGCTGCTGACCAGTCGTGAAGGTCGCGTGCGCAGCGAGCAGGCCGCGCGTTTCTCGCTGCGCCAGGAAGATGGCCATACCCGGCTGAGCGTGTTCGCCGGCGTTGTGGATATCCAGCTGGACGGCTTAGGCATCACCCGTGTGGCGGCCGGGCAGCAGACCGATTTCAGTCGCCGATACATAGCCCCCTTGTCAGCGGCCCGCGCCGAACATCAGGCCTGGGCGAGCGGCGTATTACTGGCCGACAACCAGCGGCTGGAGGATTTCCTCGTCGAACTGTCGCGCTATCGACACGGCTATCTCGGCTGCGATCCGCGTATCGCCGATCTGCGCGTGGTCGGCGCCTTTCCCCTCGGTGACACCGAGCGTGTGCTGGATGCGCTGGCGGCGACGCTGCCGGTGCGCATCGAGCGGCGCATGGCCTGGTGGGTCAGCCTCGAACCTGCCGCGGCACGGGGTGGCGTGTAGTTCGCTGCGGACACGAATAAAAAATATTCGCATCTGCAGTTCCCTTTCTTCGATCTGGTTGGGCATAGGGCTAAATCCGTCACTCGAACAGGAACACCCATGCGCTCGACCGCCTTGCCGTTCATTCCCAATCGCTCCCGCGCCTTGGCGCTCGGCATTCGTGCCGCGCTGCTGTGCCTGCCGCTGGCCAGCGTCGTGCCTGGCGCTGCCATGGCGCAGTCTGCTACCCAGCAGGTGGTGCGCAGCTACGACATTCCCGCCGGCCCGCTCTCCAGCGCACTGAGCCGTTTCGCCGGTGAAGCAGGTGTGCTGCTCTCGGTGGATGGCAGCCTGCTGCAGGGCCTGGACAGCAACGGCCTGCAAGGGCAGTACGGCGTTGACGACGGTTTCGCTGCGTTGCTGCAGGGTAGCGGCCTGCAGGCCGTCCGCGACAGCCAGGGCAACTACTCGCTAGCGCGCCGTAGCGCGCAGACCGATGCCGTCGAACTGCAACCGATGACCGTCGAAGGTTTCGCCCTGGGCAACGCGCTGGGTTCAATGGAAGGCTACAACGCGACCCACAGCAGCGTGGCGACCAAGACCAGTATGCCGTTGGTGCGCACCTCGCAAAGCGTTTCCGTGGTCACGCGGGAGCAAATTGAGGATCAAGGGTCTCAAACTGTCTCGGAGGCGATTCGTTATGCCCCTGGTGTTGTGACAAACCCTTACGGGGCGACCAAACGCTACGACTATGTCGCCATGCGCGGCTTCAATGATGGTTCTGTGGATAACATCATCGTCGACGGACTCAAGTCGATGAGCGACGCGGGTACCTTCAGTAGCCTGCAGGTCGACCCATATTTCGTTGAGCGTATCGACGTGCTCAAGGGGCCGTCCTCGGTTCTGTATGGAAGAAGCAATCCCGGCGGCCTTGTTGCATTGACCACCAAGCGGCCCCAGTTCGAAGCGCGTCGTTCAGTACAGCTGTCTGCAGGGAGTAACGACTACAAAAGCATCGGATTCGACTTCACCGGTCCGCTGACCGACAGCGTTGCGTATCGCCTCGTGGGCATCGCCAAGGATGCGAATTCGCAGTTCGATCACGTTGAAGAGACGCGGTATACCTTGATGCCCAGCGTGGCGATCAATTTCAGCGAAGATACCTCACTAAACCTGTATGCCTATCTGCAGAGTGATCCGCAAAGCGGATATCACGGTGGTCTGCCGGCTTCCGGGACGCTTTATCCCCACACCAACGGCCAGAGGATCTCGGACAGTTTCTTTGAAGGTGAGCCGGGTCTAGATACCGCGAAACGCGATCAGCAAATGTTTGGCTATGAGTTTCAGCATCGACTGAATGATGTTTGGAGCGTGCGGCAGAACTTTCGTTATTTGGATTCGGAACACTCCCAAGAGCAGATATATGCGTGGGGCTACGACATCTATACCCCTAACCCCGACGAACTTTACCGTCAGTACACCGGTGCCAAGGAAGCGCTGCATTCCTGGATCGTCGATAACATGGTGCAGGCGGAGTTCCTGACTGGATCAGCGATCCATACATTGGTAATGGGGCTTGATTATCAGCGCATCAAGAATGTGGTCGACTGGGCGTATGGGCAGCCTAGCAATATTGACCCGTTTAACCCCAGCTATGGAAACGACGAGGTTGCCTATTACCCACCCTTTGACCTTTACAGTTACCTGCGCCGCAAGGAGCAGACTGGCGTCTATATTCAGGATCTGATTGAGGTGGGTCGCTGGAACCTTTCGCTGGGCCTGCGCAAAGACTGGTTTGAGGTTTCGGAAACCAACCGACTTGATGAATTCAGTTCTGTAACCGGTCTTCTAAGCCGAGCCAGCGGCACCGAAAACTCGCTTAATGATAGTAAGTTGACCGGTCGTGCCGGCGTGCTCTACCAGTTCGACAATGGCATCGCGCCGTATATCAGCTATTCAGAGTCCTTCAATCCGTCGACCTACAGTGATGCTGCCGGAAGCCTGATTGAGCCCTCCGAAGGTAAGCAGTGGGAACTGGGGTTGAAGTATCAGCCAACAGGTACAGACGATCTTTATACCGTCTCGCTTTTCCACATCTCGCAGGAAAACGTCGCGACCAAACAGGCCAGCGAAGACTTTTACCGTAACGCCGGCGAGGTGGAATCCCAAGGGGTTGAGCTGGAAGGGCGGGTTCATCTAACCGAGAACTTGAGAGTATTGGGCAGCTATACGTATACGGAGGTCGAATACACCAAGCCTTACTTCAACCGGGCTGCCGATAATATTACTCGCAACGTAAAGGGCAACACACCGGCACAGACGCCAGAGCATATGGCTAGCCTGTGGGCAGACTACCGGTTCACCACTAGCAGCCTAGCAGGGCTTAGCGCAGGGCTTGGCGTGCGCTACATGGGTAAGAGCTGGGCAGATGCCGAGAACGCCGTACATGTTCCGTCGTACACCCTGTATGACGCATCGCTAAGCTACGATCTTGGCCAGGTTGGCATGAAAGGTACGGAGGTCCGTCTGAATGCCAATAATCTAACTGACGAAAGCTACGTAGCCTCCTGTGGAAGTCTCAACTTCTGCTACTACGGTGCTGAGCGCAACGTAACCGCAACAATCAGCCACGAGTTCTGACCGATAAACCAGCCGCCGGCCCCACAGGGCCGGCGGCTTTGTGCTTTCTGAAGGACGGACAACCGACGATGCGTTCCATTCTTGTGCTTGTGCACCGCTATATCGGCCTGGCCACCGCGGTATTCCTGTTCCTTGCTGGTATCACCGGCAGCATCCTGGCCTTCCACCACGAACTGGACGAATGGCTCAACCCCGAGTTCTACCACACCACCAGCGAGGGGCCGGTGCTGGCGCCGGGGACGCTGGTCGAGCGGGTCGAGCAGGCCAACCCGCGTATGCAGGTCTGGTACATGGAATTTCCCAGTGAGCCCGGTCACGCCGCTTTGATGGCGCTGGTGCCGCGTAATGATCCGGCGACTGGCAAGCCGTACGGCGAGCGCCCGGTGGTGCAGTACATCGATGCGGTGAGCGGCCACCCGGTGGGCACGCGCTACTGGGGCGAATGCTGCTTCTCGCGCAAGAACTTCGTGCCCTTCATCCTCGAGTTTCACTACAACCTGTCGTTGCCGGGCAACTGGGGGCTGTGGTTGATGGGTATCGTAGCGATCGCCTGGGTGATCGATTGCTTCGTCTCGCTGGTGCTGACCTTTCCTCGTGGCCGGCCATTCTTTTCCAAGTGGTGGACGTCCTGGAAGATCAAACGCCAGCGCATGAATCACGACGTGCACCGCGCCGGCGGCCTGTGGCTATGGCTGTTGCTCACACCGGTGGCGGTCAGCAGCGTGGCGATGAACCTGCCGGAGCAGGTGTTCAAGCCGGTGGTATCGCTGTTCTCGCCCGTTGAGCCGAGCGTCTACGAGGCCCGCGGGCGGATGCCGGCAGAGCAGCTGGGCACTACCGCCTACGACTTCCACCAGGCGTACGAATACGCCATGCAGCACGCCTCCGAGCTCGGCCTGAGCGAGGCAATCACCGAGCTGTACTACAGCTTCGAGTACAACTTCTATGGCGCCGGCTTCGGCGAGCACGACAGCAATCAGGGCAACGCCTGGCTGTTCTTCCATGGCACCGACGGTCGTCTGCTGGGGCAGGAGATTCCCGGCCAGGGCACGCTGGGGCAGCAGTTCCATCTGCTGCAGCCGGCGATCCATGGCGGGCGCATCCTTGGCCTACCAGGGCGCATCCTCATCGCCGTGCTGGGCGTGGCGATCGCGGTGTTGTCGGTCACCGGTGTGGTGATCTGGTGGCGCAAGCGACGAGCACGCATCAGCGCGGTGCTGCGTGAACCTCGCAGGGGGAGTGCAGCGCCGGTTAGTCCGGTCGGTGAGCCATGATGGTCATGAGGTGAAGTGCCCCCTCAACCCTATGCTGGGCGCCCCAGCCGTCTCTCCGGAGGGGCGAGGGGGGGTGGATCGCAGAGGTATGTGAGTATTACGGCAGTGTTTGATGATTGTGCAGCCAAAGATGGTTGCTGCGCCGTGCTGACGTCCGAAGCGTGCCGCCTCCGGGTGTTGATTCGCCAGAGCGTGCGCCATCATCGAACAGTCCCCTCGCCCCTTGGGGAGAGGCTAGGGAGAGGGGGCGGGCTTCCAGGGCCAGCGACAGCTATGGTCCGTACACCGCGAACGCCAACAGGCTCGCTTTCCTCACTCCGCCTGCTTGACCAGCTCAGGCAACTGCTCGGCCAGTTTCTGCACCCGCAAAGGCGAGCGGATAAAGCCCTGCTGCCGACCATCCGGGCCGATCAAGACCAGGTTGCCGCTGTGGTCGACGGTATAGTTTTCCTTGCTGGTATCGCCGGGTATGAAGGGGATGCCGACGCCGTTGGCCAGGGTCTGGATATCGTCCAGCGGGCCGGTAAGCCCTTGGAAACCGGCGTTGAAGTAGCCGAGGTATTCCTTGAGTTTTTCCGGTGTGTCGCGATTCGGATCGACGCTGACGAGGATGATGCGCAGCTGGTCGCGCACGGCGTCCGGCAGCATGCCGTTGAGTTGGCGCAGTTCGGCCAGGGTAGTGGGGCAGATGTCCGGGCAGAAGGTGTAGCCGAAGAACAGCAGCGTCCACTGCCCGTCCAGTTCGTTCAGTTTCACCGCTTCGCCGTCCTGGTCCGTCAGGCTCAGCGACGGCACCGTGCGGCTCTGCGGCAGCACGACGATGCCGGCATCCAGCAACTGCGTGGGGTCGAGCTGGCGCTGGCTGTTGAGCACCTTGGAAACCGTCAGCCCGACGACCAGCGCGATCAGCGCCACGAGAATGAAGACGGTTTTCTGGATGCGGGTCATGGATGTCCTTTGGGCGACTATCTAGAAATCGAGCAGCAGATAATGATCAACCAGCAGCGCGATGAACAGCGCGAACAGGTACCAGATGCTGAATTTGAAGGTCTTGATTGCCGCATGTGGCCGGCTGTCGCGGTACAGCGCGATCGTCCAGTAGAGGAAGCGTGCACCCAGCAACGCTGCGGCGGCGAGGTACAGCGGGCCGCTCATGTGAATGGCGAACGGCATGAAGCTGACCGCCAGCAGCATCACCGTGTAGAGCAGGATGTGCACCTTGGTGTAGTGCACGCCGTGGGTCACCGGCAGCATCGGCACGTTGACCTTGGCGTACTCGTCCTTGCGGTGAATCGCTAGCGCCCAGAAGTGCGGCGGCGTCCAGGCGAAGATGATCAGCACCAACAGCAGCGGTTCGGCGGTGACCTGGCCGGTCACCGCGACCCAGCCGAGCAGCGGCGGTGCGGCGCCGGCGAGTCCGCCAATGACGATGTTCTGCGGCGTGGCGCGTTTGAGAAAGCCGGTATAGATCACCGCGTAGCCGATCAGCGAGGCCAGCGTCAGCCAGGCGGCGAGGGCATTGGTGAAGGTCAGCAGCAGGGCCAGCCCGCTGACGCCGAGGACGAAGGCGAAGGTCAGCGCCGCCGCTGGCGAGACCCTGCCTTCGGCCAGGGGGCGCTTGTGGGTGCGGGCCATCACCGAATCGATCTGCCGGTCCACCACATGGTTCACCGCCGCCGCGCCACCGGCACACAGGGCGATGCCCAGATTGCCGAACAGCAGCACCGTCCAGGGCACGCCGGCGCGGGTGGCGAGGAACATGCCCACCAGCGAGGTGATGAGCATCAGCAGCACCACCTTCGGCTTGGTCAGCTCCAGGTAGTCGCGCCAGCTGGCCTGGGCGCTGCGTTCGCTGAGTAGAGTCGCCATGGGGGTTCTCCTTGTGGTCATGCGCGGGGCAGATCGAGCTGTCCCGTCGTGTTCGAAATCGATGCCGGCTCGGTTTGCCGGGCGGCATGTGCAGGCTGGCGCAGCCGGTAATTGATCAGCACCAGCACCAGGATTAGTGCGGCGCCGCCACCGTTGTGCGCCACCGCGACCGTCAGCGGCAGGTTGAGCAGCACGTTGCTGACACCGAGGCCGACCTGCAGCGCCAGCGCGGCGATGAGCAGCCCGGCCAGCCGGCCGAGACCGCGGCGCCGGAGCATGGCGGCCAGCAGCAGCAACAGCAGCGTCACGCACAGCGCGCCGATGCGGTGGGTGAGATGGATGGCCGTGCGCGCCTCGCCGTAGAGCAGGCCGCCGAGGTAGTTGGGGCCGATGTCGTGATGGGTCAGGTTGAACGCGTTGGCGAAGTCCATCCGCGGCCACCATTCGCCGTGGCAGGTGGGAAAATCGGTGCACGCCACCGCTGCATAGTTGCTGCTGACCCAGCCACCGAGGGCGATCTGCAGAATCACCGCGAGCATGGCGATGCCGGCGAATTTGCGTAGCCGACCGTCGATGGCTGGCAACGGAGCAAAGGCGCCGGACAGACGCAGGCACAGCAGGAACAGCAGGCTGAGGGTGGTGAAGCCGCCGAGCAGGTGCGCGGTAACCACCTGCGGCCAGAGTTGCAGGGTCACTGTCCACATGCCGAAGATCGCCTGGGCGATGACCACCGCGAGCAGTAGCAGCGGCAACTTCACCGGCTGCCCGGGTTGGCCGCGACGGCGTATCGCCTGCGCCGCCATGGCGAGAATCACCAGCCCCAGCGCGCCGGCGAAATAGCGATGGATCATCTCGTTCCAGCCCTTGGTCACTTCCAGTGGCGCCTCGGGAAAGCGCAGCGCGGCGAGGTTCTGCTTGTGCTCGCTCATGGGCACGGCGAGAAAACCGTAGCAGCCTGGCCAGTCAGGGCAGCCGAGGCCGGCGTGGGTCAACCGCGTATAGGCACCGAGCAGCACGACCACCACCGCCAGCAGCGTGGCGATCAGGGCGAGGCGGTATCCGGGTTTGGCCATCGGTTTCTCCTTGGGCGGCCAGTTTGGGACCCCAGCGAAGCGGCAGAGTGCGTCAGCCGATCTGCGAGATCTTCAGCAGGTATTTCAGGTCATCGAGAATCGCCTTGCCGTCGGCGCCGACGTCGTAGCGCAGCACCAGATTGCCGTGGGGGTCGACGATCCACAGTTGGGGGGTGGCGGGTGCCTCGGGGTTGCGGGCATAGACGGCGGCGTCCAGCGTATGGCGTTGCAGCTGCGGGTATTCGCGACGCAGGCGCTGTTCGTAGGCTTCGTCCAGCGCCGTCGCGCTGGCCAGTGCATGGCCGGCGCGGGCCGCTTCGCGGGCCAGGCCGATATTGATCTGGCGGGCCAGGTAGACCAGTTGCTGGCATTGGGCCTCGCAACCCTGCGGCGCGGTGACCAGCAGCTCCCAGCGGCGCTCGGGCGCTGTAGCGCTGACGCCGATGGCCGCACGGTCCTGGCCGTTGGCGATCAGCACGCCGTCGTAGCTGCGGCTTTCCGGCACCCAGAAGCCGAAACGGTACATGGCCGAAGCCAGCAGCATCGGGCCGAGCACCACGCCGATGATCAGCAGCAGTTGCAGCCGACCGCGGCCGCGTTTCCCTTCACCGCTGGAGAGGGTTGGATTCATCGTGCTCACTGCGCTTCCCCCGTGCCTGATGCACACCGAAATAGATGAACAGCGCCAGTAGTGCCGCTGCGAGGGCGAACCACTGCACGGCGTAACCCAGGTGCTGCGACGGGCTCATGCTGGTGATCGCCCAGTCGGCACGATAGGCGCTCGGACCCGGCTCCAGGCGCAGCTCGTGGATCACCCCCTCGCGGCCGGCCTGCTGCCACATCGCCTCGATGTCCACATGGTTGATCAACCGCGGCCAGCCCTCGGCCGTGCGGTGGCTGAAGACGAACGGCTTGCCCGGCGGAACGTAGACCCAGGCGGCGAGCTTCAACGGCTGCGTCGGCGTGTCGAAGGCCGGCGGCACGCGGCGGTCCGGCCAGGGAATCCAGCCCCGGTTGACCATCACCCAGCGGCCGCTGAGTTCGTCATGGAAGGGTTGCAGCAGTTCGATGCCGACCTGGCCGTCGCGGGTGCGGCTGTCGAGCAGGAAGCTGTGCTCGGCATCGAAGCGACCCTGCAGGAACACCCGGGCGAAGGCCGGATCGTTCAGCTGTTCGATCTCGTGTGGCGCCAGCGGTGCGGCCTGCTGACGGGCTTGCTGGCGCTCCAGCAGCTCGCGCTTGTGCTCACCGCGTTCCAGCTGCCAGAAACCCAGCCACACCAGTACCGGCAGCATGGCCAGTACCAGCAGGGTCGGCAGCAGCCCCGGCCTGAAGCCGCTCATGGCCGGCACCCTGATGCGTCGATACGGCTGGCTATACTCCACCCCCAATACCCCTGTCGTGGAATCGCTCATGCTCAAGGCGGCGATCGTTCTGTTGTTAGTGGCCACGCTGGTCAGTCTGTTCAGTGGGTTGTTCTTCCTGGTCAGGGATGAGGGGCGTACCTCCCGCGTGATCACGGCCCTGTTCATCCGCGTCACCCTCAGCGCGCTGACCGTCGCGCTGATCGGCTGGGGTTTCTATACGGGGCAGCTACGCCCCGCCTTCGGTTTCTGAAAGCTCCCTAGATCACGTAGACGAACACGAACAGCGCGATCCACACCACGTCGACGAAGTGCCAGTACCAGGCCGCCGCCTCGAAACCGAAGTGCTGCTCCGGGCTGAAGTGCCCGCGCAGGATGCGCACCAGCATCACCGTGAGGATGATCGCGCCCATGGTCACGTGGGCGCCGTGAAAGCCGGTGAGCATGAAGAAGGTCGCGCCATAGATGCCCGAGCCCAGCGTCAGCCCGAGTTCGGTGTAGGCGTGCACATACTCCTCGATCTGCAGGATCAGGAATGCCACGCCGAGCAGTACGGTCAGGCCCAGGCCGATCTTCAGGTGCTGGCGGTTGTTCTTGCGCAGCGCATGGTGCGCCCAGGTCAGGGTGAAGCTGGACGTCACCAGCAGGATGGTGTTGATCAGCGGCAGGCCCCAGGCGCTGATGGTGCCCTCCGGCGCCGGGTAGAGCTTTGGGTCGGGATTGTTCAGCAGCGGCCAGCTGTACTCGAAGCCGGGCCAGAGCATGTTGCTGATGCCCTTGTCGCCCTCGCCGGCGAGCCAGGGGCCGGCCCAGTAGCGGATGTAGAACAGCGCGCCGAAGAAGGCGAGGAAGAACATCACCTCCGAGAAGATGAACCAGCTCATGCCCCAGCGGAACGAGCGATCCATCTGTGCGCTGTACAACCCCGCGCGGCTTTCCTTCACCACGGCGCCGAACCAGCCGAACATCATGTAGGCGATCAGCAGCGCGCCGACGAAGAAGATCATCGGCCCGCTGGACTCGTCACGCCCGGCTTTCAGGTCGTTGAACCAGCTGCCCAGGCCGTAGAAGGTGACCAGCAGGGCGATGGTGGCAATGATCGGCCATTTGCTCTGATCGGGAACGTAGTACTGCTCGTGGGTGGTCTGTTGGCTCATTGCAGACTCTCCTTGGCCGGGGCCGATGTGGCGTTGACGGCCACCGGCGGCTGGCGGGACGTGATGTCGAACAGCGTGTAGGCGAGGGTCAGGTGATGCACGTCGGCGGGCAGGTCGCGATCGACGATGAAGCGCACCGGCATTTCGATGCGCTCGCCCGGTTGCAGCACCTGCTGGGTGAAGCAGAAGCATTCGGTCTTGTGGAAGTAGGCCGCCGCCCGCGACGGCGAGACGCTGGGGATCGCCTGGGCGGTCATCGGCTTGTCGGTCGGGTTGTAGGCGACGAAACGAATCTCCTGGCTGGCGCCCGGGTGCACGCTGAGCTGGTCGGCCAGCGGGCCGAACTCCCAGCGCATGCCGGCGGCGTTGGTGGCGAGGAACTGCACCCGCACCGCCCGCGCCGCGTCGGCGCTCTGCGAGCCGGTGTAGGCGCCGGCGGTCTTGCCGTTGATGCCGAACGCCTGGCACATGACGTCGTAGATCGGCACCAGCAAGAAGCCGAAACCGAACATGCCGACCACGACGAACAGCAGGCGGCGGACCAGGCGCCGGGTGGGCAGGGCCTCGTTCATGAGAGCCTCCCCGCTTGGTGGGAGCGGGCCTTTTCGCGGTCGACCTGGCAGACCCGGCCGGGCCTGCCAGCGACGCCCTGTTGCCTGCTCACGGCGTCAGCTCCCCGCCGGTGCCCTTGCGGTGTTCGTGCACATCGCTCATGTCCGGCGGTGTCTGGAAGGTGTGGTAGGGCGCCGGCGACGGCACGCTCCATTCCAGGCCCTCGGCGCCGTCCCAGGGCTTGGCCGGCGCCGGTACGCCGCCGCGGATGCACTTGATGACGATGAACAGGAACAAGAGCTGGGTGGCGCCGAACATGAAGGCGCCGACGCTGGAGACCATGTTGAAGTTGGCGAACATCATGTTGTAGTCGGGGATGCGCCGCGGCATGCCGGCCAGGCCGACGAAGTGCATCGGGAAGAACGCCAGGTTCATGCCGATGAAGCTCATCCAGAAATGCAGCTTGGCCAGCGTCTCGTCGTACATGTGCCCGGTCCACTTGGGCAGCCAGTAGTAGGCCGAGGCGAAGATGCCGAAGATCGCTCCCGGCACCAGCACGTAGTGGAAGTGCGCCACCACGAAGTAGGTGTCGTGGTACTGGAAGTCCGCCGGGGCGATGGCCAGCATCAGCCCGGAGAAGCCGCCGATGGTGAAGAGGATGACGAAAGCCACGGCGAACAGCATCGGCGCCTCGAAAGTCAGCGACCCGCGCCACATCGTCGACACCCAGTTGAACACCTTCACTCCGGTGGGCACGGCGATCAGCATGGTGGCGTACATGAAGAACAGCTCGCCGGTCAGCGGGATGCCGACGGTGAACATGTGGTGCGCCCAGACGATGAACGAGAGAAAGGCGATCGCCCCGGTGGCATAGACCATCGAGGTGTAGCCGAACAGCGGCTTGCGGCTGAACGCCGGGATGATCGAGCTGACCGCGCCGAAGGCCGGCAGGATCATGATGTACACCTCGGGATGGCCGAAGAACCAGAACACGTGCTGGAACAGCACCGGGTCGCCGCCACCGGCCGCGCTGAAGAAGCTGGTGCCGAAGTGGATGTCCATCAGCATCATGGTCACCACGCCCGCCAGCACCGGCATCACCGCGATCAAGAGGAAGGCGGTGATCAGCCAGGTCCAGACGAACAGCGGCATCTTCATCAGCGTCATGCCCGGTGCGCGCAGGTTGAGGATGGTGGCGATCACGTTGATCGCGCCCATGATCGAGCTGATGCCCATCAGGTGGATGGCAAAGATGAAGAAGGTCACCGACTCCGGTGCGTAGGTCGTCGACAGCGGCGCATAGAAGGTCCAGCCGAAGTTCGGCCCGCCGCCTTCCATGAACAGCGTCGAGACCAGCAGGCCGAAGGCCGCCGGCAGCAGCCAGAAGCTGAAGTTGTTCATCCGTGGCAGCGCCATGTCCGGCGCGCCGATCATCAGCGGGATCATCCAGTTGGCCAGGCCGACGAAGGCCGGCATTACTGCGCCGAAGACCATGATCAGGCCGTGCATGGTGGTCATCTGGTTGAAGAATTCCGGCTGCACGATCTGCAGGCCCGGCTGGAACAGCTCGGCGCGGATCACCATGGCCATCGAGCCGCCGAGCAGGAAGGCGCAGAAGCTGAACCACAGGTACATCGAACCGATGTCCTTGTGGTTGGTGGTCAGCAGCCAGCGCGAGAGACCCTTGGCCGGGCCGTGGTGGTGGTCATGTCCGGCATGACCATGATCGTCGATCACTGCACTCATCACCGAATCCTCTTACTGGGTGGCTTCTTCGGCCTGTTTGAAGTCGAGCACGTCTTTCGGCGTGACCATTTCGCCGGTCTCGTTGCCCCAGGCGTTGCGCTCGTAGGTGATGACCGCGGCCAGGTCGACTTCCGACAGCTGCTTGCCGAAGGCCGCCATGGCGGTGCCCGGCTTGCCGTTGACGACGATGTCGATGTGCGCCTCGATGTCGCCGGTGGCGATGGCCGAGCCCTTGAGGGCCGGGAACATCGGCGGGATGCCTTCGCCGCCAGCCTGGTGGCAGGACGCGCAAGCGGTCTGGTAGACCTTCTCGCCGTGCGCGGAGAGCTCTTCCAGCGTCCATTCCTTGCTGGTCAGTTCGGCCACCTTGGCGGCTTCGGCCTTCTTCTCGCCGAGCCAGGCGGCGTAGTCCTCGGCGGACTTGACCTCCACCACCACCGGCATGAAGCCGTGGTCCTTGCCGCACAGCTCGGTGCACTGGCCGCGGTAGATGCCGGGCTCTTCGACGCGGGTCCAGGATTCGTTGATAAAGCCGGGAATGGCGTCCTTCTTCACCGCCAGATCCGGCACCCACCAGGAGTGGATGACGTCTGCCGCGGTGATCAGGAAGCGCACCTTGGCGCCGGCGGGAATCACCAGCGGCTCGTCGACTTCCAGCAGGTAGTTCTCGCCCTTGGGCGCCTGGTTGTTGATCTGCTCGCGCGGCGTGGTGAGGTTGCTGAAGAACTCCACGTCCTCGCCCAGATACTTGTAGTGCCATTTCCACTGGTAGCCGGTGATCTGCACGTCGACGTCCGATTCGCTGGAGTCGTAGATGTGGATCAGCGTGCGCGTCGCCGGGATCGCCATGCCCACCAGGATCAGTAGCGGGATGACCGTCCAGAGCACCTCGACGCGGGTGTTTTCGTGGAAGTGAGCGGAATGCTGACGCTTGGAGCGGCGGTGCGCGACCATCGACCAGATCATCACGCCGAATACCAGCACGCCGATGACCACACAGATCCAGAAGATCGTCATGTGCAGATCGAACACCGAACGGCTGACGTCGGTGGCGCCGGAGCGCATGTTCACGTCCCAGGCCGCCTGGGCCTGGCCAAATATTGCCGAAAGCCCAAGCCCCATCCAGATGCATGGATGTCGAGACATTGCGGGTTCCCCTTATGATTCTTGTTATCCCGCCGACCGCCATCGCACCGCCGAAAATCGGCTGGCCGGGGAAACCATTCCCGTCATGCCAGCTACGTTTTCGATCGGTCCGATTCTGCCCAACGCCACCCGCGAAACGCTCGCTGGCGACATGGACGCTTGCACGCGCAGTCGGAACTCAATCAGGTACGCCTACGATTCGGAGTATAGACAGCGATCCCACTCTGGCAATTTAAGCGCGGGGCGCGTCTGGCTCGGGCTGTGTGGGGGCATCGTTCTTCTTCACCCCACGCAGGTTCATCAGCGCCAGGCAGACCTGCAGGGTGATCAGCGCCCACGCCTCGGCGTGCCAGCCCCAGATCACCCAGAGCAGGTTGCTCAGCAGAAAACAGCAGAAGCCGACGAAGCGCCGGCCGGGCTGCAGCGAGCCGATCAGCCAGGCGGCGATCACCGTGACCACCATGGCAGGCCATTGCAGCAGATCGATATAGACGTCCAATTCAATCCTCCAGAAGCGCCGGCAGCGCATGGGCTTACCCGATGCGCTGCCGGCTAGATGCACGTTGTGCATGGTCGTGTCTGAAAGATGAGGGGGCTGGTCGCCCTGATTAGTTCCCGTCGGCAGCCGCGGCAAGATGCACGGCCTGCCGGCGGCGACCTTCGACCCGTCGCGTCAGTGCCCGCGGCTCGATGATCAGCCGTGCGCCGCTGGCCTGGTTGGCGCGCTGCCATTCTTCCAGCAGCTCCATGCAGGCATGGTCGATGTACTGCAGGTGTGTCATCGGCACATGCACGCAGGCATTCTTCGGTACGCCATCCAGCGCGCGGGCCAGTCGCGGCGCCTTCAGAAAGGTCGCTGCGCCCTGCATGCGCAGTTCGACCCGGCGGCCTTCCTGCACCACCGCGACCCTCAGCCGCGAAGCCTGCCAAGCCAGTTGCCCCAGGGTCAGCGCGAAGCCCAGCAGCACGCCGGTCAGAAGGTCGGTGGCGACGATGGTCAGCGCCGTGGCGAGATGGATCAGCATGGCCATGCGCCCGTAGCGGCCGAGCTGGCGCAGCGCGTTCAGGTCGATCAGCTTGAGCCCGGAGTAGACCAGCACACCGGCCAGGCTGGCGATTGGAATTTGCTCCAGCAGCGCGGCCAGCAGCACCACCGCGGCCAGCAGCCAGAGCGCGTGCAGCATGGCCGACAGCCGCGTGCGCGCCCCGGCCTGCACATTGGCCGAGCTGCGCACGATCACGCCGGTCATCGGCAGCGCGCCGAGCACACCGCAGAGCATGTTGCCGACGCCCTGGGCGGTGAGCTCGCGGTCGAAATCGGCGCGCGGGCCCTGGTGCATGCGGTCAACCGCCGCCGCCGACAGCAGGGTTTCGGCGCTGGCGATAAAGGCCACGGCCAGCGCCGCGACCAGCAGACCGGGATCGGCGAAGGCCAGCAGATCGGCCGGTTGCAGCCAGCTGATGGCATCGGCGAGATTGTCCGGCACCTCGACACGGCGCACGTCGAGCCCCAGCCATAGCCCCGCCAGCGTTGCCGCCGCGACGCCCAGCAGCGCGCCGGGCAGCAGGCGTAGGCGCTGCGGCTTGAGCCGATCCCATGCCCACATGCAGGCGATGGTCAACAGGCCGAGAGATGCGGCGATCAGCCCGTTACCGCCGCCGGAAAACGGCAGCGCGGCCCATAACGCGGCGGGAAAGGCGCCGATATTGTCCAGTCCAGAGGCTTCCGGCTGCCCGTCCAGCATCACGTGCAACTGCGACAGCACGATGAGGATGCCGATGCCGGCCAGCATGCCGTAGACCACCGCCGGCGCGGTGACGCGGAACCAGCAACCCAGCTTCAGCCGACCGGCCAGCAGTTGCAGCGCACCGGCCAGCAGCAGGATCGGCCCGAGCATGGCCGCTCCGTATTGCTGCACCAGTTCGAACACCAGCACCGTGAGTCCGGCGGCCGGGCCGCTGACCTGCAGGGGTGCACCGGCCAGCCAACCCACCACCAGCCCGCCGACGATGCCGGTGATCACGCCTTTGGCGGGCGGCATGCCCGAGGCGATGGCGATGCCCATGCACAACGGCAGGGCCACCAGAAAAACCACCACGGACGCCATCAGGTCACGCGGCAGCGTTGCTTTGAGTGTTTGTGCATTCATTCAAAAATCCTCGACACGCGGCGACGCCCCCGGGGCGTCGCCTGAAGCGACAGCCAATGCCTTGCGGCCGGCGGTTCAGGCCTGCAGGTAGCGAGGCGTGGGCGTCGCCACCGGCAGCGGGCCGTCGCCATCCAGCGGCGCGAAACGGCCGCTGGTGGCGTCGTAGGCGAGGATTTCGCTGGTCTCGATGCAATAGACCCAGCCGTGGATCGACAGCTGACCGCCGGCGAGGCGCGCGGCGACCGAGGGATGGGTGCGCAGGTGGTCGAGTTGGGCCACCACGTTCTCTTCGGTGAGCACGCCCAAGGCTTCGCCGGCGCCGCAGCTGCAGTTCTGCTCCACCAGGCTACGCGCCACTTCGCAATGCCGCAGCCAGGCATTCACGGTGGGCATCCGTTGCAGGCCGCTGGGGTCGAGAACCGCTTTCATCGCGCCGCAGTCGGAATGCCCGCAGACGATGATGTGCTGCACGTTGAGCGCCATTACCGCGTACTCGATGGCGCTGGAGACGCCACCGTTCATCTGGCCGTAGGGTGGCACCACATTGCCGACATTACGGGTGACGAACAGGTCGCCGGGCGAACTCTGGGTGATCAGCTCGGGAACGATGCGCGAGTCGGCGCAGGTGATGAACATCGCACGCGGCTGCTGGGCCCTGGCCAAGCGGGCGAACAGCGCCTGCTGTTCGGGATAGACCTCGGTGCGAAAGCGGCGAAAGCCATCGACCAGATGGGCGAAGGATTCGTCGGCGCTTTCGCCACGTGCGGATGGTTCGTTGCGCTCGGCGCGAGCGGTGAATATTTCACGCATGGGTGGTCTCCTGATGCAGGGCAAGGCATGCCAGCACTCATCCAGGCCGGTTGTGCGGCTGGTGACTGGCTGGTCACATTTGCCCCGAGGCTAGTCAGCGAGACTTAACTGAAACTGAACAAACCGCTCTAGGACGAGCCTTTTCGGCTTTCTGATTGCTGTCGTAGTGATGGCGCTGGCGGCGCTTGCGAACCTCAGAGCAACGACATCTGCGAACCCGGCACGGCAAAACGACTGCAATCAAGGCCGTAGTTCTGATCCCGTCGGTTGAAGCCCAGGCGCTTGCACGCCAGCTGAAAGCGCTGGGCCAGCAGCTGGGCGAATTGGCCTTCACCGCGCATGCGGCTGCCGAAGCGGCTGTCGTAATCCTTGCCGCCGCGCGATTGGCGCACCAGGCTCATGACATGGGCAGCGCGCTGCGGGAAATGCTCCTGCAGCCATTCATCGAACAGCGTGGCCACTTCATGGGGCAACCGCAGCAGCACGTAGCCGGCCGAGCGCGCACCGGCCTCGCGGGCGGCTTCGAGCAGGTGCTCCAGCTCCATGTCGTTGATCATCGGAATCATCGGCGCACACATCACGCTGACCGGCACGCCAGCCTCATGCAGGGTGCGCAACACCCGCAGGCGCGCCGAGGGCGAGGCTGCGCGCGGCTCCATGATGCGTTTCAGTTCGTCGTCCAGCGTGGTCAGGCTGACGGAGACGCTGACCAGCTGCTGCTCGGCCAACGGCACCAGCAGATCGAGATCGCGCAGCACCAGCGAACCCTTGGTAATGATGTGCACCGGGTGCTTGAAGCGCAGCAGGATCTCCAGCGCCTGGCGCGTCAGACGCTGCTCGCGCTCCAGCGGCTGATAGGCGTCGGTATTCACCCCCAGGGCGATCGGTTGCGGCACGTAGCCCGGCTTGGAGAGTTCCTGTGCGAGGCGCTCGGCGAGGTTGGTCTTGGCGATCAGCCGCGTCTCGAAATCGATGCCGGGCGACAGGTCCCAATAGGCGTGACTGGGCCGCGCAAAGCAGTAGATGCAACCGTGTTCGCAGCCTCGATAGGGATTGACCGAGCGATCGAAACCCACGTCTGGCGACTGGTTGCGGGTCAGTACGCTCTTGGCCGTCTCGAATCGCACTTCGGTGGCGCGGGTCGGCGGCACGTCCTGTTCCCAGCCGTCGTCGTACGCCTCGCTGCGTGTCGGGGCGAAACGGTTGTCCGGGTTGATCGCAGTGCCGCGGCCGCGTGGTGTGGCACGGGGGAAGCTCATGGGGTGTCGGTCCGATTACTGTTCATTCATACAGTAATCGTCTCGGCGACAGCGCGCCAGCGCCGCTGACCGGTGCTGCCTGCTACCGCCTGTCGGTTGGCTCGGGAACATTTGCGCTGCGCTCGGGACAAAGGGGCTGACCGGGTAACGCTTGCACGAGCGAGCGACGCCTGTCTTGGCGGCCGGCAAACAACAAGGACGATCGGAGCGCGGTGCGCGACCGATCCGGCAGTACCGGCATGCACCGCTTGCGTGCGCCCCTTATTCTTAGTCACTGCCGTTACTCGTCAGGAGCAGACCATGCATCCCACCGGCTCTTTCCACACCCGGGAGAATAATTTCGACTTCCTGCGCTTCTTCGCTGCAGCGCTGGTGCTGTTCGCCCACAGCTATCCGCTGGTTGGCCGCCGTGGAGATGAACCCCTGACGTTGCTCACCGGCTACGAAAAGGGCGGCTCGATCGCCGTCGGCATCTTCTTCGTCATGAGCGGCTATCTGATTGCCTCGTCCTGGCTGGCTAGCAGCAGCCCGAAAAGCTTCCTGATCAAGCGGGCGCTGCGCATCTTTCCGGCGTTGATCGTCGCGGTATTGCTCTCGGTGTTTGTCATCGGGCCGCTGGTCACCCATCTGACCCTCGGCCAGTATCTCGCGGCCGACGGCACCTGGACCTATCTGCAGAACATCCTCTTGGTGACACGCTACGAGCTGCCCGGCGTATTCACCGGCAACGTCTACCCCGACGTGGTCAACGGCTCGCTGTGGACACTGCCGCTGGAAGTGCTGATGTACATCGGCGTGATGATTCTCGGGCTGACCGGTTTCCTCAAGCGCCGGCTGATCTTCCTGCCGATTGCCGTGCTCGCCGTCGGGCATTTCTGGCTGCTGGGCAAGCTGGGTATCGAGTCCTACTTCATCAAGAACATCTTCAAACTGGGGCTGCTGTACTACAGCGGCTCGGCACTGTTCCTCTATCGCGACGACATCCCCTGGCGCGGCTGGATCGCGGCGTTGTTGTTCGCCGCGCTGGTGGCAACCTTCCGTACCGACATCGGCCCGCTGGTGTACTTCATCGCACTGCCGTATCTGGTGCTCTATCTGGCCTACGCGCCGCTGCCGCTGATCTCGCGTTTCGGCAAGTACGGCGATTTTTCCTATGGCCTGTACATCTACGCCTTCCCGTTCCAGCAGCTGACGGTCTACCTGTTCGGTCCGCAGGTCGGCGTGCTCGGCCTGACGCTGATCGCCTTCGTGCCGACGCTGATCCTCGCTGCGCTGTCCTGGCACCTGATCGAAGCGCCGGCAATGAAGCTCAAGCGCCTGTTTGCTTCGCCACCGCAGCCGGGGCGAGCGACGCCGAAGGTCGAAGGCTGATTTGGACTGGTACAAAAAAGGAACCCGCCACTTGGCGGGTTCTTTGTTTGAGAGGTTGGGCGCGCCGAGTCTTGGCCGCGAAGTGAAGTCTTTCACCTCATGACTCGGCGCACCTGCAGATCACGGTAACCGGCTGTTGGATCGCCCTGTACCTCCAGACGCCCTGCGGCAGCCAGTACGCGGGCGCGCCAGTAGAGGAAGAAATCCGTGGGAAAGAAGCCGTCGCAATGGCCCATGACCTCGGCCATCGCACGCGCCAGCGGAGCGAATTCGTCGGGGCTGGCAGCGACTAGCGCCGCGTCGATCAGCCGATAGTCTTCGCCCCGAAACGCCCCCTCGAACCAGCGGCGAATGTCATGCGAGCTGGCGCACTGCTCGTGCCAGACCGCAGCGAGTTCAGCCTGGCGAGACGCGGGAACCGCCTGTGGGCTGTATAGCGCCGCCAGTGCCTCGGGCGAATGCATGGACACCGCCTTGCGCTGGCCGGCGCGGCTGTCTCCGGTGCCGCAAGCGACTTCGTGCAACCCGCACCTGGAGCCCTGCAGCAGCGCGGCGATGCGAGCCAGCAGCAGCTGTTCGGATGCGCTGTCGCCGTGCCAGACCGTTACGGCTGCAGCCTGTTTGGCTAGGTTGGCTAGCCAGAGTGCATCAGCCGCCAGCTCATCGGCGAACACCGGGCGTGGCGCCACCTCCGAGGGCCAGACCTGCTCCCAGAATGCGGCGCGAGCAGCGCAAGGCGCACGATCCACGTCATTCAGCGGTCCGACAGCCAGGTCGTCGCGCAACACTCGCACCTGTGCCTCGGGCTCGAGCCTGGCCAGCAGCGCACGTACGCTGTCGCCGGCCAGGTCGCCGCAGGTCAGGTGCAGCACAGTGGCTACTCGGGCTTCTTCAACTTCGGATTAGGGAAAAACTGCACCGACTGCACCTGCGGGTTGGCCGGCTTGGGCTGGACCTTGTTGACTCGCGTGCCCAGCTCCATCGGTACGGACTGGCCCTGTGCGTTGAGGGTGTCGGCGTAGCCGCAGTCGATGCATTCGCGGTGCGGCACGCCGTCGATGTCCCACATCTTGATGCAGTCCGTGCCGCTGCACGCGGGGCACACGGCCCCGGCGATGAAGCGCTTGGTGGTGACACGGGTTACTTCGTCGTTCATGCCGCGGCCTCCGCTACTAGCCCGAGGTGGCGCAGCAGGGCGTCGATGGACGGCTCGCGGCCTCGGAAATCGACGAACAGTACCATCGGCTCCTGGGAGCCGCCACGGGCCAGGATCGCCTCGCGGAAGGCGCGCCCGGTCTCGGAGTTGAACACACCTTCTTCCTCGAAGCGCGAGAAGGCATCGGACGACAGCACCTCGGCCCACTTGTAGCTGTAGTAACCGGCCGCATAACCACCGGAAAAGATGTGCGCGAAGCTGTTGGGGAAGCGGTTGTAGGCCGGTGGGCGCATCACCGAGACCTCGTCGCGGATGTACTCGAGTACCTGCAGCACGCTGCGACCGTCGCCATGGGTGGCGTGCAGTTCGAAGTCGAACAGGGAGAATTCAAGCTGGCGCGCCATCATCATGCCGGACTGGAAGTTCTTCGCCGCCAGCATCATGTCCAGTTTGTCCTGCGGCAGGCGCTCGCCGGTCTGGTAGTGGCCGGAGATGTGCGCCAGGCCTTCGGGGTCCCAGCACCAGTTCTCCATGAACTGGCTCGGCAGCTCCACGGCATCCCAGGCTACGCCGTTGATGCCTGAGGCACCGGCGTGCTCGACCTGGGTCAGCAGGTGGTGCAGGCCATGGCCGAACTCGTGGAATAGCGTGGTGACTTCGTCGTGGGTCAAGAGCGCAGGGCGCTCGCCCACCGGCGGGGTGAAGTTGCAGACCAGATTGGCCACCGGCGTCTGCAGCGTGCCAGCGGCAGTGCGGCGCTTGTCGCGGGCGCCATCCATCCAGGCGCCGCCGCGCTTGTTCGGCCGCGCATAGAGGTCGAAGAAGAAGCGCCCGACGTGCTGGCCGTTCTCGGTGATCTCGAACAGGCGCACTTCCGGATGCCAGCCGTCGAAGCCTTCCAGCTCATGAATCTCGATGCCGTACAGGCGCTGGACGATACAGAACAGCCCGGACAGCACCTTGTCGATCGGGAAGTAGGCGCGCAGTTCTTCCTGGTTCAGGCTGTAGCGCTGCTGGCGCAGCTTCTCGGCGTAGTAGCCGAGGTCCCAGCTCTGCAGATCGTCCAGGCCCTGCTCGGCGGCGAAGGCGCGCAGTTCGGCCAGGTCGCGCTCGGCGAACGGCTTGCTGCGCACCGCCAGGTCACGCAGGAAACTCAGCACCTGCTCGGTGGATTCGGCCATCTTGGTCGCCAGCGACAGCTCGGCGAAGTTGCCGTAGCCGAGCAGCCCGGCCAGCTCGTGGCGCAGCTCGAGGATCTCGGCCATTACCGGGCCGTTGTCGAACTGCCCGGCATTCGGGCCCTGGTCCGAGGCGCGGGTGCAGTAGGCGGCGTAGACCTCCTCGCGCAGGTCGCGGTTGTCGGCGTAGGTCATCACCGCGTAGTAGCTGGGGAATTCCAGACTGATCAGCCAGCCGTCGAGATCCTTCGCCTTGGCTGCCTCGGCCATCTGTGCCTTGGCCGAATCGGTGATACCGGCCAGCAGGCTTTCGTCGGTGATGTGCCGGGTCCAGCCCTGGGTGGCGTCCAGCAGCTGGTTGGAGAATTTGCTGCCCAGCTCCGCGAGCTTCATCTGGATGGCGCCGAAGCGTTGCTGCTCGACCGGCGGCAGGTCGATGCCGGACAGGCGGAAGTCACGCAGCGAATGCTCGAGGATGGTCTTCTGCGCCACCTCGAAGCCAGCCGCCGCGGGGCTCGCGGCCAATGCCTGGTAGGCCTCGAACAGGTCGCGGTTCTGTCCGAGTTCGGTGTAGTAGGCCGACAGCTTGGGCAGGCAGGCCTCATAGGCGGTACGCAGCTCCGGGCTGTTGCACACGGAGTTGAGGTGGCTGACCGGCCCCCAGGCGCGCGCGAGGCGGTCGTTCAGTTCGTCGAGGCCGACCACCAGGGTCTGCCAGTCCAGGCTGTCGGCCGGGCGGCTAAGCAGTTCCTGGATCGCCACGCGGTTGTCGCCGAGGATGGTGTCGATGGCCGGCTCGACGTGCTCCGGGCGGATCTCGGAGTAGGGTGGCAGATCGAAATCTTGCAGCAGGGGATTGTTCGCGCTCACGGGGGACACCTTGTGACGAAAGGGATTGCAGGCCGCTCACTTGAGTGAGGCTGGACAGGCCAGCGCGCAGGCAGATGTCCTAGATGGACGCGCTGCCGCGCTTTTTCAACGCCGGGCGACGAAACGCGCCGCCGGCAAGCAGCCGGTAGTTAACTCTGACCACGCCAGGCGGCATGCTGCTCAGGCCTGGTTCACCGCGGCAATGCCGACCATCTTAATTACAATCGACCCTTCCCGCAGCCAAAGAGGTTTCTATCGTGGCGATACGCAGCTACCACAACAGCACTCCGAAACTGGGCGAGCGCGTGTTCGTCGACGACTCCGCGGTGCTTATCGGCGATGTCGAGATCGGCGCCGACAGCTCGGTTTGGCCGCTGACGGTGATCCGCGGCGACATGCACCGCATCCGCATCGGCGCGCGGTCGAGCATCCAGGACGGCAGCGTGCTGCACATCACCCATGCCGGGCCGTACAACCCGGACGGCTTTCCGCTGACCATCGGCGACGAAGTCACCGTCGGCCACAAGGTCACCCTGCACGGCTGCACCCTGGGCAACCGCATTCTGGTGGGCATGGGCTCGATCGTGATGGACGGCGTGGTGGTCGACGACGAGGTGATCATCGGCGCCGGCAGCCTGGTGCCGCCGGGCAAGACGCTCGAGTCGGGCTACCTCTATGTCGGCAGCCCGGTGAAGCAGGCGCGCCCGCTGACCGACAAGGAGCGCAGCTTCTTCAGCTATACCGCCGGCAACTACGTCAAGCTCAAGGACCAGCACCTCGCCGAGCGCGGCTGATCCCGCTCACTTGGCGAACAGCTGGCCGATGTCCTTGAACGCCTTGAACTCCAGGGCGTTGCCGCAGGGGTCGAGCAGGAACATGGTCGCCTGTTCGCCGACCTGGCCCTGGAAGCGCACGTAGGGCTCGATGACGAAGCGCGTGCCGCGCGCCTTCAGCCGCTCGGCCAGTGCCTCCCATTGTTCCCAGCCAAGCACCACGCCGAAATGCGGCACCGGCACGTCGTGGCCGTCCACCGGGTTGCTATGCGCCGCCTCCTGATGCGGCATCTTCGGTGCTTCGTGGATCACCAGCTGGTGGCCGAAGAAATCGAAATCCACCCAGTGTTCGCTGCTGCGGCCCTCGGCGCAGCCGAACGCCTCGCCGTAGAAGGTGCGGGCGGCGGCCAGATCGTGGACGGGAATGGCGAGGTGGAAGGGCGAAAGCATCATAGATGGCACTCCTGAGCATGGGACGCTTCGAGTCTAGAGCCTTTTTCCACCGATCGGCCTACGCTCAGCACGACGGAGACGAAAGGAGGGACGTCGATGCGAGCCATGTTGCTGGAACAGATTGGCCAGCCGTTGCAGCTGCGCGAGCTGCCCGAGCCGCAACCGGGGCCCGGTGAGCTGCGGGTAAAAGTGCTGGCCTGCGGCGTGTGCCGCACCGACCTGCACGTGGTGGATGGCGAATTGCCGGAGGTGCCGCTGCCGATCATCCCGGGTCACGAGATTGTCGGCCGCGTCGATGCGCTGGGCGAAGGCGTCAGCGGTTTCGAGCTGGGCCAGCGGGTCGGCATTCCCTGGCTCGGGCATACCTGCGGCACCTGCAGCTATTGCCAGCACGCCGAGGAAAACCTCTGCGATGCGCCGCAGTTCAC
The DNA here is from genome assembly GCF_003935375.1 of Stutzerimonas xanthomarina. Lineage (GTDB taxonomy): Bacteria > Pseudomonadota > Gammaproteobacteria > Pseudomonadales > Pseudomonadaceae > Stutzerimonas > Stutzerimonas xanthomarina_A. The sequence continues at coordinate 65,394 of NZ_RHQM01000011.1, forward strand.
CGGCTACACGCGGCCAGGCGGTTATGCCGAATACGTGGTGGCCGACGCGCGCTTCGCCTTTGCCCTCGGCGACGAGGGCGATGCCGTGGCGCTGGCGCCGCTGCTCTGTGCCGGGCTGATCGGCTGGCGTTCGCTGGTCAAGGCCGGTGACGGCAAGCGCCTGGGCCTGTACGGCTTCGGTGCCGCGGCGCATATCGTCATGCAGGTGGCGCGCTGGCAGGGGCGCGATGTCTATGCCCTTAGCCGTCCTGGCGACATCGCTGCGCAGGACTTCGCCCGTTCGCTGGGCGCGCTCTGGGCCGGCGATTCGAACGAGTCGCCGCCGGTGCCGCTGGATGCCGCGATCATCTATGCGCCGGCCGGCGAGCTGGTGCCGGCGGCGCTGCGTGCCGTGCGCAAGGGCGGGCGGGTGGTCTGCGCCGGCATCCACATGAGCGACATTCCGAGCTTCCCCTACGACATCCTCTGGCAGGAGCGCGAGCTGGTTTCGGTGGCCAACCTGACCCGTCAGGACGGCCTGGACTTCTTCCCGGTCGCTGCGCAGGTCGGCATCCATACCGAAACCCATGCCTACTCTTTGGAACAGGCCAACCAGGCGCTGGACGATCTGCGCCATGGACGCTTCCAGGGCGCGGCAGTGCTGGTGCCGTGAAGAGCATGCTGCGCGAACCATTTCGTGGGCCCGCGTCCTGATATGGCTTGGTCGTAGGGTGGATCGCGCTTTATCGATCACGGGGTGGGGAACCACGGGTTAGCCGAGCGGGGGCTCGGTGGTTGTAAAAGGCGACATCCACCCTACGGCCAAAAACGAAAAACCCCGCCGAGGCGGGGTTCGTTCAGGACAGCGCGGTCAGGCTCAGAAGGCCGGAACGACGGCACCCTTGTACTTCTCCTCGATGAACTTGCGCACTTCCTCGCTGTGCAGCGCGGCGGCCAGTTTCTGCATGGCGTCGCTGTCCTTGTTGTCCGGACGGGCAACCAGGATGTTCACGTAGGGCGAGTCGCTGCCTTCGATGACCAGGGCGTCCTGGGTCGGGTTCAGCTTGGCTTCCAGCGCGTAGTTGGTGTTGATCAGCGCCAGGTCGACCTGGGTCAGCACGCGCGGCAGGGTCGCGGCTTCCAGTTCGCGGATCTTGATCTTCTTCGGGTTCTCGGCGATGTCCTTCGGCGTGGCGGTGATGCCGGCGCCGTCCTTCAGCGTGATCACGCCGGCCTTGTCCAGCAGCAGCAGTGCGCGGCCGCCATTGGTGGCATCGTTGGGAATGACCACGGTGGCGCCGTTGGCCAGTTCGTCCAGCGACTTGACCTTGCTCGAGTAGGCACCGAAGGGCTCGATGTGTACGCCGGCGACGCTCACCAGCTCGGTGCCCTTGCCCTTGTTGAATTCATCCAGGTACGGCTGGTGCTGGAAGAAGTTGGCGTCCAGGCGCTTCTCAGCGACCTGGATGTTCGGCTGCACGTAGTCGGTGAATACCTTGACGTTCAGCGTCACGCCCTGCTCGGCCAGCTGCGGCTTGACGAACTCCAGCAGCTCGGCGTGCGGCACGGCGGTGGCGGCCACGGTCAGGGTTTCGGCGGCCTGCGCGGAAAATGCGGCAACGGTGGCCAGGACGGCAATCAGTTTTTTCATCGTTCGGTTCCTTCGTAGATTGAGTGGGGTGCGAAGGTTCGCTTGCCCTGGTTGCGGTTCATTTACGCGAAAAATGGGTGACCAGCCTGTCGCCGACGCTTTGCAGCACCTGCACCAGCACCAGCAGCAGGACCACGGTGACGACCATCACGTCGGTCTGGAAACGCTGGTAGCCGAAGCGGATGGCCAGGTCGCCGAGGCCGCCGGCGCCCACCACACCGGCCATCGCGGTGTAGGACACCAGGGTGATGGCGGTGACGGTAATGGCGGCGATGATGCCCGGACGCGCTTCCGGCAGCAATGCGCTGAAGATGATCTGCCGCGTCGTGGCACCCATCGCCTGGGTCGCCTCGATGATGCCGCGGTCCACCTCGCGCAGCGCGGTCTCCACCAAGCGCGCGAAGAACGGCGCAGCGCCCACCACCAGCGGCGGGATGGCACCGGCCACGCCCAGCGAGGTGCCGGTGATCAGCACGGTGAAGGGGATCATCACGATCAGCAGGATGATGAACGGCAGCGAGCGCAATACGTTGACCACGAATGACAGCGCGGCATACAGCGGCGCGTTTTCGAACAGCTGGCGTGGACCGCAGAGAAACAGCAGCACGCCCAGCGGCAGGCCAAGCAGGATGGTGAACAGCAGCGAGCCGCCGAGCATCAGCAGGGTGTCCAGCGTCGCCAGCCAGATCTCGTACCAGTCGACATTCCCTAACAAGGAGCTGAAAAGGGCTTCCATCAGCGCAATACCTCCACGTGCACGTCAGCGGCCTGCAGTTGTGCCATTGCCGCTGCCATGTCACCGCCGATCAGCGCCAGCGTGAGCTGGCCGTAGGGGGTGTCCTTGATGCGGTCGATGCGCCCGGACAGGATGCTGTAGTCGACCCCGGTTTCACGGGCGACGGTGCCCAGCAGCGGCTTGTAGGTGGCGTCGCCCTGGAAGGTCAGGCGCAGGATGCGGCCCGGCACATGAGCGAAATCGTCGTGCAGCTCGCTTTCATCCATCGCCTCGTCTTCCAGCACGAAGCGCTGGGTGGTCGGGTGCTTGGGATGCAGGAACACTTCGGTGACCGGCCCCTGTTCGACGATGGCACCGGCATCCATCACCGCGACGCGGTCGCAGACGCGGCGGATGACGTCCATCTCATGGGTGATCAGCACGATGGTCAGCTTCAGTTCGCGATTGATCTCGGCCAGCAGCTGCAGCACCGAGGCGGTGGTCTGCGGATCGAGGGCACTGGTCGCCTCGTCGCAGAGCAGGATGCTCGGCTCGGTGGCCAGCGCACGGGCAATACCGACGCGCTGCTTCTGACCACCGGAGAGCTGCGCCGGATACTTGCGCGCGTGGTCCTTGAGGCCGACACGGTCGAGCAGGGCGGCGACGCGGGCGTCGATCTCACTGCGCGAGCGGATGCCGGCCAGGCGCAGCGGCATGGCGACGTTGTCGGCCACGGTCTTGGACATCAGCAGGTTGAAGTGCTGGAAGATCATCCCGACGCGCTGGCGGAAGCGCCGCAGGCCGTCGGCATCGAGCGCGGTGACATCTTCGCCGTTGACCAGGATGCGCCCGCCGGAGGGTTCCTCGAGGCGGTTGATCAGACGCAGCAGCGTGCTCTTGCCGGCGCCAGAATGGCCGATCAGGCCGAAGACTTCACCGGAGGCGATCTCCAGCTGCGTCGGCTGCAGGGCAGGGACGTCTCTGCCGCCGGTCCGATAGGTTTTGTGGACTTGATGGAATTCGATCACGGGCGAACCTTGTGGGTGCGGCGTTCGTTGCCGGGATATTCGGCGAAAGCCGGGCATTCTACCCGTTTGCCGGCGAGGTCGCTTGTCTGTGCCGCTGCGATTGAGCAAATGCATCGGGCTTATAGCCAAAGCAAATCGGTTCGGCCGGCAACCATGTAGCCGCTATAGGGGTCACTAACCGGTACGCCGTGAAATGATCACGCATCAGGTCCAGACCGTGGCCCGATCGTTCGCGGTTCAGCTCACCGCTAATGGAGGCCCATCATGACCGAAAAGACCCCTAAACAGAGCGAGCTGGCCGGCACCGATACCGTCGACCGTGCCAACCACAACGCCAAGCTCGACCAACTGGAAGAATTTCGCAGCGACGCCACCGGCGAGGCGCTGCGCACCAACCAGGGCGTAAAGATCGCTGACAACCAGAACACCCTCAAGGCCGGCGACCGTGGGCCCTCGCTGCTCGAAGACTTCATCATGCGCGAGAAGCTCACCCACTTTGACCACGAGCGCATCCCCGAGCGCATCGTGCATGCGCGTGGTTCGGCGGCGCACGGTGTGTTCGTCAGCTACGCCGACCACAGCTGGCTGACCAAGGCCTCGTTCCTCGCCGCCGAAGGCAAGGAAACCCCAGTCTTCACGCGCTTCTCCACCGTGCAGGGCTCGCGCGGCTCGGCAGACACCGTGCGCGACGTGCGCGGCTTCGCCACCAAGTTCTACACCGACGAGGGCAACTTCGATCTGGTCGGCAACAACATGCCAGTGTTCTTCATTCAGGACGCGATCAAGTTTCCGGACTTCGTGCATGCGGTGAAACCCGAGCCGCACAACGAGATCCCGCAGGCACAGTCGGCTCACGACAGCTTCTGGGACTTCGTCTCGCTGACCCCGGAATCGGCGCACATGGTGCTCTGGACCATGTCCGACCGCGCCCTGCCGCGTAGCTTCCGGGCGATGGAAGGCTTTGGCGTGCACACCTTCCGCCTGATCAACGCCGAGGGCGTCAGCCGCTTCGTCAAGTTTCACTGGAAGCCGGTTGCGGGCGCCTTCTCGCTGGTCTGGGACGAGACGCTGAAGATTGCCGGCAAAGACCCGGACTTCAACCGCCGCGACATGTGGGAGTCCATCGAGATGGGCGACTACTTCGAGTGGGAGCTGGGCGTGCAGGTGGTGGAAGAGGCCGACGAGCACAAGTTCGAGTTCGACCTGCTCGACCCAACCAAGCTCATCCCCGAGGAGCTGGTGCCGGTGCAGAAGCTCGGCAAGATGACCCTCAACCGCAACCCGGACAACTTCTTCGCCGAGACCGAGCAGGCCGCCTTCCACATTGGCCACATCGTGCCGGGCATCGACTTCACCAATGACCCGCTGCTGCAGGGCCGGCTGTTCTCCTACACCGACACCCAGCTGCTGCGTCTCGGTGGGCCAAACTTCCACGAGATCCCGATCAACCGTCCGCTGTGTCCGTTCCACAACAATCAGCGCGACGCCTTCCATCGCCAGACCATCCACAAGGGCCGCGCCAACTACGAGCCCAACTCGATCGACAGCGGCTGGCCCAAGGAAACCCCGCCGGCGGCCCAGGACGGCGGCTTCGAGAGCTATCCGGAGCGGGTCGAGGGCCACAAGATCCGCAACCGCAGCGAATCCTTCGGCGACCACTTCTCCCAGGCGACGCTGTTCTGGAACAGCATGAGCGAGCCGGAAAAGGAACACATTGTCGGCGCCTATACCTTCGAGCTGGGCAAGGTCGAGCGGATCTTCATCCGTGAACGCCAGGTCAACGAGATTCTCGCCAATATCGACTTGGAACTGGCCCGCCGTGTCGCCGAAAACCTGGGTCTGCCGGCGCCTAGCGCACCGACCGTGACGCCGAAGACGCCAACCCCGCAGGATTCGCCGGCGCTGAGCCTGATGAACCATGCACCGGGCAACATCAAGTCGCGCAAGGTGGCCATCCTGGTAGCCAACGGCGTCGATGGTGCGGCGATCGATGCGTTCAAGGCCAAGCTGGCCTCGGAGGGCGCGCTGGCCAAGATCATCGGTCCGTCACCGGCGCCGGTGAAAACGGCGGACGGCAAGATGCTGCCGGTCGACGCTGCGATGGATGGCATGCCCTCGGTGATGTTCGACGCCGTGTTCGTTCCCGGCGGCGCCGATGCGGCGGCGGCCATGGCCAAGTCCGGCGAGGCCAAGCACTACGTGCTGGAGGCCTACAAACACCTGAAACCCATCGTCATGCTCGGCGCCGCGCGGCCGCTGCTGGCATCGCTCGGCCTGCAACCCGACAGCGGCCTGCTGGAAGGCGACGATGTGGACGGTGTGTTCGGCAACTTCGCCCAGGCGCTTGGCCAGCATCGGGTCTGGGCGCGCGAGGCCGCGGCGGAGGCAATTCCCGCCTGAGGTTTGCGCAAGGTTCGGCGCGGGCGCCAGCCCGCTCGAAACGTGCTGCGAACCATCGACCACAGAGCGCCGGCGCATGCCGGCGTTCTGCTTTTTTTACTTGGTTAACTCGCCGCAAAGGCCCGCAATAGACACAGGTCATGGTCTCGCTGATCTGGCTTGCCCATGCTGAAGGCGTCTGTCAGCGGATGGAGCCATACCATGAGCGATACCCCTAACGTAGCCCTTCGCCAGGGTCTGCTTGGCATCCCGATCGGTCTGTTGGTGGCCGTACTGGCGCTGATTGGCGTGCTGCTGATGCCACTGCCTGCCGACCTGCCCGTGGCCGGCCAGCGAGTGCTGGCGATCCTGGTGTTCGCGGTGGTGGTGTGGATCACCGAAGCGGTGTCCTATGAGGTCAGCGCGATCATGATCACCGCGCTGCTGGCGTTCCTCATCGGTACGGCGCCTACGCTGGAAAACCCCGAGGTCGTCTACGGCACCTCAAAGGCGATCGGCATGGGGCTTTCCGGCTTCGCCAATCCGGCATTGGCGCTGGTAGCCGGAGCCCTGTTCATCGCTGCGGCGATGACCCTGACCGGGCTCGACCGGCGCATTGCGCTGATGACCCTATCCAGGGTCGGCACCAGTTCGCGGCATATCCTCGGCGGCACACTGGTGGTCATCGTCCTGCTCAGCCTGGTGGTACCCAGCGCCACGGCGCGCGCCGCCTGCGTGGTGCCGATCATGCTTGGCATCATCACCGCATTCGGGATCGACAAGCGTTCGAACTTCGCCGCCGGCATGATGATCATCGTCGCCCAGGGCACCAGCATCTGGAACATCGGCATCCAGACCGCAGCGGCGCAGAACCTGCTGCTGGTGGGCTTCATGGACAAGCTGCTGGGTGAACGAGTCAGCTGGATCGACTGGCTCATCGCCGGCGCGCCCTGGGCCGTGCTGATGTCCTTCGTCCTGCTGTTCATTGTGCTCAAGCTGCTGCCGCCGGAAACCGAGCGGATAGCCGGTGGCAAGGAAGCCGTGGCACGCTCGCTCGCCGAACTTGGGCCGATGACGTCGGCGCAGAAGCGCCTGCTCGCCGTGTCCATCGGGTTGCTGCTGTGCTGGGCCACCGAGGGCAAGCTGCACAGTTTCGACACCACCAGCACCACCTATGCCGGCCTGGTGATCCTGATGCTGCCGCGCATCGGCGTAATGAACTGGAAGGAGGTTCAGGCGCGGGTGCCCTGGGGCACGGTGATCGTCTTCGGTGTTGGTATCAGCCTCGGCACGGTATTGCTCACGACTCAGGCCGGACAGTGGCTCGGCGCGCAGGTGGTCGCTCACACCGGGCTTGGCGTGGTGGGGCCGCTGGGCATCTTCGCCATTCTCGGCGCCTTCCTCATCGTGATCCATCTGGGCTTTGCCAGTGCCACAGCGCTGACATCGGCGATGCTGCCGATCCTGATCTCGGTGTTGCTCAGCCTGCCAGGGGATTTCAGCCGGCTGGGGATGACCATGCTGCTCGGCTTTGTCGTCAGCTATGGCTTCATCCTGCCGATCAACGCGCCGCAGAACATGGTTTGCCTGGGCACCGAGACCTTCAGCGCCCGGCAATTCGCCAAGGTCGGCGTGCTGGTAACGCTGATCGGCTATCTGAGCATGTTGCTGTTCGCGATGACCTGGTGGCGCTGGCTGGGTTGGATCTGAGCAGCCCTACCATTTGGATCGACGCCTGGCAGCACTGATGCGCTAGGCGTTCTTGCCCGGTAGCGCCTCCAGCTCGCGCCAGTGCAGGAACAGGCGCAGATCGAACTCGATCTGCCCGTAGCCGGGCAGCATGTGTTCGCACAGCTTGTAGAAGGCACGGTTGTGCTCGCTCTCACGCAGATGGGCGAGTTCGTGCACCACGATCATCTGCAGGAATTCCGGCGCCGCCTCGCGAAACAGTGCGGCGACGCGGATCTCCTTCTTCGCCTTGAGCTTGCCGCCCTGCACCCGTGACACCGCGGTATGCAGGCCCAGCGCGCGATGGGTCAGGTCCAGGCGATTGTCATAGAGCACCTTGTCGATCGGCGGCGCGCTTTTCAGATAGTCCTGCTTGAGCTTCTGCACGTAGCCGTACAGCGCCTTGTCACTCTGTACTTCGTGCCGTGCCGGGTAACGACGCTGCAGATAGTCACCCAGGCGCTCTTCGGCGATCAGCTGGCGAACCTGCGCCAGCAGCGGCTCCGGGTAACCGCGCAGGTACTTCAGATCAGTCATGGCCTCAGGCCCTGCGAGGCCAGGCGAAGCTGAGCAGGAACAGCGCGGCGGCGCTGACCACGATGGACGGGCCGGCCGGAGTGTCTTCGAACCAGGACAGCGTTAGCCCCAGGCACACCGCGACGATGCCCAACACGCTGGCGCCAAAGGCCATCTGCTCCGGAGTACGTGCATGGCGCTGCGCCGCGGCGGCGGGAATGATCAACAGCGAGGTGATCAGCAGCACGCCGACGATCTTCATCGCCACGGCGATCACAACGGCGATCAGCAGCATCAGCGCCAGGCGGATACCGGCCACCGGCAGGCCTTCGACCTTGGCCAGCTCCTCGTGCACGGTGATCGCCAGCAGCGGACGCCACAGCGGAATCAGCATCAGCAGCACCAGGGCGCTGCCGCCGATGATCCAGGCCAGGTCGCTCGGCCCCACGGCGAGCAGATCGCCGAACAGATAGCCCATCAGGTCGATGCGCACGTCATCCATGAAGCTCAGCGACACCAGGCCCAGCGACAGCGTGCTGTGGGCGAGGATGCCGAGCAGCGTGTCCGAGGCCAGCGGCTGGCGCTGCTGCAGGGTGACCAGCAAGAGCGCGAGCAGCACGCAGCCGACCGTCACCGCCAGGGTCAGGTTGACGTCGAGCATCAGCCCGAGGGCGACGCCGAACAGCGCGGCGTGGGACAGGGTGTCGCCGAAATAGGCCATGCGCCGCCAGACGACGAAGGAGCCGAGCGGGCCGGCGACCAGCGCTAGGGCGAGGCCGGCGAGCAGGGCGTTGAGAAGGAAATCGGGCATGTCAGTGCTTGCAGTTCGGGCCGTGGACGTGGGGTTTGCCGGTCACCACGCTGCCGTGCAGGTCGTGGCTGTGGTCGTGCTGGTGGTGATAGATCGCCAGACTGCGCGCGTCCTGGCCGAACAGCTCGACGAAGGCCGGGTCGCTGCTGACCTGCTCCGGATGCCCTGAGCAGCAGACGTGGCGATTGAGGCAGACCACCTGGTCGGTGGCGCTCATCACCAGATGTAGGTCGTGGGAAACCATTAGCACGCCGCAGCCGTAACGGTCGCGCAGTACGCCGATCAACCGGTACAGCTCGGCCTGGCCAGCCACGTCCACACCCTGTACGGGTTCATCCAGCACTAGCAGTTCCGGTTCGCGCAGCAGGGCGCGGGCGAGCAGCACACGCTGCATCTCGCCGCCGGAAATCTTCTGCAGCGGGCTGTCGATGACGTGTTCGGCACCGACTTCGCCCAGCGCCGCCAACGCACGGGCACGGTCGACGCCGGGCACCAGGCGCAAAAAGCGCAGCACCGACAAGGGCAGGGTGGGGTCCACGTGGAGCTTCTGCGGCATGTAGCCGACGCGCAGCTTCGGCTTGCGCCAGACCTGGCCGCGATCGGGTTTCAGCAGGCCGAGCACTGCCCGTACCAGCGTGGTCTTGCCGGCGCCATTGGGGCCGATCAGGGTGACGATCTCGCCGCGATGCACCTGCAGTTGCGCGCCTTCCAGCACGTTCTGGTTGGCGAAGCGCACGTGGATGTCATCCAGCCGCAGCAGCACCTCGCTCATGCGGCTTTCCGGCAGTTCGAGCAGAGGCCGACCACTTCCACGGTCTGGCCTTCAACGGTAAAGCCTACGGTGCCAGCGGCGGCATCGATTGCCGCGGCAATGGCCGGCTGTTCCAGTTCGATGGCGGTGTGGCAGTGGCGGCAGATGAGGAACTGGCCCTGGTGCGGATGCTCCGGATGGTTGCAGCCGATGAAGGCGTTGAGCGACGCGATGCGATGCACCAGGCCGTTTTCCAGCAGGAAATCCAGCGCGCGGTAGACGGTGGGCGGCGCGGCGCGGCGGCCATCCTGCTCGCTCAGTACGGCGAGGATGTCGTAGGCGCCGAGCGGCCTGTGGCTTTGCCAGACCAGCTCCAGCACACGCTTGCGCAGGGCGGTCAGGCGTACGCCCTGGCGCGCGCAGAGGCTGTCGGCTTCGGCCAGCGCGTGGCTGACGCAATGGTCATGGTCGTGGGGCGTACAGGCCAGCGGGGTCTTGGACATGAGCGGCGACGTGTTGGGGTGGAGACGTTATTATGTACCAATTCCCCCCGTACGAGTGACGCCCGTGAATCGTCTTTTTTCCCTTCCCTTGCTCGCGGCGCTGGTTGCTGGCGCCGCGTCCGCCCACGCCGAAGTCCGCGTGCTGACCAGCATCAAGCCGCTGCAGCTGATCGCCGCGGCGGTTCAGGATGGCGTCGGTGAGCCTGACGTTCTGCTGCCGGCCAGCGCTTCGGCGCATCATTACTCGCTGCGACCGTCCGACGTACGGCGTATCCGCGATGCGCAGCTGTTCTACTGGATCGGCCCGGATCTGGAGAGCTTCCTGCCGCGCGCACTGAGCGCTCGTGAAGGCACGACCGTGGCGGTGCAGGACCTGCCGCAGCTGACCCTGCGTCGTTTTGGTGATGCACACGCGCACGACGAGGCTGAACATCACGATCACGACGATCACGACGATCACGACGATCACGACGATCACGACGGTCATGAGCATGATGCTCACGGGGATGACGAGGCCGCACATGGCGAGCCTGCCCATGCCGACGAGCACGACCACGACCATCGGCCGGGCACGCTCGATGCGCACCTGTGGCTGCTGCCAGCCAACGCCCTGACCATCGCCGAGCGCATGGCCGCTGACCTGGCCGCCGCCGACCCGGCCAACGCACAGCGCTACCAGGCCAACTCGGCGGCCTTCGCCCAGCGCGTCGAGGCGCTCGACGGCCACCTCAAGCAGCGCTTCAGCGAGGTGCAGAACAAGCCGTTCTTCGTTTTCCACGAGGCCTACGACTACTTCGAGGCGGCCTACGGCCTACGCCATGCCGGCGTGTTCAGTGCCGGTGGTGAGTCGCAACCCGGCGCCCGGCATGTGGCGGCGATGCGCGAGCGGTTGCAGCAGGCCGGGCCGAGCTGCGTGTTCAGCGAACCGCCGGCGCGTCCGCGACTGGCCGAAACGCTGACCGCCGGCTTGCCGGTGAAGATGGCGGAGCTGGATGTGCTCGGTGTCGGCCTGGCGACCGATGCGCAGGGCTACGAAAAGTTGCTGGAAGGCCTCGGCGACACCCTGGCCGGCTGCCTGGAATCGCTCTGATCCAGTGCCCGGCCTGATCCGTCAGGCCGGGCCACTCCTCTCGGGGCGCTGCGTCAACCAGCCCTGCGGATACCGTCGGCGAGCAACTCCATCATCTGGTCGATCTCGGCCTTCTCGACGATCAGCGCCGGCGACAGCGCAATGGTGTCGCCGCTGGCGCGTACCAGCAGGCCCTTCTCGAAACATTCCCGGAACACCTCGTAACCGCGCTTGCCGACGCCATCGGCATGGGCAGCGAACTGGATACCCGCGACCAGCCCGACCGTGCGGATGTCGATCACGTTGGGCAGGTCCCTGAGGCTGAACAGTGCTTCCTGCCAGTAGGGCTCCAGGTCGATGGCCTTCTGGAACAGGTTCTCCTGCTGATAGATCTGCTGGGTCGCCAGTGCCGCTGCGCAGGCCACCGGGTGCCCGGAGTAGGTGTAGCCGTGGAAGAACTCGATGACGCTTTCCGGTCCCTTCATGAACGCATCGAACAGGTGGTCGGCGACCAGCACCGCACCCATGGGAATCGCGCCGTTGGTCAGTCCCTTGGCGCAGGTGAGGATGTCCGGCGTCACGCCCCAGCGCTGGGCGGCGAAGGCTTCGCCGACACGGCCGAAGCCGGTGATGACCTCATCGAAGATCAGCAGGATGCCGTGCTTGGCGGTGATCTCGCGCAGACGCTGCAGATAGCCCACCGGCGGCAGGATGACCCCGGCCGAGCCGGACATCGGCTCGACGATCACCGCGGCGATGTTCTCCGCGCCATGCAGCACCACCAGCCGCTCCAGTTCATCGGCGCGCTCCACGCCATGCTGCGGCAGGCCCTTGCTGAAGGCGTTGCGCTGTAGATCGAGAGTGTGCGGCAGGTGATCGACGCCCGGCAGCATCGGGCCGAAGGCGCGGCGGTTGTTGGCCATGCCGCCTACCGACATGCCGCCGAAACCGACGCCGTGATAGGCCAATTCGCGGCCGATCAGCCGCGTGCGCGAGCCCTGACCGATGGCGCGCTGATAGGCGAGGGCGATTTTCAGCGCGGTATCCGCCGACTCCGATCCGGAGTTGGTAAAGAACACCCGGTTCAGTCCTTCGGGGCTGATGGCGGCGAGTTTCTCGGCCAGCTCGAAAGGTAGCGGATGGCCCATCTGAAAGGTCGGCGCGAAGTCCATCTTGGCGATCTGCTTGCTCACCGCTTCGCTGATCTCGCGTCGGCCATGGCCGGCATTGCAGCACCAGAGCCCGGCCGTGCCGTCGAGTACCTGGTGGCCGTCGCTCGCCGTGTAATACATGCCCTCGGCGCTCTCCAGCAGGCGCGGCGTGGCCTTGAACTGGCGGTTGGCGGTGAAGGGCATCCAGAAGTGATCGGGCGAGGCGTTGGGATGGAAATCCTGTGACATGGGGCTGGCTCCGGGTGGCGAGCGGCTATGCTGCGACGGCGAGCCGCAGGGTTTTCATCGAGTCTATGTTTAATAAAACGAACAAAACAAGGCGATAGACCGGCCGATCGTAAAAAATATTGATAGGGTCCGCGCCGCTGGTTTAGGGTGCCTTTTCCACAGCCCGAAGACCTGACTAGAGAGGATGCACCATGCCCACCCTGACCCTCGCCGACTGGCAACAGCGTGCCCGTGACCTGCACATCGAAGGTCGCGCCTTTATCCAGGGTGAGTATTGCGCCGCGGCGGACGGCGGCCAGTTCGACTGCATCAGCCCGGTGGACGGGCGGGTGCTGGCGCAGGTCGCCAGCTGCGACCAGGCCGACGCCGAGCGCGCGGTGGCCAGTGCCCGTGCCGCATTCGAGGCAGGCAGCTGGGCGAAGCTGGCACCGGCCAAGCGCAAGGCAGTACTGATCCGCTTCGCCGATCTGCTGGAAGCCCACCGCGAGGAGCTGGCGCTGCTGGAGACCCTCGACATGGGCAAGCCGATTGGCGACTCGCTGGCGGTGGACATCCCCGGCGCCGCGCGGGCGCTGCGCTGGAGTGGCGAGGCGATCGACAAGATCTACGACGAAGTGGCGGCCACGCCCCACGACCAGCTCGGCCTGGTCACCCGCGAGCCGGTCGGTGTGGTGGCGGCCATCGTGCCGTGGAATTTCCCGCTGATGATGGCCTGCTGGAAGCTCGGCCCGGCACTGGCCACAGGTAATTCGGTGGTACTCAAGCCCTCCGAGAAGTCGCCGCTGACCGCCATCCGCATTGCCCAGCTGGCAATCAATGCCGGCATTCCGGCCGGCGTGCTCAACGTCCTGCCGGGCTACGGCCACACCGTCGGCAAGGCGCTGGCGCTGCACATGGACGTCGACACGCTGGTCTTTACCGGTTCCACGCGGGTCGCCAAGCAGCTGATGATCTATGCCGGCGAATCGAACATGAAGCGCGTCTGGCTGGAGGCCGGCGGCAAGAGCCCGAATATCGTCTTTGCCGACGCGCCCGATCTCGAAGCAGCAGCTCAGGCTGCGGCCGGCGCCATTGCCTTCAACCAGGGCGAGGTCTGCACCGCCGGCTCGCGCCTGCTGGTGGAGCGTTCGATCAGGGAGCGTTTCCTGCCGATGGTGGTCGAGGCGCTCAAGGGCTGGAAGCCGGGCAACCCGCTGGATCCGGCGACCAACGTCGGCGCGCTGGTGGATACCCAGCAGCTGAACACCGTACTCGGCTATATCGAAGCCGGTCGTGGGGCGGGTGCGCAGGTGCTGATCGGCGGCCAGCGCACGCTTGAGGAGACTGGCGGACTGTATGTCGAGCCGACCATCTTCGATGGCGTCGACAATGCGATGAAGATCGCTCAGGAGGAAATCTTCGGCCCGGTGCTGTCGGTGATCACCTTCGACAGCGCCGAGGAAGCGGTGGCGATCGCCAACGACACGCCCTACGGCCTGGCCGCGGCCGTGTGGACCGCTGACCTGTCCAAGGCACACCGCACCGCGCGGGCGTTGCGCGCCGGCAGCGTGTGGGTCAATCAGTACGACGGCGGCGACATGACCGCGCCGTTCGGCGGCTTCAAGCAGTCCGGCAACGGTCGCGACAAGTCACTGCATGCCTTCGACAAGTACACCGAGCTGAAGGCGACCTGGATTCAGCTCTGACGGCATCCGTAGGGTGGATGTCGCCTTTTACATCCACCTTGTTGCACAGCCAGTGGATCGATGAAGCGTGATCCACCCTCCGATTTGGTTTTTTGAGCGTTCAGCTAGCTTTGCCCCCACTGCCCGCTGCGGCGCATCGCGCCCCAGTGGTGCTTGCGTCGCGAGAACCATTGCCAGAGGCCACGACAGCGCCAGACGGTGTTCAGCTGGCGGTAGCCGAAGTTCTCCAGCACGGCCATCAGAAACAGCTGCAGCATGTCGCGCCGACGGCTGTAGACGCGGAACGACATGGTTTCCAGCAGCAGGCCGTTGACCGACAGCAGGATGCCCATGCCGATCGCCACCAGCAGGAAGGCCGCCAGCGCCGCGTAGGACACCGCACCGAAGGCGAAGCCGGCGAGCATGAAGCCGTAGCCGACCAGCTCGATCAGCGGGCCGATCCATTCGAACAGCGCCATGAACGGCCAGGCCAGCCAGCCCGGCGTGCCGCCACGCAAGCTGAAGGCCAGCCGGGCATGCCGACTCAGGCTTTCGGCCAGGCCGCGTTGCCAGCGGCTGCGCTGGCGGCCCAGGGTGCCGAGGTCTTCCGGGCATTCGGTCCAGCAGATCGGATCGGGCAGGTAGCGGATGCGGTAGGGGATGCGCTTCTCGCGGTGATAGCGATGCAGCCGCACCACCAGCTCCATGTCCTCGCCGACGGTATCGGTGCGATAGCCGCCGACCGCCATCACCCGTTCGCGGTCGAACAGGCCAAAGGCGCCGGAGATGATCAGCACGGCGTTGAGCGGCGACCAGCCGAGACGGCCGAAGAGAAACGCACGCAGGTATTCGACGATCTGGAAGCGCGCCAGCCAGTTGCGTGGCAATCCGGCTTGGATAAGAAAGCCGCCGCGCACCTGCGAGCCATTGGCGATGCGCACGGTGCCGCCGGCGGCGATGGTGCGTTCGTCCTCGAGGAAGGGCTGCACCACGCGCAGCAGGCTGTCGCGCTGCAGGATCGAGTCGGCGTCGACACCGCAGAACAGGCCGTAGCGCGCGGCATTGATACCGGCATTCAACGCATCGGCCTTGCCGCCGTTGGCCTTGTCCACCACCCGCAGATTGGCGTAGCGCCGCGAACGATAGATGGCCTGCACCGGTTGGTGGGCCACGGCCTGGCGCAGCGGCTCGGGGTGCGGCACCAGGTCGAATTCCTCGATCAGCACGGCGAGGGTGTTGTCCTTCGAACCGTCGTTGATCACCACGATCTCGAACTCGGGGTACTGTAGCTGCAGCATCGAGCGCACCGAGGTGCGGATCGTCGCCTCCTCGTTGAAGGCCGGCATCAGTACCGACACCGGCGGCTCCACACCCAGGTAGGGCGCCAATTCGCCGGTCTCGGCGCGTTGACGGATATAACTGGTTAGGCTCGCCATCGACAGTACGTTGAGCAGCAGGTACATGCCGTTGAGCAGCAGGAAATAGAGGATGAATGCGACCTGCAACCACCACAGCCAGGTATCGGTCACCGGCGCACCTCCGCGATGGCGCGGCGCAGGGCGTCCCTGCCGTAACGATCACGAACCTGTTCAAGCATATGCTGCAGCCCCTCCAGCGTTGCGCCCGGCATCGCCGCCAGGCTGTCGGCCGCCGCCTGGCGTACCCACCAGCTGCTGTCCGATAGCAGCGGCAGGAACAGTTCGCTGTCTTCGCGGCGTGCCTGTTTGTGCAGCGCCTGCAGCGCCGCCAGACGCACGGTGTCCTGTTCGTGCTGCAGGGCGCGTAGCAGGCGGTGGCGGTCGCGCGGGTCGCCGAGTTCGCACAGGCAGCGCAGCGCTACCTGCAGATATTCCGCCGGTGCGCCTTCGTCCAGCCGAGCTCGGGCCCAGGGCGCGGCGTGGCGGGGATCGCCCTGCACGAGCAGCGGTACCAGACGCTCGCGACGCGGATCTTCCGAGGAGGACAGCACGATCAGCAGCGGCGTGGTCACGGCCTGTTCGCCAGCCTGCTGGCAGAGGCTGATCAGCCGCGGCAGGGCCCAGTCGGGGCGATTCACCGCCGCCGGCAGGATCAGCGCCATGGCTTTGCTGGCGTCCATCGCCACCAGGGTCTGGGCGGCGGAGAGGGCGACGATGGAGTTGCGGCTGAGCAAGAGCGACTGTACTGCGTCCCAGTGTGTCGGTTCAGCCAGATGGCGCAGGCAGGTCAGGCCGATCAGCTTGCTGCGCACCCGCCCGCGCAGCAGGTTCAGGGCCTGGCGGTCCATGCCCAGGGCGATCAGGGCGCGGTTCATGCGCTCGCGGGCGGCGCCGCGCAGCTGCAGCTGGGTGCGGTTCCACTGCAGCAGGAACCACAGCTGCCGCCGCCTCGGCAGCGGTGCATGGCTGGGCGGGAGTTCGTCGCTCAAGCTGCAGAGGGCGAAGAAGGGCCGCCACTGTTCGTTGAACTGCTGCCGGCGTACGGTGCGCCGGCGTGATACCTCACCGAGCAGAAGCACCTGCAGCAACACCAGCACGGTCAGTGTGCCGAGGCCGAGGGCGCAGTACAGCGCCAGTTGCAGCATGCGGTCTTCCGGCCAGAGCTGCGTCCAGGCGTTGGCCAGTGCTTCGCACAGCCAGGGCGGACAGCGCGCCAGCCATTCAGAAAGCATGACGCAGGCCGAGCTGCAGCCATTGCCGGTCGTAGTAGCTGCCCTGCTGGTGATGGCCGATCTCCCAGCTCAGCGCCCAGCGGCTGTCGAACCAGTGGCGACCTTGCAGGCTGATGGCGCGCACGTCGCTGGTGATCAGCTGCTGTTCCTCCACCGCTTCTTCCTCGCCGACGGTCAGGCGCAGGCCGGCGTAGCTCAGGCCCTGGTAGTAGTAGTCCAGTGCCAGGTCATGGCCGATCGGCGTGCCGGCGTTGGCGACGTCGGTGACGTTCAGCGTGTAGCCGGCGCGCCAGGCGTTCCAGTAGCGTTCGGCGCTCAGCGCGAGACGGTCGACCCGGGTGGTCTCGTACTCGGTGCGGCGGACACTGACGGCGCCGAGGTAGCCGTCCGGTAGCCGCCGCTGCAGGCGCAGATCGGCATGCCACTCGGGAAGGAAATAGGGCGACGGCTGGTAGCCGATCTCCGGTTGCAGGGTCCAGTTCTCGTCCAGCGCAATGACGGCGCCGGCTTCGACGCCTTCGTCCCACTCGCCGAAGCGTTGCTCGCGTGTCAGCGCGCCATACCAGCCGAGACTCTCCGGCTTCGTCGAGGCGTAGTCCAGGCGCTGGCTGCGCCAGTTGTCAAAGCCGCTGTCGAGCCAGTCCTGGCGAGCGGATATTTCCAGTTCGTGGCGTCGCCTGGTCGCGGCGTCGACCACCGGCACGGGTGCCGCTGCGGTGCTGGGCACGGTCAGCGCAGCACGGGCCTGCTGGATCACCTGCTGCACCTCGGCATAGTCCGGGGCGAGCTGGGCGGCGCGCTCGAGCGATTGCAGCGCACGTTGCGGATGACCGGCCCAGAGTAGCGCCTGGCCCTCGCCGAGCAGATAGTCGGCGTTGTCCGGCTGTTGCTGCAGCAGGCGGCGATAGATCGGCAGCGCCTGTTCAGGGTGGCCTTGCCAGCTCAATACCCGGGCGAGCAGGAACTGCGCCGCGGTGTCGTCCGGCTGCCCGGCCAGATGCGCCCGAAGTGTGGCTTCGGCCGCGTCCAGTTGTTGCGCCTGGACCTGCCGCTCGGCGGTGGTGACGTCCGCCAGCGCCGCACCGCAAGGCAGCGCCAGGGCAAGCAGCATGACCGCTCGCTTCATCGGCGGCCCCTCAGCAAGCGACGAATACGCGCCAGCAGTTCCTCCGGCTGGAAGGGTTTGGTCACGTAGTCGTCGGCGCCCAGTTCCAGCGCGCGAACGATGTCCACTTCGCGCGCCTTGGCGGTCAGCATCAGCACCGGCACGCTGTCCCAGCCGGGTTGCGCCCGCAGCCGTTCGATCAGCTCGAGGCCGTCGTGGTAGGGCAGCATGATGTCCATCAGGGTCAGGTCCGGCGGCTCGGCCTGGGCGAAGTGCTCCAGGGCCTGGCGGCCATCGGCGGCATGCTCGACGACGAAGCCGTGGCGTTCGAGCATGTAACGGATGAGGAAGGCGATGTCCTCTTCGTCTTCCACCATGAGAATGCGTTTGCTGGCAGATTCGCTCATGGATGAGCCTCGTCGGTTTCGTGAGTTTGCCCCGGCGGCCAGTGTTGCAACAGGTGCTGGATCAGCCTGGCCAGTTCGTCGCCGTCATGACGGGATTTCACCAGCTGGCGCAGCGCCAGGCGGTTGTCCTGAATCGGGGTGTCGAGTGCAGAAAAGATGATCACCGGGGGCGGCGGAACGCTCGATGCCAGTTGATCGAACAGTTCGGTGCCCTCGCCATCCGGCAGCATCAGGTCTATCACCGCGAGATCGAACGGCTGCGCTGCGATCAGCTGGCGAGCCTCATGCAGGGTAGCCGCTCCGACCAGCTCGACGTCCAGCATGGCGATCTGCCGAGCAAGCAGCACGCGCAGACCTTCGTCATCCTCCACGTGCAGGATGCGCGGCTTCGACCCGCCGAGCTTCAGGCAGGCGCGGATCACTTCCATGACCCGCGACGGGTCGATCGGCTTGTGCAGCCAGTCGATCACGCCCACCGCACCGCCGCGCAGCAGGCCGTCATCCTCGTCCCGGCGCTGCGGCTGCAGGCTGACGATGAGCACTGGCAGATTGCGGTAGTGGTGCTGGCTGCGCAGGCTCTGCAGGAAGGCCACGCTGTTCTCGTCGTGCAGCGCCGGGCTGAGGGTCAGCGCCTGCACTCGGTGTCGATCGAGCAGCTCGCGTGCTTCGGCGGCAGCGTGTGCGATCAGCGTGGCATAGCCGTGCTGGTGCAGCGCCTCGGCCAGCTGCTCGGCGGCATGGCTGTCGGGTTCGAGAATCAGGATCAGCGTGGCCTGCTCCGCTGGCGACGCCGCGCCGACTGGCTGAACCGGGGCCTGTGGCCGAGCCGCCTGTTCGTTGCTCTCCAGCGGCAGTTGCAGCCAGAAGCGGCTGCCCTGACCGGGTTGTGAGTCGAAGCCGATCTGCCCGTGCATCTGTTGCACCAGCGAGCGGGTGATGGCCAGCCCCAGCCCGGTGCCGCCGCGTTGGCGGGCGTCGGAGGAGTCGGCCTGGGCGAAACGCTCGAAGATGCGCGAGCGAAAGGCTTCCGGAATGCCCGGCCCGCGATCCTGCACACCAATCTCCAGCATTTCGCCGCTGTGGCGCAGCTCCACCGTCACGCAGCCGCCGGCTGGCGAGTGCTTGATCGCATTGGACAGCAGGTTGGCCATCACCTGGGCGAAGCGGTCGGGGTCCAGGGTCGCCTCGCTGGTCGGCAGCTCTGGATCATCCAGAAATTCCAGGCTGACGCCGTAGTCCTGGCCGTATGGCGTGATGTCCGACAGCGCCTGCTGCACCAGCGCGCGTACGTCGTGGCGACCGAAGTTGAAGGCCAGGCGGCCGGCTTCGAGCTTTTCGATGTCGAGAATGTCGTTGATCAGGCGCACCAGCCGTTCGCTGTTCTTGTGCGCGATGCCGAGCAGCGGGCGGGCCTCGTCGCTGATCTGCCCGCCGATGCCGCCAGTCAGCATGCCGAGCGCGCCGCGAATGGCGGTCAGCGGCGTGCGCAGCTCGTGGCTGACGGTGGAGATGAACTCGGTCTTCATCTGCTCCATGCGCCGGCGCAGCGAGATATCCACGGCCACCGTCACCACATGGCAGGTGCGTGGCGAGATGCGCAGCGGCCGCTTGACCACCTGGTACCAGCGCTCCGCACCCTGGGCGTCGGTCAACGCGACCTCGGTGGTGCGCAGCTCACTGCTGCCGGTCGCCAGCTCGGCGAGTTCCTCATCACCCGAAAGCAGTGGCTGCAGCAGCTGCGAGGACGGCAGCGCGTCCGCGCGGCGCTGTTCGATGTCCTGCGGACGGGCGCCGAGCAGCGAAGCCAGCGCGGTATTGCAGAGCAGGAAGCGGCCCTGCACGTCACGGACGAAGATCAGGTTGTCGTCGGTATCGACCACTCGGCGCAGGAACATCTGCTGGTCGTGCAAGCTGTCGCGGCTGCGCTGCAGTTCGCTGACATCCCGTGCGATCGCCAGATGGTCACCCAGGCCGGTGGGCATCAGGCGAACCTCGAAGGTGCGCTGGGTCTGCACCTCGCACCAGGTTTTCTGCCGCAGCGCGCCCTCGTCGGTCTGGTTGAGCAGCTCGATGAGCAAGGGTTCGATCGCTTCCGGTGGCGGCGCGCGGCGCGGGGTGCCACGCGAAATGCTCGACACCTGCTGCCGCTCATCGACGGCGTAGAGATGGTCCGGGATGGCCTGCAGCAGCGCCCCGAGGCGTGCTTCGCCGGCCTGGGCGCTGCGGGCGAGCTGCTGACGAATCTGCAGGTTCCTCTGCAAGACCCAGAAGGCGGCCAGGAACAGCCCGATCACCACCAGTGTGCCGATCAGTGCCAGTTGCTGCGCGCGCTCGGTGGTGCGTGCCACGGCTGCGCTGGCGGCGGCCAGGTGGCTGCGCTCGTGCTGCTCGACGGCGTTGAGCAGTGCGCGCAGGCGGTCCATCAGCAGGTGCCCGCCGGCCTCGCGCAGACGCTCCACGGCAGCCTGCAGCCCGGCCTCGCGGCGGGTCTGCATGTTGCGGGCGGCAACTTCGAGGCGGTCGGCGATGGTCGCATCGAGGGTCTGGAACCAGCGTCGGTCGGGATAATCACGTCCTTCGACCTGGCGCTGCAGGCTGCGTCGGTTGCCTTCCAGCTGTCTGAGGCCACGTTCGTAGGGTTCGAGATAGGTCGGGTCGCCGGTGAGGATGAAACCGCGCGAACCGGTTTCGATGTCCTGTAACGAAGAAAAGATCGCCTGGACCGAGGTGATGATTTCCAGGCTGTGGCTGACCGAGCGATTGGTCTGCAACAGCGCTTCCTGCGTGCGCTTGCCTTGCCAGCCAAGCGCGACGAGCAACAGAAACGCAGCGAGAAAGGCGATTGAATGCCAACCGATCGCGAGTCTTGCGGGCAAACCGGACTCCTTCCGCCGGGGATGACTGCACAGAATCCCCAGTTGCCTCGCTACCGCGTGGTCACCGGGATGAACTCAGTGTAGTCAGACCTGCACGAACCACAGCGGTTCGCCGCCGAAAGGGCCGGGCGCTCAGCGCTGGGCGATCTGCACCTGGTTGCGGCCGTTGTGCTTGGCCACGTACAGCGCCTGGTCGGCATGCTCGAGCAGCAGGCCGGAGGCGCTGTGGCCGTCGGTCTCGCAGATGCCGGCACTGAAGGTCACGCGGAACTCCTGGTCGCCGGCATTGAAGCTCAGCGCAGCGAAGCGCACGCGGATTTCGTCGAAAATGCGTCGGGCCTGCAGGGCCGAGCATTCAGGCAACACGGCGACGAACTCCTCGCCCCCGTAGCGGCCGAGGCTGTCGATACGCCGCAAGCGCTGGCGTAGCAGGTTGGCCAGGGCGCGGATGACGTTGTCGCCGGCGGCGTGCCCGTAGGTGTCGTTGATCTGCTTGAAATGATCGAGGTCGAGCATCACCACGCTGGCGGGTTTGCCGGTGCGGGTGGTGCGCTGCACTTCCAGCGCCAGCTGTTCCTTGATATCGGCGTGCTTGAGCAGGCCGGTCAGGCTGTCGCGGGCCAGCGCCGTACTCAGCGAGCGCGCACGCTGGGCGTGGGAATACACCGCGGCCACCAGCGCGGTATCGCTGATCGGCTTGGTGATGAAATCGTCGCCGGCCTTGAGCAGCGCCGCCATCTGCCGGTGGGTATCGGTCTCGGCGGAAAGGTAGATGATGGTCACCCGCAGCCATTCGTCATGCAGGCGGATCATCTGCGCCAGTTCCGGCCCGGAGCAGTCCGGCATGTTGACGTCCAGCAGCAACACCTCGGGGTTGAAGCTGCGCATGGTCTCCAGCACGCGGGTCGGTTCGGTAAGGATCTGCACCTGCATCTGCGCGTTGCGCAGCACCAGGCTGTAGCGTGCTGCCAGCTCGGCGTCGTCATCGACGATCAGCACGCGGAAGGGTTCGCCCTGCTGCCGATCGAGGCAGCGCTCCAGGCTGTTCTCCAGCTGGGTGATATCCAGCGGGCGGACGAAGAAGCCCTGGGCGCCGGCACGCACCGCGGCCAGCTGGCTGGCGAAATCGGCCCGGTCATGGATGACCAGCAGCGGCAGTGGCTGCTCGAGGCCTTGCTGCAGAGCGGCGAGCGCGTCGAAATCGCTGTCCTGCTGCACGCTGACGATCAGCGCGTCGGGCAGTTCATCGGCCACGGCCGCTTGCAGTGCGGCGAAGTTGGGCCACTGGCTGACCAGATAACCGAAGTTGCGCAGGGTCACCGCCATGCTGGCGCCCGCGACCGGATCGGCCTTCATCAGGTAGATGCGACAGCCGGGTGCAGGCTCCTCGTGGTGCTCCGGCAGTTCCGCCGCGCCGTCGCGTTCCTGGCCGGGGGTTTCGCTGGCCAACTGCAGCACCGCGCGGGCGAAGGCTTCGGCCGCGCGGCTGCCGGGTTTGGCCGAATCCAGCCAGCGATCGGCGCGCTGCTCCAGCTGCCTGGCGCGCTCCCCGAGCTTGGCGAAGCCGAAGGTGCCGGCGGCGCCGGCCAGCCGATGCAGGCGCTCGCGGATGCTCAGCATCACCAGCCGGCGGCTGGCAGTGGCACGGGTCTGCTGCAGATCCTGGGCGAGCGTGGCGAGGTCGGTCAGGTCGGCCTGCAGGCGCTCGCCGAACTGCTGTTCCAGCTGCGCCAGCTGCTCTTGCAGCGCCAGGCGGGTGCGATCATCCATGCTCGGCCTCCCAGATCTGCCGCAACTGGGTGGCAAGTTGCAGCGGGTCGAAGGGCTTGCCCAGCACCTGGCGCACGCCGAGCTGGCGCAACTCCTGCAGCCGTTCGGGCTGCAGATGGCCGGTGAGAAACACCACCGGCGTCTGCTGCAGGTCGACCAGATCGGCCAGTTGGCGAACCAGCTCGATGCCGTCCATCTGCGGCAGCATCACATCGAGCAGGATCAGGTCCGGAGCGAAGGCCTGCACCTGGTCGAGCGCGGCCTGGCCGGACTGACAGCTGAGCACTTCGAAGCCGCCGAGCTTTTCCAGAGCAATGCGGGTCACCACCTGGATGGACGGTACGTCTTCGACGTGCAGGATGCGCTTGAGCTGTTTCATCACGGGCTCTCCTTGGCCTGGTCTTGTGCGGGTAGTTCGAACCAGAAGCAGGCGCCCTGGCCGGGCTCGGATTCGAAGCCGATCTGCCCGCCCATGTGCTCGATCAGCTCCTTGCTGATCGCCAGGCCCAGCCCGGTTCCGCCTTGCTGGCGGCTGTCGGACGAGTCTGCCTGGGCGAACTTCTGGAATACCCGCGCACGAAATTCATCGGAAATTCCCGGGCCCTGGTCTCGGACGCTGACCCGAACCTTGCCGTCACTGACCCGGGCCGACAGATCGACCCGTTCTCCGGCAGGGGAAAACTTCGCTGCATTGGACAGCAGGTTGCTCAGCACCTGCTGCAGGCGCATGGCATCGACCGTCACGCTCACTGCCGGGCAGGCGCCGAGGTGCAGCTGCACGCCATGCCGTTCGGCATAGCTGCCGTTGCTGCGCAGGGCCAGCTCCAGCTGGGGTTGCAGCGGTTGTCCGAGCATGTCGAAGCGCATCTTGCCGGCGTGCAGCTTGTCCATGTCCAGCAGGTCGTCGATCAGCGCGCTCAGGCGCTGGCTGTTCTGCTGGGCGATCTCCAGCAGTTCGTGCATCGACTCGGGCACTTCGCCCATGACGTTCGAGCAGATCAACGCCAGCGCGCCGGTGATGGACGTCAGCGGCGTGCGCAGCTCATGACTGACGGTGGAGATGAACTCGCGCTGCAGGCGTTCGATGCGCTTGCGTTCGGTGATGTCGTGCAGCACGACGACCGCTCCCATTCGCTGGCCATCGGAGGTGTACAGCGGGTCGGCGTTGGACAGTACGTGCCGCGGTGCGCCATTGCTCAGCAGCACCATCTCGTGGTCGATGACGTGCTCGCCATTGAGGGCGCGGCGCAGGGGAATCTCTTCGGGTTCCAGCGGGGTGACGCCATCGGCGCGGTACAGCCGGTAATGGCGGGCCCATTCGCTCGGCGATAACGGGGCGACATCGGCGCCATGCCACTGCTTGGCCTTCTCGTTGAACAGGGTCAGATTGCCTTCGGCATCGCAGGCGATCACCGCTTCACTCAGCGCCTCGAGCAAGCGCCGGTTCATTTCCTGCTGCTTGTCCAGCTCCAGCTGCTCGGCCTTGCGCGCGGTGATATCGGTAACGAAGCCGTGCCAGAGCACCGAGCCGTCGACCTGCTGCAGCGGGGTTGCCCGCGCCTCGACCCAGATCAGCCCCTTGTGCGGGTGCTCGACACGGTGTTCGCTGTGCCAGGGCGTGAGTTCACGAGCCGCCTGGCGGATGCTGAGCAACAGGGCGCTGCGGTCGGGGCCGTGGACCCGGCCGACGATCGGCGCAAAGCTGCTGGCCAGCTGCGCCGGGCTGAGCCCGTAGATCTGCTCGACCCCTTCACTGACATAGGGAAAGCACGCCGGTCCATCGGCGCGCCAATGGAACTGGAAGAGCATGCCCGGGACCTGCGCGGCGATCTGCTGCAGGCGCAGTTGCAACTGCTCCTGATAGGCCAGGTCGTAGGCGTTGACCAGGTAGCCGCGCAGGTGCTCCTGCTCGTCATGGATCGCGGTCACGCCCAGCAGCACCGGCACCTCGTTGCCGTTCTGGTGGCGCAGGCGCCATTCGGACATGTCGCGCCGCCCGCGGTGCAGCGGCGCGGTCAGCACCGAGAAATCGGCCTCGAGCGGTATCTGCAACTCGCTGGAGAGCAGCAGCGCCCGGCGCTGCAGTGCCTCCGGGCAGAACAGCGCGGCGGTCAGCGGATGGCCGACCAGCGCCTGTTCGCTGTAGCCGAGCAGGCGCTCGGCGGTCGGGTTGACGCTGGTGACGACGCCGTCAGGTCGGGTCACCAGTACCGCGCTGGAGGCACTGTCGAGGATGGCCTGTTGCAGCGCCGCCTGCTCGGCGTGGCGGTGCGCCAGCAGATGCTGTTCGAACAGGCGGATCACCTGGCGTCCGAGGCGCTCCAGGGTCTCGCGCTGTTCCGCGCTGAGCCGCCGCGGCTGGCGGTCGATCACGCACAGGGTGCCGAGGTTGTAGCCATCCGGCGAGGTCAGCGGCGTGCCGGCATAGAAGCGGATATGCGGATCGCCGAGCACCAGCGGGTTGTTGCAAAAACGCGGGTCCTGCAGCGTATCCGGTACCTCGAAGATCTCGTCGCCGGCGATGGTGTAGGTGCAGAAGGAGATCTCCCGCGAGGTCTCGCTGACGTCGAGGCCGACCCTGCTCTTGAACCACTGGCGGCGGTCGTCGACCAGCGAGATCAGCGCGATCGGCGTGTCGCACATCTGCGCGGCAAGCGCGGTGAAGTCATCGAAGGCGCTGTCTTCGGGGGTGTCGAGGATTTCGTAGCGCAGCAACGCTGCCAGGCGTGACAGCTCGCGCGGCTGGGCGGTCGATGGCATCGGCGTCGTGCTGTGTTGCGGTGACTCCATCGTCGCGCCTTGCTGGTTCGGTGGGGGGCGTCCGGTCGGCAGCGTTTCACGACCGGGGCTTAAGCAGTTCTGCCTAGTATCGGCCACTCAGCCAGATGCTGCGAATCTGCTCGGCCAGCTGCATCGGGTCGAACGGCTTGACGATCACGTCGCGCGCGCCCAGCTTGCGCAGGTGCTCGATCTCGCTCGGCTGCACCTTGGCGGTCATGAATGTTACCGGAATCCGTTCCAGGTCGATGCGCTCGCGCAGCCTGAGCAGCGTCTGCGGGCCGTCCATGCCCGGCATCATCACGTCCAGCAGGATGAAGTCGGGGGCGAAGGCTTCGACTTCCTCCAGCGCCTGTGCACCAGAGGAGCAGGACAGCACCTCGTATCCGCCAACGGCCTCCAGGGCCAGCTTGGTCACCGCCTGAATCGACGGATCGTCTTCAACGTGCAGGATGCGCCTTAGCTCGGCCATTGTGCCTCCGGGGGTCGTTTGCGTGCGCGTCCGCTTAACGGAAGCATCAGGATTGATCTTGCGCCAGCGGCGCGACTGGTAAATCGCACCAGAAACAGGCGCCTTCGCCGGGCTCGGAATCGAAACCGATCCGGCCGTGCATGTGTTCGATCAGTTCCTTGCTGATGGCCAGGCCCAGGCCGGTGCCTTCCTTCTGGCGGCTGTCGGAGGAATCGGCCTGGGAGAATTTCTGGAAGATTCGTGTGTGGAATTCAGGGGCGATGCCCGGTCCCTGATCCCGTACCGAGATTCGCACCCAGTCATCGCGTCGCTCGCTGCCGAGCGTAACGGTGCCACCCTGCGGCGAGAATTTGACCGCATTGGAGATGAGATTGGCCAGTACCTGCTGCAACCGGTCGTCGTCTGCCATCAGCTGCACGTCCGGCGCGGGCAGCAGCTCCAGCGTGACGCCATGCTTGCTGGCGTAGCCCTGATTGGCGGCGATTGCCTGTTGCAGCTGCGTCGGCAGCGCATGCGCGCGCAGGTCGAGGGTCATCTTGCCGGCGACCAGCTTGTCCATGTCCAGCAGGTCGTCCACCAGGCGCCCCAGGCGCAGGCTGTTCTGGTGGGCGATGCTGATCATCTGGCCCATGTTTGGCGAGGGTTCGCCCAAGGCACCGCCGACGATCAGGCCGAGGGCACCGGAGATCGAGGTCAGTGGCGTACGCAGCTCGTGGCTGACGATGGACACCAGTTCGCTCTTCATCCGCTCGATGCGCTTGCGTTCGGTGATGTCGCGCACCAGGCCGATGAATCGGCGCTCGCCGTGATGGTTGATCTGCGACACGCGCAACTCGATGGTGAAGGTTTCGCCGGTACGCCGCAGGGCGGTGAGTTCGCGGTTTTGTTCCAGCGCGCGAGGAATGCCGCGTCTTTCGTAGGTCTCCAGATAGCCGTCGTGGGCGGAGCGGTCCGGTTCGGGCATGAGCATCGACAGGTTGCGGCCGATGACCTCCGCGGCGCTGTAGCCGAAGATCTGTTCGGCGGCGTGGTTGAAGGTCTCGATGATGCCGCGGGCGTCGATGATGATGATGGCGTCGATCACGTTGTCGATCAGCATGCTCAGGTAGCGCTCGCGCTCCTGCATCTCTTCCTTGGCCAGCGCCTGGTCGGTGACATCCCAGATGAAGCCGTCGCACCAGCCGACAGGGTCGTCGCGCTCGTGCAGGACGCGGGCCTTTTCGCGCACGTAGACGGTGCGGCCTTCGGCATTGATGAGGCGGTAGACGCCCTCGAAGGTGTCCTGCTCGGCGTGTTGCCGGGCCAGCTCGAGGTCGTCTGGGTGGATCAGGCTGGCGTAGCTGCGCACGCGGTCGCCGACGAAATCGCCGGCCGGGTAGCCGGTCAGGCGTTCGATGCCGTCGCTCAGGTAGCTCATGCGCCGGCGGCCGTCGTTGCGGCAGCGGTAGACCACGCCCGGCAGGTTGCTGACCATGGCGCGGAAGCGGCTCTCGCTCTTCTGCAGCGCGCGGGTGGCTTCCATCAGTTCGGTGATCTCAGTCACGAAGCCGTGCCAGAGCACGGTGCCGTCAGGACGTCGCTCGGCGGTGGCACGTCCCTCGGCCCAGAGCAAACCGCGTTGCGGATGCTGGATGCGGAACTCCACCGAGCCGGTTGTCGACCCAGCAGCCACACGCAGCAGTGCGGCTTTCAGGCGTGGCAGATCCTGCGGGTGAACGTGCACCAGGGCCTGGGAAGCATCTTCCAGAAGCCTCTGCGGGTCGATGCCGTACAGGTCACGTGCGCCCTCGCTGGCATAGAGGAAGGCATAGCGGCCGTTGGCGAAGCGCTTGAGCTGAAACACCACGCCGGGCAACAGGCTGGCGATCTTCTGTGCGCGGTCGAGCAGGCGCTGGCGGCGTCGGCCCTGCTGTTGCTGGCTGAACTGATGCTGCAGCTGCGCGCCGATGCGCCGTTGCAGCAGTACCGCCAGGGTCAGCAGCAACGCCTCGGCGATCAGCCAGGCCAGACTCCATTTGATCAGCAGCCGGCGCTCGGCCTGTTGGTGCTCCTGCTGCATCGCGGTGATGTCGCGCCAGACCAGCGCCGCTGCCAGCAGCGGCGCCGATGGCTGGGCCCGACGGTCGCTGTGCAGGGGAATCTGATTGAGCATATAGGTGCGGCCGTCGGCACTCAGCAGGCGCAAGGCCAGGCCGCTCTCCGGCTCGGGCAGCATGCTCTGCTGCGCCCAGTGCAGAATCTGTGTCGCCGAATGTTCGATCAGCAGCCAGTCGCCGTCGCTGCGCAGTTGCACGCCGCTGGGGGCTTCCACGTCTGCCGCCTGCAGTGCCTGGCGATTGACCACCAGCGCCAGCCCGGCAGCCAGCTGATCGCCCAGCTCGGGCAATTCCGGCAGCACGTTGTAGCCGACTTCCAGGGCGCCGATGATCTCGCCGGACTCGCTGTCGGTGGCACGCAAAGGAGCGATGGCGCGACTGCTGGCGCCGAGCGCATTGACCTCCATGCCGTACTGCATGCTGCCTTCGCTCATCGCGCGGCGCAGCATCGGGCGCTGCGCCGCCATTGCGTCACCGAAGCGCTCCGGTTGCTGCATGCGCAGCAGGGCGACCCCAGCGTCGCTCCAGAAGATCTGCAATTGCAGCGCTTCGTGTCGCTGCATGGAGCTCCAGGCGGGTGTCAGCGCGGCGCGCAGGCGCTGGCGGGCCGCTTCGATGCGCGCATCGTCCATGGCTCGGCCATCACGCAACGCCGTGTCGATCTGGCGTACCTGGCGCAGCACCTCGGCGTTGCCGGCCAGCGCCGTGGCGACCATGTCGGCCTGCTGCCGCTGATTGAGCTGCGCACTCTGCAGCGCCAGGCTCTGCAGTTCGCCATGGGTGTCGATTTCCAGGTGCCAGGCGGCATCGCGCGCGCGGTAGTCATTGAATGCCAGACTACCGAACAGCAGCACGAGCAGCAGGCTGCCGAGCGTGAAGATCCAGTGCGGTGTGGTGATGCCGGCGTTCGTCATCGGCGGGCCGGCCAGAGGCGCGAGGTGCTGCGCTCGACGTACGACGTTTGCATGAGCCGCAACTTTCCAGGGCAAAAAAGAAACAATGATAGCTCTATGCCAGTACGACCGATAGCGTCTTTCGGGAATGCACGTCAGCATGGCGCCACGTACCGAAGCGTAGCGATTGCAGCCGAATCTGGCTAAAAAATCACCAGCTATTAGACGGTCGGTCGGGCTGTTTCCTAGACTCGCCGACGCCTGGTGTTAGGCTGAAGGCAGGTGGACGCCAGCGGACGTCGCTGGCGCACCGTTCTGCAAGAGGCACCCCGTTATCATGTGGCACACCGGTTTACTCGACCTGTCGGTCTGGCAACTCATCGCGACCACGCTGCTGCTGACTCACGTCACCATCGTCAGCGTCACGGTCTACCTGCACCGTTACTCGGCGCACCGCTCGCTGGAGCTGAATCCGGCACTCAAGCATTTCTTCCGCTTCTGGCTGTGGCTGACCACGGCGATGAACACCCGCGAGTGGACTGCCATCCATCGCAAGCACCACGCCAAATGCGAGACCCCCGATGACCCGCACAGCCCAGTGCACAAGGGTCTGAGCACGGTGCTGCGCAAGGGCGCCGAGCTGTACATGGAAGAGGGGAAGAACGAAGAAACCCTGCGCATCTATGGCAAGAACTGCCCGGACGACTGGATCGAGCGCAACCTCTATTCGCGTTTCCCCAATACCGGCATCGTGCTGATGCTGCTGATCGACCTGGCGCTGTTCGGTGTGCTCGGCCTCACCGTGTGGGCCGTGCAGATGATCTGGATTCCGTTCTGGGCCGCCGGCGTGGTCAACGGTCTCGGTCACGCGGTCGGTTATCGCAACTTCGAATGCCGTGATGCGGCGACCAACCTCGTGCCCTGGGGCATCCTCATCGGCGGCGAGGAGCTGCACAACAACCACCATACCTATCCGAACTCGGCCAAGCTGTCGGTGCGCAAATGGGAGTTCGACATGGGCTGGGCCTGGATTCGCCTGTTCAGCCTGCTGCGGCTGGCCAAGGTCAACCGTACCGCGCCGATCGCCCACCGCATCGAGGGCAAGCAGCAGCTGGACATGGACAGCGCCATGGCGATCCTCAACAACCGTTTCCAGATCATGGCGCAGTATCGAAAGCTGGTCATCGTGCCGCTGGTGCGCCAGGAACTTGGCCGCGCCGACGCTACGCTGCGTCATCAACTGCGCCGGGCCAAGCGTCTGCTGGCGCGGGAGCCGAGTCTGCTGCAGCAGGAGCAGCAGGCGCACATCGACGACATGCTGGCGCAGAGCCAGTCGCTCAAGGTGATCTACGAGAAGCGTCTGGCGCTGCAGCAGATCTGGACGCGAACCAGCTCGAACGGCCACGAAATGCTGGCGGCGATCAAGCAGTGGGTGCACGAAGCGGAAGCCAGCGGCATCCAGTCGCTGCGCGAATTCGCCGAGCATCTGCGGACCTATTCACTGCGCCCGTCGGTCGCCATCGCCTGACCTTCCATCGGCTCAAGCACAAGGCCTGCAGCCGGCCGGAACTTTGCTTCTGGCCGGCTCTCTGAACAGCATTCTCAACATGCAGTACCGTCGCAATCGCGACGGTCGTTTCAGGAAGAAGGCTATGCGGCTGGCGAGTAATCAGGGTGATTCGGGTATGGGCATGCTACCGGGCGGCGATGCGCAGACATTGCTGGCACTGATGCATGCGCGCGCGGAGGTTGCCCGCCTGGGCGAGCGCGAGCAACTGTTCAGCACCCTGCTGGGCGGCGTCAACGCCGTGCTCTGGGCGTTCGACTGGCAGGCGCAGCGGATGATCTACGTCAGCCCGGCCTACGAGCGCATCTTCGGTCGCTCGCCGGCCCTGCTGCTGGCCGATTACGGCGAGTGGCGCAATGCGATCTATCCGGATGACGTCGAGTTTGCGCAGAAGAGCATGCTCGCCGTGCTCGACGAGGGCGCGGTGGAAACCCGCGAGTACCGCATCATCCGTGGCGACGGGCAGTTGCGCTGGTTGAGCGACAAGTGTTTCCTCGGCCGCCGCGCCGATCGTGGCCAGGGCCCGATCATCGTCGGTATCGCCGAAGACATCACCGAGAAAAAGCAGCTCGAAGGCGAACTGCAGCGCCTGGCCACCACCGATGTGCTGACCCAGAGCAGCAATCGCCGGCACTTCTTCGAATGCGCTCGTGCCGAGTTCGAGCGGGCGCGGCAGTTTGCTTCCTCGCTGGCGTTTCTGCTGCTGGATATCGATGACTTCAAGCGCATCAACGACACCCACGGCCACCAGATGGGCGATCAGGTGCTGCAGAAGGTGGCCCGCTGCGGCGCCGCCGTGTTGCGTCAGAGCGACCTGTTCGGGCGTATCGGCGGTGAGGAATTCGCCGCGGTGCTGCCGGGCTGTCAGCCGGATCTGGCCGAACAGATCGCCGAACGCCTGCAGCGCGAGATCGAACGAGTGGTGTTTACCGCCGACAACGGCGAGCGTTTCCGCGTCACCGCCAGCCTGGGCCTGACCTACCTGAAAGCCAGCGATCCCGAGCTGAGCAGCGTGTTCGCCCGCGCCGACGCGGCGATGTACACCGCCAAGCGCCTGGGCAAGAACCAGGTGATCGTCGGCTAACTGCGGCTGGCTGGCTGGCTGGCCGGGCTGGCTTGCTTGCCCGCCCGGCGCGCTCTGCCGTCACTGGCCGAACTGCTGCCCAAGGCTCTCCATCTGCTGCTTGAACTCGGTGCATTTCGCCTGCCGCTCGGACGCGGGGACAGCCTTCCACTTCGCCTCGCTCTCCTTGACGCCGTCGGCAAAGGCCGAATCGAAAGTTGCCGGGTCCATTCCGGCGCGGGTCGCCTGGGTTTTCTGCTGCTCTCTATGCTCGGCAAGTTTCTCGTCGGTGTAGTCGTCGCAGACTTTAGCTGTCACATGCATGGCGCCGCCAAACTTGGCCAGCTGCGCGTGCATGTTGGTCATCATCTGTTGATCCGACTCCTGCGCCTGAGTGATCGAGCTAATCAGCGTGAACGCTGCGGCGAGTGCCAGGGATGGCAGGTGGATGGCTGAAGACATGATTGCTCCTATGATCAGTACTTGTTTTTTTGGTGCGTGGCGAGGCCTCAGTGGTTTCGGCCTTGGTTGTGATTCGACTCAGCGAAGCATTCGGTGAATGGCGATGGCTGCCTCGATCGCCTGGTCGTTGGTGATGTACTCCATGCTCTCCACTTTCTGCAGGGCGATACCGGCAGCCGTCGCGGTGACGGTGACCCGGCCGACGACCACCTGAGGGCCGATGATCCCCAGCTGAGCGCTGGGGTCCATACGCTTGCTGACATCTACCACGAAGCCGCCGATGTCCTCGGCGCGGGCGTCGTCATGGACCATGCCCATTTTGCGAAGCATCTGTTCGTCCGAGGGTGTTTCGTCGACAGAGATGCCGATGGAAAGACCGCCACCTTTGACTTGCTGGGAGATATCCGCGTTCTGCATTTCCCGAGAAAGCCAGGAGCAACTGATGCCGTAGACCGTCACATTGTCGTAACGGCCTCCATCGTCCTGATCCACTAGGGCCAGACCATCCAGAAGCGGCGTGAGTCGTGCCGCGATCCGTTCACACTTGGGCAGCTGCTCCAGCGTCGGAGCGGCATTAGCGGCCTTGGAAATGGATGCTGAGCCCTCTTCTTCGCTGCAGCCACTGGCTGCAAGGGCGAGCGACAGCACCACGAATTGGACTGAACGGGGGATCGACAAGAGGTGTTTCCTGACGGGGCACTGGGATGTGTGACCGCATCAACGGTCAAGCGAACCCCAAATGTAGACCAGATCGACAGGGCTTCAAGTCAGCGGGGGCCTGCCGGCTCTGGCATCAGCGCGACTTGCGGTATACGTCGTCGAAACGCACGTTGAGCCCGCCGCATCGGCTGTTATCGGTCACCACCAGATTGCCGGCGACATGCTGCAGGGTCACCTGGCAGTCGTACTCGTCATCTCCTTCGCTGATCTTCAGCAGGTCGTCCGAGGGTCGAGCATGGCCGGAGAATGCCCCGACATGAACGATTGGCTCTCCGTAGCTATTGAGGCCGCCTTGCCACATGGCCTCGCCTTCAACGGTGAAGGGGCCGTCGGGCGAGGGTTGGGTAATGAGGATACTGTTGCCCCCCGCGATGGGGTGCCAGCGGC
Organism: Stutzerimonas xanthomarina; assembly: GCF_003935375.1. Classification (GTDB taxonomy): domain Bacteria; phylum Pseudomonadota; class Gammaproteobacteria; order Pseudomonadales; family Pseudomonadaceae; genus Stutzerimonas; species Stutzerimonas xanthomarina_A. Next base: position 98,834 of record NZ_RHQM01000011.1, read on the forward strand.
CGATCCAGTCGCCGGCCGTGGGTACCGGCGTAGCGTGGTCGGTACGGACGTGGTGCGCGGGCAGCCAGCCGACGAACTCGCGCTTGCTGGAGAAATACCAGGCGCAGGCCCAGCCATCCGTCTCCTTGCCGACCAGCAGCTTGTCACCATTCACCAGATAGGCGCGTCGGATGCAGGATTCCTGCTCCGGGCAGCCAACCGCGTCATCGCGAAAATGCACGGGTTGATCTGCATTGGCTACAACCTCCGCATGCCTTACCGCGCCGGCGAAGGCCGGAAAGAAGCCATTGCGGCAGGAATACGGCTCGATGGCCTGCGCTGATGGCGCCAGTAGCATGCATAGCAGGAAGGCTCTGATTCGCACGGTGCGCGGTCTCCTCATTACAGCCATGTTGACCCGCCCAGGGGATCAACTACATGGCTGATCGGTTCAGCGGTGCCGGCTGCTGCTGGGTGATGCAGTGGATGTTGCCGCCGCCGAGGAGGATCTCGCGCCCTGGCACCATGACGACCCGGTGCTCCGGGAATACCTGCGCCAGGATGCGCTCGGCTTCGGCGTCCAGCTGGTCGCCGAAGGCTGGGGCGATGATGCCGCCGTTGACGATGAGGAAGTTCACGTAGCTGCCGGCCAGGCGTATCGACGGGTCGCGCGGCTGGCTGCCATCCAGGGCGAGCACGCCTGCGCATTCTTCGGTGGTCGCGTGCAGCGGGCCGGGGATTGGCATCTTGTGCACCGTCAGCGTGCGGCCCTTGGCGTCGCGAACGCTCTGCAGCACGGCCATGGCCGCCTGACAGCGCTCGAAGTTGGGGTCGTTCGCATCGTCGGTCCAGGCCAGCAGTACTTCACCCGGGCGCACTAAGCAGCAGAAGTTGTCGACGTGGCCGTCGGTTTCGTCGTTGAACAGGCCGTGAGGCAGCCAGATGATGCTGTCGACCGCCAGGTGCTCGCGCAGCACCGCCTCGATCTGCTCGCGGGACAGGTGCGGGTTGCGGTTGCGATTGAGCAGACATTCCTCGGTGGTGATCAGCGTGCCCTCGCCGTCGACGTGGATCGAGCCGCCCTCGAGCACGAAGCCCTCGGTGCGGTAGCGGTCGCAGTATTCGAGTTCGAGGATTTTGCGCGCCACTTCGTCGTCGCGCTGCCAGTCGGCATAGAGGCCGCCGTCTTCACCGCCCCAGGCATTGAACGTCCAGTCGACGCCGCGCAGGCCGCCTTGGTCGTCGATGACGAAGGTCGGCCCGGTATCGCGCACCCAGGCGTCGTCGGTGCTCAGTTCCACCACGCGGATGCGCGGATCGTCGAGTGCAGCGCGGGCTGCGAGGTACTGCTCGGCGCTGGCGCAGACGGTAACCGGCTCGAAGCGTGCAATGGCCTTGGCGACAGCGGTGAACGCGGCCTGCGCGGGCGCGCCGTTGTCACGCCAGTTGTCCGGGCGTTGCGGCCAGACCATCCAGGTCTGGCTGTGCGGTGCCCATTCGGCGGGCATGAAGTAGCCATCGGTACGCGGCGTGGTGGTCAGGGTGGTCATCTGCATCTCTCATGAAGCGGAAAAGGACAGGCCTTTCCCGTGGTTCGTAGCGGCGGGCGCGCGGCTCACTCTGAAGGCTGCGAGCCGTCCAACGTCTGGATCGAGCCGTAGAGATTCGGCCGGCGATCGCGGAACACGCCCCAGGCGCTGCGGATGTGTTCGAGCTGGTCGAGATCGAACTGGTGCACCAGCACGCCCTCGCTGGTTTCGTCCATTTCCTCGACCTTGGCCCCGAACTGGTCGGCGATGAACGACGAGCCGTAGAAGGTGATGTCGTAGCCGTCCTGCTCTTCGCGGCCGATGCGGTTACTGGCGATCAGCGGCATCAGGTTGGCGCCGGCATGGCCCTGCTGCACGCGCTGCCAGTGGTCGCGCGAGGTAATGTTCGGGTCGTGCGGCTCGCTGCCGATGGCGGTCGGGTAGAACAGCAGTTCGGCGCCCATCAGCGCCATGCTGCGCGCGGTTTCGGGGAACCACTGATCCCAGCAGATGGCCACGCCGATCTTGGCGTAGCGGGTGTTCCACACCTTGAAGCCGGTGTCGCCCGGGTTGAAGTAGTACTTCTCGTGGTAGCCGGGGCCATCCGGAATGTGGCTTTTACGGTAGACGCCGAGCAGCTTGCCGTCGGCATCGATGATGGCGATGGAATTGAAGCGGGCGCGTCCGGCCAGCTCGAAGAAGCTGATGGGCAGCACCACCTGCAGCTCGGCGGCGACCTTCTGGAAATGCTGGATGGCCGGGTTTTCCTCGACCGGCGTCGCCAGCTGCAGGTACTCGGCATTGGGCTTCTGGCAAAAGTAGGGCGTCTCGAACAGCTCCTGAATGAGGATGATCTGCGCGCCCTTGGCGGCGGCCTCGCGCACCAGCTTGTCGGCATTGGCGATGTTGGCCTGGCTATCCCAGGAACAGGCCATCTGGGTGGCGGCAACGGTAACGACTCGGGACATGGAAACCTCGCGGCTGCAGTTGAAAGGGCGACGGCTATCGAAAGCGCAAATTTATTCGATAGTTATCTGGATTGATAGGGGGCTGAACGTCGATGGCAAATAAAGGGCTGACCGTTTATCGATATTTATCGATCAGTGGCTCGGTGTTTCCCGCTTCGGCAGGCATGGCGGCAGATACAGGCCGAGATAGGCATCGAATACACGCAGGCCTTCCTCGGCCATGCGTGGCGTCAGGCTGCCGTACAGCTGTATGGATCGAGCATAGACGCGGTCGCCGAGTTCCACGGCCATGGCGAACACATCGATTTCCTGCGGCAGAGGCGGCAGGGCGAAATGTCGCTCGAACACGGCCTGCATCGCCTGGCCGAGTTCCAGGTCCAGGCGCTGATCGGTCTGCGTCACCTCGCCGAGGCCGTGCTGCACGAGGATCAGCTGGCGGGCTGCGCTGTCCTGTTCGTAGACATCGAGCATTCGCTGTTCGATCAGCCGCGACAGGTCGCGCCAGCTGCTCAGGCTCTGGTGATCGATGGGCTGCTCGAGGCTGTCCCTGAACCTCGCGTGCACATCGGCCGTGAGCGCCGCGAGCAATGCCGGCACTCCAGAGAAGAAGTGGTAGACGGAGGAGGGCGGAATGCCGGCGCGCTCCGCCACCGCGTACACCGATAGCGTCGCGGCGCCCTGCTCGGCGAGCAGTTCACGGGCGCTGGAGAGAATCTGGCGGATGCGCGCCTGGCTGCTGGCGCGCGGGCGGCGACTGGGCGTCGCGGGGCTGGGCTTGGTCATCGGCCTATTTGAAGCCAGCACGGCGGCGGATGCAAACCGCCGTGGCGGTCGCCCCGCTGCACGCGGGCCTGCGGCTAGACGGTATGCAGATACCAGTTGTACTCAAGGTCCGAGATCGAGTGTTCGAACTCGGCCAGTTCGCTTTCCTTGCAGGCGACGAAGATGTCGATGTAGTCCGGGCTGATGTAGCGCGCCATGATTTCGCTGTCGTCCAGCTCGCGCAGGGCGTCGCGCAGGTTGGTCGGCAGGCTCTGCTCGACCTGCTCGTAGGAGTTGCCCTCGATGGGGTCATCCGGCTCGATCTTGTTGGTCAGGCCGTGGTGCACCCCGGCGAGAATGCCGGCGAGCAGCAGGTAGGGGTTGGCGTCGGCACCGGCGACCCGATGTTCCACACGCACGGCGTCGGGGCTGTCGGTCGGCACGCGCAGCGCCACGGTGCGGTTGTCCATGCCCCAGCACGGCGCATTGGGCACGTAGAACTGGGCGCCGAAACGGCGATAGGAATTCACGTTGGGACAGAGGAAGGCCATCGAGGCCGCCATGGTCTGCTGCAGGCCGCCGATGGCGTGACGCAGCGGCTCGCTGTCCAGCGGATTCTCGGTGGCGAATATATTGTTGCCATTCTTGTCGAGCAGCGAGATATGCACATGCAGCCCGTTGCCGGCCTGCCCCGGATAGGGCTTGGCCATGAAGGTGGTGTCCATCTCGTGGTCGTAGGCGATGTTCTTGATCAGGCGCTTGAGCAGCACCGCGTAATCGCACGCCTTGATCGGATCGGCGACGTGATGCAGGTTGACCTCGAACTGCGCCGGGGCGCTTTCCTTGACGATGGCGTCGGCCGGAATGCCCTGTTCCTTGGCGCCTTCGAGAATGTCCTGCAGGCAATCGACGTACTCGTCGAGATCGTCGATCAGATAGACCTGGGTCGAGTGTGGGCGCTTGCCGGAGATCGGCGAGCGCGGTGGCTGCGGCCGGCCGTTGATGTTCTCCTGATCGATCAGATAGAACTCGAGCTCGAAGGCGGCACAGATGGTCAGGCCCAGCTCGTCGAACTTGCTCACCACCTGGCGCAAGACCTCGCGCGGGTCGGCGAAGAAGGGGTCGCCGTCGCGCTCGTGCATGGTCATCAGCAGCTGCGCAGTGGGACGCTTCTGCCAGGGTTCCTTGCACAGCGTGTTGGGGATCGGGAAACAGGTGCGGTCGGAGTCGCCGATATCCATGCCCAGGCCGGTGCTTTCAACGGTGATTCCGTTGATGTCGAGGGCGAACAGCGAAGCGGGGAGGTTGATGCCCTTTTCGTAGACCTTGTGCAGGCTGGCGCGCTCGATGCGCTTGCCGCGCACGACTCCATTCATGTCGGTGATCAGCAGATCGACGTACTGAACCTCCGGATGTTCCTTGAGAAATGCGTTAGCTTCGTTGAGCTGAACGGCACGCGGCGGGGCCATGATGAATTACCTTAATTGTTAAAAATTTCAATCATCAGATGCTTGTCTGGGAGTCAATCGAAAAGCCTGTTCACTGTCAATAGTAGCCCGCCAGCGCCCCATGAGTGCCCACAATGGGCCTTTTTTGGGGCATCTCCGGTGCGCTGAATCCATCGCGCACCGGGCTAATGCTCGGGCTATTGTCTATAAAAATGAACAAGACTACTCTCCGGTATGCCCCATTCGAACAACGAGTATCCCATGCCTCGCAAGCCTCTGATCGGCGTTTCGGCCTGTACCAAGCAGATCGGACATCACGGCTTCCACATCGCCGGTGACAAGTACCTGCGTGCCGCGGCGATTGCCGGTGTGCCGCTGGTGATTCCGGCGCTGGATGAGCTGATCGACCCGGCGACCCTGCTGGAGACCTTCGATGGCCTGCTGTTCACCGGCTCGCCCTCGAACGTCGAGCCACATCACTATGGCGGCCCGGCGAGCGAGACGGGCACCCATCATGATCCGCTGCGCGACCGTCTCACCCTGCCGCTGATTCGCGCGGCTGTCGAGGCGGGCATCCCGGTGTTCGGCATCTGCCGTGGGTTTCAGGAAATGAACGTGGCCTTTGGCGGCAGCCTGCACCAGAAGGTTCACGAAGCCGGCCCGTATCAGGACCACCGCGAACGTCCGGACGATCCATTGGAGGTGCAGTACGGACTCAGCCATCCGCTGCACGTGCAGCCGGGCGGGCTACTCGAGCAGCTGGGCCTGCCGGCGCAGATCCAGGTCAACTCGGTGCATGGCCAGGGCGTCGAGCGGCTTGGAGCCGGTCTGCGCATCGAGGCGCTGGCGCCGGACGGACTGATCGAGGCGTTCTCCGTCGAGCAGGCGCGCAGCTTCGCCCTCGGCGTGCAGTGGCACCCGGAGTGGAAGGTTCACGAGCATCCGCATTATCTGACGCTGTTTCGCGGCTTCGCCGAAGCCTGCGAGGCGCGCGCCCGACAACGCTGACGGCCGACCCAGGCGGCCCTCCCCAGCAACCCCGAGGTCAACATGAGTATCCAACTCGACCAGCTCACCGGCTGGCTGAAAGAACACAAGATCACCGAAGTGGAATGCCTGATCAGCGACCTGACCGGGATCGCCCGCGGCAAGATTTCACCAACCAACAAGTTCCTCGGCGAGAAAGGCATGCGCTTGCCGGAAAGCGTGTTGCTGCAGACCGTGACCGGCGATTACGTCGAGGACGATATCTACTACGAGCTGCTCGATCCAGCCGACATCGACATGTTCTGCCGCCCTGACCCGAACGCCGTATTTCTCGTGCCCTGGGCCATCGAGCCCACCGCCCAGGTGATCCACGACACCTACGACAAGATGGGCAACCCCATCGAACTGTCGCCGCGCAACATCTTGAAGCGCGTGTTGAAGATGTACGCCGACCGCGGTTGGCAGCCCATCGTCGCGCCGGAGATGGAGTTCTACCTGACCAAACGCTGCGAGGACCCGGACCTGCCGTTCCAGCCGCCGATCGGCCGCTCAGGCCGCCAGGAAACCGGCCGCCAGTCGTTCTCCATCGACGCCGCCAACGAGTTCGATCCGCTGTTCGAGGACATGTACGACTGGTGCGAAGCGCAGGGCCTGGATCTGGACACCCTGATCCACGAGGAAGGCACCGCGCAGATGGAGATCAACTTCCGTCACGGCGAAGCACTGCACCTGGCCGACCAGATCCTGGTGTTCAAGCGCACCATGCGCGAGGCGGCGCTCAAGCACAACGTTGCCGCCACCTTCATGGCCAAGCCGATGACCGGCGAGCCAGGCAGCGCGATGCACCTGCACCAGAGCGTCATCGACCTCAAGACCGGGCGCAACATCTTCTCCAGTGAAGACGGCTCCATGAGCCAGCTGTTCCTGCACCACGTCGGCGGCCTGCAGAAGTACATCCCCGAGTTGCTGCCGATGTTCGCGCCGAACGTCAATTCGTTCCGCCGCTTCCTGCCCGACACCTCGGCGCCAGTGAACGTCGAGTGGGGTGAGGAGAACCGCACCGTGGGCCTGCGCGTGCCGGACTCCGACCCGCAGAACCGCCGCGTCGAGAACCGCCTCGCGGGCGCCGACGCCAACCCCTACCTGGCCATCGCCGCGAGCCTCCTGTGCGGCTATATCGGTATGGTCGAGCAGCTGCCACCGAGCCAGCCGGTCAAGGGCCGTGGTTATGAACGGCGCAACCTGCGCCTGCCGCTGACCCTGGAAGCAGCGCTGGAGCGGATGGAAACCTGTCGCGAGCTGGAGAAATACCTGAGCCCGAAATTCATCACCGGCTACGTCGCGGTTAAGCGCGCCGAGCAGGAGAACTACCACCGCGTGATCAGCTCATGGGAGCGGGAATTCCTGATGCTGTCGGTGTAGGGCCGCTTCCGCCGGAGCCGGTCGTAGGGTGGATGACGCTTTTCTCGTCCACCGAACATGCACGAACTTTTATCGAGAGGTGACTGATGAGCGATTCGCAAACCCTGCACTGGCAAGCGCTGAGCCGCGACCATCATCTGCCGCCGTTCACCGATTACAAGGCGCTGAACGCCAAAGGCACGCGCATCATCACCAAGGCGTCAGGTGTCTATCTGTGGGACAGCGAAGGCCACAAGATCCTCGACGCCATGGCCGGGCTCTGGTGCGTCAATTTGGGCTATGGCCGCGAGGAGCTGGTCGAGGCCGCGACCAGGCAGATGCGCGAGCTGCCGTACTACAACCTGTTCTTCCAGACCGCCCACCCGCCGGCCGTGGCGCTGGCCAAGGCGATTGCCGACATCGCGCCGGCCGGGATGAACCACGTGTTCTTCACCGGCTCCGGCTCGGAGGCCAACGACACCGTGCTGCGCATGGTGCGCCATTACTGGGCGATCAAGGGCCAGCCGGCGAAGAAGGTGGTCATCGGCCGCTGGAATGGCTATCACGGCTCGACCATCGCCGGCGCCAGCCTCGGTGGCATGAAGGCCATGCACGAGCAGGGCGACGGCCCGATCCCCGGCATCGAGCATATCGACCAGCCCTACTGGTTCGGCGAGGGCGGCGACATGAGCCCGGAAGATTTCGGCGTGCGCATCGCCGACCAGCTGGAGCAGAAGATCCTCGAGGTCGGCGAGGACAAGGTCGCCGCCTTCATCGCCGAACCGATCCAGGGCGCAGGCGGCGTGATCATCCCGCCCGAGAGCTACTGGCCGCGGGTCAAGGAAATCCTCGCGCGCTACGACATCCTTTTCATCGCCGACGAGGTCATCTGCGGCTTCGGCCGCACCGGTGAGTGGTTCGGTAGCGACTACTACGGCCTCGAGCCGGACCTGATGCCGATCGCCAAGGGCCTGACCTCTGGCTACATCCCCATGGGCGGCGTGGTGGTGCGCGACGAAGTGGTGCACACGCTCAACGAAGGCGGCGAGTTCTACCACGGCTTCACCTATTCGGGGCACCCGGTGGCCGCCGCGGTGGCGCTGGAGAACATCCGCATCCTGCGCGAGGAGAAGATCGTCGAGCGGGTGAAGACGAAGACGGCACCCTATTTGCAATCCCGTTGGCAGGAACTGCTCGAGCATCCGCTGGTAGGCGAGGCGCGTGGCGTCGGCCTGCTCGGCGCGCTCGAGTTGGTGAAGAACAAGAAGACCCGCGAACGCTTTGCCGATCCCGGTGTGGGCATGCTCTGTCGCGAGCACTGCTTCCGCAACGGCCTGGTGATGCGTGCGGTTGGCGACACCATGATCATCTCGCCGCCGCTGGTGATCAGCGAAGAGCAGATCGACGAGCTGGTCGGCAAGGTGCGGTTGTGCCTCGATGCCACGGCCAAGGATGCGCTGGGTTGAGCCGGGCGGCAGCCCGCGCCAGCTGAGCTAAGGTTGTCGTTTGCACCGCTGTGCGTTCGGCTTGTTGAAAAGAGGGTCCTGACCTTGCCAGACTGCGCGCGTGCTGGAGGCCAGACCTGCCGAGGGTGTGTCGATGCCGCCACACCGCCAGGCCGCCGCGTGTTCATGGCCTGTTCCACTGCCCCGACATTAATGATGACAACAGGAGCTGCACGGATGAATCCCTTCGCCAAGACACTACTTGCCATGACGCTGGCCGGCACCGTTGCCGGGGCTGCGCAGGCCCAGGAAAAGGTTCTGCACGTCTACAACTGGTCCGACTACATCGCCGAAGACACCCTGGAGAACTTCACCAAGGAAACCGGTATCAAGGTCGTCTACGACGTCTTCGACAGCAACGAAGTGCTGGAGGCCAAGCTGCTGGCCGGCAGCTCCGGTTATGACGTGGTGGTGCCGTCCAACCCCTTCCTGGCCAAGCAGATCAAGGCTGGCGTGTTCCAGAAGCTGGACAAGTCCAAGCTGCCGAACTGGGAAAATCTCGACAAGGACCTGCTCAAGGCGCTGGATCCGAGTGATCCGGGCAACCAGTACTCGATTCCCTACATGTGGGGCACCATTGGCATCGGCTACAACGTCGACAAGGTCAAGGCCGTGTTGGGTGACAACGCGCCGGTGGATTCCTGGGACCTGGTGTTCAAGCCGGAAAACATCGAGAAGCTGAAGTCCTGCGGCGTTTCCTTCCTCGATTCGCCGACCGAAATCCTGCCCGCCGCCCTGCATTATCTGGGCTACGCCCCGGACAGCGGCAAGGCCGACGAGCTGAAGAAGGCCGAAGAGCTGTTCATGCAGATCCGTCCGCATGTGGCCTACTTCCACTCTTCCAAGTACATCTCCGACCTGGCCAATGGCGAGTCCTGCGTGGCGATCGGCTATTCGGGTGACATCTATCAGGCCAAGGCGCGCGCCGAGGAAGCCGGCAACGGCGTCAACGTCGGCTACAAGATTCCCAAGGAAGGTGCCGGCAGCTTCTTCGACATGCTGGCCGTACCGGCTGACGCGAAGAACGTCGACAGCGCCCACGTCTTCATCAACTACCTGATGAAGCCTGAAGTCATGGCGTCGATCACCGACTACGTGCAGTTCCCCAACGGTAACGCCGCGGCCACCCCGCTGGTGGACGAAGCGATTCGCACCGACCCGGGCATCTACCCGAGCCAGGACGTGCTGAAGAAGCTGTACACCTTCCCTGACCTCGATCCGAAAACCCAGCGCGCCATGACCCGCAGCTGGACCAAGATCAAGTCGGGCCGCTGATACGTCCGATCCGTTGCCGGGCCGCATGGAGCATGCGTACCGGCACCGGAGCCCGGTTGAGCGCAGCTCGTCGCGTAGCCACGTTCCCTGTCTTTTGTGATGCACCGACATTTGCATCAAATCTGTTGATTTTCAGAGGTTTTTCCAATAAACAGCCCGCCTTTCCCGCCGGGATCACGCGCGGCCTGTAACAAGAGGACTCATCCCATGCGCTCGACACTCAAGTCGTTGATCGTCGCCGCCGCCGTAGCCGGTGCGGCCACCGCCCAGGCCGCCTCCGTGCATATCTACAACTGGTCGGATTACATCGGCGAAACGACGCTGGAGGAGTTCGAGAAGGAGACTGGCATCAAGCCCGTCTACGATGTCTTCGATTCCAACGAAACCCTTGAAGGCAAGCTGCTGGCCGGCCGTAGCGGCTACGACGTGGTGGTGCCTTCCAACCATTTTCTCGGCAAGCAGATTCGCGCCGGTGCCTTCCAGCCGCTGGACAAGAGCAAGCTGCCGAACTGGGAAAACATCGATCCGGCACTGCTCAAGCAGCTGCAGAAGAACGATCCCGACAATGCCCATGCGGCGCCCTATCTGTGGGGCACCAACGGCATCGGCTACAACGTCGAGAAGGTCAAGGCCGCACTGGGCGTCGACACGATCGACTCGTGGGCGGTGATCTTCGAACCGGAGAACGCCGAGAAGCTGGCCAGTTGCGGCATCGCCTTCCTCGATTCGGCCGATGAGATGATCCCGGCCATGCTCAATTACCTGGGGCTCGACCCCAACAGCGAGAACGCGGCTGACTATCAGAAGGCCGAGGAGAAGCTCCTGGCCGTGCGGCCGCATGTACGTTATTTCCACTCGTCCAAGTACATTTCCGATCTGGCCAATGGCAATATCTGCGTCGCCGCCGGGTTCTCCGGTGATGTGTTCCAGGCCGCTGCCCGCGCCGAGGAAGCCGGCAAGGGTGTCGAGATCGCCTATGCCATTCCCAAGGAGGGCGCGAACCTCTGGTTCGACATGCTTGCCATCCCCGCGGATGCCAGCAATGTCGAAGAAGCCCATGCCTTCATCAACTACCTGCTGCGCCCCGAGGTGATTGCCGCGGTGAGCGACTACGTCGGTTACGCCAACCCCAATCTCAAGGCGGGCGAGCTGATGGACCAGGAAGTGCGTGGTGATGCGTCGGTGTATCCGCCGCAGGAAGTGCTCGACCGGCTGTATGTTTCCGCTGAGCTACCGCCGAAGACTCAACGTCTTTCGACCCGCTCCTGGACCAAGGTGAAATCCGGCAAGTGAACTCAATGGCCTGTTCCCGATTCGTCTGCGGCATTGCCGGTGACGAATCGGAACCGGCCGATCGGGAGCATGTCAGGCGACGCGCTCTCTGCAACGACCATTAAATGCCCGGCGCAGGCCGGCCAATCTTTTTCATTTCGGGAGTTCGCGCATGGCCGTTGCCTCCAGCGCCTACAAGAAAGCCCTCAGTGGCGAAAGCAAGAACAAGCAGGTGCTGCTGAAGATCGACCGCGTCACCAAGAAATTCGACGAAACGGTGGCGGTCGATGATGTCTCGCTGAGCATCCATCAGGGCGAAATCTTCGCGCTGCTCGGTGGCTCGGGTTCGGGCAAGTCGACCCTGCTGCGCATGCTCGCCGGCTTCGAGCGGCCCACCGAGGGGCGCATCTTCCTCGATGGACAGGACATCACCGACATGCCGCCCTACGAGCGGCCGATCAACATGATGTTCCAGTCCTACGCGCTGTTCCCGCACATGACGGTGGAGCAGAACATCGCCTTCGGCCTGAAGCAGGATGGCCTGCCGAAACAGGAAGTCGAGGCGCGGGTGAAGGAGATGCTCGGCCTGGTGCAGATGACCCAGTACGCCAAACGCAAGCCGCATCAGCTGTCGGGTGGGCAGCGCCAGCGTGTCGCCCTGGCACGTTCGCTGGCCAAGCGGCCGAAGCTGCTGCTGCTCGATGAGCCTATGGGCGCGCTGGACAAGAAGCTGCGCTCGCAGATGCAGCTCGAGCTGGTGCAGATCATCGAGCGCGTCGGCGTGACCTGCGTGATGGTGACCCATGACCAGGAAGAGGCCATGACCATGGCCGAACGCATCGCCATCATGCATCTGGGCTGGATCGCCCAGGTCGGCAGCCCGATGGACATCTACGAGACCCCGGCAAGCCGCCTGGTCTGCGAATTCATCGGCAACGTCAACCTGTTCGACGGCGAGCTGATCGAGGACATGGGCGACCACGCCGTCATCGCCAGCCCAGGCCTTGAGAACCCGATCTACGTCGGCCACGGCATCAGTACCCGCGCGCAGGACAAACAGATCACCTACGCGATCCGCCCCGAAAAGCTGCTGATCGGCACCGAACTGCCGGAATTGGAGCGCCCCGGCTACAACTGGGCCAAAGGCGTCGTGCACGACATTGCCTATCTTGGCGGCCACTCGGTGTACTACATCAAGCTGCCGTCCGGCGGTGTGCTGCAGGCCTTCATGGCCAACGCCGAACGTCACGTGAAGCTGCCGACCTGGGAGGAAGAGGTGTACGTGTACTGGTGGGATGACAGCGGCGTGGTGTTGCAGGCATGAAGCGCTCGCCCCTGAATACCGGGCGCCGACTGGTCATCAGCGTGCCCTTCCTGTGGCTGATGCTGTTCTTTCTGCTGCCCTTCGCCATCGTCCTGAAGATCAGCTTTGCCGAAGCGGATGTGGCCATTCCGCCGTACACCGACATCTTCGCCTACGCCGACCAGCAGCTGCAGGTGCTGATCAACCTGGGCAACTACATCTTCCTCAGCGAAGACGAACTGTATCTGGCGGCCTATCTGGGCTCGCTGAAGATTGCCTTCTTCAGCACGCTGCTCTGCCTGCTGATCGGCTATCCGATGGCCTACGCCATTGCCCGTGCGCGCAAGGATCTGCAGACGGTTCTGCTGCTGCTGATCATGATGCCGACCTGGACCGCCATCCTGATTCGCGTCTACGCCTGGATGGGCATCCTCAGCAGCAACGGCATCCTCAACGGACTGTTGCAGGGCCTCGGCCTGATCGACGCGCCGTTGCAGATACTCAATACCGACGCTGCGGTATACATCGGCGTGGTCTACTCCTACCTGCCGTTCATGATCCTGCCGCTCTACGCCAACCTGGTGAAGCACGACCCGAGCCTGCTCGAGGCTGCGTCCGACCTCGGCGCGCGCAACCTCTCCAGCTTCTGGAAGATCACCGTGCCGCTGTCGAAGAACGGCATCATCGCCGGCTGCATGCTGGTGTTCATTCCGGTGGTCGGCGAGTTCGTCATCCCAGAGCTGCTCGGCGGTCCGGAGACGCTGATGATCGGCAAGGTGCTCTGGCAGGAATTCTTCAACAACCGTGACTGGCCGGTGGCCTCGGCACTGGCGGTGGTGATGCTGGCGATCCTGCTGGTGCCGATCATCCTGTTCAATCGGAACCAGGCGAAAGAGCTGGAGGGCAAGCTATGAAACGCTGGAGCTTTTCCAACCTGATCCTGGTGCTCGGGCTGCTGTTCATCTACCTGCCGATGGTCATCCTGGTCATCTACTCGTTCAATGCCTCGCGGCTGGTGACGGTGTGGGGTGGCTGGTCGCTGAAATGGTACGCCGGCCTGCTGGACAACTCCCAGCTGATGGGCGCAGTGATGCGTTCGCTGGAAGTCGCCGCCTACACCGCGATTGCCGCGGTGGCGCTCGGCACCATGGCCGCCTTTGTGCTCACGCGTATCCCGGTGTTCCGCGGCCGCACGCTGTTCGGTGGCCTGGTCACCGCGCCGCTGGTGATGCCGGAAGTGATCACCGGTCTGTCCCTGCTGCTGCTGTTCGTGGCCATGGCACAACTGATCGGCTGGCCGGCGCAGCGCGGGCTGGTGACCATCTGGATCGCCCACACCACGTTCTGCTCGGCCTACGTCGCGGTAGTGGTGATGGCGCGCCTGCGCGAACTGGACCTGTCCATCGAGGAAGCGGCGATGGACCTCGGGGCGCGGCCGTGGAAGGTGTTCTTCCTGATCACCATGCCGATGATCGCGCCCTCGCTGGCGGCCGGCGGGATGCTCTCCTTCGCCCTCTCGCTGGACGACCTGGTGCTCGCCAGCTTCGTCTCCGGGCCGGGTTCTACCACGCTGCCGATGGAGATCTTCTCCGCCGTGCGCCTGGGCGTGAAGCCGGAGATCAATGCGGTGGCGAGTCTGATCCTGCTCAGCGTGTCGCTGGCGACCTTTCTCGCCTGGTACCTCAGCCGCCGGGCCGAGAAGCGCCGTATTCGCGCGATGCAGCAGGCGATGGATGAAACCGCTGGCAATCCCACCTGGCGTCAGGTGATCGACAGCCGTAAGGTGCTGGTGCCGCCCTCGGCGCATACCTGATGATGGTTTGAGCCGCAAAACGAAAAGAGCGCATCGATGCGCCCTTTTCGTTTCAGATGAAATACCGCGTCCAGTTGCCGATCACCGCTCAGGTCCGGCAGCCCGAACCCGTGCTGTGTTCATCCATCGGTTCTTCACATCCCGTACCACCGTCCGGGCGCGGGCGCAGCCAGATCGGTGCCAGGTAGCGCAATGCCAGGCCAAAGACTGTCAGCCAACCGAGCCCGGCGAGCATGTTCAGCAGCGGCACGGGAGCGCCCGGCAGCCCCGTACTGGCACGCAGCAGCGCGGCGAGCACCAGCAGGCAGGTCGCTATCGGCACCCAGCGCCGCTGATCCAGTGCATAGCCACTGTGGGTACGCCCGGCGATGCACAGCACCGCGAGAATCGAGACGCCCATGGCCCCGAGTGTCAGCAGATGGCGGCCGGCGCTGCTGGCAAAGCCGTCGGCTAGCAGCGAGACACCCAGTGCGCCATAGCCCAGCGCCATCAGCCAGTAGACGCTGTAGAGCATCAGCGACCAGCGCTCCAGCAGCGCTCGGCCGATGTGCCAGTCGTTGAGCAGATTGAACATGGCGGCGGCTGTGGCCAGGGCCAGCCAGCCGTTCAGCGGAGCCGGCAGTGCCAGCCATTCGGCGAGAGTGAACAGGCTGATGCAGAAGATCGCCAGGTTGCGTCGTGGCGGACGCGCGCGGTAGTCGTCGTCCACGTCGTGCCCGGCATCCCGGCGTGCCTGGATGGCGTCGTTGAGAATGCGCATGGAGATTCGGCTCATGGCCACCACGATCAGCACCATCATCACGCCGATGCCAGCGTACAGCCAGCGCATCGGGTATCGGCCGCCGACGGCATCGAAATGAAAGCCCACGGTCACCAGCGCCAGCGCGCCGAGCCCGCCGAAGAAGCCGTACTGCCGGCGCAGCGGGTCACCCAGCAGGCGCGGTGCGAGCAGCACAAGCAGAGCGATGGCGAAGGCACTGTTGAACAGCGCCGCCGGCCACGGCCCCATGACGCCGGAAAGCCAGAAGCTCAGCCGAGCCGCTAGCCACAGCACTAGAAAACCGAAACCTACCTGCCGACCGAACGCTGCGGCAGCAGTGAATTCCGGCACCGCGGTGAGAACGAAGCCGGCGACCGCCGCCAGGCCGAAGCCGAGCAGCATTTCGTGGGCATGCCAGACCATTGGTCCACCCGGCACGCCTGGCAGCAGCAAGCCGAACCCGAGAAAGCCCAGCCAGAGTGCGATGCCGGCCACGGCCAGCAGCACGGTGGCGAGAAACAGCGGACGGAAGCTGCACAGCAGCAGCGGCCAGCTGGCGAGTCGCGGCGATAAGGTTTTCAGCATCGTGAGCGCGCTCTGCTGGCGGAGGGTAAGGGGGCCGCCTCGCGAATGGCGGCTTTGGCGGCGCCAGGCAAGGTCTGCGGCGCGCGGCTAGCCAGGCCGAAACTTTCCCGCACGGCCGGCAACTGCAGCAACTCGGCGGTGTGTTGGTAGATCCAGGCATCGCTGCGCTGCACGGCTGGCAGATCCAGCTCCAGGTGGCTGACGATGCGCCCCGGCGCCGCCGCCATGACCAGGATGCGGTCGGCCAGGCGCACGGCTTCCATCAGGTCGTGGGTGATCATCAGCACGCCCATGCCGCGTGCAGCCTGCTCGGCCAGCAGCAGGGCATAAAGGTCTTCCTTGAGGCCGATATCCAGTGCGGCGAAGGGTTCGTCAAGCAGCAGCAAATCCGGCTGCAGCACCAGCGCCCGCGCCAGGGACACGCGGCTCTGCATTCCGCCGGAAAGCTGGTGCGGAAACTTGCCGAGATCGCCTGCGGCCAGGCCCAGACGCAGCGCCAGGGCCGCCGCCTGTTGCACGCGTTGCTGGCGCGGCATGCCGGCCGCCTTGAGCCCCAGGGCGATGTTGTCGAGCGTGGTTTTCCACGGCAGCAGCCGCGGTTGCTGGAACATGCTGGCGGGATTGCCGAAACCGTTGTCGATGCGACCTTCTTGGGCGTCCAGAAGCCCCGCGCAAAGATGCAGCAGGGTGGTCTTGCCGCAGCCGGAGGGGCCGACCAGGGCGACCACTTCGCCTGCCGCCAGGTTGAAGTTGATGCCGCTGAATATCTCGTCGCGACCGAAGGCGTGGGCCAGGCCGTGGATGTGCAATTGCGTCATGAAGACACCTCGCGCCAGCGCTCGACTTCGCGCTTGATCGGTTCCAGCAGCAGGTACTCCACCGCCAGCAGCAGACCGACCACCGCGGTGATCCAGGCCATGGTCGCGCTGGTATCCAGGTGCGAGCGTGATACCGCCAGCGCGGCGCCGACGCCGTCCTGGGTGGCCAGCAGTTCGGCCATCACCACGATCTTCCAGGCCATGGCGAGCGCGGTGATCCAGGCCGGAAACAGATAGGAGACGACGTGCGGCAGATAGACATCGAGCAACAGCATCCGCCGCGGCAGGCGAAATGCCAGGGCCAGGTCCTTGAGCTGGTTGTCCAGCGTGCGTGTGCCTTGCAACGCACCGACGAACACCAGCGGAAAGCTGGCGATAAACACGGTGAACACCGGGGTGCCGTCGCTGGCGCCGAACCAGAGCATCGCCAGTACCAGCCAGGCGATTGGCGGCATGCCCATGAGCACGGTGACCAGCGGCCGCGCCATCATCGAGGCGGTCATGGAGACACCGGCGGCGAGCCCGAGCACGCTGCCGACCACTACGGAAAGAGCGAAGCCGAGCAGCGCCCGGCGACTGGTGGCCAGCAGCTCCGGCCAGGCGGCACCTTCATCGATCAGCTGAAGCAGTCGGGCAAAGGTCTCCAGAGGCGCCGGCAGCACCAGTGCGCCATAGTAACTGGCCACTGCCTCCCAGCCCGCCAGCAGCAGAAACAGGCTGGCCAGAGCGCCCCAGCCGCTCCACAGATAGCCGGGCAGGCCCGCCAGCCAGCTGCGCAGGAGGCTCATGGCTGAGCGCTGACCGGCGAGTAGAAGTCATCGGCCGGCAGCTTGCCGCCGATCAGCGCCGGATTCTTCTTCAGCAGCAGTTCGAACAGATACTCGACTTCCGCCCGCGCCTCGGCGGCGGGCACGGCGTCCATCTGCGCCACGGCCAATGAGTCGGTTACCGCTTCGGCGCTGAGCATCGGCAGATGCTTGGCGACCAGCTGCCCGCAGCGTTCGGCGTTGGCGCTGCACCATTGCAGCGAGTCGGCGTAGGCCTGGGCGATCCGTGCGGCGATCTGCGGCTGGTCCTTCACGCTGGCCATCAGCGCGATGCCCGCCTGCGGGATGCGTGCTTCGCGTTGCAGCAGGCGGCCCCACTCCTGTTGCAGGTCGACACTGCGATACAGATCCGGCGCAACCAGCCCCAGCGGCCCTTCGCTGGCCTTGCGCAGGGCCATGGAGATGGCCGGCTCGGCCAGCAGGGCATGGTCGGTACGACGCATCAGCAGCAGCTGCATGGCGTCGATCGGGGTGGCGACGTAGCGCAAACGCAGGTCCTTGCGCACATCGATGCCGGTACGCTCGGCCAGCAGGCCGAATAGGATGTCCGGCATGTCGCCGCGGAACGGCATGGCGATTTCCTTGCCGCGCAGGTCGTCGAGGGTGCTCAGGCCCTGCTCGCGGGATACCAGCCAGAGCAAGCCCCAGGTCGAAACGTTGAGCATGCGCAGCTTGGCGCCGCGGTTGTACAGGTTGGCGGCGACGTTGACCGGCATGGCCAGCACGTCCGCCTGCTGGTTAAGCGCCAGCAGGCGCAGCTGGTCGGGATCGCGCCAGCTGACGAATTCCACCTTGTCCGCCAGGTCGTCCAGTGCGCCGGATTCGACCATGTGGATCAGCGGGTTCGATACCGACGAGGAAGGGCCGGCCAGGACCAGGCGCGGCAGCTTGTCCGCCAGCGCTGGTGCTCCAGCCGCCAGCAGAATGACCATCAGCAGATGGCGCAGCATCAGAAGCTCCCGCTCAGCGCGACGGTGATGCCGCGCCCGGGTGCTTCCAGCTCGTTGCCGCTGATGCCGTCAGCCAGATGCTCGTGGTAGGCCTTGTCGAACAGGTTGCTCAGGCGCGCATCGAGGTTGGCGGTCTGCAGTACACCGATCCTGCCGAAGCCCCAGCCAAGGCTGGCATCGGCGGTAACGAAGCCTGCGGTACGGTCCTCGCCACCGCGGGTGAACTCGGTCGCTACACGATCCTGCTCCGCGACGGCACGCAGCTGCGCATGCCAGTAGAGGCCGCGCTCGGCTGGCTGGCCGATGCCCAGGGTCAACTCGTGGGCCGGCATCTGGTGCAGTGGTTCGTCGTCCTGTTTGTTCTCGCCGCGCAGCCATGTGAAGCTGCCGTCCACCACGAAGGCGCCGACACCCTTGCTGGCGCTGCCTTCGAGGCCGTAGATCACCACTTTGTCGAGGTTCTCGGTGCGCTTGATCGGCAGCCCGTTCGTGGCGTTTGTGCCGGTCACGCGGCCGGCAATGTAATCGTCGATGCGGGTGTGGAAGGCCGCCAGCTGATAGGTGAAATCGCCATCGTTACCCTTGAGGCCGAGCTCGAAACTGGTGGAGCGCTCCGGGTCCAGCAGCGGGTTGCCGACGTGGAAGTAGCCGTCGCCGCGCGGCGCATCGTCGTAGCGCTCGCGCATGTCGGCGGCGCGGTAGGCCTGGCCGACGTTGGCGTAGAGGTTCAGGGTGTCAGTCAGCGGATGCAGCGCGCCCAGCGACCACGACAGGTTGTGGTCGGTGCTGTCCAGGCCGCTGGTTGTAAATGAAGGACCGTTGCCCTTGGCGCGGGCGTCGGCGCTGATGCGGTCGTAGCGGGCGCCGGCGGTGAGGCGCGTCTGGCCGAGGTCGAATTCGTCCTGCACGAACAGTCCGTAGGACTCGATCTCGGCATCCTTGAAGGGGTCGTTGCGCTGGTTGTTGTTGAAGGTCGGCGGGCCATCCACGTAGCGCTCCGGATCGCCAGTCATCTTCCAGCCGTCGACGCCCACCGTCAGCAGGTGATCGGCTACTGGTACTACCCAGCTCGAGCGCAGCCCGTGGGTGATGAAGCTGACGTCGTTGCGTACATAGTCGCGGTCGAGGCGCTCGGAGTAGGCACGGATCTCCCGGTAGACCTCCTGACGATAGAGCTCGGTGGTCAGGGTGCCTTCACCGAGGCCGTTCTCCAGGCCGATCTGGAACAGCTCGCGCTGCTGTTCCGGCGAATGGATGGTCGCGGTGCCGAGTGGTACCGGGATGCCGGCGCCGCCCGGCTGCCCGCCGGTACGCGCCGAGCCCGGGTACCAGACGTCGCGGTCGGTGTGGCGCTGGACGTTCAGGTTGACGCTGACATCTTCGGCCAGCCGGTGCTTGTACTTGAACAGCAGGGTATCGGAGCTGTAGCCGGTGTTCTCTTCGGTACCGTTGGGGCTTTTGTAGTCGTTGACCTTGCGCCCGGCAACGCCCAGCACCAGCGCATGATCGCTGCTGGAGTCGCGCAGCAGCGTAGCGCCGGTGAAGCCCTTGTCGACGCTGCTGGCGCTGGTGGAGAAATGTCCGCTGCGTTCGTCCTGTTCGGTGAAGCGTGGTTGTGGCGTGATCAGGTTGACCACCCCGCCCATGGCGCCGCTGCCGTACAGCACCGAGCCCGGACCCTTGACCACCTCGGCGCGTTCCAGCAGACCGAGATCGAGCATGGATGCCAGCGAGCCTTGCGGCTGGCCGGAATTGACCCGCACGCCGTCGACCATCAGCACCACGCTTTCCTTCTTCATGCCACGCAGGACCGGGTTCTGGCCCCAGGCGCCATCGCTGTGCACGGCCAGGCCTGGCTTGCCACGGAACAGGCTGCCGGCCGGCGCTGCCGTTTCGGCTGGCTGAGCCTGCAGCACCTCGATGGCTTGCGGGATGTCTTGCGTTGCGGCCTCGTAGCCCTTGGCGGTGACGACGGTTTCCTGCAGCTCCAGCGGAGCGGCGAAGGCGGACGCGCTGCTGACGGCCAGGCAGGCCAGGGCGAGTGGGTGAAGGCGGAGTATCATCGAACGGCTCCCGGATAATTCGTCGGCGGTGATGCCGACTTGGATGGGAGCAATTCTCGTTTAGGTGATAATAATTATCATTTGATCGCGATCAAGTTTACCTGTCGCAAGGGCGCTACTGCTGCCAGTCGCAGAAACAGGCCACCGCCAGCGAATGGGTGGCGCGCACCTTGCGCCCGGCCAGCACGGCATCAAGGATAGGCTCGACGAAGCTGTTGTCCGAACTGCACACCGCACCTTCGCTGTAGGGGCCGATATAGACCAGCTCCCCGCTTTGATCCCAGATGCCGACAGCGGGGCTGGCCGGTAGTTGCTCGGAGCCGGGCGGGGCACTCAGCGGTTTCAGCGCTGCCAGCGGCTGCGGCAAGCGGCCCTTGCTGCCCGGCTTGCGTACTTCGTAGAAGTCCACGGGTTGTCCGGCAAAGCGCTTGAGCAGTTCTTCCAGGTGCTGCTGATTGCCGACGTTGCACGGGCATCCCGGGTCCCAGAAATGCACGAAGCGCACTGGTCCCGGACCCTGCAGCTCGGCCGGCAGGCGAAGGGCGTCGCCGGAGAACAGCTCGGCGCGCTCGCCGTCGAAGGTGCGCAGGTAGCGCGCCTCGAACCACCAGAACGCAGCCAGCATGGCGCCGCCCCAGAGCAGGGCGATCAGTGCGGCGATCAGGTATTTGCGACGAGCGCTCATGGCGGGCTCCGATGTGGGTGCGCAAGCTTGCCATGGGGCGGCGCAGAGCTGAATATCCCAGATCAACGCAATCGAAGAATTTCCATGCCCTCGCGTATCGATCCCGAGCGCCTGCGTAACAGCCTGCCCGCACTGTCCGAGGCGGTCGTCGCAAGCGCCGAAACTCTCCATTACCAGAGCTATTACGGGCTCGATCTGCCGCATCGCACGCAGGTCCAGCGCCGCCTGGGACGCTTTCGCGTGCACGACTACGATGTTGTCGCCCAGGCCTGGTGGCCCGAGCAGCCGCACGCCAGCCTGCTGATTCTGCACGGCTACTACGACCACATGGGCCTGTATCGCCATGTGGTCGACTGGGGACTGGAGATGGGGTTCGCCGTGCTCGCATGCGACCTGCCGGGCCATGGGCTGTCCAGCGGCCCCCGGGCGAGCATCAACGAGTTTGCCGAATACCAGGCGGTGCTGAGCGGTCTGTTCGAACAGGCACGCCAGCTCAATCTGCCGCGTCCCTGGCACCTACTTGGCCAGAGTACCGGCGGTGCCATCGCATTGGATCACCTGTTGCATCAGGCCGAAAACCCCGACCTGGGGCGCACCATCCTGCTGGCGCCGTTGGTTCGCCCGCGCGCCTGGCTGCGCTCGCGCATCAGCTACGAGTTGCTGCGGCGCTTCGTTCAGCAGATCCCACGAACGTTCAGCGAGAACTCCGGCGACCCGGCCTTCCTCGAGTTCGTCCAGAGCCAGGACCCGCTGCAACCGGATATCCTGCCCACGGCCTGGGTCGGGGCCCTGTCACGCTGGATTCCCCGTATCGAGGGTGCGGCTGACAGCAGGCACGCGCCGTTGATCATTCAGGGCGAGGCGGACATGACCGTGGATTGGCAGTACAACCTGCCGATTCTGCAGCGCAAGTTCCCAAGTGCTGAGGTGCTGCGACTGCCCGAGGCGCGCCACCATCTGGTGAACGAGCGCGAGGAATTGCGCCAGGCGTACTTCGACTTCCTGCGCGAGCGCCTCAGATAGCGGGATCAGATGCCCTGCTGCGGCTCCAGCTCGGCGCCGCTCATGCCCACCGCCAGGCCGGCGCGTAGCGCCTGCAGCGCGGCCTGGTAATAGGCCTTGCCTTCGTCCGACTGGGCGAATGTCACATATTCCTCCAGTTCGGCATCGGACAGGTCGCGATAGACGTACAGCAGCGTGTTGTCGAGATCGGCCTCTATCTGCTCGATCATGCGTTGGCGCTGGCTGCTCAGCAGGCTCTGCGCCTGATTGCCACCGAGCAGGCCGGGAATCATCTGGCTGAGACTGTCGGCGGCGACGCCGGCCAGTGCCAGGCTGACTTCCGCGCCCGCTTCGCTGGCTGGCAGCGCCTGGGCCAGGTGGCGGATCAGCAGTTGTCGGTTGCTGCCGGCTTGCACCCGCGGCAGGCCGGCGGCGTGCTTGGCCAGCTGTTCGCGCCGTGCGGCGAGCACTTCGGCCGAGACGATCTTGCGTCCCAGGGTCGACTGGAAGAATTCCAGCGCCGGCTGCGGCTCGGCCAGGTTGCCGCGCAATGCCTGCTGTGCGCGCTGGTCGATGGCATGGGCGGCGAAGCGGCGGTTGCTGTTGGTCACCAGTGCCTGGAATACCGCCGGTGGCAGGGTGTCCTTGTAGCGTTGCTGGGCCGCGGTCAGGGCATCGCCGAAATTGGCGCGCTGTTCGGTCCAGCCGGCGGTTTCGTAGAGTTCCTGATAGGTGTCGGCGAAGCTGCTGAAGCTCAAGGTCAGCAGTACACAGGTCAAGAGGGCGCGCATGGAAGCTCCTGTCTGGCGGGCGGTTCATTTTCCGTGCGTCGACGCGTGCTTGTCGAGGCGCACGGTTACTGCTGCCATTTGGCGCAGCGACGCAGCTTGTAGCGGAGTCTCAACAGACCCTAGACTCCTGCGGTATCCCTTCGGAGTCACTTCCTTGCCGTTCTCTTCGATCATCGACGACCTGGCCGAGCGCGGCTGGTCGGTGCAGAGTTCTTTCCTTCCCAGTGATGTGACCCACAAGCTGGCCGACGAGTGCCGCAGGCGGGAAGCCGAGGGTGCGCTGGCACCGGCAGGGGTCGGCCGCGGCGAGGCGCAGGCGGTGCGCGAAGGCATTCGCAGCGACCATATTCAGTGGCTCGAACCGGGCCAGTCTGCAGTCTGCGACGACTACCTCGAACTCATGGACGGCTTGCGCCAGCAGCTTAACCGCGAGTTGTTCCTCGGGCTGGAAGAGTTCGAGTGCCATTTCGCCTTCTACCCGCCGGGCGCCTTCTATCAGACGCACCTGGACCGCTTTCGCGATGACGACAGCCGCTCGGTGACCGCCGTGCTCTATCTGAATCCGGACTGGCAGCCCGGCCATGCCGGTGAGCTGCGCATGCACATGCCTGATGGATCGCATCTGGACGTGCCACCGCTGGCCGGCAATCTGGTGGTCTTTCTCTCCGGCGATTTCCCCCACGAAGTGCTGGTCACCCAGGCCGACCGTCTGTCGCTGACCGGCTGGTTCCGTCGGCGGCCGGCCGATGTGCTGGCGCTCTGACGAGCCCACATCGACATTTGCGCAGACGAAAAAAAGCCCGGCACAGGCCGGGCTAAAGGAAAGTAAGTGTTTCGGGCTACATGCCCAGCATGTTCGGCAGCGCCAGGGAAATCGACGGCACGTAGGTGATGATCACCAGGAAGCTCAGCATCAGTGCCAGCCATGGCAGCACTGCGCGGATCACCTGGGTCACCGGCATGCCCGTCACCGCGGAGGCGACGAACAGGTTCAACCCCACCGGTGGCGTTATCAATCCGATCTCCATGTTCACCACCATGATGATGCCAAGGTGGATCGGGTCGATGCCCAGCTGTATGGCAATCGGGAACAGGATCGGCGCCAGGATCAGGATGATCGCCGACGGCTCCATGAAGGCGCCGGCCACCAGCAGCACGATGTTCACCACCAGCAGGAACATCCACGGCTGCAGACCTGCCTCGATGACCCAGGCAGTGATCGCCTGCGGAATCTGCTCGGTGGTCAGCACGTGGGCGAAGAGCATGGCGTTGGCGATGATGAACATCAGCATGATGCTCAGCTTGCCCGACTCCAGCAGTACCTTCGGGCATTCGCGCAGCTTGAGGTCCTTGTAGACGAAGATCGCCACGAAGGCCGAATACACCGCCGCGACCGCTGCCGCTTCGGTGGGCGTGAACATGCCCGAGTAGATGCCGCCGAGGATGATCACCATCAGCAGCAGGCCCCAGACCGCCTTGCGCGCGGCGGACAGCCACTCGCGGAAGCTGGCGCGCGGCAGTGCCGGCAGGTTCTTCTTCACCGCGATGATGTAGATCGCCACCATCAGCGCCAGACCGAGCATGATGCCCGGAACGACACCGGCCATGAACAGCTTGCCGACCGAGGTCTCGGTAGCCGCGGCGTAGACCACCATGACCACCGACGGCGGGATCAGGATGCCCAGGGTACCAGCGTTACAGACGATGCCAGCGCCGAAGGCCTGCGGATAACCGGAGCGCACCATGCCGGCGATGGCGATGGAACCCACCGCGGCCACGGTGGCTGGCGACGAGCCGGACAGCGCTGCGAAGAGCATGCACGCCAGCACCGCACCGATCGCCAGGCCGCCACGGATGTGGCCGACACAGGCGTTGGCGAAGTCGATCAGGCGACGCGCCACGCCGCCGGTGGTCATGAAGGCGCCGGCCAGGAGGAAGAACGGGATCGCCAGCAGGGTGTAGTGCTCGGAGGTCTCGAACAGCTTGATCGCCAGCGAGCGCACCGAGTCCTGGCTGAAGATCATGATGGTCAGCGAACCGGCCAGACCGAGGGATACGGCCACCGGCACGCCGATGAACATCAGCACGAAGAGGGCGACGAACAGGAACAGGATGGTCATTACTTGGGCTCCTCTTCGCCGTGCTTGAGCGCATCGGCCGCTTCATCAGCGAGGCCGAGGCCGGTCTGCTCGTTGCGCAGGATACGCACGAAGATTTCGGCGAAACGGATGAACACCATGGCGAAGCCGAACGGCACGATCATGCCGATGTGCCACTGCTTGACGCCGACATGGCCTAGGTCTTCCGCGCCGATGTTGGCAACGAACAGCGCCTGGATCCACTCGAAGCTGGCCACGGTCAGCAGACCGGCGTAACCCAGGCAGAGCAGGCAGGCGATGATGCCGATGACGCGCTGGATGTGTCGCGGCGCCAGCTTCACCAGTGCATCGACGCCGATGTGGCCGGCGGTGCGCACGCCATAGGCGAGGCCGGAGAAGATCAGCCAGGCGAACAGCGCCTTGGTCAGCGCGGTGCTCCAGGTCATGGACTGGGCCAGGCCGATGATGAAGTCACCGATGGCGAACCAGAAGTCGGCGCTTCCCTCGAACCGGTCGCCCAGGTCGTAGAAAAGTGTGTAGAGGTTGTTGAGGATCACGTAGACGAAGGTCACCAGTGTCATGGCGGCCAACAGAAAGGCGATGAAACCTTCCTCGAAGTGGTCCCAGACGCGCCAGAGGGCGTTCATGGATGACATCTCCCGATGGACTGCTTGTTGTATCGAAGGCAGCACGGAGGTGCGCCGTGAACCAGCCGGGGCAGGCTGGGAGACAGAGCAATGAAAAACTCTTGTTGTCGCCATCGAAGCGGCTGGGCCCGGGATCGCCTTGGCCTGACCTGTCTGCCCTTGGTGCGGGCTTCGTCTTCGCTAGCTGCTTTGTTTTTTCACTGAGCTGTCGGGTATCGCTGGGTGGTGCAGCAAAGGGGCGGGGTGTCCGCCCCCCGGCAAGGCTTATTTAGCCTGGTTGGCAGCTTCGGCGGCCTTGATCAGGTCAGCACCGATTTCGCCTTCGAACTTCTTCCACACCGGCTTCATGGCTTCGCGCCACTTGGCGCGCTCTTCCGGCGTCAGCTCGAGGATTTCGGTAGTGCCGGCGGCGAGGATGTCAGCCTTAGCCTTCTGGTTCAGGGCGTCGGCCTGCTTGTTCACTTCAACAGTGACTTCTTCCACGATCTTTTCCAGCTCGCCACGTACATCGGCAGGCAGGCCGTTCCAGAACTTGGTGTTGGTGATCAGCATGTAGTCCAGCAGTCCATGGTCGGACTCGGTGATGTGCTTCTGCACTTCGTGCATCTTCTGCGAGTAGATGTTCGAGTAGGGGTTCTCGGCACCGTTGACCACGCCCGTCTGCAGGCCCTGGTACACCTCGGCGAAGCTCATCTTGCGCGGGTTGGCACGCAGCGCCTTGAACTGCTCGTCCAGCACGGCAGACGCCTGTACGCGGAACTTCAGGCCGCGTGCGTCCTTCGGCTCACGCAGTTCCTTGTTGGCCGACAGCTGCTTCATGCCGTTGTGCCAGTAGCCCAGGCCGGTGATGTTCTTGTCTTCCATGGAACGCAGCAGGCTCTGGCCGGCCTCGCTCTTCTGGAAGCGGTCGACTGCCGCGATGTCATCGAACAGGAACGGCAGGTCATAGACCTGAACGCCCTTGGAGTAGTGTTCGAACTTGGCCAGCGACGGGGCGATCAGCTGAACGTCGCCCAGCAGCAGGGCTTCCATTTCCTTGCCATCACCGAACAGCGAGGAGTTCGGGTAAACCTGCACCTCGACCTTGCCCGGCAGACGCTCTTCCACCAGTTTCTTGAACATCAGGGCGCCCTGGCCTTTCGGCGTGTTTTCGGCGACCACGTGCGAGAACTTGATGGTGATCGGGTCAGCCGCGTGGGCCAGACCGGCGATGCTCAGCGACAGGGCGCATGCCAGCGCCTTGGCAGTCAGTTTGAACATTGATGTTTCCTCTTGTTGTGGGTGGGAGGCCACACGGCATCCCGGCAGTAACCAGCTGGACAAGTCTAGGCGCTGAAGCCCGGGTGCGATGCTCTATCGCGACTCGTTCCGTCCGGTTCATTGAGTTTCAGGAGCAATGCCTGTGCCAAGAGCTGGCAGAGCCGCCTGAGGGCAGCGAGTTTACCCAGCAATAGATGAAGGTTTGAATGGCCAATTGCCAACAAGGGCGTCTAGGTCGCACCTTTGCGCGGGATTGCCGGTACTGGTGCGGACCGCGCGCGTGCCGTGGTCGGTCCCGCCGAGCTCGGCCCTGATCAGCATCGGGGATGGCGGGTTTCCGCCATCTAGTCGTTGTCATCGGGCGAGCTTCCGCCAGCATCGGTGAAACTCAGCCCATGCTTGCGCAGCTTGTCGTGCAGCGTCTTGCGCGGCAGGCCCAACGCTTCGGCGACGCTGCGCAGCGAGCCATGCGGGCGATTCAGTTCGGCGGCGATCAGTGCGCGCTCGAATGCCTCCACCTGCTCGCTCAGGTTGCCACCGTCGGCTATCCCGGCAGCCGGCTCGCCGGCCGACTGGTCGAGCCCCAGGCCAAGGCCCAGGGCGAAGCGCTCGGCGGTGTTCTGCAGCTCGCGCACGTTGCCCAGCCACGTGTGACGTAGCAGTGCAGCGCGTTGTTCCGGCTGCAGCTCGCGGATCGGCAGGCCATGGCGCTGGGCGGCGGCTTCGGCGAAATGCTGGAACAACAGCAGAATGTCCTCGTTGCGCTCGCGCAGCGACGGAATCCGCAGCGGCGCGACGTTGAGGCGGTAATACAGGTCGGCGCGGAACCGGCCCTGATCCGCGGCCACCCGCAGGTCCTCCTTGGTCGCGGCGATGACCCGGATATCCAGCGCGATCGACTGGTTGCCGCCGAGCCGTTCGACCACCCGTTCCTGCAGCAGGCGCAGCAGCTTGACCTGCACATCCAGGCTCATGCTCTCGATCTCGTCGAGGAACAGCGTGCCGCCATTGGCGAATTCGAACTTGCCGATCCGGCGTTTCTGCGCGCCGGTGAAGGCGCCCGGCTCGTGGCCGAACAGTTCGCTTTCCACCACCGATTCGGCCAGGGCGCCGGCGTTGATCGCCACGAAGGGGCCGTTGCGCCGGCTGGACAGGTCGTGCAGCGCCCGGGCGACCACCTCCTTGCCGGCGCCGGTTTCGCCGAGGATCAGCACATCGGCCTGGGTCCCGGCCAGCGCGCCGATCTGTTCGCGCAGGCGCAGCATGGCCTGGGATTGTCCGAGCAGGCGCGCCGAGAGCTGTTGCCGGTCGGCCAGGGCCAGGCGCAGGGAGCGGTTGTCCAGCACCAGTTGGCGCAGCGCCAGGGCACGACGCACGCTGTCCAGCAGCGCCTCGCTGGGGAAGGGCTTTTCCAGGAAATCGTAGGCACCGGCGCGCATCGCCTGCACCGCCAGCTGGATGTCGCCGTGACCGGTGATGAGGATTACCGGCATTTCGCTGTCGCGCGTGCGCAGCTGCTGCAGCAGCTCCAGACCATCGATGCCGGGCATGCGAATGTCGCTGACCACCACGCCCGGCCAGTCCGCCGGCAGACGTGCGGCCAGGTCGCGGGCATCGCCCAGGCTGACGACCTTGAGGCCGGCCAGGTCGAGGGTCTGGCTCAAGGCCTGACGCAGGTGCGGATCGTCGTCGATCAGCAACACCTGCGCCTGGGCGCTGATCGGCTGGTCACTGCTCATTGAAAATGGTCCTCGGTGGGGAAGGCGACGCCAGGCTCGGCGCAACGCAGAAACAGGCCGAGCTGCGCACCACCCTCGGGATGGTTGCTCATGCGCAGCTCGCCGCCCAGAGCGCGGGTGAGGGTATCGCAGATCGCCAGGCCGAGGCCCAGCCCCTGCGCGCTGGTCTTGGTGGTGAAGAACGGCTCGCGGGCCCGCTGCAGCGCTTCCTCGCTGAAGCCGGGGCCGTTGTCGCGCAGGCTGAGCAACACACCGTCACCCTGCTGTTCCGCACGCAGCCAGATGCGTCGCGGCTGCGGCCGCTCGGCCAGCGCATCGAGGGCGTTGGCCAGCAGGTTGGCGAGGATCTGCCGCAGCCGCGTCTCGCCGGCCTGCACCCACAGGGTGGCCTCCGGCAGGTCGCGGATCAGCTCTACGCCCATGGCCTGGCGGCGCTTGGCGAGCAGGGCCAGGGCGTCGTCCAGCGCCGGCTGCAGCGCGACCCGCTCCGGCGCGTGCTGGTCGCGACGGGCGAAGGCGCGCAGGTGGGCGATGATCGACGCCATGCGCGCGGTCAGTTCACTGATCAGCCGCAGGTTGTCGCGGGCTTCGGCGTTGCGCTGCTGGTCGAGCAGCACCCCGGCGTTGTCGGCGTAGCTGCGGATCGCCGCCAGCGGCTGGTTGAGTTCGTGGCTGATGCTTGCCGACATGGTGCCCAGCGCCGACAGCTTGCCGGCCTGCAGCAGTTCGTCCTGGGCGCGCACTAGCTCCTGCTGGGCCTGCTCGCGCTCCAGTACCTCGACCTTGAGCCGGCTGTTCAGTGCTTCCAGGTCGCGCGTGCGTTCCAGCACGCGCTGTTCGAGCTGCTGGCGCGCCTGGGTGTCCAGCGCCAGGCGTTCGATGAAGTGCCGGCGGCGCTGCATCAGCAGGCCGATCCAGAGCAGCAGCGCCAGCAGTGTGGCAGCGCCGATGGCGACCACGGTGCGCACCGGTCGCTCGATCAGGTTGATCGGAGCAAGGATGCGCACTGTCCAGCCGGTTTCCTTGAGCTCACGACTCTGGATCAGCCAGGCATCGATGTCCAGCGTCAGGTCCTGCGGATACAGGGTCGGATAGGGCTGATCGAAGGCGATCTGTTCGCGCTCGTCGACGCCCAGCCCGCGGGTCGCGCGGAAACGCCATTCCGGGCGCGAGGTGAGAATCACCACGCCGAAGTTGTCGGTCACCAGCAGCTGCTCCGGGGTGTTGCCCCAGAGCGTCTCGGTATGGTCGAGGTCGACCTTGACCACCAGCACGCCGAGGATGCCGCGCTCGTCGCGCACGGCGGCGCCGAAGTAGTAACCGCGCTTGCCGGAGGTGGTGCCTAGGCCGAAGAAACGCCCCAGGCGACCTTCCATGGCCTGGCGGAAATAGGGGCGGAAGGCGAAGTTGCGGTCGACGAAGCTGTCTTCCTCGTCCCAGTTGGAGGCCGCCAGGGTATTGCCGTCCGTGTTCATCAGATAGATCACGTCGGCCCCGGTCTGGTTGCGCAGGCGTTTGAGCAGGCGATTGGCATTGTCCCGCACGGCCGGCGCTTCGGCCTGCTGCAGGACGGCGCGCAAAGCCGGCAGGTCGCCGAGGATGCGCGGCAGCACCTCGTAGCGGTTCAGCGTGCCGAGCAGGTTGGCGACGTAGAGGTCGAGGGTCTGACGATTCTGCTCGGTCAGCTCGTTGCGGTAGTAGCGCTCGGCGAGCTGCTGCAGCGGCCAGAGCAGAGGCGCAAGCAGCAAGGCCAGCAGGGCGAGGTTGCGCCAGCGAGGGCGGCGGGGTGGATGCAGTGCAGTCATGCGTGGGCGCCTGGATGTCGGGCGCATTATGCACGCAGAGCGTGCCGGCGTTCAGCGTCGCTTATCGAGCTGGCCGGATCGGAGCAGAGTGGCAGAGGCAGCCGTGAGGCCTAGCCGCTGTTGCCTCAGCGACCGGCTGCAGCGGTCTGGGGCGCGTTCGCCGCATCGAAGTGCCGGGATTGGGCAATACATTCGTGCAGCGCGGTTTCCCAGTCCGGCAGGCGGATGCCCCAGTCCTGTTGCAGGCGTGCGCAGTTCAGGCGGGAATTGAGCGGACGCTGGGCGGCGGTCGGGTAGTCCTTGGACAGGATCGGCGTGATCTCGGCGCGCAGGCGGCCCTGCTGGCGAAGCTGCTCGGCAATGCTGCAGGCGAAGCCGTACCAGGAGGTCTCGCCGCTGGCGGTGAGGTGATACAGACCGCTGGGGCCCGCTTCGCCTGCACTTCGCTTGCGTACCATTTCTGCCGTGGTGCGGGCGATGGTGGCGGCCCAGGTCGGCGCGCCGATCTCGTCGCTGACCACTGACAGCGCATCGCGCTCCTGCAGCAGGCGCTGCATGGTCAGCAGGAAGTTCTTGCCGTGCTGCGAGTAAACCCAGCTGGTACGCAGGATCAGGTATTCGCCGCCGACCGCCTGAATCGCTTGTTCGCCGGCCAGCTTGCTCGCGCCGTAGACGCTAAGCGGTTGCGGTACGTCCGCTTCGCAGTAGGGTTCGGCCTTGCGACCGTCGAACACATAGTCGGTGGAATAGTGGATCAGCGGCACGCCAAGACGTGCAGCCTCTTCGGCGAGCACCTGTGGACCGCGTGCGTTGACCGCGAAGGCCAGTTCACGGTGGCTTTCCGCCGGATCGACGGCGGTGTAGGCCGCCGCATTGATGATCAGATCCGGCCGCAACAGGCGTACTTGTTCGCGAACCTGATCCGAGTCGGACAGGTCCAGTGCGTTGTGCCCAAGCGCCAGCAGCTTGCCGGCGCCCGCCAGCTCCAACTGCAGCTCACGGGCGAGTTGCCCCTTGCTGCCGGTGATCAGGATTTTCATGGAAACAGCTCCGCATCGCTGAGGCGCTTGCCAGCCTGGTCCTTCGCGGACAGTTGTGGCGGTTCGTCGAACGGCCATTCGATGCCGAGCTCCGGATCGTTCCACAACAGGCTGCGCTCGTGCTCCGGCGCGTAGTAGTCGGTAGTCTTGTAGAGGAACTCGGCAGTTTCGCTGAGCACCACGAAGCCATGCGCGAAACCTTCGGGGATCCACAGCTGGTGTTGGTTCTGCGCACTCAGGTGAGTGCCGAACCAGCGACCGAAGCTCGGTGAGCTCTTGCGCAGATCGACTGCGACGTCGAACACCTCGCCGGCCACCACGCGCACCAGTTTCCCCTGCGGCTGCTGGATCTGGTAGTGCAGACCGCGCAGCACGCCGCGCTGGGACTTGGAGTGGTTGTCCTGGACGAACTGGCGCTTGAGCCCCGTGGCCGCTTCGAAAGCGGCCGCGTTGAAGCTCTCGTAGAAGAAACCGCGTTCGTCGCCGAAGACCTTGGGCTCGATGATCAGTACGTCGGGAATGCTGGTTTCGACGACCTTCATGCGTCATCACCCGCCAGTTTGAACAAGTACTGGCCGTAGCCGGTCTTGCCCAGAGCGTCGGCGCGGCGCAGCAGCTGCTCGCGATCGATCCACTTGTTCTGGTAGGCGATCTCTTCCAGACAGGCGACCTTCAGACCCTGGCGATGCTCGATGGTCTGCACATACTGCGAGGCTTCCAGCAGGCTGTCGTGGGTACCGGTGTCGAGCCAGGCGAAGCCACGGCCGAAGCGCTCGACGTTGAGATCGCCACGTTCGAGGTAGGCCATGTTGACGTCGGTTATCTCCAGCTCGCCGCGTGGCGAGGGCTTGATCGACTTGGCGATCTCGATGACGTCGTTGTCGTAGAAGTACAGGCCGGTCACCGCGTAGCTGGACTTCGGCTTCTTCGGCTTTTCCTCGATGGACAGCGCTTTGCCGCTCTCATCGAAGTCGATCACGCCGAAGCGCTCCGGGTCCTTGACCCAGTAGCCGAATACGGTAGCGCCGCTTGGCTGGGCGGCGGCGCGCTGCAGCTTCTCGGTGAAGTGCTGGCCGTGGAAGATGTTGTCGCCGAGGATCAGGCACACCGAATCGTCACCGATGAACTCTTCACCGATCAGGAACGCTTGGGCCAGGCCATCCGGCGAGGGCTGCTCGGCATAGCTGAAGTTGACGCCGAACTGGCTGCCGTCGCCCAGCAGGTTCTTGTACTGAGGCAGGTCCTGCGGGGTGGAAATCAGCAGGATGTCGCGGATGCCAGCGAGCATCAGCACCGAAATCGGGTAGTAGGCCATCGGCTTGTCGTAGATCGGCAAGAGCTGCTTGGATACGCCAAGGGTGATGGGGTGCAGACGGGTGCCGGAGCCTCCGGCGAGAATGATTCCTTTCATGCGTTCTCCAGGGCGCCAAGGCGCTCGCGTTGATAGCTGCCGTCCTGAACACGACGGCACCATTCGAGGTTTTCCAGGTACCACTGCACGGTCTTGCGCAGGCCGGTCTGGAAGGTTTCCTGCGGCACCCAGCCGAGCTCGCGCTCGATCTTGCTGGCGTCGATGGCGTAGCGCAGGTCGTGGCCCGGGCGATCCTTGACGAAGGTGATCAGGTCTTCATAACGGGCGAGGCCGGCGGGCTTGTTCGGCGCCAGCTCTTCCAGCAGTGCGCAGATACCGCGTACCACCTCGATGTTCTTCTGCTCGTTGTGGCCGCCGATGTTGTAGGTCTCTCCGACCACGCCTTCGCTGACCACCTTGAACAGCGCGCGGGCGTGGTCTTCGACGAACAGCCAGTCGCGGATCTGCGAGCCATCGCCGTAGACCGGCAGCGGCTTGCCATCGAGGGCATTGAGGATCACCAGCGGGATCAGCTTCTCGGGGAAGTGGAACGGCCCATAGTTGTTCGAGCAGTTGGTGATCAGCACCGGCAGCCCGTAGGTACGCTGCCAGGCGCGGACCAGGTGATCCGACGAGGCCTTGCTGGCCGAGTAGGGCGAGCTGGGCGCGTAGGGTGTGGTCTCGGTGAACAGGTCGTCGACGCCATGCAGGTCGCCGTAGACCTCGTCGGTGGAGATGTGGTGGAAGCGGAAGGCCTCGCGCCGCTCGACCGGCAGGCTCTGCCAGTAGGCGCGGGTGGCCTCGAGCAATTGATAGGTGCCGACGATGTTGGTCTGGATGAATTCGGCCGGGCCGTCGATGGAGCGGTCGACGTGGGACT
This sequence comes from Stutzerimonas xanthomarina, assembly GCF_003935375.1. GTDB lineage: Bacteria > Pseudomonadota > Gammaproteobacteria > Pseudomonadales > Pseudomonadaceae > Stutzerimonas > Stutzerimonas xanthomarina_A. Next base: position 132,378 of record NZ_RHQM01000011.1, read on the forward strand.
CGGCGGCCAGATGCATGATGGCGTCCGGCTGGAACTCCAGCAGCGCCTCGCTGACCCGCTCACGATCGGCGATGTCGGCCTGGATGAACTGATAGCGCGGGTTGTCTTCCACGGCTGCCAGCGACTCCAGGTTGCCGGCATAGGTCAGTTTGTCCAGGTTGAGCACGCTGTGCTCGGTATCGAGAATGAGATGGCGGATCAGTGCGGAGCCGATGAATCCGGCTCCGCCAGTAACGAGAATGCGCATAGTGATAGGGCTTCCTTGGCGCGCTGTCGAGCGTCAGGCTCTTAGCATGTCGGCACGATAGACCGGCCACTGATACAAAAATTCCCGAGCGCTTCGGGGCGTTGGGTAACCGTGTGGTTACCAACATAAACACAGGATGCTGGCGTGATGCCATAAAGCTCTGGGCTAGAGCGGTTGGCCTGGCGACGCGGGCGTATTGAAGGAAGCGTAGCCGCTAGCGCAACGACACCCGTAGTCGCGATAGCGCGCCAAGAAAGAACACCGTGCCGATCACGCCCAGCGCGAGCAGCTGTGGCCAGACGATGGACGGGCCGGCGCTGCGGAAAAGGATCGCCTGCGCCAGTTCGACGAAATGCGTTGTCGGCGCCACCAGCATGATGTTCTGCACCAGCTCGGGCATGCTCTCGCGCGGCGTCACCCCGCCGGAGAGGATCTGCAGCGGGATCAGCGTGAGGATCACCAGCAGGCCCAGCTGCGGCATGGAGCGCGCCACCGTGCCGAAGAAGATGCCCATGGAGGTGGCGGCGAACAGGTGCAGCGCCGCGCCGCCGGCGAACAGCCAAAGCGAGCCCTGGATCGGGATGTCCAGCCAGCCCTCGACGACGAAGCGCAGGGCGAACGCGGCGGCGGTCAGCACCACCAGGCCCATGGCCCAGACCTTGCCGACCATGATCTCGAACGGCGTTACTGGCATCACCAGCAGGTGCTCGATGGTGCCGTGTTCGCGCTCGCGAATCAGCGCCGCACCGGTGAGGATGATCGCCAGCATGGTGATCTGGTTGATCACCTCGTTCACCGCGCCGAACCAGGCCCGGCTGAGGTTGGGGTTGAACGCCGTGCGCACCACCGCCTCGACGGGCAGCGCGTCACTGCTGCGATAGCGGCGAACGAACTCGGCGGTCTCGCTGGCGATGATCTGCTGGATATGCCCGGCGCCGGTGAACGCCTGGCTGACCTGGGTGGCATCGATGTTGAGCTGGATGGTCGGCTGGCGGCCGGCGAGCAGGTCCTGCTGGAAGCGCGGCGGAATGTTCAGGGTGAAGGTGTAGAGGCCATCGTCCATGCCGCTGTCCATCTCCTGCAGGCTGATCGCTTTCGGCTCGATGAAATAGGGCAGTTGAAAGGCGTTGATGATGCGCAGCGAGGCTTGCGAGCGATCCTCGTCGACCACCGCGATGCTCGCCCGGTGCGGTGCCTCAGGCACAGCGGTGGCACCTTCGTAGATGGCCAGGGTGAACGAATAGATGATCAGCACCAGCATCGCCGGGTCGCGGTAGAGGCTGCGCAGCTCCTTGAGGCCGAGCTGGAAGATGTTGCCGAGTTTGCGTCGCAGGCCGCCCATGTCATTTCTCCTGCTTGCGCAAGCCAGCCACGCTGAGCAGGGTCAGCAGCGGAATGGCCAGCAGCATGGGAATGAAATAGGGATACAGCTCGGCCAGCCCGAGCGCCTTGGAGAATACCCCGCGGCTGATGATCAGGAAGTGGCTGGTCGGGTAGAGCTTGCCGATGAAGGCGCCGGCGCCCTCCATCGCCGAAACCGGGTGGATCAGTCCGGAGAACTGGATGGCCGGCAGCAGGGTGACGATGGTGGTGCCGAAGATCGCCGCGATCTGGCTATTGAGGATTGATGACATCAGCAGGCCCAGGCCGGTGGCGCAGGTGACGTAGAGCAGCGCGCCAAGGCAGAGGGTGAGGATGCTGCCCTTGATCGGAATACCGAAGACAAACACCGCCAGCAGCGCCAGGGTGGCGAAATTGAACATGCCCAGAGCGATATAGGGCAGTTGCTTGCCGAGCAGGAATTCCAGGCGGGTGGTCGGCGTGACGTAGAAATTGGTGATCGAGCCCAGTTCCTTTTCGCGCACCACGCCGAGGGCGGTGAGCATCGCCGGGATCATCATCAGGAGCAGCGGGATCATCGCCGGTGCCATGGCTGGCAGGCTCTGCACGTCCGGGTTGTAGCGATAACGAATGGCCACGTCAGCCGGTGCCAGTTGCCCGTCGACGCCCGCCTCGCGGGCCAGCTGCTGCAGGTAGTTGAGGTGGATGCCTTGCACATAGCCCTTGATGGTGTCGGCGCGCATCGGCATGGCGCCATCGATCCAGAACGCGACTTGCGGCACAGCGCCGCGCTTGAGGTCGCGGCCGAAATTCGGCGGAATCTCCACCGCCAGGCTGATGTCGTTGCTGCGCATGCGCTGGTCCAGCTCGGCATGGTTGGCCAGCGGCGCCTGCTCGATGAAGTAGCGCGAGCCGGCCATGTTCAGCAGGTAGTGCTGGCTGGTGGTGGTCTGGTCGCGGTCGAGCACGGCATAGGTCAGGTTCTCCACGTCGAAGCTGACGCCGTAGCCCATGATGAACATCAGCAGCACGCTGCCGAGCATCGCCAGCGTGGCGCGGATCGGGTCGCGGCGCAGTTCCATGGCCTCCCGACGGGTGTAGCTGAGCAGGCGGCGCAGGCTGAAGCGGGCCTGACGGCCATTGTTGCCGGCCGGTTGGATCGGGTTGCGCGTCGCGGCAGGCGGCGCTGCTGGCTGGTCGGCGGCATGTGCGGCGGCGGCTTCCTCCAGGTACGCGATAAAGGTCTCTTCCAGCGTCGGCAGGCCGCGCTTGGCCATCAGCGCCTGCGGCGTGTCGCTATCGAGCACCCGTCCGGCATGCATCAGCGAGATGCGGTCGCAGCGCAGTGCCTCGTTCATGAAGTGGGTGGAGATGAAGATGGTCACGCCGTCCTCGCGGGACAGCTGCACCAGCAGCTCCCAGAAGCCATCGCGCGCCACCGGATCGACCCCGGAGGTAGGCTCGTCGAGGATGAGGATTTCCGGGTTGTGGATCACCGCCACGGCCAGCGACAGGCGCTGGCGCACGCCCAGCGGCAGGCTGCTGGGCAGGCTTTCGGCATCGCCGGTGAGATCGAAGCGGGTGAGCATCTCCTGAATGCGTGTGGCGCGCCGCTCCACCGGCAGGTGGAACAGTCGCGCATGCAGCTCGAGGTTCTGCAGCACGGTCAGCTCGCTGTACAGCGAGAAGGCCTGGGACATGTAGCCGACCCGCTGGCGGGTCTGCATGTCGTGCGGGTCCACCGGTTTGCCGAACAGCAGGGCGTCGCCCTCGCTGGCCGGCAGCAGGCCGGTGAGCATCTTCATGGTGGTGGTCTTGCCGCAGCCGTTGGATCCTAGAAAGCCGAAGATTTCGCCGCGGGAGATGCGGAAATTGACCTGATCCACTGCGACGAAATCGCCGAAACGCATGGTCAGGCCGTGAGCCTCGATGGCGACGCTGTCACTGTGCGGCTGTGGCGGAATGACCAGCTCGCGATGCTGGCTGCGCTTGGCTTCCGGCAGGAGGCGGATAAAGGCCTGCTCCAGCGAGTCGCTGCCGGTGCGCGCCAGGAGCTCGGCCGGTGTGCCGGTGGCCAGCACCTGGCCGGCGTCCATCGCCACCAGATGGTCGAAGCGCTGCGCCTCGTCCATGTAGGCGGTAGCGACCAATACGCTCATCTGCGGGCGCTCACTGCGGATGCGCTCGATCAGCTCCCAGAATTGCGCGCGCGACAGCGGGTCGACGCCGGTGGTGGGCTCATCGAGGATCAGCAGGTCGGGGTCGTGGATCAGGGCGCAGCAGAGGCCGAGCTTTTGCTTCATGCCGCCGGAGAGCTTGCCCGCCGGGCGCTCGACGAAGGGCGCGAGGCCCGTGCTGCGGGTCAGTTCGGCGATGCGCCAATGGCGCTCTTCGGCGTCCTGACCGAACAGCCGGCCGAAGAACTCGAGGTTCTCGAACACCGTCAGCGTCGGGTAGAGGTTCTTGCCCAGCCCCTGAGGCATGTAGGCGATACGCGGGCAGACCGCGCGGCGGTGGCCGGCATCGCCCATGTCGCCGTCGAGCACCTGCACTTGGCCCTGCTGCAACTTGCGCGCACCGGCGATCAGCGCCAGCAGGCTCGACTTGCCGACCCCGTCCGGACCGATCAGGCCGACCATGCAGCGCTCCGGCAGGCTCAGGCTGAGGTCATCCAGCGCGCGGGTCTTGCCGTACTGCAGGCTGACTCCGCTGATCTCGGCGACCGGGTCAGGAGACTGGTTCATTTGCCGACATTGATCTGCAGGTGCGCCGGCCATTCGGTGTCAGCGTCTAGCTTCAGATAAGCCATGCCGGGCAGCCCGGTCTTGACCTGCTCCATGTGTTTTCTCAGGAGTTCCGGATCGATCCGCGCCTTGACCCGGAACATCAGCTTCTCGCGCTCGCTCTCGGTTTCCACCGTCTTCGGCGTGAACTGCGCGACGCTGGCGACATAAGTGACCTTGGCGGGAATCACGTACTGTGGCGCCGCATCGATCACCAGGCGCACCTCGCTGCCCATCGCCACCCGGCCGGCCTGGCGCTCGGGGAGGAAGAAGGTCATGTAGACGTCGGCCAGGTCGACCAGATTGAGCAGCTTGCCGCCGGCGCCGAGTACCTCGCCCGGTTGCGCCACGCGGTACTGCACGCGCGCCACGCGATCGGTCTTCAGTTCGCTATCCGTGATGTCCGCCTGCAGCCGAACCACGCTGGCCTGTGCCGCCTCCAGCGCAGATTGCGCTTCGATGACCTGGGACCTGGCAGCGGCGATGCCGGCATCGGCCGAGAGCACCTGCGAGCGCGAAGCAGCCAGCGCAGCCTGCGCGCTTTGCATGGCGGCGAGGTCGTCGTCCAGCTGCTGGCGCGGCAGGGCGTTGCGGCCGACGAGGGTAGCGGTGCGCTGGTGGCGTTTCTGCGCCGCGGTCAGTTCGGCGCGCCGCTGCAATACCACTGCCTCGGCTGTGGCCTTCTCGCTCTCGCGCTGGGTGACCAGCGCCTGGGCGGTGAGGATGGCGTTTTCCGCCTGGCGCACCTGGGCGCGGGCCTGGTTGAGCTGGGCGTCGAGCACTTCGGTATCCATGCGCGCGATGACTTGGCCCGGCTGGACGAAGTCGCCCTCGTCGACGGTGATCTCGCGGATGCGCCCACCGAGCTTGGTCGCCACATCGATCTCGGTGGCCTCGATCCGGCCGTTGCCGCTGGCAAAGCCCTCGCCCAAGCCATCCGTGCGCAACTCCGACCATGCCAGCAGGCCGATTACCACGAGCGCGACGAGCGCGAATAGCACCCGTCGAAGATTTTTCTGGGCTGGCGCTTTCATGGGCGTTCCTTACGTGAAGCGATAGTTCGCATGCTAAGCGATTGCCCTGAAGGTTACGCTTAGCCTGAGTCAATAAAACTGCGGTTCAGCGTCTTTAATCGACCTTTTCGCCGGTTTTCACTGCGCGGGATGGCTTTTTGCTACCGCAACGACCCAGCTTTGCAACTGCTGACTCAGCTCGTCGCTGGCCTGGCCGAAGGCATCGACGACGCTTTCCAGTTGTGGGCTGTGGGCGGGCTGGAGAATGTCGAAGCGGCGACTGGCGAGAATCCGCTGGTCAGTGGTCGAGGCGAGCTGTGCGTCGAGACGGATCCGCACATGAGGGCGGCCGTCGATGTATTCGCTTTGAAACGCCCTCAGATCGCTGAACAGCTCCAGCTCGGCGAACAGGTTGCTTTCCTCATTGCTCACTGCCGCTGCCTGCCCGCCTTGCCTGAACTGCTCGACCAAGCGGTCGCGCAGTAGCGTCGGTGCCGCATCGCCCCAGCGTGCGCCCTGATAGCTGCTGATCTGATTGCCGTTTGGCACCACGGCGATGCGTGGCCCGGCAAGAATGCGGCTTGCGTGGGGGGTATGAATACGCAGTGCCTGGCGCAAGGTGCCAGTGGACTGATTTGCCGGCACGTCGCCGGTCGGCAGCAGAAACACCCGGATTGGTTCGGCGTCGGGCAGCAAGGTGCAGGCCGAAAGCGTGCCGAACAGCGTCGCGAGGGCGAGAGGGCGGAACAGCGCTAGGCGGCTCATGGGGTGAACTCCTGAATCTTCTCGCGGCCGAGGAGGAAACCGCTCGGATTGTCTTCGAGGCGCTGGGTGACGCGACGCAGCGCGCCGAGGGTGCCGCGCAGTTCGTTGATCGCCGGGCCCAGATCGCTGAAGCCTTGCAGGCCGTTGTTCAGCGCGCCCTGGTTGTCTGCCAGCAGGGCGTCCAGCCGCGAGGTGGCGCGTTCCAGTGCCGCCATCGACTCGCCGGCAGTGCTCAGCAGCTGGCTGCCTTCGTCGTCGATGAGGCCGTTGGCGTTCTGGGTCAGGCGGGTGATTTCCTCCAGCGCAGTGTTGGTCCGCTGCCCCAGTTGGGCCAGCTGGGTCAGCGCTTCGCTCAGATCGCCCCGTTGCTCGGCCAGCACGCTGGTCGCCTGTTCCAGATTGGCCAGGGTGCGGCCGATGCGACCGGCATTGTCTTTGGAGAGCATCAGGTTGGCGCTGCGCAGCAGGTTGTTGATGTTGGTCATCAGGTCTTCGCCGTTCTCCAGCAGCGCGCTCAGCGGCGATGGGTCGGCGATGATCAGTGGCGGCTCGCCGCGCTTGCCCTCCAGTGGCGGGCTCTGTGGCGTGCCGCTGTGCAGCTGGATGATCATGCTGCCGGTGATGTTGGCCAGCGCCAGGCGGGCGCGGGTGTCCTGCTTGATCGGCGTGCCGGAATACACGCGGATGCGCGCCCGCACCTTGCGTGGGTCGTCCGGCTCGAGCCACAGCGCTTCGACGTCGCCGACCTTGATGCCGCTGTACTCCACAGAGCTGCCGTTGGACAGCCCGCTGACCGCGCGATTGAAGCTGATCTCGTAATAGTTGTATTCGCGATCCATGCTCGACTTACCCAGCCAGAGGGCGAACAGCAGGGCGCCGCCGACTGCCAAGACGGTGAACAGGCCGATCAGCACGTGGTGGGCACGGGTTTCCATGTCAGTTCTCCTGCTCTGGCAGGTCGTTGGAAACTACCTGCGTTGGCAATACTGCGTTAAAAACATGCTCGGCAAGCCGCTTGCGGCTAACGCACTTCAGTGCGGCCCCGAAGGGGCGAGCGAAGCGAGTCATGCTCATTTAGGCAACTAAACTCCGCTTCCTCGCCTGTTTTTGCCTTGTCTTGCCTGCCTCGCATACGTTTCAACGACCCGCCAGGGCGGCCTGTTGCGCCGCCCGGCCACGTGGGCCGTGGAAGTAGTCGCGAATCCAGGCGTCGTCGGTGGCTTCCACCACCTCCAGGCGATCGGCCACCAGCACGCGCTTGCGCGACAGCACGGCGACCCGGTCGCAGATGGTATAGAGCGTATCCAGATCGTGGGTCACCAGAAACACGCTGAGGCCCAGCGCGTCGCGCAGGGTCAGGATCAGCTGGTCGAAAGCCGCCGCGCCGATGGGGTCGAGGCCGGCGGTGGGCTCGTCGAGAAACAGCACCTCAGGGTCGAGCGCCAGCGCCCGGGCCAGGGCGGCGCGCTTGACCATGCCGCCGGACAGCTCGTCGGGATATTTGCAGGCGGCATCCGCCGGCAGGCCGGCCAGCGCCAGCTTCAGCCGCGCCAGGTGTTCAGCGTCGCGGCGCTCAAGCCCGGCGTGTTCGATCAGCGGCAGGGCGACGTTTTCCTGTAGATTCAGCGAGGTGAACAGTGCGCCGCGCTGAAACAGCACGCCGAAGCGCCGTTCCACCTGCGAGCGGCGCTCGGCCGACAGCTCCAGCAGGTTCTCGCCAAATACCGTTACGCTGCCGGCGTTGGGCCGGCGCAGGCCGACGATGCTGCGCAGCAGCACCGACTTGCCGGTGCCCGAGCCGCCGACCACGCCGAGAATCTCGCCACGGCGGATGTCCAGGTCGAGATTCTCGTGCACGGTCTGGCTGCCAAAACGATTGACCAGCCCGCGTACCTGAATCAGCGAGTCGTTGCTCGTCACCAGCCCATCTCCATGAAGAACAGCGCGGCGATGGCATCCAGCAGGATCACCATGAAGATCGCCTGAACCACGCTGGAGGTGGTGTGCTCGCCCACCGACTGCGCGCTGCCACTGACATTGAAGCCCTCCAGGCAGCCGATCACCGCGATGACGAAGGCGAACACCGGCGCCTTGGCCAGGCCGACGAGGAAATGGCTGACGGCAATGTCGCGCGCCATGATGGTGAAGAACATGGTCGGTGAGATGTCCAGCGCCAGCACGCAGACCACCAGCCCGCCGGCGATGCCGCTGAGCATGCCGACGAAGGTCAGGATCGGCAGGGTGATCAGCATCGCCAGCACCCGCGGCAGTACCAATAGCTCGATCGGGCTCAGGCCAAGGGTGCGGATCGCGTCGATCTCTTCATTGGATTTCATCGAGCCGATCTGCGCGGCGAAGGCGCTGGCGCTGCGCCCGGCAAGCAGGATCGCCGCCAGCAGCACGCCGAACTCGCGCAGGAAGGAAAAGCCCACCAGGTTGACGGTGTAGATGGTTGCGCCGAAGTCGGCGAGCACGGTCGCGCCAAGAAAGGCCACCACCGCGCCGACCAGGAAGGTCAGCAGTGCGACGATCGGCACCGCGTCGAGCCCGGTCTGCTCGATATGCACGGCCAGTGAGGTCAGCCGCCAGCGCCGCGGTCGCGGCAAGGTCAGCAGCAGCGTCTGCAGGGTCAGGCCAGTGAAGCCGAGCAGCTCGCGCTGCTGCTTCCATACCGAGGTGACCGTGCGGCCGATATGCGCCAGCAGATCGCCGAATTCATACCCGCGCGGCGGCTCGGCGGCATCCGGTTGATCCAGGGCAGTGGCGACGGTGCGCAGCAGCGCCAGGCGTTCGGCCGGCAATTGCGGCGCCCAGGCCTCGATGGCGGCGATCCGCTCGCGGCCCAGCAGCTCCACCAGCAGACCGGCGCCCGCCGTATCCAGCGCACCGAGCCCGCTCAGCTCGATCTGGCTGCGCTCGTCGATCCGCGCCCTGAGCCGCTGCACCTCTTGGCGCAGCGCCGCGTAATGGGCGAGGGTCCAGTCACCGACGATGCGCGCCCGCAATGGTGAAGCCCCTTGATCGAGGGTCACCGAACCGGGAGACGAGGACAGGGTGACGCTCATCTTCTGCAAACGGGTGCCTATGTCGGGCGATGGAGTCCTGATTGATGCTAGCAGGGCTCCGCCCGGCAAGACAGGACCGGGTGGCCCGTGGTCGGCAACAGGCGGCGCGCGTCGGCTGCTGATCCATGGACCACCACGGTGGCGTCAAAGTGCGCCGTTACGCTCGAGCCGGTAGCTACTGATCGCCTCGTACACTGCCTTGCGCAGCCGGTTGATGCCGCCGATGGGGCGATGCTCCGGCAGTGCATGCCAGGGGTTGAAGCTGAGGTTGTCGCAGGCGAGGTTCTGCTCGGGGCTGTCGAAGTCCTGCGGCGGCAGGCGGATGTCGGCGACCGTCTCGAATGGCGCGATGTCCTCGTCCCACTCGATGCTGGTGTCCTCGATGGGCATGTAGTACTCGGTGTTCTGCCGCTGCACTTGCAGGGCGAAGCAGGCGGGTGCGCGGTCGAGGGACAGCTGCTGGTAGAGCGCGCTGCGCAGGAAGTTCGGCAGGTCGCGGTTCTGCTCGGGCAGTTGGTAGGTCGGGCAGTTTTCCGGCGTCGGGATAACCCGGTACTTGATGTTGTGCGGGCCGAGCTTGTATGGCGCCACCGAGCTGTAAGTGGTCGCGACCGGGCTTTCCGGTGCCGGCGCCAGGGTCTGCAGCGCGATGAACAGGTGGCGCAGCTCCCAGCTGCGCGGATCGATGCTGGGGAAGAACGCCAGCGCCTTCTTGCCCTGCGCCTGGGCAGCGAAGTTGCTGCGATATTCGGCAACGTCACGGACGAAGAACACCGGGTGGTTGAACATCACGAAGTCCTGTTCGCCGGCATGGCGCGGGTCACGCGTGAGCTTTTCCCCGGGCACGTCGAGTAGCTTGATCGCCATGCCGCGGGCGTCCCGGATACGGTCGAACTGCGGGTAGGCGTTGCCGTTGGATAGCCTCACCCAGGCCTGCCAGGTCTTGCCCGGCTCGCTGAAAACGCCTTGGCGCAGTGCGGGCTGTAGGTCCGCGCGCACACTGACTTCGGCGCGCACGCAACCGTGGGCCTTGGCATGGGCGTCGCGCAGCACGCGGGTATTCTCGCTGTGCTGTTCCACCACGGCGATGGCGTCGGCGATGATCGCCTGGGTGTCGACCGCTTCGCTCGGCGCGATGGCCTCTTCGCTGGAGACGGGGCCACGATGGGTGAAGTGAAAGTGCACGGCGGCAATCGCCCAGCCGGCCAGGCCCAGGGCGGTAATGGCAAGCAGCAGCCGGCCCAGCAGGCGGCCGATCCAGAGCCAGAGTCTTGTCAGCATGAGGCAGATCCTTGTGCGAAGGGCAGTTCAGGGGCAGCGTGGGCCGGGGTTGTGGGGGCGCGCCGGCAGTTCCTCGAGGCGCGGTTCGAAGCGGGGGTCGCCGAGCACCTTGAGGTACTCGACCAGCGCCCAGCGCTCGTGCGGCGCCAATGCCCGGCCGATCACGCCATTGCCGCGACAGCCGGCGCGGAATTCATGGCCGCGGTTGCTGTTGCCGGTGATTGCGGTATTCAGCAGAAAGCCGCCGTCGAAGCGCTCGGTGCGAATGCCCAGGTGCTGCGGATCGTACTCGCGGCTGCCGACCCAGAACTGCTTCTGCCGTTCGGCCACCGGCGACAGCAGCTGAAACAGTGTCGGCACCGAGCCGTTGTGCAGGAAGGGCGGCGTCGCCCAGATGCCGTCCAGCGGGCGTGCCTTGTAGCCGCGCAGTTCCTGCACGCCGATCGGCAGACCGAAGCCGTCGAATTCCGCGCGCTCGGCCTCGCCGATGCCGGCGTCACGGTAGGCGCGCTCCTCGACGTAGGCGGTGATATAGGCCAGCCCCTTGGCGCTGGACAGGCTGGCGAGATCGAGCGGGCCGGATGACGCGCCATACAGCTGCACATCCAGGCGATTCAGCTCATCCTGGGTCCAGCCCAGGCGGGTCAGGTCGAAGCGGTGGTCGGCAATATTGTCGGCTGTGGTCGGATCGGTACCGACGAAGGAGGTGGGGATCACCTTCATGCGCCATTCGGGGTCGCGTTCGGCAGCGAAACGCTTGTCGACCGGCTTGGGCCTGGCGTCGTGGCAATGCGCACAGTTTTCCTTGTACAGCGCGCGACCGAGGCTGGCCTGCTTGAGATCGATCGCGCCCAGCACGTCTTCGGGCCAGCGAGGCGGGGCCAGCTGCATGAGCGTGGTTTCCAGCCTGTGCAGGTCGCGTACGCGAACGCCCGATGCGTAGCGCTCGGCTTCGGCGACGGGCTGGCCGTTCTCGTGCAGAAGACGCAATGTGGCGCCAACACCCAGCGCCTCGCCGATATTGCGTGCCATCGGCTGCATGGCCGAGCCGTTCCACTGCACCCAGTCGAACTTCCAGATATCCCACAGATGCGGATAGCTCACCGGCGCGTTGGCCACGCGGTAATTCGCCGGATCGATGGCATCGCCGAACACGCTGTTGGCGATGCGACCGAACGCATCGGTACGGCCGAAGCCTTCTTCGGTGGGGTAGAGCCCACGGTGCCAGTCGTTGTAGGCGGTGCCGAGCAGACGGTCGAGCACCTGCTTGAAGTCGTGGCGCAACTGCGCGCGGTCCTGCTCGTAACGCTCGCCCAGCACCTGCTCGGCGAAGCGACGGAACTTGAGTGGGTTGTAATAGGTGAAGGCCATGCTCATGCCGAGCGCCTGGCCAAAGGCGCCACCGCGCAGGGTCGGCACGGTGGAGGCGAGTGAGTGCATCTCCGCACCGCCGTCGATGCGGATGGCCTGACCCCCGTAGCGCAGCTCGCCGGTGTGGCAGGCCGCACAGGTCACATCCAGATAGGCGCGACCGGTCTCATCATCCTCGTGGCGGGCAAAGCCGACCGGCAGGTTGCCGGGGTTCAGCGCGGTGGCTTGCTGTGCGGGATCGACCAGAAAGCCGAAGCGCGCGAGGTAGTCGGGCGTTGCGAACCTGTCCCGGCTGAAGGGCAGCTCCAGCGCACGGAACCAGTCGTAATCCAGTCCCTTAACCTGGGTGCCTTGCGGCGTGTAGTAATAGGTCTGCCGCTGCGTGGCGTCCCACTGCTCCAGATAATGCAGCGCCTCAGGCGCTTCGTATTCTGGAAGGTTCGGGTAGGCCACAAAATACAGCCCGACCCCCACGACCAGCACGGCCAACAACAAGACAGCCCCCAGGGCTCGGCGCAGCAATCGCATCGGTACATCCTTGTAGCGTCATGGCGAGTGCGCGTTTATCGCAGGGTTAATAAGCAATGGCAATAAATGGGACAAGGAACATTTATTGTTTGCCGGGCAAATATCAAGGATGCGTCTAAAACGCGCGTGAGGTTAGGTTGAGGGGTGATCGGTGATGGCGCGGCAGGTTTGCCTTGAGCCGACCGGCCGTCGTTGGCAGGCGATCCGTTCATCGCTGACGGACCTGCGGAAACGCAAAAGCCCGCAGTGAGCGGGCTTTGTCGGAGCGTTTCGAGCGGGACTCGAAACGACTATCTATATGGCGCATCCGGCGGGATTCGAACCCACGACCCCTGCCTTCGGAGGGCAGTACTCTATCCAGCTGAGCTACGGATGCGTTGCGGGGCGCAATCATACGCATGTCGTTGACGGGCGTCCATGCTGGTGCGGCCGGACGGATACGGTCCAGGTGCGGCTTTTTCGCAGCTGCCCGAGGCTGGTCCGGCTGGTACCCTTGCGTGTCGCGGCCGGGGGCCGTGGGTGTTCGAATGGCGAGAGGATGGAGATGTCGGGCCATATCAAACTCTGGGATGCGCCGCTGCGGCTGTTTCACTGGTTGTTCGCCGGGACGGTGATCGCAGCCGTCGTCACCGGCTGGGTGGGCGGCAATCTGATGCCCTGGCATGGCCGGCTCGGTCTGCTGGTGCTGGGGCTGCTGGTATTTCGTCTGGTGTGGGGCTTCGTAGGGTCGACCTACGCACGCTGGTCGCGGATCTTCGCGGCAACCGTCGGTGTGAAGGATTATCTGCAGGGCAACTGGCGCGAGGCCGGGCACAACCCGCTCGGTGCTTTTTCGGTGCTGGCCATGCTGCTGCTGGTGAGCTTTCAGGTGACCAGCGGCTTGATGGCAACCGATGACATCGCCTTCCAGGGCCCGCTTTATACGTTGGTCAGCAGCGAAACCGGCAGCGCGCTGAGCGGCCTGCATCGGCAGGCAAAGTGGCTGCTGCTGGTGCTGATCGGCATGCACATCGGGGCCATCATCTATTACACGCTGGTGATGCGCCGTCCGCTGGTGCGCGCGATGATTGCAGGAGGAACGCAGCGCGAGCACCCGACCCAGCAGGATGCCCGCGGTGGTTCGCTGTTTGCGGCGGTGCTGGCGATTGCGCTGGGTGCGGCTTGCGTATGGGGTGTGCAAGCGGTAGCGGATTGGCTGGAGCCGGAACCCGCCGCGGTCGCACCGAGCCTGGACTGGTAAGCCAGCCGACGGGTTGGTATCGGCTGGCTGCGCTGGGTCAGTCGGCGCGGAACTTGTCGTGGCAGGACTTGCAGCTGCCGCCGACGTCGCCGAAGGCCTTCTTGATCGCGGCCTGATCGCCTTCTGCGGCGACTTTGGCGAGCTGGTTGGCGGCAGCGGTGAAGTTGCGACCGATCTGGCCGGCCTCATCGAGGTTCTGGAAGAACTCAGGCTTCAGACGGGTCGCCTTGCCCAGCTGCTCGGTAGTGGTGTCCGGGCTGTACAGGCTGCCCATGCCGGAATTGGCGATGGCGGCGATGGCATTGGCAGCGGCAGCTACCTTGGCCTGGTCGTAGGGCTCCTTGCCATCGACTACCTGGGCCTTGATCTTGCCCATGTTCCAGGACATGAACTGGTAGCCGGCCTGGCGGGTTTCGACCATCTCTTCCGGCTTCATCTGCGCCTGGACGGCAGTGCTGGCCAGCAGGGCGGCGGCCATGGCGCCTGTCATCAATGCTTTCACGGTAACTCCTTATCGATCCTTGGTTATCGGCGGCCGAGGCCGCTCGCGCGCAACTATACCCCGGCCAGTAGTAGGGTTTGGGTAACAAGTCGTGACAGGCCGTGCGATGTATCAGGCTGGTCAATGGCGCGACAACGTCATGCGTCATGAGCTTGCCGGGCCAGTGGCTGCGGTCCTAGCATGGCCGTTCGCAGTGCAATGCGGCGACAGGAACCGGGCGGCGAAGGACGGTTCAGATGATCGTCGTATCAGCCAAACTTTCCGCAGCGGGCCTGCCGCTACGATGCCCGAGGAGACTGCCATGCAACTCAAAGACACCGCTCTGTTCCGTCAGCAGGCCTATATCGATGGCGCCTGGGTCGATGCCGACAGCGGCCAGACTATCAGCGTGAACAACCCGGCCACCGGCGAAACGCTTGGCACGGTGCCGAAGATGGGCGCCGCCGAAACCCGTCGCGCCGTCGATGCCGCCGAGCGTGCGCTGCCGGCCTGGCGTGATCTGACCGCCAAGGAGCGTTCGCAGAAGCTGCGCCGCTGGTTTGAGCTTTTGATGGAGAACCAGGACGATCTGGGCCGCCTGATGACCCTGGAGCAGGGCAAGCCGCTGGCCGAGGCCAAGGGCGAGATCGCCTACGCCGCCTCCTTCATCGAGTGGTTCGCCGAGGAAGCCAAGCGCATCTACGGCGATACCATTCCCGGCCATCAGAAAGACAAACGCATCATCGTCATCAAGCAGCCGATCGGCGTGACCGCGGCGATCACCCCGTGGAATTTCCCGGCAGCGATGATCACCCGCAAGGCCGGCCCGGCACTCGCAGCTGGCTGCACCATGGTGATCAAACCCGCTTCGCAGACGCCGTTCTCGGCACTGGCGATGGTCGAGCTGGCCGAACGCGCCGGGATTCCCAAGGGCGTGCTCAGCGTCGTGACCGGCTCGGCCGGCGACATCGGCAACGAGCTGACCGCCAACCCCAAGGTCCGCAAGATTTCGTTCACCGGCTCCACCGAAGTGGGTGCCAAGCTGATGGAGCAGTGCGCGCCGGGGATCAAGAAGGTCTCGCTGGAGCTCGGTGGCAATGCGCCGTTCATCGTCTTCGACGACGCCGATCTGGACGAGGCGGTGAAGGGTGCCGTGCAGTCCAAGTACCGCAATGCCGGGCAGACCTGTGTCTGCGTCAATCGCATCTATGTGCAGGATGGCGTGTATGACGCCTTCGCCGAGAAGTTTCAGGCGGCGGTGGCCAGGCTGCGGGTCGGTAATGGCCTGGAGGAGGGCACGGATCTCGGCCCGCTGATCGACGATCGCGCTGCCGCCAAAGTCCGCGAGCATATCGAGGATGCCGTCGCCCAGGGCGCGCGACTGGTGGCGGGCGGCCAGGCCCATGCGCTTGGCGGCAGCTATTTCGAGCCGACCGTGCTGGTCGACGTGCCGGACAGCGCCAAGGTGGCCAAGGAAGAGACCTTCGGCCCGTTGGCGCCGCTGTTCCGCTTCAAGGACGAGGCCGATGCGATCGCCAAGGCCAACGACACCGAGTTCGGCCTGGCCTCCTACTTCTACGCGCGCGATCTGGGCCGGGTGTTCCGCGTCGCCGAGGCGCTGGAGTACGGCATGGTCGGCATCAATACCGGACTGATCTCTACCGAAGTGGCGCCGTTCGGCGGCGTGAAGTCCTCCGGTCTCGGCCGCGAGGGCTCGAAGTACGGCATCGAGGATTACCTGGAGATCAAGTATCTCTGCATGGGCATCTGAGCCACCTGCGACAGCTGGCCTCAGGGGCCGAGGCTGGCTGTTTGCTATAGGTCCGTGCAGAATCGCGCCCCCACTGGCGCGATCCCTCTCAAGGATCTTTCGCCATCTACCTACACCGTCGCTAGGCTGTGGTGACATCTCCAGCGAGCAGTGCAGTGAGCATCTCCGCCCAAGTTTCATTCGTTCTGGTTGCCTACAACGAGCCCTGGCGCGCGGATCAGCTTTGTCAGCTGGTGCGCGAACTGCGCCCCGGTATGCGCGTGCAGCCAGCGGCCGATGGGCATGCCGCGCTGGAACTGTGCAAGCGTCAGGTGCCCAGCCTGTTGATTGTCGATGGTGAGCTGGATGGCCTTGATGGCCGCCAACTGCTGCGCGAACTGCGTCGTCACGGTCCGACCCAGCGCCTGCCCTGCGTGCTGATCAGCGCGCGCACCGATACCGCCAGCGTACGCACCGTGCTGCCGCTGGCACCCGCCGCCTACCTAGGCAAACCCTATGATCTCGACGACCTGCGCCAGCGCCTGGACAAGCTGCTGCCGCGTTCGGCCGGTCGTGCAGGGATAACGACGCCCGCATCGACAGACAGCGTGGACAGTTTTCTCGAGCGCATGCGCCCGCATAACCGCGGCGCTCCGCTGCAGGAGGGGGTGCTGGTGGCACTGCAGCGTCTGCAGAGCGGCGATCAGGATTTCGCCGAGCTCGAAGAGCTGTTGACCCGCGACCCGCAGGTGACCGCGCGGCTGATCAGCGTCGCCAGCAGCGGTACGCAACAGGCCGCACCATGTCTCAGCCTGGGCGAGGCACAGCGCCGGCTCGGCGCTGCGCGCAGTCTCCAGCTGGTGACCGAGCTGGCGCTGCAGCACAACGCCCGGCTGATCGAGCCACGTCTGGCCGAACTGGGTGCGCAGCTTGGCGCGCAGGCGCTGCGCACCGCACGCCTGGCCAGCTGGTTGGCGCGGCAGCTGAAGCTGGACAGAGAGCTCTGCTTCAGCGCCGGCCTGCTGAGGAACATCGGTGAACTGGCGCTATTACGCAGCCTGCAGGACTGGCTCGACAGTGGCGGTGAGCTGGATGAGTCGAGTCTTCAGCGCTGCCTGCGGGAACGGGCCGCAGGCTTTGGCTCGGCGTTGCGCGCGCAATGGGCGCTGCCGCTGGAGTTGCGCCAGGTGATCGCGGCCTACTACGCCCTGGGCGCCGGCGCACTCAGCCGCGAAGCGCTGGTGCTCAACCTGACGCGACTGCTGATCGATCTGCCGGAAGGCGTCGAGCCCGCCTCCCTTTCCGGCGAGCGGACGGTGCGTTTGCTGCGTATCGACCCCGACCTGCTCGCTCGCGCCCCGCGGCATGCCGTTTCCGGCTGAAACCGCCGCGCCCGCTTTGGCGGCGACATTCCTCTGACTGATAGTGCTGTCCGACGCCGGCCCGGCTGCCGGCAATATCAAGCGCTGACGCGCATTACGCGCCTTTGCCCCGCCTGATTGCTGGGCAATGCCGGCCTATCGACATGCGTAACGTGACTCCTTTATTCTGCTGTGCGAAACATGATTCCGTGAAATTACAATTCCAATCAGCATTTCACACAGCGGAGGCCAGTCATGACAGATGTCGTACGGCTCGAAATTCAGGGCGATATCGCGCTGATCACGGTCAACAACCCACCTGTTAACGCCCTTGGCCAGGCAGTGCGTGAAGGCCTGCTGAAGGCCTTTCAGCACGCCGAAGCGGACCAGCAGGTCCGTGCCTTGGCGCTGGTGTGCGAGGGCAATACCTTTATTGCTGGCGCTGACATCAAGGAGTTCGGCAAGCCCCCGCAAGCGCCGAGCCTGCCGGAGGTGATCGAGGTTATCGAAGGCTGCAGCAAGCCGAGCGTGGCGGTGATCCATGGCACTGCGCTGGGCGGCGGACTTGAAGTCGCGCTGGGTTGTCATTACCGCATCGCCCGGCAGGACGCCAAGGTCGGTCTGCCGGAAGTGAAGCTGGGTTTGTTGCCCGGCGCCGGGGGTACTCAGCGCTTGCCGCGTCTGGCAGGGGTTGAGAAGGCGCTGGACATGATTGTCAGTGGCTCACCCATCGGTGCGGCGGAGGCGGTCGAGCACCACATCGTCGACGAGCTGTTCGAGGGTGATCTGCGCGAGGCCGGCCTGGCTTATGCGCGTCGGCTGGTAGGCGAAGGCCGCGGCCCGCGCCGGACGGGTGAACAGACCCATGGTCTCGAAGGGGTCGACAACGAGGCGCTGATCCGCGCCAAGCACGCCGAGGTGGCCAAGCGCATGCCTGGGCTGTTCTCGCCGCTGCGTTGCATCGCGGCGGTCGAGGCGGCAACCAAGCTGCCGCTGGCCGAAGGTCTCAAGCGTGAGCGTGAGCTCTTCGCCGAGTGCCTGAACTCGCCGCAGCGGGGTGCCTTGGTCCATTCATTCTTCGCCGAACGCCAGGCTGGCAAGATCAATGATCTGCCATCCGATGTGAAACCTCGCTCGATCAAGACCGCCGCGGTGATCGGCGGCGGCACCATGGGTGTCGGTATCGCCCTGAGTTTCGCCAATGCCGGTGTGCCGGTGAAGCTGCTGGAAATCAATGAGGAGGCGCTGCAACGCGGCTTGCAGCGCGCCCGCGACACCTACGCGGCGAGCGTCAAGCGCGGCAGCCTGACCAAAGACGCGATGGAGCAGCGCCTCGCGCTGATCGAGGGCGTGACCGAGTACGCTGCGCTGGCTGATGCCGACGTGGTGGTCGAAGCGGTCTTCGAGGAAATGGGCGTCAAGCAGCAGGTCTTCGAGCAGTTGGATGCCATTTGCAAGCCCGGCGCGATTCTCGCCTCCAACACTTCCTCGCTTGATCTGGACGCCATCGCGGCTTTCACCAAGCGCCCGGAAGATGTGGTCGGCCTGCATTTCTTCAGCCCAGCCAACGTCATGCGTTTGCTGGAAGTGGTGCGTGGCGAGCGGACCAGCGATGAAGTGCTCGCCACTGCCATGGCGATCGGCAAGCAGCTGAAGAAGGTTTCGGTGGTGGTCGGCGTCTGCGACGGCTTCGTTGGTAACCGCATGGTCTTCCAGTACGGCCGCGAGGCGGAATTCCTCTTGGAGGAGGGCGCCACGCCGCAGCAGGTCGATAGTGCGCTGCGCAACTTCGGCATGGCCATGGGGCCGTTCGCCATGCGTGATCTGTCCGGTCTCGATATCGGCCAGGCGATCCGCAAGCGTCAGCGCGCGACGTTGCCGGCGCACCTGGATTTCCCCACCGTGTCCGACAAGCTCTGCGCCGCCGGCATGCTCGGGCAGAAGACTGGCGCCGGCTACTACCGCTACGAGCCGGGCAACCGCACACCGCAGGAGAATCCCGACCTCGCGCCTATGCTGGAAGCCGCGTCGCAGGAGAAAGGCATCGAGCGAAAGGCTCTGGACGAGCAGTACATCGTCGAGCGCTGCATCTTTGCGCTGGTCAACGAGGGCGCCAAGATTCTTGAAGAAGGCATCGCCCAGCGCTCCAGCGATATCGACGTTATCTACCTTAACGGCTACGGCTTCCCGGCCTTCCGCGGCGGACCGATGTTCTATGCCGACAGCGTTGGGCTGGACACCGTGCTGGCGCGGGTCAAGGAACTGCACACACGTTGCGGCGACTGGTGGAAACCGGCGCCACTGCTGGAAAAACTGGCCGCCGAAGGCCGCACCTTCACCGAATGGCAGGCCGGGCAATGAGCACCGCCCGCCTGCACTCTGCCGATCGGATATCGAGGATTCATCCATGAACGTCAACTACACGGCCGAAGAGCTCGCCTTCCGCGATGAAGTGCGCGCCTTCCTGACAAACGAGCTGCCGGCGGACATCGCCGCCAAGGTCAAGCTCGGCAAGCACATGTCCAAACAGGATCATGAGCGCTGGCAGCAGATTCTGGTCAAGCGCGGCTGGTACGCGCCGGGCTGGCCGGTGGAGCTGGGCGGCACCACCTGGGGCCCGGTCGAGAAGCACATCTTCGATGAGGAGTGCTCGGCCTTCGGCGCGCCGCGTACCGTGCCCTTTGGCGTCAACATGGTCGCCCCGGTGATCATCAAGTTCGGCACCCAGCAGCAGATCGACCATTACCTGCCGCGCATCCTCTCCGGTGAGGACTGGTGGTGCCAGGGCTATTCCGAGCCCGGTGCCGGCTCCGACCTGGCGAGCCTGAAGACCCGCGCCGTGCGCGACGGCGACCATTATGTGGTGAACGGCCAGAAGACCTGGACCACCCTCGGCCAGCACGCCAACATGATTTTCTGCCTGGTGCGCACCGACCCCGAAGCCCAGCAGCAGCGCGGCATCAGCTTCCTGTTGATCGACATGAAAAGCCCGGGCATCAGCGTGCGGCCGATCATCACCCTGGACGGCGACCACGAGGTCAACGAAGTCTTCTTCGACAACGTCCGCGTGCCGGTGGAGAACCTAGTCGGCGAGGAAAACCAGGGCTGGACCTGCGCCAAGTACCTGCTGACCCACGAGCGCACGGGCCTGGCCGGCATCGGCTCTTCGAAGGCGGTGTTGGCGCATCTGAAGCGCATCGCGATGAAGGAAGTCTGCGACGGCAAGCCGATGCTTGAAGACCCGCTGTTCCGCGCTCAGGTCGCGGAGGTCGAGATGCAGCTGATGGCCATCGAGATGAGCACCCTGCGCATCCTCGCCGCGGCGAAGGAAGGCGGCGTGCCCGGTGCCGAGTCGTCGATTCTCAAGGTCAAGGGCACCGAGATTCGCCAGGCGATCACTCACCTGTTGCGCAAGGTCATCGGGCCTTACGCGTTGCCATTCCTTGAGGAAGAGTTGCAGCTCGATTACGACGGCGAGCTGCTGCATGCCGACTACAGCGCGTCGCTGGCAGGCGACTACTTCAACATGCGCAAGCTGTCGATCTTCGGCGGCTCCAACGAAATCCAGAAGAACATCGTCTCGAAGATGATTCTCGAGCTGTAAGGGGGCACCGCAATGGACTTCAAACTGACTGAAGAGCAGCAAATGCTGCAAGACACCGCGGCGCGCCTGGTGCGCGACGCCTACCCGTTCGAGCAGCGCGAGAAATTCAGCGAGTCGGAGTTGGGCTTCTCCACCGAGTTCTGGGGGCAGCTGGGCGAGCTGGGCCTGACCGCCGTGCCCTTTGCCGAAGAGATCGGCGGCTTTGGCGGCGGCGGCGTGGAAACCATGCTGGTGATGACCGAGCTGGGCCGCGGCCTGACGCTGGAACCCTATCTGCAATCGGTGATCTTCGCCGGTGGGCTGATCGACCAGCTCGGTTCCGACGCGCAGAAAGAGGACCTGCTGCCCCAGGTCGCCGCCGGTTCGCTGCAGATGGCGGTGGCGTTCGACGAGCCGCAGAGCCACTACAACCTGAACGATGTACAGACCAAAGCTGAAGCGGTCGACGGCGGCTATCGTCTGAACGGCCGCAAGGCTGTGGTCATCGGTGGGCACAGCGCCGGACAGATCATCGTGTCGGCGCGCACTTCCGGCGACAGTCGCGATGAAACGGGCATCAGTCTGTTCCTGGTCGATCCGAATGCTCAAGGCGTCAGTCGTCGCGTCTACCCGACCATCGACGGGCGCAAGGGTTGCGAGCTGTTCCTCGACAACGTGCAGGTCGGTGCCGATGCGGTGCTTGGCGAGATTGGTAATGCACTGCCGGCGCTGCGTTATCAGCAGGGCCGGGCCATCGCCGCGCAGTGTGCCGACGCGCTGGGCAGCATGGACGAGGCCTGCAAGCTGACCCTCGACTACCTGAAGACGCGCAAGCAATTCGGCGTGCCGATCGGCAAGTTCCAGGTGCTGCAGCACCGCATGGTGGACATGCAGACCGAACTGGAACAGGCCACCAGCATGGCAATCCTCGCCGCGACCTTCGCCGATGGCGAAGACACCGACGAGCGCAGCCGCATCATCGCTGCCGCCAAGTACATCTGCGCCCGCGCCGCGCGCAAGGTGGCCGAGGAAGCCATCCAGCTACACGGCGGCATCGGCATGACCTGGGAATACAACCTCGCCCACCACGCCAAGCGCCTGGTGATGATCGCCCACCAGTTCGGTGACGATGATCATCATTTGAAGGCTTATGCGAAGCTGATGCAGGTGGCGTGATCGGTTGATCGCGAGACATAAAGAGCCCGCTCTCAGGAGCGGGTTTTTTGTGGGCGGTGGATACTGTTGCGGTGATTGTGCTGTGGGAGCGGATTTATCCGCGACGTTCCTTGGCTCCGGTGCTAAGCCGGGTACGCGAACAGTCCGGTAGGGCGGTTGGCGCGCTTCACCACACGCGGCGGGTCGGCACGGTGGCTGGGTGGGGCGGTGGATCGGAGGAGCGTGATCCACCCTATGCTGTCGGTTCGGGTTCATAGGGTGGATGTCGCATTTCACATCCACGCGGGTGGGTCGGTACCCGTGGATCGGTGGATCGGTAAAGCGTGATCCACCCTACGCCTGACGTCCCGCGTCCGATCAGGCCGGTTTCGCCTCTGCCTCGGCTGGCGCTACACCTTGCGGCTTCCACTCCTGCAAGCGATCCAGGCTGCCGCGGTAATGCTTGAGCCCCATGCCGAGCAGGACTATCGCGCCGACCAGCGCAACGCCGGTGACGATCAGCAGCGAGTAGCGCAGGGCGTTGTCGTCGCCGAAGACGAAATCGGTGCCCAGCGCCACAGCGGTCGGGCCGATGCCCAGGCCGACCATGGTGATGACGAACAGGTACACCGCCGACGCCTGGCCACGCATGGAATTGGGCATGATTTCCTGAATCGCCGCCGGACCGACGCCGAAGGGCATGGCGATGGTGAAGACGTGCAGGGCGATCAGCGCCAGCGCCAGTTCGCCGGTGCCGGCCATGTAGGCGAGATTGAGCGGCAGGGTCAGCGCGGCGGAGATGATGCCGACGCGCAGCGGTGCGTCGCGATAACCGCGGCGATGCAGCAGGTCGGAGAGCCGCCCGCCGGCGATGATGCCGATCGAGCCGGCTACCGCCACCACCGAGCCGTAGAGCACGCCGACGTCGCTGGCCGACCAGCCGTAGGTGCGGATGAAGAAGGTCGGAATCCACGCCGAACTGCCGTAGGCGGCGAAAGCCAGGCAGGCGAAGCCGAAGTTGTGGCAGAGCACGGTGCGGCGGTTCTGGCGAATGTAGCCGGCCACCTCGCTGAGTGGCACCTCGACGCCGGCGCCGACGCCCTTGCGCGACGGCTCGCGGATCAGCAGGAGCACGGCGGTGAACAGCACGCCGGCTGCACCGAGTACGAGGAAGATCAACTGCCAGGGGCGCACCATGCCGAGCACCGGCAGCTCCACATCGCCCTGTGCCGAGGCGAACTTGACCACCAGCCCGCCGAGCAGAAAGGCCAGACCGGAGCCGATGTAGATGCCCATCGAATAGACGCTCATCGCGGTGCCGCGCAGCTTGGGCGGGAAGCTGTCGGCGATCAGCGAGTAGGCCGAGGGCGATAGCGCGGCCTCGCCGACACCGACGCCGATGCGGAACACGAGAAACTGCCAGAAGGTTCGCGCGGTGCCGCACAGCGCGGTCATCAGGCTCCACACCAGCACGCCGATGGCGATGATGCCGCGACGGCTCTTGCGGTCGGCCAGGCGCCCGATGGGCACGCCGCAGATGGTGTAGAACACCGCGAAGGAGAAGCCCATGAGCAGGCTCATGTGGGTGTCGGTGATGTCCAGGTCACGGCGGATCGGCTCGACCAGCAGGTTGAGGATCTGCCGATCGACGAAGGACAGCACGTAGGCGAGCATGAGGATGGCGACCGTGACCCAGGCGCGGGTTTGCGAGGGGTAGCCGTTATTGTTGTTGTGCATGGCAAGCTCCGATTAGCGAGAGGGGCTGCAGCCCATCCTCACTTTTGTCGGAGATCGCCGATCCGGCAAGCGGAATAACCCTCGCATATGTTTCGAAATATGCTAGCAGTGTTCCGCTCTGCGAAACCGATAGTTAGGAGTCACGCCATCGTTTGTTGTTGGCTCGGCATCAGCTCCGGCAACAAGCGCGGCGTCCACAGGTTGTCGGCGAAGCCGCGACGGAAGAAGCCGAAGTGGCCGATCCGCGTGGCGCCGATTTCTGCGGGCGCGATGCGCTGCATGGTTTTCGGTGCCGAGCTGTAGAAGCCATGCAGGGATTCGGTGTTGCGCGCCGACATCATTTCGTCGTCGCTGAAGGACAGCGAGGTCAGGGGCGTGCGCACGGCTGCGAAGGCCTGGCGCATGAGCTCGCCCTCGACACCGACCAGGTAGTCTGGATGCAGGCACCAGCGCCGCCACTGGCGAATCACCCCGGCGGGCAGGTCGCCGACCGCTCCGATACAACCGCCCGGGAAGTAGCCGGCCACGGCGGTCAGCACGGGCGCCAGACCATGCCAGAGCAGCCAGGCCTTGTTGCGGATCTGCGGGCTGTTCTCGCGCCAGTAGCCGCTGCCGGCGGCAATGGTGACGATGCGGGTCAGGCGCTCATGGCCTTTGACCAGCGGCAGGATCTGCGCGCCGACACTGTGGCCGATCCAGTACAGCGGCAGCTCACCGGCGGCCTCGGCGGCCCTGGCCAGCACCGCGCTGCAGTCGTGGCGCGCCCAGTCGAGGATGTCGACGTTCAACTGGCGAAGCGGCACCCGCCGCGAGCGCCCCATGCCCAGATAATCGAAGGTCACCGCCAGGTAGCCCTGCCCGGCGAGCCAGCTGGCGAAGTCGGTATAGAAGCGCTGCGGCACGCCCATCGCCGGCGCGATCAGCACGACCCCGCATGGCGGGCTGCTCGGCTGATACCAGTAGCTGGACAGGACATGGCCGTTGCCGTTGTCGATGGAGCGTTCTTCAACCTGTATCGTCGCCATCTTGTTGTTCTCCGCGCTTCTGCGATTGCTGCGATCGGTGCAGTATACGAAGGGTAGAAGATAATTCTAGAAAAATATTCTAGTTCAGACTGGAGGCCGGATGGCCCGTAGTAGCCGCAAGCAGGAAATCCTTAAGGCCGCACTCGCCTGTTTCACCGAGTTCGGCGTGGAGGCGACCACCATCGAGATGATTCGTGATCGTTCCGGCGCCAGCATCGGCAGCCTCTATCACCACTTCGGCAACCGCGAGCGGATCATCGCCGCGCTGTATCTGGAAGGCATCGGTGAGTACGCCGCGCTGCTGGAAGCCGGGCTGATCGAGACGCTGGACGCGGAAGCCTGCGTCCGGCTGTTCGTCACCAGCTACATCGACTGGGTGGTTGCGAACCCGGATTGGGCGCGCTTCGTCCTGCACAACCGCGGGCGGGTCGAGGCCGGGGAGATGGGCGAACAGCTGCGCGAGGTCAATCGCGCCCACGGTGAGCGGGTCGGAGCGATTCTGCGGCGCCATCGGGAAAGCGGAGCCTTTCGGCGGATGCCCGGCGACTGCTTTCTCGCGGTGGTGATCGGACCCTGCCATGACATGGCGCGTAACTGGCTGGCGGGGCGTTCCCGCACCGCGCTGGCCGACTGCCGCGAGCTGCTCGCGGACATCGCCTGGGCCAGCGTCAGGGCCTGACGATCAGACGCCGAGGCTTTCGATATCCCGAGCGAGCATTTCCAGCTGGTGGGCCAGCGAGTTCTTCAGAGTTTCCTCGCTGAGCTGGAATGACGGTGCACCGCAGGTCAACGCCATGATGCTGCCGTCGGCCAGGTGCAGCGGCACACCGGCGGCCATCACGTTGCGGTCCCAGTCGCCGAGCGACAGGCAGAAGCCGTGCTGCACGAACTCCTCGAACGAGGCGTGCAGCGAAGCCTCGATGGCGGCCCAGTCATCACCGTACTTGCTGGCCAGAGCGGCCATCAGATGCTCGCGTTCCTTCTCCGGGGTGGCGGCGAGAAAGGCGCGGCCAGCGGCGGTGGTGGCCAGCGGCAGACGCACGCCGGCGTCCATGCGCAGGGTGGTGACCTCGGCCGGGCGGCAATTCTCCACGTAGATCATCGACAGCCGGTCGCGGCAGGTCAGGCCCACGGTGGTGTTGGTGCGGCGGGCGAACTCGTCCATGTACGGCTTGGCCAGCTGGCGCACGCGCAGGTTGGAAACGTAGGCGTAGCCGAGCGCCAGCACACCGGAGTCGAGTTGGTACTTCTCCAGCTGCTGCGAATAGCTGAGGTAGCCGAGCTTGGTCAGCGTGTAGGTCATGCGCGACACGGTGGGCTTTGGCAGCCCGGTGATGCGTGCGATGTCCTGATTACCCATCACCACCGAGCCATGGGTGAAGGCACGCAGCACGTCCAGCCCGCGGGCGAGGGCCTCGACGAACTTGCGATCCTTGGGAGTGCCGGTGTCTTCGATGTCGTCGCTCATGGTCTCGGTCTGTCTGGCTAGTGGGCAGCGGTGGCGAACGATAGCAGATCGCCCGACGCCGGGCAGTGCGGCCATTGGCGATCATTGCGACGGAAAAAGCGATCTACTACTATCGGATTCGACATCCAGTTTCGCACAGTAAAATAATAATTCATTTTGGAGAATGTCGATGTCCGCTTCCGTGCAAGGCTACGTGGCTACCGAACTCGCCCGTGGCGGCTACCAGAACGTCCATGACCTGCTGGCTCAGGCCTGCGCGAAGCATCCGCAGCGCGCGGCATTTTCCTGTGGCGACGACCAGCTCACCTACGCCGAGCTGGGCAGTCTTGCCGACGCGTTCGCGCGCTACCTGCGGCATCACGCCGGGCTGCAACCCGGTGACCGGCTGGCGCTGCAGCTGCCCAATTCGTTGCAATATCCCATCGCCGTGTTTGGCGCACTCAAGGCCGGGCTGGTGATCGTCAATACCAATCCGCAGTACACGGCCGCCGAAGCCCGCCATCAGTTCCGCGATTCCGGCGCCAGGGCGATCCTTGTGCTCGATCGGCTGCTTCCGCTGGTACGCGCGGTGCAGGCGGACACCGAGCTAGAGCACGTCATGCTCACCAGCGTCGATGATCTGCAGAGGCCGATTCACGAAGGCAGTGAGGCGGGAACGCAGCGCTTCATGCAGGCCCTGCGGCTGGGGGCGGAAAGCCCGCCGCTGGAGCGCGAGGCAGGCCTCGACCGGCTGGCGTTGTTGCAGTACACCGGCGGTACGACCGGCGTTTCCAAGGGCGCGATGCTCAGTCACCGCAATCTGCTAGCCAACGTGCTGCAGACCATCGAGCTGTTCGACAAGCCGGGTCTGCTGGAGCCTGAAAAGGACGTGCGCATCGCGCCGCTGCCGCTGTATCACATCATGGCGTTTGCCACGAACTGCCTGAGTTCGGTGGGTATGGGCCTGCACACCGTATTCATCCGTGACGGGCGCAATCTGGACGAAACCATCGGTGCCATGCAGCGCTATCCGTTCAGCCTGCTCAGCGGCATCAACACGCTGTTCGTCGGGCTGATGAATCACCCGGAGTTTCGCCGCATCGATTTCTCCCATCTGAAGTGGGCGACGTCCGGCGGCGCGCCGCTCAACAGTGAAGTCGGGCGTCGCTGGCAGGCACTGACCGGGGCGCCGATCCGCGAAGGTTTCGGCCTGACCGAGGCCTCGCCTGTTGTGGCGACCGGTACACAGCTGAGCCCTTACCGCGAGGGCTACATCGGCCAGGCGCTGATCGAAACCGAGCTGCGCACCGTGGATGACGAGGGCAACGACGTAGCGCCGGAAATGCCGGGCGAGCTATGGCTGCGCGGCCCGCAGGTGATGCAGGGCTACTGGCAGCGACCGGACGAGACGGCCAAGGTGCTCACGCCCGAGGGATGGCTGAAGACCGGCGACATCGCCTTGCTGGATGCCGCCGGCTTCGTGAAGATCGTCGATCGCAAGAAGGACATGATCCTGGTCTCCGGCTTCAACGTCTTTCCCAACGAGATCGAGGATGTGCTGATGCAGCATCCATCCGTGCGTGAATGCGTGGCGGTCGGCGTACCGGATGCGCGCAAGGGTGAGGCAGTGAAGGTCTTCGTCAGCCTCAAGGACGATGCGGCCGACGAGCAGGTGTTGCTCGAGCATTGCCGGCAGTACCTCACCGGCTACAAGATGCCGAGCTATCTCGAGCTGCGCGACGAGCTGCCGAAGACAGCCGTGGGCAAGTTGCTGCGTCGGCAGCTGCGCGACGAGGCGCGGGGCAGCGCAGGTTGATTGCCACCTATATATAGAGGTGGTGAGCTGACGAACGGGCTGCAGTGCTCAGGCCCCGGTCGGCATCGGGCAGCAACTCTCGAAGGCACGGCAGTCGGGCGGAAATTTCAATCCGCGCTTGTTGCCCTAGGGGGTTTCTGATATAAAGCAGCGCTCTTTTCTAGGGGCCCGGTATCTTCGTTCGCAACGTGGCCGGTAAGACCCCCATGAAACGTGGCGCTGAGCGCCGAAATGACAAGTGAATTCAAGCGGCCAACCCATGCCGGGTTGGGCATGTGGTTTTAGAGGGCTGAGGCATGTCGAGAGTCTGTCAAGTTACCGGTAAGGGTCCGGTAACCGGGAACAACGTTTCCCACGCAATGAACAAAACCCGTCGTCGTTTCCTGCCGAACCTGCAGCATCATCGCTTCTGGGTCGAGTCGGAGAACCGCTTCGTTCGTCTGCGCCTGAGTGCCAAAGGCATGCGCATCATCGACAAGCGCGGCATTGACGTCGTTCTGTCCGAGCTGCGCGCCCGCGGCGAAAAGGTTTAAGGAGAGCAATCATGCGTGACCTGATCCGTTTGGTGTCCAGCGCCGGTACCGGCCACTTCTACACCACCGACAAGAACAAGCGCACCACCCCCGACAAGATCGAAATCAAGAAATTCGATCCGGTCGTACGCAAGCACGTGATCTACAAGGAAGCCAAGATCAAGTAATTGATCGGCCCTTGAAGAAAGAACCCGCCTCTCGGCGGGTTTTTTCGTTTCTGGCGAACGCTTGGTGTCGATGCCTGACACCAGTCGTCGTTCGCGTTGCCTAGTTTGATATGCATCATGTACGGCGCCTGTCGAATTCGCCTATCGTGCGAGCTTTCTTTTCTCCCACTTTCGGCACGAGGATGCGCAGCGCATGGCGAAGACGGACGGGCCCATCGCGGCAGACAGCAAGAGCACTTCCAGCATCGCCCTGCAGGCGGCTTCCGAAGATATCTGGGCACAGAAATACCGTCTGACCAGCAAGGACGGCACGCCGATCGATGACAGCGTCGACGCCACCTGGCAGCGCGTCGCCCGCGCCCTGGCTGACGTCGAGCCGGCCAAGCAGCGCGAGCACTGGCACGAGCGTTTCCTCTGGGCGCTGCGCAACGGCGCCATCCCGGCCGGACGGATCATCTCCAACGCCGGCGCGCAGGATTACAAACCGGCTACCTCGACCATCAACTGCACTGTCTCGGGTTCGATCACCGACTCGATGGATGACATCCTCGGCAAGGTCCACGAGGCCGGTCTGACGCTCAAGGCCGGTTGCGGCATCGGCTACGAGTTCAGCACCCTGCGTCCGCGCGGCTCCTTCGTCTCGGGTGCCGGTGCGCACACCAGCGGCCCGCTGTCGTTCATGGATATCTTCGACAAGATGTGCTTCACCGTGAGTTCGGCCGGCGGCCGCCGCGGCGCGCAAATGGGCACCTTTGATGTCGGCCATCCGGATGTGCGCGAGTTCATCCGCGCCAAGCGCGAGGACGGCCGGCTGCGCCAGTTCAACCTCAGCCTGTTGATCACCGATGAATTCATGCAGGCGGTGGAGGTCGATGGCGAGTGGCCACTGATCTTCCCGGTGCACGCCAAGGAAGCCGCCGAGCTTGACCTGGCGGACGCCGAGCATGTGCTCTGGCGCGAATGGCCTGTGCATGACGGCTATATCGTGCGCGACGATGGGCTGGTGGCCTGCAAGATCTACGGGCGGGTCAAGGCGCGGCATCTGTGGGACATGATCATGGTCTCCACCTATGACTACGCCGAGCCGGGCTTCATCCTCATCGACCGCGTCAACCAGCTGAACAACAACTGGTGGTGCGAAGCGATCCGTGCGACCAACCCCTGTGGTGAGCAGCCGCTGCCGCCGTACGGGTCGTGTCTACTGGGCTCGATCAACCTGACCAACTTCGTCATCGACCCGTTCGGTGCGGACGCGCGCTTCGACTGGGACAAGTACCGCGAAGTCGTGCGCGTCTTCACCCGCATGCTCGATAACGTCGTCGAGATCAACGGCCTGCCGCTGGAGCAGCAGCGCCACGAAATTGAGAGCAAGCGCCGACATGGCATGGGCTTCCTCGGCCTCGGCTCGACGCTGACGCTGCTCAAGCTGCGCTATGGCAGCCCGGAAGCCTGCGTGTTCACCGAGGAAGTCGCCCGCGAAATGGCACTGGTCGGCTGGGAGCAGGCGCTGGAGCTGTCCAAGGAGAAGGGCCCGGCGCCGTTGCTGAGTCAGACCTTCGAAGTCACCGCCGAGATGCTGCGCAAGCGCCCGGAAATGGCCAAGGACGGTTACAAGGTCGGCGATCAGGTCGCCGGTCGCGTGCTGCATGCCAAGTATTCGCGTTACATGCAGAAGATCGCCGAGTACGCGCCCGAGCTGATCGAGGCGCTGGCCGAGCAGGGCGCGCGCTTCACCCACCACAGCTCGATCGCGCCTACCGGCACCATCAGCCTGAGCCTGGCCAACAACGCCTCCAACGGCATAGAGCCGAGCTTCGCCCATCACTACTCGCGCAACCTGATCCGTCCGGGCCGCAAGGCCAAGGAGAAGATCGAGGTGTTCAGCTACGAGCTGCTGGCCTATCGCACGCTGATCAACGAGCGCGCCAAGCCGGGCTCCGACGAGCCGGGCGAGAAGCTGCCGGACTACTTCATCACCGCCGATGACGTCAGCCCGACCCAGCACGTGGATATCCAGGCCGCCGCGCAGCGCTGGGTCGATTCGTCGATCTCCAAGACCGCCAACGTGCCGACCGATTATCCGTTCGAGGCGTTCAAGGACATCTACCGCTACGCCTGGCGCCAGGGCCTCAAGGGCTGCACCACCTTCCGCTTCAATCCGGCGGCCTTCCAGGGCGTGCTGGTCAAGGAAGCCGATCTGGAAAAGACCCTGTACCGCTTCACCCTCGAAGACGGCAGCGTGGTCGAGCTCAAGGGCAACCAGGAGGTCGAGTACGACGGCGAGGTGAACACCGCCGCCAACCTGTTCGACGCCCTCAAAGAAGGCTATTACGGCAAGTACTGAACCGGACTGCCAATCGTATAAGCGCCGGGCCATCGCTGCGCCCGGCAGGAGAATCTGCACAATGACCGTAAAGATCACCCAGCGCATCAAGGGCTTCAAGGTCGTCGACGAGGCCCTCGAACGCCCCGCGGCCGCCGCCGCCAGCACCGATAACAAGGCGAGCAAGGCCGTCAATGTGGTGGAAATGGACGAGAGCCTGCAGCGTCCGGAAACCCTGATCGGCATGACCTACAAGATCAAGTCGCCGCTGTTCGAACACGCGCTGTACGTCACCGTGAACGACATCGTGCTCAACGCCGGCACCCCGCACGAGCAGCGCCGGCCGTTCGAGATATTCATCAATTCGAAGAACATGGACCACTTCCAGTGGATCGTGGCGCTGACCCGCATCATGTCTGCGGTGTTCCGCAAGGGTGGCGACTGCACCTTCCTCGTCGAGGAGCTGAAGGCGGTGTTCGATCCGCGCGGCGGCTACCTGAAGAAGGGCGGCGTCTACATGCCGTCGATCGTGGCCGAGATCGGTGCGGTGCTGGAGCGCCATCTGATCGCCATCGGCATGCTCGAAGGTCATGCGCTGGACGAAACCCAGCTCAAGTACCTGGCCGAGAAGCGCGCCGCCTACGAAGCCAGCCAGGGCGCGGTGGCGGTCGAGCCGGGCGAGGGTTTCCCGGCCGGCGCGCAGCTGTGCAACAAGTGCAATACCCAGGCCGTGGTGCAGATGGACGGCTGCGCCACCTGCCTGAACTGCGGCAACTCCAAGTGCGGCTAAACGGCTTGCGCTGATTTCGCCTGCCGTGACGCTCGTCAGGCTCGCTTTACCCGGCGGGCCTGGCTCTGCTAGTTTTCGTTCTCCATACCGCCGTCCGGCCGTTGACCCAATGTCTTCCACTGCCCACAGCCTGTTACCCATGAAACCAGCCGATCTCGGCGCGGCCCGGCTGTGCGCAATCGCACCACCTCCCTCTGTCGTTGCCGATCCGGCAATCGCGCCACCACCTCCACAGGCGGTTGCGCTGGGCTGATCCGCCCACACTTCGCAGCTCCGGTTTTCGCTTCCGATCCTTCCGGGTCGGTGCGCGCACGCTTTCGGCGTTCGCTGGAGCCTGTTTCGCTTCGACAGGTAATCACTGATGACTTTCAACAAATCGTTGTGGACGTCCTATGGCGTCATGACCGTGTTCGTGCTGCTGTGGGGCAGCGCGGCAATCTTCACCCGCTGGGGGCTGGACCACGGCACCCCGTTTGCCCTGCTGATCGTGCGCTTTGCTCTCGCGCTGACTGCAGTTCTGCTTATCGGCCTCTACCGTAGGCGCTGGCGGCCAGCGCTTGGCGCTGCTTGGCAGACGGCGGCGACCGGGCTGCTGATGATCGGCTGTTATTCGATCTGCTATTTCCAGGCCATGGCCCATGGCGTGACGCCGGGCGTGATCGCGACGCTGCTTGGCGTGCAGCCGATTCTCACCCTGTTGCTCCTCGAACGACGCTTCTCGCCGCTGCGTCTGCTTGGATTACTGGTGGCACTGGCCGGGTTGGCCGCGGTGGTATTCCAGAGTCTGGTGCTGGCACGTTTCTCAGTCGCCGGGATGCTCTTCGCCCTCGGCGCGCTGCTGTGCATGACAGTGGGTGCGATCCTGCAGCAGCGCGTTCGCCAGAGCCCGGTGGAGGTGCTGCCGACCCAGTACGGGGTCAGCCTGCTGCTGTGCCTTGCGTTCGTGCCGTTCCAGCCGATCCGCCTGGAAGCGGTGACGGGCTTCATCATTCCGGTGCTGTGGTTGGGTCTGGTGATCTCGGTGGCGGCGCAGCTGCTGCTGTACCGCATGATCCAGACCGGCAATCTGGTGAACGTCACCAGTCTGTTCTACCTGGTGCCGGTGGTGACCGTGGCGATGGATTACCTGTTCCTCGGCAATCAGCTGTCGCGCACCGGCTTGCTGGGAATGGGGGCGATTCTGCTGGGGTTGGCACTGGTGTTCAGGGCGGCGCCGCAGCCGCATCGCGGATGAACAAAGGCCGGGCGGCTGCCGCCTGGCCTTTCGGCAGCTTCAGCTGACCACGCGGTAGCACGGCGTGTAGGGCACGCCGCCGGGCAGCTTCATGCGGTGCTGCTCGACGAAGGCCTGCAGCAGCTTGTCCAGCGGTTGCATGATCGCCGTGTCGCCGTGGATCTCGTAACGGCCGTATTGCTCGATGCGGCGGATACCCTTGTCCTTGACGTTGCCGGCGACGATCCCGGAGAACGCCCGGCGCAGGTTGGCGGCCAGCTCGTGGGGCGGCAGGTCGCGGCGCAGCGGCAGGCTGGCCATGGCCTCGTGGGTCGGATCGAAGGGTCGCTGGAAACCTTCCTCGATCTTCAGCAGCCAGTTGAAGTGGAAGGCATCGTTGCGCTCGCGGCGGAACCGTCGTACTTCGCGCAGGCCCTCGGTCATCTGCCGGGCCACCTCGGTAGGGTCGTTGAAGACGATCTGGTAGCGCTTCTGGGCTTCCTCGCCAAGGGTCGCGCCGACGAAATCGTGCAGCTGCTGCAGATAGTCTGCGGCATCGCTCGGGCCGGTGAGGATGACCGGGAAGGGCACGTCGCGATTGGCCGGGTGCAACAGAATACCGAGCAGGTAGAGGAACTCCTCGGCCGTGCCGACGCCGCCGGGGAAGATGATGATGCCGTGACCGACGCGGACGAAGGCTTCCAGACGTTTCTCGATGTCCGGCAGGATCACCAGCTCGTTGACGATCGGGTTCGGCGCCTCGGCGGCGATGATGCCCGGCTCGGTCAGCCCCAGGTAGCGGCTGCCAACGCGGCGCTGTTTGGCGTGGGCAATGGTGGCGCCCTTCATCGGCCCCTTCATCACGCCCGGACCGCAGCCGGTGCAGACATCCAGGCTGCGCAGGCCCAGCTCATGGCCGACGCGCTTGCTGTACTTGTACTCTTCGGTGCTGATCGAGTGGCCGCCCCAGCACACCACCATGTTCGGCTCGATGCCCGGACGCAGCGTGCGGGCGTTGCGCAGCAGATGAAAGACGTAGTCGGTAATGCCCTGGGAAGTGCTCAGATCGATGCGCGCGCTGCTCAGTTCGCTCTCGGTATAGACGATGTCGCGCAGCGCGCTGAAAAGCATCTCGCGGGTGCTGGCAATCATCTCGCCATCGACGAAGGCATCGGCCGGCGCATTGAACAGCTCGAGGCGTACGCCGCGATCCTGCTGCAGGATGCGCACCTCGAAGTCCTCATAGGCTTCGAGGATGGTCTTGGCGTTATCGATGCGCGTGCCGGTGTTGAGGATTGCCAGGGCACACTGGCGGAACAGCTTGTGCGTGCTGCCGGAACCGACTTCGCTCAGCTGCTGTACTTCGCGTTGCGACAGGGTTTCCAGGCTGCCTTTGGGGGTAACCGAGGCGTTGATTACGTTGCGTTGGGTCATTGATGATTCCTGAATTCGATGGCGACACCATCGCGGAGCTGGTGCACCGAAACGGCGGCTGCGTGCCGCCATCTTAACGCGGTGGCGCAGCGGCGGTGGGCGATCCGTTCGGTAGGCGAGAGGCAAATCGCTCCGAGAGCCGTGGCAGGTTCGACCCTCGGGGCAATCGGCGGTTCGCCGGGCAGCGCAAGTGCCAGGCTGGTCAGGTCCAGCCGTAGCGCACCAGGTGGAAGAAGATCGGCGCGGCGAAGCAGACCGAATCGAGCCGGTCGAGCATGCCGCCGTGGCCCTCGATCATGTGCCCCCAGTCCTTGACGCCACGGTCGCGTTTGATAGCTGACATCACCAGCCCGCCGAAGAAGCCCAGCAGGTTCAGCAGCAGCGCCATCAGCGCCGCCTGCCACCAGGCGAACGGGGTGATCCAGAACAGCGCCGCGCCGATCAGTGTCGCGAGGAAGATCCCGCCGACGAAGCCTTCGACAGTCTTGGACGGCGACAGGCGCGGGGCGATCTTGCGCTTGCCGGCCAACTTGCCGCAGACGTACTGCAACACGTCGGAGAGCTGCACGACGATGATCAGCCAGGCGATCAGCAGCAGGTTGCGACCTTCGTAGCCGGCAATTTCCAGGGTGAGCAGGGCAGGGACGTGGGAGACGCAGAAGACTGCGATCATCAGGCCCCATTGCACCTTCGAGGCACGTTCGAGAAAACGCGTGGTGTCGCCACCCAGCGACGCCAGGATCGGCAGCAACAGGAACACGTAGACCGGAATGAAGATGGCGAACAGGCCGTACCAGCCGACCGCTACCAGCAGATACTGTAGCGGCAGCACCAGGTAGAACGCCGCGACCAAGGCCGGATAGTCGCTGCTGCGCGTCGGCGTCAGTGTCATGAATTCGCGTAACGCGAAGAACGACACCAGGTAGAAAAGGATCACCACGGCGGTGTGGCCGAGCCAGAAGGCGATACCGATCAGCGCAACCATCACCCACCAGGCATTGATGCGGGCGTTGAGGTTGTCGATCACCGGACTATCGCCGCCGCTGCGACGCTTGAGGACGAAGCCGATCAGCGAGGCCAGGGCGAGCAGGGCGCCGATACCGGCGAACAGCAGCAGGGTATTGCGATCCATGTCAGTCTTCCTTCGGGGCCAGTTCTAGCAGAGCCACGCGAGCGCGCTGCAGAAACGCGTCCTTGTCCTCGTCCTTTTCGATACTCATTGGTGCACCGAAGCTGACGCTGCACAGCAGGGGCAGCGGCAGGCTGCGGCCCTTGGGCATCACCCGATTGAGGTTGGCGATCCACACCGGCACCAGCTCCACGTCCGGACACGCCAGGCCCAGGCGATACAGCCCGCTCTTGAACGGCAGCAGGCCTTCTTCCAGATTGCGCGTGCCCTCGGGGAAGAGGATCAGTGAATCGCCGCCGGCCAGGGCGTCGAGCATTGGTTGCAGCGGATTCGACTCCGGGCCGCTGCGCTCGCGCTCCACCAGCACACCGTTGAACAGGCGATGGATGACGAAGCGGCGCAGCGCGCTGCTCTGCCAGTAATCGGCGCCGGCGACGGGCCGGGTCCTGCGCCGCAGGTCAGGCGGCAGCGATGCCCAGAGCAGCACGAAATCACCGTGGCTGCTGTGGTTGGCGAAATAGATGCGTTGCCGGTTGAGCGGCGCGCAGCCGATCCAGAGGCTGCGCGTACCGGTCAGCAGGCGTGCAACGGAAGTGATCGCGAAGGCGAGCAGGGCGCCGAGCATGGGAGGTTCCTCGGTATCGGGCGGGAAGTCGGTGGTACGGGTGGGTGGCGGTTCAGTCCGCTTCGGCGGGCGCCGATGCGGTTTCCGCCAGGCCTTGTCTGACCCGGTTGCTCAGCGTGAGGATCGACAGCCCGGCGATCAGCAGCAACAAGCCGTTGATCCAGGCGGCTGGCAACAGGCCCAGGGCGACGCCGGTGGCCAGCACGCCGAAGGCGAAGGCCCTGTCGCTCTTGCCCATCGGGCCGTCGTAACGGCGTGAGGCGCCCACCATCGGACCGAGTACACCGGCGTACTCGGTCAGCGCTGCGAGCACCACCACCAGCACCACGGCAGCTGGCCAGACGCCGGTCACCAGCGCGAGCGGCAGGTAGAGCGCCGCATCGGCGGCCACATCGCAGAGTTCGTTGAGGTAGGCGCCGAGCTTCGATTGCTGGCCGAATTCTCGCGCCAGCATGCCGTCGATGGCGTTCAGTGCCATGCGCAGCAGCATCCACAGTGGGATCAGCAGGAAGATCCAGAGGTGCTCGATCAGCAGCGCGACCGCCGCTGCGACTGCCAGCGACACGACCAGCGCTGCCAGCGTGACCTGATTGGCGGTGATGCCGCTGTCATGGAGGCGCTGGACCAGTGGGCGCAGTAGTGCCTGAAAACGGGGTTTGAGCTGATAGATGGAGGGCATGCATCGATTCCTTTCGATGATCGGCGAGTCGCGCATTTCGGCTAACGCCAGCGCGCATCCTGTGCGCCCGGCACTTTGGGGTAAAGCCCCGGCGGTCGCAAGTTGCGCTGGAAAATTTGCGAGGTGTTGAACGCTTTCGCGCGGGGTTTGTGTCTGGGATTCGATTTAGAAAGCGAAAGGCAGCGCGCTGGACGGATGCTGGCGCGCCTTCAGCAGGCGGTGAAACTCATCGGGATCTTTCACCTGCACGTCCGTCTTGCCTTCGTGACGCTGCGCCGCGATCAGTCGCGATAGCCAGAAACGCACGCAGGCCACGCGCAGCATCGGCTGCCAGAGCTCGGCTTCGGCCGGGGTGAAGCGGCGCAGTGCGGAGTAGGCCGCCAGCAAGGGTTCGCTGCGTTCACCGTCGATCTCGCCATTGGGGTGCGAGCACCAGTCGTTCACGGCGATGGCCAGGTCGTAGAGCATCGGCCCGGAGCAGGCGTTGTAGAAGTCGATCACACCGGTCAGGTGGCTGCCTTCGAACAGCACGTTGTCGCGGAACAGATCGGCGTGCAGGTTGGCGCGCGGCAGGGCGAGGAGTTTCGGGCGCAGCTCGGCGATCTCTGCCAGGCCTTCGCGCAACAGCGGCAGCTGGTCCTCGGAGAGGCTCAGCGCCAGGCTCGGCCCCTGTTCCTGCATCCAATCCAGGCCACGGTCGCTGGCGCGTTCGAGGATGTGCTCGCGGGTGGCTAGATGCAGACGCGCCAGCAGCCGGCCGACCTCGGCGCAGTGGTGCGGATTGGGCGCCATCACGTGTTTGCCTGGCAGCCGCGGCTGCAGCAGCGCGGGCTTCTCCGCCAGCTCGCGCAGGGCCTCGCCCTGC
This sequence comes from Stutzerimonas xanthomarina, assembly GCF_003935375.1. GTDB lineage: Bacteria > Pseudomonadota > Gammaproteobacteria > Pseudomonadales > Pseudomonadaceae > Stutzerimonas > Stutzerimonas xanthomarina_A. The sequence goes on from NZ_RHQM01000011.1 coordinate 170,125, forward strand.
TCGCTGCGCAGCGCGTAGGGCACCGGCAGGCCGGCGCGGTGCAGCACGTCGAGCAGCTCAATGAAGAACGGCAGGTCCTGGGTCGGACCACGCTCGATCAGCGTCAGGACGTATTCGCCCTGTTCGAGGCTGACGAAGAAATTGCTGTTCTCGCTGCCTGCGACGATGCCCTGGAAGTCGCGCAACCGGCCGAGCCGGTACGGCGCCAGAAAGGCTTCCAGTTCATCGCGTTGCAGGGGCGTGAATACCGACATGCTGTCCTCCCGGCGGTTGATGGGTTACCAGCTGAAGATCTTCCAGGAGGGGATCAGCATGTCCGGCTGGTCGGAACGGACGAAGTTGCCGTCGTTGCCGTCTGCTCGTACCAGAAAGTACGGTTTGCCATGCTTGGGCGTGACTTTCACGGCATAGAGGAAGCCATTGACGCGGTATTCCTCGACGGTACGGTCGCCTTCCTGACGGATGGTTACGTCGGGCTCGCCGTCGACCGACTCCTGGGCAAAACCGGCCAGGGGAGCGCACGCCAGCAGGCTGGCCAGCATCAGGTGTTTGAGAGCGCGCATGGTAACCTTGTCCCTTTGTCGATAAGTGGTCCTTGGCATTCTAGCTCCGGGCCCGCCGAAAAGGTTGATTCCGCTCATGAGCCAAGCTCCCCTCATCCTGGTGGACGGTTCGTCCTACCTCTATCGCGCCTTCCATGCCCTGCCTCCTCTGACCACCTCCACCGGAAAGCCGACCGGCGCGGTCAAGGGCGTGCTGAACATGCTGCTCAGCCTGCGTCGGCAATACCCGGACAGTCCGTTCGCGGTGGTTTTCGATGCCAAGGGGCCAACCTTCCGCGACGCGCTGTTCGAGAACTACAAGTCTCATCGTCCGCCGATGCCGGATGACCTGCGCTCCCAGGTCGAGCCGCTGCATGCCAGCGTCCGCGCCCTCGGCATGCCGCTGCTGTGCGTGGAAGGCGTGGAGGCCGACGACGTCATTGGCACCCTGGCGCGTCAGTGCGCGGCGCTCGGCCGCGACGTGATCATCTCCACCGGCGACAAGGACATGGCGCAGCTGGTCTGTCCGCACGTCACCCTGGTCAACACCATGACCGGCAGCGTTTATGACATCGAAGGCGTGAAGAACAAGTTCGGCGTCGGCCCGGAGCTGATCATCGACTTCCTTGCGCTGATGGGCGACAAGGTCGACAACATTCCGGGCGTGCCAGGCGTGGGTGAAAAGACTGCCTGTGGCCTGCTCAACGGTATTCCCGGCGGGCTCAAGGGGCTTTACGACAACCTCGACCAGGTCGCCGGCCTGCCGATCCGCGGCGCCAAGTCACTGGGCGCCAAGCTCGCCGAACACCGCGACGCCGCCTTCATGTCCTATGAGCTGGCGACCATCAAGCTCGACGTGCCGCTGGACGTCGAGGTCGCCGACCTGATGCCCGGCGAGCCGCACCGCGAGGCGCTGATTGCGCTGTACCGCGAGCTGGAATTCAAGAACTGGCTGGACGACCTGCTGCGCGAGGCCAAGGCCGCCGGCGAGAACTGCGAGGTGCAGCCCGAAGGCTGCTCGATCCAGGCCGAAGCCGAGTACACCACGATCCTCGATCCGGCTGAGTTCGATGCCTGGCTCGAGCGCCTGAAGAACGCCGAGTGCTTCGCCTTCGATACCGAAACCACCAGCATCGATGCTCAGCGCGCCGAGCTGGTCGGCGTGTCGTTCGCCGTCGAGCCGGGCCAGGCGGCCTACGTGCCGCTGCGTCATTCCTATATGGGTGTGCCGCAGCAGCTCGAGCTTGATGCCGTGCTTGGCGCGCTCAAGCAGCTGCTGGAGGATCCGGCGAAGACCAAGATCTGCCAGCACGGCAAGTACGACATGAACGTGCTGATGCACTACGGCATCGAGATGCGCGGCATGACCTTCGACACCATGCTCGAATCCTACGTGCTGGACGCCACCGCCACTCGCCACGACATGGACAGCCTGGCGCTCAAGCACCTCGGCCGCGGCACCATCCGTTTCGAGGACATCGCCGGCAAGGGCGCCAAGCAGCTGACCTTCGACCAGATCGCCATCGAACAGGCCGGCCCCTACGCCGCCGAGGACGCCGATGTCACCCTGCGCCTGCACCAGACCTTGCTCGGCAAGCTGGAGCAGACGCCATCGCTGCTCAAGGTGCTGACCGAGATCGAGATGCCGCTGGTGCCGGTGCTGGCGCGCATCGAGCGCAACGGCGCGCTGGTCGATGCGCAGTTGCTCGGCCAGCAGAGCGTCGAGCTGGGCGACAAGCTGGTGCAGCTGGAACGCGAGGCCTTCGATATTGCCGGCGAGGAGTTCAACCTCGGCTCGCCCAAGCAGCTCTGCGCGATCCTCTATGACAAGCTCGGCTGCCCGGTAATCTCCAAGACCGCCGGCGGCCAGCCGTCCACCGCGGAAAGCGTGCTTGCCGAACTGGCCGAGCAGGATTACCCGCTGCCGAAGGTGATCATGCAGCACCGCTCCTTGAGCAAGCTCAAGGGCACCTACACCGACAAGCTGCCGCAGCAGATCAACCCCCGCACCGGGCGCATCCACACCAGCTACCACCAGGCGGTGACCGCCACCGGCCGGCTGTCCTCCAGCGACCCGAACCTGCAGAACATCCCGATCCGCACCGCCGAGGGGCGGCGTATTCGCCAGGCCTTCATCGCGGCACCGGGCTACAAGCTGCTCGCGGCCGACTACTCGCAGATCGAGCTGCGCATCATGGCTCATCTGGCGCAGGATGCCGGCCTCTTGCACGCCTTCCAGAACGACCTGGACGTGCACCGTGCCACCGCCGCCGAGGTGTTCGGCGTACCGCTGGAGCAGGTCAGCAACGATCAGCGCCGCAGCGCCAAGGCGATCAACTTCGGCCTGATCTACGGCATGAGCGCCTTCGGCCTGGCCAAGCAGATCGACGTCGGCCGCAAGGAAGCGCAGGAGTACATCGACCGTTATTTCGCCCGTTACCCCGGCGTGCTGGCCTACATGGAGCGCACCCGCACCCAGGCCGCCGAGCAGGGCTATGTCGAGACGCTGTTCGGCCGGCGCCTATACCTGCCGGAGATCAATTCGAAGAACGGCGCCATGCGCAAGGGCGCCGAGCGCACCGCGATCAACGCGCCGATGCAGGGCACCGCAGCGGACATCATCAAGCGCGCCATGATCGCCGTGGACGGCTGGCTGCAGCAGAGCGGGCTGGATGCGCGGGTGATCCTGCAGGTACACGATGAATTGGTGCTGGAAGTGCGCGAAGACCTGGTCGAGCAGGTCCGCCAGCAGATCTGTCCGTTGATGAGCGAGGCAGCCCAGCTGGACGTACCGCTGCTGGTCGAAGCGGGCGTTGGCAACAACTGGGACGAGGCGCACTGACCGGGCTGCCGAAAAATGTCGGTAGTCGACGAAATTTTTTTCGTCCGCGTTGAACTTCCGCTGCAACCATCCGGTCAGAGCATGCGAAGGGTGTAAAAGCCCTTCGATGCTCCTTGTTGTGTTAAGTGTTGGCAGATCTCTGGACCCCGCCCTAGCGGTCCGGATTTGGACCTCGAACTTCCCCCTCCCCCAATGAAGTTCGAGGTTTTTTTTGCCTGCAGAAAAGTGGATGAGGCCTCACCGGGGGCAATGGCCTGCGCAATTTCTTGCGCAGTATTCTGTGGATAAGTTTGTGGGTAAGCTGTTCGCAGTGCTATGAGTCGTGAGCTTGGTGGGCGTTGCGCAACTTGTTGCCATGTCTGCGCAGGAACTTGCGCAGCTTTCTGTGTCGGGCATCACTTCTGCTATTCGGGCTATGTGATGTAAAATAGATATCTTTTTGATAAATAAGCAGTTTTTTATTTTTGGCATGGCGCTTGTTGTTACGAAATGGCCATTTGGCACTCATTTCAGACAAGGAGAGCACCCATGCCAACACCCGCGTATCTGTCCCTCGAAGGCACCAAGCAAGGCCTGATCACCGCCGGCACCTTCACCGAGGACTCGGTTGGCAACATCTTCCAGGAAGGCCATGAGGACCAGATCCTGGTGCAGGCCTTCCAGCATCAGGTCATCATCCCGCGTGACCCGCAGTCCGGCCAGCCGACAGGCCAGCGCGTACACAAGCCGCTGATGATCACCAAGGTATTCGATAAGTCGTCGCCGCTGATCTTCAACGCTCTGACTTCCGGCGAGCGCCTGAACAAGTGCCGTCTGGAGTGGTACCGCACCTCGTCCACCGGCACCCAGGAACACTACTTCACCATCGAACTGGAAGATGCGGTGATCGTCGATGTGCAGTCGCGCATGCCCAACTGCCAGGACCCGAACATGTCCCATTTCACTCATCTGGAAGATGTGTACTTCACCTACCGCAAGATCGTCTGGACCCACGAGGTGTCCGGCACCTCCGGCTCCGACGACTGGCGCACCCCGATCGCTGGCTGATTCGCCGCGGTCCCGCTTCGGCCAGGCTCGCCTGGCCGAACGCTTTTTGCGAAGCACTGAACAGATTCCGCCATCGTCGTTCTGGAATGCGCGAACCATGCATTCTAGAGCGGCCGGCCTGTGTTACTCGGGGCTCCGCAAGCGCCCATGCGCTGATACATGGACTGAACAGGAGGAACATGGATGTTCGCCCCAGCCAACCAGGCCCACTTCACGCTTTCCCTCGAAGGCATCGAGCACGACTTCAAGGTGCTCGAGTTCCGGGGCCGCGAGGCCATCAGCCAGCCCTACCGCTTCGATCTGGAACTGGTCAGCGAGCGCCCCGATCTGGATCTGGAAAGCCTGCTGCATCGCCCGGCCTTCCTCGCCTTCGCCCGGGACGGCAGCGGCATTCATGGGCTGGTGCATCAAGCTGCCCAAGGTGAATCCGGCCAGCGCCTGACCCGCTATCGACTGACGATCGTGCCGCAGCTGGCCTATCTTGCCCATCGCATCAACCAGCGCATCTTCCAGCACCTGAGCGTGCCGCAGATCGTCGCCCAGGTGCTCGAAGAACATGGCATCCAGGCCGATGCCTACCGCTTCCAGCTCGGCCCGGTGATCTATCCGCCGCGCGAATATTGCGTTCAGTACGACGAATCGGACCTGCATTTCATCCAGCGTTTGTGCGAGGAAGAGGGCATCCACTATCACTTCCAGCACGGTGCGAGCGGTCATGTGCTGGTCTTCGGCGATGACCAGACCGTCTTCCCCAGGCTCGCTGCCACCGCCTATCAGGAGGACAGCGGCCTGGTCGCCGACCAGCCGGTGATCAAGCGCTTCGGCCTTCGTCTGGAAACCCGCCCCAGCCGCGTCACGCGCCGCGATTACGATTTCGAGAAGCCACGTCTGACTATGGAGGCCGCGTTTCATAGCGACTTCCAGCCCGACCTTGAAGACTACGATTACCCCGGCCGCTTCACCGAGCGCGCCCGCGGCAAGCACTTGTCGCAACGCGCCCTGGAACGCCATCGCCACGACTACGAACTGGCCGAAGGCGAAAGCGACCAGCCGAGGCTGGTGAGCGGACATTTTCTCCCGCTCAGCGAGCACTCCCGCAGCGACTGGAACCAGCTCTGGCTACTCACCGAGGTCCGGCACGAAGGCAAGCAGCCACAGGTCTTGGAAGAGTCGGTCACCAGCGATAGCCAGTCACGTGACGGCTTCGTCCAGGGCTACCGCAACCGTTTCAGCGCCACGCCCTGGGCCATCCCCTTCCGCCCGGCGCTTTGCCATCCGAAACCGAAGGTGCTCGGCAGCCAGACCGCCGTGGTCACCGGCCCCGCCGGCGAAGAGATCCACTGCGACGAGTACGGCCGCGTAAAAGTCCAGTTCCACTGGGACCGCGAAGCCCAGGCCGATGACAAGACCAGCTGCTGGCTGCGCGTCAGCTCCAGCTGGGCCGGCGACCGCTACGGCGGCATCGCCATCCCGCGCGTTGGCATGGAAGTACTGGTCACCTTCCTCGAAGGCGACCCCGATCAGCCGCTGGTGACCGGCTGCCTCTACCACACGGAACACCAGGTCCCCTACGACCTGCCGGCGAACAAGACCCGCACGGTGTTCAAGACCCTGAGCAGCCCGGGCGGAGGCGGCTACAACGAACTGCGCATCGAAGACCGTAAGGGCGCCGAACAAATTTATATCCACGCCCAGCGCGACTGGGACGAAAACATCGAGCACGACCAGAAGATCCGCGTCGGCCACGAGCGCCACGACACGGTGGAAGCCAACAGCTACAGCGAATTCCGCGCCGAAGAACACCGCGCCACCCACGCCGACCGCAAAACCGAAATCCGCGCCAACGACCACCTCACCGTGGGCAATACCCAGCACCTGAAGATCGGCACCGGGCAATTCATCGAGGCGGGCAACGAAATCCACCTCTCCAGCGGCCTCAAGGTTGTACAGGAAGCCGGAAGTGAACTGACCTTCAAGGCTGGTGGCAGCTTTATCAAGCTCGATGCCAGCAGCGTGACGATGGTCGGGCCAGTGATCAGGATGAACTCGGGAGGGAGTTCAGGCAAAGGCTCTGGTGCGGCGCCGATATTGCCTGGGAAGGCCAAGCCGGCGGATGCGGATAAGGCGGGTGTACCGCTGGAAGCCTTGCTTAAGCAAAACCTGCTATTTCGCAGTACTCGAGCGGGCGTATGCGAACTATGCGAGGCGGCCAAAGCACAGCAGGAGACCAAGGTATGAGCGCGCCCACGATCACAGGCAATGGCGCCATTCTGCTAGACGGTGCGCGGTATGAAAACGCAACGGCCTGGCTCTATCAGACCTTCCCCAGCCATCAGCCCTGGCCTTTACTGCTCAACACTCCCTATGAGGCAATCGCTGAGGCAGGGCCTATCCTGCTGGATGCCCCCATGGGTAGCCCAGCCTATGAAGCCTGGAAGCACGGCAGTGGAGTTAAGGACAGCGTTTGGCTGGAAAGCGATGCCTCAGTGGAAGAACTACACCGCATTCTGCAGCGCCGTCTGCGCATCTTTACCCCAGAACACCGCGAGCTCTGGTTGCGCTTTGCTGACGCCCGCCCTTTGTACCAAGCGTGGCAAAGCAAGGCGCAATGGCCAGAGGGTTTCTGGCATCGCATCGCCCGTATCTGGCTCCATTACAAGGGCACAAATTTCTGTGCCTGGAACAATGAACACCCAGAAAAAGACGGCGCCCCGACCAGTCAGGGGATCGCGGCCCAACTGACACTTGACTGGCCGCTGCTGGAAGCACTTGCCAAACAGGGCGACACGGCACAGGAGGCGGCTCTATGACCGCTCAAACCACCGCACCAGCCAGCTTGACGGTAGCCGCCTGCCCACTGCTTAGCGCCGTCCTGCCGTTGCGCTATGCGCTCGGGCCAACACTGGCGGTGGATACCGCCGCCTATGATTTGCCCGCACTGCAGGGCAACCTCCCGGCCATCGGTGATTACTTCGAGCCCCTGCAAGGCCGTCCGCTTAACTACACCGCCCGCCTTTTGCGTGATGGCTGGTTATACGTTTGGCAAAGCACCATGCAGCAATTAGTCGAGTACCGCGTCAGCCAGGCTACCTTTTCCCAGACAGCCCGTGGCGGGAAAGTCATTGACGGACGCAGCTTGCCCTACCTGCTTCTCCCTGCCGGAACACCCGCGATGTTGGTCTGGTCGCCGCAGCAATGGGCCGATGCGTCATTCGCGGCAGCCAAAAACAAACCAGAGGTGCGCCAACGCGTGATGCGTACCATCACTCCTGGCGCCGCACCCTTCAGCGGCCAGGCTCGCACTGTCCACGAACGCATCGGCGACTACATGGACGCCAACTGGTATGGCTGGAGCTGCGAACCATCCACATCCCACCGCCCAGCCTGGCCACAACTGCTGGAAGATATGCAACGCTGCGAACAACAGTCCTATGCCCTGATCGACGATCCCTGGGGCGTACTACTGGATCTGGCTGAATTGCTCCGCGCGCGCCAACAAGCTTTCAACGTCACCCGGGAAGTCCGTGGCGAAGATTGGGCCATGGCCGGTGTGCTCAAGTCTCTGGCCAAAAGCGACTCGCAAATTGGCGGTCAGCTACGCAGCATGACCAATTACCGCAAATTGCAAACCGCTTGGCAGGAGCAAGCTCAGGAAGAGAATGCATACACTGCTGATGTGCGTCGTCTCAGTGAACTCTGGTCGGCCTGGTTCAATACCCTGGCACAGCGTGGCCCCGCCAGCCTAGACACTGCCTGCGGTCACTTCGACATTACCCAACCGGCCCCACGAACGGAGCTAGAGCTGCACTTCGCCGCTGCCTGCCTTGGCCCAGCGACAACGGGTCCTGGCGCGCAGGCCATCGCCAATGCTTTAACGCTTCAGCAACAGGCAGGTAAACCCTGGTTGGTCTGGTCACTATTGGGTCTGGGTAAACGCCTGGGTATTGGCGAGATCAACACCATTGTCGGGCTGGCTGATGGCGCCAGAGATAATGGTGCCAGTGCCCTGGCCGAAGCACGCAAGGTGGCGGAACTGCTTAACCTAGCGGCCGAAAAACTGGCCCGCCATATTCAGGGATCAGCACCGGAAGCGCTGTTCACCGCCCTAGCCCCAATTGCTGGGGTGGGTCTGCAACAAGCCAATGATGGCACCAAGGCTGCCGGACGCCTCTACCTGGCTGCCGCGCTGGCGCGTAGTCAGCAGCGTCTGGCTATCGAGGTCGTCAGTCGGCGCCAAGTCGGGGAGTGGATGAGCGACCTGATGGGCACACGGCCCCAACTGCCCGCCAAACTCAGACCCACACAACTGAGCGTTGCGGTCAGTGATGCCTTGCCGTTCTTCCGACTGCTACCGGCCAAAGACCTGCCCGCGTTGACCGGGCACTTGGCAGCCGACGTCAATCTCAAGGGAATGCTCGACCTTAGCAAAGGAGCGATGGAAAAGGCTCCGGTAAAGTGTCTGGTGGCTCTAGTCGCCGGAATGAATTTTGTTTGGGGAGGGGCACAGCTGACTGAAAAACAGTCAGGTAAAAGCTGGCTGAGTTTTACAGGAGGAGCTTTTGGCGTTGCCTCTGCTACATCCGCAATAGCACAAAAAGTTGCCGAAGTAGACTGGGAAGCAACCACCAAGATTGCAGGTTCCCATTCTCTCTCGTCACAAGCAGCTCTGACCAAAGCCCTGGGCGTCGGAGCGAGAACCGCTTTATGGCAATCCGTCACCTCAGGCTTTGATGTAATGGTCTTCAGTATTGAGGCATTGGAGTCCTATCAAGCCGGTGATATCGATACCGCGAATATTAATGCCGGACTTACCCTGGCCTCCGCCGCCAACCTGCGGCTGTACGTGCAGAGTTTTCGAGCCATACGCGCCGCCCGAGCGGCGGTGATCGCTGGCGAGACTGCGGCTATCGGTAAGCGTCTAGCCAAGTCATCTTCCCAAGCTGTATCACACGGTGCACGGGTAGGCTGTATCACATGCTGCACGCCT
>NZ_RHQM01000012.1:0-3177 GCF_003935375.1 Stutzerimonas xanthomarina
ATGTGAGAGTAGGTCATCGTCAAGCTCCTTTCCCAAACCCCCGACCCGCGTAAGCTGGTCGGGGGTTTGCTTTTGGGCGATTTAAAGACTGTGATAGGCACCTGTCGTTGGTGTCGCTATCATTCGGCCTCTTTTGGGGGGTGGCATGTATAGGCTGTTAACGTTGCTTCAGGATGGGCGCTTTCATTCGGGGCGTGAACTGGGGGAGGCACTCGGCATAAGTCGCAGTGCGGTCTGGAAGCACCTGCAACGTATTCAGGCTGACGCAGCGCTTAACCTCTATAAAGTCCCCGGGCGTGGGTACCGCTTGGCGGAACCTCTTTCGCTGCTCAATCATGAGGCGCTCGCGCCGCAACTGGAGCAGATTGGGTGGTCGCTGCATCTTTACGACTCGATTGACTCTACTAATGCTCAGGCATTGCGGCTCCTGCAGATCGTGCCGCCTCCTTTTTTGGTTCTTGCAGAGGCTCAGTCTGCTGGTAGAGGGCGGCGCGGTCGTAGTTGGGTGAGTCCTTTCGGGCAGAACCTTTATTGCAGCTTGGCTATAAAGGTGCAGGGCGGTGCTAGTCAGCTTTCTGGTATGAGTCTGGTGGTCGGGCTGGCGGTAATGCAGGTGCTACATCAAGTCGGCATCTCGCAAGCGGGCGTCAAGTGGCCTAACGACGTATACGTTGATGGCCGCAAGATTGCAGGGATTCTGCTTGAGCTGACTGGCGACCCGGCGGATGTATGTCACGTAATTATCGGCATCGGCATCAATGTCAATATGATTGAGGCGGCGGGAATAGATCAGCTTTGGACATCCGTTAAAGAGCATGCAGGTATGGTTGATCGAAATGAGTTGCTGCTGACATTGGCCGCCACCCTTAGACAAAATTTGGAGCGGCATGCCCAGGTCGGGTTTGCTGCGATGAAGGGTGAGTGGGAATCTAACCATGTCTGGCAAGGCCTGAAATGCACGCTGAGTACCGGGTCTCAAGATTGCTCGGGCACGGTCTTGGGCGTCGATGATCAAGGCGGGCTCAGGATGATGATTGATGGGGGGGGGCGCTCCTTCAGTGGTGGTGAGCTAAGTTTGAGGCTTGATCAATGATTCTCGAGCTCGACTGTGGCAATAGCTTGATCAAATGGCGGGTGTTGCAAGTAAGCGGTGATGTTGCGGCTCAGGGCGCTTCTGTATCGGCCGTGGACCTCCTTAGTGCGCTCTCTGGCCTGACTGGCGTAAAGATTGAGCGTGCGCGGCTAGTCAGCGTTCGTAGCGATCTCGAGACTGAAGAGCTGTGTTCGTGCATCTCCAGTGCATTGTTCATTGACGTACAGCGCGCTCTACCAGCGCCTCGGCTTGGTGGCGTAGTGAACGGGTACCTCGAGTACGACCGTTTAGGGATGGACCGTTGGTTGGCCATGGTTGGCGCGTTCCAGTTGGAGCGCCGGGCAATGGTGGTAATCGACCTGGGGACGGCGGTCACGGTTGACTTCGTTGATGCAGAGGGCGGCCATCTGGGGGGCTACATTTGCCCAGGGATTTCTCTTCTTAGGCAGCAGTTGACTACCCATACCCGACGCATCAGCTATACGGCAGAAGAAATCCCAATGATGCAAGGTGAGCCTGCGCCTGGGCGAAGCACCGTCCAGGCGGTTGAGCGGGGTTGCTTTCTGATGCTGCGTAGTTTTGTTGCTTCGCAAGTCCTGGCGGCCAGCGACTGTCTGGGGGCTGACTTTGTAATCTACTCCACCGGTGGCGACGCAACGCTGATCGACGATATGGTCGGGGTTAGGCGGGTTCCGGATCTGGTCTTTCGCGGGCTGGCGATTGCTTGTCCCTAGCGTCACATAGAAGGTCGAGCCTGCATGCGTTGGTTATTTTTCCTGTTGGTGCTGTTGAACGTATTCTTCTGGGTGCAGCATCAGTATCAGTCACCCGTGCGCATCAAGGAGGTGGTGCCTCTTGATGCTTATGACCGGCCGAAGCCCAACATCACTCTGCTTAGTGAATCCTCTCCTTCGAGCCATAGAGGCGCTGGGCAGCCGGCGTCGTCCGACGGTGGCTGCCTATTTCTGGGTGGCTTCGATGAAGAGTCGCCTGTGCTTTCCTTGGAGCAGCGGCTTTTGAGCTTGGATATCCAGTCGGAAATACGACGGATAGATACCGAGGTTGGCGTGGATTATTGGGTGTATCTGCCGCCGCTCGCTTCCAGGCAGGCTTCCCTGCGGCAATTGCGCGAGTTGCAAAGCCGTAATATTGACAGCTACATCATTACCGTTGGTGACTTGGCTAATGGCATTTCACTGGGCATCTTCTCCCGAAAGGATTCGGCAGAGGGCGTAGTGGCGCGCTTAAGCGAGGTTGATTATTCGGCGCTGGTGCGTGAGTTGCCGAGAATGCACTCCAAATACTGGGTGCAGGTGAGTGCCGCTAGTCGTGATCAATTGGGTGATGGGGTCATGGAAAGCTTGAAAGCAGACATGCCTGCCCTGCAATTTCGCCATATGCCCTGCACTGGCATTGCATCTTCTCAATAGTTTAAATAGAATGGCGCCCGCTTCGCCGTGGGGAGTCCAAGATTCCTTGGCAAGGCGGCTGTCAGTAAAGCTAACCTCAAGATTTTTATGAGGAAAAGCTTGACAGTAGGGTGGCAAGTGATGAAAATGCCGCCTCACTTTGGAGGGGTTCCCGAGCGGCCAAAGGGATCAGACTGTAAATCTGACGTCATAGACTTCGAAGGTTCGAATCCTTCCCCCTCCACCAGATTCAAGCGTAGGCTTCGGCGTTCGCGGGTATAGTTTAGTGGTAGAACCTCAGCCTTCCAAGCTGATGATGCGGGTTCGATTCCCGCTACCCGCTCCAGCTTCGGTGGTTGCGCAATGCGATTCGCTCATGTAGCTCAGTTGGTAGAGCACACCCTTGGTAAGGGTGAGGTCAGCGGTTCGAATCCGCTCATGAGCTCCAAACTCCAAAGGCAGATATGTATATATCTGCCTTTGTTTTAATGGTGGCGTGACTAGCTCAATTCAACGATGGGAGACGGTCTCGATGGCTAAAGAAAAGTTCGAACGTAACAAACCGCACGTCAACGTCGGCACCATTGGTCACGTCGACCATGGCAAGACCACTCTGACTGCCGCTCTGACTCGCGTGTGCTCCGAAGTTTTCGGCTCCGCTCGTGTCGACTTCGA
>NZ_RHQM01000012.1:3273-163747 GCF_003935375.1 Stutzerimonas xanthomarina
CGACCATGGCAAGACCACTCTGACTGCCGCTCTGACTCGCGTGTGCTCCGAAGTTTTCGGCTCCGCTCGTGTCGACTTCGACAAGATCGATAGCGCGCCGGAAGAGAAGGCTCGCGGTATCACCATCAACACTGCTCACGTAGAGTATGACTCCAATGTCCGTCACTACGCGCATGTTGACTGCCCGGGTCACGCTGACTATGTGAAGAACATGATCACCGGTGCTGCTCAGATGGATGGTGCGATCCTGGTTTGCTCCGCTGCTGATGGCCCCATGCCGCAGACTCGCGAGCACATCCTGCTGTCCCGTCAGGTGGGTGTTCCGTACATCGTCGTGTTCCTGAACAAGGCCGACATGGTCGACGACGCCGAGCTGCTCGAGCTGGTCGAAATGGAAGTTCGTGATCTGCTGTCGACCTATGATTTCCCGGGTGACGACACGCCGATCATCATCGGTTCCGCGCTGATGGCGCTGAATGGCGAAGATGACAACGAGCTGGGCACTACTGCGGTCAAGAAGCTGGTCGAGACTCTGGATACCTACATCCCTGAGCCGGTTCGCGCCATCGACAAGCCGTTCCTGATGCCGATCGAAGACGTGTTCTCCATTTCCGGTCGCGGTACCGTTGTGACTGGTCGTGTTGAGCGCGGCATCGTCAAGGTTCAGGAAGAAATCGAGATCGTTGGTCTGCGTGATACCACCAAGACCACCTGTACCGGTGTCGAAATGTTCCGCAAGCTGCTCGACGAAGGTCGTGCCGGTGAGAACTGCGGCGTTCTGCTGCGTGGTACCAAGCGTGATGACGTCGAGCGTGGCCAGGTTCTGGCCAAGCCGGGCACCATCAAGCCGCACACCAAGTTCGAAGCCGAAGTGTACGTTCTGTCCAAGGAAGAGGGTGGTCGTCACACCCCGTTCTTCAAGGGCTATCGTCCGCAGTTCTACTTCCGTACCACCGACGTGACCGGTTCGTGCGAACTGCCGGAAGGCGTTGAGATGGTAATGCCGGGCGACAACGTGAAAATGGTTGTCACCCTGATCAAGCCGATCGCCATGGAAGACGGCCTGCGCTTCGCAATTCGCGAAGGTGGTCGTACCGTTGGTGCCGGCGTGGTTGCCAAGATCGTCGAATAACGATTGATCTGTTTGAAGCGGGTCGGCATAATAGTCGGCCTGACTCTTACTAGGCCAGTAGCTCAATTGGCAGAGCGGCGGTCTCCAAAACCGCAGGTTGGGGGTTCGATTCCCTCCTGGCCTGCCATTTTCAATATCGAATTTGGCAGTCTTTACAAGGTTCTAGCAGATGAATATCAAAGCTGAAGCCAATGACGCGCGCTTCGATCTGGTGAAGTGGCTTGTTGTGGCTGCTTTGGTGGTGGTTGCTGTGGTTGGTAACCAATACTACTCCGCTGAGCCGATTCTCTATCGTGTCCTTGCAGTGCTGGCGATTGGCGTAGTTGCTGCGTTTGTTGCTTTGCAGACGTCCAAAGGGCGTTCGTTCGCTGTGTTGCTGAAAGAAGCGCGTGGCGAAATTCGCAAGGTCGTCTGGCCGACCCGTCAAGAAACCACGCAGACAACGTTGATCGTTGTTGTTGTTGTTTTGGTGATGGCGCTGCTGTTGTGGGGGCTTGATTCCCTGCTCGGTTGGTTGGTCTCCATGGTTGTTGGTTAAGGGTGTCTCGTGGCTAAGCGTTGGTATGTTGTGCATGCTTACTCGGGTTACGAGAAGCACGTCATGCGCTCTCTTGTTGAGCGTGTCAAGCTTGCCGGCATGGAAGATGAGTTCGGCGAGATTCTCGTTCCCACCGAAGAGGTGGTCGAGATGCGTAACGGGCAGAAGCGCAAGAGTGAGCGAAAGTTCTTCCCTGGTTACGTTCTGGTTCAGATGGAAATGAGTGAGGGTACTTGGCACCTCGTCAAGGATACTCCTCGAGTAATGGGTTTCATTGGTGGTACGGCTGACAAGCCGGCACCCATTACCGATAAAGAGGCCGAGGCTATCCTTCGTCGCGTTGCTGACGGAAGTGACAAGCCGAAGCCGAAGACGCTCTTCGAGCCGGGTGAGGTGGTGCGGGTGGCGGATGGCCCCTTCGCTGACTTCAATGGTGTGGTTGAAGAGGTTAATTATGAGAAGAGTCGGATCCAGGTTGCGGTTCTGATCTTCGGTCGCTCTACGCCAGTAGAGCTGGAGTTCAGTCAGGTCGAGAAGGTTTAACTGAACGAAGCATCCCTCACCCCGCAGTTTCAGGCTGCGGGGTTTTGTCGTCACTGGGATAAATCAGTAATGGGGAGCCGAAAGGCGCTATAACCCGTAATGGAGTAACTATGGCTAAGAAAATTCAAGCTTACATCAAGCTTCAGGTAAAGGCCGGTCAGGCTAACCCGTCGCCGCCCGTTGGTCCTGCCTTGGGTCAGCACGGCGTAAACATCATGGAGTTCTGCAAGGCATTCAATGCCAGGACCCAGGGCCAGGAGCCCGGTCTGCCAACTCCAGTGATCATCACTGTATACAGCGATCGTAGCTTCACCTTTGAAACCAAGAGTACTCCGGCTGCGGTGCTGCTGAAGAAAGCTGCTGGTATCACCAGCGGTTCCGCTCGCCCCAACACCCAGAAGGTCGGCACCGTCACTCGTGCGCAGTTGGAAGAGATCGCCAAAACCAAGCAGGCTGATCTGACTGCTGCCGAAATGGAGGCTGCTGTTCGGACCATCGCTGGTTCCGCTCGCAGCATGGGCCTGAACGTGGAGGGTGTGTAATGGCTAAGTTGACCAAGCGCCAGAAGGCTATCGCCGAGAAAGTCGAAGCCGGCAAGCAGTACGCTTTCGAAGATGCCGCAAAGCTGTTGGCTGAGGTTTCGGCTGTTAAGTTCGCCGAGTCGTTCGATATCGCGATCAATCTGGGTGTTGATCCGCGTAAATCCGACCAGGTCGTTCGTGGCGCAACCGTTCTGCCAAATGGTACTGGCAAGAGCGTTCGTGTTGCCGTGTTCACTCAGGGTCCCGGTGCTGAAGCCGCACTGGCCGCTGGCGCAGACCGCGTTGGTATGGACGAGCTGGCTGCCGAAATGAAAGGTGGCGACCTGAACTATGACGTAGTCATCGCCTCGCCGGACGCCATGCGTGTTGTTGGTCAGTTGGGCCAGATTCTTGGTCCGCGGGGTCTGATGCCGAACCCTAAGGTAGGCACCGTAACTCCAGATGTCGCTACCGCCGTCAAGAATGCCAAAGCTGGTCAGGTACGTTTCCGTACCGACAAGAACGGCATCATCCACACCTCGGTGGGTAAGGTTGGTTTCGAGGCTGGCCAGCTGAAGCAGAACGTCGAAGCGCTGCTTTCGGATCTTAAGCGTCTGAAGCCGTCGACTTCCAAAGGTATTTACGTCAAGCGCGTGACCCTGAGCACCACCATGGGTCCGGGACTGGTCATCGATCAGGCTTCCCTGGAAGCGTAAGGCGACGGCGCCCCTTCGAGGGCGCCTGCTAAGATTGGGGTCCCTGCCTGGCGGGGGCTATCCAAGACCGTAGGCGGCGAAAGCCTTAAACCGCAAGCCTACGCAGAGGTGCTCCCGATTCGTACCGAATCAGACACCAAATCCAGTCCGGTTTCGACCGGATGAAACGGTAACATCCAGGAGTGTAACCCGTGGCAATCAAACTCGAAGACAAGAAGGCCATCGTCGCTGAAGTCAACGAGGCTGCCAAAGCCGCCCTGTCCGCTGTCGTGGCTGATGCCCGTGGCGTGACCGTGGGGGCCATGACCGGACTCCGTAAAGAGGCCCGCGAAGCTGGTGTTTACGTGCGTGTTGTACGTAACACCCTGCTGCGCCGCGCTGTTGATGGCACGCAGTTCGAAGTGCTCAACGACGTGTTCAAAGGCCCGACCCTGATTGCGTTCTCCAACGAACATCCGGGCGCTGCTGCTCGTATCTTCAAGGAGTTCTCCAAGGGTCAGGACAAGTTCGAGATCAAGGCCGCTGCGTTCGAGGGGCAGTTCCTCGCAGCCAACCAGATCGACGTACTGGCAACTCTGCCGACCTATGACGAAGCCATTTCTCAGCTGATGAGCGTTATCCAAGGCGCCACCAGCAAGCTGGCTCGTACACTGGCGGCCGTTCGCGACCAGAAAGAAGCTGCTGCCGCGTAATAGCGTAGATTCTTTCGCAATCACTTTTTGAATTAGATGGCCGTAGGCCGTCACCTAATACAGGAACTAGAGTCATGGCTCTGACCAACGAAGATATCATCAACGCCGTTTCCGAAATGTCCGTGATGCAGGTTGTTGAACTGATCAAGGCGATGGAAGAGAAGTTCGGCGTGACCGCTGCTGCTGCCACCGTTGCTGCTGCTGGCCCGGCTGCTGCTGCTGTCGAAGAGCAAACCGAGTTCACCATCGTTCTGGCTGAAGCTGGCGAAAAGAAGGTCAACGTGATCAAGGCTGTTCGCGAGCTGACCGGCCTGGGCCTGAAAGAAGCCAAGGCTGTCGTTGACGGCGCCCCGGGCGTGGTCAAGGAAGGCGTTTCGAAAGAAGAAGCCGAAGCAGCCAAGAAGACTCTGGAAGAAGCAGGCGCCAAAGTCGAGCTCAAGTAAGCGACGACTTTGCGTCTACAGCCCGAGCGACTCGCGAAAGGCTGATGGCTGGTGGCTTTTGCCACCGGCCTTTTTCCGTTATGGAAAGTCAGCCCTGCTGGCTATTCCTCGGAAAGCCACTTTAGGGTGGTGCGAATCAAGGGATTCGCAAGATTTTCTGGCTGCTCCCGTCGGGAGAAGCCAACAAGCAGGTGACCAAGCTGGGGAACGCTGATGGCTTACTCATACACTGAGAAAAAACGTATCCGCAAGGACTTTAGCAAGTTACCGCACGTGATGGACGTGCCGTATCTTTTGGCCATCCAGCTGGATTCGTACCGCGAATTCCTGCAGGCGGGAGCGACCAAAGATCAGTTCCGCGACATTGGCTTGCATGCAGCCTTCAAATCCGTTTTCCCGATTATCAGCTATTCCGGCAATGCAGCGCTGGAATACGTCGGCTATCGCCTGGGCGAGCCGGCTTTCGATGTCAAGGAATGTGTCCTGCGCGGCGTGACCTTCGCCGTTCCGCTGCGCGTCAAGGTGCGCCTGATCATTTTCGACAAAGAGTCGTCGAACAAGGCCATCAAGGACATCAAGGAGCAGGAAGTCTACATGGGGGAAATCCCCCTGATGACCGAGAACGGTACCTTTATCATCAACGGTACCGAGCGCGTTATTGTCTCCCAGCTGCACCGCTCGCCGGGCGTGTTCTTCGATCACGACCGTGGCAAGACTCACAGCTCCGGTAAGCTTTTGTATTCTGCTCGTATCATTCCTTACCGTGGCTCTTGGCTGGACTTCGAATTCGATCCGAAGGATGCCGTATTCGTCCGTATCGATCGTCGCCGCAAGCTGCCCGCTTCGGTACTTCTGCGTGCTTTGAATTACAGCACCGAAGAAATTCTCGATGCCTTCTACGACACCAACATCTTCCATGTGAAGGGCGAAACCCTTGCGTTGGAGCTGGTGCCGCAGCGTCTGCGTGGCGAGATCGCCACGTTCGACATCAAGGATGAGAACGGCAAGGTCATCGTCGAGCAGGGGCGTCGCATCACGGCTCGTCACATCAATCAGCTCGATAAGTCCGGTATCAAAGAGCTTGAGATGCCGATGGACTACGTCTTGGGGCGCACCGTTGCCAAGGCGATCGTGCATCCGGCCACTGGCGAAATCATCGCGGAGTGCAACACCGAGCTGACGGTTGATGCCATGGCGAAGATCGTCAAGGCTCAGGTCGTTCGTTTCGAGACCCTGTACACCAACGATATCGACTGCGGTCCGTTCATTTCCGATACGCTGAAGATCGACTCGACCACCAACCAGCTTGAAGCGCTGGTCGAGATCTATCGCATGATGCGTCCTGGCGAGCCGCCAACCAAGGATGCAGCCGAGACGTTGTTCAACAATCTGTTCTTCGCCTCGGAGCGCTACGACCTGTCCGCTGTGGGTCGGATGAAGTTCAACCGTCGTATCGGTCGTACCGAGATCGAGGGTTCAGGCGTTCTGAGCCGCGAAGACATCGTCGCCGTCCTCAAGACCCTGGTCGATATTCGTAACGGCAAGGGCATCGTTGACGACATCGATCACCTGGGTAACCGTCGTGTTCGTTGCGTTGGCGAGATGGCCGAGAACCAGTTCCGCGTTGGTCTGGTCCGTGTTGAGCGCGCCGTCAAGGAGCGTCTGTCGATGGCCGAAAGTGAAGGCCTGATGCCGCAGGACCTGATCAATGCCAAGCCGGTTGCGGCGGCGGTCAAGGAATTCTTCGGTTCCAGCCAGCTTTCGCAGTTCATGGACCAGAACAACCCGCTGTCGGAAATCACCCACAAGCGCCGTGTTTCCGCACTTGGCCCGGGTGGTCTGACCCGTGAGCGCGCCGGCTTCGAAGTGCGTGACGTACACCCGACCCACTACGGTCGCGTATGCCCGATCGAGACTCCTGAAGGTCCGAACATCGGCCTGATCAACTCACTGGCTGCCTATGCTCGCACCAACCAGTACGGCTTCCTGGAAAGCCCGTACCGCGTGGTCAAGGAAGGCGAGGTCACTGATGAGATCGTGTTCCTCTCGGCGATCGAAGAAGCCGACCATGTTATCGCTCAGGCCAGCGCCAAGCTGGAAGGTCGCAAGCTGGTCGACGAACTGGTTGCTGTACGTCACTTGAACGAATTTACCGTCAAGGCTCCGGAAGACGTGACCCTGATGGACGTGTCGCCCAAGCAGGTCGTTTCCGTCGCTGCCTCGCTGATTCCGTTCCTCGAGCACGACGACGCCAACCGCGCTCTGATGGGCTCGAACATGCAGCGTCAGGCGGTGCCGACTCTGCGTTCGGACAAGCCGCTGGTCGGTACTGGTATGGAGCGCAACGTGGCGCGCGACTCCGGCGTTTGCGTGGTTGCCCGTCGTGGCGGTGTGATCGATTCAGTCGACGCGAGCCGTGTAGTCGTACGTGTTCATGATGGGGAGGTCGAGACCGGCGAAGCTGGTGTCGACATCTACAACCTGACCAAGTACACCCGTTCCAACCAGAACACCTGCATCAACCAGCGTCCGCTGGTTCGCAAGGGTGACGTGGTGGAGCGTGGCGACATCATGGCTGACGGCCCTTCCACTGATATGGGGGAGCTGGCGCTCGGGCAGAACATGCGCGTCGCGTTCATGCCTTGGAACGGCTACAACTTCGAAGACTCCATCCTCCTCTCGGAGCGTGTGGTTCAGGAAGATCGTTTCACCACTATCCATATCCAGGAACTGACCTGTGTGTCGCGTGACACCAAGCTCGGTCCAGAGGAAATCACCGCGGACATCCCGAACGTGGGCGAAGCGGCGCTGAACAAGCTGGACGAGGCGGGTATTGTCTACGTTGGTGCCGAAGTCGGCCCGGGCGATATCCTGGTCGGCAAGGTGACTCCGAAAGGCGAAACCCAGCTGACTCCGGAAGAGAAGCTCCTGCGCGCGATCTTCGGTGAGAAGGCGTCCGATGTGAAGGACACCTCTCTGCGTGTGCCGACTGGCACCAAAGGTACCGTTATCGACGTGCAGGTCTTCATCCGCGACGGTGTCGAGCGCGACTCCCGTGCGCTGGCTATCGAGAAGATGCAACTCGACGAGATCCGCAAGGACCTCAACGAGGAGTTCCGTATCGTCGAAGGCGCTACCTTCGAACGCCTGCGCTCGGCTCTGGTTGGCGCGACTGCCGAGGGCGGTGCCGGCCTCAAGAAAGGTGCTGTCATCACTGACGAGATCCTCGACGGGTTGGAGCATGGGCAGTGGTTCAAGCTGCGCATGGCCGAAGATGCGCTGAACGAGCAATTGGAAAAGGCTCAGGCCTACATCTCCGATCGCCGTCAGCTGCTCGACGACAAGTTCGAAGACAAGAAGCGCAAGCTGCAGCAGGGCGACGACCTGGCGCCGGGCGTACTGAAGATCGTCAAGGTTTACCTGGCGATCAAGCGTCGCATCCAGCCGGGCGACAAGATGGCTGGTCGTCACGGTAACAAGGGTGTCGTCTCGGTCATCATGCCGGTCGAAGACATGCCGCATGACGCCAACGGCACGCCGGTCGACATCGTGCTCAACCCGCTTGGCGTACCGTCGCGTATGAACGTCGGTCAGATCCTCGAAACCCACCTGGGCCTCGCCGCCAAGGGCCTGGGCGAGAAGATCAATCTGATGCTCGAAGAGCAGCGCAAGGTCGCCGAGCTGCGCAAGTTCCTGCACGAGATCTATAACGAGATCGGCGGCCGTCAGGAAAATCTGGACGACCTGAGCGATCAGGAAGTGCTGGACCTGGCCAACAACCTGCGCAAGGGCGTTCCGATGGCTACTCCGGTATTTGACGGAGCCAAGGAGCGCGAGATCAAGGCCATGCTGAAGCTGGCTGATCTGCCAGAAAGCGGTCAGATGCAGCTGTTCGACGGTCGTACCGGCAACAAATTCGAGCGCACCACCACGGTCGGCTACATGTACATGCTCAAGCTGAACCACCTGGTCGACGACAAGATGCACGCGCGTTCCACCGGTTCCTACAGCCTGGTTACCCAGCAGCCGCTGGGTGGTAAGGCGCAGTTCGGTGGTCAGCGCTTCGGGGAGATGGAGGTCTGGGCGCTGGAAGCCTATGGCGCCGCGTACACCCTGCAGGAAATGCTCACGGTCAAGTCGGACGACGTGAACGGGCGGACCAAGATGTACAAGAACATCGTGGACGGCGATCACCGTATGGAGGCCGGCATGCCGGAGTCCTTCAACGTGTTGATCAAAGAGATCCGCTCGCTCGGTATCGATATCGATCTGGAAACCGAATAACCACGCACCGCCTGCGCGGCGCCCGGCACTGGCCGGGTGTCGCAGGTCCGTGAGGAGGAAAGGCCTTGAAAGACTTGCTGAATCTGTTGAAAAACCAGGGTCAAATCGAAGAGTTCGATGCCATCAAGATTGCCCTGGCTTCGCCCGAGATGATCCGTTCCTGGTCCTTCGGTGAAGTAAAGAAGCCGGAAACCATCAACTACCGTACGTTCAAGCCGGAGCGCGACGGTCTGTTCTGCGCCAAGATCTTTGGTCCGGTAAAGGACTACGAGTGCCTGTGCGGTAAGTACAAGCGCCTCAAGCACCGCGGTGTCATCTGCGAGAAGTGTGGTGTGGAAGTCGCACTGGCCAAGGTACGCCGCGAGCGCATGGCGCACATTGAGCTGGCTTCGCCGGTCGCCCACATCTGGTTCCTGAAGTCGCTGCCGTCCCGTATCGGTCTGCTGCTGGACATGACTCTGCGCGACATCGAGCGCGTGCTCTATTTCGAAAGCTATGTCGTCATCGATCCGGGCATGACTACCCTGGAAAAGGGTCAGCTGCTTAATGACGAGCAGTACTTCGAAGCGCTGGAAGAGTTCGGTGACGACTTCGATGCCCGCATGGGTGCCGAGGCTGTGCGCGAGCTGTTGATCCAGATCGACCTGGAGCACGAAATCGGTCGCCTGCGCGAGGAAATCCCGCAGACCAACTCCGAAACCAAGATCAAGAAGCTCTCCAAGCGGCTGAAGCTGATGGAAGCGTTCCACGGCTCGGGCAACCTGCCGGAGTGGATGATCCTCACCGTGCTGCCAGTACTGCCGCCGGATCTGCGTCCGTTGGTTCCGCTGGATGGCGGTCGTTTCGCGACTTCGGATCTCAATGATCTGTATCGCCGCGTGATCAACCGTAACAACCGTCTTAAGCGCCTGCTCGACCTGTCGGCGCCGGACATCATCGTGCGCAACGAAAAGCGCATGTTGCAGGAAGCGGTCGACGCACTGCTGGACAACGGCCGTCGTGGTCGCGCCATCACCGGCTCGAACAAGCGTCCTCTGAAGTCCCTGGCTGACATGATCAAGGGCAAGCAGGGTCGTTTCCGTCAGAACCTGCTGGGCAAGCGTGTGGACTACTCCGGTCGTTCGGTTATTACCGTCGGCCCGACCCTGCGCCTGCATCAGTGCGGTCTGCCGAAGAAGATGGCCCTCGAGCTGTTCAAACCGTTCATTTTCGGCAAGCTGGAAATGCGCGGCATGGCGACCACCATCAAGGCCGCCAAGAAGATGGTCGAGCGCGAACTGCCCGAGGTCTGGGACGTTCTCGCCGAAGTCATCCGCGAACACCCCGTGCTGCTCAACCGCGCCCCGACCCTGCACCGTCTGGGTATCCAGGCGTTCGAGCCGGTTCTGATCGAAGGCAAGGCGATCCAGCTGCACCCGCTGGTCTGCGCGGCGTATAACGCTGACTTCGACGGTGACCAGATGGCCGTCCACGTTCCGCTGACGCTGGAAGCCCAGCTGGAAGCGCGCGCGCTGATGATGTCGACCAACAACATCCTTTCGCCAGCGAACGGCGAGCCGATCATCGTTCCGTCGCAGGACGTGGTTCTGGGTCTGTACTACATGACCCGTGAAGCCATCAACGCGAAGGGTGAAGGCCGGGTCTTCGCGGATCTGCAGGAAGTCGACCGTGTCTTCCGCGCCGGCGAAGCGTCGCTGCACGCCCGGGTGAAAGTGCGCATCAACGAAACCATCAAGGATCGTGACGGCAGCATCACCAAGAACACCCGTATCGTCGACACCACTGTGGGTCGCGCGCTGCTGTTCCAGATCGTGCCGGCCGGCCTGTCGTTCGACGTGGTCAACCAGCCGATGAAGAAGAAAGCAATCTCCAAGCTGATCAACCTGTGCTACCGCACTGTTGGCCTGAAGGACACTGTGATCTTCGCCGACCAGCTGATGTACACCGGTTTCGCCTACTCGACTATCTCCGGTGTTTCCATCGGCGTGAATGACTTCGTCATTCCGGATGAGAAGGCACGCATCATCGATGCGGCAACTGAGGAAGTTAAGGAGATCGAAAGCCAGTACGCTTCCGGCCTGGTAACCCAGGGCGAGAAGTACAACAAGGTGATCGACCTTTGGTCCAAGGCCAACGATGAAGTCTCCAAGGCGATGATGGCCAACCTCTCCAAGGAGAAGGTCATTGATCGTGATGGTAACGAAGCCGAGCAGGACTCGTTCAACTCGATGTACATGATGGCCGACTCGGGCGCGCGGGGTTCCGCTGCGCAGATTCGTCAGCTCGCCGGTATGCGTGGTCTGATGGCCAAGCCGGACGGCTCGATCATCGAAACGCCGATTACCGCGAATTTCCGTGAAGGTCTGAACGTACTCCAGTACTTCATCTCCACTCACGGTGCGCGTAAAGGTCTGGCGGATACCGCCCTGAAAACCGCGAACTCTGGTTACCTGACCCGTCGTCTGGTCGATGTCGCGCAGGATCTGGTCGTTACCGAAGTGGATTGCGGTACCGAGCAGGGCCTGTTCATGACCCCGCACATTGAAGGCGGTGACGTCGTCGAACCGCTGGGTGAGCGCGTACTTGGCCGCGTGATCGCGCGTGACGTGCTCAAGCCGGGCACCGATGATGTACTGGTGCCGGCTGGTACGTTGGTCGACGAGCAGTGGGTCGACTTCATCGAGCTGAACAGCATCGACGAAGTGGTCGTGCGTTCGCCGATTTCCTGCGAAACCCGCTACGGTATCTGCGCCAAGTGCTACGGCCGCGACCTGGCCCGTGGGCATCAGGTGAACATCGGTGAGGCGGTGGGCGTTATCGCTGCGCAGTCCATCGGTGAGCCGGGTACTCAGCTGACCATGCGTACGTTCCACATCGGTGGTGCGGCCAGCCGTACTTCTGCTGTCGACAACGTCATGGTGAAGAACGGCGGCACCATTCGTCTGCATAACCTGAAACACGTTGAACGTGCCGATGGTGCGCTGGTGGCGGTATCCCGCTCCGGTGAGCTGGCGGTGGCCGACGACTTCGGTCGTGAGCGCGAGCGCTACAAGCTGCCGTACGGCGCGGTGATTTCCGTCAAGGAAGGCGACAAGGTCGATGCGGGTGCTGTGGTCGCCAAGTGGGACCCGCACACTCACCCGATCGTCACCGAGATGAAGGGTGTCGTGACCTTCGTCGGCATGGAAGAGAACATCACCATCAAGCGCCAGACCGATGAGTTGACCGGTCTGACCAACATCGAAGTGATGGATCCGAAAGACCGTCCGGCATCGGGCAAAGACATTCGCCCAGCGATCAAGATGGTCGACGCCAATGGTAAGGAACTGCTGCTGCCGGGTACCGACGTGCCTGCTCAGTACTTCCTGCCGGCTAACGCCCTGGTGGGTGTGGCTGACGGTGCCGAGATCAACGTGGGTGACGTCATCGCACGTATCCCGCAGGAAACTTCGAAGACCCGCGATATCACCGGTGGTCTGCCGCGCGTTGCTGACTTGTTCGAAGCACGTCGTCCGAAGGAGCCGTCCATCCTGGCGGAAATCAGCGGTACGATTTCCTTCGGTAAGGAAACCAAGGGCAAGCGCCGCCTGGTGATCACGCCTACAGACGGCAGCGATCCGTACGAGGAACTGATTCCGAAGTGGCGTCACCTCAACGTCTTCGAAGGCGAGCAGGTGAACAAGGGCGAGGTCATCTCTGATGGCCCGAGCAACCCGCATGACATCCTTCGTCTCTTGGGTGTCAGTGCGCTGGCCAAGTACATCGTCAATGAAATTCAGGACGTGTACCGTCTGCAAGGTGTGAAGATCAACGACAAGCACATCGAGACCATCCTGCGGCAAATGCTGCGCAAGGTTGAGATCAGTGAGTCGGGCGATTCCAGCTTCATCAAGGGTGACCAGATGGAGCTGACCCAGGTATTGGAAGAAAACGAGCGTTTGAGCGACGACGACAAGTTCGTCTCCAAGTACGTCCGCGTTCTTCTGGGTATCACCAAGGCATCGTTGTCGACCGAGTCGTTCATTTCTGCGGCGTCGTTCCAGGAAACAACGCGTGTTCTGACCGAGGCTGCCGTTACTGGCAAGCGCGATTATCTGCGCGGTCTCAAGGAGAACGTAGTCGTGGGTCGCCTGATTCCAGCTGGTACGGGCCTGCAGTATCACAGCGAGCGTAAGCGCAAGCGTGAAGCCGACAAGCCCGTTCGTGTGAGCGCCGATGAGGTCGAAGCAGCTCTGACCGAGGCGTTGAACTCCAGCGGTAACTAAAGTGCTTGGCCTCGGTTACAAGCCGGGGCCTGCCTTGACGGTGGGCGAGAAGCTCTTTAGACTCTCGTACCCCTAATTTGGCGGGGCTTCGTGCCCTGCCATTTTTCGTTTGTGTCGAAAGACAACAGTGGAGCTAGTAGATGGCAACTATCAACCAGCTGGTACGTCAGCCGCGTAAGCGGGTCGTCGAGAAAAGCGACGTCCCTGCGCTGCAAAACTGCCCGCAACGTCGTGGAGTGTGCACTCGTGTGTACACCACCACGCCGAAGAAACCGAACTCCGCACTGCGTAAAGTGTGCCGTGTTCGTCTGACCAATGGCTATGAAGTCGCCTCGTACATCGGCGGTGAAGGTCACAACCTGCAAGAGCACAGCGTAGTGCTGATCCGTGGCGGTCGTGTAAAAGACCTTCCGGGTGTGCGTTACCACACCGTGCGCGGCTCGCTGGATACTTCCGGCGTGAAAGACCGTAAGCAGGGTCGTTCCAAGTACGGCGCCAAGCGTCCGAAGTAAGCAGCATTTCTATTTATTTGAGTCGATAAGAGTAAGGTCGGACGTAGCCCGCGCGTTACCGTTCCGAGCTAACCTGAAGACCGTTTGAGGGCTTATCAATGCCAAGACGTCGTGTAGCAGCCAAGCGCGAGATCCTTGACGATCCGAAATACGGAAGTCTGATCCTGGCCAAGTTCATGAACCACGTGATGGAAAGCGGCAAGAAAGCCGTTGCCGAGCGTATCGTTTATGGTGCCTTGGACAAGGTGAAGGAACGCAAGAACAGCGATCCCCTGGAAATCTTCGAAAAAGCACTCGATGCCATCGCTCCGCTGGTCGAAGTCAAGTCCCGCCGTGTTGGCGGTGCTACCTATCAGGTTCCGGTCGAAGTTCGTCCTTCCCGTCGCAATGCGCTGGCCATGCGCTGGCTGGTAGATGCCGCGCGTAAGCGTGGCGAGAAATCCATGGCGCTGCGCCTTGCTGGCGAGCTGATGGATGCTTTTGAAGGTAAAGGCGCTGCAGTCAAGAAGCGCGAAGATGTCCACCGTATGGCTGAAGCCAACAAGGCCTTCTCGCACTACCGCTTCTAAATTAAGCGCAACTTTTACGAGGACCTTATTGTGGCCCGTACTACCCCTATCAACCGCTACCGTAACATCGGTATCTGTGCCCACGTCGACGCGGGCAAGACCACCACGACGGAGCGGATTCTGTTCTATACCGGCCTCAGCCATAAGATGGGTGAAGTGCACGACGGCGCAGCGACTACCGACTGGATGGTTCAGGAGCAGGAGCGTGGTATTACCATTACCTCTGCGGCTGTAACGACCTTCTGGCAGGGTTCGCGCGGTCAGTACGACAAGTACCGCGTCAACGTCATCGATACCCCCGGTCACGTTGACTTTACCATCGAGGTGGAGCGCTCGCTCCGCGTTCTCGATGGTGCTGTGGTTGTGTTCTGTGGTACCTCCGGCGTTGAGCCGCAGTCCGAAACCGTATGGCGTCAGGCCAACAAGTACGGTGTGCCGCGTATCGTTTACGTGAACAAGATGGACCGTCAGGGTGCCAACTTCCTGCGTGTCGTCGGCCAGATCAAGCAGCGCCTGGGTCACACTCCGGTGCCGGTTCAGCTCGCAATTGGTTCCGAAGAGAACTTCGAAGGTCAGATCGATCTGATCAAGATGAAGGCCATCTACTGGAACGATGAGGACAAGGGCACCAGCTACCGTGAGGAAGAAATTCCGGCAGAGCTGATGGATCTCGCCGAAGAGTATCGCTCGAACATGATCGAGGCTGCGGCCGAGGCCAATGAAGAGCTGATGAACAAGTATCTCGAAGGTGGTGAGTTGACCGTCGAAGAGATCAAGGCTGGTCTGCGTCAGCGCACCATTGCTTGTGAAATCGTTCCTGCGGTCTGTGGCTCCTCGTTCAAGAACAAGGGCGTGCCTCTGGTTCTCGACGCCGTTATCGACTTCCTGCCTGCGCCGACTGAAATTCCCGCAATCCAGGGCGTAAACCCGGATAACGAAGAGCTGACCGATGAGCGTTACGCCAACGATGAAGAGCCTTTCTCCGCTCTGGCGTTCAAGATCGCTACCGACCCCTTCGTCGGTACCTTGACCTTCGCTCGCGTCTACTCCGGCGTTCTCTCTTCCGGTGACTCGGTGATGAACTCGGTCAAGGGCAAGAAGGAGCGCGTGGGTCGGATGGTGCAGATGCACGCCAACCAGCGTGAAGAGATCAAGGAGTGCCGCGCGGGTGATATCGCTGCTCTGATCGGCATGAAGGATGTCACCACTGGTGACACGCTCTGCTCGATCGACAAGCCGATCATTCTTGAGCGCATGGACTTCCCTGAGCCGGTAATTTCGGTAGCTGTTGAGCCGAAGACCAAGGCTGACCAGGAGAAGATGGGTATCGCGCTGGGCAAGCTGGCTCAGGAAGACCCATCGTTCCGTGTTCAGACCGACGAAGAAACCGGTCAGACCATCATCTCGGGCATGGGTGAGCTTCACCTCGACATCCTTGTCGATCGTATGCGTCGCGAGTTCAACGTCGAAGCCAACATCGGCAAACCGCAGGTGTCTTACCGCGAAACTATCACCAAGGACAATGTCGAGATCGAAGGTAAGTTCGTTCGTCAGTCCGGTGGTCGCGGCCAGTTCGGTCATTGCTGGATCCGTTTCTCCACTCCAGACGTGGATGAAAAGGGCAATATCACCGAAGGCTTGGTGTTCACCAACGAAGTGGTAGGTGGTGTGGTTCCGAAGGAATACATCCCGGCGATCCAGAAGGGTATCGAAGAGCAGATGAAGAACGGCGTTGTCGCCGGCTATCCGTTGATCGGCCTGAAGGCTACCGTGTTCGATGGTTCCTACCATGACGTCGACTCTAACGAGATGGCGTTCAAGGTTGCAGCTTCCATGGCGACCAAGCAGCTGGCCGGTAAGGGCGGCGGTAAAGTGCTTGAGCCGATCATGAAGGTTGAGGTAGTGACCCCTGAAGACTACATGGGCGATGTAATGGGTGACCTGAACCGTCGTCGTGGTCTGATCCAGGGTATGGAAGACTCGGTCTCCGGCAAGGTTATCCGTGCCGAGGTTCCGCTTGGGGAAATGTTCGGTTATGCAACCGACGTTCGTTCCATGTCTCAGGGTCGCGCGAGCTACTCCATGGAATTCTCCAAATACGCTGAGGCGCCGGCGAATATCGTCGAGACGCTCGTCAAAAAACAAGGTTGATTCAGCCCTTTAAGTAAGAGGTTTACTGTCGTGGCTAAGGAAAAGTTCGAACGTAACAAACCGCACGTCAACGTCGGCACCATTGGTCACGTTGACCATGGCAAGACCACTCTGACTGCCGCTCTGACTCGCGTGTGCTCCGAAGTTTTCGGCTCCGCTCGTGTCGACTTCGACAAGATCGATAGCGCGCCGGAAGAGAAGGCTCGCGGTATCACTATCAACACCGCTCACGTAGAGTACGACTCCAATGTCCGTCACTACGCGCATGTTGACTGCCCGGGTCACGCTGACTATGTGAAGAACATGATCACCGGTGCTGCTCAGATGGATGGTGCGATCCTGGTTTGCTCCGCTGCTGATGGCCCCATGCCGCAGACTCGCGAGCACATCCTGCTGTCCCGTCAGGTGGGTGTTCCGTACATCGTCGTGTTCCTGAACAAGGCCGACATGGTCGACGACGCCGAGCTGCTCGAGCTGGTCGAAATGGAAGTTCGTGATCTGCTGTCGACCTATGATTTCCCGGGTGACGACACGCCGATCATCATCGGTTCCGCGCTGATGGCGCTGAATGGCGAAGATGACAACGAGCTGGGCACTACTGCGGTCAAGAAGCTGGTCGAGACTCTGGATACCTACATCCCTGAGCCGGTTCGCGCCATCGACAAGCCGTTCCTGATGCCGATCGAAGACGTGTTCTCCATTTCCGGTCGCGGTACCGTTGTGACTGGTCGTGTTGAGCGCGGCATCGTCAAGGTTCAGGAAGAAATCGAGATCGTTGGTCTGCGTGATACCACCAAGACCACCTGTACCGGTGTCGAAATGTTCCGCAAGCTGCTCGACGAAGGTCGTGCCGGTGAGAACTGCGGCGTTCTGCTGCGTGGTACCAAGCGTGATGACGTCGAGCGTGGCCAGGTTCTGGCCAAGCCGGGCACCATCAAGCCGCACACCAAGTTCGAAGCCGAAGTGTACGTTCTGTCCAAGGAAGAGGGTGGTCGTCACACCCCGTTCTTCAAGGGCTATCGTCCGCAGTTCTACTTCCGTACCACCGACGTGACCGGTTCGTGCGAACTGCCGGAAGGCGTTGAGATGGTAATGCCGGGCGACAACGTGAAAATGGTTGTCACCCTGATCAAGCCGATCGCCATGGAAGACGGCCTGCGCTTCGCAATTCGCGAAGGTGGTCGTACCGTTGGTGCCGGCGTGGTTGCCAAGATCGTCGAGTAATAATTGACGATGATGAAAAAGGCCCCCTCGGGGGCCTTTTTCTATTGTTGATCATTTATTGACACCCTATGGGCGCATCCGTACAATTGCGCCTCCTTTTACCGGGGGTATTGCGCCTGGTAGGGTGGCTACTTGGAGTCTGAGGTCAAAATGCAAAACCAACAAATCCGTATTCGGTTGAAGGCTTTTGACCATCGCCTGATCGATCAATCAACCCAGGAAATCGTGGAAACCGCGAAACGTACTGGTGCTCAGGTGCGTGGTCCGATTCCGCTGCCAACCCGCAAAGAGCGGTTCACTGTGCTGGTCTCCCCGCACGTCAATAAAGACGCGCGCGATCAGTATGAAATTCGAACCCACAAGCGTGTGCTGGACATTGTTCAGCCGACCGACAAAACCGTCGATGCGCTGATGAAGCTCGATCTTGCGGCTGGTGTGGAAGTGCAGATCAGCCTCGGCTAAAACCTGAGAGTTTTAGTCGTGTAACGCTCTGAAATGGGCGGCCATAGCGGGTGAAAGCCCCGTACACTCAAGAGGTTTCAAAATGACTATTGGTGTAGTCGGTCGCAAATGCGGTATGACCCGCGTTTTCACCGAGGATGGTGTCTCTATTCCGGTTACGGTCATCGAGATCGAGCCGAATCGCGTCACTCAGTTCAAGAATGAAGAGAGCGATGGCTATCGTGCAGTGCAGGTCACTGTCGGCGAGCGTCGCGCGTCCCGTGTTACCAAGGCTCAGGCCGGTCACTTCGCTAAAGCGAATGTTGCTGCTGGTCGTGGCGTCTGGGAATTCCGCCTCGATGGCGAGGAGTTCCAGGCTGGTGACCAGATCAACGCTGAGATTTTCCAGGCTGGACAGATGGTGGATGTCACCGGTCAGTCCAAGGGTAAAGGCTTTGCCGGTACCATCAAGCGCTGGAACTTCCGTGGTCAGGACAATACCCACGGTAACTCCGTATCCCACCGCGTCCCGGGCTCTATCGGTCAGTGCCAGACCCCAGGTCGTGTATTCAAGGGCAAGAAGATGTCCGGGCACATGGGCGCCGAGCGCGTAACCGTGCAGTCTCTGGAAATCGTGCGTGTCGATGCTGAGCGGAATCTGCTTTTGGTGAAGGGCGCAGTGCCCGGTGCCACTGGTGGTGACGTGCTCGTGCGTCCGGCCGCCAAGGCTCGCGGTTAAGGGGGAGTTCACATGCAATTGAATGTAAATGGCGCACAGGCCATCGAAGTCTCCGATCGCACCTTTGGTGGTGAGTTCAACGAGACGCTGGTGCACCAGGCAGTCGTCGCCTACATGGCCGGCGGTCGTCAGGGTAGCAAGCAGCAGAAAACCCGCTCCGATGTGTCCGGTGGTGGCAAGCGTCCGTGGCGCCAGAAGGGCACAGGTCGTGCTCGTGCTGGTACCAGTCGTGGCCCGATCTGGCGTGGCGGTGGCGTAACATTCGCCGCGCGTCCTCAGAATCATGATCAGAAGCTGAACAAGAAGATGTATCGCGCTGCGCTGCGTTCCATTCTTGCTGAGCTGGTCCGCTCCGAGCGTCTGGTTGTCGTAGAAGATTTCGCCGTCGACGCGCCGAAAACCAAAGTGCTTGCTAGCAAGCTCAATGGTATGGGCCTGAGCGATGTGCTGATCGTTTCCGATGCTGTCGATCAGAACCTGTACCTGGCTGCGCGCAACCTGCCGCATGTCGATGTGCGTGATGTCCAGGGTTCCGATCCGGTCAGCCTGATCGCCTATGACAAGGTGTTGATCACCGTGTCGGCTGTGAAGAAATTCGAGGAGCTGCTGGGATGAACCAGGAACGCGTATTCAAAGTCCTGCTTGGTCCGCACGTCTCTGAGAAGGCTACCGTGCTGGCTGACAGCAAGAAGCAATTCGTTTTCAAGGTTGCGACCGACGCAACCAAGCTGGAAATCAAGAAGGCTGTTGAGAGCCTGTTCGACGTGAAGGTCGCCGCCGTCAACACCCTGAACGTTCAGGGCAAGACCAAGCGTACCGCTCGCGGTCTGGGCAAGCGCAACGACTGGAAGAAGGCGTATATCGCGCTTCAGCCGGGCCAGGATCTCGATTTCTCTGGCAGTGCTGAGTAAGGAAGGGGTGCATCATGGCAATCGTTAAATGCAAACCGACTTCCGCGGGCCGCCGTTTTGTGGTCAAGGTGGTCAATCAGGAGCTGCACAAAGGCGCTCCTTACGCACCGCTGCTCGAGAAGAAGTCGAAGACTGGCGGCCGTAACAACAACGGTCGTATCACCACTCGCCACATTGGCGGTGGTCACAAGCAGCATTACCGTCTGGTTGATTTTCGTCGCAACAAGGATGGCATTCCTGCCATCGTCGAGCGTATCGAATATGACCCGAACCGTACTGCGCACATTGCGCTGCTGAAGTATGCCGACGGTGAGCGTCGCTACATCATCGCGCCGAAGGGTGTAAGCGCTGGCGATCAGCTGGTCTCGGGCATCAATGCTCCGATCAAGGCTGGCAACAGCCTGCCGCTGCGCAACATCCCGCTGGGTTCTACCGTTCACGGTGTCGAGCTCAAGCCGGGTAAGGGTGCTCAGATCGCTCGCTCCGCTGGCGCTTCGGCTCAGCTGGTTGCTCGCGAGGGTTCCTACGTGACGCTGCGTCTGCGCTCCGGCGAGATGCGCAAGGTGCTGGCCGAGTGCCGTGCGACCCTGGGCGAGGTCTCGAACTCCGAGCACAGCCTGCGTTCGCTGGGCAAGGCAGGGGCTAAGCGCTGGAAGGGCATTCGTCCTACCGTTCGTGGTGTCGCGATGAACCCGGTCGATCACCCGCACGGTGGTGGTGAAGGTCGTACCTCCGGTGGTCGTCATCCGGTGTCGCCATGGGGCTTCCCGACTAAGGGCGCGAAGACCCGCACTAACAAGCGCACCGATAACATGATTGTCCGTCGTCGCAAGTAACTAGAGGGATACGACAGTGCCGCGTTCTCTGAAAAAAGGTCCTTTTATCGATCTTCACCTACTGAAGAAGGTCGAAGCGGCGGTGGAAAAGAGCGATCGTAAGCCAGTTAAAACCTGGTCGCGTCGTTCGATGATCCTGCCGCAAATGGTCGGTCTGACCATCGCTGTACATAACGGTCGTCAACATGTACCGGTCCTCGTGTCCGAAGACATGGTCGGCCACAAACTCGGCGAGTTCGCTGCAACCCGTACATATCGCGGGCATGTGGCGGACAAGAAAGGCAAGCGCTAAGGGGTAAGGAAAGATGGAAGTAGCCGCTAAGTTGTCGGGCGCTCGCATCTCCGCCCAGAAAGCCCGCCTGGTCGCCGACCAGATCCGCGGGAAGAAGGTGGGCGAAGCGCTCAACCTCCTGGCTTTCAGTAGCAAGAAAGCCGCCGAGATCATGAAGAAAGTGCTGGAGTCGGCCGTTGCCAACGCCGAGCACAACGAAGGCGCAGATGTGGATGACTTGAAAGTCTCCACGGTCTTCGTCAACGAGGGGCGTTCGCTTAAGCGCATCATGCCGCGTGCCAAAGGCCGCGCTGATCGCATCGTCAAGCGGTCTTGCCATATCACTGTCAAGGTTGCGGACAAGTAACGGAGTCGATCAGATGGGTCAGAAAGTACATCCCACTGGCATTCGCCTGGGAATCGTCAAGGAGCACACCTCCGTCTGGTACGCAGACGGCCGTACGTATGCAGACTATCTGCTTGCAGATCTGAACGTGCGTGAGTACCTCCAAGACAAATTAAAAAGCGCGTCCGTGAGCCGTATCGATATCCATCGCCCGGCTCAAACCGCACGCATCACCATCCACACCGCTCGTCCCGGCATTGTGATCGGCAAGAAGGGTGAGGATGTTGAGAAGCTGCGTCAGGACCTGACCAAGCAAATGGGTGTGCCGGTGCACATCAATATCGAAGAGATCCGCAAGCCGGAGCTCGACGCAATGCTGGTTGCACAGAGCGTAGCTCAGCAGCTGGAGCGTCGCGTGATGTTCCGTCGCGCCATGAAGCGCGCCGTACAGAACGCCATGCGCATTGGTGCCAAAGGCATCAAGATCCAGGTCAGTGGTCGTCTGGGTGGGGCTGAAATTGCCCGTACCGAGTGGTATCGCGAAGGTCGTGTGCCTCTGCACACCCTGCGTGCCGATATCGATTACAACACTTACGAAGCGCACACCACTTACGGTGTGATCGGCGTGAAGGTGTGGATCTTCAAGGGCGAAGTAATTGGTGGTCGCCATGAAGAGCTCAAGCCTCAAGCGCCTGCTCCTCGTAAAAAAGCTGCTAAGTAAGGGGTACGCCAAATGTTGCAACCCAAGCGTACAAAATTCCGCAAGCAGATGACCGGCCACAACCGTGGTCTGGCTCAGCGCGGTAGCAAGGTCAGCTTCGGCGAATTCGCGCTGAAGTCTGTTTCCCGTGGTCGTCTGACCGCGCGTCAGATCGAGGCTGCACGTCGTGCGCTCACCCGTCACGTAAAGCGTGGCGGAAAGATCTGGATCCGCGTGTTCCCCGACAAGCCTGTAACCAAGAAGCCTCTGGAAGTCCGGATGGGTAAAGGTAAGGGTAGCGTCGAGTACTGGGTAGCCCAGATTCAGCCGGGCAAGGTGCTCTACGAGATCGAGGGTGTTTCCGAAGAGCTGGCGCGTGAGGCTTTCGCCCTGGCCGCTGCAAAGCTGCCGCTCGCCACCTCCTTTGTTAAGCGGACGGTGATGTGATGAAAGCGAATGAACTTCGTGAAAAATCCGTTGAGCAGCTGAACGAGCAACTGCTCGAGCTGCTGCGGGACCAGTTCAATCTGCGTATGCAGAAAGCGACTGGCCAGTTGGGGCAGTCTCACCTGCTCTCGCAAGTCAAGCGCGACATCGCTCGTGTCAAGACTGTGCTCAACCAGCAGGCAGGTAAGTGATCATGGCTGAAGCTCAGAAAACCGTCCGCACGCTGACCGGCCGCGTCGTCAGCGACAAGATGGACAAGACCATCACCGTTCTGATCGAGCGTCGCGTCAAGCACCCGATCTACGGTAAATACGTGAAGCGTTCGACCAAACTGCACGCCCACGACGAAACCAACCAGTGCCGTATCGGCGACAAGGTCACCATCCGCGAGACTCGTCCGCTGGCAAAGACCAAGTCCTGGATGCTGGTTGACGTCGTTGAACGCGCCGTCGAAGTCTAAGGGCTAGGGGTCGGAGAAATTATATGATTCAGACTCAATCCATGCTCGATGTGGCTGATAACAGTGGCGCTCGTCGCGTCATGTGTATCAAGGTGCTCGGCGGTTCCCACCGCCGTTACGCCGGCATCGGCGACATTATCAAGGTAACCGTCAAGGAAGCGATTCCTCGTGGCAAGGTCAAGAAAGGCCAGGTGATGACCGCTGTTGTGGTTCGCACTCGTCACGGTGTTCGTCGTCCCGATGGCTCCATCATTCGCTTCGATGGCAATGCTGCTGTTCTGCTGAACAACAAGCAGGAGCCTATCGGCACCCGTATCTTTGGGCCGGTGACGCGTGAACTTCGTACCGAGAAGTTCATGAAGATCGTCTCGCTCGCCCCTGAAGTGCTGTAAGGAGTAGCCGCATGCAAAAGATTCGTCGCAACGACGAGATCATCGTCATCGCCGGCAAAGACAAGGGCAAGCGCGGTAAGGTGCTGAAGGTCCTCGCGGACGACCGTCTGGTCGTTGGCGGGATCAATCTCGTAAAGCGCCATACCAAGCCTAACCCGATGTCCGGCGTTCAGGGCGGTATCGTCGAGAAGGAGGCGCCTTTGCACGTCTCTAACGTCGCCATTTTCAACGGTGAGACCAACAAGGCAGACCGCGTTGGCTTCAAGGTTGAAGAAGGCAAGAAAATTCGTGTCTTCAAGTCGACCCAGAAGCCGGTTGACGCTTGAGACTGCTAGGTAGATAACCATGGCACGACTAAAAGAAGTTTATCGGAAGGAAATCGCGCCCAAGCTGAAGGAAGAACTGAAGCTTGGCAACGTGATGGAAGTTCCGCGTATCACCAAGATCACCCTCAACATGGGTATCGGCGAAGCGATCGGTGACAAGAAGATCATCGACAATGCTGTTGCTGACCTGGAAAAGATCACCGGCCAGAAGGTTGTAGTGACTCACGCTCGCAAGTCCATCGCAGGCTTCAAAGTCCGCGAAGGCTGGCCGATCGGCGTCAAGGTCACGCTGCGCAGTGATCGTATGTATGAATTCCTGGATCGCCTGCTTTCGATCTCCCTGCCGCGCGTGCGTGACTTCCGCGGCCTGAATGCCAAGTCCTTCGATGGCCGCGGCAACTACAGTATGGGCGTCAAAGAGCAGATCATCTTCCCGGAAATCGATTACGACAAGATCGATGCCCTGCGTGGTCTGGACATCACTCTGACCACTACTGCTCGGACGGATGAAGAAGGTCGCGCTCTGCTGCGCGCTTTCAACTTCCCGTTCCGTAACTGATTGGAGTAGGCACATGGCTAAGCAAAGCATGAAGAACCGTGAGCTGAAGCGTCAGCAAACGGTCGCCAAGTTCGCCCAGAAGCGTGCTGCACTGAAAGCAATCATCGCAAGCCCGGAGTCCTCTCCGGAAGCGCGCTGGGAAGCTCAGGTCGCACTGCAGAAGCAGCCTCGTGACGCAAGCGCTTCGCGCCTGCGCAACCGCTGCCGTCTGACTGGTCGTCCGCACGGCGTTTACCGCAAGTTCGGCCTCGCGCGCAATATGCTGCGTCAGGCTGCAATGCGCGGTGACGTGCCGGGTCTGGTTAAGGCCAGCTGGTAATAAAAGCATCCAGGGCCCTGCGGGTCCTGTTTGTTTTTCGCTCAAGCCCCTCATGGGGCTTGATTCGTTTCTGGCAACTCTCTAGAATGCCCGGCTCGCCTGAGCCTTGCATTTTTTGTGGGGTTTGCCTGTTGGCGACACGAGCCGTCCAAGGCTTATTTTTTTGTATTAGGAGCTAAGAGCCCATGAGTATGCAGGACCCGTTAGCGGACATGCTAACTCGTATCCGTAATGCCCAGATGGCCGAAAAGTCCGTCGTAAGCATGCCGTCTTCCACTCTGAAGGTGGCTGTTGCCAACGTTCTTCAAGGTGAAGGCTATATCGCGGGATACCAGGTCAGTGGCGACGCCAAGCCGCAACTGTCCATCGAGCTGAAGTATTTCGAAGGTCGTCCGGTCATCGAAGAGCTCAAGCGCGTAAGTCGTCCTGGCCTGCGCCAGTACAAATCCGTTGACCAGTTGCCGAAAGTACGTGGCGGTTTGGGTGTGTCGATTGTCTCCACCAACAAGGGTGTGATGACTGATCGGGCTGCTCGGGCTGCTGGTGTTGGCGGCGAAGTGCTCTGCACTGTGTTCTAAGGGGGGATAAGCATGTCTCGCGTTGCTAAGAACCCCGTCAAGCTGCCTGCTGGCGTCGAAATCAAGATGTCTGGTCAGCAGCTTTCGGTGAAGGGCGCAAAAGGCGCTCTCGAACTGAATGTTCATCCGTCCGTGGAGGTCATCCAGGAGTCTGGTGAGCTGCGTTTTGCTGGCCGTAATGGCGATCAGCAAACTCGCGCCATGGCCGGCACTACTCGTGCATTGGTCAACAACATGGTGATCGGCGTCAGTCAAGGCTTCGAGCGCAAGCTTCAGCTGGTTGGTGTTGGTTACAAGGCGCAAGCCAAAGGTCAAGTGCTGTCCCTGGCTCTCGGTTTCTCGCATCCGGTGGATTACGAACTGCCGCAAGGCGTTACCGCTGAGACCCCCAGCCAGACCGATATCCTGATCAAGGGTGTCGACAAGCAACTGGTCGGTCAGGTGGCTGCTGAAATCCGCGACTTCCGTCGCCCTGAGCCTTACAAGGGCAAAGGCGTGCGGTACTCGGACGAAGTAGTCCGTCGCAAAGAAGCTAAGAAGAAGTAGGGCATAGCAAATGAGCGTAAAGAAAGAAACTCGTCTGCGTCGCGCTCGCAAGGCACGCCTGAAGATGCGCGAGCTGGAAACCGTACGCCTCTGCGTGTACCGCTCTTCCCAGCACATCTACGCCCAGGTCCTTTCGGCCGACGGCGGCAAGGTCCTGGCCAGCGCCTCGACTCTGGACAAAGAACTGCGTGACGCCGCCACCGGCAACGTCGACGCTGCCAAGAAAGTCGGTCAGCTGGTCGCTGAGCGCGCGAAAGCCGCAGGTGTCACTCAGGTGGCGTTCGACCGTTCTGGCTTCAAGTACCACGGTCGTGTCAAGGCACTGGCTGAAGCTGCTCGTGAAGGCGGGCTGGAGTTCTAAGTTATGGCAAATAACGAGCAAAAGCGCGACGAAGGCTACATCGAGAAGCTGGTTCAAGTTAACCGCGTCGCAAAAACTGTAAAAGGTGGTCGTATCTTCACCTTCACCGCGCTGACTGTGGTCGGTGATGGCAAGGGTCGTGTCGGCTTCGGTCGTGGCAAGTCCCGTGAAGTACCGGCTGCTATTCAAAAGGCTATGGAGGCGGCTCGCCGCAACATGATCCAGGTCGACCTGAATGGCACTACTCTGCAGTACGCCACCAAGGCCGCGCATGGCGCGTCCAAGGTCTACATGCAGCCTGCCTCCGAAGGTACCGGCGTGATTGCCGGTGGTGCCATGCGCGCCATTCTGGAAGTTGCTGGCGTTCAGAACGTACTGGCCAAGTGCTACGGCTCTACCAACCCGGTCAACGTGGTTCACGCCACCTTTAAGGGTCTGAAGGCGATGCAGTCGCCTGAGTCGATTGCTGCCAAGCGTGGCAAGAGCGTCGAGGAGATTTCCTGATCATGGCTAACACCGTCAAGGTTACGCTGATCAAGAGTGTCAGCGGTCGTATCCCCAATCACAAGCTGTGCGTCAAGGGTCTTGGCCTGCGTCGCATTGGTCACACCGTCGAGGTTCAGGATACTCCTGAAAATCGCGGCATGATCAACAAGGCTTATTACATGCTCCGTGTGGAGGGCTAAGCCATGCAACTGAACGATCTGCGTTCTGCGCCGGGTGCCCGTCGCGAAAAGCTGCGTCCCGGTCGTGGTATCGGTAGTGGCCTGGGCAAGACATGTGGCCGTGGTCACAAGGGTCAGACCTCTCGTTCCGGCGGCAAGATCGCTCCCGGTTTCGAGGGTGGTCAGCAGCCTCTGCATCGTCGTCTGCCGAAGTTCGGTTTCGTTTCGCTGAAAGCCATGGATCGCGCTGAGGTTCGTACCTCTGAGTTGGCCAAGGTGGAAGGTGATGTCGTTACCGTGCAAAGCCTGAAAGACGCCAACGTAATCAACCAGAACGTACAGCGCGTGAAAATCATGCTGTCGGGCGAGGTTGGTCGCGCGGTTACTCTCAAGGGTATCGCAGCCACCAAAGGTGCGCGTGCGGCTATCGAAGCAGCTGGCGGCAAGTTCGAGGAATAAATGGCTAAGCAAGGTGCTCTCTCCGCGCTGAGTAATGGTGGTCTGTCCGAACTCTGGGCTCGTCTGCGCTTTCTGTTCATGGCGATCATCGTCTATCGGATTGGCGCACACATCCCTGTTCCCGGGATAAATCCCGATCGGCTGGCCGAGCTGTTCCGTCAGAACGAGGGGACCATCCTTAGCTTGTTCAACATGTTTTCCGGTGGTGCGCTGGAGCGCATGAGTATTTTTGCTTTGGGGATCATGCCGTACATTTCGGCATCGATCATCATGCAGCTCATGACCGCTGTCAGCCCACAGCTGGAGCAGTTGAAGAAAGAAGGTGAGGCCGGTCGTCGCAAGATCAGTCAGTACACGCGTTACGGTACGCTCGTGCTGGCCATCGTTCAGGCGATCGGTATGTCGGTCGGGTTGGCGGGGCAAGGTGTCGCGTTCAGCAACGATTTCGGCTTCTACTTCGTGGCCATCACGACGTTCGTGTCTGGTGCGATGTTCATGATGTGGCTGGGTGAGCAGATCACCGAGCGTGGCGTTGGCAACGGTATCTCGATGTTGATCTTCGCAGGTATCGTCGCCGGCTTGCCGGGTGCGCTCGGTCAATCGTTCGAATCTGCTCGCCAGGGCGATATCAATATCATCGCGCTGCTTGCTGTTGGCCTGCTCGCTGTAGCGATCATCGGTTTCGTGGTGTTTATCGAGCGTGGTCAGCGCCGTATCGCGGTTCACTACGCGAAGCGTCAGCAGGGCCGTAAGGTCTTTGCCGCGCAGACCAGTCACTTGCCGTTGAAGGTGAATATGGCGGGGGTCATCCCGGCTATCTTTGCCAGCAGCATTCTGCTGTTCCCGGCTTCGCTGGGGCAGTGGTTCGGTCAGTCAGAGAGCATGGGCTGGTTGGCTGACATTTCGCAGGCGATCGCGCCCGGGCAGCCGTTGAACATTCTGCTGTTCAGTGCCGGGATCATCTTCTTCTGCTTCTTCTATACGGCATTGATGTTCAATCCGAAAGACGTAGCAGAGAACCTGAAGAAGTCTGGCGCGTTTATTCCCGGGATTCGTCCTGGTGAGCAGTCGGCTCGCTACATTGATGGCGTGTTGACTCGTTTGACCATGTTCGGCGCCCTGTACATGACGGCTGTCTGCCTGCTGCCACAGTTTCTTGTGGTTGCAGCCAACGTGCCGTTCTACCTTGGTGGGACCTCGTTGCTGATCGTGGTCGTGGTTGTAATGGACTTCATGTCCCAAGTGCAGTCACACCTCATGTCGCACCAGTACGATTCCCTCATGAAGAAAGCCAACCTGAAGGGCTACGGCAGTGGAATGCTCCGCTGAGGTGGCTCGTAAGGTTCTAGGAGTTGGTGATGAAAGTTCGTGCATCGGTTAAAAAGCTGTGCCGTAACTGCAAGATCATCCGTCGCGACGGTGTCGTGCGCGTGATCTGTAGCGCAGAACCGCGTCACAAGCAGCGCCAAGGCTGATTGTGTAAGGCGTTATAACCCGGCAGCTAGTGCGCTGCCGGGTTGAATATTTGTTATTACAGCGTTAATATCTCGCGCCCTTTTCTTGGCTTCCGGGGCGTAGGTAGCTGTCAATTGGAGTTTCACTGAATGGCCCGTATTGCAGGCGTCAACATTCCGGATAACAAGCACACTGTTATCTCGCTGACCTACATCTACGGTGTTGGTCGCACCCGTGCACAGGAAATCTGTGCTGCTACCGGTGTGAATCCGGCAGCGAAGATCAAGGATCTTTCCGACGAGCAGGTCGAACTGCTGCGTGGCGAAGTCGGCAAGTTCATCGTTGAAGGCGACCTGCGTCGCGAAGTCAACATGAAAATCAAGCGCTTGATGGACCTGGGTTGCTATCGCGGCCTGCGTCATCGTCGTGGTCTGCCGGTTCGCGGTCAGCGTACCAAGACCAACGCACGTACCCGTAAGGGCCCGCGCAAGCCGATCCGCAAGTAATCGCGTTAGCGAATCGACAGGAATTTAGTCATGGCAAAACCTGCTGCTCGTCCTCGTAAAAAAGTCAAAAAGACAGTGGTTGATGGCATCGCCCACATCCACGCGTCTTTCAACAACACCATCGTGACCATCACCGATCGTCAGGGCAATGCGTTGTCCTGGGCTACTTCGGGTGGTTCCGGTTTCCGCGGCTCGCG
Source organism: Stutzerimonas xanthomarina (assembly GCF_003935375.1). GTDB lineage: Bacteria > Pseudomonadota > Gammaproteobacteria > Pseudomonadales > Pseudomonadaceae > Stutzerimonas > Stutzerimonas xanthomarina_A. The sequence goes on from NZ_RHQM01000012.1 coordinate 32,378, forward strand.
TAAGAGCACTCCGTTCGCTGCCCAGATCGCTGCAGAGCGCGCTGGTCAGGCTGCGCTGGAGTACGGCCTGAAGAACCTCGACGTCAACGTCAAGGGCCCAGGTCCGGGTCGGGAGTCCGCCGTGCGTGCTTTGAACGCATGTGGTTATAAAATCGCCAGCATCACCGACGTGACGCCTATCCCGCATAACGGGTGCCGTCCGCCGAAGAAGCGCCGCGTGTAATCAGGAGACAGTGAAGAATGGCTCGTTATATTGGTCCCAAGTGCAAACTGTCTCGTCGTGAAGGCACCGATCTCTTCCTGAAGAGTGGTGCGCGCGCGCTCGAATCCAAGTGCAATATCGAAACCCCGCCGGGTGTTCACGGTCAGCGTCGCGGACGTCTGTCCGATTACGGCACCCAGCTGCGTGAAAAGCAGAAGGTACGCCGCATCTACGGTGTGCTGGAGCGTCAGTTCAGTGGTTATTACAAGGAAGCAGCCAGCCGTAAGGGCGCTACCGGTGAGAATCTGCTGCAGCTGCTCGAGTGCCGTCTGGACAACGTCGTGTACCGCATGGGCTTCGGCTCTACTCGTGCCGAATCGCGTCAGCTGGTCTCGCACAAGTCAATCAGCGTCAACGGTCAGACCGTGAACATTCCGTCTTACCAGGTCAAGGCCGGTGACGTAGTGGCTGTTCGTGAGAAGTGCCGTAACCAGCTGCGTATCGCCCAGGCCCTCGAACTGTGCGCTCAGCGCGGTCGCGTTGAATGGGTCGAAGTAGATGCCGACAAGAAATCCGGTGTTTTCAAGAATGTTCCGGCTCGCAGCGATCTGTCCGCCGACATCAACGAAAACCTGATTGTCGAGCTCTACTCCAAGTAAGGGCTAGAAAATAGGTGTATCCATGCAGAGTTCGGTAAATGAGTTCCTGACCCCCCGCCATATCGATGTGCAGGTGGTCAGTCCGACCCGTGCCAAGATCACTCTCGAGCCCCTCGAGCGTGGTTTTGGCCACACCCTTGGCAACGCGCTGCGTCGTATTCTGTTGTCCTCCATGCCCGGCTGCGCTGTGGTCGAGGCGGAGATCGACGGTGTGCTCCACGAGTACAGCGCCATCGAGGGCGTGCAGGAAGATGTCATCGAAATCCTGCTCAACCTCAAAGGTATCGCCATCAAGCTGCACGGCCGTGATGAAGTGACCTTGAGCCTGGTGAAGAAGGGCGCGGGCGCTGTTACCGCTGCCGATATCCAGCTGGATCACGATGTCGAAATCGTCAATGGCGATCACCTGATCGCCAATCTGGCGGCCAACGGCTCGCTCAACATGAAGCTCAAGGTCGCTCGCGGCCGCGGTTACGAGCCTGCTGATGCGCGTCAGAGCGATGAAGACGAAAGCCGTAGCATCGGTCGTCTGCAGCTCGACGCCACTTTCAGCCCGGTTCGTCGCGTGGCTTACGTGGTCGAAAATGCTCGTGTCGAGCAGCGCACCAACCTGGACAAACTGGTCATTGACCTGGAAACCAACGGCACCCTGGATCCCGAAGAGGCGATCCGTCGTGCAGCGACCATCCTGCAGCAACAGCTGGCTGCGTTCGTCGACCTCAAGGGCGACAGCGAGCCGGTTGTAATCGAGCAGGAAGACGAGATCGATCCGATCCTGTTGCGTCCGGTTGATGACCTGGAGCTGACCGTACGTTCGGCCAACTGCCTGAAGGCGGAAAACATCTACTACATTGGTGATCTGATTCAGCGCACCGAAGTAGAGCTGTTGAAGACGCCGAATCTGGGCAAGAAGTCCCTGACTGAGATCAAGGACGTTCTGGCTTCGCGTGGTTTGTCCCTCGGTATGCGTCTGGATAACTGGCCGCCGGCAAGTCTCAAGAAGGACGATAAGGCCACTGCCTGATCGCCCCCAGTAACCGAACTGAACGTTTGGTAAGGAATTTCAATCATGCGTCATCGTAAAAGTGGCCGTCACCTGAGCCGCACCAGCGCCCACCGCAAGGCCATGTTTCAAAACATGGCGGTGTCGCTGTTCCAGCACGAACTGATCAAGACCACCCTGCCCAAGGCCAAGGAGCTGCGTCGCGTTGCCGAGCCGCTGATCACCCTGGCTAAGGAAGATAGCGTCGCTAACCGTCGTCTGGCTTTCGACCGTACTCGTTCGAAGGCTGCCGTAGGCAAGCTGTTCAACGATCTGGGCAAGCGTTACGCCACCCGTCAGGGCGGCTATCTGCGTATCCTCAAGTGCGGCTTCCGCGCTGGTGACAACGCACCTATGGCTTACGTCGAGCTGGTTGACCGTCCGGTCACTGGTGAAGTGGAAGCCGCCGAGTAAGATCGGTAGCGGCAATTAAAAACCGAGCCTTTTGGCTCGGTTTTTTTATGCCCATAGGATTCTGAGAGACTGGCTCTATAAGGGGCGTTGATCTTCATCATTAGTCGGCGTTGCGCTTGCTTCCTATGATGGCATTCAACCAGCAGGTACTTACCAAGACCCTGGAAGCTATTGAATACCAAGGAGCTGCAACCATGACTGACAAGCAGAAGCTCACAACCGTTGCCGGTGCGCCGGTATCCGAAAACCAGAACTCCATGACTGCGGGCCGCCGTGGTCCCATGCTGCTTCAGGACGTATGGTTTCTAGAGAAGCTCGCTCATTTCGACCGGGAGGTGATTCCGGAGCGGCGCATGCATGCGAAGGGGTCGGGGGCGTTCGGAGAATTCGTCGTCACCCATGACATCACCCGCTACACCAAAGCCAAGCTGTTTTCCGAGATCGGCAAGCGCACTCCGCTGTTCGCGCGCTTTTCGACCGTCGCAGGCGAGCGTGGTGCCGCCGATGCCGAGCGTGACATTCGTGGTTACGCACTGAAGTTCTACACCGAGCAAGGCAACTGGGACATGGTGGGCAATAACACGCCGGTGTTCTTTTTCCGCGATCCACTGAAGTTTCCGGACCTCAACCACGCAGTAAAACGCGATCCGCGCACCAACATGCGCAGCGCGAACAACAACTGGGACTTCTGGACCGGGCTGCCTGAAGCCTTGCACCAGATCACCTATGTCATGGGCGATCGGGGCATTCCGGCGTCGTACCGCCATATGCACGGTTTCGGTTCGCACACCTACAGCTTCATCAGTCCGAACAACGAGCGTTTCTGGGTGAAGTTTCACTTTCGGACCCAGCAGGGCATCAAGAATCTCACCGACGCCGAGGCGGCAGCCATCGTTGCCAATGACCGGGAGAGTTCGCAGCGCGATCTGTTTGAGGCCATCGAGCGTGGCGAATATCCACGTTGGACGATGTATGTGCAGGTAATGCCAGAGGCCGACGCCGCCAAGGTGCCGTACCATCCGTTCGACCTCACCAAGGTCTGGCCGCATGCTGACTACCCGTTGATCGAGGTCGGCTATTACGAACTCAACCGCAATCCCGACAACTACTTCCAGGATGTCGAGCAGGCGGCATTCACGCCGGCGAATGTCGTTCCGGGCATCAGCTTCTCTCCAGACCGTATGTTGCAGGGCCGTCTTTTCTCCTACGGGGATGCGCAACGCTACCGGCTGGGGGTGAATCACCATCAGATTCCAGTCAACGCTCCGCGTTGCCCGGTCCACAGCTACCATCGCGATGGTGCCATGCGCGTAGATGGCAATCAGGGCGGTCGTCTGCATTACGAGCCGAATACCTATGGCGAGTGGCAGGAACAGCCTGACTTCAGCGAGCCACCGCTGGCGCTCGAGGGGGCGGCGGATCGTTACGACTACCGTGCCGACGACGCCGATTACTTCACTCAGCCGGGCAACCTGTTCCGCTTGATGACGGCCGATGAACAGCAGCGGTTGTTCGAAAATACCGCTCGGTCGATGCAGGGAGTGGCGCGTCATATCAAGATTCGCCACATCAACCACTGCCTGAAGGCTGATCCGGCCTACGGAGCAGGTATTGCCGCCGCCCTGGATATTCCGCTGTCGGAAGTGCCGGTATAAGCGATTCGCGGTATCCGCAGGATCGAGAAGCCCGCAGCGAGTGCTGCGGGCTTTCCTGTTTCTTCAGCGCTATTCGTGGGGATTGTTGAGCGGCTTATCGCTCTCCTGTCCGAGTGGCAGAAGGCGATCGGCCTCTGCCGGATCGATCGCCGTCAGGCTACCGTCGGCAGTTGCGACAAGCACGGCCTCAAGCATTTCACGCACATTGTTGCGCAGCATGCCGACAGACTTCTGGCCGCGACTGTTCAATCCGCCGATTTCCATGAGCACGCTGCCGCCCAATGGGCCTGTTTCGCAGGCGGCCAGTCGCTCGGTCCCCAGCAGGCCGTATGCGTTTCGGGCAATGTCTGGATCGCCGCCGCCGCGGCGGACATCGCCGTTGGGGTGCTCATAGTAGTAGTTGGTGATTTCCATGAAGCCAAGCTGCGTGGAGCGCTGCTTCATCACGATTGCCAGCTGCTTCGACAGTGCTACCGCTTCCGGGGCGACATCCGGGTGAGTTGACCAGGTGATCTACCAGCCAGATGGGACGGTAACGGTCATAGATGCCGCGTACCGCAACCGCTTCGGGCACCGGGTTCTGCCCCGGGTTGAAGTGCCGCTCACTGGCCAGGCCTGGATTGCAGCGTATCTGCATGCTCTTGCTCCAGTCTGTCCAGTGGTAGCGGTTGATGTCGTAGCTAAATTGGCGTTGGCCGTCGGCATTGGTGAAGGCGGTCACGTTGGCGCCGAGGTGCTGATCCAACTTGGCAGGATTCAGGGTGCCATCGGCGCGCAGGCAGTCAGCGCTGGTTTGCGGGGCGCTGAAATCCATGTTGCCGCGACTGAAACGCTCGGCGCCGTCCGGGTTGACCCTCGGCACGATCAGCACCTGCAGATTATCCAGTACCTGGCGGGACAAGGCCCCGCCCGAGGCAAGGCGTTTTATCAGGTTGACCGCCGCTTCGGTGCCGTGCTGTTGGGTGATGATCATCACGGCTGGTTTGTCTGAATTACCCAGCCTAGCCAGATTGGCCGACCTTCGTTGCTGCTGCCGGCCTGTTCTAGTCGCAGGGCATCCGGGAAGCGTCGTGAAAGTGCGTTGAGCTGATCGTACAGCTGGTTGTTGCTCATGAACGCCTCCAGCGAGACGTTCTGCTCATTGGTGATCCAAAGGCCGTTGGGTTGGGCGGCAGCGGCGCGACCGGGTAGCAGGCCGGCGCCAAGCAGGCAGGCAGCAAGCGCAATTCGCATCAGGATTTCTCCTTGTCGGGCTGAGAGTGTCCCTTCCAACTGCCCGGCGGGATCCGTAGTGGACCCCGCTGCGCTTGCGCTTGATGCCGAGACGGCTGCCGACGCGATGATCAGCCCGCCGAGCGGTCGCGCTCGAGTAACGGTTTGAGGAAATGACCGGTATGAGACTGGGCCATGCCTGCCACCTCTTCCGGCGTACCGCAGGCAATGATCTGGCCACCCTTCGAGCCGCCTTCCGGGCCGAGATCCACCAGCCAGTCGGCCGTCTTGATGACGTCAAGGTTGTGCTCGATCACCACGACCGTATTGCCGTGGTCGCGCAGACGGTGCAGTACGTCGAGCAGCTGCTGGATATCGGCGAAATGCAGGCCGGTGGTGGGTTCATCAAGGATGTACAGCGTCTTGCCCGTGTCACGCTTGGACAGCTCGCGGGACAGCTTGACGCGCTGCGCCTCACCGCCAGACAGGGTCGTCGCACTCTGCCCCAGCTTGATGTAGGACAGCCCAACATCCATCAACGTCTGCAGTTTTCGCGCGACGGCCGGCACCGGATCGAAGAACTCGCGGGCTTCCTCGATAGTCATGTCGAGCACTTCGGTGATGCTCTTGCCCTTGTACTTCACCTCCAGCGTTTCGCGGTTGTAGCGCTTGCCCTTGCACACGTCGCAGGGCACGTAGATGTCGGGCAGGAAGTGCATTTCCACCTTGATCACGCCGTCGCCCTGGCAGGCTTCGCAGCGTCCGCCCTTGACGTTGAAAGAGAAGCGGCCCGGACCGTAGCCGCGTGAGCGCGCTTCCGGTACGCCGGCAAACAGCTCGCGAATCGGCGTGAACAGCCCCGTGTAGGTCGCCGGGTTGGAGCGCGGGGTGCGGCCGATCGGGCTCTGATCGATGTCCACCACCTTGTCCAGATGCTGCAGCCCATCGAAGCTGTCGTGCGGGGCTACTTCCAGCGTGGTCGCGCCATTGAGTGCAGTCGCCGTGATCGGGAACAGCGTGTTGTTGATCAGCGTTGATTTGCCCGAGCCCGACACACCGGTGATGCAGGTGAGCAGGCCGACCGGAATCTCCAGGTCGACGTTGCGCAGGTTGTTGCCCCGCGCGCCCTTGAGCTTGAGCAGCATCTTCGGATCACGGCGGGTGCGCTCAGGCCGATAGTTGATCTTCACCCGGCCAGAGAGGTACTTGCCGGTCAGCGAATCCGGGTGCGCCATCACCTCGTCAGGTGTGCCTTCAGCGACGATGCGGCCGCCATGTATGCCGGCACCTGGACCGATGTCTACGACGTAGTCGGCGAGACGGATCGCATCCTCGTCATGCTCTACGACGATCACCGTATTGCCGATGTCGCGCAGGTGGCGAAGGGTGCCCAGCAAGCGTTCGTTGTCGCGCTGATGCAGGCCGATCGAAGGTTCGTCGAGTATGTACATCACCCCAACCAGGCCGGCGCCGATCTGACTGGCCAGGCGAATACGCTGGGCTTCGCCGCCGGACAGGGTGTCGGCGCTGCGATCCAGGGTCAGATAATCCAGGCCGACGTTGACCAGGAACTGCAGGCGTTCGCGGATCTCCTTGAGAATCTTGTCGGCGATCTCGCCGCGTCGCCCGCTGAGCGAGAGGACGCCGAAGTAGTCGGTGGCGTCGCCGATGGGCATGGCCGTGACCGCAGGCAGGGTCTTGTCGCCAACCCACACGTGGCGTGCTTCGCGGCGCAGACGCGTGCCGCGACAGTCCGGGCAGGGCTGGGTGCTGAGGTATTTGGCGAGCTCTTCGCGAACCGAATTGGACTCGGTTTCGCGGTAGCGGCGCTCCAGGTTGGGAACGATGCCTTCGAACGGGTGCGAACGCTTGACGATATCGCCGCGGTCGTTGAGGTAGCGGAACTCGACATTCTCACGGCCGCTGCCGCGCAGGATGGACTTCTGATGATCGGCGGCCAGTGAGTCGAAAGGCTCGTCGAGGCTGAAGCCATAATGCGAGGCCAGTGAGCCGAGCATCTGGAAATAGTAAACGTTGCGCCGGTCCCAGCCGCGTATGGCGCCTTCGGCCAGGGTCAGCTCGCCATTGACCAGGCGCTTGGCGTCGAAGAACTGCTTCACGCCCAGGCCGTCACAGGTGGGGCAGGCGCCGGCCGGGTTGTTGAAGGAGAACAGCTTGGGTTCAAGCTCGCTGATCGAGTGGCCGCAGATCGGGCAGGCGAAGCGTGCGGAGAAGATCATTTCCTCGCTGTCGTCGTCCTCTTCCATGGAGGCGACCAGGGCGATGCCATCGGCCAGCTTGAGCGCCGTTTCGAAGGATTCGGCCAGGCGCTGCTGCAGGTCGCCGCGAACCTTGAAGCGATCCACCACCACGTCGATCGAGTGCTTCTTCTGCTTGTCCAGCTTGGGTAGCTCGTCGAGCTCGTACAGCCGCCCGTTGATGCGGGCGCGCACGAAACCCTGAGCACGCAGTTCGTCGAACACGGCCAGGTGCTCGCCCTTGCGTTCGCGGATGACCGGGGCCAGCAGCATCAGCTTGCGGCCTTCGGGCAGTGCCAGCACCTGGTCGACCATCTGGCTGACCGTCTGCGCTTCCAACGGGGCATCGTGATCTGGACAGCGCGGCGTGCCGACCCGCGCATAGAGCAGACGCAGGTAGTCGTAGATCTCGGTGATGGTGCCCACGGTGGAGCGCGGGTTGTGCGAGGTCGATTTCTGCTCGATGGAGATCGCCGGGGAGAGCCCCTCGATGGTGTCGACGTCGGGCTTTTCCATCATCGAGAGGAACTGGCGCGCATACGCCGAAAGCGATTCGACGTAACGGCGTTGGCCTTCTGCGTAGAGAGTGTCGAATGCCAACGATGATTTGCCAGAACCGGACAAGCCGGTGATGACGATCAGCTTGTCGCGCGGCAGGGTGAGGTCGATGTTCTTCAGGTTGTGGGTGCGGGCCCCACGAATCAGAATCTTGTCCAAAACAGCCTCGCGTGGCGGGCGGAAACCCGAAAGTATACGGCCGGGGTGATAGTCGCGGCAAAACCGCGCGCCTGTGCCGAACAGGGTAGGGCTGCTAGAATCGCCGCCGGTTCATACAAGCGAGACCCTCCATGCAGGACCCCTACAGCGAGCGCATGAGCGCCAGCGAAAAACGCGCAGCTTCCGGGCTGGCCCTGGTTTTCGCTTTTCGCATGCTCGGCATGTTCATGGTTTTGCCCGTGCTGGCAACCTACGGCATGGACCTGGAAGGCGCTACGCCGACCCTGATAGGTCTGGCGATAGGTGCCTATGGTTTGACCCAAGCGCTGCTGCAAATTCCCTTCGGTATTCTTTCCGATCGTATTGGTCGCTTGCCTATCATCTATTTCGGCCTGCTGATCTTCGCCGCTGGAGCGGTGCTCGCGGCGATGTCCGACAGCATCTGGGGCGTCATCGCCGGGCGCATCCTGCAAGGGGCGGGGGCGATTTCCGCTGCAGTGATGGCGCTGCTCTCGGACCTGACCCGCGAACAGCACCGGACCAAGGCAATGGCGCTGATCGGCGTGAGCATCGGTTTTTCCTTTGCTGTCGCGATGATCGTCGGGCCGCTGCTGACCCGTGCCTTCGGTCTCTCCGGGCTGTTCTGGGTAACCGCCGGCATGGCGTTGCTTGGCGGAGTCATCGTCGCATTGCTGCCCAAGGCCCATGCGCATGTGCGCCATCGCGAATCGGGCGTCGCCAAGCAGGCCCTCGGCCTGACGCTGCGCCATCCTGATCTGCTGCGTCTGGATTTCAGTATTCTGGCGCTGCACGCGATCCTGATGGCCAGCTTCGTCGCGCTGCCGCTGGCATTGGTCGAGCAGGGCGCATTGCCCAAGGAGGAGCATTGGTGGGTCTACCTCACGGCACTGCTGGTCGGCTTCTTCGGCATGATTCCCTTCATTATTTATGGCGAGAAGAAGCGCCAGATGCGCCGCGTGCTGTTGGGCGCGGTCTCCGCGCTGCTGCTCTGCGAGCTGTTCTTCTGGTGGTTCGGAAATGGCTTGTGGATGCTGGTCGTCGGCATGGTGGGCTTCTTCATCGCGTTCAATCTGCTGGAAGCGTCGCTGCCTTCGTTGATCAGCAAAGTTGCGCCTGCCGGCGGCAAGGGCACCGCGATGGGCGTCTACTCCACCAGTCAGTTTCTCGGTGCCGGTCTCGGTGGCGTGCTGGGCGGCATGCTCTATCAGCAGGGTGGCCTGGCGCTGGTGTTCGCCGGTTGCGCTGCGCTGTGCGCGTTGTGGTTCGTGGTGGCCTTCAGCATGCGCGAACCTCCTTATGTAACGAGCCTGCGCTTGCCGCTTTCGGCCAGAGCGCTGGCCAACGCAGGACTTGGGCGTGACCTGCTACAAGTCGCCGGTGTTAGCGACGTGCTCATCGTTGCCGACGAGGCGGCGGCCTATATCAAGGTCGATACGCAGCAACTGGATCGTGAAGCTCTTGATCGCCTGGTTGCCTGAGGCGCCTGTTCGCGGCTGCATAGTGCCGCGCAACATGAAAGTGCGTCGGTTGGCCGTCAGGGGTGGCTGAGGTAAGATTCGCGGTCATCGGCTTTGCTGGCGGTACAACCGCCATCGGTGAATCCATCCAATTCAATGTTCCAATGAGGAGTTACCCATGGCCAGAGGGGTGAATAAAGTCATCTTGATCGGCAATGTCGGCGGCGACCCGGAAACCCGCTACATGCCCAATGGCAATGCGGTGACCAATATCACGCTGGCAACCACCGATAGCTGGAAGGACAAGCAGACCGGTCAGCTTCAGGAGCGTACCGAGTGGCATCGCGTGGTGTTGTTCGGCAAGGTTGCCGAGATCGCTGGCGAATACCTGCGCAAGGGTTCGCAATGCTACATCGAGGGACGCCTGCAGACCCGCGAGTGGGAGAAGGACGGCGTCAAGCGCTACACCACCGAAATAGTCGTCGACATGAACGGCACCATGCAGCTGCTCGGTGGCCGTGGCGGCAGTTCCGACGATGCGCCGCGTCAGGCTCGCCCGCAGCAGCGTGAGCCGCAGCAGGCGCCGCGTCAGCAGGCCCAGCCGCAGCAGCCCGCTGCGCGGCAGCAGCCGGCACCGGACTACGACAGCTTCGACGACGACATCCCCTTTTAGAGTTATCTGAATGCGAATGCGCCTGATGCTGTTGGGCGGCGGCAATGCCCTGGGCCAGGCGCTCATCCGCCTCGGCGCCGAGGAAGACATCGGCTTCCTCGCACCGCGACCGCCCGCTCAGGGCTGGGACGCCGCCAGTCTTACCCAGTTGCTCGACGACAACCGTCCGGATGTCGTGGTCAACCTTGCCTATTATTACGACTGGTTTCAGAGCGGGCAGCCCAACGAGCCAGCGCTCGCCGCACAGGAGCGTGCGGTCGAGCGGCTCGCCGAACATTGTCAGCACCATGATTTCGTCCTGTTGCAGCCATCGAGCTACCGGGTATTCGACGGTGCTCGTACCACGGCCTATAGCGAAAAGGACGAGGTGGCGCCGCTGGATGCACGAGGCAGGGCGCTCTGGCGCATCGAGCAGAGTGTGCGTTCGCTATGCCCGCGACATGTCCTGCTGCGTTTTGGCTGGTTGCTCGATGACAGTCGGGACGGTGTTCTAGGGCGCGTGCTGCAACGACTCGAGCAGAGCGAGGCGATACTGCTAGCGGATGACCGGCGCGGCAATCCGACACCTGTCGACGATGCCGCGCGTGTGATCCTTGCGGTATTGAAGCAGCTCGACTGCCAGGCTCCGCTGTGGGGTACCTATCACTACGGCGGACATGAGGCTTCCACCCCGTTGCTGGTCGCCCAGGCGTTGCTCGGCGAGGCCGGCAAGTATCGCGACGTGACAACGGCGAATCTGGCGGCCGTGGCGCATGCCGCCTGTTCGGATGCCGCAGCCGAACCGCAGCACGGCGTACTCGCCTGCAAGAAGATTTTCACCACTTTCGGCATCAAGCCTCGCGCCTGGCGCACCGGGTTGCCGAGCCTGTTGGAGCGTTACTACCGTCATGGCTGATGCCCCGATTCTGGTCACCGGCGGTGCCGGGTTCATCGGCTCGAACCTGGTCGATGCGTTGCTGGCGCGCGGCTATGCCGTTCGTGTGTTGGACAATCTCTCGACCGGCAAGCGCGAAAACCTGCCGCAAGATACACGCGTCGAGCTGATCGTCGGCGATGTCGCCGATGCCGATTGCGTGCGTCGTGCGGTGCAGGGATGTCGGGCGGTGGTGCATCTGGCCGCGGTGGCGTCGGTGCAGGCGTCGGTGGATGATCCATTCGGTACGCACCAGAGCAACCTGATTGGCACGCTCAATCTGTGTGAGGCGATGCGCGAGTCGGGTGTGAAGCGTGTGCTGTTTGCCTCGAGCGCAGCGGTCTATGGCAACAACGGCGAAGGCCATGCTATCGATGAGGACACACCGAAGGCGCCCCTGACACCCTACGCCGCGGACAAGCTAGCCAGCGAGCACTACCTGGATTTCTATCGGCGCCAGCATGGTCTGGAGCCGGTGGTGTTCCGCTTCTTCAATATCTTCGGGCCGCGGCAGGATCCGTCGTCACCGTATTCCGGTGTGATCAGCATCTTCACCGTGCGGGCGCAGAAGGGTTTGCCGATTGCGGTGTTCGGCGATGGCGAGCAGACGCGCGATTTTCTCTACGTTGCCGATCTGGTCGAGGTGTTGGTGCAGGCGCTGGAGGCGCCCGAAGTGATGGAGGGTGCGGTGAATGCTGGGCTGAACCAGGCTACATCGCTGAATCAGCTGCTGGCGGCCATCGGTGAAGTATTGGGCGGGCTTCCCGAGGTGCGCTATCAGGCCGCGCGGCCGGGGGATATTCGTCATTCGCGGGCGAATAATGCCCGGCTAGTGCAGCGCTATCGTCTGCCGGAACCGCCGACCGGCATGCGCGAAGGGTTGGCGAAGCTGTTGGGTTTGTAGGTTGCAAACTCTGAAAACACAAAAGGCGCCCTAGGCGCCTTTTGTCTGTCTGCGATCCGGCTGGGCCGGTTACGTCAGAACTTGTAGCCGAGACCAACCATGTAGACGAAGGGGTCTACGTCTACGTCGACTTTGACTTTGCCAAGGGTTGCATGGTTAGAGGTAGCTTCGGTATCGATGTCGATATATCGCACTTGTGCGTTGAGCATCAGACTATCAGTCAGCATGTAGTCCATGCCAACTTGGGCAGCCAAGCCCCAAGAGTCTTTCAGGTCCAGACCATCGAATTGGTTGCTTTCGGCATGGCTGCTTAGCTTGTCGTCAAAGAACCAAGTGTAGTTAACGCCTGCACCAAGGTAGGGTTGGAACGCGGATGTCTTATCCAGGGGATAGTAGATTACGCTAAGGGTTGGTGGCAGGTGCTTAATGCTACCGAACTTCCCGTCCATGGTCCCTGGCAACCCTTTCACGCCAACGTCGTGGCTGAACGGAGTGGCTGCCAAGAGTTCGATACCCACTTTGTCGGTGACCATATAAGCGAAGTTCAGACCAAGCTGGGTGTCGCTGTCGAGTGTGGCTTTTGTCCCGGTGAGCGGACCGGTCACTGCGGTAGAGATAGAGCTGCTATCTTCACGCGGATCAACGGTAATAGCACCAGCGCGAACGATGATGTCCCCGGCTTCGAAAGCCTGGGCGAAGGGTGCGGCCAGCGCCAGGGCCAGCGCGGAAGCGGTGAACAGGGTCTTGCGCATGATGATGCTCCGTTTGTTGGAATGCGATTGGGCGCCATGGTAGGTGCTGAGCGCTGGGGCTTTTTGATCCAGCTCAATGAAAAACGCCGCCTCGACTGCGACGAAACGCCCGGGTTGCTTTGCGTCAACTCACAGATGATAATGTTTCTCTTTTGAGTTAACGACCGTCTGCAAGGACCCTTCAATGCCTTCCTTCTTCCCCCGCCTGCTGGCGGTTGCCGTGCTGCCGTGCTGTCTTCAGCTTTATGCCGGGTCGCTGTCCGCGGCACCGCTGGACGCAGCGCTGGATGAGAGCGAGCGTTTGTCCGCCGAGGCGAAGGCCTCGCAGGCGCGGATCGACCAGCTCGACGACGCCACTCGCGAGATGCTCAACGAGTACCGCAGTGCTTTGCAGCAGACCGAAGCGCTGAAGGCCTACAACAAGCAGTTGCAGGAGCTGACCGCAGCGCAGAGCAAGGAACTTGTGGGCTTTCAGCGCCAGCTGGACAGCATCGAGCGCACCCAGGAAGCCGTTACGCCGCAGATGAGCCGTATGGTCGAGGTGCTTGGGGAATTCATTGCGGCCGATCTGCCGTTTCTCCCCGATGAGCGTGCCGACCGTCTGGCCGGCCTGCAGGACCTGCTGCCACGCGCCGACGTCAGCCTGGCGGAAAAGTACCGGCGCACCCTCGAGGCCTATCAGATCGAAAGCGACTACGGCCGCACGCTGGAAGCCTGGCGTGGCGAGCTGCCGGGCGACGCGGAGTCACGCAGCGTCGAATTCCTGCGGCTCGGTCGAGTGATGCTCTATTACCAGACTCTCGATGCTCACGAGAGCGGCTGGTGGAATCCGCAGACTCGCGCCTGGGAAGTGCTCGACGGCAGCGCCCGCCGACCGCTTACGCAGGCCATCGCCATCGCCCGTCAGCAACAGGCTCCGGCCTACCTGCAATTGCCCGTGAAGACCCTGGCCGAGGAGGCCGCGCAATGAGCCGTCTGTTTTCCCTCCTTCTTGTCGCGCTGTTGCCCCTCACGGCTCATTCGGCAGAACCGCTCAGTCCCGACCAGCTGCTCGAGCGCATTCGCAGCGACCGTGCCGCCGAGGTCAGCGCCATGCAGGCCCGCGAGCAGGCCTTCGTTCGTGATCGTGGCGAGCAGCAGCAACTGCTTTCCCGTGCCCGTGCCGCACTGGCCGAGCAGAAGGCCGAGGCCGAACGCCTGAAGGCCGACTTCGATCGCCAGGAGGCCGAGCTGGCCGAGCAGGAAAAACTCCTGGCGCAGCGTGTTGGCCATCTGGGTGAGCTGTTCGGCGTCGTGCGCCAGAGTGCAGGTGACATCGCTGGCCAGTGGCAGGACAGTCTGCTCAACGCTCAGTATCCCGAGCGCCTGACCCAGCTGCGTAGCCTGGCGGAAAGCCGCGCGCTGCCGTCGGCCGATGACCTCGATGCGTTCTGGATGACCCTGCTGGAAGACCTGGCGGCCAGCGGCCGCGTCGAGCGCGTACAGCTGCCGGTGGTGGGTACCGATGGCGCGCGCAGCGAGCAGCCGGTACTGCGGGTCGGCAGCTTCTCCGCATTTACCGACGAGGCCTTCCTGCGCTACGACGCCGATGCCGGCGAGCTGCTGGTACCGACACGCCAGCCGTCCGGTCAGGGTTTGATCGAAGACTATCTGAGCAGCTCCGATGCGCTGGCTACATTGCCGGTGGATCCGAGCCGCGGCACGCTGATTGCCCAGCTGCAACGCCAGCCGGACCTGTGGGATCGCGTCAAACAAGGCGGTCTGGTCGGTGGCGTCATTCTGGTGCTCGGTGCCGTCGGCCTGCTGCTGGCGATCTGGCGCATGGTGTATCTGGGTGGCGTCGGTCGCAAGGTGGGCAGCCAGATGCGCGAGCTGAACCAGCCGCGCGACGACAATCCGCTCGGCCGCATCATAGGCGTGCTGGGGCCGAAGCCGCAGCTGTCGGATCTGGAAACCCTCGAGCTCAAGCTGGATGAGGCGATCCTCCAGGAAACCCCACCACTGGAGCGCGGTCAGCCGCTGCTCAAGCTGCTGGCAGCCGTTGCACCGCTGCTCGGCCTGCTGGGCACCGTGACCGGCATGATCATCACTTTCCAAGCCATCACCCAGAGCGGTGGCGGCGACTCGCGGCTGATGGCCGACGGTATCTCCCAGGCGCTGGTAACCACGGTGCTGGGCCTGGTGGTAGCGATTCCGCTGCTGTTCCTGCACAGCCTGCTGGCCAGCCGTAGCAAGGCGCTGATCCAGTTGCTGGAGCAGCAGAGCGCCGGCCTCATCGCGCTGCACCTGTCGGGGGCGCCACGCCGTGACTGATCTGCGCGCTCACTGGCTGGGTCTGATCGACAGCGGTCACGCGCTGCTCGATTTCATGGCTGCCGGCGGCGTGGTGATGTGGGCGCTGGCCGGCCTGTGCGTACTGTATTGGACACTGGTCTTCGAGCGCCTCTGGTTCATGCGGCGGGTCTTCCCGCACTGGGTCGAATCGCGTCGCCAGGCCTGGGCGCAGATGGCCGATGAGCCTGGTAGCTGGCAGCGTGCGGTGCGTGCGGCCTGGCTCGCGCAGGCTCAGCAGCAGCTGTCCGGGCCGCTACGGCTGAGCAAGACCCTGGTGGCGATGTATCCGCTGCTTGGCTTGCTCGGTACGGTCAGCGGCATGATCGCGGTTTTCGACGTGCTGGCGCTCAGTGGCTCCGGCAACCCACGCGGCATGGCCGCGGGTGTCTGGCAGGCGACCCTGCCGACCATGGCCGGCATGGTGCTGGCCATCACAGGATTGTTCAGTCTGGCGCGCCTAGAGCGAATCGCGCGCCAGTCTCTCGACCGGCTGGCTGACCAGCTGCGTCACGACTGAGGATTAGCAGGATGCGTATGCGCCGTCATCATTACCAGCAGGAAGAAGATACCGGCATCGATCTCACGCCGATGCTCGATGTGGTCTTCATCATGCTGATCTTCTTCATCGTCACCAGCTCCTTCATCAAGGAGTCCGGTGTCGAAGTCCAGCGCCCGCAGGCGGACACCGCCAGCACTCAGGACAAGGGCAATATTCTCATCGCCGTCACGGCCGATGGCCAGGTCTGGATCGACAAGCAGGTGGTCGACGTACGCAGTGTGCGGGCGCATGTCGAGCGTCTGCGCGTGGATCAGCCGGAGGGCGCGGTGGTCGTCCAGGCTGACCAGGATGCGCGCACCGGCCTGGTGGTGCAGGTCATGGACCAGGCGCGTCAGGCCGGCGTGCAAGACGTTGCGCTGGCCGCCAGCACGGGGTCGCGCTGATGCAACCGCGGCTGGTCCGTTTCAGTCTGGCCTTCATCGCCGCCTGTGTGGTGGCGTTGCTGCTGTTCGCCCTGATGCTGAGCATGGTCAATCCCCCGCGCAGCAAGATTGAGGAAGATCCATTGGCGATTGCCAATTTCGTGCGCATGGATGGGCGCAACGAGGACACCGCCACGCGCTCACGTCAGCAGGCGCCACAGCCACCGCAGCCGAAGACGCCACAACCGCCGACGCCTCCGACGCCGAACATGGCGACCCCAGACGCCAATCTGCCCAAGCTCGACCTCGACCTGCCGAACATCGATGCGGGCGTATCGGTCGCCACCGCTCCGGCGCCCAGTCTGTCCGGCCTGACGGCGGCACAGAGTGCCCCGGCCGCGGCGCCAGCGCCGGCCAGTGCGGCAGTCGAAGCGGCGGGCAAGCCCGGCGGCCCGGAGCAGGAAGTGATGCCGCTCAATGATGTACGTCCGGAGTATCCCTACCGTGCGCGGCAACAGGGCATCGAAGGGCATATCAAACTGGCGTTCACCATCAACCCGCAAGGGCGGGTGGAGAACATCCGCGTGCTGGAAGCCTCGCCTCGTAACGTGTTCGATCGCGAGGCCCGGCGCGCGGCGGCCCGCTGGCGTTTCGCTCCGCGTACCGAAAACGGTGCACCGGTATCCCGTGAAGCCGTGAAAACCCTGCACTTCCGCCTGCAAGGAGAACGCTGAGATGCTTCGTTTGCTGCTCGTGCTGTCGCTTTTTCTCTCCGCATCGGCCCAGGCCGCCCAGGCCATCGACCCCGCGGTGTTCATGGCGCTCGAGCGAGCGCAGACCGCGCAGAGCAAGGGCGACTATGCCACTGCGCGCAAGGCGCTGGAGGGCGTCAGCGCTAAGGCCGGTAGCGGTGAAGAGGCGTTGCTCTGGCGCAGTCGCGGCTATCTGGCCTGGGCCGAAGGCAATAATCGCCAGGCGCTGGAATGGCTGGACAAGGCAGTGGCCAGCGGCAAGCTGGACGAAGAGCTGCTGGCCGGTGAGCGGATGAACCTTGCGCGGCTGAACCTAGTCGAGGGTCGCTACGCCAAGGTGGTCAGCCTGCTGGGATCGGCTAATCAGGGCAACGAAGAAGTGCTGCAGATGCTGGTGCAGGCTTACCAGGGCCTCGGTCAGCATGCCAAGGCGCTGCCGCTGGCCGAGCGTTATGTGCAGGCGAACCCGAAGGCGGGCGATACCTGGCTGCAGTTCCTGGTTGCCGGCAACGCCGAGCTCAAGCGCTATCAGGCTGCCGAACGCTGGCAACAGAAGCTGCTGCTGCGCCACCCCGATCAGGTCAAGGCCTGGCGGCAGCTGGCCGGCCTGCAGCAGATGGCCGGCGCTGAAGATCGCGCGCTGGCGACGCTGCGCACTGCGCACGCGAAGGGCTTGCGCTTCAGTGAGGCGGAATTGGACAACCTGGTCGCTCTCGCTAGTGCCGCTGGGCAGCCATGGCAAGGCGCCAAACTGCTCGAAGGGATGCTGGCGTCACGCTTGCTGCCGAGCAATGCCAGTCGCCAGGAGCGCATGGGCATGCTCTGGTGGCAGGCCCGCGAGCGCACCGAGGCCGCGAAGATCTATCGCCAGCTGGCGACTCAGACCGGCAGCGCGAAGTTCTGGATGAATGTGGCGCAGCTCGAGCTGGAACAGGCTCGTTGGCAGGCCGGGCTTGACGCGCTGAAGCAGGCCGAGCGGGCCGGCGCCGAACGTCGTCGCGTGCGCGAATGGCGCGAGTGGGCGGAAGGTGAGCTCAGTTTCGAGCGTGAGAAGCAGATCGCCAGCGCGCACTGACCGCTGGCAGAAGCGTAATCGCCACCGCGTTGCCGGATGGCGATTACTGCAATTCGTAGGGATAGATCTTCTGTGCCTGCATGCGATAACCGGCCTCCGCCAGCTCGCTGCTGGCGTGCTCCACCCTCAGCGGCCCCTCGATCCAGAACGGTTCATATAGCGCTTCCACCCGCACGCCCAGCTCGCTGGTGGCATGCACGATCTGGTTGGATGGCGGCGGGGGCACGTGAATGCAGGCGCCGAAGTAGGGCACCAGCAGGAATTCGATGACGCGCCCTTCCTCGGTCATGTCCAGCGGCACGATATACCCCGGCAACTTCACCATCTGCCCATCGAGCGCTTCGACCACTGGCGCGGCCGGCGACTGTTGTGCGGCAGCCGGCCCAGCCTCGGCAGCCAGCGCATCGGCCAGCTGCGACATGTCATGCATGGCCATTGGCGGCGGTGGTGGCGGCGCGCCCTCGGGAATCAGCTCCGACCACTGTAGATCGCGGACGTCATCGGCATGCGCAGAGACCGCACAGGCCAGTAGCAGAGCAAGCAGCAGGCGCGACATCGGGTTCCTCACAGTCGAATCGACAGGCCATCGGCCAGCGATTGGCGATAGGCCCGCCAGGCCGGCACGCTGCCCATCAGCAGTGCCGCCAGCAGGATAGCGCCGAGCAGTCCCCACTCATAGGCGCTCGGCCAGGCCAGCGGCAGGTAAAGGCCGTACAGGCTCTGCAGCGGCGCCTGAGCGATGGCGATGCCGAGATAGAGCAGTGCCAGGCCCAGCAGCGTGCCCGCCAGCGCCAGACCGAACGCCTCGATGATCAATAGCGCGGCGATATGCCAGGGGCGAGCGCCCACCGAGCGCAGGATCGCCATCTCCCGGCGTCGCTCGTTGAGGCTGGTGAGGATCGCCGTGAGCATGCCGATCAGGCCGGTCAGCACGACGAACAGCGAGACCACGAACAGCGCTTTCTCGGCCGTGCCCATCAGGCTCCAGAGCTCCTGAAGGGCGACGCCGGGCAGGATCGCCAGCAGCGGCTCGCTGCGGTACTGGTTGATTTCCCGTTGCAGGGTGAAGGTGGCGACCTTGCTGTTCAAACCGAGCAGGACCGCAGTGATCTGCTGCGGCTGTAGATCGAGTGCCCGCGCTTGCTCGGCGTCGATACGCGCGGCGCCGCGGGCCGGCATGCCGTTCTGCCAGTCGACATGCAGCGCTTCCATGCCGGCCAGACTGATGTGCAGGGTACGGTCGACCGGCGTGCCGGTGCGCTGCAGCACGCCGACCACGCGGAACGGTTTGTCATCGTGCTGTACAAGGCTGACACGCGCTACGCCATGGGCGAGGACGATGCTGTCGTTGAGTTTGTAGCCCAGTGCGCTGGCCACTTCCGCGCCAAGCACGACCTCGAAAGGATCGCTTTCGAAGGCGCGGCCTTCTGCCAGTTGCAGCGGCTGCTTGCGACCGTAGCGATAATGCTCGAAATAGGCCGTGTTGGTGCCCATTACGCGATAGCCACGATGGGAGTCGCCCAGGGAAATCGGAATCGCCCAAGCGACCCGCGGGTGTTCGGCGAAGCGCTGGTAGCTGTCCCAACGGATGTTGTTGGTTGCATTGCCGATGCGGAACACCGAGTACAGCAACAGATTGACCGAGCCGGAGCGCGCACCGACCACCAGATCGGTGCCGCTGATGGTGCTGGCGAAGCTGGCACGGGTTTCGTTGCGCACCCGTTCGACGGCGAGCAGCAGGCACACCGAGAGGGCGATGGCGAACACGGTCAGCAGGGCGGTGAAGCGCCGATTGTTCAGGCTCGCCAGGGCCAGGCGCAGGAGATACATCGCTCAGCACTCCACTGCGCGCGTCGCGCGATTGAGCTCGGCCAGCGACAGGCTGCGGTCGAACAGTGGCGCCAGGCTCTGGTCATGGCTGACGAACAGCAGGCTCGCGCCGGCTGCGCGGCACTCGGAGAACAGTAGCTGCAGAAAGACTTCGCGGCTATCCGCATCCAGCGCCGAGGTCGGCTCGTCGGCGATGACCAGCTCGGGCTGGCCGATCAGTGCGCGGGCAGCGGCGACGCGTTGCTGCTGGCCGATGGAGAGCGCATCGGCACGACGCTCGAAGAGCTCCGGGGGCAGTCCCAGATGCTCCAGCAGGCCCGCCGCCGCGGCATCCGTACTGCCGTGGCGCTTGCGCGCACGTTCGGCACGCAGCGGCGAAAAATGGCAGGGCAGGCCGACGTTCTCGCGTACCGAAAGAAAAGGCAGAAGGTTGAACTGCTGGAAGATGTAGCCGGTGTGATCGACGCGGAAGCGGTCACGGGCACCGGCCGACAGACTGCCGAGGTCGCGGTCGAGCAGGCGGATACTGCCGCGGCCGGCCTTCTGCACGCCGCCGATCAGGCCGAGCAGGGTGGTCTTGCCGCTGCCCGACGGGCCCTTGAGGAACAGGCTTTCGCCGCGTTCGAGGCGAAACGTGGGAATGTCCAGCAGCTCGGCCTGGCGGGGCCAGGCGAAGCCGAGGTTGTCGATTGCGAGAAGTGGAGCGCTCATCGGGGTCCAGTGCTGGTTCAGAAGGGCAACTGCGCGCGGGCCGGAGTCAGTTCCGTGCCCTGCTGGCCGCTTGGGCCGATCAGTTGTACCTGAATCTTTTCCGTGCCGGGAAAGCTTTCGAACAGCCGTGTGAGATCCAGTGCGCGCAGCGCCTCTGGGTTGCTGCAGTCGAGTTGGTAGTGCGCTTCGATATCGCTGTGGCCACCGGCTTCGTGGTCGTCGTGGTCGTGCTTATCCTCCTGCTTGTGTTCGTGATCATCGCCGCGCTGATAGCCCGCATGGGCCGAGCCGAGCAGTTCGCCGGCAAACTGCTGCTCACTGACGCTGCAACCTGCCGCCGCCGGGAGGCCGAACAGGGCCAGAGGTTGTTCCAGTTGCGAGCGTACGCTGGCGATCTTCGCCTCATCTGCTGCGCTGGCAGCAGCGTGCTCGAAACCGAGCAGGTTCATCGCCGGGCTGATCAGCTCCAGCTCCAGCTGATTGCCATCCAGTGCCGCATTCAGGCGCGCCGCGCCATGCTCATGCGCACCCAGGCTGGTGGCGCCTTCGTGTTCATGGTGATGATCGTCTTCATGTGCTTGGCTGTAGCTCAGGGGCAGCAGAAGCATAGGCACGGCAAAGAGTAGGTGGCGCATGGTCGGCTCCATCGAAAGGGGTTCGTTACGTTATAACAACTTTGCCGTGCGGCTGGCCAGTCCGCTGCCTTCATGTGAGGATGAACGCATAGCTCTGGAGGGACAGCATGATTCGAATCCGCGGACGCATAGGAGATTGGCCGGTCGATCTGGAAATCGAGCTGGACGCCCAGGACTGGATGAACCTGACCCGTAGCGTCGGCACCGATGAGGCTGCGGCGGGCGGCGTCCCGGCGCCTGCGACGCCATCTGGCGATGCCCTGTGGCACAGCGCGCGGGAGCGACTGCGCTGCGCCGGCAAACTGGACGGCCCGGAATTGCTCGCCGAACTGGAAGCGCTTGCCGGCAATGCGCTGCTGGCCAAGCGGCTGCTGGTGCGCTTGCGTCACTGTGACGAGGTGAAGGTCGAGCACGGCGCCGACTCGGCTTGCTATCACTGGGTCGGCGCGCCTTCCTGATGGGCACGCCGGAGGTTTGCCCGCGATCAGTAGATCGCCTGGTAAAGCTTGCGGCGGTACAGCGTCACCAGCGGGTGGTCATTACCCAGCAGATCGAAAACCTGTAGCAGCGTCTTGTGCGGCTGCCCATCGGCGTACCCGCGGTTGCGCACGAACAGCTTGAGCAGGCCGTCGAGCGCCGCCTCGTATTGCTGGCGAGCCAGTTGCTGGATGGCCAGCTGATACGCCGCTTCATCGTCCTCTCCATTCTGCGCCAGGCGACTCTTCAAGGTGGCGACTTCCGGCAGGTCGTTGGCCTGGCGCAGAAATGTCAGCTGAGCACGGGCGCCGGCCAGAGCCTGCTTGTGCTCATCGCCTTTTACCGCGTTGAGCACCGTTTCCGCTTCGCCCAGTTCTCCGCGCTCGGCCAGGCAGCGGGCATAAAGAATCAGCCCGGCAGCGTTCTCGTTGTCTTCACTCAGCAGCTGCTGCAGCTGCGCCTCGGCCTCGGCGAAACGGCCTTCGGCGAAGGCGGCCTGCGCGCTTTCCAGCAGGTTGCCCTGCGGCGTCGCCGGAGCCTGCACGTGGGGCTCGAGCATGGCGCGAATCGCCGATTCGGGCTGCGCACCGGCGAAACCGTCCACTGGTTGACCATCCTTGAACAACACCACGGTCGGCAGGCTGCGGATGCCGAAACGGGCGACGACCTCCTGTTCGATGTCGCAGTTGACCTTGGCCAGCAGCAGCTCACCCTGATACTCCTCGGCGATCTTCGCCAGCAGCGGCATCAGGGCCTTGCACGGCGCGCACCATTCGGCCCAGAAATCCACCAGTACCGGCTTGTGAAACGAGTTCTCGAGCACCAGCTGTTCGAAGCTGGCGGTGGTGACATCGAAGATATAGGGCGTCTGGCTCATCGGGATTCTCGTGGGCACGAATGACAGGAAAGGCGTGCATGGTATGTGGGGACGCCCGCCGCGGGAAGCAAGGGGCTCGCATGCAGTCGGGCTGAGCCGTCGCTATGGCAGAAGCGGCCAGCTGCCCAGCTCGTCGTAGCACACGCCGTCCGCCGTATTGACTGAACGGTAAAGCACGAAGCGATCGACGTGCCAGGTGAAGTCTGGCGCCGGTTGCTGCGCTCGGCTCCGGGCCTGGCGGCTCAGCGTCAGGTGCGGCAGGAATGGCCGGCAGTCGAGCACGACGCCAAGCGCTGCCAGCCGTTCGCTCAGTGCTTCGGCCAGCTGCAGCAGTGCGGGAGGTGTGCTGGCGGGCTGCAGGCAGATGAAACCTTTGCCGATGGTGGTCAGGCGGTCGAGGGTCAGGCTGAAAGCTTCGGCATGCACGGTTGCAGCCATCTGTAGCAGGGCGTCGAGGTGTTCCTTCGGTTGTGCGCCAAGAAAGGCCAGGGTCAGATGCAGGTTGTCCTGCGGCACTGTTCTGCCGTCGAGGGCCTGGTCTTCACGCCAAGCGCAGATGGCTGCCGCCTGCTCGGGCGGGCAGGGCAGGGCGAAGAACAGGCGCAGGGTGTTGTCGATCATGGCGGGTCCCTAGTCGCAGCGGCACAGATTGGTGGAAAACGCTTCGCGGTTTTTCACCCTGGCTCAGACTCTTCAGCTCCTTGCAGCGTGATAGAGGCTCACGTGCCTGAACTCCGCAGGCTCTGCCAGATCCGGCCAGGTGCAGGCATCCAGCACGTCTAGGCGCCGATACAGCGGATGAGCGAAATCGCGCACCCGTGAGTCAGCCACCAGCGCTTCCCGGCCTCGGCTGAGGAAGTGATCCAGCAGCGGCAGGTTGGCTCGGTCATAGAGCACGTCAGCGACGATGATCAGATCAAAGCGATCCGCTTCGCCGAAGAAGTCCTGCGAATAGCGTAGCTCGACCTCGTTCAGCGCGGCGTTGGCCTGGCAGGCGGCGAGCGCCAGCGGATCGAGATCGCAGGCCACCACTTCGACCGCGCCGGCCTTGGCGGCGGCGATGGCGGCGACGCCCGAGCCCGCGCCGAAATCCAGCACGCGCTTGCCACGCACCCATTCCGGCCGTTCGGCCAGCCAGCGCGCCAGCACCAGGCCACTGGCCCAGCAAAAGCTCCAGTACGGCGGCTCTTCGAGTATCCGCCGGGTTTCCTCGGGGCTGAAGGCGCGATCCATGTTGGCGGCGTCGATCAGCCAGAGTCGCAGATCGGTGCCCGGCAGCGGCTCGGCAACCAGGCGTGCGTCGCCCAGCAGATCGTTCAATGCCGCCTGTAAGGGTGCCGGTGCCGTCACGGCGCCGGGACCAGCTGTAGCGGGCCGAGCGCCTGGCTGGCGGGGCTGGCAATGCTGCGCGATGGCAGGCGCATGATCAGCTGTCCCGCTCGCGTGACACGGCCGCGCAGCTCCACGCGCTGGCCCGGACGAAAAGTGTCCGGGTTGAACTGCAGGATGAATGGCAATTCGCTGCCGCGGCCCTTGAGCTGCACGTTGCTCAGCAGGCGGTCCGGCTGGTCGCGGCGATCGACTTCCAGCAAGGCGAGTTCGACGTCGCTGCCCGCCGGCGCGCCGATCAGGCTGCCGCTCAGTTCGTTGAGCAATTTGGAGTGCGGGGCAGTGCTCAGCTCGACCGGCGCGGTCGGCGGCTCGCTGGGTTGGCTGCTGCAGCCGGCGAGCAAGGCCAGGAAGGCAGGGAGAACGAAAAAACGTGGCGGCACGGACAGCCTCCTGAACGATGATTGCGGGTTGTATAGCAGCAAAGCCGTCGCCTTGTCTTGCGGGTCGGATGCGCTACCATGGCCGTCCCGACGTACGACCGATTTCATCCCCATGCATTGTCCCTTCTGTGCCGCCAACGATACCAAGGTCATCGATTCCCGCCTGGTTGCCGAGGGCGATCAGGTGCGCCGTCGCCGCGAGTGTCTGGCCTGTGGCGAGCGTTTCACCACCTTCGAAACCGCCGAGCTGGTGATGCCGCGCCTGATCAAGTCCGATGGCAGCCGACAGCCGTTCGACGAGCAGAAACTGCGCGCCGGCATGCAGCGTGCGCTGGAAAAGCGTCCGGTCAGCGTCGAGCGTCTCGAAGCGGCCATCGCCCATATCAAGCATCAGCTGCGCGCCACCGGCGAGCGCGAAATCAAGTCGCGGGTGCTCGGCGAGCTGGTGATGGCCGAGCTGCAGAAGCTCGACGAGGTCGCCTATATCCGCTTTGCCTCGGTCTACCGCCGCTTCCAGGACCTCAACGAATTCCGCGAGGAGATCGAGCGGCTGTCCCGCGAGCCTGCGAAGCCCGAATGACTACCGATCACGCCTGGATGGCCCGCGCGCTGCAGCTGGCGCGCAAGGGGCTGTATTCGACCCATCCGAACCCGCGGGTCGGTTGCGTCATCGTCGCTGATGGCGAGCTGGTCGGTGAAGGTTGGCATGTGCGTGCCGGCGAGCCGCATGCCGAAGTCCATGCGCTGCGCCAGGCCGGTGAGCGCGCCCGCGGCGCCACCGCCTACGTCACCCTCGAACCCTGCAGCCATTACGGGCGTACGCCGCCCTGTGCCGAAGCGCTGGTCAGGGCTGGCGTCGGACGCGTGGTGGCGGCCGTGCAGGACCCCAATCCGCAGGTCGCCGGGAACGGTCTGGAGCTGCTGCGTAGCGCCGGCATCGAGGTCGCCAGCGGCGTGCTGGAAGCGGAGGCTCAGGAGCTCAACTGCGGCTTTATCAAACGTATGGAGAGTGGCCTGCCGTTCGTTCGTGCCAAGCTGGCGATGAGCCTGGACGGGCGTACCGCGATGGCCAGCGGCGAGAGCCAGTGGATCACCGGGCCGGCCGCGCGCGCCGAGGTGCAGCGCCTGCGCGCTCGCTCCAGCGTCGTGCTGACCGGCGCCGATACGGTGTTGATGGATGCCGCGCGGCTGACCGTGCGTGGCGATGAGCTGGGGCTGGATGCGGAAACCACGGCACTGGCGCTGCAGCGTCCGCCTCTGCGGGTGCTGGTCGATGGGCAGCTGCGCGTGCCGCTGGATGCGCCGTTCTTTCAGGCTGGTCCGGCGCTGGTCGCCACCACTGTCGCTGGCCATGAGGGTGCGTTCGCTGCTGCGGGGCATGAGTTGCTGGTGTTGGGCCAGGAGCGGGTCGATCTAACTGCATTGTTGCGTGAGCTGGGCGCGCGTGGTGCCAACGAGGTGCTGGTCGAAGCCGGCCCGCGGCTGGTCGGCGCCTTCGCCGGTCTTGGTTTGATCGACGAATACCAGATATTCATGGCCGCCAAGTTTCTCGGCTCCTCGGCGCGGCCGTTGCTGGAGCTACCGCTTGAGCGCATGAGCGAGGCGCGCGAGCTGAAGATCGTCGACATCCGGGCGGTGGGCGACGACTGGAAGTTCGTGGCGCGCCCGGCCAACTGATCGGCAACCCGTGTCGGCTGCGTCCGCCGATAGCCTACGTCTTGCACCCTCATAGCTGCTATCGGGCGATATCGGGCTGCCCCGCGCCGCTATTTGTGTTAAAAACGCTGCCGGGCCGCGACTGGCCCAACGTTCTCAGGGCGGGGTGCGATTCCCCACCGGCGGTAATGGCGCAGTTACAAGGATGAAAGCGTAGCGAGCGCTGAGCAGGCAAGGCGTGATTCGACGAGAAAGCGGAGTTTACTGCGGTAAATGAGCATTTCGAGGAGGAGCACAACGCAGCATGCTCTGCGCGCAGTAGCTTTCAATCGCGTCTAGCCCGCGAGCGCTTGCTTCGGCAAGGTCAGCAGACCCGGTGTGATTCCGGGGCCGACGGTATAGTCCGGATGAGAGAGAGCGGGATATCCCGATGGACGCCGTCCGTGCGCCCGTCATGCATCCCTATCGATCCGTAGCGCCCTGTTTTTCAAAAACAGGAGTTCGTCGTATGCAGCGTTTTACCCGCCTTCCTCGGGAGGCCACATGTTCACCGGAATAATCGAAGCCATCGGCACCATCCGTGCGCTCACGCCCAAGGGCGGCGACGTACGCGTGCTGGTCGAAACCGGCAAGCTGGATCTGGGCGACGTCAAACTGGGCGACAGCATCGCGGTCAACGGCGTCTGCCTGACTGCGGTCGAGCTGCCGGGCAACGGCTTCTGGGCCGACGTCAGCCGCGAAACCCTGGCGCGCACCGCCTTTATCGACCTAAAGGCCGGCAGTCGGGTCAATCTGGAAAAGGCCCTGACGCCTACCAGCCGCCTTGGTGGCCATCTGGTCAGCGGTCACGTCGACGGCGTCGGCGAGGTCGTGGCGCGTGAAGATAACGCCCGCGCCGTGCAGTTCCGCATCCGTGCGCCGCGCGAGCTGGCCAAGTACATCGCGCTCAAGGGCTCGATCACCGTGGACGGCACCAGCCTCACGGTCAATGCGGTCAACGGCGCGGAGTTCGAGCTGACCATCGTGCCGCACACCCTCGGCGAAACCATCATGGCCGACTACCGCCCCGGGCGGCAGGTGAACCTGGAAGTCGACCTGCTGGCGCGTTACCTGGAGCGCCTGATGATGGGCGACAAGGCCGCCGAACCCAAGGCCTCGGGGCTCACCGAAGGTTTTCTCGCCGAGCACGGCTACCTGAAGAATTGAGGAGACGCCCCATGGCGCTCAATACCGCTGAAGAACTGATCGAAGACATCCGCGCCGGCAAGATGGTCATCCTCATGGATGACGAGGACCGCGAGAACGAGGGCGACATCATCGTCGCCTCCGAGTGCGTGACCGCCGAGCACATCAACTTCATGGCACGCTTCGCCCGCGGCCTGATCTGCATGCCGATGACCCGCGAGCGCTGTGAGCTGCTCAAACTGCCGCTGATGGCGCCGCGCAATGGTTCCGGTTTCGGCACCAAATTCACCGTTTCCATCGAGGCGGCTGAAGGCGTGACCACCGGCATTTCCGCGGCCGACCGCGCTCGTACCGTGCAGGCAGCTGTAGCGCGAGCAGCGAAAGCCGAGGACATCGTCAGCCCTGGTCACATCTTCCCGCTGATGGCGCAGCCGGGCGGCGTACTGGCGCGTGCCGGTCACACCGAGGCGGCATGTGATCTGGCGCGCATGGCAGGCTTCGAACCATCCGGCGTGATCTGCGAGATCATGAACGACGACGGCACCATGGCGCGCCGCCCGGAGCTTGAGCTGTTCGCCGAGCAGCATGGGCTGAAGATCGGCACCATCGCCGACCTGATCCACTACCGAATGATCCACGAGCGCACCGTCGAGCGGGTTTCCGAGCAGCCGCTGGAAACCGAGCTGGGTCAGTTCAACCTGGTCACCTACCGCGACGGCGTCGAGGACACCGTGCACATGGCACTGACCCGAGGTGAAATCTCCCCGGAAGAACCCACACTGGTGCGCGTGCACAACATGGAGCCGCTGCGTGATCTGCTGCTGGTCACCGTGCAGGGTCGCTGGAGCCTGCGTGCTGCGATGAGCGAAGTGGCCAAGGCCGGCAAGGGCGTTGTGCTGCTGCTCGGCAATCCGCTGACCGGTCCGCAGCTGCTGGCGCAGCTGACCCGTCAGCAGCCGCCGACCCCGGCGACCTACAGCACCGTCGGTGCCGGTTCGCAGATCCTGCGTGACCTGGGCGTGCGCAAGATGCGCCTGATGAGCGCGCCGATGAAGTTCAACGCGATATCCGGCTTCGATCTGGAAGTTGTAGAATACCTGTCGGCCGAATAAATCAGAGGCGCCGCGCAGTCCGCGGCGCCTTCGTTCTTTAAAGAGATGAGAAAGCACCCATGCCCCTGAAGACCATCGAAGGAACCTTCATCGCCCCGCAGGGCAAATACGCCCTGGTCGTAGGCCGCTTCAACAGCTTCGTCGTCGAAAGCCTGGTCAGTGGCGCGGTCGATGCGCTGGTTCGCCACGGCGTCAGCGAGAACGACATCACCATCATCCGTGCACCGGGTGCCTTCGAGATTCCGCTGGTCGCGCAGAAGGTCGCCCAGCAGGGCGAATACGACGCCATCGTCGCCCTCGGCGCGGTGATTCGTGGCGGCACGCCGCACTTCGAGTACGTCGCTGGCGAATGCACCAAGGGCCTGGCCCAGGTTTCCATGGAATTCGGTGTGCCGGTCGCCTTCGGCGTGCTGACCGTCGACTCCATCGAGCAGGCCATCGAGCGCTCCGGTACCAAGGCCGGCAACAAGGGCGCCGAAGCCGCACTCTCCGCACTGGAAATGGTGAGCCTGCTGTCGCAGCTGGAGGCGAAGTGAGCCTGAATCACGACGACAGCCAGGACGCTCCGCAGCCCAAGGCCAAGGGCAAGATCGCCACGCGCCGGGTTGCCCGCAGCCTGGCGATGCAGGCGCTTTATCAGTGGCACATGGCCGGTCAGAGCCTCAACGAAATCGAGGCGCAGTTCCGCGTCGACAACGATTTCTCGGGGGTGGACGGCAGCTACTTCCACGAGCTGTTGACCGGTGTCGCACGCAGCAAGAGCGAAGTCGACGGTGCCATCGCGCCGAATCTCGACCGTCCGCTGGACGAGCTCGATCCGGTGGAGCTGGCGATTCTGCGGCTGTCCACCTACGAGCTGATGCAGCGCATCGACGTGCCTTACCGCGTGGTCATCAACGAAGGCATCGAGCTGGCCAAGGTCTATGGCGCCACCGACGGGCACAAGTTCGTCAACGGCGTGCTGGACAAGCTGGCCCCCACGCTGCGCAGCGCCGAAGTGCGCAATCACAAGCGCTGAGGGCTGCTCGCCTTGCTGGGTGAGTTCGAGCTGATCCGTCACTACTTCGCCGCCGCCGCTTGTGCCAGGGCTGGCGGCGAAGTTGTTCTCGGCATCGGCGATGATTGTGCCCTGCTGCAGCTTCCTACCGGCGAACAGCTGGCGGTTTCCACCGATACCCTGGTTGCCGGGGTGCATTTCCCCGATCCCTGCGATCCCTTCCTGCTCGGCCAGCGCGCGTTGGCCGTGGCGGCCAGTGATCTCGCCGCGATGGGCGCCACGCCCATCGGCTTCACCCTTGCCCTGACCTTGCCTGCTGGCGATCCACTCTGGTTGGCGGAACTTGCCCGTGGCCTGGATTCGATGGCGCTTGATTGCAGCCTGCGTTTGATTGGTGGCGATACCACCCGCGGCCCGCTGAGCCTGACCGTCACCGTGTTCGGCCGGGTGCCGTCCGGGCAGGCGCTAGTTCGGTCTGGCGCGCAGGTCGGTGATCTGCTCTGTGTCGGCGGTGTGCTCGGTGAGGCGGCTGGTGCCCTGCCGCTGGTGCTGCGCCAGGCCGAAGCCGATGCGGACGTCGCCGAACACCTGCTGGCACGCTACTGGTCGCCGCAACCGCAGCTGGCCCTGGGTGAAGCGCTGCGAGGCAAGGCCACGGCGGCGCTGGATATCTCCGACGGTCTGCTGGCCGATTGTGGGCATATCGCCAAGGCTTCGGGCGTGGCCTTGCAGATCGAGCGTGATCGCCTGCCGCTGTCCGAACCTTTGCGGCGCTTCGCCGGCGACGCCGAAGCGCTGCGTTGCGCGCTGGCCGGCGGCGACGACTACCTGCTGGCGTTCACCCTGCCGGCTGCTGAGCTCGTATCACTGCAGGCCGCCGGCTGGCCGGTACAGGTCATCGGCCGGGTGTTGGCAGGGGAGGGTGTGCAGCTGATCGATGCGGCGGGTAATGAAGTCGCTGTGTCCGAACGTGGCTACAACCATTTCAATGCGTAAGTGCTGCGATGCGGTCGCTTGCCTTCGATCCGAGAAAGGAACGCTGTTTTGACTGAATCCTCACCAGTCGCGGCCAAGCCGCAAACCCTGGTCTGGTCCGACCCCTGGCACAACCTGGCGTTCGGCTTCGGTTCCGGGCTGATGCCCAAGGCGCCGGGTACCTGGGGTTCACTGGTAGCACTGCCGTTCGTGCCGCTGTGGCAGCTGCTGCCGGGTTGGGGTTATCTGCTGATGCTCGGCCTGACCATGCTGTTCGGCGTCTGGCTGTGCGGCAAGGTGGCGCGCGAACTCGGCGTGCACGACCACGAAGGGATCGTCTGGGATGAGTTCGTCGGTATCTGGATCACTTACTGGCTGG
Source organism: Stutzerimonas xanthomarina (assembly GCF_003935375.1). Classification (GTDB taxonomy): domain Bacteria; phylum Pseudomonadota; class Gammaproteobacteria; order Pseudomonadales; family Pseudomonadaceae; genus Stutzerimonas; species Stutzerimonas xanthomarina_A. The sequence continues at coordinate 62,945 of NZ_RHQM01000012.1, forward strand.
TGCCGGAAGGCTGGTACTGGATGCTGCTCGGTTTCGTGGTGTTCCGTGTGATGGATATCGCCAAACCCTGGCCGATCAGCTGGGTCGATCGGCATATCCATGGCGGGGTGGGGATTATGCTCGACGATATCCTCGCCGGTGTCGCGGCCTGGGCGGTCATGCAGGGACTGGTGGCGCTGTTGGTTTGATTGTGCGTCCGGTCGCTGCAGGCAGTCGGCCATTGAAGGATGATCGGCGTTCGCCCCGGGCCCGGTTTCGAGGAAGAAATAGCCATGCGTAGCGTCTCCGTTCTGTTCGCCAGCCTGTTGCTCCTGCCCGCGCTGGCGCAGGCCGCCTCCATGGTGCAAGTGGTCGGGCTATTTCCGGGCGCTGCGGTGGTCAATGTCGACGGGCAGCGCAAGCTGGTCAGGGTCGGCCAGACCGGCCCTGGCGGCGTCCAGGTGGTGAGCGCCGATGCCAGCGGTGCGGTGCTGCGCGTCGACGGCGTTGAGCGTCATTACAACCTGAGTCGCGAATACAGCGGCGCCTACGCGGCGCCAAGCAAGACCCAGCTGAGCGTCGCAAAGGGCACTGGCGGCCATTACTGGATCGCCGGTGCGATCAACGGCCAGTCGATTCAGTTTCTCGTTGATACCGGCGCCACCTCGGTGGCGATCAACGAACATCAGGCCCGTCGCTTGGGCATCGACTACCGCGTCAACGGTCGGCCCATGGTGGTGAGCACCGCCAGCGGTACGGCGAAGGCCTGGCGCGTGCATCTCAACAGCGTCAAGGTCGGGGCGATCGAGGTGCTCGGCGTGGACGCGGTGGTCGTCGAGGGCGGTTCGCCTACCGAGGCGCTGCTCGGCATGAGCTTTCTCGGGCGCGTCAGCTGGCGCGAGGAGCAGGGCGTGCTGGTGTTGGAGTCGAAAACCTCCTGAGCGGCTTCCTGACGGCACGATAGGCGCGGTCGACGACCAAACTCTCCAGCCAGATTCGCGGTTAGTTGGTGTTACAATGTCCGCTTTTCTGCCTCCTGGGATTTCCGCCCGTGTCTGTCGTGTTCGTCGCTGCTTCCCAACTGCCGACGCCGTTCGGCGTGTTCACCATGCATGGTTTTCTCGACCAGGACACTGGCAAGGAACATGTCGCGCTGACGCTCGGCGACGTGGCCGACGGCAAGCCGGTGCTGGGGCGTCTGCACTCCGAGTGCCTGACCGGCGATGCGTTGTTCAGCCTGCGCTGTGACTGCGGCTTCCAGCTCGAAGCGGCACTGCGCGCGATTGCCGACGAGGGCCGCGGCGTGCTGCTCTATCTGCGCCAGGAAGGCCGTGGTATCGGCCTGCTGAACAAGATTCGCGCTTACGAACTGCAGGATGCCGGCGCCGACACCGTCGAAGCCAACGAGCGTCTGGGGTTCGCCCCGGACATGCGCGACTACGGCATCTGCCTGCCGATGCTCGAGCACCTGGGCATCGCCGATATCAAGCTGATGACCAACAACCCACGCAAGGTCAAGGCGCTGCAGGGCTTCGGCATTCGCGTCGCCGAACGCAAGCCATTGCAGATCGCGCATAACCCGTACAACCGCAACTACCTCGCCACCAAGGCCGGCAAGCTCGGCCACATGCTCGGCGAGATTCACCAAGGCGAAGCCGAGCAGTCGTGACGCACGCCGCCGCCCTTCGCCAGCTCGCACGTGACGGCTGGCTGCATACGCTGCTGATGGTGCTGCCGGTGCTGGTGCTTGGGCGCACATCGGTGGTGTTTGCCGACTGGGGACTGCCACTCTTCGCTGCAGGCCTCGTCTCGCTGTTCTTCAGCCTGCGGGCCTTCACCCGGTTCAAACATGCACTGATCGCCACCGAACAGGCGCTGAACGGTCCGGTGGAGGACGACGCCTGGAACGATCTGCGTCGCGTTCGCCGTCGCGGCCTGCTGATCGCCTCATTACCGGCCTGGTTCGGCGCTGCGGGTGCTCTGTTCGGCATGGAGCCGGTTGCTCGCCTGCTGCTGGTATTTGGCAGCCTGGTGTTGCTGGTGCTCTACCGCATTCCGCGGCAATTGCATTGATGCGGCGTCTGCTGCTCGCCGCGCTTCTTTCCCTGGCGTCATTGCCTGCGTTGGCTGCCGAGCGGGTGGTGAGCCTGGCGCCATCGCTCAGCGAGATCATGCTCGAACTCGATGCTGCCGACCGGCTGGTTGGCGTCCTGGATGGTGGCGAGCGCCCAGCGGCGCTGCAGTCGGTACCTTCGGTTGGGCGCTACGGCCAGGTGGAGATGGAAACCCTGCTCAGCCTGCGCCCTGATCTCGTGCTGCTCTGGCCGGACAGTGTGCCGCGCAGTCAGCGTGAGCAGTTGCAGCAGTTCGGTATTCCCGTTCTGGTTGTCGAGCAGACCCGTCTCGAAGGGCTGGCCGAGCAGTTCGTTGTAGTGGGTAATGCCGTCGGGCGCGCCGAACAAGGCGAGCGACTGGCCGGGCGCTTTCGTGCAGGCCTCGCCGAATTACGCAGCAACTACACGCGCGCTGAGCCGCTGCGGGTGTTCTATCAGATCTGGAATCGCCCGCTGTATACCCTGGGCGGCCAGCAGATCATCAGCGAAGCGATCGAGGTGTGTGGTGGGCAAAACGTTTTCGCCGATCTGACCCTGGCGGCGCCCCAGGTCAGCATCGAAGCCGTGCTTGCTCGCGATCCTGAAGTCATTCTTGCCGGTAGCGGTGCGCAGCTGGACGAATGGCTGGCCTGGCCGCAGCTCAGTGCCGTGCGCAGCGGTCGACTGCTTGAAGTGCCCGACAAGGGGCTGGAGCGGCCGAGCTTCCAGATGCTGGGGGCGATCCGGAAGCTCTGCAGGATTATGGCGCAGGCGGCGTCTGGATAGCGCTGGGCTCGCTTCTGCTGTCTCTGATGACTTCCGTCCTTTTTTCTTCCTCTGTCAGGTGCCGAGAGCCGTCAGCGCTTGCCGTAGCTCTTGCTGACGAACTGTACTTCACTGATGCCGCGCCTCTGGTTGATCACGAGGGTCATCACGAAGAAGACATTGACCATCATGTTGCACAACCTCGGCAGGATCGGCGGCACGTCGATGCCTTCCTGATCGACCCGGACCATCGCACGAATGGCTTTTTTCGCGCATGAGCGTGCGTGGTGAAGTTGCGGTACCGGTGCACTGCCGCGTGGCAGTACGAAGCCCTGCAGGCGGGTGCTCACTTCCATCTGATAATGGCTCAACCGGCCTTGCAGCCAGACCACGTCGGCCTCCTCCACGGCCAGCCGTCCGCGAATCGAGCCATTGACATGGAAGGCCAGCGGCTGCAGTTGTTCGAGATCGGCGCGCAGGTCGTCGAACGGCATGAGGTCGATGATTTCGCCTATATGCCCGCACAACTCATCGGTGATCACCTCGAAATCGCACAGTACCGAGGTTTCATGAATGAAGGGATAGCAGACCTCGTCCCAGTTCCTGCTCGGTTTCAATGCCATGTTCACCTCGCCTGAATGATGGGGGGCTGCTGTGTGAAGTCCACATACACCTCGACCTGAAATACCTCGGCCAGATCCTCAGCCGTCAGCACCTCTTCTGGCGTGCCGGTGCGGTATATGCGGCCCTGGTGCATCAGGCAAAGGCGATCGCAATAACGCGCCGCCAATCCCAAATCATGGATCGAGACCAGCACGCCGCAACCTTCGCCCGCATATTGCCTGAGCAATTGCAGAATATGCCGCTGGTAATACAGGTCGAGGCTGGCGACCGGTTCGTCGGCGATCAGCACGCGAGGCTCGCCGGCCAGCACGCGGGCCAGCCAGACGCGCGTCTGCTCGCCGCCGGAGAGCTGGTCGATACGCCGCCCGCGCCATTGCCAGACGCCGGCCTGGTGCATGGCATGGTGGATCTTGCCGACATCCTCATCGCCCCAGGGCAGGCGGCCAAGGGTGACGATGTTCTCCACGGTCAAAGCCCAGGCGCTTTGGCTGGACTGCGGCAACAGCGCGACCTGGCGCGCACGTTCGTCGCCGCGCAGGTCTTGGCTGGACTGGCCGCCGATTTCTACCTGGCCGCGGTACGTTTGCACGCCGGCCAGGCAGTTGAGCAAAGTGGACTTGCCCGAGCCGTTGGGGCCGATGATGCCCAGCACCTCACCGGCAGCGAGAGCCAGATCGGCTTCATGCAGGCGCTCGGCCACGCTCAACTGGTGCGCTCGAATCAGCTCCATTTCCGCCGCTCCCGCCAAACCAGCCAAATGAACAATGGGGCTCCGATCAGCGATGTCAGTACTCCAAGTTTGAGTTCGCGCCCTGGTGGTAACAGCCGGACGAGCAGGTCGGCGCACAGCACCAGCGTGGCACCAGCCAGCATCGATGGGATCAGCAGACGATCGGGCCGGTGCTTGACCAACGGGCGCACCAGGTGGGGCACGATCAGCCCGACAAAACCTATGGCGCCGGCTACCGCCACCGCCGAGCCGACCAGCACCGCCGCCCCTAGCACGATCAGCCGGCTGCCGCGTTTGACGTTCAATCCGAGGCTTTGCGCAGCACGCTCGCCAAGACTGAGGCCATACAGCAGCGGACGTTGGCGCAGAATCAGTAGTCCTCCGATCAGCAGGGCCGGCAGCAAGATGCGCAGGTGGTTCAGCCCACGTTCGGACACTGAGCCCAGCAGCCAGAACACCAGTTCCTGCATGGCATAGGGGTTGGGTGCGAAGTTCAGCAGCACCGCCAGCAGCGCACCGCTGACGGTGGATATTGCCAGCCCAGCCATGATGACCATCGACGGACGCGAGGAGCCGGCCAAGGCGAGCATGAGGACGAGGGCAACGCCGGCTCCCAGTAACCCGGCCAGTGCTGGCGCCATCTCGCCGGCGAAGGACAGCAGACCGAAGTAGAACACCGCTGCTGCGCCGAGCGCCGCGCCCTGGCTGGCGCCGATGAGGCCCGGATCGGCCAGCGGATTGCGCAGCAGGCCCTGCAATGCGGCGCCGGAGAGACCCAGCGCCGCGCCGACACAGATGGCCAGCAACGTACGCGGCAGGCGAATGTCGCCAACCACGATGGCATCGAGCGTGTCCGAGCCGCGCAGCCAGTCGAGCAGGCCCCCGACCAGGCTGACAGAGGTCGAGCCCAGGCTCAGCGAAAGCAGGACGGCAACCAGCAATGCAACGCCCAGCAGCGGCGTGATCAGTCGAGCCATTGGTGCAGTTGTCCTATCAGGTCCCAGGTCCAGGGCCCCGGGCATTGCCAGCGCCAGTAATCGGTGGCTAACCAGCGTTCAGGCGGTACGGCCCTGGCCAGTGCCGGATGCTCGGCAAATTGATTGGCCAGCGCACGATGTGCAGGCGCGGCCCAGAGGATGGCGTCCGGTGGATCGCTGACGATGCTTTCCAGATCCAGGCGCAGGTAGCCGGGCTCGGTCAGGTAGTTGCTCCAACCGGCATGCTCGAGAATCTCGTGTTCCAGCGTGCCGGTGCCTGTTCCGATGCCATTTGAGCCGAGCAGCAACAGGCGCTGGGGCCTGGTAGGGCGGCGATGTGGCGCGGGTACTTCGCTAGCGAGCGCTTCGGACAGTTGCAGATGTCGCAAAAACTGTTTTTCGTATGCCACCACCTGCTGCAGAGTCAGCGGCAGCGCCAGCACTTCCACGCGCACGCCCAGGCTCTGCAGCCGTTGGCGCAACATGACCGCAGCATATTGGCCGACCAGCACCAGGTCTGGCCGCAGCGCATAGATGCTCTCCAGGCTGCCGTCGTGCAATGGCCACTCGGGGCCGATCCAGTCGATGGGGTAGCGCTTCTGGAGCGCGGACAGGGCTGCCACGTTTTGCCGGTCGGCATGATGCGCCACCAGCCAGTCCAGGCACAGATCGAGGGACAGGATGCGCTGGGGCGTCGCTGCCAGAACCCAGCTTGGTAATGCCAGCAACATGATCAGCAGAGCAATCGCCAGGCGCAGCATGGAGAAGCCTTATCAGGGGCGCCCTGGCGCTACGCCAGGGCGGGATCTTGCCGGCTGAGCCGACGACCTCGGTGAGGTTACAGTTGGGGTATCCAGGTCATGCCGACCATCACGCTTGCCGGTGTTTCCCGGTAGCCGTATTCCTGGCCGTTGTGGCTGTACACCAGGCGGCTATAGTCCTTGTCCAGCACGTTGGCCAGCTTCATGTCGAAGGCCAGCTCGCTGCTGGCCTGCCAACTGGCGCGCAGGTCCAGAACACCGTAACCGGGCAGTTCTGATGTGTTGGCGGCGTTACCGTAGCTGCTGCTGACGGCAGCGAAGCTGGCACCGACGCCGAAATCGCCGAACTGACGATCAACATTCAGGTTCAGGGTGCGCTTGGCGCGGTTGGACAGGGTGTGGCCATTTTCGCGGTTACGTGGATCGATGACGCTGATACCCAAATCCCCGTGCCAGCCGAAAAGCTCCTGCCTGAGGACCGCTTCGAAGCCGTTGACCCGGGCCCGGTCGGTGTTTTCCGTGGTGCTTTCCCACGTCACCGGATCGCTCACGATGGTAATCAGGTCGCGAAAATCCGTGCGATACAACGAAGTTTCCAGGCGCGTGCTCGGGCTGAGCTGGCTACGCCATTGCAGTTCATAGCTGCGGGATCTTTCCGGTTTCAAGTCCGGATTGCCTTGGTAGCCGCCATCCAGTGGCCAGTAAAGATCGGCAAAGGTCGGTACACGGAAGCCTTCGGCGTAGGACAGGATCAGCTGGTTGTCCGCATCGAGCTGGTAGCTAAGCGCCCCATTGAAGGTGCTCTCGTTGCCGAATTGCTGGTTATCATCGTGGCGCATGCCCAGTTCGGTGCCGAAGCGCTGGCCCTGAAAGCTGTGCTGGGCAAAGACTGCCTTGTTGTCGCGGCTGTCGACGCCGAAATCATTGCTGCTGCGGACCTTGTCATTCAGATAGTCGGCACCCAGGCGCAGGCTATGGCCATCGCCCAGCGTCAGGGTATTGAGCCAGTTGGCCGAGTCGCGATAGCTGTTGTTGACCGTACTGCCGGGGAACAGCTTGTCGAAGTTTTCCTGCTTGTCTTCGCTGTGGCCGAGTTCGATACGGCTGCGCCAGACATCGTTGATGCGCCCGTCCAGCCAGGTGGTGGTGGTGCTGACGCTGTACTCGTCGTAGGGCTCGGCAGGGAACGTCAGGAAGGTGCTTGGATCCCAACGCCCGAAGGGGTTATCGATCTCTGTCTTGCCTCGCTGATCCAGTACGGTAAAACCGGCTTGCAGGTCGTCGCTGAGCTGGTGGCTCAAGCTGAGCGCCAGGGAGCGGTTGCGGTAGGCGTCATGGTCCGCATCACTGGCGTAAGAGGTGCGGGTGCGGTCGATACCGGCGGTTTCTTCCAGCCCGGCGGACAGGCTGAAGCGGGTGCGCTCATCGCCACCGGACAGGCCAAGGGTGCGCTCCCAGGTATTGTCGCTGCCGCCGGCGATGCGTACGTAGGGGCGCAGTCCTTGGCCTTCACCTCGGCGGGTGAAGATCTGAATCACGCCGCCCATGGCATCGGCTCCATGAATGGCCGAACGCGATCCGCGCAGAACCTCGATGCGCTCGATCTGATCGATACTGAGAAACTGCAACGCCGCACCACCAGCGGTAGCCGAGCCCGCTCGTACACCGTCGATCAACACCAGCGTCTGAGCCGTGCTCGTACCGCGGACATAAAGGCCATAGCCGGCGCCGCGGCCTCCGTAGTTGGCAACCTGAACACCGGGCACCTGCGTCAACAGTTGGGGCACGCTGGCCGGACGTAACCGCTCGATATCCGCACGGGTGAACACGGTACTGGCGGCGCTGCTGTCACTGCGCTGTTCCACATCGCGATTGGCCGTGATCAACGTATCGGAGAGCTTTAGTGCGTCCTCGCGGGACGATGTCTGAGCTAATGCCAAGCTGGGCGTCAGGGCAACGGCCAGTGCCAAGCGGGATAATTTCATCGGTAAAGATTCCTCAAAAGATTTCAGCACTTTTGAGGAGGGCAGGAACAAGCGCGGGGGATGACGGGCAGCAGCGCTTGACGGTGCTGCCCTCCGCAACACCAGTCGAATCCGTCAGGCCGGTCTCCGGGCTTTCGACACGCATCACGCTCACCTTCCCATGCCGGAACACAGTGGCTGTGGAGCGGACGGCGATCCCTGAGGATCGCGGTCGATTACCGTTGCGGGGGCAGCGCCGGCCTTGCTCATCGAGCGCACCGGCTTCCCGTTTAATGCGGACCTTGCGGTCGTGCACACCTGGGCGGATAAGAAAACGCGCGAACCTTACGGCTGGTGCTGGAGAAACACAAGCGGACGAATGGCCGCAAGGACAGTGGTTTCCAAGCAAAGCCGCGCCCCAGGGCCGCTCGAGCGTTGCTCGAAAAACATCCAGCCGCGACGGTGCGCAATGTTCAGCGATCGGCGCTGACTTGCGGGCGCCTACATTGGGCTCGAAGCCGCCGAGGTCGTGCCGACTGTCGCCAAGCGACGGCGGCATGTCCGCGCGACAGCGCCGAGCTTTATGAAAGCCCCCCGACAATCTGTAGATCACTCTGCCCATTGCCCTGCCGGCGCACCTGGATCTGCACTGGAATGCGCTCGTGCATTTCCGCCACATGGGAGATCACCGCCACCTTGCGGCCCTGGGCCTGCAGCGAATCCAGCGCGTCCATGGCGATCTGCAGCGACTCGGGGTCGAGGCTGCCGAAGCCTTCGTCGATAAACAGCGACTCGATCCTGAGCTTGCTCGAGGCCATCGAGGCCAGGCCCAGCGCCAGGGCCAGCGAAACGAGGAAGGTCTCGCCGCCGGACAGCGAATGCACCGAGCGCAGCTCGTCGCCCATCTCGGTATCCATGACCAGTAGGCCCAGCGGGCTGCCGCCGCGCTTGAGCCGGTAGCGCCTGGCCAGTTGGCGCAGCTGCACATTGGCATGCTGCACCAACAGGTCGAGGTTGTAGGCCTGGGCGATCTTGCGGAAGGCGCCGCCGTCGCTGGAGCCGATCAAGGCGGCGATGCGCCCCCAGCGCTGATGCTCGGCCCGTGCGGCGTCGATCTGTGCGAGCAACGCCTGGCTCTGGCTGCGGCGCTTGTCGTCGTCGATCAGCTGGGCGCGGGTTTGCGCGCAGCGCTGGTCGGCCTGCTCGCATTGCTGCAGTTGCTCGGCATGGCGCTGCTGCAGCCGTTCGATGTCCGGCGTTTCGGCCTGCTGCAGTTTGTGCGTGTTCAGGCGACTGAGGCAGCCGTCCAGACGCTCGCGACAGCGGGTCAGGGTTTCGGCGTTCTGTTGCAGGCGCTGGCGCGCCTCGGCAATCAGCTGGTCATCCATGTGCAGCAGCTGGGCGAGGGTGGCGTCGTCCAGCTGCGGGTGGCTGGTGCGCCAGGTGGCCAGCTCCGCATTCAGCGCGTCGCGTTCCTGTTCCAGTTCGGCTTGGCGCTGGCGACAGTTCTGCTGCTCGCTGTGCAGCCGCGTCAGGCCAATCTTGCTCTCGTTGAGCTGCCGATCAATCTCGGCCTGGGTTTGCCGCGCAGCCTGGATGGTCGCGTCCAGCTGCTGTTGCCAGGCGCTGGCGCTGGTCTGTTCGCCAAGGCTGGTACGTAGCGCCTGCTGGCAGGCCAGCAGCAGTTTCTCGCGCTCGCTCAGTCGTGCGCTGCAGCCTGCCTGTTTCTCCTGGCGATGGCGCTGCTGCAGCTGCTCGTCGCTGCGGCGCTGCTCGCACTGGCGCAGCTCCTCGGCCAGCTCGCTCTGCTGTTGCAGCTGTTGCAGCCGCGTGGCGATGCTGGCGTCCAGCTGCATGAAGGTCTGCGCGGGGTTTTCGCGCCAGCGTTGCAGCTGGTCGGCGGGCAACAGCTCGGCAAACGCCTGCAGTTCCTCATCGAGCTGCTGGTGATCGCGGGCGAGCGCATCGCGTTGGCGGGCGAGTTGCTGGGTCGCCTCGACGCAGGCCTCGCGCGCGGCCTGCCAGGCCTGCTGCAGGGCTTCGCTGTGCTGTTGCAGGGCGAGCAACTGCTGCTGACGCTCACTGGCGCTGGCGATCTGGTCTTTGAGATTGGTCAGCTGCGCTTCCAGCCATTGCGAACGCTCAGCTTCCGGCTGCTCAAGCAATCGCGTGTGTGCGGGCAGGGCGAGCAGGCGCGGTGCCAGGGCCTGCAGCTGCGCCTCCACTTCGCCCTGGCGTTGTTGCGTCTGGCGCAACTGCGTGCTGAGCGCGACATGGCGATCCCGCAGTTCCTGCAGACGCTGGTCCTGTTCCTGCAGCGACTGGCGAGCGCGCGCGGCTTCGCTGTCGTCGTGCTGATCTAGGCTGGCGACCAGCGCGTCGGTCTGCTGCCAGGGATGCTCGTCGCTGCCGCAGACCGGGCAGGGCTCGCCGGGAACGAGCGCCGCACGCAGCGCTTCGACATTCTCGCTGCGTGCCAGGCGTTGGCGTTCGAGCAGGGCGAGGGTGACCTTGAGCGCCTGCTCGGCGGCATCACGGTCACTGCGAAGCTGTTTGCCCTGAGGTACCAGGCTGTCCAGCTCGGCCTGCTGGCGGATGTGGGCGTCGCTCAGTTCGCGCTGGCTGGCGGTGAGCGTGAGCTGCTGCGCCCAGAGTTCGCGCAGGGCCTCGGTTTCGCGCTCGGCCTGGCGCCATTCGTCGAGCTGTCGATGCAGACCGGCCAGCTGTTCGGCCAGCCCTAGTTCGCTGTCGCGTTCGCGTTGCAGATTGTCCAGCGCCTCGCGCGCCTGGCTTTGTCGGGTTTCGGCAGCCTTGGCCTGCGCTTCCAGTGCCGGGAGTTCGCTCTGACCTTGCTGCAGCCGTGCCGTCAGCTGGACGGCCTGTTGCAGGCGCCGACTGTAGCCGCCCCAGGCTGCACAGAGCGGTTGCAGCGCTGCGCTCGTCTCGAGTTGCTGCGTCAGCGTTGCTAGCTGTTCGGCGGCGCGCTGTTGCTGCTCACCGAGCTGCTTGAGCGTTGCCTCGCCGGTGCTCGCCGCGGCATCGGCCTGGACGCTTTCTTCGCGGATCGAGACGAGGTCGGTGTTCAGGTGGCTGAGGCGTTCCTCTTCGCGGCGTGCCTGGGCCAGCCGCGGCTCGGCGTCCTGGCGCGCCTGTTCGGCCGAACGCAGTTGCTCGCTGGCGGCGCTGCATTGGCTCTGCAAGGTGTCGAGACGTTGCTGCAGGCTTTGCGCCTCGTGCTGCAGGCGAGTGAGGCTGTCGGCGGCCTTGCCCAGCAGGGGTTCGAGTTCGTGCTGGCGCAGAAAACGATGGCGCTGCGGCGCGAGCCGTTCGAACAGGTCGAGAATACGACGGGCCTCGGCCAGGCTCTCGCGCTCGTCTTCGGCGTCCTGCAGCTGCTGGCGTGCGGCTTCGCGCTCGTTTTCCAGTCGCTGCAATTCGCTGAGCCATTGGCGCTGGGCTTCGGCCACCTTGAGCTGTTGTTGCAGATTCTTCAGTTCTTCGAGCTGGGCCTGATGTTCGCGCTCCAGTACGTCGCGCTGCTCGGGCTCTAGCGGCTGCAAACCGCCAGCCTGCTGTTCTAGGCGAGTCACGCCTTCCTTCGCCTGCTTGGCGGCCTCGAACGCGGCCTGGCCGAGCCGGCTGTAGAGGCCGGTATCGGTGAGCTTTTCCAGCAGGGTGCCGCGCTCGTTGTCGTCGGCCTTGAGGAAGGCGGAAAACTCGCTCTGCGCCAGCAGCACGGCGCGGGTGAACTGCGCCAGGGTCAGCCCAAGGCGGGCTTCGAGCAGTTCCTTGAATTCGCGTTTCTTGCCGCTGGCCAGGAGCGTGCCGCTGTCGAGATCCGTAAGGCTCTGGCTGCTGGCCTGCAGGCGGCCGTCGACCTTCTCGCGGGCGCGCTTGACCTCCCAGCGTGCGCGGTAGCGGTGGCCGTCGACGCCGACGAAATCGACCTCGGCGTAGCCGCTGCCACAACCGCGGCGCAGCAGGTTGCGCTCGTCGCCGCCGCCGATTTCGGCCTCCACGTCGGGGACCTTGTTCAGCGGTGAGACGCTGTCGAGCCGGGGTGTGCTGCCAAATAGCGCGAGGCACAGGGCGTCGAGGATGGTGCTCTTGCCCGCACCTGTAGGCCCGGTGATGGCGAACAGGCCAGCGCTGGCCAGGGGTTCGGCGGTGAAATCGATGATCTGTTCGCCGGCCAAGGAGGCCAGGTTCTTCAGGCGGATGGCGAGGATTTTCATCGCTCAATCTCCTCATGGGCGAACTCGACTCGTTGCAGCAAAGTGGCGAAATCGTCCAGCGCCTGCTCGTCCGCCGGGTTGCCGTACTGTTCTTCCCAGGCGCGGGCGAACAGCTCCTGCGGGGTGATCTGGTCGAGACCGAGCAGCACTTCCGATTCCGTCTCGCCGCGCTTGCCGGCGTATTCACTGGCGATGCGCACCAAGCGGCAGGCCTTGCCGGTGATCGCGGTTTCGATGCGCTGGCGCAGGTCCGGCAGCGGCTCGTCGAGCAGCACGCGTACCTCCAGCCAGGGCAGGTTGTCGTCGAACAGACCGGTGGGCGGCAGCGCTTCCAGCGCGGTGATCACGTCGGCTAGCGGGGCGCGGCCGATGCGGATCATTTCCACCGCGCGCGGCACCGGCAGGCTGTCGACCTGTTTCAGGGCCTCGCCATCGAGTTCGACCAGCAGCACCTGATGCGGGTAGTTCACCTCGGCAAAGGACAGCGGCAGCGGCGAGCCGCTGTAGCGGATGCGCGCCTGCCCGGCGACCTGCTGCGGCTTGTGCAGGTGGCCGAGGGCGACGTAGGCGACCGATTCGGGAAACAGGCTGGCCGGCAGCGCTTCGGCGCTGCCGATAACGATATTGCGCTCGGACTCCTCCGAGACCGCGCCGCCGGCCATGTGCGCGTGGCTCATGGCGACCAGCGCCTGGCCGGGCTGGCGTGCGGTTTCGGCGGCGGCGATGAGGCGTTCATGCACCTGACGGATGCCGGCCATATAGTCGTCGCCCAGCGTCATTCCGGTGACTTCGGCCGGACGCAGGAAGGGCAGGGTGAGACACCAGGCGGCGGTGTTGCCATTGGCGTCATGCAGCGGTACGAGCAGACGCTGGTGATCCAGCTGGCCCTCGGCGACCCAGCTGATGCGTCCCACGGCATGGGCGTTGAGGCGCCTCATTAGCGGTGCCGGCAGCTCGATGCGCCCGCCCGAGTCGTGGTTGCCGGCGATCATCACGATGTCCAGCTGCGGGAGTTTTTCGTGGGCGCGGACGATGAAATCGTAGAGGCGTTCCTGGGCCTTGAGTGGCGGGTTGACCGTGTCGAACACGTCGCCGGCGATCAGCAGGGCGTCGGCGCGGTGGGCGACCAGCTGGTCGAGCAGCCAGGCGAGGAATTGCGCGTGTTCGTAGTCGCGGTCCTGGCCGTGGAGGGTCTGGCCGAGGTGCCAGTCGGAGGTGTGGATCAGGCGCATGGGCTCAGGCTCATTGTGTGCGGGCGCAGCGGCGAGCCGCTGGCTTGGGATGTGCAGCGGGTGGTTGCGTCGGATGTAAGGCTTGTGGGAGCGGTCTTGACCGCGAAGCTGGTTGGTTTTCGAGTTTGTAGGTGGCTGCCGCTTGTCGTGCCGGTATGAGGCGCTGGTTTCGCCCTGCTGGGCGACTCACTTTTTTCAGTCGCGAAAAAAGTAAGCAAAAACGCTTGCCCCTGCATCCGGGTCTCGCTGCGCGAGACTTCCCTCATTTCATCCACGTTCCGGGGGCCGGCGTACAAGGGCCATCCATGGCCCTTTATCGCGGGGACGCCCAGTCCTCTCGCGGCATCCATGCCGCTCACTCCCCTCCACGCGGATTCCATTCGGCCTCCTGAAAGGGGCGTTCGGCATCGTCTGGCAGATTTTTGACTGGTGAACGAGCGAAGCGGCCTCCCGCTATCAATGAACTTACAGACGACTCGGTCTCGAATCCCTTTCAGGAGGCCGAGCGTAGGTGCTGCGCAGGGGGACACGAGGCATGGATGCCGAGCGAGGAGCGATGGGCCAGGGATGGCCCTTCGCGACGACCGCCGGAGCAGCGCCGGAGCGAGGGAAGTTTTGCGAAGCAAAACCCGTATGTCGGGGTGGCCTTCTTTTTGGTTACTTTTTCTTGGCCACACAAGAAAAAGTGACGCGCCGTGCAAGGCGCAACCTGCAGATCGGGCCGAGGAAAGCGCGGCGTTGCACGCATAGGTTTGCGCCGGCACCAGTTCGTGAGCAAGCTCGCTCTTGCAAGTGGCCACGTTACGCCTAACCCTCACGAGTACAACCACCCCTTCAACGCCTGCAGATTCCCCACCTGCAGCTGCTGCGCCGCCGCATTGGCCTGCACGGTGTTCGGGTCGATGCCGAAGCGCTGCAGCACGTACTGCACCAGCGCTCCGCGCGTCTCCACCGGCAGCTGGCCCCCGACCATGCCGAAGTCCACCTCGATGATCGCCTTCTGCGCCGGGCTTAGTCGCGCGTCCGGCTCGATCAGCACGGTCACCGGCGTGTTCCACGCCTCGTCCTGCTCGCGGATGTGTTCGCTTTCGTCCATCAGGTCCGGCTCGCCACGGAAGCGGCTGAGCACGAAGTCGCGGTATTCGCGGTTCTTCTCGCAGTAGGCGCGCACATGCCAGCGCATGCCGGTGAACACCAGCGTGTGCGGCGCCATCACGCGGATTTCCACCTCGGGATTGGCCAGCGAGACATACTCGCTCTCCAGCCGCAGCCCCTCGCGACAGGCCTGCAGGATCGGCCGCAGCACCTCGGGGCGGATACTGCGGTCCGGCACCTGCAGTACCTCGGTATGCGCGTAGGCCAGCGCCAGGCCCTCGATATGCGGGGCTCGCACACGGTTCTGGTCGAGTAAATGCAGATAGGCGCTGGCGCTGCCGTCGATGAACAGCGGCTGGAAGCCTTTGGTCGGCTTGTAGCCCTTCAGGTGGCGGTCATATGTCAGGTTTTTGGGCGCATGTTCGTTCAGGTAGGTGTTGATGTCCTTCGATGCCTGCTGGCGGCTGATGCCGAAACTCTGCATCAGGTGGCCCGTGGTCAGGCGGCCTTCCCACCAGGCGATGGTCTCGATCAGCCGGTAGCGCAGCGCTAGGTCCCAGCGAATCTGACTGATCGATTGCTTGCGTTTCATCGCCTCTGCACCTGTTCCAAAGATTTACATGCCTATGTCGAGCAGGTCGACGTGTCGCGCAACGCTACATATATTCGGGGTGTGTTTCAACTCGATCCGGTGGATGAGGAGACCCTGACATGAGCCTGATGATCAATGCGTTGGTGATGTCCTGCATGGCGTTCGTCGTGATGCTGTTTCTGGCCTGGCTGGCCTATGGCAGCGGCGATCGGAAGGGGTGATGAGGGTTACAGTTCTATGAAGATCAGTGGATTCCCGATGGACGGCATGAATCTCCGAGCGATGAACAGGGTCTTTGTCTCAGGCTCATTGCTAGAGATGCTTCATGAAGACTCTTTCCCGCTACCTGGCCGAAACCTTCACCTCGCAGTACCGCACGCGCGTCGAGCCGCAAGCGGACGGTCGCCTGCTGGTGCATGTCGGCTACCCGATCAATGGCACCCACGCCACGCGCATCATGGCCGGGCACCAGGTGCAGAACACCCTGCTGGTCGAAACCATACTCGAAGACATGCGTAACGAACTGGCTCGTCCGCAATGATGCTCAGCGCGTCGCCGGCAGTGCGATGCGCACCCGCAAACCGCCCAGCGGGCTTTCTTCAAGACTCCATTCGCCACGCCAGGCCGTCAGGATATCGCTGACGATTCCCAGCCCCAGCCCGTGACCTTCCGCCGACTCGTCCAGCCGTACGCCACGGTTGATGACCTGTTCGCGCTGTGCCGCCGGAATCCCCGGTCCGTCGTCGTCCACCAGCAGGACGAAGCCATCGCCGCTGCGCTCGATGCTCAGCTCGACGCGGCTACGGGCCCACTTGCAGGCGTTATCCAGCAGATTGCCCAGCAGCTCGAGCATGTCCTCGCGATCACGCGGCAGGCGGCAGCCGGCGGGCGCCTGCCAGCGCAGGTTGAGGCCGCTGCGGTGGATCATCGCCAGCGTATCGAACAGTGCCGGCAGTTCCGCATCGCAGTCGAAATGCGCACCGGGCAGCACGTCCACCGATAGCCGCGCCCGGCCCAGTTCGCGGCTGACCCGTTGCTGGATCTGCTCCAGCTGCTCCTGCAGGCTGGCCTGCAGTTCGGGGTGAGCGGCGAGTTCTTCGCGTTGCACCAGACTGCCGAGCACTGCCAGTGGCGTCTTCAGCGCGTGACCGAGGTTGCCCAGGGCATGTCGCGAGCGCTGCAAGGTGTCTTCGGTGTGGCTGAGCAGGTGGTTGATCTGCTCGACCAGCGGCTGCAGCTCGACGGGCGCCTGCTGGTCCAGCTGCTGGCGCTGGCCCTGCTGCAGCTGGGCGATCTGCTGCCGCGCGCGCTCCAGTGGGCGCAGTGCCAGTCCCATGGCATAGCGCTGCAACAGCAGCAGGGCAAGCAGGGCGAAACCGACCAGGCCGAGGCCGCTCAGCCGCACGCGGGCAAAACTTTCGAGGACCGGCGTGTAGTCCTGCGCCACGCTGATGATGATCGGCTGGCCGTCGCGGCGGTACTCGGCGCGATAACCCAGCAGTCGCTGTTCCTGCGGGCCGTCGAGCAGTTCGTCCGCCAGGCCCGCGCGTTCCGGCCATTCTGGTGAGGCGTCCCACAGCGAGCGGGAGCGCCAAGTGCGCTCGGGCAGTTCGATCTTGAAATAGTGGCCGGAGAACGGCCGTTGATAGCGCGGGTTGAGGCGCTGCACGTCCAGCTGATCGCCGTTCGGCCCCTTCACGAGGGCAATCAGCAGGCCCTCGGTTTCCTCGCGCAGATCGGTTTCCAGACTGCGCCTGAGGCCTGACTCGAAGAGCCACAGGCTGGTCTGCACCAGCACCAGCGCGACCAGTAGCAGGGTGGCGATCAGCGCCAGGCTGAGGCTGCGCTGGATGGACTTCACGGCTGGCCGCCGAAGCGATAGCCCTGGCCGCGGCGCGTTTCGATCAGTTCGCGGCCGAGCTTGCCGCGCAGCCGGTTGATATGCACCTCGATGACGTTTGAATCGCGCTCGGTTTCACCGTCGTACAGGTGTTCGGTCAGCTGGGTTTTCGACAGCAGCTGCCCCGGATGCAGCATGAAATAGCGCAGCAGGCGGAATTCTCCGGCGGTGAGTTCGATGTCCTGGCCGTCCTTGCGACAGCACTGGCGCGACTCGTCCAGCTCCAGGCCGCCGGCCTGCAACATGGGCTGGTTGGCCAGGCCGTGGGCACGGCGCAGCAGCGCCTGGATGCGCAGCAGCAGTTCTTCGGGATGAAAGGGCTTGGTCAGGTAGTCGTCGGCGCCGGCCTTGAGGCCGTCGATGCGCTCGGCCCAGGAGCCGCGCGCGGTAAGGATCAGCACCGGTGTGGTGAGGCCGCCGGCACGCCAGTCGCGCAGCACCTCCAGCCCCGGTTTGCCAGGCAAGCCGAGGTCGAGAATGATCAGGTCATAGGGCTCGCTGGCGCCCTGGTATCCGGCGTCGCGGCCATCGGCCAGCCAGTCGATGGCATAACCGTTGCGGCTGAGGCTGGCGACCAGTTCATCGGCCAGCGGAACGTTGTCTTCGACCAGTAGCAGACGCATCAGTCTTCTTCATCCTTGAGCAGGCGCCCGTCGCGAGCATCCAGTTCGAGCTCGCGGGCAACGCCGTCGGTGGTGAGCAATTCGATCTCGTAAACGTAGATGCCATCTTCCTCCTCCAGCTCCGCTTCCAGTAGGCTGGCCCCCGGATAGCGCTCCATGGCGCGCTGGAGCAGAGCTTCCAGCGGCATGATGAGGCCCTCGCGGCGCAGCCGCAGGGCCTCATCCTGGTCCAGATCGCGGCTCGCCGCCGGAGTGGCAGCGAGCAGCAGGGTCAGTGGAACCGTTACGAAAAGGGGGGCACGCATGGATGGCCTCAGTCGTCCTGATGGTCCTTCAGCACTTCGCCGGTCTTGGCGTCGAGCTCGACGTCCCATTGCACACCTTTGTCGTCGCGCAGTTCAAGCTGATAGACGTAGCGGCCGTATTCTTCTTCCAGCTCGGTCTCCTCGACGGTAGCGCCGGGGTGCTTGGCCAGTGCCGCTTCGTTGAGCTTCTCGAACGACTGGATGGTGCCGGCATCGCGCAGCTTCAGTGCTTCGTCGGGACCGATGTCCTTGGCCATGGCCAGGTTGGCACCGAGGGCGAGGGTGGCGGCGGTGAACAGCGTAGTCAGTGTTTTCATGGTTTTGATTCCTGTGGTTGGTTTCGACGATTCACAGGTTACGGGGGCTTGCTTAAACGAAACTGAACGTCGCCAGGCGGCTGCGAATGCACCGTTCGGGCGAGGGCGAACCGCGCCATGGGGACTACGCTTGCTGCAGGTCAGCACGACCGATCGATCGGGGTGAGTCGTCATGAAAACCGTGTTTCTCGTACTGCTTGCGACCCTCGGGCTGAGTGGCCAGGCCTCTGCCGAGGATCTGCTGAAGCCCTCCACCACACCGCCACCGGTCGATGATGTGGCCGCTGGCAACAGCCTGGAGGCCGAGCCCGCTTACCAGGCCGAAGGCGTGATCCGCGCCATCGATGCCCGGCAGGGCAGCGTCACCATCGCCCACGGGCCGGTGCCGGAATTGAAGTGGCCGGCGATGGTGATGCCGTTCAAGGCGGACGCCGCACAGCTCGGCGGGCTGGCCGTGGGCGATGCGGTGGAGTTCCGCTTCAGCAACGGCGAAATGGACCCGCAGATCGTCTTCATTCGACGGCAGTAGCCTCAGCGTCGCGCCTGCTCGTGGCAGCAGCCGGCGGGCTCTGAGCGTCCGCTCGGGGCAACGCGATCATCGCTGTCGTAACGGTCGTGCAGGCGTACCCAGTCGGTGAGGTTGTGCCGCGGGCCCGTTTCGTTGCGACCGTTGGGCGTCATGTCCAGCAGTACATAGGTGCCGAGCAGTTCTTCCGCGCCGCGACCATAGGCCGAGAAGGTGTGGAAGATGTCGTCCTGCGGGTCGCGGTAAAAAACACTGAAGCCCGACAGCTCCTCGCAGACGAAGGGTTGCCAGGCGTAGTTGTAGAAGACCTTGCCCTCGACGATGTCCTCGGCATCGAAGGACACGTGGAAGTCGCGGTTGAACGTGCTGCCGGCCGACGACAGCCAGCGGAACTGCCAGCCCATGCGCTGGCGGAACGCATCCAGCCGCTCGAACGGCGCGCGGGAAATGGCGGCGAAGCTGACGTCATGCTGCAGCAGGTGCAGTAGCGCACCGCCGATATGATCGGCCTCGAACGAACAGCCGACGCAACCCTCGGTCCAGTCCGGGCCGAACATGAAGTGCTTGATCACCAGCTGGCTGCGCCCTTCGAACAGCTCGCTCAGGCGGACCGCGCCGCTGGCATCGTGAAAGCGATAGTCCTGCGCAAGGCGTCGCCAGGGCAGTTGCCGACGCTTTTCGCTGAGCGCATCGCGCTGGCGGGTGAGCTGTTTCTCTTCCTGCAGATGGGCGCTGTGGGCGGCCAGCCAGTCCTGTTCGGATACGACCTTGTGCGTTGCCATGTAGACCTCCGGGGCGCGGATTGGGAGCGGGCGCGGAGCCACCGCCGCGCGGCAATGGCCCTGTGACAGAGTCGATTGGCGCCGGGCGAAATCGACATCGGGCCAGGGAACGTCCGGCGGCTGGCGGCGCTGTGGTTGAACTTAGCGGCCGCCGCCGCGCTCGTAATTCAGGCAAGGGCCAACCGTATGGCCCGATCTGATCCCGTTCGCAGAAGGAATAACGAGATGTACAACAAGACACTGACCGCCGCGCTCGCCGTTGCCATCCTCGGTTCTGGTGCTGCCTTCGCCGCCGACAAGCCCGGCGCCGACTGGATCAGCCTCGAACAGGCCGTAGAGAAGGCCAAGGCCGCCGGCTACACCGAACTGCACGGCATCGAGGCCGATGATGATGGCTGGGAAGGCGAGGGCATGAAGCAGGACGGCAAGAAGTACGAGTTCAAGATCGATGGCCGTACCGGCGAAGTGACCAAGGACAAGGAAGACTGAGCCTGCGCGTTCCTCTCGCCTGGCGTCTTCGCTGAGCGCATCGCCTGCCCCCTGGCGGCGCTGCGCTCAGCAGCCACTTGCCACAGCGCTCCCGCAACGGGAGGCAGCTACTGACAGAGCAGGTATCATCCACCTCCCTCGTCGCTACCGTGTAGCTGCATTCATGTCCGCTTCCAGTTCCCGCCCCAGCACCCTGCATCTGCCGCCAGGCGATTGGCCGACGGTGCTCGACTGCCTGTGCGCGCACTTCCCTGCGATCAGTCGCGCTACCTGGCTCGATCGCATCGCCCGCGGCCGCGTGCTTGATGCGCAGATGCAGCCGATCGATGCCGCGCAGGCCTATCGGGTAGGCATGCGCATTCATTACTTTCGCGAAGTGCCGAATGAGACCCCGGTGCCGTTCGAAGAACGCATCCTGCATGTCGACGAGCATCTGGTGGTAGCCGACAAGCCGCACTTTCTCTCGGTGATGCCAGCTGGCGAATACGTCAACGAAACCCTGCTGGCGCGGCTCAGCAAACGGCTGGGTAACGCCGATCTGGTACCGATTCATCGTATCGATCGGCTCACCGCCGGTCTGGTGCTGTTCTCGGCCAACCGGGGGAGCCGAGGTGCCTACCAGGCGCTGTTCCGTGAGCGGGAGATCAGCAAGCGCTACGAGGCAATCTGCCCGGCGCTGCCGCATCTCGAATTTCCCCTGCGCCGACGCCTGTGCATGGTGCCGGGCGACCCCTTCTTCCTGATGCGTGAGGGCGCCGGTGAGCCGAACAGCGAAACGCTGATCGAGGTGCTCGAACGGCGCGGCGACCTCTGGCGCTACGGGCTCTCCCCCATCAGCGGCAAAAAGCACCAGCTGCGCCTGCACATGGCCACGCTCGGCGCCGGTATCTGCAATGACCCGTTCTATCCCGAGCTGCTCGAGCGCAGCGAGCGTGAGGCCGACGACTACGCGCGGCCACTGAAGCTGCTGGCGCGTGGATTGCGCTTTAGCGATCCGCTGAGCGGAGCGCTGCGCGAATTCGAGAGCACGCTGCAACTGGATTGGTAACGGTGGGCGCACCTTCGTGGGATTGGCGAGTCTCAAATCCAAGACAGCCCAGCCCCTGGTGCAGCCATGCCCGAAGGTCCTTCCATCGTCATCCTGCGTGAAGAAGTCGCGGCATTCGCCGGGCGCACCATCGAACGTGCCGAGGGCAGCGCCAAGATCGACATGTCCCGGCTGGCCGGTCAGGTGGTGCGTGGCTTCCATAGCTGGCGCAAGCATTTCCTGATCGAGCTGGACGACGTCTCCGTCCGCATCCACCTGCTGCTGTTCGGCAGCTACCGCATCAACGAGCGCAAGGACGCCGTAGCGCGGCTGAGCCTGGGCTTTGCCAACGGCGAGCTGAACTTCTACGCCTGCTCGGTGCAGTTGATCGAAGGGCCGCTGGATGCGACGTACGACTGGAGCATGGACCTGATGAGCGACGCTTGGAGCCCGCGCGCCACGCTCAAGCGGCTGCGCGAACGTCCGCGGCTATTGGCCTGCGATGCACTGCTCGACCAGACGCTGTTCGCCGGCTCCGGCAACATCATCAAGAACGAGGTGCTCTACCGCATCCGCGTGCACCCGCTTTCGCTGATCGGCGAGCTGCCGGCGGCCAAGCTGCGCGAGCTGGTGCGTGAGGCGCGTACCTACAGCTTCGAATTTCTCCAGTGGAAGCGGGCTGGTGTGCTCAAGGCGCACTGGCTGGCCCACGGCAAGACCACCTGCGTGCGCTGCCGGATTCCGCTGGTTAGGGTGAAAGAGCTGGGGCGCAGCCAGCGCCGGGCATTCTTCTGCGAGCGCTGCCAGAAGCGCTATGGTGATGCAGCGCAGGTGGCGGCCGACGAGCCGAGCGCGGTGGATGAGGGGTAGGGTGGACAACGGCACCGCCTTGTCCACGCGATTGATTCGCCGCCGCGAGATGGTCGCCGGGTGGAAAAGCTGCGCGTTTTCCACCCTACGGCAGCCGTGGTGTTGGGGCGCAGATGGCCGGCCGGTGCAGGGTCCTCGTAGGGTGGACAACGGCACCGCCTTGTCCGCGCGGCTGGCTTGGAAGAACAGTGGAAAAGCTGCCGCGTTTTCCACCCTATGTGCCGCTCGTTGAGTATCGCCTCAGCGAAGCAGCGGCCTGAGCGCCTCAGCCAGTTGCGGGGCCATGCTTACTGCATTGCTCTCATGGGCGATGCAGTCGGTACTCCAGATCTGACCGACCCCGGCGGCGCGGATCACCTGCAGCGCATCGTCGGCGAACAGCGCGTGAGTCACTGCGACGTCCACCGAGGCGGCGCCAGCGGCCAGCAGTTTCTCCGCGGCGTTGGCAAGGGTGCGGCCGGAACTGGCGACGTCATCGAGCAGCACTACATGGCGCCCGGCAAACGCCAGCGCCGGCAGTGCGATGTCGACCTGGCGATCGCCGTGGCGCACCTTGTTGCACACGCCGTGTTCGAAACCATGTTCGACGGCAGCGGCTTCGATCCACTGCAGCGCCTCGGCATCCGGGCCGATCAGCAGGGCATCGGGATGCCGCTCGGCTATCAGCCGTGCCAGCGCCGGTGCCGCGCACAGCATGACGGCATCTTCCAGCGGCACGGCTTCCTGCAGGGTGGCGACGCGGTGCAGGTGCGGGTCGACGGTGATCAGCCCGTCGAACTGGCTGGCCAGCAGCTGGCCAAGCACCCGCTGGCTGACCACTTCACCGGGGTTGAAGGCGATGTCCTGGCGCATGTAGGCCAGATAAGGCGTGACCAGGATCAGTCGCCTGGCGCCCAGTCGGCGCGCCTCGCCGGCGATCAACAGCAGCTCGACCAGCTTCTCGTTGGGATGGTCGAGGCCGCGGTAGATCACCAGCTGCTCGGCGATGGCCTCGCCTTCGCCCAGTGGCAGACGCAGGCGCAGTTCGTCATCGGGAAAACGGTGGCGCTCGACTGCCGCGGCGGCCAGCCCAGAGGCTTCGGCCAGTCGCAGGGCGGCGGCGCGCTCGTCATCGAAATACAGCAGCTGGCTTTGCATCGGCACTCCCGAAACGGTTTTTGGCTGTCCGGCGCTGCCGACCTGAACCTCTGGCGATCTCGGCGCGGCAGTCCGCCTGAATGGGATACAGACAGCCTGCGATGCGCAGCCGTTCGCCGTGGGTGGCCAGTCGTCGTCAGCGCGCTGCCCAGCCGCCGTCCATGTTCCATGCCGCGCCGCGTACCTGATCACCGGCTTCGCTGCACAGGAACAGTGCCATGGCACCCAGTTGCGCGGGGGTGACGAAGTCCAGCGAGGGCTGCTTTTCGGCGAGGAGGTCGTGGCGGGCTTGCTGTTCATCGCCGCTCTCCCGCGCGCGCTCGTCGATCTGCTGCTGCACCAGCGGCGTCAGCACCCAGCCGGGGCAGATGGCGTTGCAGGTGATCGGTGTGGTGGCGGTTTCCAGCGCGACGACCTTGGTCAGCCCGACCAGCCCGTGCTTGGCAGCGACGTAGGCGGCCTTCTGCTCCGAGCCAACCAGCCCGTGCACCGAGGCGATATTGATGATCCGCCCCCAGCCGCGCTGACGCATGCCGGGCAGCGCCAGGCGTGTGGTGTGAAACGCCGAGGACAGGTTGATGGCGATGATCGCGTCCCAGCGTTCGACCGGAAACTCCTCCACCGGCGCGACGTGCTGGATGCCGGCATTGTTGACCAGGATGTCGATGCCGCCGAAATCGCACTCGGCATAGGTGAACAGCTCGGCGATCTGTGCTGGGTCGGACACGTCGGCACCGTGGTGACCGACCTTGCGGCCATGCCGGCCGACTTCGGCCAGCGCTGCCGAGGCATCACCAAAACCGTTGAGGATCAGGTCGGCGCCGGCTTCGGCCAGCTTCAGTGCGATCCCGAGGCCGATGCCGCTGGTGGAGCCGGTGACCAGTGCGGTCTTGCCTGTGAGGTTCATGGTTTCTCCCGCTTGGCGGCGACCGCCCGGGGACGGTGCCTTTGCTTTTTTTTGTTGTCGGAAGGCAATCGCTGATGGCGCGGCGCTTCGCCGATAACGGCGAGCGGCCGCCACCGTCAGACGATGCCGGTAGCGTAGTACACGCCGATCACGAAGAAGGCTGCGGCCGTGGCGATCAGGGTGATGGCGAAGATGTCCTTGTAGGATTCGCGGTGGGTCAGCCCGGTGACCGCCAGCAGGGTGATTACCGCGCCGTTATGCGGCAGGGTGTCGAGCCCGCCGGAGGCCATCGAGGCGACACGGTGCAGCACTTCCAGCGGAATCTGCGCGGCGTTGGCGGCGGCGACGAAGCTGTCGGCCATCGCGGCCAGGGCGATGCTCATGCCGCCAGAGGCCGAGCCGGTGATGCCGGCCAGCAGGTTGACGGTGATGGCTTCGTTGAGCAGCGGGTTGGGAATCGCCGAGAGGGCATCGGCCACCACGATGAAGCCCGGCAGAGAGGCGATCACCGCGCCGAAGCCGAATTCCGAGGCGGTATTCATCGCCGCCAGCAGCGAGCCGCCAACCGCCGTGCGGCTGCCCTCGGCGAGCTTGCCGCGCAGGGTGCCGAAGCTGGTTGCCAGCACCAGGGCGATGCCCAGCAGCAGCGCGGCTTCCACCGCCCAGATGGCGGTGAGCTTGCCTACCTCGGTGACCAGCGGGGCGCTCATGCCGGGCAGCTGCAGGCTGTGGCTGGTGCCGTAGAGCTCGGGAATCCAGCGGGTGAACAAGAGGTTGGCGACCAGCACCAGAATCAGCGGCGACAGCGCCAGCCAGGGGTTGGGCAGGGCGATATCGGCCGGTGTTTCCGGCTCGTTGCGCAGGTTGGTGCCGTAGCCTTCGCCGGCGGCAATGGCCTTGCCGAGCTGCCACTTGAGATAGAGCATGCCCAGGCCGAATACGAAGAGGGTGCCGATCAGGCCGAGCCAGGGCGCCGCCCAGGTGGTGGTGTTGAAGAAGGTGGTGGGGATGATGTTCTGGATCTGCGGCGTGCCGGGAATGGCAGTCATTGTGAAGGTGAATGCGCCGAGGGCGATGGTCGCCGGGATCAGCCGCTTGGGCATGTTGCTCTGGCGGAACATCTCGGCGGCGAACGGGTATACCGCGAACACCACGACGAACAGCGACACGCCGCCGTAAGTGAGCAGCGCGCAGACCAGCACGATCACCAGCATCGCCTGGCTGGTGCCGAACAGGCGGATCGCTGCGGCGACGATGGAGCGCGAGAAGCCGGACATCTCGATCAGCTTGCCGAACACCGCACCGAGCAGGAACACCGGGAAATAGAGCTTGATGAAGCCGACCATCTTCTCCATGAAGATGCCGGTGAACGCCGGCGCCACCGCGGACGGGTCGGTGAGCAGCACCGCACCCATGGCGGCGATGGGAGCAAACAGAATGACGCTGTAGCCGCGGTAGGCGGCGAGCATCAGCAGAGCCAATGCAGCAAGGGCGATGACGACGCTCATCGGGGACGATCTCCTGGCCCCGTGCGGCACGACCGAACGCTGCCGAGGGCATTCGGGGACTCGCTGCTGCACGGCAGGCGCATTGTTTTTCTTGTTTCGGCTGCGGACAGGCCGCACGGTGATTTAGCGAGTTCCGTGCCAGATACGCAACTCGCTGATTTGCATGGTCTTTATCTTGAGTGTCCAGATCATTGGACGGCGCTTGTGTCTTGCATGCTGGACAGTGCGGTCCAGTATTCCGGACAGCGTCGCCGTCCGGAATGCTCCGGCCTCAGGTCAGGAAATAGAGCCCGCCAGCGATCACCACGCCGGAGAACACCAGGCAGAGCAGGCAGTAGCCCATGATGTCGCGGGCACCGAGCCCGGCGATGCCCAGTAGCGGCAGGGCCCAGAACGGCTGGATCATGTTGGTCCAGGCATCGCCCCAGGCAATGGCCATGGCCGTGACTTCCGGTGCCACGCCGAGCGCGGCGCCGGCCGGCAGCATGATCGGCCCCTGCACTGCCCACTGGCCGCCGCCGGAGGGCACGAAGACGTTGACCAGCCCGGCGCTGAGAAAAGCCAGCACCGGGAAGCTCTCGGCCGAGGACCAGGCGATGAAGGTGTCGGTGACCTGTCGGCCAAGAGACAGGCCAGCGGCATTGGCGCCGACCATCATTCCCATGATCCCGGCGTAGAAGGGGAACTGCACGACGATGCCGGCGATGCCGCGAATGCTCTCCTCAATGGCGCGCATGTAGCGCTCCGGCGTGCCATGCATCAACAGGCCGGCGAAGAGGAAGATGGAGATCACGATGTTCAGGCTCAACGCCAGGCCGTTCTCGCTGAAGTGCCGGTAGAAGAACAGCACCGCCAGCGCGACCATGATCAGGCCGAGGATGCGGCTGTCGTCCAAACGCTGGGTGGCGGTTTCCCTCGGGATGTCGCTCGGCTGGGGCTCTTCCAGCAGCGCCGGGTCGACCACCTTCGGCGTCTTCGGCTGCATGGCCCAGTTCAGCAGCGGCAGGCCGACCACCAGCACGGCGATGATGATCAGGTTGTAGGAGGCGAACAGCGTCTGGCCGACGCCGATGGCCTCGGTCAGTGCGCCACCGGTCATCTTTTCCAGGTCGGCGCCGCCGCTGGCCAGCGACAGCGGAATCGAGCCGGAAAAGCCGCCGTGCCAGATCAGGAAGCCTGAATAGGCCGAAGCCACCAGCAGCGGGTAGTCGACGCCGCGCACCTGGCGCGCCAGCGCGCGGGCGAAGACTGCTCCAATGACCAAACCGAAACCCCAGTTGATCCAGGAACCAGCCAGCGCCACCAGCGTCACCAGAATGATGGCCTGCCCGGGCGACTGCGGGATGCGGGCCATGCGGTCGAGCAGTCGGTTGATCGCCGGCGCCCGTGCCAAGGCATGGCCGGTGACCAGGATCAGCGACATCTGCATGGTGAAGGCCAGCAGGTTCCAGAAGCCGTTGCCCCAGTGCTGCGCCATCGCCGGCAGGCCCTGACCGGTGCTGAGCATGGCGGCGATCAGCACGATCAGCGTGAGCAGGATGGCGAAGACGAAGGGCGAGGGGAGGAAGCGTTGCACCAGGTAGACGCTGGCGGCGGTTATTCTGTTGAGCACGATGGGGTTCTCCCTTGTTGTCGTTATGTCGCCGCGCAGGTGCGGCGCTTCGCTTATGAGTGCGGCGGCGGCCGGCTGTTCCCGCTGCGCTCCGCTTGAGGAGGTTGCTTGATGCCTGTTGCGCTTTTGCTGTCACTGCTGGTGCTTGCAGGCACTGTTCAGGCCGATGAGCCGCTGCGGCTGCGCCTGCAGGGGCACGAGCTGCACGCCGAATACGCGCAGACCGTCGTCCAGCGCGAGCGCGGGCTGATGGGGCGCCGCGAGCTGGCCGTCGACAGCGGCATGCTGTTTCGTTTCGACGAAGTGCGCCGGCACTGCCTGTGGATGAAGGACACACCGCTGCCCTTGTCGGCGGCGTTCTTCGATGAGGACGGGCTTCTGGTCGATGTGATCGATCTGGAGCCGTTCAATACCCAGATTCGTTGTTCGCAGCGCCCGGCACGTTTTGCCCTGGAGATGGATCAGGGCTGGTTCGCCGAGCGGGGAATTGGGCGGGGCACGCGGCTGGAAGGGATACCGGAGGAGTAGGAGTGCAAGCGGTGCGTCGGTGCGTAGGGTATAACGGCGAAGCCTTATCCACCGTAACCAGGCCCGACGCATGCGGATGCTTGCGACGATGTCGGAGGCGATCTTGGTGGACGCGTGGAAAAGGCTCTGGCCGTTTTCCACCCTACGCTTTCATTCCCTCGTGGCGGCTGCTTCGCCCGTAGGGTGGATAACGGCTCCGCCTTATCCACCGCCTGCTGCGAACCCGGTCTGAAGGCTCAATCCAGCGGCAACTCCGTGGTCCGCTTCACCTCGCTCATGGCGATATGCGAGTGCGCCTCCTGCACGTGGGGGCGCTGCAGGAGCTGGTCACGCAGGAAGCGTTCGTAACTGTCGATATCGCGCGCCACCACCTTGAGCAGGTAATCCGACTCGCCAGCCATGGTGTGGCACTCCAATACCTCGGGGTAACCCACCACCGCCCGCTCGAACTCGTCGAGGTTGCTGCGCCCGTGGGCCGAGAGCTTGATGTTGACGAACACTGTCATGTTCAGCCCGAGTTTCTTCGGGTTGAGCAGGGCGACCTTGCGCTCGATCAGCCCCTCTTCCTGCATGCGGTGGATGCGTCGCCAGCACGGCGATTGCGACAGTTCGACCTTCTCGGCGATTTCCGCCGCGGAGAGATCGGCGTTGTGTTGCAGCAGAAGGAGGATCTTGCGATCGATGCTGCTTAGGGGCGAGGTCTGCATGGTCGTGCCTGTTTTCTTGTTGTTAGCGAATGGGTCATGCACAGAAGCGCTGTTCTACCGCAAAAGTAGAAAGAAAATCTCTCTTCGTCACGGCCAGACTGTTAATCGACACGCGACGGTGGGGTGATCCCCTGCCGATTGCCGGCGTGGAGAAACAACCGTGCGGTTTCTCCATGACTGCGTCAGGCGGGTAGCGAACAACGCCACCCTGACTCCGATAACAACAAATTAGGAGCGCCCCATGTCTCTGGCCGAGATCCGTCTGGACGACAAGTACCGGCTTGCAACCGGTCATCTTTATCTCACCGGCACCCAAGCGCTGACCCGCTTGCCGATGCTGCAGCATCAGCGTGATCAGGCCCGTGGTTTGAATACCGGTGGCTTCATCTCCGGCTATCGCGGCTCGCCATTGGGCATGCTGGACAAGAGCCTCTGGGAAGCCCGCGACTACCTCAAGCAACACGCCATCCACTTCCAGCCGGGCGTCAACGAAGAGTTGGCCGCCACCGCGGTGTGGGGCAGCCAGCAGACCAACCTGTTCCCCGGCGCCAAGTACGACGGCGTGTTCGCCATGTGGTACGGCAAGGGCCCGGGCGTCGACCGCGCCGGCGACGTGTTCAAGCACGGCAATGCGGCAGGTGTTGCACCCAACGGCGGCGTGCTGCTGCTGGCGGGTGACGACCACGGCTGCAAGTCCTCGACGCTGCCGCACCAGAGCGAGCATGCCTTCATCGCCGCCTCGATTCCGGTGCTGAACCCCGCCAACGTCCAGGAAATTCTCGATTACGGCATCATCGGCTGGGAACTGTCGCGCTACTCCGGCTGCTGGGTGGCACTGAAGACCATTGCCGAGAACGTCGATTCTTCCGCCGTGGTGGAAGTCGATCCGCTGCGTATGCAGACACGTATCCCGGAAGATTTCGAACTGCCCGACGACGGCGTGCACATCCGCTGGCCGGACCCGCCGCTGGCTCAGGAAAAGCGCCTCAACCTGTACAAGATCTACGCCGCGCGGGCCTTCGCCCGTGCCAACAACCTGAACCGGGTGATGCTTGATTCGCCGAATCCGCGCATGGGCATCATCACCACCGGCAAGTCCTATCTCGACGTGCGCCAGGCGCTGGACGACCTCGGCCTGGACGAAGCGCTGTGCGCCTCGGTCGGCCTGCGCGTGCTCAAGGTCGGCATGAGCTGGCCGCTGGAGCCGGTCTCGGTGCACGAGTTCGCCCAGGGGCTGGACGAGATTCTGGTGGTCGAGGAAAAGCGCAGCATCATCGAGGACCAGCTCACCGGGCAACTCTACAACTGGCCGGTCAGCAAGCGTCCGCGGGTGGTCGGCGAATTCGACGAGCACGGCAATTCGCTGCTGCCGAATCTCTCCGAGCTGACCCCGGCGATGATCGCCCGGGTGATCGCCAAGCGCCTCGCGCCGATCTACACCAGCGACAGCATCCAGGCGCGGTTGGCCTTCCTTGCCGCCAAGGAAAAGGCTCTGGCCGCGCGCAGCTACGACACCGTGCGCACCCCGCACTACTGCTCCGGTTGCCCGCACAACAGTTCGACCAAGGTGCCGGAGGGCAGTCGCGCCTCGGCCGGCATCGGCTGTCACTACATGGTGCAGTGGATGGACCGGCGCACCGAGACCTTTACCCAGATGGGCGGCGAGGGCGTCAACTGGATCGGCCAGGCGCCGTTCACCGACACCCCGCACATGTTCCAGAACCTCGGCGACGGCACCTACTTCCACTCCGGCAGCCTGGCCGTGCGTGCGGCCGTCGCGGCCGGCGTGAACGTGACCTACAAGATTCTCTACAACGATGCCGTGGCCATGACGGGCGGCCAGCCCATCGACGGCGAGCTGCGCGTCGACCAGCTCAGCCGGCAGATCTTCCACGAGGGCGTCAAACGCATCGCTCTGGTAAGCGATGAGCCGGACAAGTACCCGACCCGCGACAGCTTCGCGCCGATCACCAGCTTCCATCACCGCCGCGAACTGGATGCCGTGCAGCGCGAGCTGCGCGAATTCAAGGGTGTCTCGGTAATCATCTACGACCAGACCTGCGCCACCGAGAAACGTCGTCGGCGCAAGCGCGGCAAGCTGGAAGACCCGGCCAAGCGCGCCTTCATCAACCCGGCAGTGTGCGAGGGTTGCGGCGACTGCGGTGAGAAGTCCAACTGCCTGGCGGTGCTGCCACTGGAAACCGAACTGGGGCGCAAGCGCGAGATCGATCAGAACGCCTGCAACAAGGACTTCTCCTGCGTCGAGGGCTTCTGCCCGAGCTTCGTCACCGTGCATGGCGGCGGGTTGCGTAAGCCCGAAGCCGTAGCTGGCGGTATCGAGGCGGCGACGTTGCCCGAGCCGCAGCACCCAACGCTGGATCGCCCATGGAACGTGCTGATTCCGGGTGTCGGCGGCAGCGGTGTGACTACCCTCGGCGCGCTGCTCGGCATGGCCGCGCACCTGGAAGGCAAGGGCTGCACGGTGCTCGACCAGGCCGGCCTGGCGCAGAAGTTCGGCCCGGTGACCACCCACGTGCGCATCGCCGCGAAGCAGAGCGACATCTACGCCGTGCGCATCGCCGCCGGTGAGGCCGATCTGCTGCTCGGCTGCGACCTGATTGTCGCGGCGGGCGACGAGTCACTGACCCGCCTCAACGAGCAGATCAGCAACGCCGTGGTGAACAGCCACGAATCGGCCACCGCCGAGTTCACCCGCAACCCCGATGCCCAGGTGCCCGGCGGCGCCATGCGGCAGGCAATCAGCGCGGCGGTCGGTGCCGACAAGACCCACTTCGTCGACGCCACCCGCCTGGCCACGCGACTGCTCGGCGATAGCATCGCCACCAACCTGTTCCTGCTCGGCTTCGCCTATCAGCAGGGGCTGCTGCCGATCAGCGCCGAGGCCATCGAGAAGGCTATCGAGCTCAATGGCGTTGCCGCCAAGCTGAATCTGCAGGCCTTCCGCTGGGGCCGTCGTGCCGTGCTCGAACGCGAAACGGTGGAGCAGCTGGCACGTCCGGCTGAAATAGCGGAGCCGATCTGTAAAACCCTGGAAGAGATCGTCGAGTGGCGCGTGGATTTCCTTACCCGCTACCAGAACGCCGGGCTGGCGCGCCGCTATCGCCAGCTGGTCGAGCGTGTGCGCGAGTCCGATAGCGCGGACGATCTGGCGCTGTCCAAGGCTGTCGCCCGCTACTACTTCAAGCTCCTGGCCTACAAGGACGAGTACGAGGTGGCGCGGCTCTACAGCGAGCCGGAATTCCGCCAGCAGCTCCAGGCGCAGTTCGAGGGCGACTACCGGCTGCAGTTCCACCTCGCTCCGGCCTGGCTGGCCAAGCGTGATCCCGTCACCGGTGAGCCGCGCAAGCGCGAGCTGGGGCCGTGGGTGCTGAACGTGTTTGGCGTGCTGGCCAAGTTCCGCTTCCTGCGTGGCACACCGCTCGATCCGTTCGGCTATGGCCACGATCGCCGCGTCGAGCGCCAGCTGATCACCGAGTATGAGAAGACCGTGGACGAGCTGCTGGCCCAGCTCAAACCGACCAACTACCGCACCGCCGTGGCCATCGCCGCGCTACCGGAACAGATCCGCGGCTACGGCCCGGTGAAGGAGCGCTCCATCGCCAAGGCCCGCCAGCAGGAGAAGTTGCTCCGCGAGCAGCTGGCCAAGGGCGACGAGGTACAGAGCGTGCGGCTGTTCCAGCCGGCGGCCTAGCGCGATGGCGCCTTTCGCGGTGGAGGCCGCTCCCACGGGTTGGCCCTGCAGGGGTGTTGTGGGAGCGGTCTTGTTGACCGCGAAGGAACCCGGTTGAGGCGTAACGGGTTCGCTCCCGGTTTCACGGGGCAATTCCGCTCTGACGAGCAGCTCCGTACCAGACAACAAGGCTCTGCTGGCTGCAGAGCATCAGACCAACAAGAACGAGGTAACCCAAATGTCCGTCTTCGCTAACCCCGACTTCGACCGCCACGAACAGGTGGTTTTCTGCCATGACCAGGCGTCGGGCCTGAAAGCCATCATCGCCATCCACGACACGCGCCTCGGCCCGGCGCTGGGTGGCTGCCGGATGTTTCCCTACGCCAATGATGACGACGCCCTGCGCGATGTGCTGCGCCTGTCGCGCGGGATGACGCTGAAATCCTCGCTGGCCGGACTCAAGCTTGGCGGCGGCAAGGCGGTGATCATCGGTGATCCGCACACCGGCAAGAGCCAGGCGCTGCTGCATGCGATGGGTGATTTCGTCGACAGCCTCGGCGGGCGCTACATCACCGCCGCCGACTCCGGCACCGGCGATGCCGAGATGCAGGCCTTCGCCCAGCGCACCCGTCATGTGGTCGGCGCCACGCCACGCACCACGCTGGATGGCAGCATCGCCAGCGGCGACCCGTCGCCATCCACCGCCTATGGCGTGTTCGTCGGCCTCAGGGAAGCGGTGCGCCAGCGCCTTGGTCGCGACGATCTGAGCGGGCTGAAGGTGGCGATCCAGGGCGTTGGTCATGTCGGCCTGGGCCTGGCGCGGCACCTGAAGGATGGCGGCGCCGAGCTGTGGGTGGCGGACATCTTCGATGCCAACGTCAAACAGGCGATGGAGGAAGTGGGCGCCAACGTGGTGCGCCCGCAGGACATCTACGGCCTGGACGTGGACGTGTTCGCGCCCTGCGCCATGGGCGGCATCCTCAACGAGCAGACCCTGGAAGTGCTGCGCGCCCCGGTGATCGCCGGGGCGGCCAACAACCAGCTGGCCACTGCCGAGATCGGCATCGAACTGCAGCGGCGCAACCAGCTCTACGCGCCGGACTATGCGATCAATGCCGGCGGCATCATCGACGTCTACTACCAGCGCACCGGCGGCAGCGCCGCGCAGATCGACGCTCATGTGAACGCCATCGGCGACACCCTGCGCGAGATATTCACCCGCTCCGCTGCCAGCGGTGAGCCGACCTCGGTAATCGCCGATCGCCTGGCGCTGGAGCGCCTGCACGCCGGCGGCGTACCGCAGGCCGAGGCACTCAAGCGCCAGGCTTCATGAGTCCTGACGGCCGGTCGCCCGGGCGTGCGGCCTTCACTGAGCGCGGCGGCGGGTTCTGATCGCCAGCGCCGTGCCCGCTCCGTTCGTTCGCATCATCCCTGACAAAAACAACAAGCAGGAATCCGCAATGACTGATAAAACCAGCCTCGCGGCCGGCACCTTCGCCGGCGCGCGCGCACGCATCCAAGACAACGCCAACCGAGGCCTGTGGTCCTCCCGCTGGGTGTTCTTCCTCGCCGCCACCGGCTCCGCTGTGGGCCTGGGCAACATCTGGAAATTCCCCTACGTGACCGGGCAGAACGGCGGCGGCGCCTTCGTTCTGGTCTACCTCGCCTGCATCCTCCTGATCGGCATTCCGCTGCTGATGACCGAGGTAATGATCGGCCGTCGCGGTCGGGCGAACCCTGATGGCGCCGTGGCGCGGCTGGCGCGCGAGGCCGGCGCCAGTTCGCGCTGGCGCGTGGTGGGCTGGCTCGGCGGGCTGACCGGCTTTCTCATCCTGAGTTTCTATCTGGTGGTGGCTGGCTGGGCGCTGGCCTATGTGCCGGCGACCTTCAGCGGCGGCTTCGCGGGGGTCAGCGGGGAGGCCAGTGGCGAGCTGTTCGGCGCGCTGCTGGCGGACCCGCTGCGCCTGGTGGTCTGCGCCACGCTGGTGCTGGCGGCGACCATGCTGATCGTCGGCTTCGGCGTGCGCGGCGGGCTGGAGCGATCGCTGCGCTTTCTGATGCCCGGGCTGTTCGTGCTGATGCTGGTGCTGGTCGTCTACGCCGCCATCGAAGGCGAATTCGCCCAGGCGCTGCAGTTTCTCTTCGTGCCGGATTTCTCCGCGCTGACCGCGCAGAGCGTGCTGATCGCCCTCGGTCATGCCTTCTTCACCCTGAGCCTGGGCTGCGGCGCGATGATGGTCTACGGCTCCTACCTGCCGGAAGGCACCTCGATCGCCAAGACCTCGATTCTGGTGGCGCTGGCCGATACCGCGGTGGCGCCGCTGGCCGGCCTGGCGATCTTCCCGCTGGTGTTCGGCAACGGCCTGGAGCCGGGTGCCGGGCCGGGGCTGATCTTCGTTACGCTGCCGATAGCCTTTGGCCAGATGCCGTTGGGGCAGGTCGTCGGTGGGTTGTTCTTCATCATGCTGGTGATCGCCGCGCTGACGTCGGCCATCTCGCTCTCCGAGCCGAGCATCGCCTGGCTCACCGAACGCTTCCGTATCAGCCGGACCAAGGCCGTGCTGGGCAGCGGTCTGGTGCTCTGGCTACTGAGCCTGGGCAGCGTGTTCTCCTTTAACCACTGGGCCGACTACCAGCTGTTCGGCAAGACGTTCTTCGACACCCTCGATTACCTGACCACCAATTGGCTGATGCCGCTGGGCGGGCTGGGCACCGTGCTGTTCACCGGCTGGGTGCTGCAGAAACAGGTCGTCGCCGAAGCTATCGGCATTCGCAGCGCTGGGGTTTTTCGAGCCTGGTGGAGCCTGCTGCGCTACGGCACGCCGGTGGCCATCGTGCTGGTGTTCCTCAACCTCATGGGTTTGATCTAGCGCGATCACGGTCGTCCGTGCAGTACGCGCTGGTGGGCTGAAGCCCACCCTACAAGAATGTTGCGGGCTTCTCAGGAAGCCGTTTTGGTGGGCTCAGGTCCATCCCATAGGCCGGCCGACGCAGGCCTTCATGGGGTGGGCTTCAGCCCACCTTTTTTATGCGCCAGGTTAAGCGGGAGATGACATGTGCGGCAGGTTGTCGCACCGCTCTGTCAGCTTTTCGTTACGCCTGGCAAGCCGCCGGGCCAGGCTTTTCAGCGAAACAGGCGCTGTAAGGAAAACCTGACAGCAGGGATGGCGCCGGCTGCTTGCCGTGCCCGTAAACAGCATTGTTCGGCGCTCGGCCCTGGGGTGTGATGGGGCCAGCCAAGCCGTGCAGCGGCAGTCCTCACAACAATAATCAGGAGGCGATATGAACGCCGTGAACAAGATCGAACAGCACAATCCCATCGGTACCGACGGCTTCGAGTTCGTCGAATTCACCGCGCCGAATGCCGAGGGCATCGAGCAGCTGCGCACGCTGTTCACCCAGATGGGCTTTACCGAAACCGCCAAGCACCGCTCCAAGGAGGTCTGGCTGTTCCAGCAGCACGACATCAACATCGTGCTCAACGGCAGCCCCACCGGGCATGTGCGCGAGTTCGGCGAGAAGCATGGCCCGAGCGCCTGCGCCATGGCCTTCCGGGTGAAGAATGCCGCCCAGGCCGCCGCCTACGTCGAATCCCAGGGCGCCAAGCTGGTCGGCAGCCACGCCAACTTCGGCGAGCTGAACATCCCCTGCGTCGAAGGCATCGGCGGCTCGCTGCTGTATCTCGTCGACCGCTACGGCGACAAGAGCATCTACGACGTCGACTTCGAGTACATCGAAGGCCGTACGCCGAACGACAACGCCGTCGGCCTGATGTGCATCGATCACCTGACCCACAACGTCAAGCGCGGGCAGATGGATGTCTGGTCCGGTTTCTACGAGCGTATCGCCAACTTCCGCGAGATTCGCTACTTCGACATCGAAGGCAAGCTGACCGGTCTGTTCTCCCGCGCCATGACCGCGCCCTGCGGCAAGATCCGCATCCCGATCAACGAGTCGGCCGACGACAGGTCGCAGATCGAGGAATTCATCCGCGAATACCACGGCGAGGGCATCCAGCACATCGCACTGTCCACCGACGATATCTACGAGACCGTGCGCCGCCTGCGGGCCAACGGCGTGGACTTCATGACCACCCCGGACACCTACTACGAGAAGGTCGATACCCGCGTCGCCGGCCACGGCGAGCCGCTCGACCAGCTGCGCGAGCTGAACCTGCTGATCGACGGAGCGCCGGGTGATGACGGCATCCTCCTGCAGATCTTCACCAACACGGTGATCGGCCCGATCTTCTTCGAGATCATCCAGCGCAAGGGCAACCAGGGCTTCGGCGAAGGCAACTTCAAGGCGTTGTTCGAATCCATCGAGGAAGACCAGGTGCGCCGCGGCGTGATCAAGGCGGACGAGTAAGTCCGGCGTCGAGGTGGGGTTGCGTAGGGTGGATGTCGCGAAGCACATCCACGCGTTCGGCGGGGACAACGGACCCGCATGGGACTGACCCGGTTCAGACGCGTGGAAGATGCGTCGCAGTCTTCCACCCTACGCATCGACAACCACCGCAGCGCCATTCAGATCACGCGGTATCACGAAGGAGAGGCACATGAGCCGCAAATGGATCAGTTTCCCCATCCGCGAGGGTGAGAGTTCGCGTCAGGCGCACTGCGATTTTCCGCAGGGCACCTACGAGCGCGAAATGGGCCGGGAAGGCTTCTTCGGCCCGGCTTCGCACCTGCATCACAAGCATCCGCCGACCGGCTGGATCGACTGGGAAGGCCCGCTGCGCCCGCACGCCTTCAACTTCAATCACATCCCCAGCGAAGGCGACTGCCCGCTGCAGGCGCCGCTGGCGCTGCACAACGCCGACGTCAAGCTGCGCCTGTGGAAGACCAACGGCGCCATGCGCCACCTGGTGCGCAACGGCGACGGTGACGAACTGCTGTTCATCCACGACGGCGCCGGGCATCTGTACTGCGACTTCGGCCATCTGGAGTTTCGCAACGGCGACTACCTGATGATCCCGCGCGGCACCGCCTGGCGCATCGAGGCGACAGAGCCGGTGTTCATGCTCCTGATCGAGAACACCGACGGCGCCTACCAACTGCCGGAAAAAGGCCTGGTCGGCCCGCATGCCATCTTCGACGCCGCGGTGCTCGACCATCCGCGCCTGGACAACGCCTTCCGCGCGCAGCAGGACGAGAACCCCTGGCAGATCCGCATCAAGCGGCGAGAGCAAATCACCACCGTGACCTACCCGTACAACCCGCTGGACGTGGTCGGCTGGCACGGCGACAACACCGTGGTACGGCTCAACTGGCGCGACATCCGCCCGCTGATGAGCCATCGCTACCACTTGCCGCCATCTGCTCACACCACCTTTGTCGCCAACGGTTTCGTGGTCTGCACCTTCACGCCGCGGCCGGTGGAATCCGATCCGGGTGCGCTGAAGGTGCCGTTCTTCCACAACAACGACGACTACGACGAAGTGCTGTTCTACCACCGCGGCAACTTCTTCAGCCGCGACAACATCGAGCAGGGCATGGTGACCTTCCACCCCTGCGGCTTCCCCCACGGGCCGCACCCGAAGGCGCTGAAGAAGGCCAGCACCGACCCGGCGACCTTTGCCGACGAGGTGGCGGTGATGATCGACACCCGCCGCGCGCTGGAAGTCGGCGAGGCCGCCGCAGCCGTCGATGTCCCCGAATACGTCAACTCCTGGCGTGCGCCGGGCAAGGAATCCTGATGAAACTCGCAACCCTCAACCAGGGCCGCGACGGCGTGCTCGTCGTCGTTTCCCGTGATCTCGCCCAGGCGGTGAAAGTGCCGCAGATCGCCGCCACGCTGCAGGCCGCGCTGGATGACTGGAACTACTGCAAGCCGAAGCTCGAAGCGGTCTACCAGCGCCTCAACGACGGGCTGGAGGAGGGCGCATTCGCCTTCGACCAGACCGCCTGCCACAGCCCGCTGCCGCGCGCCTATCACTGGGCCGACGGCAGCGCCTACGTCAATCACGTCGAGCTGGTGCGCAAGGCACGCGGCGCCGAGATGCCGGAATCCTTCTGGCACGATCCGCTGATGTACCAGGGCGGCGCCGATGCCTTTATCCCGCCGCACAGCCCGATCCGCCTGGCCGACGAGGCCTGGGGCATCGATCTGGAAGGCGAACTGGCGGTGATCACCGACGACGTGCCGATGGGTGCGACGCCGGCCGAGGCGGCCTCGCACATCCAGCTGCTGATGTTGGTCAACGACGTGTCGTTGCGTAATCTGATCCCCGGCGAGCTGGCCAAGGGCTTCGGCTTCTACCAGAGCAAGCCGTCGTCGAGCTTCTCGCCGGTGGCGGTGACGCCGGACGAGCTGGGCGAAACCTGGCGCGACGGCAAGGTGCATCGGCCTCTGGTCTCGCATATCAACGGTGAGCTGTTCGGCCAGCCGGATGCCGGTACCGACATGACCTTCAACTTCCCGACCCTGGTCGCCCACGCCGCGCGCACCCGCCCACTGGGCGCCGGCACCATCATCGGCTCGGGCACCGTGTCGAACTACGACCGCAGCGCCGGCTCGTCCTGCCTGGCCGAGAAGCGCATGCTCGAGGTGGTCGAGCACGGCGAGGCGAAGACGCCATTCCTCAAGTTCGGCGATCGGGTGCGCATCGAGATGTTCGACGCCGCCGGGCAGAGCATCTTTGGTGCTATCGATCAGCAGGTCGAGCGCTATGAGCACTGAGCTGACGCTCTACGGTTACTGGCGCTCCAGTGCCGCCTACCGGGTGCGCATCGCGCTGAACCTCAAGGGGCTGGCCTACCGGCAGGTGCCGGTGCATCTGGTCAAGGATGGCGGCCAGCAGCGTGCGGCCGATTACCGCGCCCTCAACCCGCAGCAGCTGGTGCCGTTGCTGGTTGACGAAGCCAACGGTGGGGCGCGCATCAGTCAGTCGCTGGCGATTCTGGAATACCTCGAAGAAGTGTTCCCGGTGCCGGCGCTGCTGCCGGACGATCCGGTTCGCCGCGCCCAGGTGCGCGCACTGGCGATGCACATCGCCTGCGAGATCCATCCGCTGAACAACCTGCGTGTGTTGCAGTACCTCTCCGCCGAACTGGGTGTCGACGACGAGGCCAAGAACGCGTGGTATCAGCACTGGGTCGGTCAGGGGCTCGCCGCCGTGGAAGCGGGCCTGGAATGTTTCGATGGCAGGCTTTCCCTGAACGATCGGCCAGGTTATCTAGAGGCATGCCTGGTGCCGCAGGTATACAATGCGCGCCGTTTTGCCTGTGACCTCGCGGCGTATCCACGCATTCTCGAGATCGTTGCACGCTGCGAGACGCTTCCGGCCTTCCAGCAGGCCGCGCCGGAGGTGCAGCCCGACGCTCAATGAACGACTGAATCCGCCTTGCACGCCGCCGCGCCCTGCGCGACGGTCCCGATCCCGTCACAGATAACAACAAACAGGTGACGTATGACTCGTGAAAAACCGAAGAACCTCTGGCTGTCGCGCTGGGGTTTCATCCTCGCGGCAACCGGCTCCGCCGTGGGCCTGGGCAACATCTGGAAATTTCCCTACATCACCGGCGAGTTCGGCGGTGGCGCCTTCGTACTGATGTACCTGCTGTGCATCCTCGCCATCGGCGTACCGGTGATGATGTGCGAGATCGCCATCGGTCGCCGCGGCCGTGGCAGCCCGATCGACGCCATCGGCCGGGTGGTCCGCGAGAACAACGGCAATCCGCTGTGGAAGGCGGTGGGCGGCATGGCCATGACCGCCGGCTTCCTGATCCTCTGCTTCTATGTGGTGGTCGCCGGCTGGGCCTTCGCCTACACGGTGAAGATGCTCGACGGCTCGCTGGCGGCGACCAGCGTCGAGGCATTGGGCGGCGTGTTCGAGGCACACAACTCCAACCCCTGGCAGCTCGGCGGCTGGAGCCTGCTGGTGGCATTGCTGACGCTGTGGATCGTCGCCAAGGGCGTGCAGAAGGGCATCGAGAACGCGGTGCGCTGGATGATGCCGGGGCTGGCCGTGCTGCTGCTGATCCTCGTGGGTTACGCGGTCACCAGCGGCGGCTTCGATCAGGGCTTCGCCTTCCTGTTCAGCTTCGATACCTCGAAGATCACCGGCGAGGCGCTGCTGGCCGCGCTCGGCCACGCGTTCTTCACCCTCAGCCTGGCTTCCGGTGCGATCCTCACCTACGGCTCGTACATCCCGGATGACCAGTCCATCGCCCGCACCACCTTCATGGTCGCCATCGCCGACACCTGCGTCGCGCTGCTGGCGGGCCTGGCGATCTTCCCGATCATCTTCGCCAACGGCATGGACCCGACTGCCGGCCCGGGCCTGATCTTCATGAGCCTGCCACTGGCCTTCCAGCAGATGCCGTTCGGCACCGCCTTCGGCGTGCTGTTCTTCGCCATGGTGTCGATCGCCGCGCTGACCTCGGCGATCTCCATGATCGAGGCAACCGTCGCCTACCTCAACGAGAAGCACGGCATCTCGCGGATCAAGGCGGCAATGGGTTCCGGCGTGGTGCTGCTGGTGATCAGCCTGCTGGCGATGCTCTCGTTCAACCTGATGTCGGGCTGGACGCCGATGGGCAAGAACTTCTTCGACTGGCTGGATTACCTGACCTCGCGCTGGATGATGCCGCTGGGCGGGATCTTCACCGTGCTGCTGGCCGGCTACGCGCTGCGCAGCGAGATCATGCGCGACGAGCTGAACCTGCCGCCGCTGGGCTACGCGCTGTGGCTGTTCATGGTGCGCTATGTCTGTCCGGTGCTGATCCTCATGGTCTTCCTGCATGCCCTTGGCTGGCTGGGCTTCGACCCGTTGCAGCGCTGGTACTGGATCGCCGGAGCGATCGGTGCGCTGGCGGTGCTTGGCGAGATGTTGCGTCCGCGGGTGATGCCGGCGCTGGCGGGACGCTGACGCCAGCGCAGCCTTGCTGGGCCATGAAACGACGCCAGCCGCGAGACTGGCGTTTTTCATGGTGTGCCCGAAAGGTCACGAACAAAACCGAAGGGTCAAGTTTTGCGGCGACTTGCCGAAAAGCTGACTGAGATCATGGATGGCATCACCCGCAGGATGCGCACCCAAGTCAGTCATACGGACGCCTAAATGCCCAGTCGCCTCAAGTTCAGCCACAAGATTCTGCTGGCTGCTTCGCTGGTGGTGATCGCGACCTTCGCGCTGTTCACCCTGTACAACGATTACCTGCAGCGCAATGCCATCCGCGCCAATCTCGAGAGTTATCTCGATGAAATGGGCGAGGTCACCGCACGCAACATCGAGAACTGGCTGTCGGGCCGCATCCTGCTGGTAGAGAGTGCGGCGCAGTCGATTGCGAGCGACAGTTCTGCGGAGCGAGTGGCCAGCCTGCTGGAACAGCCGGCCCTGACCTCGACGTTCATGTACACCTATCTCGGCGGTGCGGACGGCAGCTACCTGCTGCGCCCCTACGAGGAAATGCCGGCCGACTACGATGCGCGGACGCGTCCCTGGTATCAGGACGCGGTCGCGGCGAACGGCACCACGCTGACCGAACCTTACATGGACGCCTCGCTCAACGAGCTGGTGGTCACCGTGGCGACACCGGCAAAGAGCGGGGCGCAGACCCTTGGTGTGGTCGGCGGCGACCTGGGACTCAAGGCGCTGGTGGAGATCATCAACGCGCTGGATTTCGACGGCATGGGCTATGCCTTCCTGATCAGCGGCGATGGCAAGGTGCTGGTCCACCCCAACCAGCAGATGGTGATGAAGTCGCTAAGCGACATCTATCCGCAGAACACCCCGTCGCTCGACAGCCGCTATGTCGAGGCCGAACTCAATGGCACGCCGCGCGTGCTGGGCTTCAGCCCGGTGCAGGGGTTGCCGTCGGTGAAATGGTACGTCGGCATCTCGCTGGATCGTGACAAGGCCTACGCCAGCCTAACCAGCTTCCGTACCACCGCGCTGATCGCCACCGTCGTTGCGGTGGCGTTCATCCTGGCACTGTTGGGCATGCTGATCCGCGTGCTCATGCGTCCGCTTACCGATATGGGCCGCGCCATGGCCAATATCGCCGAGGGCGAGGGCGACCTGACCCGGCGCCTGGATGTGCAATCCCGGGACGAGTTCGGCGAGCTGGCGATGGCCTTCAACCGCTTCGTCGAGCGCATTCATGCCTCGATCCGCGAAGTGTCCTCGAC
Source organism: Stutzerimonas xanthomarina (assembly GCF_003935375.1). GTDB lineage: Bacteria > Pseudomonadota > Gammaproteobacteria > Pseudomonadales > Pseudomonadaceae > Stutzerimonas > Stutzerimonas xanthomarina_A. Next base: position 105,052 of record NZ_RHQM01000012.1, read on the forward strand.
CACGCTGCAAGTCCACGAGGTGGCGCAGCGCGTGCTCAATGCCTCGAATGCCTCGATGGCCAACTCCGACGAGCAGGCCAGCCGCACCAACAGCGTCGCGGCGGCGATCAACGAACTGGGTGCCGCGGCACAGGAAATCGCCCGCAATGCCGCCGATGCCTCGCAACACGCCAGCAATGCGCGGCATCAGGCCGATGACGGCCGTCAGGTGGTCGAGCAGAACATCGCCGCGATGCGCGAGCTGTCGGCGAAGATCAGCGCGTCCTGCGGGCAGATCGAGGCGCTCAATGCCAAGACCGTGGACATCGGTCAGATTCTCGAGGTGATCAAGGGCATTTCCGAGCAGACCAACCTGCTCGCGCTGAACGCCGCCATCGAGGCGGCGCGGGCCGGCGAGGCGGGACGCGGCTTTGCCGTGGTCGCCGACGAGGTGCGCAACCTGGCGCATCGCACCCAGAGCTCGGCGCAGGAAATCCAGCAGATGATCGAGCAGCTGCAGGTCGGTGCCGGCGCTTCGGTGCAGACCATGACCGAAAGCCAGCGGCAGAGTGAGTCTAGCGTCTCCATCGCCGACCGCGCCGGCGAGCGCCTCGGCGAGGTGACCCAGCGCATCGGCGAGATCGACGGCATGAACCAGTCGGTGGCCACCGCCACCGAAGAGCAGACCGCGGTGATCGAGTCGCTGAACATGGACATCACCGAGATCAACACGCTGAACCAGCAAGGCGTGGAGAACCTGCAGTCGACCCTGCGCGCCTGCGGCGATCTGGATCAGCAGGCGCGCCGCCTGAAACAGCTGGTGGACAGCTTCCGTATCTGACCTGAACGGGGTTTAGAAGGGCGCTGCGGCGCCCTTTTTCATGGATGTGATTTGGCCGCGGAGCAATGCGCCCAGAACGGCAGTCTCAACTGTTCACGTCGCGCTTCAACAAGGAGGCTCCATGAAAATTCTTATCGTGCTCACGTCCCATGACCAGCTGGGTGACACCGGCAAAAAGACCGGCTTCTGGCTGGAGGAATTCGCCGCGCCGTATTACGTGTTCCTGGATGCCGGCGCGCAGGTGGTGCTTGCGTCGCCCGAGGGTGGCGAACCGCCGCTGGACCCGAAGAGCGACGAGCCCGACGCCCAGACCGAGGCCACCGAGCGCTTCAACGGGGATGGCGAGGCGCAGACGCTGCTGGCCAACACCTATCGTCTGGATCAGGTCTCCGCGGAGGATTTCGACGCGGTGTTCTATCCGGGCGGCCACGGCCCGCTGTGGGACCTGGTGGACAACCCGACCTCCATCGCCCTGATCGAGTCCTTCGTCAAGGCCGACAAGCCGGTGGCCGCGGTCTGCCATGCACCGGCGGCGTTGACCGAGGTGCGCGGCAAGGATGGCGAGTATCTGGTCAAGGGCAAGCGGGTCACCGGCTTCACCAATGGCGAGGAAGCCGGTGTGGAGCTGACCGAGGTGGTGCCGTTTCTGCTGGAAGACCGCCTGCGTGAACGCGGTGGCCAGTACAGTAAGGGCGAAGACTGGAAGCCCTATGTGCAGGTCGACGGTTTGCTGGTGACCGGGCAGAACCCGGCCTCATCGGAAGCGGCGGCAGAGGAACTGCTCAAGCTGCTGCGCGGCTGAACTCACTGCGGCCAGGCGAGCTGTTCCGCCTGGCCACAGGCCTCGAACAGCGGCCGGCTGAACAGGTAGCCCTGCATCAGATGGATGCCCAGATCGAACAGGGCGCTGCATTCGTCGGCGGTTTCCACGCCTTCACCGATCACCTTGATACCCAATTCCTCACACATCCCCACCGTCGCCCTGACGATGGCCTGACGCGTGCGGCTCTGATCGATGCCGCGGATCAGGTCCATGTCCAGCTTGATGATGTCCGGCTGAAAATCGGCCAGCAGATTGAGCCCGGCAAAGCCCGCACCGAAGTCATCGATGGCGGTGAGAAAGCCGATGCGCTGGTATTCGCGGAACACCTCGGTCAGCCACTTGCCGTCGTTGATGCGCTCGCCTTCGACGGTCTCGAAGATGATTTGCTCGATGGGAAAGTCGTGGGCGCGGGCGGCTTCCAGCGTCGAGCGTATGCACAGCTCGGGGCGGTAGATCGCGTTGGGCATGAAATTGATCGACAGCTTGCTCTGCATGCCTAGCCTGGACGCGGTCTTGATCGCCTTGACCCGGCCGGCCTGATCGAAACGGAAGCGATTCTGTTCGGTGACTTGCGACAGCACGGTGGGGGCTGGTTCGCCGCCGACGCCGCGGACCAGCGCCTCATGGGCGAAGATCTGCCGGTCGTGCAGATCGATGATCGGCTGGAAGGCGTAGCTGAAGCCGAAGCCCAGACGCTCGCCACTGGCGCAGCTGGGGCAGGCGCCGTGCTCGGCGGCGCCGTGGTATGGATACGCGTCTGGGGCAGGGTTGTCGCTGGTGTTGCTCGAACTCATGGGCGCACTCGATTGGGGCCGGTGGATTGCAGGTTAACGGCTGCGCTGGCGGCGACTGAAGTCCGCCGGTCAGACAGGGCGTGTGGGCACCTGGTCTGTCGGCGGTCTAGGTGTCGACCCCAGCTCTTCGATCAGGCTGCGCGCGGCGAAGTCTGCCGCATCGGTGAAGGGGTTCAGTACGCGGGCGACGCCGGCCGCATCCAGCGCCTTGCCATGCTGATCGTCGCGCACCACGCCGGCGATCTTGCCCTGGAAACCGGCATGTTTGAGCGCATGCAGAAAGGCACGATTGGCTTCCCATTGCGGAAAACTGGTGACCACCCATTCGGCATGCCGCAGCGGCAGCGATTCGAGAAAGCTGGGGTCCTCGCCGTCGCCGAAGCGCACCGGCAGCTTGCTGCGGCGCAGCGTGCGCACTGCCTCGGGGTCGAAGTCCACACCGAGCACCGGCAATCGTGCGGCGGCCAGCTGCTGCAGCAGGCGCGAGCCATAACGGCCCAGGCCGAAGATGATGATGCGCGGATGGCCCTGCGGCCTGCCCTGGGCCTCCACTTCCAGTTCGCGATAGGGACGCTTGCGTTCGAACAGGCCGAGCCAGGGTGCCAGCCGCTCGTAGAGCGGTTGCGAGAACAGGATCATGTAGGTCGAGAGCATGATCGTCACCAAGCCGACCAGGGTGGTGAGGCCCAGCGCCTCCGGCCCGATATGGCCGAGTGTGATGCCCATGGCGACGAAGACGATGGAGAACTCACTGATCTGCGCCACGGTCAGCCCGGCGAGAAAGCCGGTGCGCTTGCGATAACCCATGTAGCCCATGATCGCCATGACGATCAGCGGATTGCCGATCAGCACGAACAATGCCAGCACGATGGCCGGCAGGATCTCGTTGCCGAGCGTGGAGAAATCCAGCCGGCCACCGAGGTCGATGAAGAAGAACAGCAGCATGAAGTCGCGGATGCCGGTCATGCGCGCGTTCATCGCTTCACGATAGGCCGTCGAGGCCAGCGAAAAGCCGGCGACGAAGGCTCCGGCCTCCTTGCTGAAACCGATGTAGTCGCCCAGCGCGGCGAGCCCGGTGCCCCAGGCAATGGCGAAGATCAGCAGCAGTTCCTGCGAGCGCGCCATGCGGCTGACCAGCGGCGGCAGCACGTAGCGCATCAGCACGTACATCAGGATCGCAGCACCTGCCAGACGCAGCAGCAGCGAGCCCGAGACCTCGGCCCAGCCGGCATCGCCCGCGCCGCGCAGGGCGCTCATGGTCATCATCGCCAGCACCACGGCGAGGTCCTGGACGATCAGGAAGCCGACGGCGATGCGTCCGTGCAGCGAGTCCAGCTCGTGTTTGTCCGAGAGCAGCTTGACGATGATGATGGTGCTGGAAAAGGTCAGCGCCACGGCGATGTAGATTGCCTCCATGGTGCTCTTGCCCATCAGCAGCGTGAGCGCGAAGCCGAAGACGATGGTGAAGGTCAGCTGCCCTAGCCCCGTGGCCAGCGCCACCGGCCCGATATTGCGGATATGCGCGAGGTCCAGCTTGAGCCCGACCACGAACAGCAGCACGGCGACGCCGATTTCGGCCAGCAGATGGATTTGTTCGGCGGCGTTGACCGGGCCGAACAGCGCCGGGCCAAGCAGAATGCCGACCACGATGTAGGAAATCAGCAGTGGCTGGCGCAGGCTCACGGCAATCGCCCCGACCACCGCGGAAACGATCAGCAGCAGGGCGAATTCGGCGAAGGGGCCGTGGGCGAGCAGCGCTTCCATCAGGATCTCCGTGCGGTTGATGTGACGGCGCCGCGGTGCTGTGCCTATCCTGCGGCAGGCGTTGGCCAGCTACCAGCGCGGCAGCGTATGAAACTGTGACAGCAAGGCATCGCCTGGCCCGCCTGCAATCGGCTGGTGAGCCGATGTGCCCGGCCTGCTGCTAGAATCCGCCCTTTTTCATCCCGCCGAAACGGCGCTGCGAGCCTGCCATGACCTTCGCCTCCCTGGGCCTGATCGATCCGCTGCTGCGGACCCTGGAAACCCTCGATTACCGCAAGCCGACGCCGGTGCAGATCGAAGCCATTCCCGCCGTGCTCAAGGGCCGCGACCTGATGGCGGCGGCGCAGACCGGCACCGGCAAGACCGCTGGCTTCGCCCTGCCATTGCTGCAGCGCCTGACCATGGAAGGCGCCAAGGTGGCGAGCAATTCGGTACGCGCGCTGGTACTGGTGCCGACCCGCGAGCTGGCCGGGCAAGTCCACGAGAGCTTTCGTGTCTATGGGCAGAATCTGCCGCTGCGCACCTACGCGGTGTACGGCGGGGTCAGCATCAACCCGCAGATGATGGCGCTGCGCAAGGGCATCGACGTGCTGGTGGCGACGCCCGGTCGCCTGCTCGATCTCTACCGGCAGAACGCCGTGGGCTTCAACCAGCTGCAGGCGCTGGTGCTGGACGAGGCCGATCGCATGCTCGACCTCGGTTTCGCCGACGAGCTGGACCAGCTGTTCGCCGCCCTGCCGAAGAAGCGCCAGACCCTGCTGTTCTCCGCGACCTTCTCCGAGCCGATCCGGCAGATGGCCCGCGAGCTGCTGCGCGATCCGCTGTCGGTCGAGGTCAGCCCACGCAACGCCGCGGCGAAGACGGTCAAGCAGTGGCTGGTGCCGGTGGACAAGAAACGCAAGAGCGAGCTGTTCCTGCATCTGCTGGCGGACAAGCGCTGGGGCCAGGTGCTGGTGTTCGTCAAAACGCGCAAGGGCGTCGATCAGCTGGTGGACGAGCTGCAGGCTGCGGGCATTTCCAGCGATGCGATCCACGGCGACAAGCCTCAGGCCTCGCGACTGCGTGCGCTGGAGCGCTTCAAGGCTGGCGAAGTGCAGGTGCTGGTGGCGACCGACGTCGCCGCGCGCGGGCTGGACATCCATGATCTGCCGCAGGTGGTCAACTTCGACCTGCCGATCGTCGCCGAGGACTACGTGCACCGCATCGGCCGCACCGGTCGGGCGGGTGCCACGGGCGAGGCGGTATCGCTGGTCAGCGCCGATGAAGTCGATCAGCTGGCGGCCATCGAGACCCTGATCAACCAGGTGCTGCCGCGCCACGACGAGCTGGGCTTCGTGCCGGACCATCGCGTGCCGACCACCACGCTGGGCGGGCAGATCATCAAGAAGCCGAAGAAACCGAAAAAGCCCAAGGACGGCAGCGGCAAGGGCAAGATTCATCTCGGCAACTGGTTCGACGAGAGCGAAAAGCCCAACGCCAGGCCGATTCGCAAGGTGCCGAGCCTTGGCGGCGGCAAGCCGGCGAAGAAGCGCTGATCGCAGCGCAGGGTGGAAAAACGGCGAAGCCGTTTCCACCGGTAATGCAGGTCACAGACTCAGCAGTGCCGACACCACCAAGAGCAGCGCCATGGCGTAGTTGAACCGGCGCATATGCGCTGCCGAGTGCAGCAGCTTCGCCGCCCCGACACCAAGCAGTGCCCAGGCTGCCAGGCAGGGCAAGGTGATCAGAAAGAACAGCAGGGCGTGAATGGCGTAACGCCCCGCGTCGGCAGCGGCGCCGCTGAACACGCCAACCACCGCCAGCGCCATCATCCACACCTTCGGATTGACCAGTTGCAGGCCGGCGGCGCCCAGCGCGCCGAGCCGGCGCGGCGCAGCGGCGGCTTCGACCGGCTCGGCCGGGCTGCGGGCGATCTGCCAGGCCAGGTAGAGCAGCCAGGCCAGACCGAGCCAACTCATGAGCTGCTGCAACTGCGGATGATGCAGCAACCATTCGCCGGCACCCAGGCCCACCAGCAGTACGATCGATGCCGCAGCCGAGCAGGCGCCGAAAATGATCGGCATGGCTGCGCCCAGGCCGAAGCGCGAGCTGTTGCTCAGTACCAGAATGTTGGTTGGCCCCGGCGTGATTGAGGCGACGAAGGCGAACAGCACGAAAGGCAGCAGCTGGCTCATGACGGCTGCTCCATGATGAGCGTGGCGAATGGTCCGGGGGTGGCGGCGAGGCGAGGCATGCTGGTCGGCTCCGTGGGTGGCGGATGCCCGAATGCTCGCGCCTGTCGGCTCAGCGGTCTGGAAGATTCGAGCAGCGTCTGCGGTAGTGCGCCGGTGTCAGCCCGTAGGCGCGGCGGAACCAGCGGCCCATGTGGCTCTGGTCGGCGAAACCGAGGCTCATCGCCACCAGCGCCGGTGGCTGACCGGCTGCGAGCAGGCGACGGGCCTTCGCCAGGCGCAGCTGGACCAGATAGGCATGCGGCGCCAGGCCGAAGGCCGCCTTGAACGCCCGCGACAGCCTGAAGCGATCGACGCCGGTGGCCCGCGCCAGATCGTCCAGCCCCAGATCCTGGTCCATATGTGCATGCAGATAGTCCCGTGCCCGCAGCGCCACAGTCGGCAGGCGTGGGTCTGCAGTCAGCCGCGGTCGCCATGCCAGGTGCCGCGCCAGCTTGCCCAGCAGCGCGTCCAGCGCGGCCTGGCGAACGATGCGCAGGTCCTGGCTTTGCAAGGCCTGGAAGGCGTCGGCAATCACCGTCACCAGCGCCGGCTCGCTTTCCAGCGTCTTGGCGAACGCCGGCTGGCACTGGTTGGGCGCATCCTCGAACAGCGCGCGCAGTTCGCGCTCGATCCAGTGCGGGTCGAGGTAGAGCATCGAATAGGTGAAGCCACCGGGTGTCGGCGCGTGGCCGTCGTGCAGCTCGCCGGGTTCGAGCAGAAACACCTGCCCTGGCGTGCTGCTGTGCAGCGTCCGGCGGCAGTGAAACTGCTGAACGCCCTGTTCGGTGAAGCCGATCAGGTAGCTGTCATGGAAGTGCGGGTCGTAGGCATGCCCTTCGAAATGCGCACGGATCGTCTCGATACCGGTCTCGGCATCCTTCTTCAGATCGATCCAGTCAGCTGTACTCATGACGGCTCCGTGAAACGCAAGGCGGCGATGCTGCGCGACACAGTGTCGCCCCGCGAGCGTGGCCGGTCTGGAACATTCGTGCAACGCTGCGGGCTGGCGGCTGCATCGCGGGCGTCGGCGTCATCACGCGGCCACTGATTCGAGTCTAGGCTTGATCCGGTCTGCCTGTTGCAGGCCCGAACGTCCCTTCTCAAGGAGCCAACCGATGACCCAGACCATGAAAGCCGCAGTGGTACACGCCTTCGGCGAGCCGCTGCGCCTCGAGGAAGTCAAGGTGCCGATGCCCGGCCCCGGCCAGATCCTGGTGAAGATCGCCGCCTCCGGCGTCTGCCACACCGACCTGCATGCGGCCGAGGGCGATTGGCCGGTCAAGCCGGCCCTGCCGTTCATCCCGGGTCACGAAGGCGTCGGTCATGTGGCCGCGGTGGGCGCCGGTGTGAAACGGGTGAAGGAAGGCGACCGGGTCGGTGTGCCCTGGCTGTACACCGCCTGTGGTTGTTGCGAGCACTGCCTGACCGGCTGGGAAACCCTCTGCGAAGGCCAGCAGAACACCGGTTACTCGGTCAACGGTGCCTATGCCGAGTACGTGCTGGCGGACCCTAATTACGTGGGCATCCTGCCGAAGAACGTCGAATTCGACGAAATCGCGCCGATCCTCTGTGCCGGGGTCACCGTCTACAAGGGCCTCAAGGTCACTGAGGCGCGGCCCGGTCAGTGGGTGGCGATCTCCGGTATCGGCGGCCTGGGCCACGTCGCGGTGCAGTACGCCAAGGCGATGGGCCTGCACGTGGTAGCGGTGGACGTGGATGACGCCAAGCTGGAACTGGCCAAGCGCCTGGGCGCCGATCTGACCGTCAATGCGCGCAAGGAAAACCCCGTGGAAGTGGTGCAGCGCGACATCGGTGGCGCTCACGGCGTGCTGGTGACGGCGGTGTCCAACAGCGCCTTTGGCCAGGCCATCGGCATGGCACGGCGGCGCGGTACCGTGGCGCTGGTCGGGCTGCCGCCGGGAGATTTTCCGACGCCGATCTTCGATGTGGTGCTCAAGGCGATCAGCATCACCGGCTCCATCGTCGGCACCCGTGCCGATCTGCAGGAGGCGCTGGACTTCGCCGGCGAGGGTCTGGTCAAGGCGACCATCCATACCGACAACCTCGACAACATCAACCAGATCCTCGACGACATGCGCGCCGGGCGCATCGAGGGCCGCATCGTGATGAAGATGTAGAGCGCCGGGTGCGGCCGGTGCATCCGGCCGCCGCTCACCCGTCGATCAAGCCTGCGCGGCTGTGGGCCGATCAGCCCGCAGCCAGCGCAGCATTCCCTCGGCCGCGGCTCGGCCACTGGCAAAACAGGCGGTCAGCAGATAACCGCCGGTTGGCGCCTCCCAGTCGAGCATTTCCCCGGCGCAGAACACCCCGGGCATCTGTTGCAGCATCAGGTTGGCATCCATCGCTTCGAAGGGCACGCCGCCGGCGCTGCTGATCGCTTCGTCCAGCGGGCGCGGGCGCAGCAGGCGGATCGGCAGCGCCTTGATGGCCGCGGCCAGCGCCTGTGGATCCTGGAAAGTTGCCGCATCGCTCAGTTCGCGTAACAGCCCGGCCTTGACCCCATCGAGCTTCAGTTGGCGGTGCAGATGCTTGGCCATCGACTGCGAACCTCGCGGTCTGGCCAGGGCGCTGGCGACCTGCGCCAGGGTGCGATCCGGCAGCAGGTCGAGCAGCACGGTGGCGCCGCCGTCACGGTTGATGGCCTCGCGGATTGGTGCCGAAAGCGCATAGACCAGACTGCCCTCGATACCGGTCGCGGTAAGTACGAACTCGCCCTTGCGCGGCGCGCTACCCGGTAGGGCGAGGCTGACCGTCTTCAGCGGCGCGCCGGCGAATTTGTCCCGCAGATGGGCGCTCCAGCCTTCCACCTCGAAGCCGCAATTGGCTGGCTGCAGCGGTGCGATGACAACGCCGCGGGCCTCGAGCAGCGGTACCCAAGTGCCGTCCGAGCCCAACCGGGCCCAGCTGCCGCCGCCGAGGGCGAGCAGGGTAGCGTGTGCGTCGATCAGGCTTTCGCCTTGCGGCCCGGCGATGCGCAGCGCGCCGGCCTCGTCCCAACCCAGCCAGCGCTGGCGGGTATGAATGTGTACGCCGTTTTCACGCAGGCGCTTGAGCCAGGCGCGCAGCAATGGCGCGGCTTTCATGTCGGTGGGAAATACCCGGCCGGAACTGCCGACGAAGGTGTCGATACCCAGCTCGTGAATCCATTCGCGCAGCGCGGCGGGTGTAAAGGCGTCCAGCAGCGGGCGCAGCTCGCCGGCGCGTTCGCCGTAGCGGCTGACGAAGGCGGAGTAGTCCTCGGCGTGGGTGATGTTCATGCCGCCAACCCCGGCCAGGAGGAACTTGCGGCCGACCGAGGGCATGGCGTCGTATAGATCGACACTGACGCCCGCCTGGCCGAGCACTTCGGCGGCCATGAGGCCGGCCGGGCCACCACCAATGATGGCGACGCGAAAGGAAGAAGCGGGCTGGGGCATGGCGGCAACCGGGCAGGGGAGCAGGGCGGGCATTGTAGCCGCTGATGGTTGCTCAGCCGAGTCCGTGGCGCTGCCAGGCCGAGTGGGCGCTGACATGCAGGGTCGCGTGGCGACGCGCGAGCAGGGCGCGATCCTTGTCGTAGCCACCGCCGATCAGGCCGACCACGGGAATGTCGCGGCCCAGGCAGTGATCGAGCACGGCGCTGTCGCGCGCGGCGAGCCCGGCGTCGGTCAGCGAGAGCAGGCCCAGGGCGTCGTCGCGGTGGACGTCGACGCCGGCGTCATAGAGCACCAGGTCCGGCTGATAGATCGGCAGCAGGTAGTTCAGGGTGTCATGAACCACCTTGAGGTAGGCCTCATCGCCCATGCCGGGTGGCAGCGGGATGTCCCAGTCGCTATGGGCCTTGCGCGTGGGGAAGTTCTTTTCGCAGTGCAGCGAGACGGTCACCGCGTCCGCCACGTTCTCCAGGATGCGCGCGGTGCCGTCGCCCTGATGCACGTCGCAATCGAAGATCAGCACGCGGCCGACGCGTCCGCTTTCCAGCAGGTAGAGCGCGATTACCGCCAGGTCGTTGAAGATGCAGAAGCCGGACGCATGGTCGTGATGGGCATGGTGGGTGCCGCCGGCCAGGTGGCAGGCCAGGCCATGCTGCAACGCCTGTTCGGCGGCCAGCAGCGAACCGCCTACCGCCCGCACGGTGCGCTGCGCCAGCTCCGGGCTCCAGGGCAGGCCGAGGCGGCGCAGCTCGTCGCGACCCATCGCGCCGCTGCAGTAGCGCTCTACGTAGTTGCGCTCGTGCGCCAGCGCCAGAATGTCATGGCTGCACAGCTCGGGGCGCAATAGCGCTGCGTCTGTGGTCAAACCCAGGGCGACCAGATGGTCGCGCAGCAGACGAAACTTCTCCATGGGAAACCGATGGCCCGGCGGCAATGGCGGGCTGTAATCGTCGTGAAATACCAGGGGAAGCGACATGAACCACGCGTGTTCGATGAATGTGCGCCGCAGTATGCAGGCTGGCCGTCGGAGCGCTCAAGGAGCAGGGATGGTTGAACGACTCGCACTCGAAAGCACGCGCCTACGGCTGCGCAACTGGCATGACGAAGACCTCGATCCGTTGGTGCGGCTCTGTGCCGACCCGGAGGTGATGCGCTACAACCCGGCGCGGTGGTCCCGGGATGACTGCGCCGCGCTGATGGTGCGCAGCAGGCTGCATCTGCTGCGCAATGGGTTCGGCCTGTGGGCGCTGGAGCGCAAGGACAACGGCGCCTTCATCGGCTACTGCGGGCTGGTCTGGTCCGCCTTGCCGCTGCCGAACGCGGTCGCCGAGCTGCGCTGGGCGGTGGCCTGCGAGCACTGGGGGCAGGGTCTGGTTCGCGAGGCCGCGCAGACGGCGCTGAAATGCGCATTCGGCGCGCTGGGGCTGGACGAGGTCGTGGCCTGTGTCTCGCAGATCAACGAACCGGGCAGGCAACTGCTGGAAGGGCTCGGCATGCGCCCGGAACCGGCCACCACGTTCGGTCATCCGGACGTTTCGCCCGAGCACCCGCTGCACACCCAGGTGCTCTACCGGCTGCGGCGGGACGATTGGCGACAATGAGCACTGTTGCTGGAGCGTTGCCGGCGAAATCCGTAACATGGCGCGCCCGTACGAGCCCCCTATCAAGGAAGCCGAAATGACCCAGATACTCGACGCCCTGGTCAACCTGCTGACCCTGGAACGCATCGAGGAGAACCTGTTCCGTGGTGCGAGCCAGGACCTCGGCTTTCCCCAGCTGTTCGGCGGCCAGGTGCTCGGCCAGGTCATCTCCGCCGCGAGCCAGACGGTGACGCCGGAGCGCCATGTGCATTCGCTGCACGGCTATTTCCTGCGCCCCGGCGACTCGCACCAGCCCGTGGTCTATGACGTCGATCGCGTACGCGACGGCGGCAGCTTCACCACGCGGCGGGTCAGTGCGATCCAGAAGGGCCAGACTATCTTCACCGGCATCGCCTCGTTCCAGGCCGAGGAAACGGGCTACGAGCATCAGTTGCCGATGCCGGACGTGGTCGGGCCGGACGATCTGCCCAACGAGTGGGAGCTGCTGCACAAGCTGTCGCCGATGGTGCCAGAGCGGGTGATGGAAAAGCTGCGCCGGCCCAAGCCCATCGAGATCCGCCCGGTCACCCTGGTCGATCCTGCCAACCCGCAGGCCATCGAACCGGTCCGCCACCTGTGGTTCCGCGCCGACGGCGCGCTGCCCGACAGCCCGGCGCTGCACAAGTACCTGCTGGCCTACGCCTCGGACTTCAGCTTTATCGGCACCGCACTGCAGCCGCACGGCGTCAGCTCGTGGAGCAAGTTCATCCAGCTGGCCAGCCTCGACCATGCCATCTGGTTCCATCGTGAGGTGAAGCTGGACGACTGGCTGCTGTACTCCATCGACAGCCCCTGGGCCGGCAATGCGCGCGGTTTCGCCCGCGGCAGCATCTTCAACCGCCAGGGCCAGCTGGTCGCGTCCGTGGCGCAGGAAGGGCTGATCCGCGTGCGCGAGGACTGGATGTGAAGATCGCCGAGGTCCGTCACTGGGTGTTCGACATGGACGGCACCCTGACGATCGCCGTGCACGATTTCGCCGCGATCCGCCGCGCGCTGGCAATCCCCGAGGAGGACGACATCCTCCATCACCTGGCGGCGCTACCTGCCGAGGAGGCCGCCGCCAAGCACGCCTGGCTGCTGGAGCACGAGCGAGAGCTGGCCTGCGCGGCGCGCCCGGCAGAAGGCGCTCGCGAGCTGCTGCATGCTCTGCGCGAGCGCGGCTGCCGGCTTGGAGTGCTCACTCGCAATGCTCAGGAACTGGCCAGGGTGACTCTTGACGCAGTCGGCATGGGGGACTGTTTCCTGCCCGAGGACATCCTCGGTCGCGACGAAGCGCCGCCCAAGCCGCATCCGGGCGGGCTGCTGCATCTGGCGGAACGTTGGGGCGTGGCGCCGTCGTCGATGCTGATGGTCGGCGACTACCGCTTCGACCTGGAGTGCGCTCGGGCGGCCGGCGCGCGTGGCGTACTGGTCAACGTGCCGCACAACGAATGGCCGGAACTGGCCGATCTCTATGCCCCGGATTGCCGGGTGCTGCACGGGCTGCTGTCTTCGGGCGAGGTCTGAGCGCGGCGCGACGGGGAACGTGGGCGCACACCGAGTCACAGCCATTCGCGGCGAGGCCGCTGCCGCATTCGGGCCGAGCACGAGTCAGGTCGTGCACAAGCCCGTCGCCAGCCCTGTTCTCCCGCCGCCTGCAGCAGGTCGTGTGCATCTGGTCGGAACCCGCATGACCACGTAGAAGCGCCTTGCTGGCGAGGCTCCCGTGGCCGTCTATTACAGCCGCGTCGCCTTGAAGGTGTCGCAGCGCGCCGGATCGCCATGCTCGAAGCCATCACGGAACCAGCGCACCCGTTGCGCCGAAGTGCCGTGAGTGAAGGCATCGGGCACCACACGGCCTTGGCTGCGCTTCTGCAGGTTGTCGTCGCCGATGGCATTGGCGGCGTTAAGCGCCTCTTCCAGGTCGCCTTCTTCCAGCCAGTCGTGGCGTTGCTGCGCGTGATAGGCCCAGACTCCAGCGAAGCAATCGGCCTGCAGTTCCTGGCGGACCAGCAGGCCGTTGTCGCCTTCCATCTTCGCGCCGCGCTGACGGGCGCTCTGCATCTGCTGGGAAACGCCGAGCAGGGTCTGCACGTGATGGCCGACCTCATGGGCGATCACATAGGCCTGGGCGAAGTCGCCGGCGGCGGAAAAACGCCGGGCCATCTCGTCGAAGAACTGCAGATCGAGATAGACCTGTTGATCGCCGGGACAGTAGAACGGGCCCACCGCCGAACTGGCGAAGCCGCAGGCCGAGTTCACGCCGCCGCGAAACAGCACCAGGGTCGGATCGCGGTACTCGGCGCCGGCTTGCTGGAACAGCGCACGCCAGGTGTCTTCGGTGTCGCCGAGAATCGCCCGGACGAATTCGGTCTGCGGGTCATCGCCGGCCGGCCGCTGGCTCTGCTGGGAGACGGCCGGGCCGCCCTGGTTGGCCAGCTGGCCGAGGATCTGCAGCGGGTCCTGGCCGGAGAGCAGGCCGATGATCACCACGATGGCGATACCGCCCAGGCCCAGTCCGCCGCCAAGGCGCATGCCGCTGCGGCCTCTGGCGTCCACTACGTTGTCGCTGCGTCGGGCTCGTTTCCAGCGCATGGGGTGTCCCTCTGAACGGTTGACGGGTTGAGTGCGCAGCACCGAAGCGGCACCTGCTTCCCGTTAAGACCCGCACGGCGCGAAAAAGCTGCAGCGCGGACCGCACTGCATTCGCAGCGGCGCGATGGTTCAGTCGCCGGGGTATTCGGAGAGCACGCGCTCCTCGCCCGCCTTGCTGACGCCGATCACCTTGAAGGCGTCCTTGCGCTCGCCCATCTCCATGCCCGGCGAGCCGATCGGCATGCCGGGTACGGCCGCGCCAATCAGGTCCGGTTGCGCACGCAGCTTGAGGATGTCGGCGGCAGGAACGTGGCCTTCGACGAACTTGCCGTCGATCACCGCGGTGTGACAGGAGCCGAGGCGGTGCGGGATACCATGCTCCATCTTTACCGAGGTCATGTCGTTGACCACGTGATCGCTCACGGAAAAACCGTTGTCCTGCAGGTGATCGATCCACGCTTCGCAGCAGCCGCAGTTGGGGTCGCGATAGACGTCGATGGCGATGGCGATGGGCTCGGCGGCCTGGGCGAACCCGGCGAGCAGGACGGGAAGCAGCAACAGAAGACGGTGCATGGGAACCTCCTACGAGCGAGAGGCCCACCATACGCCGGGTTGCGCCCATACCCAAGGTGCGGCAGGCGGGCAATTGTCACCATCGACGTCGCGCGGGAGATTCGACCGAAGGGCCGGGGGCAGAACAAACCGGCAGTCTGACAGTCCCATGCCAATCGGAATAGCGAGTCGCACATCAGGAGAGTTTTCGATGCGTTTTGCCCGTTTCGTTCTGCTTGCGCAGGCGCTGGTGATGGCCAGTCTGAGCCTGGCTTACTGGTTTCGCCCCTACGAGATGGCCAATCTGAACGGCATGCTGCTGATGGAGGGCGCCTCGGTCAGCCACATGCGGGTCTACTACGGTGGCCTGCAACTGGGGTTGGCACTGTTCCTGATCTGGGCAGCGCGTGCACCCGAGCGCGCGCGCCCGGCCTTGATGATGCTGATGATCACCATGACCGCGCTGGTGCTCGGGCGCCTGGTGTCGCTGTGGCTGGATGGCGGTGAGCTGGTCGGTTTCGATCTGGCATCGCTGTTCTATCGTGTGCTGGCCGCCGCCCTTGCCGCCGCTGCGTGGCATCTTGTCCGCGAGCGCCCGGAGCCTGAGCCGGAGCGCCTCGAGCCGGCCACGCGGAGACTGGTCAGCGAGCCGCCGAAACCCTTCAAGCTTGGCGATGGTCCGCCGCCGGTCGAGCCGGCACCGGTTGAAGTCGCCCCGCAGCCGTTCCGTCGTGGTGACCCCGACGCCCAGGGTTGATCAGGCGGCTGCTTCGAGGTAGGCCGAGAGGCTGCGCTGGTCGAGGATCTCGATGCGCCGCCGCTGCACGGCGATCAGCCCTGCGTCGGTCAGGCGATGCAGGATGCGCGACAGCGTTTCCGGCTGGATGCCCAGTTGCGAGGCGATCAGGCGCTTGGGCAGGTCGAGGTCGATCACACCGCTGCGCGCTGCCTGCAGTTCCTGGAACAGGTAACGCACCACGCGCTGGCAGACGTTGGACGAGGTCAGGCTGTCGATCTGATGCAGCCGCTGGTTGAGTCGGTCGCTGAGCCTGCTGAGCAGCTGCATGCACAGCTGAGGCTGGGTCTCGAGCAAACGCAGGTAGTGGGCGTTCTGCACGTTGAGCACCAGGCTTTCCTTGAGGGTGGTGGCGCTCAGCGGATGTTCGGGCTGCTTGTTGAAGAGCAGCGCCTCGGCAAAGGCCTCGCCCGGCCGGACTACCTCGATGACCTTCTCCTGACCATCGCAGGTGACCCTGTGCAGCTTGACCTGGCCGTTGATCAGCACGTGAAAGTGCTCGGCCGCGTCGCCTTGATGGAACAGCGTGCAGCCGGCCGGCAGGCGCTTGACCGTGGTATGCGCCGCAAGGTTCTGCAGAGCCGTCTCGGCCAGCCCACTGAACAGATGATGACGGCGCATCGTATTGAGCACTGCAGAGCCGGTCAGCATGGCCATCCCCCTTCCTTTCGATGAACGGCATGCTAGGTCGCGCCGTGCGGGCAGGCCATACCTCTTTCTGGGCAGGGTAGGTAGTCGATCAGCGGGTGCTGCCGGCCAGTCGCTCGTAGTCCAGCGTCAGTTGTTCGATCTTGCGCAGCAGCGAATCGCTGGTGGTGACGATTACCGTCGGGACGAAACGGGCGTCGTCGGCGAGGCTGAAACCAGCGCGGGCGAAACGCCATTGTGCGCCGATCTGATCGAGCTGGCGGTTGATCTGCTCGGTGTTCTGCGGCGCCTTGTTCAGCTCGTCCAGGCCGCGCTCGAACTCCGCGACCGCCGCATCGAAATCGCTGCGCAGGCGCTGTTCCACCGAGCAGGGCCATGGTGGATGACAAACGTCATCCACCCTACGAGGCTTCAGAGGTGTTATCGATGACTCAATTACGCGATGCCCACAACCGCCAGATCGACTACCTGCGCATGTCGGTGACCGACCGTTGCGACTTCCGCTGCGTCTACTGCATGGCCGAGGACATGACCTTCCTGCCGCGCCAGCAGGTGCTCGGTCTGGAGGAGTTGGAGCGCATCGCGCGCATCTTCGTCGGCCTGGGGGTGAAGAAGATTCGCCTCACCGGCGGCGAGCCGCTGGTACGCCAGGGCATCGTCGGTCTCTGCGAGCGCATCGCGGCCTTGCCCGGCCTGCGCGAACTGGTGATGACCACCAATGGCTCGCAGCTGGTCAAGCTTGCAGCACCGCTGGCGCGCGCCGGGGTCAAGCGGCTGAACATCAGCCTGGATAGCCTGGATGCCGCCAAATTCCACGCCATCACCCGCACCGGTCAGCTGCAGCAGGTGCTCGACGGGATCGACGCGGCGCGCGATGCCGGCTTCGAGCGGATCAAGCTCAATGCCGTGGTAATGAAGGGCCGCAACGCCGAGGAAGTCGCCGACCTGGTGGACTTCGCCATCGCCGGTGGGCTGGACCTGAGCTTTATCGAGGAAATGCCGCTGGGCGACGTCGGTCGTTCGCGCGGCGAGAGTTTCTGCTCCAGTGACGAGGTCAAGGCGCTGATCGCTGAGCGCCATGCGCTGATCGATTCGGCCGAGCAGAGTGGCGGCCCGGCGCGTTACGTGCGCCTGCCTGAGCATCCGCAGACGCGCATTGGCTTCATCTCACCGCATTCCCACAACTTTTGCGCCACCTGCAACCGCGTGCGGCTGACGGTGGAAGGGCGCCTGCTGCTGTGCCTGGGCCACGAGAACTCCATCGACCTGCGTGCGTTGCTGCGCCGTCATCCGACCAGCGACCAGCCGGTGATCGACGCCATCCACGCTGCGCTGCAGCGCAAACCGCTGCGCCATGAATTCTCCAGCAGCGGCGAGGTCCAGGTGTTGCGCTTCATGAATGCCAGTGGCGGTTGAGGCGGGCGCCGGCATGGGCTACGAGTCGACCGCCTAATTCGCTACCATCGACCGGCGTCGCCGGTTTGACCCACATGCCCAGCTGCCGCAGCCGGGCCTTGTCGCAGAGCCAGGTCGCGCAATTGCCTGCAGCGTTGTCAGACCTCATGGCACCCACGCCGCGCGGACATACCTCCAATGGGGAATGGGTTCGCGCACGGCACGGGTGCAGCCTGCGCACACATCTTCAAGGGAGTTTCGAGCCATGGCTCACCTGTCCAACAGCGAATTCCAGCCTCTGAGCATTGCGGTGCTCACGGTGAGCGATACCCGCAACATCGATTCCGATACCTCCGGCCAGGCGCTGATCGACGGCCTGCAGAGCGCCGGCCACACCCTGGCCGAGCGGGCCATCGTGAAAGACGACGTCTGGCAGATCCGCGCCCGCGTCTGCAGCTGGATCGCCAGCGAAAACGTGCAGGTGGTGCTGATCACCGGGGGTACTGGTTTCACCGCCCGCGACAACACTCCGCAGGCGGTACAGCCGCTGCTGGACAAAGATGTCGACGGCTTCGGCGAGCTGTTCCGCTACGTTTCGCTGGGCGAGATCGGCACCTCCACCGTGCAGTCCCGCGCGCTGGCCGGCATGAGCAACGGCACCCTGGTCTGCTGCCTGCCCGGCTCGACCAATGCCTGCCGCACCGCCTGGAACAAGATCCTCGTCGAGCAGCTGGACAGCCGCACCAAGCCCTGCAACTTCGTGCCACACCTCAAGGCTTCCGCCGTCGAATACTGCGGGCCCCGCTCATGAGTGCCTGTGGCTGCGACACCAGTGGCCTGAAGCCGGTCGACGAGGCCATCGCCGAACTGCTGGCGCGCGTGCCGGCGCTGCCGCCGGTGGAACACGTCGCGCTGTCCGATGCCCTTGGCCGGGTGCTGGCGGAATCGCTCGACGCGCCCTTCCCGGTGCCAGCCTGGGACAACAGCGCAATGGACGGCTACGCCTTGCGCGCCGCCGACCTGCCGGCTGAAGGCGGCTGGCTGCCACTCGCCGGGCGCATCGCTGCCGGTGATGCCGCCGACCAGCAACTGCCTGCCGGCCATGCCGTGCGCATCTTCACCGGCGCGCCGCTGCCGCCGGGCGCCGACACCGTGGTGGCGCAGGAGGATTGCCAGATCGAGGCCGATCGCGTGCATTTCCCCGGTGTCGCCCAGGGCGCCCATGTGCGTCGTCAGGGCGAGGAACTACAGGCTGGCGCCCCCGTGCTGCAGGCCGGCAAGCGCCTGCGCCCGCAGGAGATCGGCCTGCTGGCGAGCTTCGGCGTTGCCCGCGTGGCGGTCTATCGGCGCCTGCGCATCGGTTTGCTCTCCAGTGGCAACGAACTGCGCGAACCCGGCGAGCCACTGGCACCGGGGCAGATCTACAACTCCAACCGCTACTGCCTGCTCAGCGTGCTGCGCAGCCTCGGAATGGAGGTGCACGACTACGAAATCCTCGTCGACGAACTGTCCGCCAGCCGTGACGCCCTGGCGCTGGCCGCCTCCGAATGGGACATGCTGATCACCTCCGGTGGCGTCTCGGTTGGCGAGGAGGATCATCTCAAGCAGGCCATTCGCGAACTGGGCGAGCTGCACATGTGGCGTCTGGCCATCCAGCCCGGCAAGCCGCTGGCCTTTGGCGAGGTCAATGGCAAGCCGTGGATCGGCCTGCCCGGCAATCCAGCTGCGGCGCTGATCACCTCGCTGGTGGTGGCGCGGCCGTTCCTGCTCAGTGCCCAGGGTTGCACCGAGGTGCTGCCCAAGCCGCTGCGCCTGACCGCCGGCTTCGCCTGGCGCAAGCCGAACAACCGTCGCCAGTACCTGCGCGCGCGGCTGGAACAGGTCGATGGCGAGATGCGCGTGTGCCTGCATCCGCGTCAGGGCTCGGCGATGCTGACCTCGGCGAGCTGGGCCGAAGGCCTGGCCATAGTGGAGCGCAACCGCACGCTGGAAGAGGGTGAGACGGTGGAGTATCTGCCGTTCAGCGAACTGCTCGGCTGACCCATGAAAACGCCCGGTCGATGATGAGTCGACCGGGCGTTTTCGTGTCTGCGCCTCAGGCCTGGTGGCGCTGCGGCAGCATGCGCAACAGGGTGCCGTCGCGGCGCACGTATTGGTGGAACAAGGCCGCCGCCGCGTGCAGGCCGATCAGCCAGTAGCCGGCCACCGCCAGCGTTTCATGCAGCTCCTTGAACTCGCCGGCCAGCTCCTTGTTGGCGCCGATCAGCGCTGGCAGCTCAAGGCCGAAGAAGGGAATCGGCTTGTCCGCCGCGCTCAGGGTCAGCCAGCCGAGCAGCGGCAGGCCAATCATCAGTCCGTACAGCGCCAGGTGCATCAGCTTGGCCAGCGCGCGTTCCCAGCCGGCCCCGGCGACCGCTTTGGGTGCGGGATGCAGCCAGCGCGCAACCAAGCGCAGCCAGACCAGTGCAAACACCGTCAGGCCGAGCATGAAATGCCAGTGCTTGAGCAGTTCGCGCGGTTCACTGCCCTTGGCGAAATTGCCCTTGAGTTCGATGGTCGCGTAGACCGCTGCGATCAACAGCAGCATCAGCCAGTGCAGGGTGATGCTCAGGCGACCGTAGCGTGCCAGAGGGTTCGATGCAGTCATTTCACACACTCCGAGTAGGGGAATGTCGGCAGTCTAGGGCGCCAGCCTTAAGCGAACCTTAGCGAATGCCCGTTGCGCCTGCGGCGGGCGGTCGCGGCAGCTCGCCGCTGGTCGGTCTGGGCTAGTGGTGTGGCTGGCGGGGCAGGTGCACGGCGACCTGCAACCCGCCGAGCGGTGAGTCCGCCAGTTCGATGGTCGCGCCGTGCAGTTCGGCGATGCGCGCGACGATGGCTAGGCCGAGCCCCGCGCCCTGGCCGTCGCCCTGGCGGTAGAAGCGCTCGAACAGTTTGTCGCGCTGCGCTGCCGGCACGCCCGGACCGCTGTCATCCACGCGCAGGCTGACGCCGTTTTCCATGGTCTGGAGGCTGACCTGAATCTGCCCGCCTTCGGGCGTGTACTGCAGGGCATTGCCGACCAGATTCTGCAGCAGCGTGGCGAGCGCGGCGGCATCGCCGGGAAGCCGGTGATCGGCCACGTCGTCAGCTTCCAGCGTCAGTTCCTGATCGCGCGCCAGGGCCAGCGGCGTCAGCTCGGCGAGGCATTCGCGGCACAGCGGCAGCAGGTCCAGCTGCTGTGGATGCCGCGGCTGCGCATTGGGTTCCAGGCGAGCGAGCGTGAGCAGCTGGGTGACCACGCGGGTGGTGCGATCGACGCCGGTCAGCAGTTGCTGCAGGGCGGCTTCACGGTCCTCCGGCTGCTCGGCCTGTTGCGCATTCTGCGCATGGATGCGCAGCACTGCCAGGGGCGTGCGCAGTTCATGGGCGGCGTCGGCGATGAAGCGTTTTTCACGATCGACCAGTTGATTGACCTGCTGCAGCAGGCGATTCAGCGAGGCGGCCACCGGCTCCAGCTCCTGCGGCAGCGGCGCCAGCAGCAGCGGCGCGAGGTTGTCCGGATCGCGACTCTTCAACAGCTGTGCCATGTGCGCCAGCGGGCGCAGACCCCAGCCCACCGCCAGCCAGATCAGCAGTGCCAGCAGCGGCAGGCCGATGAGGTCGGGCAGCAGGCTGCGCCGGGCGATCTTGCCGACCAGCTCGCCGCGTACGTCGCCGCGCTCGCTGAGCAGAATCCACAGATCGTCCTCGCGGTCGTGCAGCAGGAACAGCCGCCAGGTATGGCCGTCGAGCTGCACGTCGTGATAGCCGCCGCTCAGATGGCTGAAGGGTGAGGCGGAGTCGGCGCCGGCCAGCCGCTGCAAGGCGCCGTGCGGCGCGCCGGCTGACTGCAACAGGCTGCTGCCATCCGTTGCGTAGACCTGAAAGCCCAGCTTGGTTTCGTAGTCGTGCCCCGGCACGCCCTGATCGCGCCGCGCATTCACCGCGGCGTCCAGCGCCTGCTGCAGCGCATTGCGGGCCTGCGGATTCATGTCGCGCATCACCAGCCCCTGTACCAGTCGAGCACTGTGCGCCAGCTGGGCGTCGAACAGCTCCTCGATCTCGTGGCGGGCGTCGCGATAACTGCGCCAGGAAATCAGGCTCAGCGACAGCAGCAGGATGCCGAGCACCAGCACCAGGGTGCGGTTGCGGATAGAGCGCCTCAGCATTTGTCCACCAAATAGCCGACCCCACGTACGGTGCGGATCAGTTCGGGGAAGAATTTCTTGCGCAGGTGATGGATATGCACCTCCAGCGCGTTGCTCTCGACTTCCTCGTCCCAGCCGTAGAGCACCTGCTGCAGTCGATCGCGGGTCAGCACGCGACCGGGCTGGGCGATCAGCTCATGCAGCAGGACGAACTCCTTGCGCGGCAGGTTGATCGGGGTGCCCTGGTAGCTGACCTGCTGATTGACCGGGTCGAGCAGGATGCCGCGGTACTCCAGTACCGGCTCAGGGCGATTGAAGCTGCGCCGCAGCAGAGCGCGCAGGCGGGCCTTGAGTTCGGCGACGTCGAACGGCTTGACCAGGTAGTCGTCGGCGCCGGCATCCAGCCCGGCGATGCGGTCGCTGGTGGCATCGCGCGCGGTGAGTACCAGCACCGGGATCGGGTTGGCGCTGGCGCGCAGGCGCTTGAGCACTTCCAGACCGTCCATACGCGGCAGACCGAGGTCGAGGATGGCCAGCTCGAAGCTCTCGTGGCTCAGCGCATGCAGCGCGCTCGCGCCGTCCTGCAGCCAGTCCACCGTGTAGCCCTCGGGCTTGAGTGCGGTGCGGATGCCCTCGCCGAGGGCGCGATCGTCTTCCACCAGCAGAATGCGCATGTCGTTCCTGTCGTCCTGAAGGGTTCGCGGCATTGCTGTGCATTCAACGCCGCCGCACCCGGTTATTCCAGCTTTTCCTTGACCTTGCCGAGCAGCGCGCGGGCTTCGTCGCGGCGACCGGCATCGGCGACTTCACGACCCGCGCGGTCGGGCGCGGCAAGGGCCTTTTCCAGCGCCGCGCGCGCTTCCCCGTAGCGTTTCTGACGCAGCAGGAAATCACCGTGGAAGTAGTTTGGGTCGATGCCGTTCGGGTTCAGCGCCAGCGCCTGCTTGAACAGCGCCTCGGCCTTGTCCTCGTCACCGAAGCCGATCGGCCAGCCGGGCACCTGGTAGTAGAGGCTGGCGAGGCTGGTGTAGGCCGAGCCATCCAGCGCCTGTGGCTCAAGTTCGATGGCTTTTTCCAGTTCGACTTTAGCTTGCTTGACCAGGCCTAGCGCGCCGAGCCCGCCCTTGGCGCCGGCCCAGGTGCTGAGCACGATGCCGTGCCAGATATGCAGCTCGGCGGCCTGCGGTTCGCCGACCACCGCGCTTTCGGCCTCCGAGGCGAGCCGGGCGAAGGCCGCTTCGCGCTGCGCCGCCGGCAGCTGGTAGTTGATTTCCGCCCAGCGGGTCTGGATCTGGCGCAGCGACGATTCGCCGGCCGGGCTGAGGGCGAAGGAGGGTTGGCTAGCCAGGGCCAGCATCAGTGCGCAAAGGCCGAGCAGGCGCTTCATGGGTGTTCTCCGGTTGAGTTGGATTGGTGGGCGGGTGGCAGCGGCTGTTCAGCACGGGCGAAGCGTTTGATCACCGGCAACTGTTTGCGCAGGGCCTGGTCGACCAGCCGTGGCAGCAGGCCGTTGAGGCGCACGAAGAGTTTTTCCGGCCAGCCGAGGTAAAGCTCTTCGCGCTCCGTGGCGATGGCATGGACGATCTGTCGGGCGACTTCTTGCGGATCGTCCATCTCCACCTTCAGCGCGTCGTTCATCGCCACCACGTCGGCACTGTTCATCGCCGTGCGGGTGGCGCGTGGCGCGATGTAGAGCACCTTGACGTGACTGTCGGCCAGCTCGCGGCGCAGCGCCTCGGAAAAACCGCGCAGGGCGAACTTGCTGGCGCAGTAGGCGGTGAAACCCGGGTAGCCGATGGAGCCGAAGGTTGAACCGAGATTGACCAGCAGCGCCTGCGGTTGCTGGCGCAGCAGCGGCAGCAGCAGGTGGGTCAACTGCAGCGTGGCGGTGACGTTGACGCCGATCAGGCGGGCGATGGCATCCTCGTCCTGCTGTTCGAGCAGGCTGAACTGGTTGATTCCGGCGGCGTTGATCACGCAGTTGAGGCCGCCGAAACGCCGCGCGGCATCGAGCACCGTATGCCGGCCGCTGCGCTGGGTGAGGTCGGCGCAGACCAGGCTGACCTGCCCCGGATAGCGGCGCGTCAGCGCTTCCAGGGCAAGACTGTCGCGTCCCACCAGTAACAGCCGTGCGCCGTTCGCGCAGAGCCGCTCGACCAGCACCTGGCCGATGCCGCCGCTGGCGCCGGTCAGCAGGATGCGCGCGTCACGCAGTTGCATGGTCGTGCTCCGGCGCGCTCAGGCTGCGGAAGATGTCGCCGTAGAGGCGGTAGACGACGCGCGCGGTGTGCACCACGGCGGCCTTGTCGTCCTCGTCGTCGAGGCGGTTCATCAGCCTCTTGAAGAACTCGATGTGCTCCATGTCCATGCTGCCATGCGAGGTCAGGTAGCTGAACGCCTTGGCCGGCAGCTGAAGTTTGTCCTGCAGCACGCCGGCGGCCTGGGTCGCCAGCGCGATGCTGGTGCCTTCCAGCACGTTGACCATGCCGAAGAAGCTCGCCGGGTTGTGTCGCGCGATGCGGTCGTAGACGTAGGCGACCATCAGTTCGGTGGGCAGTGCCGGCTGGCCGTGGCGCACCGCCTCGGCATCGCCGCCACAGGCGCGGATGTCGTTGAGGATCCATTCCTGATGGCCGATTTCTTCCTCGATGTATTCGGCGATCGCCTCGCGCAGCCATTCCAGTCGTTCCGGCAGGCGCGCGCCGCAAGCCATCAACAGCGGCACGGTGTGCTTGACGTGGTGGTAGGCCTGAGTCAGGAAGGCGATGTACTGCGCGCGGGTCGCGGTGCCGGCGAGCGCGGCGTGGATGATCGGCGCGCCAAGCAGGTATTCGCGCTCGGCATTGGTCTGGTGTTGCAACTGGTCGAAGAAACCCATGATGAACCTCGAAAGTCAGGACGGAAGAGCGTTGATCGCCGATTGGTAATGGTTGAAGAGGGCGTTGCGACGCAGCCGGCCGTTGGCGGTGACCAGGCCGTTGCTGGCGGTGAAGGGCTCGGCGGCGCGCAGCCAGTGGTGCACGCGGGCGTAGTCCGGCAAGCCGGCGTTGACCCGCTCGACTGCCGCCCGCAGCTCGGCATCGCTGCAATCGCCGCGTCTGGGCACCAGCACGGCGGCGTTCTGTGCCAGTGCCTCGCCATGCAGCCAGGCCTGGGCGATGGGGGCCTGCTGCACCAGCTCCGCCTCGACCCATTCCGGGTTGACGTTGCGCCCGTAGGCGGTGACGAACTGGTGCTTCTTGCGCCCGTGCAGGACCAGGAAACCGTCCTCGAAATGGCCGAGATCGCCAGTCGCCAAGCACTCGCCAGCGAGCGCCGGCTCACCGAGGTAGCCGAGCATGTGCGGGCCGCGCACCAGTACCTCGCCATCGGCGGCCAAGCGCAGCTCGACGTGCGCCAGCGCCCGGCCGACCGTGCCGATGCGCCGCGCCTCGGGTGTGTTCAGGCAGACTACCGAGGCGCATTCGGACAGGCCGTAGCCCTCGAACACCGGCAGGCCGAGCCGCTCGGCGCGCTCCAACAGCTGCGGCGCGACGCGACCGCCACCGACCGCGATAAAGCGCAGCGAGGTCGGCATCGGCACGCCCTGCTCTGCGGCGCTGACCAGAGCCAGCAACAGCTGCGGCAGCAGGATCAGGCTGTGCGGCTGGCTGGCCTGCAGCGTGGCCAGCAAACGTTGCAGCTCGAAGCCCGCCGCACCGCTGAAGCCGATCTCCGCCAGCGGGCGCAGCTCGACCCGTGCACCGGCCAGCAGCGGCGCATAGAGCCCGGCGATGTTTTCCAGCAGGGTCGCCAGCGGCAGCACGCAGAGATGCTGGCGCACATCACAGGGGAGGCTGGCCCGCCGCAGGCTCTCCGCCACCGCCAGCTGCGCTTCGGCATCCAGGCAGACGCCCTTGGGCTGGCCGGTGGTGCCGGAGGTGTAGGTGATCTTCAGCGTACCGGCCGGTACCGACGCTGCGGCATCCGGCTGGCGCTGCAGCAGGCCATTGGCGGTCTGCTGGAAGCCGCAGCGCTCGCTGAGCGGGCTGGCGGTGCCGATCAGACAGTCGGTGCCGGCGTGCTGCAGCACGTGCTCCTGCTGCGCCGCGGAAAAGAATGCTGGCAGCGGCACGCAGACCAGCCCGGCGCGCAGCAGGGCCAGGTCCCACAGCGCCCACTCCAGACCGTTATCCAGCGCCAAGGCGACGCGCTGCACGCCGAGCTGTTGCAGATGGCTGGCGCGCGCGGCCACCTCATGGCGCAGTTCGGCGTAGCTCAGTTGGCGCGGCCCTTCGCTCAGCGCGATGCCGGCGTGCTGGTCGAGTGTCGTCCAGAAGCGTTCAGCTGCAGGCTGCATGGGGCGCCTCCGTGGTGTCGAACAGCGGCTGATAGCCGAGCCGCGCATAGAGGCCGAGCTGCAGCAGGCGCTGGTGGCCGGGCAGGATCTCGCCGGCCATCAGCTGCGGCCGGCAGGCGTAGTAGCTGCCCCAGTCGGCCAGCTCCTCGCCCATGCGCGCCGGATCGGCCAGACCCAGCGGCAGCGGATCGAGCGCCAGGCGCTGGAAGCTGTTAAGCAGTGCCGGCGTGCCGGTGAACACCACCCAGCGAAAGCCCTGAGCGACCAGCAGATCGGTCAGCGCGACGATCAGCAGGCGCGCCGAGGCATTGCCGAAGGCGGCGAGGTTGCCGACCTCGACAATCTCCTCGCGCGGCACCGTACGCCCATGGCGCTGGCTCACGGCCTGCTCGATGGGCTCGTCCAGATAGCGTTCGAGAAACAGCGGCCGGCGCCGGGCGCTGCGCAGGCCAACCGCGCCCTGCACCTCGCCATTGTCGCCATGCAGGCCGAGCAGGCAGGGCATGAAATGACGCACCCGCGCCTGATAGTGCTCGGCGAAACGCTGGCGGATGAAGTCTTCCAGCGCTGTGCGCCGCTCGCCTGCGTCTGCCTGCGCCAGTTGCAGGCAGAGCGAAGGCTCGCGGCCAATGCGTGCCAGTACATCGGTGTGATCGACCCAGGGCAGTTCCATCGGGGAACCTCGGTTAGAAGCCTGGGCCGGATTGTTGGGGCGCAAACTTAAGGCAGTCTTAAGCCGCGCAGGGCTAAATGCGGGGCTGGCGAGGCGACGTTTTTTTCACATCGTCTCGGCTATGTTCTGCGCCGCGCGCAGGCGTAATAAGCAGCGTCTGCCGTTCCGAAACTTCTAGCGAGTACCCCAGCGATGCGCATCCTGGTCATCGAAGACAACCGTGACATTCTCGCCAACGTGCTGGACTACCTCGAGCTCAAGGGCTACGTGGTCGACTGCGCGCAGGATGGCCTCAGCGGTCTGCACCTGGCCGCCACCCAGGACTACGACCTGATCGTGCTGGACCTGATGCTGCCGGGCATCGACGGGCTGCAGGTGTGCAAGCGCCTGCGCGACGATGCCGGGCGCGATACGCCGATCATCATGCTCACCGCCCGCGATGCCCTGCCTGACCGCATCAAGGGGCTGCAGGCCGGTGCCGACGACTATCTGATCAAGCCCTTCGCGCTGTCCGAGCTGGTTGCCCGTATCGAGGCGATCCTGCGGCGCTGCCAGGGATCGCGTCGCCGGCAGCTGCAGGTGGCCGATCTCTGCTACGACCTGGACACCCTGGAAGCCAGTCGTGGTGGCCAGCCGATTCGCCTCAACCCTATCGGCCACAAGCTGCTAGCGATCCTCATGCAGCGCAGCCCGGCGGTGGTGCGCCGCGAAGCGCTGGAAGATGCCGTCTGGGGTGATCACGTGCCGGACAGCGATGCGTTGCGCAGCCATATCCACCAGTTGCGCCAGGTGCTCGACAAGCCGTTCGCCAAGCCGTTGCTGCATACCGTGCACGGCCTTGGTTTCCGCCTGGCGGAGGACTGCGATGCTCGCTAAGCAGCCGCTGGCGCGGCGGATCGTCATCGCCTTCACGCTGATGACGCTGGTGGTGAGCGGTGCGTTCGCCCTCGGCATCGTCGGCGTCGTGCACTTCATCGAAGAGCAGCTGGTCACCGAGGAGCTGAGTCGCGACCTGGACATCGTGCTCAACGAGGACCTGCCAAAGGGACGGGCACCGCAGCTGGATACCAGCACCCACTTCTTCGCCTCGCATCTGCCCGAGCACCCGATGCCAAAGGCGTTTGCCGGGCTCGGCGAGGGGTTCACCGAGCTGGTTCGCGGTGACGATGCCTACTACGTCTATGTGCGTAATGTCGGCGCTGACCGCTACGTGCTGGTGCAGGAGCAGCACGAGTTCGAGGCCCGTGAAGATGCGCTGTTCAACGTCGTGCTGGCCGGCTTTCTGCTCAGCGTGCTCGGCGCCTGGGCGCTGGGGCGGCTGATGGCCAACCGGGTGTTGGCGCCGGTCAGTCGCCTGGCCAACCAGGTGCGCCACCGCGACCAGCTGCATCCGCTGGCGCCGCCGCTGGCCCTGCAGTATCCCGATGACGAGGTCGGCCATCTGGCCGCGGCGTTCGACAGCACCCTCGGCCAGCTGCGCCAGACCCTGGAGCGCGAGCGGCTATTCACCGCCGATGTCAGCCATGAACTGCGCACCCCGTTGATGGTGGTGCTCGGCGCCTGCGAGCTGCTCGAGCAGCAGGCCGAGCTGTCGCCAGCTGCGCAGCGACCGCTGGCGCGCATCCAGCGCGCCGCGCGGGAAATGCACGAGCTGGTGGAAACCTTCCTGATGCTGGCGCGGGCGCGTCCGCAACAGACGTCCTTGGCCGGCGACGCCAGCTTGCGGAGCGTGGCGACCGAGCAGAGCGAGCGCTGGGCACCGTTGCTGGCGGAGAAGGGCCTGGCCTTCGAGCTGCTGGAGGAGGGCGAGGACCGCGGCGTCTACAACCACACCCTGCTCGGCACGGTGATGTCTAACCTGCTGCGCAACGCACTGCATTACACCGACCGCGGCACGGTGCGGCTGGTCCTCGACGAAGGTGGCTTTCGCGTCGAGGACAGCGGCGTGGGCATTCCCCTGGCGGAGCAGGAGCGCATGTTCCAGCCGTTCGTGCGGGGTGCCGAGGGGCGCGGCGAAGGGCTGGGGCTGGGGTTGTCGCTGGTCAAGCGGATCTGCGCGCACCAGGGCTGGCAGGTAGGTGTGGTGCCGCGGCAACCGCAGGGCAGCTGTTTTCAGGTGCGCTTTCATGACGGCGCGGTTTGACGTTTTTTTCACATCCCGTTGACGTGCCCTTGATGTCTGCTTGGTTAGTTTGGCGTTCCGTTTCCAACCGGAATGCCCGCCATGACCACATCGAGCCCTATCGAACTGGAGTTCTCGCGCAAGTACGACCGCCAGCACGCCTACGAATACCTGCACAAGCATCAGGATGGCCCGGCCCGGCGGCTGTCGCACTGGCGTGACGAGCAGATGGCGCGCCGCGCACTGAAGATCGCCGGCGATCCTGATCTGGTGCTGGACCTGCCGTGCGGCGCCGGGCGCTTCTGGCCGCTGCTGGCCGAGCACCCAAGCCGGATGATCTTTGCCGCCGACAACTCCGCCGACATGCTGGCGATCGCCGAATCGGCGCATTCGCTGGAAGTGCTCAAGCGGGTCGAGACCTTTCAGACCTCCGCCTTCGCCATCGACATGGGTGACAACGCGGTAGACAACATCTTCTGCATGCGCCTACTGCACCACATCGCCGACCCTGAGCACCGGCTGGCGATGCTGCGTGAGTTCCACCGCGTCACCCGTGACACGCTGATCGTCTCGCTGTGGGTCGATGGCAACTACAAGGCCTGGAAGCGCAAGCGCCTGGAGCGCCGCCGGCCGGCGAAGGACAACCAGAACCGCTTCGTCGTCGCCCGTTCGGTGATCGAGGCGGAGTTCGCCGAGGCCGGCTTCGACATCCTCGACCGTAATGACTTTCTCCCGGGCTACGCCATGTGGCGGGTCTACGTGCTGCGCAAGCGGGGCTGAACATGAGCCGACCACTCGTACTGCCGGCCCGCGAAGCGCGTACCAGCACCTTCCAGCGCTGGTGGAACACCCAGGGCGAATGGGTCGAGGAACCTAACCAGCGCCGCGCCGGCGAAAGCGGTGTGCAACGGATACGGCTGCGCGATCCGCAGCAGCCGCTGCTGTACTGCAAACGGCAGATTGGCCACCTGTATCGCTCGCTGCTGCATCCGTTCGGCCGGCCCACGGTGCTGCGCGAATTGCAGGCGCTGCAAGCATTCGCCCGGCTCGGCGTGCAGGTGCCGGAACTGGTCTACTGCGGCACGCGACAACAGGCCGGCCAGTGGCAGGCGCTGCTGGTGACGGCGGAGCTGGAAGGCTTCGTCAGCCTGGAGGACTGGTATCAACAGGGCTTGAGCAAGCGCTTCGGTCCTGCGGTACAGGAACGCATGCTGACAGCGGTCGGAATTAGCCTCGGTCGCATCCACCAGGCGCGCTGGCAGCACGGCTGCTGCTATCCCAAGCACATCTTCCTCAAGGTTCACGGCGAAGGTGACGCGACCCGGGTCGAGGTCGCCCTGCTCGATCTGGAAAAGAGCCGTCGCCGGCTACGTCGTAGCGCCGCGGCACGGCATGACCTGCGCCAGCTCAAGCGTCATCGCCAGAGCATGCCGGAGCACGACTGGCAACGTCTGCTAACTGCCCACGGCACGTTCAGCCAGATGCGCTGCGATGTCATCTAAGTCGGCCCGCGTGATGAGCGATGACGCGGCAAGCGTTGACGTGCCGGTTGGTGGTGCGGTCATGAAAGGGCGCAGCGGGCTGGCGCGCATCTGGTATGCCGCCGGCTACTCCGCCGCCGGCCTCAAGGCCGCCTATCGGGGCGAGGCTGCGTTTCGCCAGTTGGTGCTGCTGAACCTGCTGCTGATTCCGCTGGCCTTCCTGCTCGACGTCAGCCGCGCCGAGCGCCTGCCGCTCGGGCGTCTGCGCCGCGTGCAAGTGCCGGGTGTTGGAAGGCAGCGTAAGCATGCGCAGCAATCAGGTGTTGAGCGAGAGCGAAGTGCGTCAGGGCTGGGCAATGGCCTGTCAGGCCGAACCGCGCAGCGCCGAATTGCAGGTGGAGTACTGAGATGCAAAAGGCCCTGGTTTGCATGATTTGACGCAGCGTCCGCCGGATAACGGCATAGCCTTTATCCGGCGGGCGGAAGCGCCTGGGCAGTCGAAAAGGCCGTCGGCCGTTTTCCACCCTTGGCGGGTTGCCCCGCGGCGGGCTTAGCGCTCCGCCACCGGCAGATCGTGCTTCTGCCAGGCGATCCACGAGCCGGGCACGTTTACCACGTCGCGGAAACCCTCGCGCTTTAGGGTGCTGGCTGCGATCGAGGCGCGGTAGCCGCTGCCGCAATAGGTCGCCACGGTCCTGTTCTTGTCCAGTTGCTCCAGTCCTTCGGGCAGATGGGCGACGAAGGCGTGGCGGGCGTCGGGTACGCGGCCTTGCTCGACCTCCTCGGGGGGGCGCACGTCGAGTACCTGGACCTCGGTATCGTCGCGGCGCCGGTTCAGCTCGTGCACCGTCCACTGGCCGACACTGGCCAGGGGCAGGCCTGCGTTCTGCCAGTCGGTCATGCCGTTGCGCAGATAGCCTTCCACCCGATCAAGACCGATCCGATACAGCTGCAGCGTGGCCTGGTAGATCTGCTCGCTGTCCTCACCGATCAGGTAGATCGGTCGCTGATCGTCGAGCATCCAGCCGGCCCAGCTGACGAATTCGTTCTGCAGGGCGATGTTCAGCGCGCCGGGCACATGGCCGCCGCCGAAGGCGAGGATCGAGCGTAGGTCGACCAGTTGCACGGCGCTGTGGTCGGCGCTGCGCTCGGCGAATTCTTCCGGCGACAGCGGCGCCGGCAGTGACGGGCCGTGCATGCGTGCAGCCGGGCGCACGTTGAGCTTCTTCAGCCTCGCGTAGTGACGCGGCGGCTCGGGCATGCCGCTGAGCAGCCAGTCGATGAATTCGGCCTCGTTGCGCCGCTGGTTGAGCGCCGGGTTGAACAACAGCTCGTTGCCAAGCGTGGAGCGCCGCCGGTCGCCGATCGACTTGCCGCACGCCGAGCCCGCGCCGTGACAGGGGTAGATCTCGACACGCTCACCGAGCGGCAGGTAGCGGGTGAACAGCGTGGCGTAGAGCTGCGCGGCCAGTTGCTTGGTGCTGTCCTCGCCGAGCAGGTCGGGGCGGCCGACGTCGAGGTTGAACAGGGTGTCGCCGGTGAACAGGGCGAAGGGCTCATCGCCCTGCTGGCCGTCGCGCAGCAGCAGCGAGATGTGTTCCGGCGTGTGGCCGGGCGAGTAGATGATTTCCAGGCTGACCTGGCCGAGTTCCAGCACCTCGCCGTCGGCAGCCTGACGCAGCTCGAAACCGTAGTTCGCCGAGCAGCCACCGATGATCTCGGCGCCGCTGCGTTCGGCCAGCGCCTGGGCACCGGAGACGAAGTCGGCATGGATATGGGTTTCGATGGCATAGGCGATGCGCAGCCCTTTCTCGCGGGCCAGATCGAGGTAGATATCGACGTCGCGTCGCGGGTCGATCACTGCGGCGACTGCGGCCTTGCTGTCGCCCACCAGGTAGGAAATCTGCGCCAGGCCGTCGGTATAGATCGGGTCGAAGACCAGCATGGTTGCAGCTCCGTAACGGCTGAATGGTTACGGATGTGGAACGTCGACGGGTGGCCGACGTTCACTCGGCGATCATTTGCGAACCAGTAGCACCCCGGACTCCATGTGGTGGGTGTAGGGGAACTGGTCGAACAGCGCACAGCGCTCGATGCGGTGGGTATCGGCCAGCTGGGCGATGTTCTGCGCCAGGGTTTCCGGGTTGCAGGAGATGTAGAGGATGCGCTCGAAGCGACGGGCCAGTTCGCAGGTGTCCGGGTCCATGCCGGCGCGCGGTGGGTCGACAAAGATGCTGCCGAAGTCGTAGCTCTTCAGGTCGATATGGGCCAGGCGGCGGAACGGGCGCACCTCGTTCAGCGCCTGGGTCAGCTCCTCGGCTGAGAGACGCACCAGCTCGATGTTGTCGATGCCGTTGTCGGCGATGTTGGCCAGCGCGGCGTTGACCGAGGTCTTGCTGATCTCGGTGGCCAGCACGCGGCGCACGCGGGTGGCCAGCGGCAGGGTGAAGTTGCCGTTGCCGCAGTAGAGTTCGAGCAGGTCGTCGTCGCGCTCACCGAGCGCCTCGAAGGCCCAGTTCAGCATCTTCTGGCAGACCTCGCCGTTGGGCTGGGTGAAGGCCCCTTCCGGTTGGCGATAGCGGAAGGGTCGCCCGGCGACCGCCAGCTGTTCCTCCACGTAATCGCGACCGATGACGATGCGCTTGCCCTTGGAGCGGCCGACGATGCTGACGCCCAGCGCTTCGGCTAGCTTTTCTGCCTCCTGCTGCCAGGCATCGTCCAGCGGGCGGTGGTAGGCGAGGGTAATCAGCGCATCGCCGGCCAGGGTGGTGAGGAATTCGACCTGGAACAGTTTGAAGCTGAGCACTTCCGACGCCTGCCAGGCAGCCTTCAGCTGCGGCATCAGCTCGTTGATGCGGCGACTGGCGATGGGGAAGTCGTCGATCAGAATGGCTTTGTGCTTGTCGCCCTGCTCGAACATTGCGTAGTGGCGCTGGCCCTCCTCGCGCCACAGGCGGAATTCGGTGCGCAGGCGGTAATGCTCGCGGGGCGAGTCGAAGACTTCCGGTGCCGGTGCATCGAACGGCGCCAGCAGTTCCACCAGCCGGGCGGCTTTCTCGGCGAGTTGGGCGTCGTAGGTGGCGGGGTCGAATTGCGGAGCGCTCATGAAGACTCTTGGAAAGGTAGGTAAATCGTAGGGTGAATCGGGGCGCGCAGCTGGCGCTTCATCCATCCACCGTTACCGCAGCGTAGGGTGGATGAGAAAAGCGTCATCCACCCTACGCTGCGATCAGCCGGCGAACCAGCCCAGCTTGACCACGAACAGCGCCGAGAGAATCCACATCGCCGGGCTTAGCTCGCGCCAGCGGCCGGCCAGCAGCTTGATCGCCGTCCACGCGATGAAGCCGAAGGCAATGCCGTTGGCGATGGAGAAGGTCAGCGGCATGGCCAGCGCGGCAACCACGACCGGTGCGGCGACGGTGAGGTCGTCCCAGTCGATGTTGGCCAGGCTGCTCATCATCAGTACGGCGACGAACAGCAGCGCCGGTGCGGTGGCGTAGGCCGGCACGGCACCGGCCAGCGGGGCGAAGAACAGACTGAGCAGGAACAGCAGGGCGACCACGCAGGCGGTCAGGCCGGTGCGGCCACCGGCGGCGGTACCGGCGGCGGACTCGATGTAGCTGGTGGTGGTCGAGGTGCCCAGTGCGGCGCCGGCCATGGTTGCGGTGCTGTCAGCCAGCAGGGCGCGGCCCAGGCGCGGCATCTTGCCGTCCTTGTCCAGCAGGTCGGCCTTCTGCGCCACGCCGATCAGGGTGCCGGAGGTGTCGAACAGGTCGACGAAGAGAAAGGCGAAGATCACGCTGATCAGGCCGATATCCAGCGCGCCCATGATGTCCAGCTGCATAAGGGTCGGCGCCAGCGACGGCGGCATCGACACCACGCCGTTGAGCTGCGACAGGCCGAGCAGGATCGACAGGCCAGTGACCACCAGAATGCCGATCATCACCGCACCGGTGACCTGGCGATAGGCCAGCGCGGCGATCAGGAAAAAGCCCAGGCAGGCCAGCAGCGGGCCGCCGGCGCTGAGGTCACCGAGGCCGACCAGTGTGGCCGGGTTGTCGACGACGATGCCGGCGTTCTTCAGCGCGATGATCGCCAGGAACAGGCCGATACCCGCGGCGATGCCGGCACGCAGGGCCAGCGGAATGCTGTGGATGATCCACTCGCGGATCTTGAAGATCGACAGGCCGAAGAAGATCACGCCCGAGAGGAACACCGCACCCAGCGCAGTCTGCCAGGTGTAGCCCATGGTCAGCACGACGGTGTAGGTGAAGAAGGCGTTCAGACCCATGCCCGGCGCCAGCGCGATCGGGTAGTTGGCAACCAGGCCCATGATCGCCGAGCCGATGGCCGCGGCCAGGCAGGTGGCAACGAACACCGCGCCGTGATCCATGCCGGTTTCGGCGAGGATGCTCGGGTTGACGAAGAGGATGTAGGCCATCGTCAGGAAGGTGGTGATACCGGCCAGGACCTCGGTGCGCAGCGTGGTGTTGTGCGCCTTGAGTTGAAATAGCTTTTCCAGCATGGTCGATCCTCTATGTGCCGGTCAGTGTGAGGGCTGTCGCCTCTGGCGGGCGATTCGCGTGTCATCGCAAAAGCCGCGCATCTTACACCGGGCGGCAGCGCGGTTGAATTTCCATTGAGCAGGTGAAGGCCATGAGCAAACGAGTCCTGATTCCGATCGCCGACGGTTCCGAAGACCTGGAGGCCATCACCCTGATCGACGTGCTACGGCGTGCCGAGTTCGAGGTGTTGGTCGCCAGTGCCGAAGAGCGGCGCATGCTGACCTGCGCGCGCGGTACCCGGATCACCGCCGACGCCATGCTGCTCGACGTGCTGGCGCAGGATTTTGACCTGATCGTGCTGCCCGGCGGCATGCCGGGCGCGAAGACCCTCGGCGAGCTGGAGCCGCTGGCCGAGCGTGTTCGCCAGCAGGCCCGTGCCGGGCTCGATTTCGCCGCGATCTGCGCCGCACCGGCGGTCGCGCTGCATCCCTACGGCGTGCTCAAAGGCCGCCAGGTGACCTGCTATCCGGGCATGAGCGACAACCTCACCGGCACACATTTCCTCGACCAGCCGGTGGTGGTGGACGGCAACTGCATCACCAGTCAGGGCCCGGCGACCGCCCTGGAATTCGCCCTGAGCCTGGTGGAGCGTCTGGCCGGACGGGGCAAGCGGCGCGAGGTGGCCGACGCCATGCTGGTGCCGGCGACGAACTAACCTCGTCCCGGATCGGTCACTCCTTGCATTGCCGGAAGTCCCGGCGGCAACTGGCTAGAGCCGAGGAGAACGATGGACAGTGTCGATCTGGCGGTGCTGCGGCGCGCCCGCGACTGGTTGCGCGACGGCCACGCGGTGGTGCTCTACACGGTGCTGGAAACCTGGGGCAGTGCGCCACGTCCGGTGGGTTCGCTGCTGGCGCTGCGCGGCGATGGCCGCGTTGAAGGCTCGGTGTCTGGCGGCTGCGTCGAGGACGATCTGCTCGCCCGGGTCATGGCTGACCAGCCACCGTCGACCTGCCAGCTGATCACCTATGGCGTGAGCAAGGAAGAATCCGCGCGTTTCGGTCTGCCCTGTGGTGGCACCCTGCGCCTGCTGCAGGAGCCATTGCGCGATGCCGGTTGGATCGACGAGCTGCTGCGGCGCTGCGCCGCACACGAGCGGCTGCTGCGCTGCGTGGATATCGCCAGTGGTGACGTAACGCTGCAAACCGCCGGCCGCGACGCCGCGCTGCAGTTCGATGGCCATACCCTGCGCGCCCCATTCGGCCCGGCCTGGCGCCTGCTGATGATCGGCGCCGGGCAGCTGTCGCGTTATGTCGCCGACCTGGCCCACGGCCTCGGCTTCGAGGTGCTGATCTGCGACCCGCGCGAAGGTTATGCCCACGATTGGGATGCGGCCGCCGTGCGCTTCGTGCCCGGCATGCCGGACGATGCCGTGGTGGCCATCGAGCCGGATGCGCACACCGCCATCGTCGCGCTGACCCACGACCCGCGGCTGGACGACATGGCACTGCTTACCGCGCTGCAATCGGAGGCTTTCTACGTCGGCGCGCTGGGCTCGCGGGCCAA
Organism: Stutzerimonas xanthomarina; assembly: GCF_003935375.1. Lineage (GTDB taxonomy): Bacteria > Pseudomonadota > Gammaproteobacteria > Pseudomonadales > Pseudomonadaceae > Stutzerimonas > Stutzerimonas xanthomarina_A. Next base: position 141,360 of record NZ_RHQM01000012.1, read on the forward strand.
CAGCGAAAAGCGCAAGGCGCGCCTGCTGTCGTTGGGCCTCGGCGAGCGCCAGGTGCAGCGGTTGCACGGCCCCATCGGCTTGCCCATCGGCAGCCGTACACCGGCGGAAATCGCGCTGTCCTTGATGGCCGAAGTGGTTGCGCTGAAAAACGGCGCTCTGGTCAGCCAGGCGTTGCCGGAACAACAGCGCTGTGCCTGAAGCGGGCGTCTGCGCCATCGTTCTCGCCGCGGGGCAGGGCAGCCGTTATCGCGCGGCCGGTGGGGCGGACAAGTTGCTGGCGGCCAGCCTGGCTGCTGCGTCTTCGCCGCCGGTGCTGGCGGCCACGCTGGCCAACCTTCGTGGTGTCGCTGAACGGCTGCTGGTGGTGACCCGTGCAGACAATCTGCCTCTGCGCGACTGGCTGAGCGCCAACGCTGCCGACTGCGAGGTGCTTGCGCTGGAATCCCGCGGGCTCGGCCATAGCCTTGCGCGGGCCGTGGCCCAGGCGCCGGCAGGACGTGGCTGGCTGGTGGCGCTGGCCGATATGCCCTATGTGCAGCCGTGGACCCTGCGCGAGATCGCGGCTGCAATCCGCGAAGACAACCTGGTTGTGCCGACCTATGACGGCCGCCCCGGCCATCCGCGCGGCATCGGCAGCGCCCATCGCGATGCGCTGCTGCAGCTGGATGGTGATCGCGGTGCCCAGGTGCTTTTCGCGGCGCACCCGGTACTGGAGCTCGCCCTGAACGATCCCGGTGTACTGCAGGACATCGACCATCCCGATGATCGCCGGCAGGCCTGAACGCCAATCGTCGTGGCGGTTACCGGAAACCGGCACGAAGCAAATGTCTGGTGAACGCAGCGCAGCGCAGCGCCGCGCCGTAACGGGCCGCGTGGGTGACCTGAGCCGATTCGCGGGCAGGCTCGGGCCGCGCGGCGCCACGTCGTTCGCGGCGAGATGACTCTCAGCCAGCGGCAGCCACTCGACCGGCAGGGCTGAACGATTTTCGCACCACGCCAGTCGTACCCCAAGACGCACGGACAGCGCATACCAACGCCCAAACCGTGAGGCCGCCATGAGCGAAAATTCTTCAGCTGCAGGCCAGACCTGCACCATCAGCCTGGAGCTGAACGGCGAACGCCGTGAGCTCCAGGTGCAACCCTGGACCACCTTGCTCGACCTGCTGCGCGACCAGCTCGGCCTGACCGGCACCAAGAAAGGCTGCGATCACGGCCAGTGCGGTGCCTGCACGGTGCTGCTCGACGGTCGGCGTATCAACAGCTGCCTGACCCTGGCGGTGATGCACGACGGCGCCAGCCTGACCACCATCGAAGGCCTGGCCAGCGATGCGACGCTGCATCCGTTGCAGGCTGCGTTCGTCAAGCACGATGCCTTCCAGTGCGGCTACTGCACGCCGGGGCAGATCTGCTCGGCAGCCGGGCTAGCAGCGGAGAACCGTGCCAGCAGCCGCGATGAGATTCGCGAACACATGAGCGGCAACCTCTGCCGCTGCGGCGCCTATCCCAACATCCTCGCCGCCATCGAGGACGCACTGCCGACGCTGCGCGGCCAGGAGGGTGCGCAATGACGCCGTTCAGCTATCAGCGCCCCGAACGTATCGACCAGGCCATCGCCCTGCACGGGCCGCAGAGCCGCTACATCGCCGGCGGCACCAACCTGCTCGACCTGATGAAAGAGAATGTGCTGCAACCCGGCCAGCTCATCGACATCAACGGCCTGCCGCTGCGCGAGATCGAGCAGACCGCCGAGGGCGGCCTGCGCATCGGTGCGCTGGTGAGCAACGCCGACCTGGCCTGGCACCCGCAGATCGAACAGCGCTACCCGCTGCTGAGCAAGGCGATTCTCGCCGGGGCTTCGCCGCAGCTGCGCAATATGGCCAGCACCGGCGGCAACCTGCTGCAACGCACCCGTTGCTACTACTTCTACGACACCGCCACGCCCTGCAACAAACGTGAGCCCGGCTCCGGTTGCAGCGCGCGTGACGGACGCAATCGCATACACGCGGTTCTCGGTGCCAGCGAACACTGCGTCGCCGTGCATCCGTCGGACATGTGCGTGGCGCTGGCGGCGCTGGATGCCCGGGTGCATGTGGAGGGGCCGCACGGCAAGCGACGCCTGGAACTGGTGGACTTCCACCGGCTGCCCGGCGACCAGCCGCAGCAGGACAACGTACTCGTCGAGGGCGAGCTGATCACCGCCATCGAGCTGCCGGTGGAAGGTTTTGCCAGCCACTGCGCCTATCTCAAGGTGCGTGACCGCGCCTCCTACGCCTTCGCTCTGGTGTCCGTTGCGGCGGCGCTGGAGATGGATGGCGACGTCATCCGCCGCGGGCGTATCGCGCTCGGTGGCGTGGCGCACAAACCCTGGCGCCTGGAAGAAGCCGAAGAACTGCTCAGCGGCAAGCGTGCCGAACCAGATTGCTTCGCCGCCGCGGCTGATTGCCTGCTGCAAGGCGCGCAGCCACTCGCCGACAACGCTTTCAAGATCGACCTGGCTCGGCGCGCCATCGTGCGTGCACTGACCGAAGCCGCCGGAGGAACCGTCCGATGAACAGCGCCAACTCTCCACTGGGCAAGCCGCTGGACCGTGTCGACGGTCCGCTCAAGGTCACCGGCAAGTCGTGTTACGCCGCTGAGGCCGAGGTGCCGGGGTTGCTCTACGGCGCCGTGGTCTCCAGCAGCATCGCCCGCGGCCGGATCACGCGTATCGATGCCTCCGCAGCCGAAGCGTTGCCCGGCGTGCGGCTGGTGCTGACCCACCAGAACCGCCCGCCTGTCGCCAGCTACGACGAGCCCTACGAAGACGACGATGCCGCCGACGGTTCGCCGTTCCGACCGCTGTACAACGACCGCGTGCTCTACAGTGGCCAGCCACTGGCGCTGGTCATCGCCGAGACCCAGGCGCTGGCGCGCCACGCCGCGAGCCTGGTGCGCATCGAATACGACGTCGAGGCGCACCAGACCGATCTGCAGGTCGTGCGCGACCAGGCCCACGATGCGCCTGCCGAGCTGCCCGAGCCGCGTGGTGATTTCGACTCGGCGTTCTCGGCGGCGGCAAAGCGCATCGACCGTGAGTACGAAACCCCGGTGGAACACCACAACCCCATGGAGCCGCATGCTTCCATCGTCCAGTACCAGCCGGGCGGGGAGCTGCTGATCTACGACAAGACCCAGGGCGTGCAGAACTGCCAGCGCTATCTGGAACAGGTCTTCGACATGGAAGGCAAGATTCGCGTGCTTGCGCCCTTCGTCGGCGGTGCCTTCGGCTCCGGCCTGCGCCCGCAATATCAGCTGCCGCTGGCGGTGATGGCCGCACTCAAGCTGAAGGCCTCGGTGCGCGTCGAACTGACTCGGCAGCAGATGTTCACCTTTGGCTATCGCCCGCGCACGTTCCAACAGCTGAAGCTCGCGGCAGATGGCGAAGGACGGCTGCGGGCCATTGAGCACAAGGCCATCGGCCAGACCTCGCGCTTCGAGGACTTCACCGAGCACGAGGTGGAGTGGTCCGGCATGCTCTACGCCTGCGACAACGTGCGCCTCGGCTACCGCCTGGCACCGCTGGACGTCTATACCCCGCTGGACATGCGCGCCCCGGGCGCGACCATCGGCGTCTATGCGCTGGAGTGCGCGATGGACGAGCTGGCCCATGAAGTCGGCATCGACCCGCTGGAGTTGCGCCTGCGCAACTACACCGACATCAACGGCAACGAGGGCAAGCGCTATTCCAGCAAGGAGCTGCGTGCCTGCTACCAGCAGGGAGCCGAGCGTTTCGGCTGGTCGCGGCGCGCGGCGCAGCCACGCAGTCTGCGCGACGGCCATCAGCTGGTCGGCATGGGCATGGCCACCGGTGTCTGGGAGGCGATGCAGATGCCGGCAAGTGCCCGCGCCTGCATCGACGCGGACGGCAGGCTGCTGGTAACCAGCGCCACCGCCGATATCGGCACCGGCACCTACACCGCGATGACCCAGATCGCCGCCGATGCGATGGGCCTGTCGATGGCCGAGGTGGAGTTCCGCCTCGGCGATTCCAGCCTGCCGCAGGCACCGCTGGAAGGCGGGTCGGCCACCGTGTCCTCGGTCGGTAGTGCGGTGCAGCGCGCCTGCGCCGGCCTGCGGCAGAAGCTGCTGGACGCCGTGCAGCAGTCGCCGGCCTCGCCGTTCACCGGGGCGAGCCTGGACGCGGTGGAGTTCGCCGATGGCCAACTGCGGCTGAAATCCGGCGAGCATGCCGTGGCCCTGCGCGATATCGTCCAGGTCAGCGGCGCATTGGAAGCCGAAGCCAGCGTCAAGCCGGATGAGAAGCGCGACGCCTGGGCGACGGGAACCCATTCGGCGGTGTTCGTCGAGGTACGCGTCGACGAGGACCTTGGCACCATCAAGGTCAGCCGTGTGGTCAGCGCGATTGCTGCGGGCCGCATCGTCAACCCGAAGACCGCCGGCAACCAGATCGTCGGCGGCGTGGTCTGGGGCATCGGCCAGGCGCTGCACGAGGAGACGCTGATCGATCATAGGCTCGGCCGCTACATGAATCACAACCTTGCCGAGTACCACATCCCGGTGAACGCGGACATTCCCGAGATCGACGTGATCTTCGTCGAGGAACACGACGAGATTGTCAACGACCTCGGGTCCAAAGGCGTGGGCGAGATCGGCATTGTCGGCGTGGCGGCGGCGGTGGCCAATGCGATCTACAACGCGACGGGCAAACGCGTGCGGGATCTGCCGATCACCCTGGACAAGGTGCTGTAACGCGCCTTCGACGGCGGCTGCGATGTCCGTACGGTTGGTGGGCTAGCCCACCAACCGCCACTGCGCCAGGGTACAGAACCTGTTGTCGGCCGGCTTAGCCACGTGGTGTGCTGGTTTGCCGATCACGCATCTGGCAAAAGGCCCCGTTCGGCAAACACCGCCTTGACCGTGTGCATGCCGTTGAGCGCGGCCGGGAAGCCGGCGTAAACCGCCATCTGAATGACCACCTCGACGATCTGTTCCGGCGTGCAGCCGACGTTTAGCGCGCCGTGAACGTGCACGGCCAACTGCGGTTGGCAGTGGCCGAGCGCGGTAAGCGCCGCCACGGTCGCCAGCTCACGCTGGGCCAGGTCGAGGCCGGGGCGTTGGTAGATGTCACCGAAGGGAAATTCGATCACGTAGCGCGCCAGGTCCGGCGCAATGGCTTGCAGGCTGTCGATGACCTTGCGCCCGGCCTCGCCGTCGATCTCGTCGAGCTTGGCCAGGCCTTCGGTGTAGCGGGCTGATACAGACATGGAGCTTTCCTCTCAATAGGTCAGAGGAAAGCCTGCGGGTTGGAGTCGACTCCAGGTCAAGCGGAAGTTTGCTGCCGATACAGCGCGATCTTCGCCTGCAATGCGTCGAGATGCTGATGGTCGCGCTGGATGCGTTCGTGCAGCCTGGCAGCATGCTGCTCAAGCAACGCCTGGCGCGCTGCCAGGGTGGTATCGCCGCACTCGCGCAGTTCGGCGTAGCGGATGATGTCGTCCGGCGCCATTCCGGTGTCTTTCAGGCGCAGGATGAAGCCGATCCACTGCAGGTCGCGCGGGCCATAGACGCGAAAGCCGCTGGCGTCCCGAGCGACATGCCGTAGCACGCCGATCTTTTCGTAATAGCGCAGCGTATCGGCGGACAGGCCGCAGCGCGCGGCGAACTGCCGGATGCTGAGGCGGACCGGCGCCTCGCTCATGCCTTGATCGACCGCAGAATGACGAACTTCGGTGTGGCGGCGACCTGTTCGGCATTGCCGAACAGGCGCTTGAGTTTGAGGTGATAGCCAAGGTGGCGATTGCCGACGATCCACAGCTCGCCGCCCTTGGCCAGCGCCGCCTTGGCCTGGGTGAACATGCGCCAGGCGAGGAAGTCGCCGACCACCTGCTGCTGGTGGAACGGCGGATTGCACAGCACCAGGTCCAGCGAGGCAGGCGGTTGCTCGGCCAGGCCGTCGCCGGCGCGAATCTCGACCGGACGCTGGCCATGGATTGCCTGCCAGTTCTCCCGTGCCGACTGCACAGCCATGTAGCTCTCGTCCACCAATGTCAGTTCCGCCTGCGGATTGCCCAGCGCGTAGACGATGCCGAGCACGCCGTTGCCGCAGCCGAGATCGGCGACGCGCAGCGCACCGAGTGCCTGCGGCAGATGTGGCAGGAAGGCGCGGGTGCCGATATCGAGGCCTTCGCGGCAGAACAGGTTGGCGTGGTTGAGCAGTTCGAGCTTCGGCTGATCGAGCTGGTAGCGGGTCGGGTAGGGTGACTGCGGCGCCGGTTTCGCGCTCGGCGTTGCGCTGAGCAGACGTGCCTTCTTCACCGCCAGCGAGGCCTGCACCGGGCCGATGTACTGCTCCAGCAGATCACCGGCGGCGCGCGGCAGGTGCTTGATCATCGCCGCAGCGATCACCTGCGCGCCGGGCGCCAGCTGGCCGCGCAGGCGGATCAGCTGTTCTTCCAGCAGGGCAAGGGTTTTCGGTACGCGAATCAGCACCCGGTCGAACGGGCCCTGGGCGACCTCGCTGGCAGGTACGAAGCGCACGCGCTCGGCGGGCAGCTCGTTACGTGCCAGGTTCTTTTGCAATGCCAGGTGGCCGAGGTGCGAGTCGCCGCTGCTGGTGACCGCGACGTGTGCGGCCAGCGAGCAAGCCAGGGCGCCGAAGCTGTCATTGAGGATCAGCACTCGCGTGGCCGCTGGAAATCCCTGCTCATGCAGCTGGGCCAGCAGGTATTCGTCGGCGGCATCGAAGGCCTGCAGCGGCTCGTTGGGCTGCTCCGGCTGACGGATCAGGTCGAGGCTTGCATAAGGGGTGTCGAGAATAGGCATGAGAACTGGCGGTGTTTGTAAGCGTCGGAAAGGAGTATCAAGGATTCATACGGGCGCTGCGTGCAGTGGGCCCGAAGATGCTCGGAGGGAGCGAAGTATGACCGCCAGCGAAGAGAAGTTCACCCGCCAGCGCCTGCTAGAGGTGCAGACGCTGACGCCTAACCTGTTCACTCTGCGTACCAGCCGCGATCCCGGTTTTCGCTTCACCGCCGGGCAGTTCGCCCGCCTCGGTGTGCGCAAGCCAAGCGGCTGTATCGTCTGGCGTGCCTATTCGATGGTGTCGGCGCCGCACGACGAGTTTCTCGATTTCTTTTCCATTGTCGTGCCGGACGGCGAATTCACCAGCGAGCTGAGCCGGCTTGAGGTGGGTGACGAGTTGCTGGTGGACAAGCAGGCCTTCGGCTTCCTGACGCTGGATCGCTTTCTCGATGGCCGTGACCTATGGCTGCTGGCCACCGGCACCGGGATCGCCCCGTTTCTGTCGATCCTGCAGGACTTCGAGGCCTGGCAGCGCTTCGAGCGCATCATTCTGGCCTACAGCGTGCGCGAGGCGCGTGAGCTGGCCTATCAGCAGCTGATCGCCGAACTGCCGCAACGCGACTACCTGGAAGGTCTGGGCTCGAAGCTCCTGTACCTGCCGGTGGTAACGCGCGAACAGATACCCGGTGCGCTGCACGGGCGCATCACCACGCTGATCGAGAACGGCGAACTGGAGCGCGCCGCCGATCTGCAGCTGACGCCCGAGCATTCGCGGATCATGCTCTGTGGTAATCCGCAAATGATCGAGGACACCCGAGCAGTGCTGAAAGCGCGTGATCTGAACCTGGCGATGACGCGCAGGCCCGGCCAGGTGGCGGTGGAGAACTACTGGTAGGCGATTGCCGCGCGGAGTCTCGCGCAACAAAACAAAAGCCCCCGCCGGACGATCCGACGGGGGCTTTGTCTTTCTGGCTGAGGCTTGGCGGCGGGCGCAGCCGTTACACGACGCCCTGGGCCAGCATGGCATCGGCAACTTTGACGAAGCCGGCGATGTTGGCGCCCTTGACGTAGTTGATCCGACCGTTTTCCTCGCCGTGGGCGACGCAGGCGTGGTGGATCGACTGCATGATGCCGTGCAGCTTGGTGTCCACCTCACCGGCGGTCCAGTGCAGGCGCATGGCGTTCTGGCTCATCTCCAGTCCGCTACAGGCCACACCACCGGCGTTGGATGCCTTGCCCGGTGCGTAGAGGATGCCGGCCTCGAGGAACAGGTCGACGGCTTCCAGGGTCGAGGGCATGTTCGCGCCTTCGGCCACGCAGATGCAGCCGTTCTTCAGCAGTGCGCGGGCGTCTTCGCCATCCAGTTCGTTCTGCGTAGCGCAGGGCAGGGCGATATCGCACGGCAGGCTCCACGGACGCTGATCGGCCAGGTAGGTGACGCCGAAGTGCGTGCCCATCTCCTCGAGGCGACCGCGACGGACGTTCTTCAGGTCCATCAGGTATGTCCACTGCTCGGCGGTCATGCCGTCCGCGAAGTGCAGGGTGCCGCCCGAGTCGGACAGCGAGACGACCCGGCCACCCAGTTCCATGACTTTCTGCGCCGCGTACTGCGCGACGTTGCCGGAACCGGAGATCGCCACGCGCTTGCCGTCGAAGCTGCTGTGGCTGCTCTTGAGCATTTCCTCGGCGAAGTACACGCAGCCGTAGCCGGTGGCTTCCGGGCGGATCAGGCTGCCGCCATAGGCCAGGCCTTTGCCGGTCAGGACGGAGGTGAACTGGTTGGACAGGCGCTTGTACTGGCCGAAGAGGAAGCCGATCTCGCGGCCGCCGACGCCGATGTCACCGGCCGGCACGTCTAGGTCCGCGCCGATGTGGCGGTACAGCTCGGTCATGAACGACTGGCAGAAGCGCATCACTTCGTTGTCGCTCTTGCCCTTGGGGTTGAAGTCCGAGCCACCCTTGCCGCCGCCCATGGGCAGCGAGGTCAGGGAGTTTTTGAAGACCTGTTCGAAGGCGAGGAACTTGAGGACGCCGATGTTCACCGACGGATGGAAGCGCAGACCACCTTTGTATGGGCCGATGGCGCTGTTCATCTGGATGCGGAAGCCGCGATTGACCTGCACACGGCCCTGATCGTCGACCCAGGGTACGCGGAAGATGATCGAGCGCTCCGGCTCGACCATGCGCTCGATGATGCCGGCCTGCATGTAATGCGGATTGGCTTCGAGGAAGGGCCAGAGGCTGCGAACCACTTCTTCCACCGCCTGGTGGAACTCGGGTTGATGGGGGTCACGTTGCTTCAGTCGGGCGAGAAAGGCATCAACGGTTTCGAACATCAGTAAGCCCTCGGCGACCGCTTGTCGGCAGTCATTAATAATTTTTGGCCGGCGACTGTAACAAACCTGATTTGCACCGCGGAAGTGCGACATGGGTCTGCAGTGCCTTTCTGTAGTGCGGGGCGGGCGGTTATGAACGAGCGTAGAGCAGCGGCGACAGACCATTGAGACTGCCGCGTGAGGGGTATTTGGAGGCCGGGTAGGTTGAACCATTGAAGTCGGTGCGCCGAAATGTCGCATTCGGCGCATCGTTTATGTGCAAAAAAAGCCGCGCGGAGTCGAGATTTACTCGGACAGCTCGCAGCGATTACGGCCACTGCGCTTGGCACGCAATAGCGCGATGTCGGCGCGATTTATGGTGCTCGAATAAGTCTCGTCCAGATGCAGCTCCGCGACGCCCATGCTGGCGGTCACACCAAGCAGCTCGTCGTTCACCCGGACGCCGAGCGCCGCGATGCTATCTCCCAGGCGGCGCATGACGGCCCAGGCGGTTTGTGCCGTGCATTCGGGCATTACGATCAGAAACTCTTCACCGCCCCAGCGGCCGCACAGGTCCTGTTCGCGAATCTCTGCCTCCATCACCCGGACCACTTCGATCAGTACACGGTCACCTACCTCGTGGCCGTGTTCGTCGTTGATGACCTTGAAACGATCGATGTCCAGCATGACCAGCGTAAGTGGTCGCGCGTAGCGTTTGGCGCGGTCGCTTTCCTCGCGCAGCCGTTCGGTCAGCAGTCGGCGATTGGCGATGCCGGTCAGCGAGTCGAGTGTCGAGGCTTCGCGCAGGGAGGCGTTCAGGTCGTGCATCATCATTTGGTAGCGGTCGGAAATGCGCGCGATCTTTTCCAGCTGCCTTAGCTGCTTGTCGAAGCGAGCCGCCAGGCTTAGCTCGCGCTCGCGAGCGATGCTCTGATAGCCGTCCGATACGCGGGCAATCCGCTCGATGCGACCGAGCAGGTCATGGTGGGCGCCCCACAGCTGGCTCAGGGCTTCCTTCAGCGGATGACCCTCGAACTCCGGATCAGTCAGGAGGGTTGCAACCTCGTGCTCTAGCGGCGATGGCCCACGCATATCGTCTTCCGTCAGTCGTGACTCAGGATGGAGAAGGGGAAGGTGCAGTCTTCCTTGAACTCTTCGGCCAGTTCTACCACGCGCTCGTTGCGGATGTCGTAGTACCAATTGACTGCAACCTGACGGCCTTCCTGATAGGCCGCTTCAAGCAGGTCGAAAATGTCCATCATCGCTTTGATGCTGCTGGTGTTCAGATACAGCAAGCGGAGTTCGAGGCTGAGCGGATGCCCGGCTTCGCCAAGGAAGCGCTCGATCCACTCGTAGACCTGATGGAACAGCTCATAAGAGTTTTCGGGGTAAGAATCGCCCTGCATCGAGACAATGCCTTTCTCCCAGTCGGACTGGATGGCGGGGGTGGACTGGCTGCCGGGGATAGAAAAGTCGTTCATGTGGATGCTCTTGGAGTTCAGATGACGGCGCTCAGGCTAATGAAGGAAAGCTCGTCGGAAACCGGCTGCAGCGAGGCCTTGAGCGGCTCGCTGGACTTGCGTGCGATATCGATCAGGCCGAGGCCGGCGCCGGAGGTCACATGTTCGTCGCGAGGTTTGCGTAACTGTTCTTTGTACAGGGCTTTGAGTCCGGCCTTGTCCTTTTGCGCCAGCTCAGCGACGGCGGTAAGCAGCAGTTGGCCGTCGGCGGTTTCGATAAGGTTGCCGGCCGATACCACGTACCTGCCTACATCATCACGGGCGACGACGACCGTTGCGCCGGCCTGCTGATCGGACCAGTTCTTTTCGCGGGTGTAATGGCGGATGTTCTGCGTCATCTCGATGTACACGGCGAACACATCCATGGCCGACGATGGGTGTGCCTGCTCCTCGCTCATGTAGTTGCGCAGTGCATTGCCGATTTCTTCGATCAGGCTGCGCGAGATAGGGCCGTTGAAGCACAGCATGATCTGTTGCTGGTTGTAGCATTCGCGCATCGCGAACATGTCAATGGGGGCCATGGCCAACTCCCTGTCTCAATCGAAGCGGAAACATAACATCGTGATGTCATCGCGCTGTGGGAATTCACCCTGATAGCGCGCCAGTGCGAGGCTGAAGGCTTCGCCCTGTTCGGCCAGGGGAAGCCGTGCATGCTCGCGGATCATGCTGGCGAAGCGGCTGTTGCCAAAGCCGAACCCGTCGTCGCCGCCGGCCTGGTCGAGGAAACCGTCGGTGGTCATGTAGAAGGTCCGCCCCGGTTGCAGGTCGACGCTGGTGTTGCGGTAGTCGCCGATGCGTTTATCGCCGATGGCGCGCCGCGCTGCCTTGATCTCGTGCACCTCTTCGCCATCACAGTAGTACAACGCAATCTTCGCGCCGGAATAATGCACCTTGCGCTGGCGCAAATCGACATAGGCGAGGCCGATATCCATGTTGGTCGCCAGCGCATGGGAGTCCTGCTCTTCGCGCAGCATGTTGCGCACGATCGCATCGGTACGCGCGAGCGCGGCGGCGGGGTCGTCCAGGCCGGTCGTGCCGAGCGCCTGATCGATGGCGGCGTGGGCCAGCATCGTCATCAACGCACCGGGCACGCCGTGACCCGCGCAGTCGACGATTCCGAACAGGCAGCCATGTTCGTCGGCGCGATATACATAGAAGTCGCCGCCGACGACATCACGTGGCCGCCAGAGCACCGCATGGCGATCACCCATGGCGGTGACCAGCTGCCGGTTGGGCAGGATCGAGCGCTGGATAAGGCTGGCGTAGTCGATCGAGTCGTCGATCTTCTTGTGCGCGGCGGCCATCTCCAGGTTTGCCTGTTCCAGGTCGCGGGTGCGCTCACGCACGCGATTCTCCAGCTCGCTGGTGTGGCTGCGAACCTGCTGCGCCATGGCACCGAAGGCTGCGCTGAGTTCGCCGATCTCGTCCTGCCGGTGCAGGGGCAGGGGGGCATCGTACTGTCCCGCCGCCAGGGCCTGGGCGCTGCGTCTCAGCTGGCGCAGCGGTTTGAGCACACGCTTTTCGACCAGCCAGGCACCACCACCGATCAGCAGCAGGAACAGCACCAGAAACAGGGCGATTGCCGGCAGCAGCGGACGCACCTCGACGACCTGTGCGGTGCCCAGGTCCACGGCGCTGGCGACGAACCACTGCAGCTCGGGAATCCAGCTCAGCGCCAGCAAGCGGGGCGCGCCATCCAGGGTGACGCGCAACGTCGCCACAGTGCCGGGGTTCTCGCGGCTTTCCGCCATGGCCTGACGCACTGCCGAGGCCGCGCCGAGGTCGTCGAGCTGGCCGAGGATGCTCGTCGACAAGGAGCGTCCACGCGCGGTTTCGGCGTTGAGCGTAACCAGGTTCTGATTCGGATGAACGAGTATGGAGCCGTAGGCATCGAGCACCATCGACTCGACGCCGACCTTGTTCGCCTCGATGAAGTCATCCAGAAACGCCTGCAGGCTGATGCCGGAACCGACCAGGCCCAGGCGTCGATCGCCGTCACGCACCTGTACGTTGAACCACACCTTGAGCTCACCGGTGACCACCGAGCGGTCGACGTTGATGGCGTAGGGGGTGTCGGCCTGCAGCGTCTGGAAGAACCACTCGTCGCGAGGGCCGTCAGGGGCCATCACATAGCGTGGTGCATCGCTGGGTGACTGGTCGGGTCCGTTCGAGTAGTAGCCGTTGCTGCTCGCCGAGGCGGCGAAGTAGGCGTGGTCGCCGAAGGCCTGCTGGTAGCCGGCCGCTTCCTGGAAAAAGATCTTGCGCTTGGCCGGGTCCTGCTCGTCGTTCAACCAGGCCAGCGTCAGTAGCGAAGCCGCCAGCCGTTGAGCCAGTGCCAGTTCGCGTGAAACCGGTGCGAACAGGCGTTCGCGGTTGAGTTGGACCACATTGCGCGCATACGCCTCGCCGAAGCGGCTCTGCACGCCGAGTAACGCCTCTCGGCCAATGAAACCGGCAAAGACGAAAGCAAGCAGGCAACTGAGCAACAATGCCAGCAGTGATTTGCCGCGCAGTCCAAGTGCCGCCATGCGAATTGTCCTTTGTCGGTCGCGAGGGTCGGCATGGTGCGATTGCCGCGCCTGCCGGGGGGATCAGTCATTCACATGGGCGGCATTGTGCCATTATTTATGGGTGCTTTCTCTAGACACGACAACGGAGCCTGTCCGGCTCCGTTGTCGTCATCTACCGCTTACTGCGCCAGCTTCTTGTACTTGACGCGGTGTGGCTGGGAGGCTGCGTCACCGAGGCGCTTTTTGCGATCGGCTTCGTACTCGGTGTAGTTGCCTTCGAAGAACACGACACCGCCATCGTCCTCGTAGGAGAGGATGTGGGTGGCGACGCGGTCGAGGAACCAGCGATCGTGGGAGATCACGATGGCCGAGCCGGGGAAGTCCAGCAGTGCCTCTTCCAGCGAGCGCAGGGTTTCCACGTCGAGGTCGTTGGACGGTTCGTCGAGCAGCAGCACGTTGGCGCCCTGCTTGAGGGTCAGCGCCAGGTGCAGACGACCGCGCTCACCGCCGGAGAGATCCTTGACGAACTTCTGCTGGTCGGCGCCCTTGAAGTTGAAGCGGCCAACGTAACCGCGCGATGGCACCTCGTAGTTGCCGATGCGAATCTGGTCCAAGCCATCGGAGACCGCTTCCCATACGGTTTTGCCACCGTCCAGGTCGTCGCGGCTCTGGTCCACGCAGGCCAACTGCACGGTATCGCCGATTTCGATGCTGCCGGAATCCGGGGTTTCCTTGCCCATCAGCATGCGGAACAGGGTCGACTTACCGGCACCGTTGCCACCGATCACGCCAACGATGGCGCCTTTCGGCACGCTGAAGGAGAGGTCGTCGATCAGTACGCGGTCGCCATAGCCCTTGGTGACGTTCTTGAATTCGATGACCTTGTCGCCCAGGCGCGGGCCGGCCGGGATGTAGATCTCGTTGGTCTCGGCGCGTTTCTGGAATTCCTGCGACTGCATTTCCTCGAAGCGCTGCAGACGGGCCTTGGATTTGGACTGGCGGGCCTTGGCGCCTTTGCGCACCCACTCCAGTTCTTCCTTCATGGCCTTTTCATGGGCCGACTGCTGCTTGGATTCCTGCGCCAGACGCGCCGATTTGGCTTCCAGCCAGCCGGAGTAGTTGCCTTCGTACGGGATGCCCGCGCCGCGGTCGAGTTCGAGGATCCAGCCGGCGACGTTGTCGAGGAAGTAGCGGTCGTGGGTGATCGCCACCACGGTGCCCGGGAAGTCATGGAGGAATCGCTCCAGCCAGGCCACCGAGTCGGCGTCCAGGTGGTTGGTCGGTTCGTCCAGCAGCAGCATGTCCGGGGCCGACAGCAGGAGGCGGCACAGGGCGACGCGGCGCTTCTCGCCGCCGGACAGGTGCGCGACCTTGGCATCCCAGGCCGGCAGACGCAGTGCATCGGCGGCGACTTCCAGCTGGCGCTCCAGGTTATGGCCGTCGGATGCCTGCAGGATCGCTTCGAGCTTGGCCTGCTCGGCAGCCAGGGCATCGAAATCGGCGTCCGGCTCGGCGTAGGCGGCGTAGACGGCATCCAGGCGGGCCTGGGCGTCCTTGATCACACCAACCGCCTCCTCGACGATTTCGCGCACGGTCTTTTCCGGGTCGAGCTGCGGTTCCTGCGGCAGGTAGCCGACATTGATCCCCGGCATGGCGCGGGCCTCGCCGTCGAACTCGGTGTCGACGCCGGCCATGATGCGCAGCAGGGTGGATTTACCGGCGCCGTTCAGGCCGAGCACGCCAATCTTGGCGCCGGGGAAGAACGACAGGGAGATGTTCTTGAGGATCTCACGCTTCGGCGGAACGACCTTGCTCAGCCGGTGCATGGTGTAGACGTAAGAGCCTGTTTTTCCAGATTTGTCAGTTTTAGACATGATATGTGAGCCTTTAATCCCTTACTTTCAGTGCCTTATGGGTAGGAAAGGCACTCAAATTCGAAAAAGAAAACGTTAGGTTATGCGATGACTATCCGGAGCCCCCTGACTATACTTAGAAAAAGTTATGTTTTATGAGGGAGCAACATGGGTTTCCAGGTCATAGAGCAGGTGGTGAATGCTGCTCGAAGAAAGCTGTTGGTGCAAGACTACATCCCTGTGTACTACCCCAACCTGTACATCACCATGGAGCACTCGGGCAGAGCCCTCGAAACAACCAAGAAGTACCTTGAGCATCTGGCTGTGTTAGAGGAGTTTCTGGCTTTTTCCTCCATTGATCTGATTTCTCACCTCGAACAGCGCCCTCACAGCCAATACCTGACAGACATTGAGCTTTCTAGGTTTGTGTCGGATGCGGGGTTTAGCAAGGAAACCTTGGCCATGAAGTATGCGGGGATGCGCTTGCATCCGACTGCCTACAAATCCGTTGGCAAAGTCCATGCGCAGCAGCGAATCGAGGCAGTACGTGACTATCTGGCCTTCCTCTATGACAAGCTGGGTGATCACTCAACACGATTTGAGGCGGCTGACGATCTGAAGAAGCGCATCAATCGCAAGATCAAAGCGGCTTGCCCTGCGTGGAAAAAAACGCGATTGGGCGAAATGAAAGGGCTTACCAGTCAGGAGCGAACTCGTTTGCTGGAAATCATGCATCCGGATAGCGCCGAGAACCCGTTTTCAGACGAAGCCATCAGGCTGCGTAACTACATCATTTTACTGCTGGGTCTCGACATGGGGCTGCGACGCTCCGAGATGCTGCTGATCAAGACCAGCGATATTCACTGGCACAGTCGTCAACTAGCGGTGGTAAACCTAGAGGATGAGAGCCTCGATCCACGAACCATGGCCCCGCAATTCAAAACACACGAGCGCATGCTGGTGATGACCGATGACCTGTATGACGCAATCACTGAGTACGAATCGAAATATCGCCACAGAAAGCCCCGTAACGGCTCATCGCGGGCAAGAAGGCATCCGTTTTTGCTGGTGGCGCACAAGCGAAATGAGGGCGGACCTCTGACCATCAAGGCAGTGGATGGTGTTCTGTCCAGGGTCCGAGAAATAGCGCCGGAACTGGCTCATGTGCACCCACATATTCTCAGGCATGACGCGGTCTACACGATGCTGGAGAGCATGCGTGAAGAACTGGCAGCGCTCACGCCGGAGGATCGCACCACGCAAGTTCAAAAGACCCTCACATGGATGTTCGGCTGGAGTCCCGAATCGAACATGCCCGGCCTCTACGGCGCGAAATTCTGGAAGGAAGAGGCAGACAAAGCGATACAGAAACGGGCCGAGCGGTTTACGGCCAACCGTCAGAAGGTCGGCACGACACAAGGAGGGCCAGAGTGAACATCGCCGTCGAAGCACTTCAGGCACCCACGAAGGACAGTCTTGATGCATGGCTGAACACGCCTCGCCTGGCGAAATGTGGAGAGATGTTCACACCCGCCGAACCGATGTGGAAACCGGACAAAGCGGCTAATCAATCAGTCAACTGGGAAGCGGCCATTGCCTGCGTCTCGCCGGATTGGCAGCCCTGGTTGCACGCCGCCCTGGCGTACCGAATGGCCTATCAGGAAGCGGGGACGGTTGCTAACACCACAAGTGCGTTGTCGCGGGCTGCTCAGGCCGGGATTGACCCGCTCAATGAGGACTACCTGATCGCTCTGCGGGAGCGCTTGAACAGCTCAGAGTTTAGTGCCATTGCCGCTTTCATGGCGTTTTGGCACGACTGCGAATCCCTCGAACAGCGCCCGTCCCCCCCCTGATCGATGCCTACCAGGCACTGCCCAGGAATAAGCGCTCCAGCAACGATGTGATCCTCAGCCTGGACCCCGAACAAGGCCCATTCACGCAGGTGGAGCAAGACTCGCTGCACCAATGGATACATGAGCAGTTTTGTCACGGGCAGTTAGATTTCGAGCAGTACCTTTACCTGCGCATGTTGATGATTTACGGGCAGCGTGGCGCTCAGGCTCGAATGATGATTTTTGGTGATTTCACAAAGAGCGATCAGGGCTGCAAGGTCAGGTTTTATTGGGCAAAGCAAAAAGACGACAAGGCGGGTTGGCGAGCAAAGTCCGAAACATTCAGTCTGGATGAGGACCTCTACAACACCGTGCAGGCCTACAAGGCAGTGGTTCTGGCGCAACTCTGGCAAACGTATCCAGATGGTGCCGACTGGAATGCAGCCATTGAGAATGTCCCCCTCTTTCGTCGGAAACTGAATGATGAAGCAGGACCTTGGGAGCGGATAAATCCCCCTGTTTTGCTCGATAGCCCCCTTCAGAAAGGCCTCGAAGACGCGTCGCAGCCGATCTTTCATGTCGGATCAAGCACGATCAAGCAGTGGCTTAGGTCCATCGAGCGGATGGAGGGCTTTCCGATTTCGCCTCGCACCCATCAGCCGCTGAAAGTGACGCGGGGGCACCGGTTCAGGCACACCCTCGGCACGGACCTTTCCAATGCGGGGCTGGATGAATGGACGATGGCTCGCGCATTGATGCAAAAAGATACTCGGACAGTGCGAAAATACCGCGCCGTGTCGCCGGAGTTGCTGGCGTTGATTGACGCGAAGATGAGCGACCATCTGGCCTTGGTTGTGAATGCGTTCACCGGGATCATCGTCACGGATCGCACCTCAGCGAAAAACGGGGATCGAGCGGATCGACAAATCGAGGATGTGGCAGTATGCGGTGCCACTGCGGCCTGCCATCTCGATGCGCCGTACACCTGTTACGCATGCGGAAAATTCCAACCCCTTCTGAACGCCAATCACCGCGCGGTTCTTGAGCGATTGGAACGTCGCCGGGCGCAAATCATTGCCACGGATAAAACGACCGGTGTGCTCTGGGATCGGGCCATTCTGGCTTGTCGCAAGGTGATTCTGGATTGTGAGGCCATGCTCCGATCAGGGTGGAAAGGCGAATGACCGATGCGTTTTATTCTGAACCGACGAACAACATTGTCGATTTTAAGCCTAGAAGCCAACTGGCTGCGGAGGCTCAACTCGCGGCTTTTATCGAATGGGCAAAACAGACCCTGCCTAGAGGCATTCCCAATCGAGTGCATGCGAGTATTCGTTGGGAAGACGGCAGTTGGCATCCGCATGGCTGCCGAGGCTGTAGCTTCATGGCGTTCGGATCGACCAAATTTGTACCAAAGGCGATGCAAGCACCCTACACAGAGTTTGCCAAAGCTATATTGGTGTACCGAAGGGTGTATTTGCAGAAAAAGGCATTGGATGACTGGCTGAAAGCCCTGAAGGCGCTGGAAGTCGCTCTGTTCGAATTGACCGGCACGCGGGATGTGACGCGGGTGTCGGCCGCTGTCTGTAATAAAGCGTGCGAGCACATGAGCCGTCACTGGACAAAAAGTAGCACCGCATACTGTTCCAGTAAGTCACTTGAGGCCATTATCACGCTGATGCGGGCCAAAAAACTGCTCAAGTCGGATTTCCGGTGGACCTCTCCGCTGACGCAGCTACCGCGTGGCACGCTCAAGCAGCAAAAAGCGGATCGGGAACAGAAGTTGCCCAACCCTGACGCGATCAGAGCTCTCGGGGAAGTGTTCAGTAACGAATTGACTAGCCCCCTCGATATCGTTGTGACATCTGCCTGTGCGCTGTTGCTGAGTGTACCCAGTCGCGTGGGAGAACTGGCGGATGTTGAATTGGATTGCCAAGTATTCAAAGAGGATACCCAGGGCAATCGGCGCATGTTCTTGCGCTGGTACTCGGAAAAGATAAACCAAGTGACGCTGAAACCCGTCGTTAAGCCGGAGATGGAGCCGGTCGTCGAGCGGGTCTTTACGTTACTGAAACCAATCACCGATGAGGCGCGGGCTTACGCCGCCTGGCTGGAAGACCATCCCGATGAGTTTCCGCCCCATGAAGGACTGCCACCCAAGGGGCTTGATGAACCGCTTACGTACGCCGAAGCTTGTGCCGCGCTGAAACTCACCGCACATGAGGACAACTCACGAGGCGTATTCAATGCCAGGTTCCTGATACCCCTGGAGAAGCAAATGGCGCTCAGCCCGGCCGCCCGAGCCCTCTTGGCTGAGATCCGTGACGGGTGGAAAACCCCAAGGAAGAAGATCTTTGTCGAGGGTAGACCTGGTGGAGTTCAGGGTGTTGAGCTTGACGACAGATTTGTGATCACGCTGCGCAAGCTCAATGTGCTGTTGCGGGAGAAGTATCTTCCAAAGGATTTTCCATACACCACGCCGTACACCGAGGGCAAAGCTCGGGTGAAGTACCGTGACGCGTTGTTCACCGTGCGCACGAGAGCACTGACTGAAGCCTCAGGTCATGTTGTTTTGAAACGTGGGTTTGGCGTGGAGATCGCGGCGAGCGCTGGCCGATTGAATGTGCAATTAGGCGGTACGAACAACCTGAAAAAGAAAAGCCTGTTCGAGCGCTATGGCTACCACGGTGTCAAGGCCAACACGCACGCGTTTCGGCATGAATTGAACACGCGAATGCATCAGGCCGGTCTGTCGCAGCTCCTGATTGACGCCTTCTCCGGGCGCACGACGATGGGGTCGGTCTACAACCATGAAACCGTCGAGGAACGCACCCAAGGGGTTGCGGCTTACCACCCCAAAACGAAGCACAGTACCGCTGCTCAGCGTCTGGACAAGGTCAAAACCAATCAGCCTCTGACTCTTGGTGATGTGAGGGAACTGCGCGAGGGTGAGCAGGACCGCATTATCCATCAAACCCATCTCGGCGTCTGTGTGCACAACTTTGCTTCCGAGCCCTGCCCGAAAATGGGAGCCTGTTTGGACTGCGGGCTGCTCGGTTGCGTCAAAGGGGATGACGTGAAGCTTGGCAACCTCAAGGAAGAACGCGACGACCTTAAACGCCGCCTCGATAAAGCCCTGGATGCGCAGTCTCGGGGTGTTTTTGGGGCATCGGAGTCGGCCAAAAAACTGGGTGAGAAGCTCTATAAGTGCGAGGCGTTCATCCAAACGCTGGAAAACCCCGAACTCGAAAACGGTGACATTGTGTGGAATACCGATAACGGTTGGACGCTGGCCAAGAACGCCGCCGCAATGTCGGGGCTGATCGAGGTCAAAGTGATTGAAGAGAACCAGGCGCAAGAGGCGTTACCATCGTTGGATGACGTCTTGGCTTTGCTGGATGAGATCGAGGGTTAACGATGGGGCATTTAACGCCAAAGGATGAGAAACGCATCATTAAGCTAATTGAGGAATGGTCAGAGCCGAAGCTGACCTGGCCTTTGCTCGTTGAGGCATGCAAAGAAAAACTGGGTATCAGTCGTGCTCGCCAGTCCCTGATGAATCTACCTGCCGTGGATTTGGCGATGAAGAATCGCAAGGCGGCATTGAAGGCCAAGAAGCTGAAGCCGGGCTGGATTGGCGATATTCAGACAGCCAACGAGCGCATCGAGGAACTGGCAGCGACCAATCAGAAGCTGTTAGCTGCTGTTCGAGATATGCATAGCCGCTTTTTGATCTGGCAAGCCAATGCGGATATGCATGGGCTAACGCAATCGATGCTGGAGAGGCCGGTTTCACAGCTTCAAAAGAAGTGAATCACCCCGGTTTTCCTAGACAATCTCCAAGCTTTTGGCCGCTTTGAGCCTGTTGTACCAGACTGGAGTCGGCCAATAGCGGTCACTAACGTCGAGTCGAACTCAGTCGGCACACACAATACAAACGATGCGCCGACTGGGCCTGCCAAACGGTCGAAACGCCTCACCTTGGGTAAGCGATCCCGAATGAAGTTAATAGCCGATGGTGAATCTGCCTCGTTCATGCGCTGGCTTTTCGATCTCATCCACCAAAGCCACTGCATAGTCTTCGAATGAGATCCAGTTCTTGCCGTTAGCATCGACAATGATGTCATCACCACCTAGACGAAATTTAGCGGTGCGCACCCCTGGAGCGATCATCATCGGAGGGCTGAAATAGACCCAGTTGATATCTGACTTTTTAAGCATCTCAAAAGTCTTCACGTGGGATGTAGCAATAGGCACAAATTGCTCAGGCCAGTGCCCGGATTTAAGGACAGTTACACCGGGTGCAAACCATAGTGAGCCCGCCCCACCAACGACGATCAAGCGACCCACCTCGGCCTTACGAACAGCCTGGACGACGCGCTCAGTGACATCGAACAACTGATCTGTGTACTGCACATCGGAAAAGAATCGAGGGTCGTCCTTGGATGGGCCATAGGCACTGATGACCACATCAGCACCCTTGATGATTTCCGCGAGACGATCAGCGCTGCTTAAATCATCGCGAACACTCGGGATGCTACTCGGCAGCTTTTCGGGCGAGCGCGCAACAGCAACCACTTCATGGCCTCGGCTGAGGAGCTCACTAATGGCTGTCTTGCCGGCCTGACCTGTTGCAGCTAAAACGACGACTTTCACTATTGCCATCCTCCTAAAGGAATGGGTTGGACTGGCTTTAGAATCGTCTAAAGCCAAGAGCTTCAACGCTTGGTGGTTAATTCACTAACTCGGCACTTTCCAGGGCTGGATAATCCACATAGCCAGCAGCACCGCCGCCGTAGAAAGTCGAACGGTCATAGGCATTAATCGCTGCCCCGAGCTTGAGTCGGGCCGGAAGATCTGGATTGGCAATGAATTGACGCCCGAACGCCACTGCGTCTGCCCGCCCGTTGCGAATCACCTCTTCAGCTGACGCACCAGTGAAGCCGCCTGCCAATATCAGCGCCTTTGGCCAGAAGGGGCGGAGCTCATCAACTGCGCTCGGTGCACCTATCTCCATCGAGTCACCCGAGCGAGCTTCGATAAGGCTCACATACGCAATATTGAGCAGGTTGAGTTGCCCCAGAACGTACCCATAAAGGCCGATTGGGTCAGCATCGCCAACATCGTTGTAAGTCCCGAATGGCGACAAGCGGACACCTACACGGTCAGCCCCCCAAACCTCGGATACTGCCGCAGTGACCTCCAATAGCAGTCGGGCACGGTTCTCGACAGATCCACCATAAATGTCTGTGCGATGGTTCGAGCTGCTGTCCAAAAACTGCTGAAGGAGATAGCCATTGGCTCCATGTATTTCGACACCATCAAAGCCCGCAGCCAAGGCATTACCCGCCCCTTGCCGATAGGCCTCAATGATTCCAGGGATTTCATCCAGCTCAAGAGCCCTCGGGACTTCATAAGGAACCACGCTCCAATCAGGAGTCAGCGATTGCTGCCCGGTAATGGCTATCGCTGAAGGGGCGTAAGCGTCTAGCCAAGTCATCTTCCCAAGCTGTATCACACGGTGCACGGGTAGGCTGTATCACATGCTGCACGCCT
>NZ_RHQM01000013.1 GCF_003935375.1 Stutzerimonas xanthomarina
CTGATCCGGTCGTCCGCGCCGGCCTGAATCGAAGCGCAAAAAGAAGGGGAGCAGCCGCGAGGTTGCTCCCCTTTTTCGTTTCTGGCGCTCGGCGGGACGCTCAGGCGGAAGCGAACGCCTGCCGGCGCGCCGGGTCTTAGGACGTACATGCCGAGCAGTCCATGGAGCTGTCCACAACGATGATGAATGCGCAAACGCTGCAGAGCTCACGCCGGGTCGTGCTGACCTATGCCAACCGACCACGCGAGCCGCAGCACGAGAAGGTCGTCCACGCGGCCTTGGCCGAACGCCTGGCGACCTTGCTGGGGACGAGTTACGGCGGTGAGTACGATCCAACGCGTCGCTATGATGCCCATCCCTACCTGATACCGTCGGGCACCGTCGTCGGCCTCCGCGAAGCCCAGGAGCTGGGGCTGAACGAGGAGGGTGACCTGTTTGGTGGTGTCGTGCCGCAGGCCTTTGTCGAAACCAAAGCGATCACCCACCCGCTGGTGCGTCCGGACGCCGTGGCGCCGGTCGGCTGGTCGCGGGACTTCAGTACCCAGGTCAAGGGCAGCGTGCTGGCCGGCTACAGCGCCTTCAGCATCGAGGATGCGCGTGACGCCGGACGGCGCCTTTTGCACGAAGGGCCGGTGCGGATCAAGCCGGTACGCGCCACTGGTGGCCGCGGGCAGCAGCGCGTCGATGATGCCGATACCCTTGATAAGGCGCTGTTTGCGCTCGATGAAAAGGAGCTGGCCCAGTACGGCCTGGTCCTGGAGGCGCATCTGGATCGCGTCATCACCTTCAGTGTCGGCCAGGTACGTGTCGGGGGCCGTCTGGCCAGTTACTACGGTACGCAGCGCCTGACTCGGGACAACGCTGGCAACGAGGTGTATGGCGGCTCGGATCTGGTGGTCGTCGATGGCGACTTCGAGGCGCTGATGGCCCTTGATCTGCCGGAGACGACTCGTCTGGCCGTGCGCCAGGCGCAGGTCTACGACGAGGCGGCCTCGGCCTGTTATCGGCATTTCTTCGCCTCGCGACGCAACTACGACATCGCCCAGGGCGTCGATGGCCGGGGCCGGTCACGTTCCGGCGTGCTCGAGCAATCCTGGCGTATCGGCGGTGCCAGCAGCGCTGAAGTGGCTGCCCTGGAAGTCTTCAGGCAAGGCACTTCGGCGCGCGCGGTGAAGGCGTCTTCGCTGGAGTTCTATGGGCGCGAGCAGAGCGTGCCGGCCGGTGCGCAAGTTCTGTATCGGGACGAGGACGCCGATGTGGGTTTCATCACCAAGTGTGTAACGGTGGAGGACTATGGCGACGCATAGCGAAATGGTGAACATCCTGGTGGGTGATGAGCATATCGCCGGGACCTTCCTCTCACCGCCGGAGAAGATGCCAGGCGTGCTGTTCGTACACGGTTGGGGTGGCAGCCAGCAGCGCGACCTGAACCGCGCGCGCGGTATCGCCGGGCTTGGTTGCGTCTGCCTGTCGTTCGATCTGCGCGGCCATGCGCAGACCCGCGCGCAACAGGAAAGCGTGACGCGGGAACAGAACCTCAATGATCTGCTCGCCGCTTACGATCTGCTGGCCCAACACCCGCATATCGACCCCTCCGCGATTGCAGTGGTCGGCACTAGCTATGGCGGCTACCTCGCGGCGATTCTCACCGCGCTGCGTCCGGTGAAGTGGCTGGCCCTGCGCGTGCCGGCGCTGTACCGCGACGAGGAGTGGCAGGTGCCCAAGCGGCAGCTCGATCGCGACGTCCTCAACCAGCTGCGCAGCCGGCGCGTGCTACCGGACGAGAACCGCGCGTTGGCCGCCTGCGCGGCGTTTCGCGGCGACGTGCTGATCGTCGAATCCGAGCACGATACCTTCGTCCCGCACGAAACCATCATGAGCTATCGTGCCGCCTTCCACGGCACCCACTCCCTCACCCATCGCATCATCGACGGTGCCGACCATGCGCTGAGCAACGAGCGCTGCCAGGAGGCCTACACCTCGATTCTGGTGAACTGGGCGACCGAGATGATCATCGGCGCGCGTCTCGACGAAAAATCCCCTGAGGGCTTCAAGGCGGTCGACGAGTAGCAGGTCAGCACTCGCCTCCGACGGCCCTTGGGGCGCGCAGCGGGGAGCATTGCGTCAGCCCGCTCACTCGGGATGTGTCGGTGGGGGCGTGGGGCCGACGAAACGACTCCAGCGGCGGTCGAGCACCTGCTGCTTGAGCACTTCGATGACGTCGACCAGCAGTTCTTCCAGCGCCAGGTCGGTATTTTCGTCCTGGTAGACCCAGGCATCGAAGAACTCGTCGGCGAGATTGCCGGCCAGTGCCTGGAACTGCGGGCCACGCATGCCTTCCACGGCGCCCTGCAGCAGCCGCGCGGCGATGTCGCTGAGTGCATCGTCGAGCGTGCTGGCCAGGCGGTTGCCCAGCGGAAGGCGCCGCAGATTGTGCATCTCGGGATTGTTCTGCAGCGCCTGGTGAATCAGTTGGCTGACATAACCTTCGATGGCGCCGCGATTGTCGCGGTAGCCGGTCTCCAGCATGTCCTGCAGGCGCCGCGAGATGTCGTTGAGCAAGCGCTGTTTGCGCGGTCGCACCACTTCCTGCAGCAGTCGGCGCGAAAGGTCGTCGCTGGCGCCGATCTCCTGCTGCAGGCGGCCGAACAGGCGAACCATCACCCGGTCGGAAAGCTCCTCGATCAGCAGGTAGTAATAACGGCTGAAAAGGCCGTAGATGGCCCAGCCGCGCATGTCGATCAGCCCCAGGCGCTGCAGGCGGATCAGCAGCGCGCCGACACGCAGTACGCGCAACCAGCGCAGCCCGGCCAGGGGAATGCAGCCGAGCACGTCATACCAGTGCGCGAACGGGTAGTAGTACCAGCGTGCATAGCGGCGCTCGAACAGTGCCACGGTCCAGCCGAGCAGCACGTCGAGGACGAAGATCGCGACGAAGCCCAGGTCGATGTACTGGAAGTTGGCGTGGACACTCTGCTGGTAACGCGCGTGCAGCTCTGGCGCGAGGTCCGCCAGCACTGCGCTGACAGGCTGCAGGGCGAACAGGCTGTCGAACAGAATCAGCGACAGGTTGATGCACACCAACAGGACGATGAAGGCTTCCCAGGCGGCGTGCAGCTGGTCGCGACGGCGGGCCTGTCGCGCCACGACCGGCTCAGTCATCCGCGGCAGGTGAAGCAGCGGCTGGCTGCCAGAGTATTTCACCGCAACCCTGGCGCCGAGCGATCAAGCGGGCGGCGACGAACAGCGCATCGGAGAGCCGGTTCAGATAGGCCAGCAGCACCGGGCGTACCGTTTCGCTGGCATTGAGCTGCTGACAACGACGCTCGGCAGTGCGCGTCATGCTGCGGCACAGGTGGGCGAGGGCGATCAGCCGGGAACCGCCTGGCAGGATGAATTCCTTCAGCGGCCCGAGCTCCTGGTTCCAGCGATCGATGGCCTGTTCCAGCCGCTCGATTTCGTTGTCCTGCAGCGCCTGGTAGTCGGGCATCGCCAGCTCGCCGCCGAGGTCGAACAAGCGGTGCTGGCAAGGCGCGAAAACGCTGATCAACTCGTCGAGCGCTGGCCACTGCACCTGCGCATCGGCCAGTTCGGCCAGCAGCAGGCCGAGCTGACTGTTGAGGGTGTCGACCTCGCCCATGGCCTCCACGCGAGGATGGTCCTTGGCAACCCGACGGCCGTCGCCGAGGCCGGTTTCGCCGCTATCGCCGGTGCGGGTGTAGATTTTCGACAGTCGATTGCCCATGTATCGGTTCCTTGGTTCAGGTCGCCATCTGCTCGCCGGGCGAGTTCAGTGGCAACCGCAGGGTGAATGTGGTGCCGTGGCCTGCATGGCACTGCACCTCCATCTGCCCTTGATGGTTGTTGGTGATGATGAAATACGAGACGGAAAGACCCAGCCCGGTTCCCTGGCCGACTTCCTTGGTGGTGAAGAATGGCTCGAAGATGCGCTTGCGCACATTCTCCGGGATGCCACCACCGTTGTCCTCGACGTGTATTTCCGCCCACGGCGGATTCAGGCGCGTGCGCAGGATGATCTGTCCCGGCTCCTCGCTCTGATGGGTATGAATGGCCTGAGCGGCGTTCTTCAGCAGGTTGAGCAAGACCTGCTCCAGCTCGTTGCCGATGCACGGTACGCGGTCTATCCGCGGGTCGAAGTCACGGACAATATCGATGGCCTTGAAATCGAAACCGTCGATCAGTGCGAAGTCGTTGCCGGCGATCTCCAGTGCCTGATCGATCAGAACGGGCAACTGGCAGTCCGCCAGCTGACGGTTGCTCATGCGGCTGAAACTGAGCATGTGGCTGACGATCTTCGCCGCTCGCGAGCCGGCCTGCTGGATACCATCGAGCAGCTGCGGCACTTCGCGGCGCTGCAGGTACTGGTTGACCGCCTCCAGGCGCACGCCGGTCTCATCCGCGGCCTCGCGATTGCGCTCGAGCTCGGGCGAGAGCCGGCGGCGGATGTTCTGTGCGTTGTGCAGGATGGCGCCGAGAGGGTTGTTGATCTCGTGGGCCATGCCGGCCGCGAGGCTGCCCACCGAGAGCATCTTCTCCGACTGCACCATCATTTCTTCCATGTTGATGCGCTGGGTGATGTCGTCGATGCGGATCACCACACCGCGGCCACCTGAGCCGGTCAGTGGGTAGCAGGTCAGCGCATAGTGGTGCGGCTCGTCGTTGCGCATCCAGGTCACCCGCTCGATCTTCGCCACCACGTGCTGTTCCGAAGTGCGGCGAATCTGCGCGAGAAACGGCTTGAGCGGCTCGAAGGCGACGAATACCGGCTGGTTGAGCGCGTCATCCAGCGGCGTTCCGGAGAGCGCGCTGGCTTCCTGGTTCCACTGTGTGACGTAGAGCTGCTCGTCGAGGGCGATCAGCGCCGAGGGCATCGAATCGATGATGCTATTGAGGTACTTCTGAAAGCCGGTCAGCTTCTGCTCGATCTTGCTGCGCACCTGCACTTCCAGCTCCAGCTTGCGGTTGGAGTGGCGGGTTTCCTCGGCCAGGCCCTGGGCATGATCGAATGCCTCCTGGGCATCGTCACGGGCGCGCTTGAGCTGCTGCTCGCGGGCCTCCATGCGCGACAGCATGGTGTTGAAGGCATCGGCCAACCGGCCGATCTCGTCCTGGTTGCCGGGCTTGGCGCGCAGGGAATAGTCCTCCTCGCGGGTGACCTGGCGTGACAGCGCCTCCAGATCGCGAATCGGGCGGGTAATGAGCTGGCGGATCTGCCGCGCAACCAGGATCCACAGCAGCAGGCTGGCAACGAGAATGGCCAGGCTGGCGGTCAGCGTGCCGGTGTAGAAGGCGCCGGGCAGCTCGCTGCTGGCGACCATCAGCAGATGCCCGGCACTGCCATCGGCTTGCGGCAGCCTGACCAGCAGGTTGGCGCGAATCTCGCTGGCGCGCCAACGTTCGACATCGCTGAGCTGTTCCGGCAGACGCAATCGGTCGCCTTGCTGGAGTTGCGCGAGGCTGTTGCCGTCGCGGTCGTAGATCATCGCGGCTCGCAGCGGCGCATAGCCGTCCAGGCGTTTGAGCAGTTTGCTGGCGGCTTCCGGCGAAGACAGCGCCCGCGCGCTCAGCTCTTCGGTAGCGAACAGCTCGCCAAGGGTGTGCATGGCCTGCGGCGCAACGCTCTGCCGTGAAATCCAGTAGGCCGCGCTGATGAACGTCAGGTTGGAAACCAGCAGAACGGCGGCAAGCAGGACGAGCAGGGCCAGCAGCAGTTTGCGGCCGACCGGAAGGTTTTCGAGGCGCTGACGCAGGATCATTGGCGGGACACGGCATAGCAGAGAGTTTCTGCAGGGTAGCTGCGGCTCAGTCCGTGGGCAATCCGCGCTGGCTCAGGTGTTCACGCAGGTGGCGATGCAGTTCGTGCAGCCGGGGTAGCGCGAGCCCCAGCGAGTCGGCGCTGCGGCAGGCATGGCCGAGCAGGTAGGCGATCTCGGTGCGCCGGCCGAGTCGAACGTCCTGATACATCGATGAATAGTTGGCCGCGGTGGCGTCGATCACCCGCAGTACCTCGCCTTGCAGATCGCTGGCCGCGGCTGGCTGGCTGCTGGCTTCGAGCAGTTCGACGAGTTCTTGGCAAAGCCCGGAGAGCTGCTCGCGATGCTGCAGCAGCTCGCCATTACGGCAATCGTGGAGCACCGTCAGCGGATTGATCGCGCAGTTCAGCGCCAGCTTGCGCCAGAGCCGCGCCAGGATGTCGCTGGACCAGGTTTGCGGGATGCCCGCTCGGTTCAGTTCGTCCAGCCAGGCCGGTGCACTGCCGCCGTTCGAATCGCCCAGCCAGTTCTGCCCACGGCCGGCGAACACGACATGGAAATCGTCTTGTCGATAGGCCCCTTCGGTACTCGACACGAAGATGCAACGCGCCTGCGGCCAGCGTTCGGCGATGGCCTGCTGGCTGCCGAGGCCGTTCTGCAACAGGAGTATTTCGCAGCCAGAGGAGAGGCGGGACGCCACCTGAGCGACCGCGGCTTCGGCGTCGTAGGCCTTGCATGCAACCAGCAGGCGTTGGATCGGCGTGCTTGCATCAGGCAGTTCTGCCGGGATGGCGTAGAGCCGAGATAGATCGTCGGCAGTCAGCGTGAGCCCGCCGGCGTGCTGGTAATCGGCGAGGCGCTGGGCAGAGCGCAGGATTATCCGTACTGTTGCGCCCGCTCCAGCCAGGCGGGCCGCCCAGAGGCTGCCGAGTGCGCCTGCGCCGAGGATGTGCCAGCTCACCCTCAGGCCGACTGCTTCAGGCGCAACGGCACGATGCGGCCGGTGCTGTAGGCGCTCGGCAGCAGGGCGGCCGCGCGCTCGATGATGGTTTCAGGCGCGATCGGCAGCGCATCGGTGTCGAGGCTGATCAGACTGATGCCCGCCTTGATGGATACGAAACCCTCGCTGGTCTTCAGCGCCCTGAGATTCAGGCCTTCATGCAGGCGCTTGAAACTGCTTGGCGAGCACCCCTTGAGATCGTTGACCAGGGCCAGCAGGCCGAACTGGCTTTCATTGATTCGGCAAACCACATCCAGCGGGCGGACGAGCTGCTGCAGGCGTGTGCCGATGGCGCTGAGGATTTCCGCGTAGACCGCATCGCCATAGCGCTCGCGCAGCGCATCGGCGTCGGGCAGGCCGATCTGCAGGTAGTACAGCGCCGTGCCGCGGTTCTCCATCTGGCGCAGGCTGGCCGCCAGGCGCTGGTGCATGTAGCGGGCGTTGCCGAGATGGGTCTGCGGGTCCTGCAGGCTCTGCCCTTCGAGGCTCGCGACATTCTCTGCGAGCTGGTGATTCTCCTGCTTGAGCCGTTGCAGCGAGCCGCATAGACGGTCGGCGGCGAAGATGCGCGGCAACAGCTGCTCGTTCATCGCCGACTTGCTGATGAAATCGTCAACGCCGTGGTCGAACGCCTGCCCCAGGGCGTTCTCGCTGTCACGGCCGGTGAGCAGAATGATGTAGCTGTAGTGCCCGCTCTGGGCGTCGCGCTGGCGAATCTGGCCGGTCAGCTCGAGGCCGTCCATTTCCGGCATCAGCCAGTCCGCCAGCAGGACATGCGCGGGGCGTTGCGAATGCTGCACCAGTGCGTCGGCGGCGCTGCTGGCGAAGCGGATATCCTGGTAGCCGGCCTTGCTCAGCGCGCGACCGATCATGACGCTGGAGAATTTGGCGTCATCGACGACGAGAATGCTCAGGAGAGGGTTGGGCATGGCAAGCTCAATCAATTGAAGGGGGACGTCCTGTCACTCCTTGCCGTAGGGCGGGCGCTGACACGTCGAATCGTTATAATGACCGCGCTTTCTTAACCGTCAAGACATACGCGCTCGGCTCATGCGGCCGGTCGCGCTATACAGTGGAGGAATCCCCATGCCCTCGTTCGACGTGGTGTCCGAACTGGACAAGCACGAAGTCACCAACGCGGTCGATAACGCGATCAAGGAACTGGATCGTCGTTATGATCTGCGCGGCAAAGGCAGCTTCGAACATAAGGATCTGACCGTGCAGCTGACGGCGGACGCCGAGTTCCAATTGGAGCAGATGCTCGAGATCCTCAAGTTGAGCCTGGTCAAACGCAAGATCGATATCCAGTGCCTGGAGATCAAGGACGCCTACGCTTCCGGCAAGAGCACCAAGCAGGAAGTGGTGCTGCGCGAGGGCATCGACAAGGAGCTGGCGAAGAAGATCGTCGCCTACATCAAGGATGCCAAGCTCAAGGTGCAGGCCGCCATCCAGGGTGAGCAGGTACGCGTCACCGGCAAGAAGCGCGACGACCTGCAGGAAGCCATCGCCCTGCTGCGTGGCCACGAATTCGGCATGCCGCTGCAGTTCAACAACTTCCGCGACTGATCATCCCACCGCGCCTCGGCGCGTGCATTCATCCCCCGCTTTCCGTCGGTGCTCGCGCTGCGGGCACCGATCCTCACAAGGAGTAATCCATGGACCTGAGCGTCGACTACCTGGTCGATCTTTCCGAATCCTGGCTGCCTGTGGTGCTGCAATACGGTGCCCAGGTGACCCTGGCGATATTGACCCTGCTGTTCGGCTGGTGGTTGATCAACACCCTGACCGGCAAGGTCGCCAGCCTGCTGCAGCGTCGTCATGTGGATCCGACTCTGCACGGTTTCATCGGCAGCCTCGCCAGCATCGTGCTCAAGGTGCTGCTGCTGGTCAGCGTGGCCTCGATGATCGGCGTGGAGACCACCTCGTTCATCGCCGTGATCGGTGCTGCCGGCCTGGCCATCGGTCTGGCGTTGCAGGGCAGCCTGGCGAACTTCGCTGGCGGCGTGCTGATTCTGCTGTTCCGTCCGATTCGGGTCGGCGAGTGGATCGAAGCCCAGGGCGTAGCGGGCACAGTGCATTCCATCCAGATATTCCATACGGTGCTCAAGTCTGCCGACAACAAGACCATCGTGGTGCCCAACGGCAGTCTGTCCAACGGTCATATCACCAACTACTCCCGCGAACCGCGGCGTCGTGCCGATATCAACGTCGGCATCGATTACGGCGCAGACATCAAGCTGGCGCGGCAGATACTGCTGGAAATCGCGCAGGACGAGCGCGTGTTGCGCGATCCCGAGCCGGTGGTATTCGTCACTGGACTGGGGGACAGCTCGGTCAATCTGTCGTTGCGGGTCTGGGTCGCGACCGGTGATTTCTGGCCGGTGACCTTCGGTTTCACCGAACTGGTGAAGGAGCGTTTCGACGAGGCGGGGATCGGCATTCCGTTTCCGCAGCGCGTGGTGCACCTGGTTCAGAGCTGAGGTCTTGCCTGAACGAAGCGAAGCCGGCATTTGCCGGCTTCGTCGTTTCTGCTTGTCGCCTCAGGAATGTTCGGAGGCTGTTTCGTGCGGCGTGTCGTCCGGCTGCTGGCGGGTTCTGCGCCACTGCCAGACGATCAGAATCAGCGTCGGCACACCGAGCAACGCGGTGACCAGGAAGAAGTCGCTGTAGCCGAGGTGTTCCACCATGACCCCGGAGTAGCCACCCAGCAGACGGGGCAGCAACAGCATGAGCGAACTCAGCAGGGCGTATTGGGTGGCCGAGAACTTCAGGTTGGTCAGGCTGGACAGATAGGCGACGAAGGCGGTGGAGGCGAGGCCGCCGCTGAAGTTGTCGCAGGAGATGGTGACGATCAACATGTTCAGATTCGCGCCCATCTCTACCAGCAGCATGAACATCAGGTTGGTCGCTGCCGAGGCGACTCCGCCGATGAACAGGATCGGCAGAATGCTGAAACGCACGATAAGCAAGCCGCCGAAGGCCGCGCCGAGCAGCGTCATCACCAGACCGAACAGCTTGCTGACGCTGGCGATCTCGTCCTTGGAAAAACCCTGATCGATGTAGAACACGTTGGCCATCACGCCCATCACCGTATCCGACATTCGGTAGGTGGCGATCAGCCCCAACAGCAGCAGCGCCTGCCAGCGGTAACGCAGGATGAAGTCGGTGATCGGCGTCAGCACCGGCCCCATCAGGATGCGCCCAGGTGCCGACAGGCAGCCCCAGCAGATCAGCAGGTACATGGTGCCGCGCGGCCAGTAACCGCCCCAGTAGGACTGGAACATGCCGGTGGTCGACACCATGAGGATGATCAGCACGATCACCGATACCGCCTGGTGGGCGAAGTCGAAACGCGCCGGTCGCTGGCGTTGCTTGGCTTGGCTGAAGATATGGCGTACCGGCACGAACAGTGCCCGGCCCATCGGCGAAATGCTGCCGAGGATGAATAGTGCATACAGCGTCGCTCGCGGCCAGGCCTGGGCGATCAGTGCGTTGATCATCGCCGGTATCGAGATCAGCAGCACCAGCAGCAGGCCGACTGCAGCGAGCTGGTGATTGAAGCTGTAGCGCGATGGCTCGTTGGGCAGCGGCGCAGCGGCGTCCGGCTCGCGGATTACCAGGCTGGTGATCAACCCGGGAAGGATCAGCAGGGCGAAGGCCAGATAGGTCGTGGTCCAGGCGGCCTGATTGTAGTCGAGGCTACTCGAGCCCAGCCATTCGGCGAGGAACAGCGCGCCGGCGCTGGCGAGCAGCATGGCGATGCGATAGCCGGTCATGTAACTGGCTGCCAGGGTCGCCTGCAACTTGTCCTCGGCGATCTCCAGGCGATACGCATCGATGGCGATGTCCTGGGTAGCCGACGAAAACGCCACGACCACCGCCAGCGCGATGAGCATCGTGAGGTTGTATTGCGGGTTGCACAGGGCCATGCCAACCAGGCCGATGGCGATCAGCGCCTGCGACAGCACCAGCCAGGAGCGTCTGCGCCCGAGCGCGCCGATCCAGGGCAGTCGCCACTGGTCGAGCATCGGCGACCAGACCCATTTGAATGCATACGCCAGGCTGATCCAGCTGGCAAAGCCGATGGTTTCCCGCGAGACGCCCGCTTCGCGCAGCCAGACCGACAGCGTGGAGAACACCAGAACGGCGGGAAGACCCGCAGCGAAACCCAGCAACAGCAGGGCCAGCGTAGCGGGGCTGGCGTAGGCGGCTAGCGCATCGCGCCAGGTTTCACGGGACATACATCGAGGATCTGTGCAGTTCGGACGAAGCGCGCACTCTAACCGCTGTGCTCCGTCGAATGCCAGCCGTGCCGACGCATGTCCACCCGGTCGTTGATGATGGTCAGCCCTTCAGCCCGCAGGCGCATGCGCTGCTCGTGCCCGGCAGGGGAACCGGCCGGCAGGCTGAGCCGCCCGCCAGCGGCGATCACCCGGTGCCAGGGCAGGCTGGTGCCGTCGGGCAGCTGCGATATCAACCGGCCAACCCAGCGGGCCGCGCGACCGAGTCCGGCCATGGCGGCCAGTTCGCCATAGCTCACCACCTTGCCGGGCGGTATCTGCGACATCACCAGATAGACGGCGGCACGCCGTGTATCGGCGTCGGCAGCGGGTGGCAGCAGCGGTGGAAGGTCGGTCATGGCAGGAGCTCCGGTGCAGGCAGGCATACCGCGCGCCGAACTAGCGCTCCATTCGGCGGTCTTTGCTTGCTGTAGCTAAACGCATAGGGATAATGCCAGCCTTTCAATCGCCTTCGACCAGATTTTCAGCACATATATGTTCTCCAGAACCCTGCTTTGCGTGACCCTTTCCGCTATTGCCCTGCCTTCGTTCGCCGACACCGTGTGGTTGAAGAATGGTGACCGCCTGACTGGCAAAATCAGTGTGCTCGATGGCGGCAAGTTGCTCATCGAAACCGAGTACGGCGGCTCGATTCCGCTGAAGTGGAGCAAGATCGCCACGCTGGAAAGCGACCAGAAGCTGCTGATCAAGCAGGACGACGTGACCGGCGAGGTCGCTCAGTCGCTGCAGGCAGCCGACGAGGGCAAGGTCGTCATCACAAATGGTGCCGCGCCACGCACGGTGGAGTTGGCGAGTATCACGCAGATCATCCATCCCAAGCCGTTGATCCAGGATTTCACTTGGAGCGGCAACGTCGATGTTGCGATGGATTACAAGCGCGCCGAGAACGATACCGATGACTATGACGTCTCGTTCGATACCAAGGCGCGGCACGGGCTCTGGCGCCACAACGGCACCGGTAACTACAACCGTGAGTATCGTGACGGTGTGACTGTCACCGACAACTGGGATGCCGAATATGCGCTGGACCGCTTCCTCGACGAACACTGGTTCTGGCAGGGGCGCCTGAGCTACAAGCGCGACCAGATCGAAGATGTTCGCCGTCAGCGCACCATCGGTACCGGTCCGGGTTACCAGTTCTGGGACAACGAACTGGGCACGTTCTCGTTGGCCGGGCTGATCAACCGTAGCGACTACGAGTTCGCCGACGGCGACAAGGAGAACTTCTACCTGGCGGCCATGAAGTGGGACTACAACCGCTACCTGGTAGGCAAGACGTTCGAACTGTTCAGCACCGGCGAGCTCGGCAAGCCGCTGGAGAATGTTGCCGACTATGCCCTCGATGCCGAGCTCGGCCTGCGTTACAAGGTGACCGACTGGGCCTCGCTGAACATGAAGGCTGAGAAGGACATCATCAGCGGCGCCGACAACGACCTCGATGAGACCCGCTACAGCATCGGGTTCGGGGTGGGCTGGTAAGCGAATCCCCTCTGTTGCGCATATAAAAGAAAGGCAGCCCGTGGCTGCCTTTCTTTTTGCTGGCGGCGCAGCGATCAGAGGCGCAGGCCGCCGTCGAGTTCGAGAATGCGCCCGGTGTAATAGTCGTTCTCGAAGATGTACGCCACCGAATGGGCGATCTCGGCCGGTTTGCCCATGCGTTTGAGCGGGATGCCGGACGTCATCTTATCCAGCGCTTCGGGTTTCATGCTGGCGACCATCTCCGTCTCGATAAAACCCGGTGCCACGCCTGCGACGCGTATGCCGTAACGCGCCAGTTCCTTGGCCCAGACCACGGTGGCCGAGGCCACGCCGGCCTTGGCGGCAGAGTAGTTGGTCTGGCCCATGTTGCCGGCGCGGGAGATGGACGAGATGTTGATGATCGCGCCTTCGCTCTTCAGCTCGACCATCTTTGCGGCGACTTCGCGAGTGCAGAGGAATACGCCGGTCAGGTTGACGTCGATCACGGCCTGCCACTGCGCGAGACTCATCTTGCTGATCTCGCCGTCCTTGATCTTGAGCAGTAGGCCGTCACGCAGGATGCCGGCGTTGTTCACCAGGCCATGCAGGCCGCCGAAATCCTCGGCGACGCGCGCAACCATGTCGCTGACCTGCTCTTCATTGGCAACGTTGCACAGGTAGGCGCGGGCGTCGCCGCCGGCCGCCTTGCAGGCCGCGACTGCCTCGTCCAGACGCTCCTGATTCAGGTCCACCAGTGCCAGCCGTGCGCCCTTGCTCGCCAGGTACTCGCCCATGGCGCGGCCGAGGCCCTGGCCGCCGCCGGTGATGATGATGACTTTGTCTTGAAGCTGCATGCCTATCTCCATGTGGTCGTTCTGCTGCGGGAACGACGCCCGCCGGGGAAACCGTTATGCTGAGCGCCCGTCGATCCGGACCCGTCTCGAGGAGCCTCAGGTGAGCGCCGAAGCCAGCAAGCATGCCCGACAACTCCTGCTCAAGGAATACCGCGGCGTGCTCTCCACCCATTCCCAGGCCATGCCCGGCTTTCCGTTCGGCTCGGTAGTGCCTTACTGTCTGGACGCCAATGGCTGGCCGCTGATCCTGATCAGCCGCATCGCCCAGCACACGCGCAATCTGAAGGCCGATGGGCGGTGCTCGCTGCTGGTCGGCGAACGCGCCGCCGAGGATGTGCAGGCGGCCGGTCGACTCACGCTGCTTGCCGAAGCCCGTCAGCTCGCCGAGCCCGCTGCAATCGAGTCGGCGGCACAGCGCTACTACCGCTACTTTCCCGAGTCGCGCGACTACCATCGTGTGCATGACTTCGATTTCTGGGTGCTGGAGCCGGTGCGCTGGCGCTACATCGGCGGCTTCGGCGCCATTCACTGGCTGGACCACGTCGCGCTGGCCAATCCCTTCGCGATCGAAAGCGGCGAGGTGGAGCAGGGCATGGTCGAGCACATGAACGATGACCACGCCGCTGCCATCGCCCGCTATGTCGAACAGGCGGGGCTGCCGCAGAGCGCGCCAGCGCAAATGGTCGGGATCGATAGCGAGGGCTTCCATCTGCGTATCGGCCAGGCACTGCATTGGCTGGCGTTTCCGGAGCCATGCGAAACGCCAATGGCGGTGCGCCAGGCGCTGGTTGCCATGGCGCGAGGTTGAGGGGATTCAGTTTCGCTTCAGCCGTGTCGCGCATAATCCGGTTACAGGCCGATTGTCACCCGGGTTGAATTAGACCCCTCCTGCCGCCATCTACAGAGGACTGGAAGCTGATCTTCCGTCAAGGACCATCGATGCGAATCTTCTTTGTACTGTTTCTGTTGTTTCCGCTGGCCGAGCTGTATGTGCTGATCAAGGTCGGCGGCTCCATTGGCGCGCTGGCGACCATCCTGCTGCTGGTGCTCAGTGGCATCGCCGGCATTCTGCTGCTGCGCCTGGCGGGTTTCGCCACCGCCTGGCGCGCCCGCGAACGTCTGGCCCGCGGTGAACTGCCCGAGCGCGAGATGCTGCAGGGGCTGATGATGGCCATTGGCGGTGGCTTGCTGTTCCTGCCCGGTTTCATCAGCGATGTGCTGGCGCTGGTTGTGCTTTTCCCACCGACACGCAACTTCCTGTTCCGCCAGATCAATCGGCGGATCGAGGCGCAGGTGCGCCGCCAGCGTGCTTTTGCCGACGATCTGCAGGCGCGCTCCAACCCGCAACGGCCGAACGTGATCGAAGGCGAGTGGGAGCGCAATGACCGCGACCGCTAAGCTGCTCAGCCGACAATCCGGCATGCCATCAGGCATGCCGGTTTCGTTTGGGGCCATGAAAATTTCATCTGCGCCCCTTGAAATGCTCTTGAACGCCCGCATGTAGCGGACACCGCAAGGTCGCTGTCGTGTTCGACAGTCCGTCTTCTGCGGCTCGCATTGCGGGCCGCAACCGGCACCGCCGGATTTGCCCCAACCCGCCGATGAAGGTCATCGGCATGGAACAACTCTACTAGGAGAGATCGACAATGAAGCTTCGTCCTCTGCATGACCGCGTCGTGATTCGTCGCAGCGAAGAAGAAACCAAGACCGCAGGCGGCATCGTCCTGCCGGGCTCCGCTGCCGAGAAGCCGAACCGTGGCGAAGTCGTTGCTGTGGGTACCGGCCGCGTGCTGGACAACGGCGAAGTACGCGCCCTGGCCGTGAAGGTCGGCGACAAGGTGGTGTTCGGCCCTTATTCGGGTAGCAACACCGTCAAGGTTGACGGCGAAGACCTGCTGGTGATGAGCGAGAACGAAATTCTCGCTGTCGTCGAAGCCTGATCGCCCCGCGAATCTCCGTAAATAATTCACGAATTGAGGATCAATCAACATGGCTGCTAAAGAAGTCAAATTCGGCGACTCCGCACGCAAGAAGATGCTGGTCGGTGTGAACGTCCTGGCTGATGCCGTTAAAGCGACCCTTGGCCCGAAAGGCCGCAACGTCGTGCTGGAGAAGAGCTTCGGTGCTCCGACCATCACCAAGGACGGCGTTTCCGTCGCCAAGGAAATCGAGCTGAAGGACCGCTTCGAGAACATGGGCGCCCAGCTGGTCAAGGACGTTGCGTCCAAGGCCAACGACGAGGCCGGTGACGGCACCACCACCGCTACCGTTCTGGCCCAGGCTATCGTCAACGAAGGCCTGAAGGCTGTCGCTGCCGGCATGAACCCGATGGACCTGAAGCGCGGCATCGACAAGGCCACCATCGCCATCGTCGCCGAGCTGAAGAACCTGGCCAAGCCGTGCACCGACTCCAAGGCCATTGCTCAGGTTGGCACCATCTCCGCCAACTCCGACTCCTCCATCGGTGACATCATCGCCGAAGCCATGGAGCGTGTAGGCAAGGAAGGCGTCATCACCGTCGAGGAAGGTTCGGGTCTGGAGAACGAGCTGTCCGTCGTAGAAGGCATGCAGTTTGATCGCGGCTACCTGTCGCCGTACTTCATCAACAAGCCGGACACCATGGTCGCCGAGCTGGACAGCCCGCTGCTGCTGCTGGTCGACAAGAAGATCTCCAACATCCGCGAACTGCTGCCGGTGCTGGAAGCTGTTGCCAAGGCCGGTCGCCCGCTGCTGATCGTTGCCGAAGACGTCGAAGGCGAAGCCCTGGCGACTCTGGTGGTCAACAACATGCGCGGCATCGTCAAGGTTGCTGCAGTCAAGGCCCCGGGCTTTGGCGATCGCCGCAAGGCCATGCTGCAGGACATCGCCATCCTGACTGGCGGTACCGTGATTTCCGAAGAAGTCGGCCTGAGCCTGGAAACCGCTACCCTGGAGCACCTGGGTAACGCCAAGCGCGTCGTGCTGAACAAGGAAAACACCACCATCATCGACGGTGCTGGTCAGCAGGCCGATATCGAAGCCCGCGTTGCGCAGATCCGCAAGCAGGTCGAAGACACCACCTCCGACTACGACAAAGAGAAGCTGCAAGAGCGTCTGGCCAAGCTGGCCGGCGGTGTTGCCGTGATCAAGGTCGGTGCCGGTACCGAAGTCGAGATGAAAGAGAAGAAGGCCCGCGTTGAAGACGCCCTGCACGCGACCCGTGCTGCCGTCGAAGAAGGCGTGGTTCCTGGCGGTGGCGTTGCCCTGGTGCGCGCTCTGCAGGCCATCTCCGAGCTGAAGGGCGAGAACGAAGACCAGAACGTTGGTATCGCACTGCTGCGTCGCGCTGTCGAAGCGCCGCTGCGCCAGATCGTCTCCAACGCCGGCGGCGAGCCAAGCGTAGTGGTCGACAAGGTCAAGCAGGGTGAAGGCAACTACGGCTTCAACGCCGCTTCCGACACCTACGGCGACATGATCGAGATGGGTATTCTCGACCCGGCCAAGGTGACCCGTTCGGCTCTGCAAGCTGCAGCGTCCATCGGCAGCCTGATGATCACCACTGAAGCGATGATCGCCGAAGTGGCTGAAGACAAGGCCGCCGGCGGCATGCCGGACATGGGTGGCATGGGCGGTATGGGTGGCATGGGCGGCATGATGTAAGCCGAACGGCCCTTAGCTACAAAAAGAACCCCGCCTCGTGCGGGGTTTTTTTATGCCTGCTGAACAGTGACGTCACAGGCTGTACATACCGTTCGTCCAAAATTGCACAGGAATTAAACAACTGAACTACGGTCAGTTAACTACTCGCTTAATCAAGGGCTTACGCCATGAAGCTGGAAATAGCTCGAGGATTGTTCCTGGTTGGCGCTCTGGGAGTGACCACGCTGTGCGTGGCGGCCTGGAATGAGCCCGGAGCGACGCTGGTGCAGAGCAGCGAAAGCCGCAGCTATTGTCCGGTGCCGCCTGGTGGGCGCCCGCAGTTCGAGGCGATGCGGCCTGATCAGGATTTGCTGTTGTTGCTGTATGGCCTGTCCCAGGGCATGCGCTGAGCTGGAGGCTATCCTCGCAGCCCACACTTCACTCAGCCGGCGCTCGGTACGGCCGCCGAGGACGGGCTTTGGTCGGGCTTGGCCAGCAGGTCATAGACCGCCGGTAGCACGAACAGGGTGAACAGCGTACCCACCGACATGCCGGTGGCAATCACCAGGCCAATGTCGAACCGGCTGACCGCGCCGGCCCCACTGGCGATGATCAGCGGCACCATGCCGAACACCGTCGCCGCTGTGGTCATCAGCACCGGCCGCAGGCGAATCGCCGCCGCTTCTTCCACCGCTTCCCGTCGACTCAGGCCCTGTTCGCGGCGCAGCTGATTGGCGAACTCGACGATCATGATGCCGTGCTTGCTGATCAACCCGATCAGTGTCACCAATCCCACCTGCGTATAGATGTTCATGCTCGACAGGCCGAGGAATAGCGGCACCAGTGCACCGCACACCGAAAGAGGCACAGTGACCAGGATCACCAGCGGATCGCGGAAGCTCTCGAACTGCGCCGCCAGGACCAGGAAGATCACCGCCAGTGCCAAGGCGAAGGTCAGATACAGCGCGTTACCTTCCTGGATGAACTGCCGCGAAGCGCCGGCGTAGTCGAAGCTGAAACCGTCGGGTGCCTCTTCGCGGGCTATGGTCTGCATGGTCTCGATGGCTTCGCCCATGCTGACGATCGGGAAGCCCTGAATCGTCGCGGCGTTGAGCTGCTGAAACTGTTTGAGCTGGGTGGGGCGCGCGCGGTCGCGTACCTTGATCAGTGTCGACAGCGGCAGCATCTCGCCTTGTCCGTTGCGTACGTAATAGTTGCTCAGCCAGTCAGGGTTGTCGCGGTAGGCGCGCTCGACCTGGGCGATGACCTTGTAGCTGCGGCCTTCGATGGTGAAGCGGTTGATCTCGCCTTCGCCGAGCAGGGTGCTCAGGGTAAGGCCGAGATCTTCCATGGACACACCCATCTGCGCGGCCTTTTCGCGGTCGATCTCGACCACGATTTCCGGCTTGTCGAAGGCCAGGTCCACGTCGAGGAAGGCGAACTTGCCTGATTCCTCGGCGCGCTTGCGGATGCGCTCGGTCACCTGCAGCAGCGTCTCGTAGTCGTTGGCGGTGTTGATGACGAACTGGAACGGCAGGCCTTCACCGGTGCCCGGCAGGGAGGGCAGGTTGAAGCCGAAGATCTGCAGGCCAGGCAGGCGATCGAGCTTGGCCTGGACCTCCGGAAGGATCTCCATCTGCGAGCGGTCGCGTTCGTCCCAGGGTTTGAGCAGGAAGCCGCCGATGCCACTCTGTACGCCATCGAAGCCGTTGATCTGGAACCAGGAGTAGTACTCCGGGAAACTCTGGAAGATTTCCAGAAACTGATCGGTGTAGGCGTTCAGGTAGTCCAGGTTGGCGGTCTTCGGTGCGCTGGCCATCATGAAGACGATGCCCTGGTCCTCTTCCGGCGCCAGCTCGCTCTCGGTGAACATCAGCAGCACCGGAATCAGCGCCAGCACGAGCACGGCGAACACCAGTACCACCGGGCGTGTATTGAGGGTGCCGTGCAGCGCGTGCTGGTAGCGCTGCTTGAGGCGTTCGAACAGTTCGTCCAGGCGATGGGCGAAGCCGCTGGGGTTCTCCTCATGGCGCAGCAGCTTCGAACACATCATCGGTGAAAGCGTCAGCGCCACGACTCCGGAAATCAGCACCGCGCCGGCCAGGGTCAGGGCGAACTCCTGGAACAGCGCGCCGGTCAGCCCCTGCAGGAAGCCGATGGGTGCATAGACCGCCGCCAGGGTGATGGTCATGGTCACCACCGGCATGGCGATTTCCTGTGCGCCGTCGATGGCCGCCTGGAAAGGTGACTTGCCCTGTTCTATATGCCGGTGGATGTTCTCCACCACGACGATGGCATCGTCCACCACCAGGCCGATCGCCAACACCATGGCCAGCAGCGTCAGCAGATTGATCGAGTAACCCATCGCCTGCATGAAGAACAGCACGCCGATCATCGACAGCGGAATGGTCACCACCGGAATCAGCACGGTGCGCAGCGAGCCGAGGAAGAGAAACACCACGACGATGACGATCACTGCGGCTTCGGCCAGGGTCTTCACCACCTCGTCGATGGAGGCCTGGATGAACTCGGTGGCGTCGTAGGCGATGGTCGCCTTCAGGCCCGGCGGCAGCTGTGCCTCGATCTGCGGCATGATCGCGCGCACTTCCTTGATCACGTCCAGCGGGTTGGCGCTGGGGGTGCCCTTGATGCCGATATAGACCGAGGGGATACCGTCGAACGAGCTGATCGAGTTGTAGCTTTCGGCGCCCATCTCCACCCGCGCCACATCACCCAGCAGAACGCGACTGTCGCCCTGCGTGCGCAGCGGGATGGCGGCGAACGCTTCCGGCGTCTTCAGCTCGGTGTCGGCGTTGATGCTGGTGACCACGTACTGGCCCTTCACTTCGCCGGCCGCCGAGAGGAAGTTGTACTTGCGCACCGCCTCGT
This sequence comes from Stutzerimonas xanthomarina, assembly GCF_003935375.1. Taxonomy (GTDB): domain Bacteria; phylum Pseudomonadota; class Gammaproteobacteria; order Pseudomonadales; family Pseudomonadaceae; genus Stutzerimonas; species Stutzerimonas xanthomarina_A. The sequence goes on from NZ_RHQM01000013.1 coordinate 19,895, forward strand.
TCACGTCGCTTGCGGAAACTCCATAGGCCGCGAGCTTCACCGGGTCCAGCCAGAGGCGCATGGCGAACACCTGGTTGCCGAGAATTTCCGCTTCGGCCATGCCCGGCAGCGTTGCCAGCTTGGGCTGGATGACCCGTGACAAGTAGTCGGTGATCTGCGGATTACTCAGCTGGTCGCTGTAGAAGCTGATGTACATCAGCGCGGTGGAGTCGGCCGCCTGCTTGTTCAGCACCGGGTCCTCGGCATCCTGCGGCAGCTGGTTCTTCACCGAGTTGGCCTGGCTCAGCAGCTCGGTGTAGAGGCGATCGGTGTCGGCACCGATGCGCGCATAGACGGAGATCACCGAGGCGTTCTGCTGGCTGACAGAGGTCATGTAGTCGACGCCTTCGGCGCTGGCCAGACTCTGCTGCAACGGCTGGGTGATGTAGCCCTGGATGGTCTCGGCGTTGGCGCCGGGGTAGGCGGTGGTCACCGTGATCAGCGCACTTTCCATCTGCGGGTACTGACGGATGGTCAGGCTGTTGAAGGCCTGGATGCCGAGCAGCACGATCAACAGGCTGATGACGCTCGCCAGCACGGGGCGGCGGATGAAGGGGTCGGTGAACGCCATGGGAAGTCCCTGGAACCTTGTCTGAGTCTGCTGTGCGTCGGGCCTGCCGCGTGAGGAACAGGCTTTTTCTATTCGGTCGCCGGCTGCTGAGAGCCTTCCAGCTTGAGCGTGCGGCTTTCGGCGATGGCGACATGGGTGCCGCTGTCCAGCTTGAGCTGGCCGGCGGTGATCACCTGTTCGCCGCCCTCCAGGCCGTCGAGGACGACCGTCAGTCCGTCGCGCCGCTCGCCGGTGGTGACGAAGCGGCGCTCGACCACCAGGTAGGGCTTGTCGCTGCTGACGCCTTCCGGCGGCGCGCCCTCGGTCACCAGCAGCACCGAGTTGCCATACAGGGTGTAGGTGATGGCGGTTTCCGGGACCACCACCTGGGCGGTCTCGGTCGGCAGCAGCACCTGCAGGTCGGCAAACATGCCGGGCAGCAGACGTCCGTCCGGATTGCCGAGTTCGGCGCGCACCTGGACGTTGCGGGTGGTGGTCTCCACCTTTGGGTTCAGCGCGCTGATCACGCCTTCGAAGCGTTCGCCGGGATAGGCGGCGACCTGCAGCTGCACTCGCTGGCCGAGCTTCAGCAGCGGCACATGCTGTTCGGCGAGGAAGAAGTCGACATACAGCGTGGACAGGTCCTGAAGCGTCGCGATTGGCGTGCCGGCGGCAATATAGTCGCCGACATCCACCTGACGGATGCCGATGGTGCCGGAGAAGGGCGCCAGGATGCGCTTCTTCGACAGACTGGCGCGCAGCTGCGCGACGCTGGCCGCGGCCTTCTGCGATTCGGCATTGAGCCGGTCGTACTCACTGCGCGAAATGGCCTGGCGATCCAGCAGGCTACGCGCGCGCTGGAATTCCAGGCGCGACAGGTTGAGGTCGGCTTCGGCGCTGGTCAGGCTGGCCTGCTCCATCTCGCTGTCGAGCAGCACGATGGCCTGGCCCTTGCTGACCTTCTCGCCGGACTGGAACTGCACGTCGGTGATGGTGCCGGCGATCTCGACGCTGAGGTCGATGCCCTGCGACGCCTTGAGCGTGCCGATGGCTGGCAGGCGGCTTTGCCAGTCCATGCGGCGGGCGAGCTCGGTTTCGACGTCGATCGCAGGCTTGGGGGCCTGGAACTGTTGAATCTGCTGATAGATCGAGTTGAATTTGAGCGCGGCAAGAATCGCAACGACGACGACCACCGCGCCCAGCATGAACAGCATGCGGCGCAACATTTTCCGATTTCCTTGGAGATGTGAGCCGGCTGTCTACTGCCGTGATCGAGGCAGCCGTTCGAACGGTCCGGCCGCCAGCTTCGGCGACCTGCTGGCACCTGACTCAGCAGGACCGGAGAGCGAGGAACTTAGCCCCGAAACGAGGCCAAGTAAAGGGGGAGCGGGGCGGAATGCAGCGCAGGTGTGGGGCGGGCGACAGACTGTCGGCCCGCCCGCAGATCATCAGCCGGCAAGGCGTTGGGTGACCTCGGTAAGTTGCGCCGACAGCCCGTGCAGGTTCTGGCTGGCGGTTTCGGTGCGCTCGACGTTCTGCTGGTTGATGGTGGCGATGGAGGTGATCTCGGTGATGTTGCGCGAAATGTCTTCGGCCACCGCGGTCTGCTCCTCGGCGGCCGTGGCGATCTGGCGGTTCATGTCGCGGATCGCCTCGACCGCTTCGGTGATGCGCTGCAGCATCTGACCGGCCTCGGTCACCTGGCCGACGCCCTGTTCGCTGCGCGCCTGACCGCTCTCGATGGCGCGTACGGCATTGCTCGCGCCGGTCTGCACGGTGTCGATGATCTGGTGAATCTCGGCGGTGGATTCGGCGGTGCGCTGGGCCAGGGTGCGCACCTCGTCGGCGACCACGGCAAAGCCACGGCCGGCGTCACCCGCTCGGGCCGCCTCGATGGCGGCATTGAGCGCGAGCAGGTTGGTCTGGTCGGCGATCCCGCGGATCACCTCTAAGACCTTGCCGATGCGCCCGCTATCACCCTCCAGGCGGCGGATGACGTCTGCCGTGCTGGCGATCTCGTTGCTCATGTCGGTGATGGTGGCGATGGTGCCGCGCATCACCGCTTCGCCCAGCTGGGCGGAATGGTCGGCGGCGTCGGCGGCCTGCGCGGCTTCGGCGGCATGCCGCGAGACTTCCTGGGCGGTCGCGGACATCTCATGCATCGCCGTGGCGACCTGGTCGGTACGCGAGAACTGCTCGCGGGCGCCGTCGGCCATCAGCCTGGCGATGGCGTTCAACTCGCCGCTGGCACTGTCCAGATTCGAGGTGCTCTGCTGCAGGCGGGTGAAGGTGTCGGCGAGGAAGTCGCGCAGCACGTTGGCGGCGGCGGCGAGGCGGCCCAGTTCGTCGCTGCGGCTGGCATCCACGCGGTCGGCGAACTTGCCCTGGCTGAGGCGGGCGATGTGCTCGATCAGGTTGCGAATCGGTTCGATGATCCGGCGATTGACCAGCCACAGGCTGAACAGCGCCACCACCACACTGGCGAGGATCATGATGATCGGGCCGAAGGATGAGGTGGTCTGTGCGTCGGCACGGATGGTCTCCGAGCGCTGCGCGGCGGCGTCGCCCAGCTGTTTGACCAGCTCGCTCAGCTGAGCGCTGGTGGCCCGGTCGATACCGGCTACCGCGGCGTCCCCGGCGAGCGGGTCGCTGTCGGCGGCAATGTAGGCATCCAGGCCCTTGCGATAGGCAACGCCGAGAGTGCGGTGCTCGCTGCGCAGGCTCTCGATCTGCTTGGCCAGCTCCGGTTCGTCGGCGGTCAGTACCAGTAGATCGCCCAGAATCTTCTGCACCTTGGCTTCCTGGGCCTCGAACTGGCTCCAGTAGCGGTTGCGAGAGTCCGGCTGTTTGCCACGCAGCAGCACGTTCTTCCATTCCTGGACCTGCACCTTGAACTCGAGGTTGGCCTCGTCGATCAGCTGCACTTCGGCCAGCGGGCCGTCGAGCAGCGTTTGGAAGTGGTCGATGTTGTTGCTGAGCAGGCGAATGCAGGCGAGGGCGATAAGGAGCGTCAGTAGCAGGCTGCCGCCGATCAGCGCGAGGATCTGCGCGCGCAGGGATTTCTGGAGCATGGGCAAAGTCTCGTCATTTGAGAAAACGTCAATGAGCATCCCTGCCGTTGCCCAGCGTCATCGGCCGGGTGACGTTTTTCTTGAGCTAGACGATGCGCAGATGGTTGTCCCAGAGCCCCGCCGGCAGGTCCAGTGGCGTGCTGGCGATACGTTCGGCACGGCAGTCGAACAGGCGGCAGCGGCCCTGCCCGGAGCTGACCACGAAGCCTTCGGCAACTGCCGCGACGCCCGCGCAATCGGGCACATGGGCCGCCTGCCGCAGCTCGGCACTGTCCAGGTCCCAGATGAATACCTTGTTGCCGCGCGGCGCGGTGACGGCCAGCAGGCGCAGCTCGTCGTGGATGGCGAGGCTGGCGGTGTACTGGTTCATGATCTGCCGCTGCGCCTCGCCCAGCGGAAAGTGCTGGAAGGGCTGCCCGGGCCGCTTGATCGCCAACAGCGGGATGCGGTCCATGGCATCGCCCTCGTACTGCTGGCCGCTGACCACGGTACCGTCGGCGGCGACGGCGAGGTGACGCACGCTGTTCATCTGCTCCGGCAGCTGTTCCTTGCTGACCAGCGTACCGTCGCGGCTCAGCAGCACCAGGCTCGGCTCCATCGCATCGAGATTCATCATCTCGCGGCTGTCGGCTTCGGTGCGGATCCCACCATTGGCGATGACCAGGGTTTCGTTGTCCGGCATCCACAGCAGCTGGTGCGGGCCGATGCCATGGGTCGCGTGCTCGCCGACGCGCACCAGCTGTCGGCCTTCCAGTCGATAGACGCCGAGCACGCCACGGCCGGCATCGGCGGTGTCGTTTTCGGTGGTGTAGAACCACTCGCCGTCCTTGTGAAACACCCCGTGCCCGTAAAAGTGGCGGTCCGCCGGCGAGGCCATGACCTGCAGCAGACGCCCGTCACGCGCATCGATCAGGTAGCTCTCGCGGCTCGGGCGACGGCCGACGAACACCGCCAACGGCAGGTACGGGTGCGGGTAGACGTCATGGCAGCGCTCGGCGACCGGTGTGGCAAATACCTGGCTGCCATCGAGGCGGTAGCCGACGGCGTAGTGTTGCCCGTCGGCGCCATCACGTGCGGAGAGCAAAACCTGTTGCCCGTCGTGACGCGTCAGTGACCAGCCAGCGATGCCGCTGGCGGCAAGCATGGCGCCGGTCAGGCCAAGCAGGGTGCGGCGCTTCATGATCAGTCCCCGTCGTGCGCGTTGAAGCCGATCTGTACGCCGAGGGCGCGCGCCAGCTCGAGCTGGTGCAGGCGATGCAGTTGGTCGATCCGCTGGTACAGCGCATCGAGCTGCGCCCGACTCTCCTCGTTGGCGAGCATTTTTCCGAACGGCTCGGACATGGCTTTCAGTTGTTGCAGCAGATCGGCGTAACCGGCGTCGATGCGCTTGGCCAGATCAGCCTGCTCAGCGCCGAGCAGCGCGCGCAGACCGTCCTGGTCGGCACCCAGCCAGAGGCTTTCGGCGCCTTTGACGGTGGCAGCGATATTGCTCAGGGTCGTGTCGCTGCGCCAGCCGTCGGCCTGGTACGGCTGCGGATGGCCCTTGGTCTGGCGCCCGAGCGGCGCGCCGAGCTTCTTCTTCAGGCCGTCGAGGGCCGTGACCTGAACCCGCAGCAGTTCGGCGATGGCTTCGCTCGGTTCGGCATAACGCTCGTTGGGAAAGCTGCGCAGCTGATCGGCCATGCCGTCCTTGTCCTGCCATTGCTGCAGGACGCTGGCCGCAAGCTGCTGCTGGTGCTCGCCGATGGCCGTCAGCAAGGGGCAGTAGCGCGTCCTGGTGGTAGGGTCGGCGAGGTCGATGCTGCTGTCGAAAAGGACGTACTCGTAGGCGCTCAGGCCCTGCACCACGACGCTGGCGTTATCCAGATCGGCCTGGGTCAGCTCGGGCTTGGTCTTGAGCAGTGCCGTGACCTGGCGTGCAACGAGGTTCTTCTTGTCCGGCCAGAACTGGACCTGCCAGGCCAGATTGCCTTCGCCCATTGGGCCGATCAGCAGCGGCTGCAGGCCGGCCCAGGCGGTTTGCGCATGCACGAAGGCAGCATGCGCTTCGTCCAGGGTCTGGTTGTCGGCACAGAAGGCGATCGCACTGGCCGCCAGGCGGCGGTCGGCTTCCGACCACTGAGTGTAGGTCGGCAGCAATACACCATCGGCCAAGGCTTTGCTGGTCTCGGCCTGCGGGTCGGCGGGCGTGCAGGCGCTCAGCAACAAGGCGGTGAGCAGAGCGCCGCTGGCGATGCGCAGGGTGTTCGAACGGATCATGGTGTCCTCATCGTCAAGGCCGGTTGCAGCGCTTTCGCGCCGGGAAAGCATGGTGAATAGCATGGGTATTCAGAGCGACTCGAGGAAGCTCAGCAGCGCGGTACGTTCGTTCTGGTCGTAGCCGAGCACGATCTGGCGCGCCTTTTCGGCCTCGCCGCCGTGCCAGATTATGGCTTCGAGCAGGTTGCGGGCGCGGCCGTCGTGCAGGAACTGGGTATGCCCGCTGACTGCCTGGGTCAGGCCAATGCCCCACAGCGGTGGCGTGCGCCATTCCCGGCCGTTGGCCTCGAACTCGGCGCGGTCATCCGCGAGGCCTTCGCCCATGTCATGCAGCAGCAGGTCGGTGTAGGGGCGAATCAGCTGATTGGCCAACTCCGGTTCCGCGGCGTCGGCAGCGGTGGTGAACTGTGGCACGTGGCAGCTCTGGCAGCCGGCGCGGTGAAATAGCGTCTTGCCGGCGAGTACCTGTGGGTCGTCGACGTTCCGTCGCGCAGGTACGCCGAGATTGCGGGTGTAGAACAGCACCTGGGCGAGGATGTCGTCGCTGACTTCCGGCTCGCCACCGTCGGGCATCGCGCGACACTCGGTCTGCCGGTCGGTGCAGCTGCTGCCACTGAGCAGACTGGTGGACAGGCCCATATCGTTGAAGAAGGCATCGGCGTTCTGCTGGTTGAGGCTCGGCTGTCCGGCCTTCCAGCCGAAGCGGCCAATCACGGTCTGCCGGCTGGTCTGGTCGAAGACCCGGTTCGGGCGGCCGGAGATGCCGTCGCCGTTGCGGTCATCGGGGTCGGCATTGGCCAGCAGCGCTTCTTCGGGAATGGCTTCGAGCAGGCCCAGGCCGATCATCGGTGGCGCGATGCGCAGGGACATCCGGGTTTCCGGATGCATGTCACCATAGGCCAGGTCGTTCAGTTCGATTTCCGGCCTGCGCAGCTCGACTTCGGTGCCATCGGCGAAGCGCACCTGCTCGGTCGAATAGCGCAGCCGTACCTTGCCTTCCGGGGCGACGCCGGGAATCGCCATGTCCTGCAGCTGTCCGCCGTAGCTTGGCTCCGGTGCGATGCCACGTTCTCGGACGACTTCGGCATGCTCGGGCCCGGCTGGAATGGACAGCCGTACCAGCATCGACACGGCGCTGGTCGCATCGGGTGCCGGCGGATGGCCGCGGCCGTCCTTGATATGGCAGTTCTGGCAGGCGTTGGTATTCAGCAGCGGGCCAAGACCATCGCGAGCGGTGGTGGATGCCGGGGCGATGACCCAGGGATTTCGGAAGAAGCTGTTGCCGACGCTGAAGTCGAGTCGACGCATCGGTGCCAGATTGGCCGAAGGCATGGAGTAGGCGTTCTGGTCGAACTTCATCACCGTGGTGCTGCCGCCAGAGAGCGCCTCACCAGGTTCGGGCTGGGAGAAAGTCGGTGTTTCAACGTTATCGCAGGCGACCAGGGCCAGAGCCAGCAGCGGGAAGAGGCGGCGAAACAGCGGGCGCATCGGAAGTACCTGCGGGGCGGTGAATTAAGCCGCGCAATCTTAGCAGGCTAATTGTGATGGAATAAGAGGGATTTGCATTTGCGCGAGAGGAGCGCGAGCTCTGGGACTAGGCAGGGGTACAGCGAAAAGCCCGACACGGGCGCAACAGCTGCGCCCGTGTCGGCGCCGATCAGAACTCGTGATCGGCGGTGTCAGGGTTGAGGTCGCTGATGCTGAGGGCACCGGCGGCCTGCTCGATTGCGGCGGTCTGCTTGACCAGTGCGCCGATGGCATCGCGTACTTTCTGCTGGCCTTCGGTGTTGTCCGAAGCGATCAGCTGATCGAACGCTTCGCCGTTCTCAGCACTTTCCACCAGAACCTGCAGCATGGCTTCGGTAGTTTCCAGGTCGGTCTTCAGCGTGCTGTCCACCTCCGGGCTGACGCCCTGAACCAGCGAGGCCAGGCTCGGGCCGGTCAGTGTGGTGCCGTCGACGCGCTTGTACTCGCCGAGATAGACGTTACGAACGCCACGGGCATTGAAGAAGTGCGAGTTGTGGGTGTTGTCGCTGAAGCAGTCGTGCTCGTCTTCGGTGGAGTTGGCTTCCAGAGCGACTTTCATGCGCTCGCCAGCCAGTTCGCCGAGGGACAGGCTTCCCATGCCGAAGAACATCTTGCGCAGGCCGTTTTCCGCGGTATCGGCTTCGAGGCTGGCGCGGTAGTTCTCGGCATTCGGCTGCCACTGCTCGACCATTTCCTGCAGGTCGCTGACCAGTAGTTCGGTCGCGACTTTCAGATAGGTGCGGCGGCGGTCGCAATTGTCGCCGGTGCAGCTTTCGCCTTCCACGTAGTCGGTGTAGGGCCGCTCGCCGGCACCTGGGCCTGTGCCATTGAGGTCCTGGCCCCAGAGCAGGAACTCGATCGCGTGGTAGCCAGTGGCGACGTTCGCTTCGGAGCCGGCCAGTTCGTTGAGGCTGGCCAGCAGCTCGGCGTTGATTTCGCTGGTGTTGACCTTGTCTTCGCCAATCTGCAGTTCGCTGTTGGCGATGATATTGGCTGTGGCGCCCGGGTTGCCGAGGGCGTGCTGGTAGTCGCCCTCGATGTAATCGATCAGGCCCTCATCGAGCGGCCAGGCATTGAGCTGACCTTCCCAGTCATCCACCACGGCGTTGCCGAAGCGGAATACCTCGGTCTGCATGTAGGGAACGCGGGCCGCCAGCCAGGCCTGACGCGCGGCCTGCAGGGTCTCTTCGCTGGGGTTGGCGAGGAGGGCGTCGACAGCTTCCTGCAGTTTCACGCCGGTGGCGTGGGCATCGCTGAATACCGCCAGCGCCAGATCGGCGTAGTGGCTGACGACTGCCTTGGCCGCTTTCTCATCGGGCGCCTGCGCCTTTTCGGCTGGCACGCTTTCGGTAGTGCTTTGCGGGGCAGCAGTCTGGTTCGCGGGGGTCTTGTCCTCACCGCAACCGGCGAGTGAGATGGCCACAGCGAGGAGGCTGGCGGTTGCCCAGATGGGGGTGCGTAGCATGTGCGGGTTCCTTTGCGTGCGATTGAACGAAGCCGAGGGCTGCTCGGAAGCCGTCAATAATGCGAAAGATTTTCATTTTGTGCAAAGCCAATGCGTGCACAGGCTCTCTCTTCCGTTTCGGTGCAGCCGGTAGAATGCTGGCGTTCTGACGGCCTTTGTCCCTGGAGATGCTATGAGCCTGAGCGCGGTGGTTGTGCTGGTTGTGCTGTTTCTCGTCGCCGCTTACGCGGTGATTCTCTACAACGGGCTGGTGCGTCTGAAGCATGGCGTCGGCAAGGCCTGGGCCAATATCGACGTGCTGCTGCGGCAGCGTCATGAAGAGTTGCCCAAGCTGGTGGAGACCTGCCGGCAGTACATGCAGCATGAACGCAATACGCTGGAGCAGGTGATCAGCGCGCGCAATGCCGTGTCCAGCGCGCGGGAGCAGGGCGATGTGAGCGCGCTGGGGCAAGCCGAAACCGGTCTGCGTGCCGGCCTCGGGCGGCTGTTCGCGCTGGCCGAGAACTACCCTGAGCTCAAGGCCAACGAGAGTTTCCGCCATCTGCAGCAGCGCATCAGCGGACTGGAAAGCGGAATTGCCGATCGCCGTGAGCTGTACAACGAGGCGGTCAACCTGAACAACGTGCGCATCGAGCAATTCCCCGATGTACTGCTGGCGCGGACGTTCGGTTTCAAGGAGGCTGCCCTGCTGCAGTTCAGCGAGGCGGAGAAGGCCGACGTCGATCTCAAGGCGCTGTTCGGCTGAAATGCATCCGGGCCAGGTTTTCACACTCATTCTCGCCGCCGCGCTTTGCGTCGGCGGGGCGTGGATCTGCATCGGTCGCTGGTCGCGTGCGCGTCATTTGCTCGATACCCCGACTTCTCGCATTCGCTCGGCAGCCCAGGGGTATGTCGAGCTGGTTGGTGTGCTACGCGAGCTGATGGTGCCGCAACCGATGGCGCCGCTGACCGGCGAGCGCTGCCTGTGGTGGCGCTACCGTATCGAGGAGTACCGTTCCAACGGCAAGCGCAGCAGCTGGAGTGTGATCGAACGCGGCGTCAGTGAAGCCTGGCTGCGCCTGGCCGATGCCACCGGCGAATGCCTGATCGACCCGCGTGGCGCGGAGGTCCATCCCGCCTTCCGCAAGGTCTGGACCGGCGATCTGCGCCACCCGCGCGGTGTCGCTCCGAGTGGCTGGGTCGGCCTGTTCAGCATCGGCAAGCGCTATCGCTACACCGAGGAACGTCTGCACGAGGGTGAACCGCTTTACGCACTCGGTGATTTCCGCACGAGCGGCGGCGGGCGACAGGGCCTCGACCTGCAATCCGCCAAGCGCGACGTGATCCGTCAGTGGAAGGGGGATTTCGCCGGCCTGCTGCAGCGTTTCGACAGCAACGCCGACGGTCAGCTCGACGAGCAGGAGTGGAGTCGCGTACGCCTGGCGGCGCGCCTCGAGGCGGAAGATCGGCATCGCGAGAGCAGCGCCGCGCCGGCATTGCACCAGCTGGGGCAGCCCGGGGAGGCGCTGCCTTTCGTACTGTCCAGCCACGGTGAGGAAGTGCTCACGCAGCGCTTCTACTGGCAGGCCGCCGGTGGTGCACTGATGTGCCTGGCTGGCGCCGTCTGGCTGGCGTCGCAGCTGGGTGTGACGGCCTGGTAAACCGGCCGGCTCAGCGCTTGCGTTTTTCGGCGATCCAGATGGTATGCCGGGTGCCGCGATTGCCGTGGGCGAACACCTGTACTTCTTCGGCCTTGAAGCCGGCCTTGGATAGCTTGTCGGAAAAGGCGCGGTCGGCGCTGGCCGACCAGACCGCGAGGATCCCGGACGGGCGCAACGCGCGGGCGCAGGCGTTGAGGCCGTCAGCCGAGTACAGCCAACTGTTGCTCTTCTGCGTCAGTCCCTCGGGACCGTTGTCGACGTCCAGCATGATCGCATCGAAGCCCTGGGCTTGATCCCGCAGTAATTCGGCGACGTCCTGGTTCAGCACCTGTGCGCGGGCATCGCGCAGCGGATTGCCGGACTTCTCGCCGAGTGCACCGCGGTTCCACTCGATCACCCCTGGCACCAGTTCGGCGACCAGCACCTCGGCGTCCGGCCCGAGATGGCGCAACGCAGAAGCGAGCGTAAAACCCATCCCCAGCCCACCGATCAGCACGCGGGCCTGCGACCGTGCGGCGATCCGTTTGCAGGGAATCTCCGCCAGCGCGTCCTCTGAGCCATGGGTGCGGGTGTTCATCAGCTGATTGCCGTTTCCGCCCTGGATCTTGATGACGAAGTCATCGCCATATTCGAACAGGCACAAGGCGCCGCCAGTGGGAATGGCGGCGGTATCCAGGAGTACGAAGCGTTTCATCGGGGTCTCGTTGTAGGCGCGGGCGATAAAAGGCTGGAAGTGTGGCCCATGTGCTCATGACTGGCCAGCGCCAGAGGGGCAAGTGCGGGTGGCGATCGAGGCGGCGATGCGCGCCAGCGGCGCGCTGTCGGGCTAGCGCAGCTCGGAATTGACTGCCCGATCGAATGGTGTCGACTGGCCCAGCAGCAGGTCGAGATCGCGGGCGGGCAGCGGCTTGCTGTAATAGTAGCCCTGGCCTTCCTGGCAACCTTCGGCGATCAGATAGGCTTCCTGCTCCGGTGTTTCGACGCCCTCGGCGATCACCGTCATGCCGAGGCTTTTGCCCAGCTGGATGACCGCGCGCACGATGGTCGCGCCCTCGTCCTGGCCGATGTCCTGGACGAAGCTCTTGTCGATCTTGATCTTGTCCAGCGGCAGACTCTTGAGATAACTCAGCGAGGAGTAACCGGTACCGAAATCGTCGATCGCGATCAGCGCGCCGGAGCGCCGCAGGCTGTGCAGGTTGTGCGCTGCCGCGTCGATGTCTTCCATCAGCCCCGTCTCGGTCACCTCCAGTTCGAGGGTTTCGGCCGGCAACTGGTGCTTCTGCAGCAGCTCGCCGATCATCTGCGGTAGCTGCGGGTGGCGCAGTTGTACGGTGGAAAGATTCACCGCAACGCGCAGACCGGTGTAGCCCTCGGCATGCCACTGCCGCAGCTGGCTGCAGGCCTGATCAAGCACCCATTTGCCGATCTCGATGATGCTGCCGTTCTGCTCCGCCAGCGGGATGAACAGATCCGGTGGGACCAGCTTGCCCTGGGGGTGTTTCCAGCGGATCAGTGCCTCGACGCCGGTGATGCGGTTCTGGCGGTAGTCGACCTGGGGCTGGTAGACCAGATGGAACTCGTTGCGCTTGAGCGCTTCGCTGAGATCCTTTTCCAGCTCCCGACGGGCGCGCATCTCGCTATCGATGCTGGCGACATAGAACTGGTAGCGGTTGCGCGAGCGGCTCTTTGCCAGCGTCATGGTCTGCTCGGCCTTTTGCAGCAGCTTTTCGGTATTGTCGCCATCTTCTGGGTACAGCGTGATGCCGATGGTGGCGCGCAACCGAATCGGGTCGCCGTCGAACTCGATCGGGGTTTCCAGATCGTCCAGCAGCGCCTGGGCCAACTCGGCGGCATCGTAGGGCTGCTCGATGCCGCTGAGTACGAGGACGAACTGATCGCCGCCCAGTCGTGCCAGCGCACCGAGACGGCCAGCGGAGCCGCGCAGGCGGTCTGCCAGGGCCTTGAGCAGGCAGTCGCCGGCCTGATAGCTGTACTGCTCGTTTACACCCTTGAAGTCGTCAAGCCCAAGACAAAGCACTGCGACGCGCCGCTGCATGCGTCGAGCCTCGTCGAGAATGTGGTCGAGCTGACTTTGCAGCTGCTGCCGGTTCGGCAGACCGGTCAGGGAGTCGTACTGGGTCATGCGATACAGGCTGCTTTCAGCCTCCTGACGCAGGTGCATGTTGTGCTCGATAGAGGCGAGCAAGCCGTTGGCCGTTTCCACCCACAGGCCTAGCTCGTTGCGCTCATGCCCACGGATCATCGGCAACTTGTGCTCGCCGGGCCGGTCGGGGTTGATCCGCGCCAGATGCTCGATGAGCTTGGTCAACGGACGGGTCAGCAGCCACTGGTAGATCAGGAAGAGCACGAAGCCCAGCGTCAGCGCACGCAGGATGCCGACGATGAAGATCACGATGGAGTCGTTGATGAATTCCTGGCCGTATTTGGCGGTGTCCAGGGTTATGCGCAGCTCGCCGTAATATTCGTTGTAAGGCGGTTTGCCGATCAGCGGAATCGAGAACTGTCGGTCGCGGTGGAGAATCGGATCGGTCAGCCAGCGTGTCGGCAGGTCGATAGGTGGTCTGATCTTCAGCGCCAGCATGCCTTCGTCCGGATGGCCGATGGATGCCATGCGAATCGATTCGTGCTGGAAGAGCCCCTCCATAACCTGGGCGCCCATCTCGCGGTCGAGGCTGTAGATCGCCTGAGTGGATGGGTCGCGGGTCATGCGTAGGATGCGTTGGGCATCGGCTTCGATCAACTGGCGTGTCTTGTAGGCACCGAAGATGATCTGTGCGCAGCTGAGCACCAGCCCTACCGCAAGCGCCGATAGCAGGACTACACGCAGGAGCTTACGCGACAGGCTATTGCGCATTTCCAGCTTCAAATGAAGGTCCTTTTCCGTGCCGACGCTCGGTTGCGGAAGTATTGTTAGTCATCCGGCAATCGTCAAAGGCAATTAAACCAGTAAGTCAGCAAGCTCCGACTGTGCCGGCAGTACGTCTTAGGATGCAAGCCCAAAGGCGTAATCCTAAGAAAACATTGCGCGTCGATTACCGATACCGTAAGGCGACTTTTTTCCGGGCTGCAAATGTATAGCGGCAGGCGACACCGAACCCTTAAATGAAAATGCCCGCAACAAGTGCGGGCATTTTCGTTAGCGCTGGGTGGCTCAGCCGGCGAAGTTCTTCGCGACGAAGTCCCAGTTGACCAGGTTCCAGAACGCTTCGACGAACTTCGGACGAGCGTTGCGGTAGTCGATGTAGTAGGCGTGTTCCCAGACGTCACAGGTCAGCAGTGGCTTGTCACCTGCAGTCATCGGGTTGCCGGCACCGATGGTGCTTGCCAGGCCGAGGCTGCCGTCGGACTTCTTCACCAGCCAGGCCCAGCCGGAGCCGAAGGTGCCGATGGCGGTCTTGGTGAACTCTTCCTTGAACTTGTCGAACGAGCCGAAGGATGCGTTGATGGCATCGGCCAGCGCGCCAGTCGGCTGACCACCGGCGTTCGGCGCCAGGCAGTTCCAGAAAAAGGTGTGGTTCCAGACCTGAGCGGCATTGTTGAAGATGCCACCGGAAGAGGTCTTGATGATGCTTTCCAGATCCTTGCCTTCGAACTCGGTGCCCGGGATCAGGTTGTTCAGATTGGTCACGTAAGCAGCGTGGTGCTTGTCGTGGTGAAACTCGAGCGTCTCGGCGGACATGTGCGGCTCGAGAGCGTTCTTTTCGTACGGCAGCGGCGGCAATTCGAAAGCCATGATGTATCTCCTACTCAGGTGTCGAGGATTGATGCGGCCAGCTGGAAGGAGCGTGCGAGGCGTGCCGGCGATACCGGTGAGCAGGAGCGAATGTGCGTCCCACCCTGGCCTCTGTCGTTCCCTTCGCTCGCTACATGCTTGCGCAATCTCTGGCCGTTCACGGTCGGCCGAACAGACAGACTGAAGCCTTCCGCTCCATGTCTGCGAGCCAGCGATCATAGCACCCGACCTGCGGCAAAACCACGCGGCAACTGTATGGAATATAGGTTCCAGAGGGATTGGCGAGGCGAAGCAGCGGATGCAAACAACTGGCTGCGCCTTGCGTGGACCGCGCCGTCGGGCTGGGCGTTCCTTGCGACCTGCAAAAATGGCGCGCGGCCGGTTGTCGCGCGCCAGGGCGTCAGCTGGCGAATGCGAGCTGTGCGGCAATCGCGAACATCATGGCAGCGACGCCGAGGTCGATCAGACGCCAGGTCAGCGGGCGGGCCAGCCAGGGTGCGAGCCAGGCGCCACCGAGCGCCAGGGTCATGAACCACAGGGTCGATGCACTGGCAGCGCCCAGTGTGTAGGCGCCTGGCTCGGGCTGCTGTGCGCCGAGTGAGCCGATCAGTACCACTGTATCGAGATAGACGTGCGGATTGAGCAACGTCACCGCCAGCGCGGCCAACAGCACCGCACGCAGCGGTCGCGGCTGCGCATCAGCGCTGCGCAGGCTCTGTGGCTTGAACGCGCGACGCAGCGCCAGGGTACCGTACCAGAGCACGAAGGCGACGCCGCCCCAGCGGGTGATCTCCAGCAGTAGCGGGTTGTCCGCCAGCACCGCTGCCAGTCCGAATACACCGACGCTGACCAACAGCACGTCACAGACGATGCACAGTGCCGCCACCGGCAGATGGTGCTCCCGGCGCAGGCTTTGCGCGAGCACGAACGCATTCTGCGCGCCGATCGCCATGATCAGCCCCGCCGCGACCAGAAGGCCGTTGATATAGCTTTGCCAGATTGCATTCATGCCGCACGCCTCGTCCGATTTACTGGTGAGTCTGGGCAGTGGGGAGTTATAAGAGAAACAAATTCTCTTCAGGGTGCATTAGGAATACTGATGTTCGATTACAAATTACTCGCGGCGCTTGCGGCGGTTGTTGAGCAGGCGGGTTTCGAACGAGCCGCGCAGGCGTTGGGGCTTTCGCAATCGGCCATATCCCAGCGGATCAAATTACTCGAGGCGCGCGTCGGCCAGCCGGTGCTGCTGCGCGATACGCCGCCCCGGCCGACCGAGTTGGGTCAACGATTGCTCAACCATGTGCAGCAGGTGCGCTTGCTCGAGCGGGACCTGCAAGGGCAGGTCCCGGCGCTGGACGAAAATCGCCTGCCCGAGCGATTGCGTATTGCCCTGAATGCCGACAGCCTGGCGACCTGGTGGGCCGGCGCGGTGGCGCCGTTCTGCGCCGAGCATCGGGTGCTGCTCGATCATGTGGTGGAAGACCAGGCGGTCGGGCTCAAGCGCATGCGCGCTGGCGAGGTCGCAGCCTGCGTGTGCGCGGCGGAACGGCCGCTGGCAGGCGCGCGCAGTCAGTTTCTTGGTGCGATGCGCTATCGCGCGCTGGCCAGTCCGGTCTTTGTCAGTCGGCATTTCCAGCGACCGGCAGCCGCTGCGGATCTGGCTCGGGTGCCTGCCGTGGTCTTCGGCCCGGATGACCAGCTGCAACACCGCTACATGGCGGCAGTCGGCGGGGGAGAGGCGTTCGTCCATCACCTCTGCCCGTCGTCCGAAGGTTTCGTACGCCTGCTGCAGAGCGGGCTTGGCTGGGGGTTGGTGCCGGAGTTACAGGTGCGCGGCGAACTTGCGCGCGGCGAATTGGTCGATGTGCTGTCCGGACCGCCGATCGACGTGCCTTTGTATTGGCATCACTGGCGTAATGGCGGGCAATTGCTCGACGAGCTGACCCGGCATCTGGTGCGTTGCGCCAGCGACTGGTTACTGGTTGATTGAGCGCTCAGGCGAGTACGCGCTGGCCTCGGTAAATGCGTACCGTGGCGCCGCTGCTGGCCGCGCGTGGTGGAGGTGGTGCCGGCAACCGATCACTGAACGCGGCGAGCTGGCGTCCGAGTTCGCGGGTCAGCTCATCGTTGGAGTTCATGCACCCGGCAAGCATTGCCGTAACCGCATCCGGTTGGTCGAGATGGATGTCGAGTTGCTGCTCATCGCGAAGTCTGCGTCGCAGGCTGCGCATGCAGTCGATAACCGCCTTGTTCAGCTCCATGCTGTGTTCCTCGTGAATTGCCCTAAGGCCCAACATCCCTGTCGGAAGTGTCTATCCGCTGGCAAGAGAGACAGAGCAAGTGGCGTACCAATTTCCGGTGTTGCTGCGCGGTTTTTGCATCTGGCAGGCGAAGCGCCCGGCTGGCGAGGCCTGCAGACTGCCCGTAGGCGATGGTCACCGCTGTGGTGCCTGTTCGCGGGGCTGCCGAGCGCGCCATTCGATGCACCGTGATGCGTATCACAAGCGGCGCACTGCTCTACCACGGTGCATCTGCTCCACCGGCGCGCCGTCACTGATGGGCACGCCCTGAATCGTTATACTGCGCGCTGTATTTCGCACCGCGCCATTGAAGGTACCCCATGCGCAACGATGCTCACGACGAACTGGACAACATTCCCAGCCTGACCGCAGGCCGTGACCGCGTGGAGCCCTATCCGGCGCCGGATCTCGAGCCGATCCGCAGAACCGCCGATGAGCCTGTGGATGACGGGCGCTCCCGCCAGAAACGTCGCCCTGCAAGCACTGCTGGCAAGGTGAGCACGGCGCCGCTGTGGGTCATGGTGCTGGCCTTGCTCCTCAGCCTTGGCGCTCTCGGGTGGTGGAGTTATCAGAAGATCGCCATGCTGGAAATGCAGCTGGTCGCCACCCAGGAAAGCTTCGCGCGTATCAGTGAGGATGCGGCGGGACGACTGCAGGACATCAGCGGGAAAGTCGTTGCGACCGAGTCCAATGTGACTACGGAAAGCGAGGCGGTGAAACTGCGCATCAAGCAGCTTGAGCAACAGGCCATCGATCTTGACCGCAAGCAGCAGGCCTTTGCTACCGAACAGCAGAGTCTGACTGGCAAACAGGGCAATCAGGATCGGCGCATGGACGAGCAGGGCAAGCGCCTCGAGCAGTTGGGTGCCGACCTGCAGGCTCAGCAGGGGAGTACTGCGACACTGGCAGAGAGCGTCAAGGCGTTGAGCAGCGAGCAGGCGTCACTCAAAACGACCCTGGACGAGCAGGGCAAGCTGGCCGGACGGGTCGACAGCTTGAGCAAGGACATCGCGGCGCTGAAGCAGGGCGGTAACCAGAGTCAGGCGATCAGCCGGCTGGAGCAGGACATCCTGGTGCTGCGCAGTGAGCTGGACAATCGGCCGGCGCCCGCGCCAAACGCGATCAACACCGCCGAGTTCGACTCCTTCCGGGCTCAGGTCACCCGCACCATCAATTCCATGCAGGGGCAGATCGCCAATCTGCAAGGTCAGCTCGACGGACGTTAACCGCGTAAGAGCCGCCGCGCGTATTCGCGACGGCGGCCTTTGGGCCCTTCGAGCCTTACAGGTCCCAGGCCAGTGACAGCCCCACTCCGTGGTCGCGGTTATCGTTGCCGCGGTAATGGTAATTGGCGCGCAGCGCCAGACCGGGCGTCAGGCGGTGCGTCAGGCCCACGCTGAAGCGCGTCTGGTCGCCGGTCGGTACCGCGCCCGGCAGCTCGAAGCTGTTGCCCGACACACTGTTCAGCGACATGCGCAGGTCACGCCGATCCTCGTCCTCGCACTCCACCTCCCGCGCCACCTCGCCGAATAGCCGCGTGCGTTCGCTCAGCGCATAGTCGCCGAACAGGCCGAGTGAGAGGCGCAGCGAATCCAGTTCCTGATCGTCATAGCTCAATGCAGTGGAGCGCTCGCCCTGCTCGCTGTAACCGTCGACTTCGACCTTCTGATAGCTGGCACCGACGAATGGGCCGAACTGGAGTTGATCGCCTGGCTGCATCAGGTTGAAGCCAGCCTTCGCCGCCGCGCCCCATAGCGTGCCTTCGGCGTCACCCTTCTCCGTGCGCTCGCTGATGCCAAGGGCGAACGTACGCTTGAGGTCGTGGTAGTCCAGATACCCGGCGCTGAGGCTGAAGTCGGCGAACAGACGCTGGTGTTCGTAACGGGCGAAGGCCGTGGCCAGGTAGCTGCGCATGTCGTACTCGGAGTCGTTTCTGCCCAGTTCCAGCGAGTTTTCCGCCAGGCCCAGGCTGACGCCGGCCAGCCACGTCTCACTCAAACGCTGGGTAACACCAAGCGACAGACTCAGGCCGCTACCGTCACCGCCACCGTAACCGTCGTACTCAGGCCGGTTGTAACCACCCTGGACGAAGGTGCGCCAGGCGCCGACCGCCTGCCTGTCGCCGCGCCGCGCAGACAGCTCGTTGTCCAGTTGCTGCAGGTGAGCGCGCAGTGCCGAGCGGCCCATTTCCGGTAGCAGGGATACTTCCCAGGGCGCGGAAATGATCGAGTACAGGTAGTCGGCGCTGATCTGATGAACAGCGGTTGTTGGATGGACGGCGTCGTTGAACAGCAGGCGGCTAGGATCAGGTGCTGTGCCGCCGAGGCTGTAGGTCGGGTCCGGCAGGCAGGTGCCGCCCGACGCATCGAAACACACGGCTGTTTGTGCCACGTTGGGGTCGAAGCCGAAGGCGGCCAGGTCAGCACGTACCTCGGCCAGCAACAGGCGGTTATTCACCAGCACGTAGTTGCCACCCTGGGCTTGCAGCTGGCTCGCCAGCTCGGTGTTGAACTGGTCGCTTAGAAAGTTGAATGTGGCGGCTTGGCCGGTGATGAAGCCCAGTGGCGTGGTGCCGACGTCCGGCAGATCGGAGACGATGATGTAGCGCGCGCCCGCGGCCTGGAGTGCAGCGACGCCAGCCACCAGATTACCGGCGGCGTCAGCCATCGTGACCGGGTTGGTGCCGAGCTGGAAAATGTCGTTACCGCCGCCGTTCAGGTAGTAGAGAGCATTGCTGTCGACGCGCGGGCTCTCGACCAGATAGCCAGGCCGGGTCCGGGTAGAGCCGCCCGCGGAAACGGTCGAGTCGAGGGTGATCGAATCGAGAATCTGGTCGGTGCGGTAACCGCCGACGGCATAGTTGGTGCCGTCCGGATCGCCTGTGAGGACTGCCGGTAACAGCGGCGTGGAGGGTAACGATTGAAGGCCCAGCATGCTCGCCAGGCGTTGCGTGCCGACCTCGCCGATATATTCGCCGGCACCGTAGGTAGGGCCGGTGCGGTTGGTGAAGCGCAGACCCCCTGTAGGGTTGCCCCCGAGTGTCGGGCTTTGCAGGTCGGGAAAGTTGCCAGCATCGCTCAGCGAGTCGCCGAAGACGACGAACTGACTGAACGGGCCGTCATTGGCGATGGCCGCGTCTGTCGCGCAGGTGAGTAGAACGGCTGCCGCAAGCGGTTTGAGGGCGCTCTGCACGGGTAACTCCTTATTGTTCTTTTTGTTTGGATGCATCGCTCGCACATGCGCGGGCGATCCGGCCACGCTATTGGGAGCCGCCAGCGGGTATAAGCGCCCGAAAGGGCGATTTTTCCAAACGGTAGATCGTTCTTAGGAGTTACTGGCAGCTTCGATTTCATTGTCCTGGCTCAAGGGTTTTTGATGGCCAACTGATACCATTCGCCGCGCTTGCGCTTCTGTGGACGCCCAATGTGCCGCCGAACGGTGATGCGTTGAGACGGATATTGAAAAGCAGCGAGCGGCAACCGGAGCCGTCCGCTGTGTAAAGAACCTTCCCTGCCTGGGAGCACAATAATAAATGCCATCGATTCTCGACCTGCTGCGCAGTCGCCTGAGCTCGTTGCTGCCCAGCGAACTCAAGCCCAGCGAGCTTCGCCATCTGCTGAGCCCGCGACGCCATCCACTGCTGCTCTGCCAGCGCCGCGCGACCTTGATCGTCAACCGCGTTCGCCTGTTCGCCTTTCTGTTCGCAGTGCTCACCCCGCTGTGGAGTTTGATCGATCTGATGGTGTTCGAGCCCAAGCTGTGGGCAGCGCTGGCCGGTTTTCGGATGATGGCGTGCCTGGCGTTCACCTGCCTGCTGCTGTTCTACCGTCCGAGCGGCAATCTGCTCGATGCCTATCGGGCGATCGCGATCCTGTTCGCCATTCCGACGATCTTCTACATCGCCTCGCACACCTTGCTCGGCAGCTATCAACTGGCGCAGTTCTCCGCGGTGGTCGGCGCCGGCTATGCCTTTTTGCCATTCGTGCTGATGGCCGGGCTGACCATTTTCCCGCTGACCCTGGTGGAGAATCTGGTGCTCTCCAGCCTGTTGCTGCTGGCCCAGGCGCTGGCTGGCTATCTCAGCTGGGCGACGCTGAACTGGCCGTCGTTCGCCGGTGCCTTCTGGCTGCTGATCCTGATCGCCGGCGTCGCCAGCCTGGCCAGCATGAGCCAGCTGGCGTTCATGTTCGCGCTGGTGCGCCAGGCCATACGCGACCCGCTTACCGGGGTTTTCTCCCGCGGCAGCGGCGAGGAGATCCTTCGGTTGCAGTGGGACAGCGCACAGCGCAAGGATGGTCCGCTGGCGCTTGCATTCATCGACCTCGACCACTTCAAGTCGATCAACGACAACCATGGCCATGAATCCGGCGATCAGGTCCTGCGCGAGGCGGCCAGGTGTCTGGTGGCGACGCTGCGAGGCTCCGACAGCCTGCTGCGCTGGGGCGGCGAAGAGTTCCTGCTGATCATGCCGGAGACCGACATGCAGCAGGCGCACATGGCGCTCGAGCGCATCGTTGGCCAGGGCCTCGGCGTGCGGCCGGACGGTGCGCCGCTGACGGCGAGTATCGGGTTGGCCGAGCGCCGTTGCGATCAGGTGGCGGACTACCGGGATCTGCTGGAGCTGGCGGATAAGCGCATGTACTACGCCAAGGCGAGCGGGCGTAATCGCCTCTGCGCTATGGAGCCGGAGGCTGTGCAGCCGCCCCAGGCATTTGCCGTGGGTGGCTAGCCGTCAGCCATTGGCCAGGCCGAAGACGTGCCGCATGTAGCTGACGAATGCCTCGTCGCGGCACATGGTCTTGCCCGGCGAGTCGGAAATCTTCGCCACCGGCTGGCCATTGCAGGCGGTCATCTTGATGACCATGTTGGTCGGCTCCACGCCCGGGATGTCGCAGGTCAGTCCGGTGCCGATGCCGAAACTCGGATTGCTGCGCCCGATCAGCGCGCGATGGAGTTCCAGCGCTCTGGCCAGGTCCAGGCCATCGGAGAAGATCAGCTGGCGGGTTTTCGGATCGATACCCAGGCGCTGGTAATGCGCGATGGCCTTCTCTGCCCACAGCAGAGGGTCGCCAGAGTCATGACGCAGGCCGTCGAACAGCTTGGCGAAGTACAGATCGAAATCGCGCAGGAAAGCATCCATGGTGATGCAGTCGGTGAGCGCGATGCCCAATGCCCCACGATATTCGCGAACCCAGCAGTCCAGCGCCGCAACCTGGCTGTCGATCAGCCGCGGGCCGAGTTGCTGGTGCGCCATGATCCACTCATGGGCCATGGTGCCCATCGGCTTCACATTCCGCGTGCGTGCCAGATGCACATTGCTGGTGCCGGCGAACCGGCCGGGAAAATCGCATTGCAGTCGGTCCACCACCATCGCCTGCACGGCAAAGGAGAAACGACGGCGTGTGCCGAAATCCGCCAGGGTAAAGCTGGCCAGTTCGTCGCTGCTGGCCTGGCTGCGTAGCCAGTGCAGCTTCTCATCCAGCCGGTCGCGCGCCTGGCCCAGCGTCACCGCCGGGTAGCGCGCGCGGTTGCGCACCTCGCTGACGATGGCCAGCAGCGGCACTTCGAACAGGATCACATGGAGCCAGGGGCCGCGCAGGTGCATCACCAGCTCGCCGTCCTCGATGCTCACCTGCAGATAACGCAGATCGAAACGGAACAAACCGAGGAAGCGGATGAAGTCGGGCTGCATGTAGGGGATGCGCTCAAGGTAGGCCAGCTCCTCGGCTGTCATCTGCAGCTCGGCAAGCGCCTCGATCTGCTGGCGGATCTCGTCGAGGTAGGGCGTCAGGTTCTCACCGGAGCGGCTGCGGAATGCCCACTCCACCTCCGCGTTCGGATAGTGATGCAGCACCGCCTGCATCATGGTGAGCTTGTAGAAATCGGTATCCAGCAGGCTCTGGACGATTCGTTCGGAAAAGGCGCTGCTGTTCATCGACCGCTCCAGCTTGAAATGCCTGTCGATGATATCGACAAACGGCAAGGGATGCAGGTCATCGTTATAAGTTAGGAATGAATAAAATAACCGCAGATATCAGCTTCTGCTTGGCCGTCGCTTTGCGCAAAAGGCTTATAAATATAATTCTGCCGGCTATATATCGATCGGATAGCAATATCACATTACTTTTGCGATGTCGTTTTTGATTATTCGCTTAACGGATTGAATGAAGAAATGAAGAAGGGCAGGGCCGTACGGCGCCTGCCCTTCTTCATTTCTTCAGCTTTTAGCTGCTGCGGCCACCGCCGTGGCTGTTCTGGCCACCCTTGCGGCCGGCCTCGGAGGCCTTCTCGCGGTCGTTGGCGAAGTTGCCGCCGCTGTTGTGGCCACCCTTGCGGCCGGCCTCGGAAGCTTTCTCTCGATCGTTGGCGAAGTTGCCAGGATTACTATTTGCCATGTGTTTTTCTCCTCAATTGGATAGACACGTTCACAAACGGCTGAAAGAGAGAGATCAATCAGCCTCACTGTGTCAGAGGAAGACTTCAGGCAAGAGTTTCGGTGAATTCAAAAGTGTAGACGAATGGTTTTCCCCATGTTGCGTATGACTATGGCGGACTGAAATTACAGGCGAAGCGGCAAAGTTGCAGGAACGAATTACGATTATCCGAGCGCGGACTTATCCAGCCGCGCCTCAGGCCGCAAGTTTCGTCTTGCGCTCGGCCAGAAGGCGCATCACGTAGCCGATCTTCAGCGCCGTGGGGCCGAGGATGACCAACGCATGGGCCGCGATGATGCTGCCCATCGCCAGATGTCGATCGAACAGGTAGGCGCCGCTGATGCCCAGCAGCAGGAGCAGTATGCCTGCGACCATCAGCGCATTGGCGGCGCCCATCAGGCGTTGTGGGGAAGCTGAGTGATAAAGCATGACTGAATCTCCTTCGGGGAGAGGCTCGCGCCGGGCGAGCCTCCGAATGGATCAATCGAGTGCTGACGCGGGGCCGAAGAACTCGTAGCGGGTTTGCTGTTCCGGCACACCGAGTGACTTCAGCTGACGGCGGACGGCAGCCATGAAGGGTTTCGGCCCGAGGAAATAGGCGTCCACGTCGCGGTCTTCCGGTAGCCACCTGCCAAGCTGTTGCTCGGTCAGGCGGCCAACGGCATCCGGCGCGGCATCTGCGCCGTCGTGCTCCTCATAGCAGTAGAAACGCTTGAGCTGGGCGTGACGCTCGGCCAGCGCGTCCACGCTGCGGCGGAACGCATGCACGCCGGCATTGCGCGCGCAGTGGATGAAGTGCACCGGTCGTGCGCTGGCCAGAGCCTGTTCCAGCATCGCCAGGGTAGGCGTGATACCGACGCCACCGCTGATCAGCACCAGGGGTTTGTCGCCCGGTTCCAGGGTGAACTCGCCAGCCGGCGCGAACAGCTCCAGCACGGCACCTTCGGGCATGGCATGCAGCGCGTTCGAGGCGACGCCGCCGGGCTCGCGCTTGACGCTGATGCGGTATTCGCTGCCATTGCTGGCGGCGGACAGCGAGTAGTTGCGGCGCACCTCCTGGCCGTCGACCTCCAGGCGCAGGCCGATGTACTGGCCGGGCAGAAAGTCCATCAGCGGGCCGCCATCTTCGGGTTGCAGGTGAAAGGAAATAATTTCCGCGCTTTCGACGATCTTGCGCGCAATGCGGAAACGCCGCGCGCCCCGCCAGCCACCATCCGCCTCGGCTTTTGCCTGATAGAGATTTTCCTCTTGGCCGATGAGGATGTCGGCGAGTTGCTGATAGGCGGCGCCCCAGGCGTCGATCACCGCATCGGTGGCAATCTCCTCGCCAAGGACTTCGCGAATCGCTCGCAGCAGGCAGGAGCCAACCAGCGGGTAATGCTCGGGCAGCACCTGCAGCGCGACATGTTTGTTGATGATCTGTGCGACCAGCGGGCCGAGCGCGTCGAGTCGGTCGATGTGTTTGGCATACATCAGCACGCCGTTGGCCAGTGCACGCGGCTGTTCACCGCTGGCCTGGTGGGCCTGATTGAACAGCGGGCGCACTTCGGGGTGTTCACTCAGCAGCAGGTTGTAGAAATGGGTGGTCAAGGCTTCGCCGCCGCTTTCCAGCAGCGGCACGGTGGCTTTGATAAGGGCAGTCTGTTCAGCGCAAAGCATTGCTAACTCCTCTGATGGGAAAGTCGTCCTGTATTCGCGGGGCGAACACGAAACGTTCTGCCATAGAGGCTTTCAACAATCGTTCCAGGTCGAAAATTGACTTGAATCAAGGTTTGCAGGGTGTGCGAGGTAAAAAGAACCTCGGCTTTACATGGTGATATGGACCTTAAAGGGTCTAAATTACCTTGGCGGTGACGATCGAACCTCGCCCGCTGGCAGCTTTCTTACCAGGGGCGATCCGCGATATTTCATTCAACAGCAGGAGAGAGGGCCATGGAGACCTACCACATCACCCACGAAGATGACCGCTGGGTGTTACGCGAAGAAGGCGATCAGCGCGCGTTGCTCGAAGCCGGGAATCGACAGGACATTCTCGATGAGACGCGCGACTACATGAAGCTGCGTACTGCGCTGGTGAATGTCCACGGCGACGACGGCAGCATCGAGGAGGAGCATCGCTACCCGCAGGAGCAGAACCCGCTGGAGACCAAGGGCTGACCGCTTGGCCATTGTGCGCTGGGTGGGCTGCCAACCTAGTCGAGGACTTCGATACGCAGCGTGTTGGTGGTGCCAGGTTGACCGAGCGGCACGCCAGCGGTGATCAGCACCGTATCACCACTGCCGGCCATGCCCTGGGCGCGCGCCAGCTCGAGGGCGTGGCTGCTGACCTGCTCCATATCGCGCATCGGTGCATCCACCACCGAATACACGCCCCAGGCCACCGTGAGCTTGCGCGCGGTGGCGGTGCTCGGCGTCAGGCTGAGGATCGGCGTGGCCGGGCGCTCGCGCGAGGCTCGCAGGCTGGAGCGGCCTGATTCGGTGTAATTGACCAGCACGGCAATCGGTAGGATGCCACTGATGCGGCGGATCGCGCAGCTGATGGCATCCGGCAGCGTTGCCTCGGCATTCGGTCGGTGCACATCGAGCTGGGCCTGGAAATCCGGGCCGCCTTCGACCTGGCGGATGATCTTGCTCATCATGCTCACCGCTTCCAGCGGGTAGTCGCCCGAAGCGGTTTCCGCCGACAGCATCACCGCGTCTGCACCCTCGGCGACCGCGTTGGCCACGTCGGTGACCTCGGCGCGCGTCGGCGCCGGGGCGAAGCGCATGGATTCGAGCATCTGCGTCGCCACCACCACCGGGCGGCCGAGCTGGCGGCAGATGCGCACGATGTTCTTCTGAATGCGTGGCACATTCTCCGGCGGCACCTCCACGCCGAGGTCGCCACGCGCGACCATGATTGCGTCGGACAGCCGCGCGATCTCGCGCAGGTGCTGCACCGCCGAAGGTTTCTCGATCTTGGCCATGAGGAAGGCGCGCTCACCGATCAGCTTGCGCGCCTCGTGTATGTCCTGTGGGCGCTGGACGAAGGACAGGGCCACCCAATCCACGCCCAGCTCAAGGCCGAAAGCCAGGTCGCGGCGATCCTTCTCCGTCAGCGGGCTAAGCTCCAGCACTGCTTCCGGCACGTTGACGCCCTTGCGGTCGGACAGCTCGCCGCCGGCGACCACGCGGGTGTCGATGGCATCGCTGTGGCGCGCGGTGACCGTCAGACGCAGGCGGCCATCGTCGATCAGCAGCTGCATGCCCGCCTCCAGCGCGGCGATGATCTCCGGATGCGGCAGGTTCACGCGGCGGCTGTCGCCCGGTGTCGGGTCCAGATCCAGGCGAAAGGCCTGGTCACGCTCCAGGCGGACCTTGCCCTCGGCGAAGCGGCCGACCCTGAGCTTGGGCCCTTGCAGGTCCATGAGGATGCCGATCGGTTGGTTCAGCTCACGTTCCACCTCGCGAATCCAGGCGAAGCGTTCGGCATGGTCGGCGTGCTCGCCATGGCTGAAGTTCAGGCGGAACAGGTTGACCCCTGCCGCGACCAGCGCCCGTACATCATCGATGCTGCGGGTGGTGGGGCCGAGGGTGGCAAGTATCTTGACCTTCTTGTCGGGTTTCATGGCGGGCTCGCTGGCAGGTGAGCGTCCTCGGTCTAGGCCGAGGGCGGCAGAATCAGGATGGCGCGGAAATCGTTGACGTTGGTACGCGTCGGGCCTGTAACGATCAGGCTGTCCAGCGCGGCGAAGTAGCCATAGCCGTCGTTGTTGGCCAGCGCATCGGCGGCACGCAGGCCCTGTGCTTCGGCGCGGGCGAAGCTGTCCGGGGTCATCAGTGCGCCGGCGTTGTCCTCGGAACCGTCGATGCCATCGGTGTCGCCGGCCAGGGCGTAAACGCCGGGCAGGCCTTGCAGGCTTTCTGTGACGGCAAGCAGGAATTCGGCGTTGCGCCCGCCGCGGCCGTTGCCGCGCACGGTCACCGTGGTCTCGCCGCCGGAGAGGATCACGCAGGGCGCGGCGATCGGCTGGCCGTGCAGCACCACCTGGCGGGCGATGCCGGCGTGCACCTTGGCCACCTCGCGCGCTTCGCCTTCCAGGTCGCCGAGGATCAACGGGATGATACCGGCGGAGCGGGCCACCTCGGCAGCGGCGTCGAGCGACTGCTGCGGCGTGGCGATCAATTGGAAGTGGCTGCGCGAGAGCATCGGGTCGCCCGGCTTGAGGGTTTCCGAGCGCGGGTCCTCGAGCCAGGCGCGGACGCTGGCCGGCACCTCAATGTGGTAGCGCTCGAGAATTTCCAGTGCCTGCGCCGAAGTAGTCGGATCGGCCACGGTGGGGCCGGAGGCGATCACCGTGGCCTCGTCGCCGGGCACGTCGGAAATCGCGTAGGTGTATACGCTGGCCGGCCAGCAGGCTCTGGCCAGGCGCCCGCCCTTGATCGCCGAGAGGTGCTTGCGCACGCAGTTCATCTCGCCGATATGCGCGCCGGAGCGCAGCAGCGCCTTGTTGATCGCCTGCTTGTCGGCCAGCGAGATGCCCTCGGCTGGCAGTGCCAACAGCGAGGAACCGCCGC
Organism: Stutzerimonas xanthomarina; assembly: GCF_003935375.1. Taxonomy (GTDB): domain Bacteria; phylum Pseudomonadota; class Gammaproteobacteria; order Pseudomonadales; family Pseudomonadaceae; genus Stutzerimonas; species Stutzerimonas xanthomarina_A. Next base: position 47,491 of record NZ_RHQM01000013.1, read on the forward strand.
CGGAAAGCAGGAAGATCACCCGGTCGCTTTCCTCGAGGTTGCTGACCAGCTCCAGTACGCGGCGTGCGACGCGCTCGCCGGCATCGTCCGGGACCGGGTGCGCGGCCTCCACCACCTCGATGCGGCGGCAGTCGGCGTGATGTTCATAGCGGGTCACCACCAGGCCGGACAGCTCGCCTTCCCAGGCCTGCTCGATGGCTTCGGCCATGGCCGCAGCCGCCTTGCCGGCGCCGATGACGATGGCTCGGCCGCTGCGGTCTTCGGGCAGATGGTCGGCGAGCACATGGCGCGGATGGGCGGCCTCGATGGCGCTGTCGAACAGCTGGCGCAGCAGGGCTTGGGGATCGATGGGCATCTCTGGCTCCTTGGGTCTTTTTGCAGAGGCCGATTGCAGACCTTAGGGCTCGGCAATGCAAGCGCTAAGGGTTGAAATCGACCCGCCCGGCAGTCGGGCCGTGACTCCTTGTGCCGGGCGAATCGAAAAGGTGCCGTCCGCAGACGGCGGTTGCTGTGCAGGCGCGCGGGGCCCTGGTCGTGGGGGAGACGCGATGATTCCGACCCCGCGTACCTGCACACCAACCCTTTGAGCATCACTGGTGCCGAGCGTTGCGCTGATCCCACCACCTGGTCTGTCTGTCCCTGAAGGTGGGGGCGCAGGCCCGACTCAGTGCGCTCGAAGGCTTTACTCCTTGCGGATCGAGAAATTGGCCATGTGCTCCAGGCCCTTGATCAGCGCTGAGTGGTCCCAGCCGCTGCCGCCGATGGCTGCGCAGGTGCTGAACACCTGCTGGGCGTTGGCGGTGTTAGGCAGGTTGAGGCCCAGCTCGCGGGCTCCGGCCAGGGCGAGGTTGAGGTCCTTCTGGTGCAGGCTGATGCGGAAGCCCGGATCGAAGGTGCCCTTGATCATGCGCTCGCCGTGCACCTCGAGAATCTTCGAGCCGGCAAAGCCACCCATCAGCGCCTCGCGCACCTTGGCCGGGTCGGCGCCGTTCTTCGCGGCGAACAGCAGGGCCTCAGCGACCGCCTGAATGTTCAGCGCGACGATGATCTGGTTGGCCACCTTGGCGGTCTGGCCGTCGCCGTTCTCGCCGACGCGGGTGATGTTCTTGCCCATCGCCTGGAACAGCGGCAGGGCGCGCTCGAAGGCCGCTTCGCTGCCGCCGACCATGATCGACAGGCTGCCGGCCTTGGCGCCGACCTCACCGCCGGATACCGGGGCGTCGAGGTACTCGGCGCCGCTCGCCTTGATCTTCTCGGCGAACTGCTTGGTGGCGCTGGGGGAGATCGAGCTCATGTCGATCACCACCTTGCCCGGGCCGACGCCAGCGGCGATGCCCTGGTCGCGGAACAGCACGTCCTCGACCTGCGGCGTATCCGGCACCATGACGATGATGAACTCGGCCTCCTGCGCGACTTCCTGCGGCGTGGCCAGGGCGATGGCGCCGGCCTGCAGCAAATCGGCGGGTGCCTTGTCATGATGTTCGGAAAGGAACAGTTGGTGGCCTGCGTTCTGCAGGTTGCTTGCCATGGGCTTTCCCATGATTCCGGTGCCGATAAATCCGATCTTAGCCATGGTCGTTTCTCCTCAAATTCTGTTCGGGTCAGATGGCGTTGTGTGTCTTCAGCCAGGCGAGGCCTTCGGCGGTGCTGGTGGCCGGCTTGTACTCGCAGCCGACCCAGCCCTGGTAGCCGATGCGATCCAGATGCTCGAACAGGAAGCGATAGTTGATCTCGCCGGTGCCCGGCTCGTTGCGCCCGGGGTTGTCGGCCAGCTGGACGTGGTTGATCGCCTCCAGATTGGCTTCGATGGTCCGCGCTAGGTCTCCCTCCATGATTTGCATGTGGTAGATGTCGTACTGCAGGAACAGGTTGGCGTGGCCGACCTTGCCGCGGATCTCCTGTGCCTGGGAGGTGTTGTTAAGGAAGAAGCGTGGGATGTCGCGGGTGTTGATCATCTCCATCACCAGGCGGATGCCGGCCTGTTCGAGCTTCTGTGCGGCGTAGCGCAGGTTCTCGATAAAGGTCATTTCCAGCTTGCCGAGGTCAGCGCCACGCGGGGCGATGCCGGCCAGGCAGTTGACCTGGGTGTTGCCCAGCACCTTGGCGTAGGCGATGGCCTGGTCCACGCCGGCGCGGAATTCCTCGACCCGCTCCGGCAGGATGGCGATGCCGCGCTCGCCACCGGCCCAGTCGCCGGCCGGCAGGTTGAATAGCACCTGGGTCAGCTGGTTGGCGTCCAGCCGAGCCTTGATCTCCTCGGCCGGGTAGTCGTAGGGGAACAGGTATTCGACGCCGGTAAAGCCGGCTTCGGCAGCGGCGGCAAAGCGGTCAAGGAAATCGACCTCGGTGAACAGCATGGACAGATTGGCGGCAAAGCGGGGCATGGGGTTCTCCTTTTTTGTCTGTAGGGACAATCCGGTGATACTCATGGTGGTTGCGCGGCGCGCAGCCATCCGGGGTGTTGCGTTTGCGGTGGATGTGCTTCGCGACATCCACCCTACGGTTGCACTGCACTGCACTGCACTGCACTGGCGTAGGGTGGAAAACCGCGAAGCGTTTTCCACGCGTGTGGGTGATGCCTAATCCAGCAACCCGACCGCCGTCGGCGCATCTTCACGGCGCTCGGCCAGCGCCTCGAACTCGTTGATGGCGTCGATCTCGGTGCCCATGGCGATGTTGGTCACGCGCTCGAGGATCACCTCGATCACCACCGGCACCTGGTACTCGGCCATCCAGGCCTGAGCCTGTTCGATGGCTGGGCGCAGGCCTTCCTGCTTGAACACGCGGATCGCCTTGCAACCGAGCCCCTCGACCACCGCGACGTGATCGACGCCGTAACCTTCCATGCCGCTCTGGTCGGCATTGATGTTCTCGAAGCCGAGCTGCACGCAGTAATCCATCTCGAAACCGCGCTGCGACTGGCGGATCAGCCCGAGGTAGGCGTTGTTCACCAGGATGTGGATGTACGGCAGCTTGAACTGCGCGCCCACCGCCAACTCCTCGATCATGAACTGGAAGTCATAGTCGCCCGAAAGCGCCACCACCTTGCGCGCCGGGTCCGCGGCAACCACACCGAGCGCTGCCGGAATGGTCCAGCCGAGCGGGCCGGCCTGGCCGCAGTTGATCCAATGGCGCGGCTGGTAGACGTGCAGGAACTGCGCGGCAGCGATCTGCGACAGGCCGATGGTGCTGACGTAGCAGGTGTCCTTGCCGAATGCGTTGTTCATGCACTGGTACACGCGCTGCGGCTTCATCGGCACGCTGTCGAAGTTGGTCTTGCGCAACATTGTGCGCTTGCGTTCCAGGCAGTCGGCGGCCCAGGCGCGGCGATCCGGCAAACGGCCTTCGGCCTTGCGCGCCTTCGCTACCTCGACAAACAGCTCGAGCGCGGCGCGGGCGTCGGAGACGATGCCGTAGTCCGGCGCGAACACCCGGCCTATCTGGGTCGGCTCGATGTCGACGTGAACGAAGGTGCGGCCCTTGGTATAGGTTTCCACCGAGCCGGTGTGGCGGTTGGCCCAGCGGTTGCCGATGCCGAGCACGAAGTCGGATTCCAGCATGGTCGCGTTGCCGTAGCGGTGGCTGGTCTGCAGGCCGCACATGCCAGCCATCAGCGGATGGTCGTCGGGGATCGAGCCCCAGCCCATCAGCGTCGGGATCACCGGCACGCCGACGGTCTCGGCGAACTCCACCAGCAAGGTTTCGGCCGCGGCGTTGTAGATGCCGCCGCCGGCGACGATCAGCGGACGCTCGGCGGCGCAGAGCATGTCGATGGCCTTCTCGATCTGCTTGCGGGTCGCCGCCGGCTTGTACACGGCGAGCGGCTCGTAGGTGTCGATGTCGAATTCGATCTCGCCCATCTGCACATCGAACGGCAGGTCGATCAGCACCGGTCCGGGACGCCCCGAGCGCATCACATGGAAGGCCTGCTGGAACACCCGCGGCACCAACGCCGGTTCGCGAACGGTAACCGCCCATTTGGTCACCGGCTTGGCGATAGATTCGATATCGACGGCCTGGAAATCTTCCTTGTGCAACTTGGCGCGCGGCGCCTGGCCGGTGATGCAGAGGATCGGGATCGAGTCGGCCGAGGCGGAATACAGGCCGGTGATCATGTCGGTGCCGGCCGGGCCAGAGGTGCCGATGCACACGCCGATGTTGCCCGGCTTGGCACGGGTATAGCCCTCGGCCATGTGCGAGGCACCCTCGACGTGGCGGGCGAGGATGTGGCGGATGCTGCCGTCGGCCCGCAGGGCGGAATACAGCGGATTGATCGCGGCTCCGGGGATGCCGAAGGCGGTGTCGATGCCTTCCTTGCGCATTACCGCGACGGCGGCGTCGATTGCTCTCATGCGGGCCATTGGTCTTCCTCCTGATTCTTGGAATCACTATCTGCTGCGCGTCGGCCCTGCTGCGTTAAAACCAGGCTTGGAATGCTCATTTGCACCAGCAAACTCCGCTTCCTCGCCTGCTTTGATTCTCTGGCGCTCACCCTTCGGGCCAGCCTTCGGCTGTTACTCCCGTTGGTCGTTGCGCCTTGCAGGTCTCTAGCCCGCTAGATCGTGGCTGTCTTTTATTCGATAGTTTTTCTACGTGGCTCAAGCATGCCGCCCTGGATTCGCTGGCGGAATTGGTCGAGACTTCAGTTCTGTCGATATCAGGAGTATCGAATGGATCGCTATACGACCCTGCGCAGCTTCGTGCTGGTGGCCGACTGCGGCAGCTTCGCCGCGGCTGCGCACAAGGAGAACGTCACCCCGGTGGTGATGGGCCGGCGGCTGGATGCGCTGGAGCGGCATCTGGGTGTGAAGTTGATGCACCGCTCCACCCGCGGTCTGTCGCTGACCGATCTGGGTGAGCAGTATCTGGAGCGCGCCCGTGGGCTGCTGAAGGATTTCGATGAGGTGGATGCCAGCATCAGCCACGACCGCACCTCGGTACGTGGCCATCTGGTGGTGTCGGCGCCGGCGGCATTCGGCCGGCGACATATCGGCCCGCACGCACCGGCATTCCAGGCGCGCTATCCGGACCTGCAGCTGTCGTTCAACTTCACCGACAGCGTGGTCGATCTGGTGCGCCACGGTTACGACATGGGCATTCGCATCGGCGAGGTGACCGACCCCAACTATGTGGCGGTGCGGCTGTTTCCGAACAGGCGGGTGGTCTGCGGCTCGCCGGAGTACTTCGCCCGCCATGGCACGCCGACGGCATTGGAAGAGCTGACCGAGCACAACTGCCTGGCCTTCAACCTGCAGGGCGGGCAGCAGCGGGGCTGGACCTTCCTGCGTGACGGCAGGCAGGTGGCGATCCGCGTGGCCGGCAATCTGGACTGCAATGACGGTGAACTGCTGTTCGACTGGGTCAAGCAGGGCCTGGGCATCGGCTGGCGCTCGACCTGGGAGATCCAGGCCGAGCTCAAGCGCGGCGAGCTGGTCACGGTACTCGACGAGTACGCGCTGCCGGCCTACGACATCCAGGCGGTGTACCCGCAGCAGCGCTACCTGCCGGCCAAGGTGCGATTCTTCATCGATTACCTGAAGGACATCTACAACGCACCGGGTTATTGGGAAGTGCGCTGAGCGGCTCAGTTGCCGCGGTAGGTGGAGAAGCCGTAGGGGCTCAGCAGCAGCGGGATGTGGTAGTGCTCGACACTGCCATCGGCTTCGAAGATCACCGGAACTTCGGGGAAAAAGGTGCTGGCCTTGTGCGCGGCGAACCAGTCGCCGGTCTTGAAGGTGACGCGGTAGGTGCCTTTTTCCAGCGCCTTGCCTTCGGGATACAGCGCGGTGATGCGGCCTTGGGCGTTGGTCTCGCCGCTGTTGAGTGATTTCCAGGCATCACCCTGACGTTGTTCGAGGGTGACACGGACGTCTGGCGAAGGCAGGCCGTCTTGCAGATTCAGCACATGCACGCTGAGGGGGTTGCCAGCGGCCAGGGACAGACCGGACAGGCCGCTGAGCATCAAGCCGGCGGCGATTGAACGTAGTGCTTTCATGGGGTTTTCCTTTTCTTCAGTGGGAGGAGGGCAGCAGTTTTTCGATGGCGGCCATGGCGCAGGCCTCGTCGTTCTTGGCACCGCCGGCACCGGCCACGCCGATGGCACCAATCACCTCGTCGCCGACCTTCAGCGGCACGCCACCGCCGAGCAGCAACAGCTCATCCAGCGTGTTGAGGTTGGCGGCGTCCGGCGTAGCGGCGGCGCGCTCGGCGAACAGACGGGTCGGGGTCTTACTCGACAGCGCGGTGTAGGCCTTGCGCTGGGCGGCGAGGGTGTTGTGCGGGCCGACGTTGTCGTCCCGGCGCAGGGCAACCAGGTTGCCGCCGCGATCGACCACCGCGACCACCGCCGTGCGGTTTTCCGCGTGGCACTGGTCCAGCGTGGCCTGGATCAGGCCATCGGCCAGGGCCAGCGAGACGTTCTGCTGGGTGAGCGGTGCCGGCGTGGCGGCGTTGGCGCTCAGGGCCGGGGTAAGTAATGCCAGGGTCAGCAATGACAGTGTGGCTGCGGTACGCATATCGGTTTCCTTGGGTGACTTGGCTGCGGAGCGCATGGTGCCGATGCCTGCCCGTCAGAACCGTTGCCTGCGCATTACGCTTTTGTAATGGCTCGCAGTGCGGCGACTCCCATAACCTATGCGCCATCAGCGAGGTGATCCGATGCGAATTCTGGTGGTGGAGGACGAGGCCAAGACGGCCGATTACCTCAAGCGTGGTTTGGAGGAGTCCGGCTACCGTGTGGAGGTCGCGCGCAACGGTATCGACGGCAAATACCTGATCGAGGAGGAGCCGTTCGACCTGGTGATCCTCGACGTCATGCTGCCGGGGCTCGACGGCTGGGAGCTGGTACAGGTGGTGCGCAGGCGCTCGGCGCATACGCCGGTGCTGTTCCTCACCGCGCGCGATGCGGTGGAAGACCGTGTGCGCGGGTTGGAGCTGGGCGCAGACGACTATCTGGTCAAGCCGTTCTCCTACGCCGAGCTGCTGGCGCGGGTACGCACCCTGCTGCGCCGCGGCCCGCCGCGTGAGGTCGAACGTTTCCACGTCGCCGATCTGGAGCTGGACCTGCTGCGCCGCCGCGTCACCCGCCAGGGCGAGCGCATCAGCCTGACCAACAAGGAGTTCGCCTTGCTACACCTGTTGCTCAGTCGCCAGGGCGAGGTGCTGTCCCGCGCGCAGATCGCCTCGCAGGTCTGGCAGATGAATTTCGACAGCGACACCAACGTGGTCGACGTGGCGATCCGCCGCCTGCGCGCAAAGGTCGACGATCCCTATCCGCTCAAGCTCATCCACACCGTGCGCGGTATGGGTTACGTGCTGGAGACAGCATCGTGAGGCTGTTGCCGCGCTCGCTCAGCCTGCGCCTGGCCATCGCTTTCGCCCTGGTGGCGGTGGTGCTGCTCGGTGCCATCGGCCTCTATCTGTACCGCTCGCTGGACCGGGAAATCAGTTGGCGTGACGATCAGGCACTGCTCGGTCGGCTGGAGCGCATGCAGGCCCTGCTCGAGGACAGCGCCAGCGTCGAGGCGCTTCGGCAGCGTCCCCAGCTTTACGAAAACATGCTGGGTAATCGCGACAGCCTGCTCTGGTTGCTCGATGCTCAGGGGCGCGCGCTGATCGAGATCAACCCGGCGCGGCTGCCCATTCCGACATTGCCGGCCAGCGCCGCAGCGGAGCTGACCGATACTGACGGAGCGCGGCTGGCCTGGCGGCGCCTGCCGGGCGAGGCGGGCCTGACCCTGGTCGCCGGGCGCATGCTCGCTGAGCGTGAGCAGATGCTCGCCGCCTACCGTGTAAAACTGTGGTGGGCGTTGAGCCTCGGCGCGCTGCTGGCGTCAGTGCTTGGCTGGCTGATCAGTCGGCGCGCCTTGCGTCCGGTGCGTCACCTGACCCGACAGGCCTTGGCGATCGACGTGCAGCACCTGCACCTGCGCCTGGACGAATCGGCGATGCCGAGCGAACTGGAGCCGCTGCGTGGGGCGCTGAACCAGATGCTCAATCGCTTGGAACAGGGCTTCGCGCGGCTGTCACGCTTCAGCGAAGACCTTGCCCACGAGATGCGTACGCCGCTCGGCAATCTCATGGGCCAGACCCAGCAACTGTTGCACAAGGATCGCGATGCCGAGGCCTATCACGCGCTGCTGGTGTCCAATCAGGAGGAGTATGAACGCCTGGCGCGGATGATCGACAGCATGCTGTTTCTCGCCCGTGCCGAGCAGCCGGCTGCGGCCATCGAGCGGCAGCGCTTTGCATTGCCGGCACTGGTCGAGCAGCTGTGCGACTACTTCGAAGGCGTCGCCGAAGAGCGCGGCATTCAGCTGCTCGACGAAACCGAGGGTGAGCTGGTCGGTGACCCTGAGATGATCCGCCGGGCGCTGGCGAACCTGCTGGCCAATGCGTTGCGCTACGGCGTCAGTGACAGCACGGTGCGTATCGTCAGTGGCTCGGGAGTAGGTTGGCGGTCGGTCAGCGTGATCAATCTGGGACCTCCGATCCCGCCCGAGCATCTGCCGCGGCTGTTCGATCGCTTCTACCGCTGCGACCCATCGCGCGCCGAGCCGGGCGATACCGGCGGCCTGGGGTTGGCCATCGTGCGCTCGATCATGCAGCTGCATGGCGGCGAGGTGAGTGTTCGCAGCGACGCCGGGGTGACCGAATTCACCCTGCGTTTCGCCGAAACGCCGGCCTGATTCCGATCATTGGCACCGGATCGAGACGCCGCACTGCGCTGTCACAGCTAAGGTGGATATAACCGCCTGTGAGAGACGCGCTTGTGGATAGTCTGAAAATCGCTACCTACAACATCAATGGCATCCGTGCACGTCGGGCCAATCTGCTCGAATGGCTGGCGCGCGAGCAGCCCGATGTGGTCTGCCTGCAGGAACTCAAGGCGCAGGATGCCGATTTCCCCATCGACGACATCCGTGCGGCCGGCTATGGCGCCATCTGGCATGGGCAGAAGTCCTGGAACGGGGTGGCGATTCTGGCCCGCGATTGCGAGCCGTTGGAGATCCGCCGCAGCCTGCCGGGCGATCCCGATGACAGCCACAGCCGCTATCTGGAAGCGGCCGTGCAGGGTGTGATCGTTGCCTGCCTCTACCTGCCCAATGGCAACCCGCAGCCGGGGCCGAAATTCGATTATAAGCTGGCCTGGTTCGAGCGCTTCATTGAGCACGCCGCCGGCCTGCTGGCAAGTGGTCATCCGGTGGTGCTGGCCGGCGACTACAACGTGGTGCCCACCGACGAGGACATCTACAACCCGCGCTCCTGGAAGAAGGACGCGCTGCTGCAGCCGGAGAGCCGCGAATGTTTCGAACGCCTGCTGGCGCAGGGCTGGACCGACGCGTTGCGCGCCAGGTACCCGGACGAGCGCATCTACACCTTCTGGGACTACTTTCGCCAGCACTGGCAGAAGAACTCCGGGCTGCGCATCGACCATCTGCTGCTCAGCCCGGACCTTGCGCCGCGGCTGCAGGATGCCGGCGTCGATCGCTGGGTACGCGACCAGGAACATGCCAGTGACCATGCGCCTACCTGGATAACCCTGAAAGGTGACGCGAGCGCGGCGGCCGAGCCGGCGAAGTCGAACAAGCGTGGCAAGACCGGGGCAAGCAGCTAGAGGCGGGCGGTGCGAGGCGGGGTTCGAACGATGCGGCAACGTGCGACGCGGCCGGTTCCACAAGGCCTTGTGCCAATCGTCGCTGAGGCATCAGCAGATCGACGGGCGCGACTAGTATCCGGGCAACTGGTCGGCAAACGACATCGCGGGCTCCAGCGGCCCGCTGTCGACGGTCTTCATACGGCAGCAATGGCAGCCAGCAAACGGGGAGGGACTCCATGTCTGATGACATACAGCAGGATCAGGTCGATCAATTCGGGATGGCCGATGATCCGCTCTCCATCCTGCGTCGCCTGGAGAGCGCCAACCTTTCATTGAGCGAGATGCTCGTAGAAACCCTGCATGCCGTGCGCACGCATCTGGGGATGGATGTCGCGTTCATCAGCGAGTTTCGCGGAGGCAGCCGGATTTTTCGCTACCTGGACGGCAATTTCGTACCCCTGCAGCTCGAGGTCGGGGCGTGCGATCCTCTGGACGACAGTTACTGTCAACGCGTGCTCGACGGGCGCTTGCCAGAGCTGATTCAGGACGCGGCGACTCTACCGGAGGCGTTGGCCATGCCGGTGACCAAAGCCTTGCCGGTCGGTGCGCACCTCAGCGTTCCGCTGCGCTTCAGCGATGGTCGGCTCTACGGCACCTTCTGTTGCTTCAGTACCACGCCGGACAACAGCCTCAATGAGCGAGATCTGAATACGCTGCGGCTGTTCGCCGACTTCGCCGGCAGATTGCTGGAACGCCATGCGCTCAATGAGATTCGCTATGCCGAGACGCTCACGCGCATTCGCTCGGTGCTCGAGCAACGCGCGTATTCGGTGGTGTATCAGCCCATCGTGCACCTGGTGGAAAACCGCATCGTTGGCCACGAGGCGCTGGCTCGATTCAGCGCGCAGCCGCAGCGAACACCGGACAAGTGGTTCGCCGAGGCCGGGCTGGTCGGCTTGCAGCAGGAGTTGGAGGTCGCCCTGATCGAGGCGGCCCTGCACGACTTCGATCAGCTGCCGGCAGACAGCTACCTGTCGCTCAATGTTTCGCCGGAAACCATCCTCGCCGGCGCGCTTGACACGGTGCTCGCCGATCAACCGCTGGCGCGGCTGATGCTCGAGGTGACCGAACACGCATCGGTACAGGACTACTCGCAGCTGGCCGAGGCACTCGAACCACTGCGCAGCAAGGGGCTACGGCTGGCGGTTGACGATGCCGGCGCCGGTTACGCGAGTTTCCGCCATATCCTCAAACTCAAGCCGGATGTGATCAAGCTCGACAGCAGCCTGATCCGCAATGTCGACAGCGACACCGGCTGCCGCGCGCTGGCCGCCGCGTTGATCCGCTTCGCCGAGGAAACCGGCTGCAAGGTCGTCGCCGAAGGGGTTGAGACCCAGGAGGAACTGGCCATGTTGCGGCGGCTTGAAGTGAATAAGGCGCAGGGCTACCTGATCGGTCGGCCGATGCCATTGCATCACGGGCTCGCCATGAGCCGACAGGCATAGCCGGCGTTGCCGGGGGGATGGGCCAGGAGGGTGCCTTCGGGCGGTTTCGCTGAACCTTTGTGGTGCGTGGGCAGTCGACTTTATAACGCGGGCGGCAGCGATGTGGCCCTTTCCGAGTCGACTTGTCAGGAGGTACAAGATGGATACGAAAGACACGATTTCAGTGCTCAACGACCTGATTGAAACCAGCAAGGATGGCGAAAAGGGCTTCCTCGAATGCGCCGAAGACCTGCGCGATCCGCAACTCAAGAGCATCATGAATCAGCGTTCGCGCGACTGCGCTACTGCCGCCGCCGAGCTGCAGCAACTGGTGCGCTCCATGGGCGGCGATCCGGAGACCAGCACCAGTGTGGCTGCCGACATGCACCGTCGCTGGGTCGACCTCAAGTCGATGATCACCGGCAAGGACGACGAGGCCATTCTCAACGAGTGTGAGCGTGGTGAGGATGTCGCGGTTAAGAGCTACCGCAAGGCGCTGGAAAAAGACCTGCCAGCCGAAGTGCGGATCGTGGTCGAACGTCAGTACCAGGGCGTACAACGCAACCATGATCAGGTGAAGGCTTTACGCGACGCGGCTCGTGCCCGGAGCTGATGCTTCGCCAGCCGGTCAGGGTTTGAAGAACGCCAGCGCATGCTGGCGTTTTTCGTTTCCGCCGGTCAGTCGACCTGAGCCGGTTCGGCGATTTCGCAACCCTTGAGTACCAGGCGAATGATGGTGTCGGCCGCCGCATCGTAGTCGGCGTCGTCGAGGCGGTTCTTGCCGGTGACGGTGCTGATCTGCCAGTCGAAATCGGCGTAGGTCTGGGTCGCCGCCCAGATACTGAACAGCAGGTGATTGGCATCGACCTTCGCCATCAGGCCGTCGTCGATCCAACTCTGGATGCAGGCGATGTTGTGTGCCGCCTGGGCGTTGAGTTGTGCAGTGCGTTCCGGTGACAGGTGCGGAGCGCCGTGCATGATCTCGTTGGCGAACACCTTCGAGGCGCAGGCGTGGTCGCGGGAAATCCTGATCTTGGTGCGGATATAGGCGCGCAGGACCTCGGCCGGATGGCCTGGCTGGTTGAACGGCGCCGAGGCTTCGAGCAAGGGTTCGACGATGCTCTCCAGCACCTCGCGGTAGAGGTTTTCCTTGGACTTGAAGTAGTAGTAGACGTTGGGCTTGGGCAGCCCGGCGCGGGCGGCGATGTCACTGGTCTTGGTCGCGGCGAAGCCCTTTTCGGCGAATTCTTCGCTGGCGGCTTTGAGGATCAGCTCTTTGTTGCGCTCACGGATACTGGACATGGGGGCCTTTCGCTGGCTGCCGGCGATACGAACAAGCGCCCGCATGCTAGCACCCTGGTCGCAAGCCCCTCAACCGAAGCGCCGGAGGAGAGGCGAAGGGGCTCGGAGCCCCTTCGCGACAGTACTCAGAAGTGCGCTTTGACGATGGCGCTGAAGGTGCTCTGGTCTGTTTTGCCAACGAAGTTTTCGCTGACGAAGCCGCCGTCTTCGATGCCGTACTTGTTGGACCAATAGTCGTACTCGATACCGACGTACAGCTTGCCCGGGGTGTAGTCCAACGCCTTGCCGAGGTCGTACTTGATCTGCGGCACGATGTGCAGGTTCTTCTTCAGGAAGTCTCCGCGCGACTCGGAACCGGCGTCGTTGACGACCCAATCGATAAAGCCGTCGAAGAGGATGTCCGACTTGCCAACCGGGAAAGTCATCGCCCAGGTGGGGGTCACCTGCCACTGACCGGAAGCGCGGCCGGTGGAGCCGTCGGGCTTGCGATAGTAGAAGTTCAGTGCGAAACGGTCGAAGCCGGGCAGGTCCAGATCGAAACCCGGTCCCAAGAGGTAGTTCTGATTCGGTACGCCTTCGGCCGAGCTTTCACCACGCTCATAGGTGGCGGCAACCAGAACGTCCTTGACCACACCGAAAGACAGGTCGCTTCCGCTGATCTTGCTTAGCGACAGGCGTGGGCTGAACTCGCCGTAGTAGGTATGGCCGTCGCTCCCGCTCACGCCGTTGTACCAGATGTTGTCGACGAAGAAGAACATGTCGCCCCATGCCCAACCGCTGGCATGTTCGAAGGTGACGGTCTGCTGGGTGTCGGGGTCGACCTTGTAATCCTGGCCGTAAAGATAGGTCAGGCTGTTGTTTTGCCAATGCATCAGATCGCCAGCCAGCGCCGGTGTCGCAAGCAGTGTGCCGGTAAGGGCGAGGCAGAGCGGGGCAGTCTTCAGTTGCATGGAAGTGGTTCCTGTGTGTTTTTTTATAGGCTAGGCCGTCGCGACCGGGCGCGTATTCTGGGCGAAGGCCGAGACGGCGGGAAGCGGTGTGTGTGTCGTTCAGCCCGTTGAATCGGCCCGGGCAGCCTGTGGCACGACGTCGCGGTCGTGACGGTCGTGCGGCTTGTAGTCCGGAATATTCACCGACAGCGTGTTGGTGCCGACGGCATCCTCGACCAGTTCCTCGGGGTCGAATACATCGACTTCGCTCGGTTCGCGCGGCAGGAACAGGTTGAGCAGGATGGCGCTGAAGGCGCCGATGGTGATCGGCGAACCGAAGATGTTCTTCAGCACCTCGGGCATCGCGCTCAGCACCTCCGGCACGCCGGCGACACCCAGGCCGAGACCCAGGGAAATCGACACGATGAGCATGTTGCGGCGATGCAGGCCGGCTTCGGCGAGGATCTTGATACCGGCGATGGCCACGGTGCCGAACATGATGAGCGTGGCGCCGCCGAGCACCGGCTTGGGCATCAGCTGCAGCACACCGCCGACGAAGGGGAACAGACCCAGCAGTACCAGGACCGCGGCGATGTAATAGCCAACGTAGCGGCTGGCGACGCCGGTGAGCTGGATGACGCCGTTGTTCTGGCTGAAGGTGGTCATCGGCAGGCTGTTGAACACCGCGGCGACCGCCGAGCTGCAGCCATCGGCGAGGATTCCCGACTTGATCCGCCGCAGATACACCGGCCCGCGCACCGGCTGACGCGAGATCATCGAGTTGGCGGTGAGGTCGCCGGCGGTTTCCAGCGGTGTGATGAGGAAGATCACCGCGATCGGGATAAAGGCCATCCAGTCGAAGGCGAAACCGAAACGGAAAGGTTGCGGCACGCTGAGCAGCGGCAGTTCGCCCAGCTCGGCGAAGTCCACCTTGCCCATGGACCAGGCCACCAGATAGCCCGCGGTCAGCGCGATGATCACCGCCGACAGCCGCAGGATCGCCCAGGGAAAGCGGTTGAGCACCACGATGATGCCGATCACCAGGCCGGCCAGCGCCAGGTTGGGCAGGGCGCCGAGGTCATCGGCGCCGTAGCCGCCGGCGATATCGGTCATCGCCACCTTGATCAGCGAAAGGCCCATCAGGCAGATGATGGTGCCGGTGACCACCGGCGTGATCACCCGGCGCAGCTTGTTGATGCACTGACTGAAGGCGATCTCGACGAACGCGGCGCAGAAACTCACGCCGAACAGCGTGGCGAGGATCTCCTCCGGCGTGCCGCCACGCGCCTTGACGATGAAGCCGGCGCTGAGGATGGCGCTGAGAAAGCCGAAGCTGGTGCCCTGCAGGCACAGCAGTCCAGAGCCGATGGGACCGAAGCGCCGGGCCTGGACGAAGGTACCGAGACCGGAGACGAACAGCGCCATGCTGACGAGGTAGGGAACGTACTGATCGAGGCCAAGCGCGCTGCCGACGATCAGGGTGGGGGTGATGATACCGACGAAGCTGGCCAGCACGTGCTGCAAGGCGGCGAAGGTCGCGGGTAGCGGGCCGGGGCGATCATCGAGTTGATAGATGAGGTCCTGGTTCGCCTGCGGAGCGGTGCCGCTCCTGTTTTCGGTTGCGGTCATTGTTAAGCCTGCCATTTGTTGTTTTACGGTCATGGGCTTGCGAGGCTTCACGGCACCTCTATCGCTTTCCGTCGAAAGCTGTTCGATCGGTCAGGACGCCTGGACTATAACAACCTGTAGACAGGCTGATAAACAATAAATCAGAAAATTGTGCACAATTGGATCGGCGGCAGTTGGCCAAGATCGCGCGAACGCGTCTGGACCAGGCCTCAGCGCGGTGCCTGCAATTCCCGCGAGACATTTTCCGCAAGGCCCGCGCCGGCCTCGCTCATGGTCAGGTAGGTGCGGTCGGCGCCAGCTTCCTGGATGCGCTGGGCGATATCCTCGTACATCGCGTGGGACACGATGAGCCCGCCGAAGCCGCTTTCACGCAGCTTGCGGGTGGAGATGATCTTGGCCTCGGGATCGTTCATCGCCAGGATCACCGCTTCGACCTCGTTCATCTCCAGGCTCTGCCAGAACATCTGGTCCTCGGCGTCGGCAAAGAGGATATGTCGGCCCTCGGCGGTGTTCTTTTCCACCATGACCGGGTCGGAATCGAGGCTGACCAGGGCGAAACCCTTCTCCGCCAGGTAGTCGTAGGCGGCGCGGCCGGTACGGCCCATACCCATGATCAGAATGCGTGCGTCGCCCAGCGATACCGGCTGCTCGTCGGGATGGCGAATGTTGCGCTCGCAGCGTATCAGGCGCGGCGCCAGGCGTTCGTACAACGGATGGGCGATGCGGTTGATCTGCGCCGACACGATGAATGAGAACGCCACGGTGATCGCCAGCGGCATGAGCCACTGCGGCAGCACCACGCTGACGACGATCAGGCCGAATTCGCTGTAGTTGGTCAGGCTGGCGGCGCTGAGAAAGGCGCTGCGGGCGCGCAGGCGGAAGGCGACGAATAGGCCGAAGAACAGCACCGCCTTGAGCGGCAGCAGCAGCGACATGGCGAAGGCGAACCAGAGGGCGTTGGCATCCGGCAGCCCACCGATGCCGATCTTCAGGAAGAAGCCGACCAGGAACACTTCCTTGATTGCCCACAGCGAATTCGACAGCTCGCTGGCGCGCTTGTGTTTGGCGAGCATCGCGCCAAAGGCCAGCGCTCCCAGTTCGGAACTCAGGCCGACGTATTCGAAGCCGAGACCGCCGGCCACCAGCGCCAGCATCAGGCCCAACAGCACCATCAGTTCTTCGTGGCCACTGTGGTCGAGCAGGCGGAACAGCACGGGGCGCAGCAGCGGCAGCAGGAACACCAGCAATGCCCAGGCGGAGGGGACCTTGCCCGCGGCGAGGCTCATGACTACCAGGGCGATAAGGTCCTGGATGATCAGCACGCCGATGGCGACGCGGCCGTGAAAGGCGCGCAGCTCGCGCTTGCTTTCCAGCACCTTGGCTGCCAGCACGGTGCTGGAGAACGACAGCGCGATGGCCAGCAGCATGGCCTCGCGCCAGCTGTTATCGAGGATCAGCATGATCGCCGGCATCACCAGCACGCTGGAGATGAAGAAGTGCAGCAGGCTGCCGCCGATGACTTCGCGGCGAACCAGATTGCCGAGCTTGAGCTTGAGCCCCACGGTGAACAGCAGCAGGAGCACGCCCAGATGCGACAGGTGATCGAGAATGATGCTGTCGTCACGGGTCACGCCCACGTAGTCGCCCGCCGCGGCCAGCGCGAAGCCGGCACCGAGGTAACCGATCAGCGGCGGCAGGCCGATGAAGCGGGCAAGCAGCCCGAGGGCGAAAGCGAAGGCAATCCAGCTGGCTTCAATCACGGGGCGGCGTCCGGCGTCGAGGGAGGGCGCGGCATTTTAACGGGGCGTCGGCGATTGGGTAGCGTCGGCAGCGATATTCCTTGCGGGAATCTGCTCGTTCGTCGTCGTGGAAGGGGAGTTGCCGTACCGCAGCGCTAGCTGGCCAATGCCGCCTGGGGCGCGGAGGAGGGGATGGCGGTCAGTGCGCCAATGGGCACGGTGCGGAAGGGGAAACGCCGCGCGGATGGCGCGCGGCGTCTTTGCTCAGTCGATGGACGCGCCCTTGGCGATCCAGTCACCCAGCAGGTCACGCTCGTCCTGGGTCATCTGGGTGATGTTGCCCAGCGGCATGATCTGGCTAGCCACGGTCTGCGCATGGATCTTCGCCGCCTGCTCGCGTATCTGCTCGGCGGTATCGAACATCACGCCTGCCGGCGCTGCGCTGAACAGCGGGCTGCTCGGCTGCGCGGAGTGGCAGACGGTGCAACGCTCGTGAATCACTTCGCTGACCTGGGCGAACTGGCTGGCACTGGCGCCGCTCTGCTGTGCACTCGTGCTGGCCTGCTCCGGCGAGGTCGCTGCCAGGTTTGGTGCCGGTTGGCGGTTCGGCGCGGTGACGTAGGCCAGGCAGATCATGCCCAGTGCCGCGGCCGGAAGCGCCCAGGCGAAGCGATTACTGTTGTGGCGGGTGTTGAAGTAGTGGCGCGCCAGCACCGACAGCGCGCCGAGCGCGGCGAGGATCAGCCAGTTGTATTCGCTGCCGTAAGTGCTCGGGAAGTGGTTGCTGATCATGATGAACAGCACCGGCAGGGTGAAATAGTTGTTGTGCCGCGAACGCAGCAGGCCCTTGGCCGGCAGCACCGGATCGGGCGTGCGGTTCTGTTCGATGGCGGCGACCAGCGCACGCTGAGCCGGCATGATGATGCGGAACACGTTGCCGACCATGATGGTGCCGATCAGCGCGCCGGTATGGATGTAGGCCGCGCGGCCGCTGAATACCTGCGAATAGCCCCAGCACGCGGCGATCACCAGCACGAACAGCACCAGGCCGAGCAGGGCGGGGGTCTTGCCCAGCGGCGAGTCGCAGAGCAGGTCGTAGACGAACCAGCCGACGATCAGCGAGCCGAAGCCGATAGCGATGGCCGCCGCAGGGGACAGTTCGCTGCCCGGTGCGATCAGGTACAGGCTGGGGTTGAGGTAGTACACCACCATCAGCAGCGCCACGCCCGATAGCCAGGTGGTGTAGGCCTCCCACTTGAACCAGTGCAGGTTTTCCGGCATCTGCGGCGGCGCCAGCTTGTATTTCTCCAGGTGGTAGATACCGCCACCGTGGATGGCCCAGAGATCGCCCGACAGGCCCTCACGCGGGTTGGCGCGGTTGAGGTTGTTCTCCAGCCAGACGAAATAGAAGGAAGCACCGATCCAGGCGACGCCAACGATCATGTGAATCCAGCGGATACTCAGGTTCAGCCATTCGGTCAGATGGGCGTCCATTTGTCATGCACCTCTTGCGGCCTGCAGGCGGCCGTATTTCTTCTTATTGGAATCGGCTTGAGCGCGGCGCGAACGCAGGCAAGGCAACGCCGAATGAGCCAGCGCAGTAGCGGTCATGTCGATTCCGGTTGGGGGTCGAGGAGGAGTTGCTGATCCTCCGTGAAGAAGTACTCGTCGCAGTTGTTGCCAGAACCGCTGCGATCGACCACCAGGAATTCATCCCGCTTTTCGATCGTCAGCACCGGGTGGTGCCAGACGCCGCGGTGGTAATTGACGCCCTGCCTGCCGTTGCTGCGGAAGGCGCGGACGTGGTCCGGTACAGGCGCATCGCCAAGTGGCGCGACCACGACCAGAAAGGGGTTGCCGAGCAGCGGGATGAAGGCCTGGCTGCCCAGCGGATGACGTTCGAGCATGCGGATGACCAGCGGCATCTCCAGCGCCTCGGCGGCGAAGATGCTGATGATCGCCTGGTCATCGGGCGCGGCGGTCTCGACCGTGGCCAGCTTGTGATAGCGGCGGGTCGAGCCGTTGTTGATCATGAAGTAGTCGCTGCCTTCGGTCTCGATGACGTCGCCGAAGGGGGCGAAGGCTTCCTTGGTCAGTGGCTCGATGGTCAGGGTGCGCATGGTGTGCTCGTTCTTTGTTGAAGGATCGGTATTCGCTTGGGGCTGCTCCCCCTCACCCTAACCCTCTCCCCCTCGGGAGAGGCTGGGGAGAGGGGAAAGGCGCTTCCTACTTCGCCACCTTGCCAAACAACCGCAGCCGGCTCACACCGCCATCCGGGAAGATGTTCAGACGCACGTGGGTGATAGGGCCGAGTTTGGCGATCTGCTCGCTGAACTCGTGTTCGGCATGCATCGACAGCTTCTGGCTCGGCAGCAGCTCGCGCCAGAACAGGCTCTGGGTTTCGATCTGGCTGTCGGTGCCGCCTTTGACGTAAGCCGCCTGGATCGAGCAGCTGTCCGGGTAGTTGCCCTTGAAGTGCAGGGTATCGACGACGATGCGTTCGACCTCGCCCGGGTGGCCGAGGGCGACGATGACCCAGTCGTTACCCGGCGTGCGGCGGCGGGCGGTTTCCCAGCCGTCGCCCATGTTTTCACCACGATTGGGGTTGAGGATGTTGCTCATGCGGCCGAAATGCTCGTCCGAGCAGGCCAGCGCGCGACCGCCGTTCAGCGCGGCGGCCAGGTCGATCTGTTCGTTGTCGCCTACGCTGCTCCAGTCGCGGAACGGGATGCCGTGCACGCGCAGACGCGCCACGCCGCCGTCCGGGTAGATGTTGAAGCGCAGGTGGCTGACCGGCTTGTCGAAGGCGATCTCGTGGTAGTGGTGGCTGTTGCCCTGCAGCTCGACGGCCGGAAGGATTTCCGTCCAGACGGTGTCATCGCTCGGATCGCCGTCGGCGACGAAGCAGGCTTCCAGCGAGGCGGACGGCGGGAAGTTGCCGGTGAAGTGGCTGGTGTCGATGTCCACGCCCTTGATCTGACCCGGCACGCCCAGGCGAATCACCGCATGGTCGTAACCTTCGAAGCGCTTGCGGCGCGACTCCCAGCCGTCCATCCACTTGCCGTTGTCATCGAAAACGCCCTCCTTCCATACGGCCGGTGTTGGCTGGAACAACCGGTTGACGTCGGCGAACCAATCGTCGGTGACGGAGATGGCGCGGGTGCCCAGGCGGGCATCGGCCAGGTTGACGTATTTTTCGAAGGGTACGGCGTAAGCTTTCATGGACTCGTCTGCCTTGGATGAGAAGCGGTTTCTGTCATTACTGCCTTTGTTGCGGTTGGTGCTCGTTACATCGCCTGCAGGCGGAACAGGGCGATCTTGTTGATTTCCGCCAGCGCCCGGGCGAATTCCTGCTCGGGATCGTTGTGGATGCGTTCTTCGAATGCGGCGAGGATCTGGTGCCGGTTGCTGCCCTTGACCGCCATGATGAAGGGGAAGCCGAACTTGGCCTTGTAGGCCTCGTTGAGTTCGGTGAAGCGGGCGAACTCCTCCGGCGTGCATTCGTGGATGCCGGCGCCGGCCTGTTCCGAGGTACTGGAGGCGGTCAGCTCGCCACGCACGGCGGCCTTGCCGGCCAGGTCGGGGTGAGCATTGACCAGTGCCAGCTGAGTGTCATGGTCGGCGGCGAGCATCGCCTGGGACAGGCGGGTGTGCAGCACCTCGATGTCGTCCAGCGTCGCGTCGACGCCCGCCTGGTAGACGGTTTCGGCAACCCAGGGCGAGTGCTCGTAGACGTCGGCAAAGGCGGCGACGAAGGCGTCGCGATCCAGCGTCGAGGGTTTGATCGTCTTGAACGGCGTCATGCGTTGCGCTCCGCGGTAAAAGGATGGGTGGCGTGCCAGTGGCGGGCAATGTCGACACGACGGGCGCACCAGACCTTCTCGTGGCCCTTCACGTACTCGATGAAGCGGGCCAGCGATGCCAGGCGCGCCGGGCGCCCGAGCAGCCGGCAGTGCATGCCGATGGACAGCATCTTCGGCGCGCCTTCGCAGCCTTCGGCGTAGAGCACGTCGAACGCATCCTTCAGGTAGGTGAAGAAATCATCGCCGCTGTTGAAGCCCTGCACCTGGGTGAAGCGCATGTCGTTGGTGTCCAGCGTGTAGGGGATCACCAGATGCGGCTTTTCCGGCGTCGACTCGGGGTCCCAGTAGGGCAGGTCGTCGTCGTAGGTGTCGGAGTCGTAGAGAAAGCCGCCTTCCTCGCGTACCAGGCGCCGGGTGTTCGGGCCGGTGCGGCCGGTGTACCAGCCGAGCGGCCGTTCGCCGGTGATCTCGCCGAGGATGCGGATGGCTTCCTGCATGTGCTCGCGCTCTTCGGCCTCGTCCATGTACTGGTAGTCGATCCAGCGGTAGCCGTGGCTGCAGATTTCGTGTCCGGCGCCGGCCATTGCCTTGATCAGCTCGGGGTGACGCTGGGCGGCCATGGCGACGGCGAAGATGGTTAGCGGGATGTCGTGCTTGTCGAACAGCTTGAGCAGGCGCCATACGCCGGCACGGCTGCCGTATTCGTACAGCGACTCCATGCTCATGTGGCGCACGCCTTGCAGCGGCTGTGCGGCGACCATCTCGGAGAGAAAGGCCTCGGATTCCTTGTCGCCGTGCAGCACGCAGCGTTCGCCACCTTCCTCGTAATTCAACACGAAGGACAACGCGATACGTGCATCCCCCGGCCAGCGCGGGTGCGGTGGGTTGCTGGCGTAACCGATCAGGTCGCGTGGGTAGTCGGCGCTCACTGGGGTGCTTCCTGTATGGCAGGTCGTCATGGCACGACCGGATGGCTGGATTGTATACAAATTGAATTAGGCTTTGTAAATAGCAATTTTCATCCTTTCGCTATAGCTGGTATCTGCCGTGTCGCGATCAACCATGCTCAGAGCCATCTGCAGCTTGCAGGTAACGGGCCAAACGATGCTTGAGAAACTGTATACAAAAATATCTTCAGATTGTCTTGAGCGATGTGGGGCGGATGGTTATGCTCGGGGCAGTTTCCATTCAACAGAGCGGAGGTGCCCGTGGGCCGATTGACCACACACGTACTCGACGCCGCCCGCGGTTGCCCGGGCAGCGGAATCAAGGTGGAGCTGTATCGCGTCGAGGATCAGGCGCTGACCCTGGTCGCAACCCGTGAGACCAATGCCGACGGGCGCTGCGACAGTCCGTTGCTGGAAGGTGCGGATTACCAGTCCGGTGTCTATCAGCTGCAGTTCAGTGCCGGCGACTACTACCGCCGCCGTGGTGTGGCCCTGGCGGATCCTGCGTTTCTCGATGTGGTGGTGCTGCGCTTTGGGATCGATTCGGCGCAGGAGCATTACCACGTGCCGTTGTTGGTATCGCCGTATAGCTATTCGACGTATCGGGGTAGCTAGTCGCTTTTCCCTTCAGTGCTGACTCTTGTGGAGTCCCTTTGCCCGCCTTAATGGCGGGTTTTTTATGGGTCGAGTTTGGTCAGCGTGAGGCGCTCGGCGCTGGTTTTTAGCCTGAGTGACCTAGACACCTGTGGCGCGAAGTTCGTGCGATGGCGCCGCGCTTTCCTCGGCCCGACCGGCAGGTTGCGCCTCTCACGGCGCGTCACTTTTTCTTTCTTGGCCAAGAAAAGTAACCAAAAAGAAGGCCACCCCGGCATCCGGCCCTTCGCTGCGCGAAGGGTTCCCTCACTCCATCGCCATTGCAGGGGCACGCTGCGAAGGGCCATCCATGGCCCATCACAGCTCTCGCGGCATCCATGCCGCTCAACTTTTCCATGACGATTACGCTCGGCCTACTGACGGGCCTCAGTGTCCGAGTCGCCTATGACTTCTAAGTGACGAAAGAAAACGCGCATTGCTTGCTCCTACTTGCACGGCCTGGCGGGCAACGTTCATCTTCCGCGACTGGAAAAAGTGAATTGCCCAGCAGGGCGGAACCAATGCCTCAGCCAGGAGCCTGGCTAAGGGGCAAGCTGCAGAGCGCTACCGGCTCATCAAAGACGCCGCCCCTGCGCCCCCAAACAGCGCCGCGCTGGTCCGGTTGAACCACACATGCCCCTTCCCGGTGCGCAGGTAACGTGCCGCCCCCTGCGCGCCCAACCCGTAGGCCAGCTTGCAGAGCAGATCGAGCACGGCCCAGGTAAGGATCATCACCAACAGCTGCGGCAGCAACGGCTGCCCCGCGCTGAGAAACTGCGGCAGAAAGGCGGCGAAGAAGAGAATGTCCTTTGGATTGCTGCCACCAAGGATGAACGCCCGGCCGAACAATCGACTGAAACGTGGGGCGAGGGCGGGGCTTTCGATCTCGTGGGCGGTGGGTGTGCGACGGGCTTCCTTCCAGCTCTGCCAGGCGAGGTAGAACAGGTACAGCGCACCGACCAGCTTGAGCGTGCTGAACAGCCGCTCCGAGGCCATCAGCAGCGCGCCAAGCCCCAGCGCCGAGGCGCTGAGCAGGGCGATGGAAGCTGTCACGCCGCCCAGGAAGGCCGGCCAGGAGCGGCGCACTCCGTAGTTCAGGCTGTTGCTGATCATCAGTAACGACAGCGGCCCGGGGATCAGGATCACCACCAGCGCCGCACCGGCGAACAACAGCCATATTTCCAGGGTCATGACGGCCTCCGTCAGCCAATGCAAAAGCCCCACTGCGGAGCAGTGGGGCCGTAGGTGAGCCGGGCGCTGCCGGCCCGGTTCAGAGAAACGCGAACTTGGCGATGAAGATCACGCACAACACATACAGACTGATCGATACCTTGTCGCGCTGGCCAGTCAACAGCTTGAGCGTCGCGTAGGTCAAGAAGCCCAGGGCGATACCGTTGGCGATGGAAAAGGTCAACGGCATCATCACCACGGTGACGATGGCCGGGATGGTGTCGGTGTGGTCCTTCCAGTCGATATTCGCCAGGCCGCTCATCATCAGCATCGCCACGTAGATCAGCGCGCCGGCGGTGGCATAAGCGGGAATCATGCCGGCCAGCGGGGCGAAGAACATGGCAATCAGGAACAGCACGCCGACGGTCACTGCGGTCAGCCCGGTGCGGCCGCCGGCGGCGACGCCCGCGGCGCTCTCCACGTAGCTGGTCACTGGCGGGCAACCGACGAAGGCGCCGACCACGCTGGAGCTGCTGTCGGCCTTCAGCGCGCGGGAGAGGTTCTCGATCTTGCCGTCCTCATTGACCAGGTTGGCACGGTGGGCGACGCCCATCAGGGTGCCGGCGGTGTCGAACATGTTCACGAAGAGGAAGGCGAGGATCACGCTGACCATCGCCACGTTGAGCGCGCCGGCGATATCCATGGCCAGCCAGGTCGGCGCCAGGCTCGGCGGCATCGACACCAGGCCGTTGTACTCGACCAGACCAAACGCCCAGCCGATACCGGTGACCACCAGCATGCTCAATAGGATCGCACCGAAGACATTGCGGTGACTGAGTACGGCGATCATCAGAAAGCACACCGCGGCCAGCAGCGCCGACGGCTCGGCGAACGAGCCCATGGTCAGCAATGTTGCCGGGCTGTCGACGACGATGCCGGCGGTCTTCAGGCCGATCAGGCCGAGGAACAGACCGACGCCGGCGCCCATGGCGAAGCGCAGGCTCATGGGGATGCTGTTGAGCAACCATTCGCGAATGCGCGACAGGCTCATGATCATGAACAGCACGCCGGAGATGAACACCGCGCCGAGCGCGATCTCCCAGCTGTAGCCCATCTCGCCGACCACCGTGTAGGTGAAGAAGGCGTTGAGGCCCATGCCTGGCGCGAGGCCCACCGGCCAGTTGGCGTACAGGCCCATCAAGAGGCAGCCGAGCGCCGCGCCAATGCAGGTGGCAACGAAGGCAGCGCCGTGGTCGATGCCGGCGTCGGCCATGATGTTCGGGTTGACGAAGATGATGTAGGCCATGGTGACGAAGGTCGTCAGGCCGGCGAGCAGTTCGGTGCGGATACTGGTGCGGTGTTCGCTGAGCTTGAACAGGCGGTCCAGCCAAACGGGGGCGGTGCGCTGCAAGGGTGCTGCCTGGGGCTTGCGCTTGATGCTTTCCACTGGGCGTTCCTCATCGTTCTTGTTGTCGATCACCCGGAGCGTGAGTACTCCCGAGGGGCGGGTGATGGTGGGCCATCTGCATCGGTAGTTGACCGAAAGGTCAGAAAGGCTTTCCGGATTATGCTTTTGTATACAAGAATTGCAAACAATAAATGGGTGGTCTCGCTGAATGCGCGTGGCCTGTGCGCGCTGACGGATTTGCGCGTAGGAAAACTTGAGGCTGTGAATTGTGCACAAGGTTAACGGCGTTTCAGCGTATTTATTTGTCCAGCGAACTGCCAGTAGCGGCGCGAACCCAGTAAAGTTCGGCGTTGCCGACACCTCATTTGCGAGCCATCGATGAACGAACAGTTGCAGCCCCTGAAGAAGCCGACCAAGACCGGCAAGACTCGCACCGGGACGCAGGACGATATCGTTTATGCGCACATCTTCGATGCCATCCTCGAGCAGCGTCTGGCGCCGGGGACCAAGCTCAGCGAAGAGGCGCTCGGCGAGATATTCGGCGTCAGCCGCACCATCATCCGCCGCGCGCTGTCGCGTCTGGCCCATGAAGGGGTGGTGCTGCTGCGGCCCAATCGCGGCGCGGTGGTGGCCAGTCCGAGCGTTGAAGAAGCGCGGCAGATCTTCTTCGCCCGCCGTCTGGTGGAAAAGGCCATCACCGAACTGGCCGTGCAGCACGCCAGCGACGCGCAACTCGCCGAGCTGCGGCAGATGGTGACTGATGAGCGTGATTGTTTCGACCGAGGCGATCGCGGGGCGGGCATCCGCCTGTCCGGCGAATTTCACCTCAAGCTGGCGGAGGCGGCGAAGAACGCGCCGCTGGTGAGCTTCCAGCGCAGCCTGGTTTCGCAGACCTCGCTGATCATCGCCCAGTATGAAAGCGGCAATCGCTCGCACTGCTCGTACGACGAACACAATGAATTGATCGACGCCATCGCTGCCCGCGACAGTGACAAGGCGGTGCGCCTGATGATGCACCACATGGACCACATCGACAGCAAGCTCAACCTCGAGGAAGACAGCGCCTCGGGTGATCTGCATGCGGTCTTCTCGCACCTGGGCCTGGCGAAGAAGAAGCCTCGCACGGCTCGCTAGCGTTACCCCGCGCGCTGACTCGTTCTGAGTCAGCGCCGTCAGTCATCACCTGCCGCGTTGGCGGCAGAGCCATGCCGGCCTGCCAGCGCCGGTCGCCCGCCAGGACCGCACGCTGCAACCCGATTCAGCACTGATCACGGCATCAGTACGCTTCCCGACTCCGATCCGATGCGCATAGCCGCGCTGTTCAGTGAATCGGCTTGAATTTATCTCGATAGTGTTATGTTATAACTATTTCATGTTGCGCATTGGCGTCTCTCGTTCCTGTTTATCCAAGGCGAGCGGTGCGCATTGTCTGGTTTGGAATCCTGAGCACCGAGGTAACGATGATCGAATGCCACGGCCTGCAATGGGGCTCGGGTAGGCCGCTCATGCCGCCATTGGATCTGCAGTTGGCTGCGGGCAGCCTGACCTCTGTCATCGGCAGCAACGGATCGGGCAAGAGCAGCCTGCTCAAGGTGTTGGCCGGGTTGGATCGGCCGCTGGCTGGGCGGGTCGATGTGCGCGTACCGCGCATGGGCGGGGTGGCTTATCTACCGCAACAGCAGCATTTGGATAGGCAGTTTCCAATCCGAGTCGTCGAACTGGTGAGCGCCGGTTTCTGGCGTAGCCGGCTCGGACGCGACGAGCGTCGGGCGTGGCTGCACCAGACGTTGGCGGATTGGGGCCTGCTCAATCTGCAAACCCAGGGGCTGCATGCGTTGTCCGGCGGCGAGCTGCAGCGCGCCTTACTGGCACGGCTGAGCCTGACCGATGCTCAGGTGCTGTTGCTCGACGAGCCCGAAGCGGCACTGGACGATGTCGGCCCTGGGCTTGCTCTGGCAGCACATCGAGCGTTGGCAGCAAGAGGGCAGAACCCTGGTGCTGGTCAGCCATAACCTTGGTGGGCTGATCCAGAAGAATTGTGATGGTCTGTTGATCGCCCGCAGCGGCTGCATCAAGGCGCCGATCCGGCAGTTCGCAGCCGAGCGGCAACGGCTCGGGCAGGTCGCGCGATGCCGGACCTGCTCTGGGCGCCGTTCGGCGAGTTCGCCTTCATGCGCCGGGCGCTGTTTGGCGGCGTTGCGCTTGCCTGCAGAGCGGGGCCGCTGGGCGTATTTCTGATTCTGCGTCGAATGAGTCTGATCGGTGATGCCATCGCCCACGGCATCCTGCCCGGTGCAGCATTGGCGTTCTGGCTGTTCGGCTTGAGCCTGCCAGCATTGACCGCGGGCGGCTTGGTCGCCGGTCTCGGTATGGCGGGCGCAGCGGCTTGGGTCACACGGCGCACCGGGCTACGCGAGGACGCTAGCCTGGCCGCGCTGTATCCGATTTCGCTGGCCGGCGGCGTGCTGCTCCTTGGCCTGGCCGGGCGCAAGCTGGATCTGCTTCACCTGTTGTTCGGCTCGGCGCTGGCGGTCGATACCGCGACCCTCTACGGGATGCTCGGCACCGCGCTATTCAGCCTGGCGGTGCTTGCGCTGAGCTATCGCGCCCTGGCGCTGGACAGTCTCGATCCGCTGTTCCTGCGCAGCATCAGCCGCTTCGGCCCACTGGCGCATGCCGCGTTTCTGACGCTGGTGGTACTCAATCTGGTGATCGGTTTCCAGGCCATCGGCGCGTTGATGGTGGTGGGGCTGATGATGCTGCCGGCTGCCGCCGCGCGCTTCTGGAGCCGACGGTTGTTGATCCTGTTACCGCTTGCCGCGCTGATCGGTGCGGTGTGCGTATGGTTCGGTCTGGTTCTTTCCTTCTACGCCAGCTTGCCCAGCGGGCCGTGCATCGTGCTGCTGGCCGGCGCTTTCTATCTGTTCTCGCTGGTGGCGGGCCCGGTAAATGGCCTGCTGCGCTCGCCCCCTTTCCCCGTCACCGTTTGAGGTATACACATGCGTTACCTGCTTCTCGCGCTGGCCCTGTGGCTCCCGCTCCTGCAAGCCGCTGAAAAACTGCAGGTGGTGACGAGCCTCAGCATCCTCGCCGACCTGACCCGCGAGGTGGGTGGCGATCGTATCGAACTCACCAACCTGGTCGACGCCGATGCCGATGCTCATGTCTACGAGCCCAGCCCGGACGACACCAAGGCTCTGTTGCGCGCCGACCTGATTGTCGCCAATGGCCTGGGCTTTGAACCCTGGCTGGAGCGCCTGCTGGCCAGCAGCGAACCCAAGGGCAAGCGCATCGACGCCACCGCGGGTGTTGTTCCGCTGATGCTGAATGAAGATGGCGAGGCGGTTCCTGACCCTCATGCGTGGCAGAGCCAGACCAATGCCGAAATCTATGTGCGCAATATCGCCAAGGCACTTGGCGAACTGGACCCGGCCAACCTCAATGTCTACATCGAGCGCCGCGATGCCTACCTGGCGCGCCTGCACGCATTGCTGAAGAAGGCTGACGCGCAGATCGCCGGTTTGCCGGCCAGCCAGCGCAAGGCGGTGACCAGTCATGATGCATTCGGCTACCTGGGGCAGGCCTGGCAGCTGAAGTTCATTGCGCCGCAGGGATTGTCCACCCATGACGAGCCCTCGGCGGCGGAAGTCGCGGCCTTGATCCGGCAGATACGCAGGGAAGGGGTGCGAGCGGTGTTCGTGGAGAACATCCGCGATCCGCGGCTGATCCGACAGATCGCCGACGAAGCAGGCGCCAAGGTCGGCGGCACGTTGTATTCGGATGCGCTGGCCAGCGCAGGGCCGGTCAGCACCTACCTCGGCATGTTCGAGCACAACCTCGACACGCTGATGGCCGCGCTCAAGCCGTAAGGTGGACGCCAAGCATTGATCCACGCGCTCACCAAGCTTCGTGCCATTTGGTGGTGGATGTAAAAAGCGACATCCACCCTACGAACGGCGGTTATGGTTCCGGTCCGTAAGGTGGATCACGCTTCACCGATCCACCCGCTCATCAAGCATGGAGACGACCGTTGATGATCAGGTTCGCGATCAGCTGTTCAGCAACCCTTTCGGTGCACTGAAACCCCGGCGGCGAAGGTCTCCTTCACTGCGCGGTCGTCGCCGAGGATCATCAGGGCGAAGAGCTTTTCCTGCAGCGTCGTGGCCTGGCTGAGGCGGTAGTCGATCAGCGGCGTTGCCTTGTAGTCGAGCACGACGAAGTCGGCGTCCTTGCCCGGTTGCAGGTTGCCGATCCGGTCGTCCAGATAGAGCGCCCGCGCGCCGCCGAGCGTGGCAAGGTAGAGCGCTTTGAAGGCATCGAGTTTCTGGCCCTGCAGCTGCAGCACCTTGTACGCCTCGTTGAGGCTGGCGAGCTGCGAGAAGCTGGTGCCGCCGCCGACATCCGTACCCAGGCCGACACGCACGCCAAAGCCTTCCACCTTGGCCAGATCGAACAGCCCGCTGCCGAGGAACAGGTTGGAGGTGGGGCAGAACGATACCGCCGAGCCGGTCTCGCCGAGGCGTTTGCACTCGTCATCGCACAGGTGAACGCCGTGGGCGAAGACCGAGCGTGGGCCGATCAGGCCGTGGTGGTCGTAGACGTCCAGATAGCCCTTGCGTTCGGGGAACAGCTCCTTGACCCATTCGACCTCCTGCTTGTTCTCGGAGATGTGGGTGTGCATGTACAGGTCGGGGAATTCGGCGAACAGCTTGCCGGCGAGGGTCAGTTGCTCCGGCGTGCTGGTCGGGGCGAAACGCGGGGTGACGGCGTAGTGCAGACGGCCCTTGCCGTGCCAGCGCTCGATCAGCTCGCGGCTGTCGGCGTATCCGGATTCGGCGGTGTCGGTGAGGAAGTCCGGTGCATTGCGATCCATCAGCACCTTGCCGGCGATCATCCGCAGATTGCGCTTTTCGCAGGCCTCGAAGAAGGCGTCCACCGACTGCTTGTGCACCGTGCCGAACACCAGCGCGGTGGTGGTGCCATTGCGTAGCAGCTCGCCAAGGAACAAGTCGGCCTGCTCGCGAGCATGTGCCATGTCGCTGAATCGGCCTTCGTTGGGGAAGGTGTAGGTTTCCAGCCAGTCGAGCAGCTGCGTGCCGTAGGAGCCGATCACGCCGACCTGCGGGTAGTGGATATGGGTGTCGATGAACCCAGGGGTGATCAGCGCGTCCGGGTATTCGATGACTTCGATGCCGGCGGCCAGCGTCGGCAGCAGCTCGGCGGCATGGCCGATGCGTGCGACCTTGCCGTCCTCGACGATCAGCAGGCCGTCGTCGAAGTATTCATGGGATTGCTCGATGCCCACTTCGCGCGGGTCGGCGAGGCAGTGGAGCAGGGCGGCACGGTAGGCTTTGGTGCTGGGCATGGTGACTCTCGAAAATCGTTGTGTGAGGTGATGCGTTGACATGGGCAGGCCGCCGCCGAAGGCGTGCCTGCAACGAGGAAGTCGGGCGGTCAGTTTGTCTGGGCGCGACGCGAAGCGGGGACCAGCATCGGCAGCGGCTTTTCACCGTCGGCTGCTTTGTCACCGAAGCTCGCGTTGTAGGTGGCGATCACTTCGCCGGCGATGGACACGGCGATTTCCACCGGCAGCTTGCCCTTCACCTCGGCGATGCCCATCGGGCAGCGCATGCGCTGTACCGTTTCCGGCTGGAAACCGCGGTCACGCAAGCGGTGTTCGAATCTGGCGCGCTTGCTCTTCGAGCCGATCAGCCCGTAGTAGGTGAAATCGTTGCGCTTGAGGATCGCGGCGGTCAGCTCCAGATCCAGCTGATGATTGTGGGTCATGACGATGAAGTAGCTGCCGGCGGGCATGTTATCCACTTCCTCGACTACATCGTCGTTGACCACCTTTTCCACGCCGCGCGGAATCTCGGCAGGAAATTCGTTATCGCGCGAATCGATCCAGCGCACCTTGCACGGCAGGCTGGCCAGCAGCGGCACCAGCGCGCGCCCGACATGCCCGGCGCCGAACACGGCGATATGCGCCTGCGGCTGGCCCATGGGCTCGAACAGCAGCACCGTGGCGCCACCGCAGCACTGTCCGAGGCTGGCGCCGAGGGAGAAGCGCTCGAGGCGGGTGTCGCGGCCGCGTTTTTCCAGCATCTCGCGGGCGATCTCTTGCGCCTTGTATTCCAGATGGCCGCCGCCGATGGTGTCGTACAGCCGTTCGCGGCTGACCACCATCTTCGAGCCGGCATTGCGCGGCGTGGAGCCGCGCTCTTCGATGATGGTCACCAGCACGCAGGGTTCGCCTTGGTGTTGCAGTTCGGCGAGGGCGTCGATCCAGACCGTGTTGCTCATGGTTCTGTCCTTCGTATCGCCCGGTGGCGCGTGCAAAGCGCCGCCACCGGGACATTCGTGTTGCGCTAACGGTGGACAAGCACAGCGTTGTCCACCCTACGTCAGGCCGGAGTCGTCTGCGCTGCCGCAGACTTGCTCGCCGCCTGCTTCAACTTGCGCATCTGCTCCACGCCCCAGAGCACGCGCTCGGGCGTCGCCGGTGCGTCGATCTGCGGCTGCGCCCGGTAGTCGGCCAGGCTCGCCACCGCATCCTTGATCGCGCACCAGACCGAGATGCCGAGCATGAACGGCGGCTCGCCGACTGCTTTGGAGTGGAACACGGTGTCTTCGGGGTTCTTGCGGTTCTCCACCAGCTTGACCCGCAGATCCAGCGGCATGTCCGCCACCGCCGGGATCTTGTAGCTGGCCGGGCCGTTGGTCATCAGCTTGCCCTTGTCGTTCCAGACCAGCTCTTCCATGGTCAGCCAGCCCAGACCCTGGACGAAGCCGCCCTCGACCTGGCCGATGTCGATGGCCGGGTTCAGCGAGGCGCCGACGTCATGCAGGATGTCGCTGCGCAGCATCTTGTATTCACCGGTGAGGGTATCGACGATCACTTCCGAGCAGGCCGCGCCATAGGCGAAGTAGTAGAACGGCCGCCCGCGTGCCTGACTGCGGTCGTAGTAGATCTTCGGCGTGCGGTAGAAGCCGGTGGAGGACAGCGAGACCTGGCCGAAATAGGCCTGCTGGATCAGCTCCTCGAAGCTGATGTAGTGGTCGCGCAGGCGCACCTGGCCGTTCTTGAACTCGACGTCTTCCTCGAAGATCTGCCACTTGCGTGCGGCGAACTCCACCAGCCGCTGCTTGATGGTCTGCGCCGCATTCTGCGCCGCCTTGCCGTTGAGGTCGGCGCCGCTGGAGGCTGCCGTCGGCGAGGTGTTGGGCACCTTGTCGGTGTTGGTGGCGGTAATCTGGATGCGCTCGATATCCACTTGGAACACCTCGGCCACCACCTGCGCGACCTTGGTATTGAGGCCCTGGCCCATCTCGGTGCCGCCGTGGTTCAGGTGGATGCTGCCGTCGGTGTAGACGTGCACCAGCGCGCCGGCCTGGTTGAGGAAGCTGGCGGTGAAGCTGATGCCGAACTTCACCGGCGTCAGCGCCAGGCCTTTCTTCAGGATCGGGCTCGCGGCATTGAACGCGCGGATTTCCTCGCGGCGGCGTGCGTATTCGCTGCTGGCTTCCAGCTCGGCGGTCATCTCCTCGAGCATGTTGTGCTCGACGGTCTGGTAGTAGTGGGTGACGTTGCGCTCGGTCTTGCCGTAGTAGTTGCGCTTGCGCACCTCGAGCGGGTCCTTGCCCAGCTCGCGAGCCACGGCGTCCATGATCTCCTCGATGGCGACCATGCCCTGTGGGCCACCGAATCCGCGGTAGGCGGTGTTCGAGGCCAGGTTGGTCTTGCAGCGGTGACCGTTGATGGTGGCGTCGCCCAGGTAGTAGGCGTTGTCGGAGTGGAACATGGCGCGGTCGACGATGGAGCCGGAGAGGTCCGGCGAGTAGCCGCAGTTGCCGGCCAGGTCGATCTCGATGCCATGCAGCAGGCCGTCGTCATCGAAACCTACGTCGTATTCGACGTAGAACGGGTGACGCTTGCCGGTCATGGTCATGTCTTCCATGCGTGGCAGGCGCATCTTGGTCGGGCGGCCGGTGAGGTGTGCGATCACCGCGCACATGCACGCCGGGCCGGCGGCCTGGGTTTCCTTGCCGCCGAAGCCGCCGCCCATGCGACGCATATCGATGACGATCTTGTTCATCGAGACGCCGAGCACTTCAGCGACCAGCTTCTGCACCTCGGTGGGGTTCTGCGTCGAGGTGAAGACGATCATGCCGCCATCCTCGGTGGGCATCACCGAGGACACCTGCGTTTCCAGGTAGAAGTGCTCCTGGCCGCCGATGTGCAGCGAACCCTGCAGCCGGCGCGGCGCGCCGGCCAGGGCGGTTGCCGAGTCGCCGCGCTTGTGGGTGTGGCTGTCGAGCACGAAGTGCTTCTTGTGCAGCGCATCGACCACGTCGAGTACCGGTTCCAGGTCCTCGTATTCGATGATCGCGGCCATGGCCGCCTTGCGTGCGGTTTCCAGGCTGTCGGCGGCCACGGCGATCACCGGCTGGCCGATGTATTCGACCTTGTCGTCGGCCAGCAGCGGGTCGCCGGGCAGCACGGCGCCGATGTCCAGCTGGCCCGGCACGTCCTTCGATGTGATGGCGATGGCCACGCCCGGAATCTGGTAGCAGGGCGAGGTATCGATGCTGACGATGCGGGCGTGGGCGCGGTCGCTCATGCGTGCATAGATATGCAGCTGGTTGGGAAACTCCAGGCGGTCGTCGACATATACCGCTTCGCCGGACACGTGCTTGGGCGCGCTGTCGTGCTTGACGCTTTTGCCGACGCCGGTGACCAGGTCCTGAGTGAACAGCGCCGCGATCTCTTCCTGGGTGCGGGTGGTTACGTGGTTAGACATAAGCGGTCACCCTCGTCTCGGTCTTCGGTGCGTGTTGTTCGATGAAGCATTTGCGCAGCAGGTTCTGCGCGACCAGCAGGCGATATTCGCGGCTGGCGCGAAAGTCGGTCAGCGGCGTGAAATCCTCGGCCAGCGCATCGCAGGCCGCCTCCACGGTTTGCTGGTTCCAGGGCGCGCCGTTCAGAGTCGCCTCGCAGGCCGCGGCGCGTTTTGGGATCGCCGCCATGCCGCCAAAGGCGACGCGGGCATCGGCGATCATGCCATCAGTGATTTTGAGATCGAACGCGGCGCAGACCGCGGAGATGTCGTCGTCCAGTCGTTTGGAAACCTTGTAGGCACGGAACAGGCGATCCGGCGTGGCGCGCGGCACGATGATCTGCTCGATGAACTCGCCGGGCTGGCGTGCGGTGACCTTGTAGTCGAGGAAGTAATCTTCCAGCGGCAGGGTACGGCTGACATCGCCCTTGCGCAGCACGACCTCGGCGCCTAGGGCGATCAGCAGCGGTGGGGCATCGCCGATGGGCGAGGCGTTGCCGATGTTGCCGCCCAGCGTGCCCTGATTGCGGATTTGCAGCGAGGCGAAGCGCTGCAGCAGATCGCCGAAGTCCGGGTACTCGGCAGCCAGCGCGGCGTAGCAGTCGGTCAGCGGTGCGGCTGCACCGATCTCGATATGACGGTCGGTGATCTGGACCTGTTTCATCTCGGTGATCTGGCCGACATGGATCATCACCGGCAGCTCGCGATGGAACTGGGTGACCTCCAAGGCCAAGTCGGTGCCGCCGGCGAGCAGCCGCGCTTGCGGATTGGCGGCATACAGCTCGGCCAGCTCAGCGACCGTCAGCGGCGACAGGCTGCGCTTTTCGCCGTCGCTGAGTTCGGCGGTTTCGCGCGGCGTGATGCGCTGCAGCTGGGCGATGGTCTCGGCTTCGCGGGCATCGAACTGGTCCGGCTGCTTAGCACAGCAGGCCTGTTCGGCGGCTTCGAGAATCGGGCGATAGCCGGTGCAGCGGCAGAGGTTTCCGGCCAGGGCTTCGTGGGTCTGGTGTGGATCGTAGGTCTGCACGCCGTCGCCGCGATTCTTCTGCAAGGCGAACAGGCTCATGACGAAGCCGGGAGTACAGAAGCCGCACTGCGAGCCGTGGCAATCGACCATCGCCTGCTGGACGCTGTGCAGCTGACCCTGATGCTTGAGGTCTTCGACGGTGATCAGCTGTTTGCCGTGCAGAGCGCAGACGAAGGTCAGGCAGGAATTCAGAGTGCGGTAGCGCAGCCGATCGCCGACCAGTTCGCCGACCACGACGGTACAGGCGCCACAGTCGCCGGAGGCACAGCCTTCCTTGGTGCCCGTCTTGCCGCGGTGTTCGCGCAGGTACTGCAGCACCGTGGTGTTGGGGTCGAGAGTCTGCTCGCTGCGCAGCTCACGATTGAGGAGAAACTGGATCAAGGCGGTGCCTCCGACTGTTGTTGTTCTGACGCGCAAATTATCGCTATCTGACTTTTCGGTCAACTTATTCCTGACTCAAAAGTCAATGCGGCATGCGCGCGCAGGTCGGGCGAGGGCTAGGTGGCCATCGCCCGGTTTTCCTACTGCAAGTAAAGCCCGCTCAGGCCGATTCGGCCTCGCTCTGCCGTCGGTAGGCGTAGGTCTCGGCGAAGCGCGAGAGCATGTACCGACTGCAGGTGGTGCTGGGGTATTTCGGTGGGTTGTCGTCGCTGTAGCAGCCGGGCAGACAGCTGATTTCGGTGTCTGGATGCGGCTCGGCGAAGAACGGCATCGAATAGCGATCCACGCCCAGCGGGCTGATCACGCGATGTGGCGTCGACTTGTAACGATCATTGCTCCAGCGCGCCATCATGTCGCCGATGTTGACCACGTAGGTGCCTTCGATGGGTGGCGCGTCGATCCATTCGCCCCTGACGTTCTGCACCTGCAGGCCGCCGGCCTGGTCCTGATAGAGCAGGGTGACGCAGCCGTAGTCGGTATGCGCGCCGGCGCCTTGCTGATCGGCGCTGGTCGCCGTCTGCCGGGGCGGGTAGTGGATCATGCGGAATACGCTGATCGGCTCGACGAAGCGCTTGTCGAAGAAGTCCCGCTCGATGCCCAGGGCGAGCGCGATGGCGCGCAGCAGGGTGCAGGCGAGATCCTGCATGTCGCGGTAATGGCCCTCCATCAGCTCGGTCCAGCCTTCGATCTGGAGCGGATGACGGTTGGGCCCGCGCAGTGGTTTTTCGGCCAGCACTTCGGGGTGATCGGCAGGCATATGGAAACCCATGTCGAAGGTTTCCTTGAGGTCGCACGGCTGGCTCGGGTCGAGCTGCTCGGTAGCGACGGCACCGTAGCCGCGGTGGTGGCGGCTCTTGGTGATGTCGATCTTCAGCTTATCTTCGGCGGGCAGGGCAAAGAACCGCTGGGCATGGTCGGTGAGGGCAGCGATGCGCTCGGCGCTGATCGGATGACCCTTGATATAGAAGAAGCCCCACTCGCGGCAGGCGCGGTCGATCGCCTCGGCGACGGCAAGGTGGCCGGCCTCGTCGGCGTTATAGAGCGGGGAAATATCGATGATGGGCAGTGAATTCATGGCTGACTCCGGTACGGCGCCGCCGGTCTTCTCGTACCGGCGGCTTTCGAGGGCAATGCCCCCTGCGTGCGGTTCGCCAGGTGGCGGGACGGCACGCAGATTCCGCAGTGCGCCGCGCGGGGCCGGCGCGCGTAACGCTTACTTCGGCATTTCAGCCTTGACGCCTTCGACGTAGTAATTCATCGAGGCGAGGTCCTTGATGCTGGCGGTCTCGCCCTCGGCGATGCGCACTTCGCCAGCCTGATCCTTGATCGGGCCGGTGAACGGGTGGAATTCACCGCTCTTGATGCTGGCGATGATCGCTTCGGCTTCGGTCTTCACATCGGCCGGCACCAGATCGCTGATCGGCAGGCTGATGCTGTCCTGGGCGAGCCCACCCCAGAAGTCTTCGGATTTCCAGGTGCCGGCCATCACCGCTTCGGCGGACTTGGTGTAGTGCGGGCCCCAGTCGTTGACGATGGAGGTCAGCACGGCCTTGGGCCCGAAGTGCTGCATGTCCGAGGCGTAACCGACCGAGTAGACGCCACGACGCTCGGCGGCCTGGATCGGCGCCGGGCTGTCGGTGTGCTGGAAGATCACGTCGACGCCCTGGTCGATCAGCGCGTTGGCGGCATCGGCTTCCTTGCCCGGATCGAACCAGGTGTTGACCCACACCACCTTGATCTCGGTGCCGGGGTTGTACTTGTCCAGCGCCAACTGGATGGAGTTGATGTCGCGGATCACTTCCGGAATCGGGAAGGAGGCGATGTAGCCGACCTTCTTGGTCTTGGTCATCTTCGCCGCGAGGAAGCCGCCTACATAGCGGCCCTCATAGGAACGGGTCAGGTAGGTACCGACGTTCTTCGCCTGCTTGTAACCGGTGGCGTGCTCGAAGGTGACCTTGGGGAACTGCTTGGCGACTTTCAGCGTGGGGTTCATGTAGCCGAAGGAGGTGGTGAAGATCAGGTCGTAGTCGCTCTTGGCCATATTGCGGATGACCCGCTCGGCATCGGCGCCTTCCGGCACGTTCTCGACGAAGCTGGTCTTCACCTTGTCGCCCAGTTTTTCTTCCATGTACTTGCGGCCCTGCTCGTGCTGGTAGGTCCAGCCGTGGTCGCCGATCGGGCCGATGTAGACGAAGCCGACCTTCAACGGATCGGCGGCCGACGCTGCGGCGGTCGTCAGTGCGGCGCTGAAGCCGATCGCTGCGGCGAGTGCACGCAGCAGGGTTTTCCGAGTGTTGTTCTGCATGGCGGATGACGCTCCTGTTTGTCTAGCTACAGAGCCTATGTTGGCTGATAGCTGGTTAGCAAAAAGCTGACCAACTGGACAGATACCTTTGTTGTGCCGGATTGCGGGCGCTTCGGCTCGACGCTGATGCCTGGTCGAGGCTTGCGCTGGTGCGCCAGTAATCCACGGCGCCCAGCTTTGGTGCAAGCCTCGATCATTGCCGATTAGCCGTTTACCAGCTGCCGGGCCGCCTGCTGGTGATCGGCGATCAGCCTCTGTATGTCGAGGCCTTCGACCTGACCGTCGATGACACGCCACTTGCCGCCAACCATCACCCGATCGGCGCGGTCGGCCGCGCACAGCAGCAGCGCGGCGACGGGATCGTGGCTGCCGGAGAAGCGCAGTTCGTCGAGCCTGAACAGGGCGAGGTCGGCCTGCTTGCCGACCGCCAGTTCGCCGATGTCGCTGCGCCCGAGCAGGCGCGCGGAACCGTGGGTTGCCCAACCGAGGACCTTCTCTGGCGTGATCTTCTCGGCGCCGTAGCGCAGGCGCTGGATGAACAGCGCCTGGCGCGCCTCGAGCATCATGTTGGAGGCATCGTTCGAGGCCGAGCCGTCGACGCCCAGGCCAATGATGGCTCCCTTGTCTTCAAGCTCCAGCGTGTGGCAGATGCCGGAGGCCAGGCGCATGTTGGAACTCGGGCAATGGCAGATGCCGACACCGGCCGCGCCCAGGCGGTGGATCTCCACCTGGTTGAAGTGGATGCCATGGGCCAGCCAGGTTCGCGGGCCGAGCCAGCCGACGCTCTGCAGGTAGTCCACGGTGCGCATGCCGAAGCGCTTCGCGCAGAACTCCTGCTCGTCGAGCGTTTCGGCCAGATGGGTATGCAGACGTACGTCGCGCGCTTCGGCCATCTCGGCGCAGGCACGCATGATGTCGGTGGTGACCGAGAAGGGCGAGCAGGGCGCCAGGGCGATCTGGATCTGCGCGCCGTCGCCGCGCTCGTGGTAGCTATCGATCAGCCGCTCGCTGTCGGCAAGAATCGTCTCGGCGTCCTGCACTACGCTCTTGCAGGGCAGGCCGCCGTTCTCCTTGGACAGGTTCATTGAGCCGCGGGTGAGCATGGCGCGCATGCCCAGCTCGCGGACGGCCTCGACCTGGATATCGATTGCGTCCTCGAGCCCGCCCGGAAACAGGTAGTGGTGATCCGCCGCCGTGGTGCAGCCGGACAACAGCAACTCGGCCAGCGCTACCTTGCTCGCCAGCTGCAGCGCCTGCGGCGTGAGCCGCGCCCAGACCGGGTAGAGGGTCAGCAGCCAGTTGAACAGCGGCTCGTTGACCACCGGCCCCCAGGCGCGGGTGAGGGTCTGGTAGAAGTGGTGGTGGGTGTTGATCAGCCCCGGCAATACCACGTGTTCACAGGCGTCGAAGGTTTCATCCACCGGCAGCGTGGGCGTGGCGCCGGCGGCAAGCAGTTCGGTGATGACACCGTCTTCGATCACCAGTCCGCCTGGGGCTTCCTGGTCGTTGGCAGTGAAGAGGGCGAGGGGATTCTTGATCCAGATTCGATGAGCAGCCATGGCCGGCTTTCTCCTGAATGGTTGAGTTCAGAGTAGCCAGCTCAGTTATGCCCTGTCTGCTGATCCAGGAGGCGGAGCGGTGGATGCCTCGCCGGGAGAGGAAGATAAAGGGTTTGGGGTGGGTTTGTCACAGGGCTGCCAAGGGTTGGGTAGTGGGAGCGGCCAATCCGACTCCCGAGATAACCCTTGTTGCCGTCATTACCAGGGCAGCGGATTGCCCTGGTAATCCAGGTACCGATGCCCACCCTGTCCAATGGCCTGGGTAACCTGCTCGAGCATACCGCGCGTGCTGGTCTCGACATCCAGTGGCGCCTGGTCGCCGCCCATGTCGGTCTTGACCCAGCCGGGATGCATCGACAACACGGTCAGCCGGGTCTCGCCCAGTCCGGCGACGAAGGTACGGGTCATGTGATTCAGCGCGGCCTTGCTCGCGCCGTACAGGTCCATGCCCATGCCCGGACCGGTTTCGACGCTGCCGAGGATGGAACTCATAAAGACGATCACGCCCTGCGCAGGATGGACCAGCGGCAGCAACCGCTCGGCCAGGCGCACCGGAGCGACGGCATTGGTGAAGAACAGCTGGCCGACTTCCGTTTGCGTGGCTTGCGTGGCCGGTTTGTCCTGCGGCCCGGCAACGCCGGCATTGACGAATAGCACGTCGAGTCTGGTACCGGCCAGGCGGGCGGCCAGCTGGTCTACGCTGCCTGCATCGTCCATATCCAGCGTTTCGACGCGCACCTGCGGTATCTGGCTGAGGGCTTCGGCGTGCTGCGGGTTGCGCACCGTGGCGATCACCTGCCAGCCTGCGGCGCAGAACTGTTTCGCCAGGCCAAGGCCCAGACCGCGGGAAGCGCCGATGATGAGTGCTGTTTTTTGCATGCTGCGTCCTCGGTAGGTCATGACTGACCGGCAAGAATAGCGCGGCTGCGACGCGCGCGTGCAGCAATGCTGGGGTGCGACATCTGGTCGTCGTGCGAGTGTTGCAAGCGGTTTCGCGGCGGTGGTCATAGGGGCGCTGTTTCGGCTCTGATGGGCCAGCGTTGCCGGTGCTTCCGGCATCATCGAATCAAGATCAGGGGGATCCAATGCCCGACCCGCAAACACAGTCGAACCGCTGGCATGCTCGGCAGAGCGATGAGGCGTTGCTCGAACTGGAGTCCTCGAGCGCCGGCCTCAGCCACGAACAGGCCCGGCAGCGCCTGCTGCAATACGGTCCCAATCGGCTCGATGAGGCCAAGCCGGCGAGTGTCTGGCAGCGCCTGCTGCGTCATCTCAACAATCTTCTGCTTTATGTGCTGATCGCCGCGGCGCTGGTAACCGGCCTGATGGGGCATCTGGTCGACACCTTCGTGATCCTGGCGGTGGTGGTGGTCAACGTGGTGATCGGCTTCGTTCAGGAGGGTAAGGCGGAAAAAGCGCTGCAGGCGATTCGGCATCTGCTGGCGCCGCACGCGGTGGTGTTGCGCGATGGCCGCCAGCAGGACCTCGATGCCGCCGAGCTGGTGCCCGGGGATGTGGTACTGCTGGCTTCCGGCGACAGCCTGCCGGCTGACGTGCGGCTGCTGCAGGCGCGCAACCTGCGTATCGACGAGGCGGCGCTGACCGGCGAATCGGTTCCAGTCGACAAGCAGGTCGAGGCCGTGGCCGCCGATGCTTCCATCGGGGATCGGCTTTGCATGGGTTATGCCGGCACGCTGGTGACCCAGGGCCAGGCGCGTGCGGTGGTGGTCGCCACGGGCGCGGCGACCGAGATCGGGCGTATCGGGACGATGCTGGAATCGGTCGAACAGGGCACCACGCCGCTGCTGCGCAAGATGTCCGATGTCGGCCGGGCGCTGACAGCCGTGATCCTGGCCGCGGGCGCTCTGCTGTTCCTGTTCGGCACGCTGGTGCGGGGCATGGGCGCCGGTGAGATGTTCATGGCGGCGGTGGGGCTTTCGGTCGCGGCGATCCCCGAGGGGCTGCCGGCGATCATGACCATCACCCTGGCCATCGGCGTGCAGCGTATGGCCAGTCGCAATGCAGTGATCCGGCGCCTGCCGGCGGTGGAGACGCTGGGCTCGGTGACGGTGATCTGCTCGGACAAGACCGGCACCCTGACGCGCAACGAGATGACGGTGCAGGAAGTGATCTGCGCCGGGCAGGCACTGGAGGTCGAAGGCGCGGGCTATGCACCGCAAGGTGCGTTGCTGTTCGAGGGCGTGCCAGTCGAACCGGCGGCGCTGGCAGCGCGCACGCCGGCAGCCAGCGCGCTTGCCGAAGCCGCGGCGCTGTGCAACGACGCCAGCCTGCACGAGAAGGACGGACTGTGGGCCCTTGCCGGCGACCCCACCGAGGGCGCGTTGCTGACCCTGGCGATGAAAGCAGGACTGTCGCCGGCCAACCTCCACGTCGACCGTCCGCGGCTGGACGTGATTCCCTTCGAGTCGGAACACCGCTTCATGGCGACTCTGCACGCTTGCGAAGGCGGCAGCGAAGTGCTGGTCAAGGGCGCGCCGGAACGGATCCTGGCCATGTGCGCGCGGCAGCTCGAGGCCGACGGCCAGGAGCGGCTGCTGGATCAGTCGCACTGGCATGAACAGGTCGAGGCGCAGGCGCGGGCCGGTCGTCGCGTGCTGGCGCTGGCGCGACGCAGGCTGCCGGCCGGCAAGGAGGCGATCGAGCATGCCGACGTTGCCAGCGATCTGACCCTGCTCGGGCTGGTCGGCATTATCGATCCGCCGCGTGACGAGGCGATCCGTGCGGTGGCGCAGTGCCGTGCAGCTGGCATTCGTGTGGTGATGATCACCGGCGACCACGGCGTCACGGCCAGTGCCATTGCCAGACAGCTGGGCATGGGGGATGACATCAAGGCGATCACCGGGCCGGAGCTGGAGCTGATGGATGAAGCGGCCATGCGCCAGGCCGTCGCCGAGGCCCGGGTGTTCGCCCGGGCCAGCCCGGAACACAAGCTGCGCCTGGTGCGTGCGCTGCAGGCCAATGGCGAGGTGGTTGCCATGACCGGCGATGGCGTCAACGATGCGCCAGCGCTGAAGCAGGCCGATGTCGGCGTGGCCATGGGCATGAAGGGCACCGAGGCGGCCAAGCAGGCCGGCGCCATCGTGCTGGCGGACGACAACTTCGCGTCCATTGCCCACGCGGTGGAAGAGGGGCGGACGGTCTACGACAACCTGCGCAAGACTGTGACTTTTCTGCTGCCGATCAACGGCGGCGAGTCGCTGTCGCTGCTGCTGGCGGTGCTGCTGGGCATCGCCCTGCCGATCACGCCGGTGCAGGTGTTGTGGGTCAACATGGTCAGCTCGGTGGCGTTGGCCATGGTACTGGCGTTCGAACCGACCGAGGCGGATGTAATGCAGAGGCCGCCGCGGCGGCCGGACGAGCCGATGCTGTCGCGCTTCGTCATCTGGCGGATCTTCTTCGTTTCCGCGCTGTTTCTCGCCGGCATCTTCGGCATGTACCAGTGGATGCTGACGCAGGGCGCGACGATCGAGGCAGCGCGCACCGTCGCAGTCAACACGCTGGTGTGCATGGAGGTGTTCTATCTGTTCAGCGTGCGTTATCTGAAGGCGCCTTCCTTCACCGTGCAGGGCGTCAAGGGTACGCCGCGGGTGCTGGTGGCGGTGTTCGGTGTGTTCGCCCTGCAGCTGATGTTCACCTACGCGCCGTTCATGCAGTCGCTGTTCGCGTCCGAAGCGTTGCCGCTGGCGACCGGTGTGCTGGTGGTGCTGGCCGGGGCGGCCGTGTTGGTGATTCTGGAGATCGAGAAGGCGCTGTTGCGTCGGATGGGCGTTGGCCCGGCGTGAGCCGGGCTTGCGCAAAGGTCAGAGCGGCGGCAGCTCTTCCATCAGGTCGGTCGTGTACACGCCGGGGATATGCAGCTCGCTCTTGGCCAGCTGCTGGCCTTCCATCTGCGGCTGGGTCACCCAGGTGAGGATGTCGTAGTAGCGGCGGATGTTGGCCACGAAGTGCACCGGCTCGCCGCCGCGGGCATAGCCGTAGCGGGTCTTGCTGTACCACTGCTTCTGCGCCAGGCGCGGCAGCATCTGCTTCACGTCCAGCCACTTGTTGGGGTCCAGCCCCTCGGCTTCGGCGAGTTTGCGGGCGTCTTCGAGATGCCCTCCGCCGACGTTGTAAGCGGCGAGGGCGAACCAGGTGCGATCGGGTTCCTGCACGCTTTCGGGCAGGCTGGCGTGCACCTTGACCAGGTATTTGCCGCCGCCCTGGATGCTCTGCACCGGGTCCAGGCGGTTGGTCACGCCCATGGCGTTGGCGGTGCGCAAGGTCAGCATCATCAGCCCGCGCACGCCGGTCTTGGAGGTGGCCTCGGGCTGCCAGTGGGATTCCTGATAACCGATCGCGGCCAGCAGGCGCCAATCGATGCCATGTTTCCTGGCGGTCTCGCGGAAGGCTTTCTCGTAACGCGGCAGACGCTGCTGCAGATGCTTGGCGAAGGCGTAGGCGCCGACGTAGCCGAGCACGTCCACATGACCGTAGTAGCGTTCGCGCAGGCGCTGCAGCGTGCCGTTCTGCTGGGCCTGCTCGAGGAAGGAGTTGGCGGCCTCGAGCAGGCTGTCGTCCTCGCCCTTGGCCACGACCCAGACCAGGCTGTTCTGCTCGCCGACATCGAAGCCGGCGCGGATGTTGGTGAAGTACACCTGGTTCATGGACATCTCGTTGGATTCCACCAGGGTCAGGTCGATCTGCCCCTCGTCGACCATGCGCAGCAGGTCGACCACTTCCACGGCGTCGGATTCTTCGTAGCGCAGGTCGGGATATTCGGCCTGCAGCGTGGCGAGCTTCTCCGCCTGGCTACTGCCTTTGAGCACGAGGATGCGCTTGCCGATCAGGTCCTTGGGGCTGGTCGGACGGCGCTGGCCGCTGCGGTAGACGACCTGGGTGGTGACGTCCAGATAGGAGCGGGTGAAGCGTGCCAGTTCCTGCCGGCCTTCGCTGGCGAC
This sequence comes from Stutzerimonas xanthomarina, assembly GCF_003935375.1. Taxonomy (GTDB): domain Bacteria; phylum Pseudomonadota; class Gammaproteobacteria; order Pseudomonadales; family Pseudomonadaceae; genus Stutzerimonas; species Stutzerimonas xanthomarina_A. Next base: position 91,260 of record NZ_RHQM01000013.1, read on the forward strand.
CAGGCCGGCGGCGGCGAGCGCCGGGCCGCCAGGCCGGTTCAGACGGTTGAAAATGTCTTCGATGTTGTCGGCGGTTTCGATCTGCAGCTCGACGCCGAGATTGCTGGCGAAGCGCTTGGCCAGCTCGTACTCGAAGCCGGCTTCGCCGTTGCGGTCCTGGAAATAGGTGGAAGGGCTGTTGCGGGTGATCACGCGCAGTACGCCTTCCTCCTGTATACGCTCAAGCTCGCTGGGCTTCTCGGCGCAGCTACTGAGCATCAGGAAGAGTCCGGTCGCCAACAGCCAGATGGCGCAGCGCTTGCGGAACACGGTTTGGGCAAACATCGGCGCAGTATACGCAAAGGCGAACCGCCACCATATCTGGACAGCGGTCGGGCTCTCTGCTAGGCGAGCACCTTCCTCCGGCAGGGTGATGCTGCCAAACGCCCGTGGCGCACAAGTCCGGCATAATGCCGGCCCGTACCGCCACCGACTCCGAGAGTTTTGCGAAACATGACCGAGGTTCAGCCCAAGCCCTGGTTCGTCTATCTGGTGCGCGCCGCCAACGGTGCGCTGTACTGCGGTATCAGCGACGATGCGCAGCGTCGTTTCGCCGAGCACCAGCGCGGGCGCGGCGCGCGTTTCTTTCACTCCAGTCCGGCGCAGGCGCTGGTCTATGTCGAGACTTGCGCCAGCAAAGGCGATGCGTTGCGTCGCGAAATCGCCATCAAGCGACTGGACAAGCGTGCCAAGGAACGCCTGGTGAGCCTGGCCAGCCCCGTTGCGTGAATGACGTACCAATCAGCCGGTAGGCCCGGTGGAGCGGAGCGTCTAAGCTGATGCTCTTCCAACGGGGCGACGCCCCATCTCGAGACCTCTGGCGGAGCCTGTCATGCACGAGCTGATCCTGCACCACTATCCCACCTCGCCCTTTGCCGAAAAGGCGCGCCTGATGCTGGGGTTCAAGCAGCTGTCCTGGCGCTCGGTGATGATCCCTCCGGTCATGCCCAAGCCCGATCTGACCGCGCTCACCGGCGGTTATCGACGCACGCCGGTGTTGCAGGTCGGCGCCGACATCTATTGCGACACCGCCCTGATCGCGCGTCGGCTCGAGGCCGAAAAGATCACCCCGGCGCTGTTCCCGGAAGGCCAGGAGTTCACCGCCGCGACGCTTGCCCAGTGGGCCGATTCGGTGCTGTTCCTGAACGCCGTGAGCCTGGTGTTCCAGCCCGAATCCATGGCCGTCCGCTTCGCCCAGGTGCCCAAGGAGTTCGTCCAGATCTTCAGCAAGGACCGTGCGCAGCTGTTCTCCAACGGTTCGGTCAGTCGCGTTCCGCTGGAGCAGGCGAAGAGTGATTGGCCGACCTTCATGACGCGCCTGCAGCAGCAGCTGGCGCGGGAGGAGGGCGAGTTCCTGTTTGGTGCGGCGCCGTCGATTGCCGACTTCGCCGTCGCCCATTGCCTGTGGTTCCTGCGTGCGACGCCGGTCACCGCGCCGCTGGTGGATGGCTACCCGGAGGTGGCGGCCTGGCTTGGCAAGGTACTCGGCGTGGGCCATGGCTCCAGCAGCGAGCTATCCGCCGAGGATGCACTGCGCATGGCGCTGGAGGCCGAGCCTGCGCCGCTGCCGGACGAAGCATTCAGCGAGCCGAATGGTTTTCAGGAAGGGCAGAATGTGGCCATCGCCGCAGTGGATTACGGCGCCGATCCGGTCGAGGGTGAGTTGGTCTTCGCCGGTAGCGAAGAGCTGATCCTGCGCCGCAGCGATGACCGCACCGGGGTCGTGCATGTGCACTTCCCGCGTGTCGGCTACCGCATCGAGGCGCGCTGAAGGCGCCTCAGCGCGGCGTCGGTAATTCGCCGCCGCGCAGCTTCGGCAGCTCGCGGGCGAGCGTGCGGAAGTAGGCGATGCGCTCGTAGCACAGCGTAAGCTCACCGCTGATGCGGTTGAACCAGGCGTCCGGCGCGCCGCAGGTGGACATGCGCAGCGTCAGGTCGCGGGGCAGCTCGAAGGCATCGCTTGCCTTCGCCGCGACCGCTTCCAGCTCGCCGCCAGCGCGAATCTTTTCCAGCAGTTCGGCACCACCCGGCAGATGTCCGGGGGGTGTGTCGTAGATCACCTGAATGCGGTGCCGCGCCGGTCGCTCGTCGCTGCGGCCGAAGTGCTCGCGAAACCACTGCACTGCGTGGGCCGCCTGTTCGTATTCCTCGGGACAGTACAGCGCGCGTTCCACCGGCAGGCCGCTGACTTCCAGGACCCAGTCGAGCCGATCCGGGTCGCTGCCGTAGGCCAGGCAGGCGATGTTGTAGAAGCGCTGGGCGTCCAGCGCATGGCTGTCCCAGACCGGCACCGGGGAGCCGTCGCGTTCCGCGTGCTGCCATTCCAGACGCCAGTAATCGGCGACGTCCATCAGCTTGGCGTAGAAGCCGTCGCGGTGTTGTTCCTGCTGCAACAGGAACAGGCCCATGAAACCCAGCTGGTCGGCAGCGTCTTCCTCACGGCCAAGCACCGGCAGCTGCAGTTCGCTGATGAGCAGGTGCCCCATCTCGTGCATCAGGGTGAACTCGGAGTTGGCGACCGTGAAGCGGACCTCGTCCACCGACAGTTCCGGCGCTGTTTCGCCTTGCTGCGCCTGCGCCAGCAGCGGCAGAAGCAGCAGCGGCAACAGAGCGAAGCGCTTCATGGCGTGCTGTCCAGATCGGCATGGGTGAATGGCGCCGGCCGCGCCGGCCAGTCCAGTGCCAGGCGCTCGAACGCGCGGGCGAGCAGGCTGGCGAGGAGCAGGTCGCGCAACCAGCGGTGGTCGGCCGGTATCACGTACCAGGGTGCTTCGCGGCTGTGGCTTTTGCTCAGCACGGCCGCCCATTGCGCCTGCTGCTGGGCGAAGTTGCGGTGGTCCTGCAGATCGCCGAGGGTCAGCTTCCAGCGCTTTTCCGGCTGCTCCAGGCGCCGATGCAAGCGCTGCTTCTGCTCGCCGGCAGACAGCTGCAGGTAACACTTGAGCGGCTGGATACTGGCGGCCGGCAGCTCGCGCTCGAAAGCCAGGATTGCGGACTGGCGCTGCGGGATGTCGGCAGGCGAGCACAGGCCGTCGCGCAGATCGCTGACCAGCGCTTCGTAGTAGCTGCGATTGAATACGCCGAGCATGCCGGGCACCGGCAGCCGCTCCCGGTAGCGCCTGAGGAAGTCCTGGCGACGTTCTTCTTCGCTCGGCGCCTGGAAGCTGTGCGGCGACAGCCCCAGCGGGTCCAGGCCACCCAGCACGCGGCGGATCACGCCGTTCTTACCGGAGCAGTCCGGCCCCTGCAGCACGAGCAGCAGGGCGTCGCGGCGGTTGGCCCAGAGCATGGTCTGCTGTACCCGCAGCCATTCCTTCAGGCTTGCCAGCTGCGCTTGAGCCTGTGCTTTGTCCAGGCCGTAGCAGCGTGCTGGATCGCTCGCCAGCGCCGCCGCCGGGTCGCACAGGCAGTCATCGAGAATGGCGTCCGCCAGGCGCATGACGCGGTCAGTCCTTGCGCCGCTTGAGCTGGTCCTTCAGTTGGGTCGGCAGCTGGCGGATGATCAGCATGTCGCGCGCCTCGTCGTACTCGACCTTCGAGCCCAGCAGATGCGACTCGAAGCTGATCGACAGCCCTTCGGCGCGCCCGGTGAAGCGCTGAAACTGGTTTAGCGTGCGTTTGTCGGCGGGAATTTCCGGCGACAGCCCGTAATCCTTGTTGCGGATGTGCTCGTAGAAGGCGCGCGGACGTTCCTCGTCGATCACCCCGGACAGCTCTTCGAGCGACATCGGTTCGCCGATCTTCGCCTGGCTGCTGGCGTAGCCGACCAGGGCGCTGGTCTTCTCCCGCGCTTTTTCCTCGGGCAGGTCTTCGCTTTCGACGTAGTCGCTGAAGGCCTTGAGCAGCGTGCGCGTCTCGCCCGGGCCATCGACGCCTTCCTGGCAGCCGATGAAGTCGCGGAAGTACTCGGACACCTTCTTGCCGTTCTTGCCCTTGATGAAGGAGATGTACTGCTTGGACTGCTTGTTGTTCTGCCACTCGGAGATGTTGATCCGCGTCGCCAGGTGCAGCTGTCCGAGATCGAGGTGCCGGGCTTCGGTCACGTCCAGCGAGTCGGTAACGGTGACGCCGTTGCTGTGGTGCAGCAGCGCGATGGCCAGGTAATCGGTCATGCCCTGCTGGTAGTGGGCGAACAGCACGTGGCCGCCGGTGGAGAGGTTGGATTCCTCCATCAGCTTCTGCAGATGCTCGACTGCCTGGCGGCTGAATGCGGTGAAGTCCTGATTGCCTTCCATGTACTGCGCGAGCCAGCCGCTGAACGGATAGGCGCCGGACTCCTCGTGAAAGAAGCCCCAGGCCTTGCCCTGCTTGGCGTTGTAGCTCTCGTTGAGATCGGCCAGCAGGTTCTCGATAGCCTGGGAGTTGCCCAGCTCCGAGTCACGGGCGTGGAGCACGGCGGGGGTGCCGTCCGGCTTTTTCTCGATCAGATGGACGATGCAGTGGCGGATGGGCATGGTGGTCTCACGGCTGGAATGCAACAGGTTGGGCAGTTTACCCGAGAGCGGGTAGTGCGTGCCTGTCAGCCGAAGCTGCGGTCTGGCGGAGTCGATCTGTGTCAAGGTCGTCTCGCGGCGTTGGGGTTAGCCTGCTGTACACCAGACGATAGCGGGAGGCGTAGATGAGCGGAACCTTGGACTGGCTGGGTGTGGCGCGCGGTCGTTTCCTGCTGCTGACGCTGAGCTGTGTGGCGCTCGGGGTGGCCTTGGCAGTGCGCGGGGGTGCGGAGGCGATGTCCTACAGTGATGCACTGCTGGTGATGCTCGGCGCCCTGGCCGCCCATGTGGCAGTCAATGCGCTCAACGAATGGGGTGATTACCGCAGTGGGCTGGACCTGCAGACCCGCCGCACGGCATTCAGCGGTGGCAGCGGTACCTTGGTGACCCATCCGCATCTGCTGGGTCGCACATTGCTGCTCGGTCTCGGCAGCCTGCTGACCTGCGCGCTGATCGGCGTGTTGTTCCTGCTGCGCCAGCCGCCGCTGTTGCTCAGTCTGGCGCCGATCGGTCTGGCGGGACTGTTGCTGGTGCTGCTTTACACGCCTTGGCTGACCCGCCACCCCTGGTTGTGCCTGTTCGCGCCGGGCTTGGGCTTCGCGCTGATGGTGCTGGGTACGCGCATCGTTCTCGGCGGCGCGCCGGATCTCGGCGATCTGTGGTTGATCCTGCCCCCTCTGCTGCTCTGCAACAACCTGCTTTTGCTTGGCCAGTTTCCGGACATTGATGCCGACCGCGCTGTCGGCCGGCGTACCCTGCCTATGCATATCGGCTGTACCAACGCCGTGCGCGTGGCGTTTGCGCAGTGGCTGCTAGCCTACGGCGTACTCCTGGCTGTGCTGGCGCAGCCAGGTCTGGCCGGTGGCGCACTCGGCTTTTTGACCTTGCCGTTGGCCCTGCGAGCGGCATGGTTGCTGCGTCGCGAACCGCTGCAGGCGCAGCGCCTGCTGCCGGCATTGGGGCTGAACGCTGCGGCCAGCGTGGCGACGCCGTTGTTGATGGCCGTAGGGTTGCTGGCGCTTTAGCGTTCCGCGAGAGCGGAGGGCACCCGATCGGACACATGGGGTGACGAAAGAAAGGCTTAACTGAGTAAACTGGTCGCCTTTTCTTCGAGGAATGACCCCCATGACCGCTGCATGGCGCAACTCTGCCTGGATTCTCGCTGGTGGCTCGCTGATCCTCGCGATTTCGCTGGGTGTGCGCCACGGCTTCGGTCTGTTCCTGCCGCCCATGAGTGCCGAGTTCGGCTGGGGTCGCGAGGTGTTCGCCTTCGCCATCGCGATACAGAACCTGATCTGGGGCCTGGTGCAGCCGGTGACTGGCGCGCTGGCCGATCGCTTCGGCGTGGCTCGTGCGGTGCTGATCGGCGGCATTCTCTACGCCGTTGGGCTGGCATTGATGGCGGTGTCCGATTCGCCGACGACCCTGACGCTGAGTGCCGGGCTGCTGATCGGACTGGGGCTGTCAGGCACCTCGTTCTCGGTGATCCTCGGCGCAGTCGGGCAGGCGGTTCCGCCGGAGAAGCGCAGCATGGCGATGGGCATCGCCAGCGCTGCGGGCTCCTTCGGCCAGTTCATCATGCTGCCCGGCAGCCTGGGGCTCATCGAGTGGCTGGGGTGGTCCTCGGCGCTTATGGCGCTCGGTTTGCTGGTGGCGCTGATCGTGCCGCTCGCGGGGATGATGCGCAGCCCCGCGCGGCCTCCGGCGGCACCCGGAACTCAGCAGTCGCTTGGCGAGGCGCTGCGCGAAGCGGCCGGGCATTCCGGGTTCCGTCTGCTGGCGCTGGGCTTTTTCGTCTGCGGCTTTCAGGTGGTCTTCATCGGTCTGCACCTGCCGGCCTATCTGGTCGATAAGCATCTGCCGGCGCAGGTCGGTACCACGGTGCTGGCACTGGTCGGGCTGTTCAACGTCGTCGGCACCTACACTGCGGGCTGGCTGGGCAGCTGCTACTCCAAGCCAAAGCTGCTGGCCGGGTTGTATCTGATTCGCGGGGTGGTGATCAGTGTTTTCCTGCTGGCGCCGCTGAGTGTCTGGAGCGCGTACGCATTCGGCATCGCCATGGGCTTGCTGTGGCTGTCCACGGTGCCACTCACCAACGGTACGGTGGCGACCATGTTCGGCGTGCGCAACCTGTCGATGCTCGGCGGTATCGCCTTCCTTTTCCATCAGCTGGGCTCGTTCTTTGGCGGCTGGCTGGGCGGGTGGCTGTACGACCGTACCGGCAGTTACGACCTGGTCTGGCAGATCGCGATCGCGCTGAGCCTGATGGCGGCGGTACTCAACTGGCCGATTCGTGAGCAGCCGGTCGAGCGCCTGCGCGAGGCGCAGGTCAACTGATGCGGCCGCTCTGGCTGGGTGTGAGCGTCGCTCTGATGCTGGGCCTGCTGATGCTGGCCTGGTGGGGCTGGCAGCGTGGCGGCCTGGCGCTGCTGCAGATGGGGCTGGGCACCTGCTGATTCCAGCTGGTCTGCGATCTCGTGATTCCTTCTTTTCCGCGTGGCCGGCTTATCCGGTCGCGCCAAAGCTGCCATGCCCGCAATAGTGATCTCGTGGCCTCGCTCTGCAGTTCGAAAGCGGCGACGAACGTGACGGAATCAATTCGGTATTCATCGCTCCAAAGCGAAGCGGCGTAGAAGAAGTTAAGAACAAATCGCCGGTTCTTAGCAGCAACCTATCGGCTTTTGTGCGTACGCCTGCGATCGAGTGGCAGCCTGGAAACCCTGTTCTAAGCTCGGCTGTCGCATAACCGTCATCAACAGTTGGTAAATACCTGCGGCACGCAGTCAATGGAGCAACAAGCAATGTCCACCCTTACCGAACTCGCCCAACAAATCGCCAAGCTCTATCCATTGAAGGACAAGCGTGTAGGCAAGCGTTATCGCGTGGTAGGCGAGCTGGCCGGGATGACCGAACTGGAAGAGATCAACGGTGAACCGCGCTATATCCAGACCATGGCGCTGAAGAACAAGCAGCTCTGGGACGTGGCGGTCTAAACCTTTCCGTTGACTCCTGCCTGAATTTCACCCTTTCGCCCAGCGCTCGGCGCGCCAACTCGCCTGCTCCGGTTGACTCAGGAAGGTCCAGGCGACGAAGCGGCTCTTCTTCTGCCCCTGAGCCATGTCCAGCGTGTGCATCTGGCGGGCACCGAGGCGTTTCAGCCGCGCCTCCAGCGGCGCCACGTTGGCGCCCTTCGATACCAGGGTGCTGAACCAGTAGACCTGTCCGGCGAACGCGACGCTTTCCTCCGCCATGCGCGCGACAAAGGCCGCTTCGCCACCTTCGCACCAGAGCTCTGCCGCCTGACCGCCGAAATTGAGCGCGGGTAGTTTGCGGCTCGGATCGAGCTTGCCGAGGTTACGCCACTTGCGCTGGCTGCCACTGCTGGCTTCGGCCTGTGACGCATGGAAGGGCGGATTGCACAACGTCAGGTCGAAGCGATCCTCCGGCAACATCACCCCCTTGAAGATGTGCTTCGGCGCCGCCTGCTGTCTCAGCTCGATGGCCTTGGCGAGGCCATTGGCCGAGACGATGGTGCGTGCCGAGGCCAGAGCGGTGGTGTCGATATCGCTCCCGGTGAAGTGCCAGCCGTACTCCCGATGGCCGATCAGCGGGTAGATGCAGTTGGCCCCGGTGCCGATGTCCAGTGCGCGGATCGCGGCGCCGCGGGGTATCGCGCTGGCCTTGTGCTCTCCGAGCAGGTCGGCCAGGCCGTGCAGATAATCGGCGCGCCCGGGCACCGGCGGGCACAGGTAGCCCGGCGGGATATCCCAGTGCTGGATGCCGTAGAACTGCCGCAGCAAGGCGCGGTTGAATACCCGCACCGCATCCGGGTTGGCGAAGTCGATGCTTTGCTTGCCGTAGGGATTGAGGATGACGTACTCGGCCAGCTCCGGGCAGCCAGCAATCAGCGCCGGGAAGTCGTAGCGGCCGGTATGGCGGTTGCGTGGATGCAGTACGGCCTTGCCGGGTTCGGCACGGCCGGGCTGCGGAGTCGAGGATGGGGATCTGCGCGGCATCTGATCAGCGGGAGGTTGGCGGCTGGGGCGCGCATTGTCCCACAACCGCTGCCCGCGGATAGGTCTCGTTGCTAACGGCGGCGCGGCACCATCAGCATCCACAGCAGGCCCCAGAGCAGTGCCCCGGCGCCGAGCCAGAAGGCGCTGTGCAGGCTGCCGCCCATGCCCATCCAGATGCTGGTCAGCCAGGGGGCGGCGAGCTGGGTCAGGCCGTAGAGTGCGATCAGCGCCGCTGACAGCCGCGGCCCCTGGTGTGGATGCAGCGCCCGCGCCAGGCGCTGGGTCAACAGCACGGTGCCGAGAAAGGTGCCGCCAACCAGTACCGCACAGAGCAGGATGCCGACCGCGCCGGGCAGCAGCAGCGCGGCCAGTACGCCGAGCAGTTGGGTGAGATAGCTCAGGCGCAAGGCGATGTCGTCACCCATGCGCACGCCGAGACGATTCCACAGCCAGGGCGCCGGCAGCGTCGCCAACGCCACCACCAGCCAGCTGCCACCGATGAGGAAGTCACCAGGCTCCACCTGCAGACGCGCGACCATCGGCAGGAAAGTCATCGGCAGGATGTAGCCCATGCCGGCGCCAGCGTAGGAAAGAAACAGCGGTGTGCTGGAGCGATCGAGCAGCTTGCCGCTGGGTGGCTCCTCCGCAGAATGGGCCTGTTCCTCGTCAGGCATGTCCAGCCGCGACAGCTGCCGCCAGCCCCACCAGGCCAGCGGTATCGAAAGCAACGCCGCCGGCCACCAACGCTCGGCTCCCAGCAGATACCCGTCGCTCAGGCTCACCAGCAAACTGGAGAGAATCAGCCCGACGCAGACACCGAGATAGACCAGGCCGCTGGAGGAAACGCGCTGCTGTCGCGCCAACCATTCGAGGATCAGCGAAGGCGCCTGGACGAATACCAGACCGTTGCTGATGCCATTGGCCAGGCGCAATGCGGCGAGGGCGTCAGCGGATTCCGCCTGGGTCTGCAGCAGGGCGCTCAAGACGTGTAGCGCCAGTGCCCAAGGCAGCGTACGGCGGATCTGCGCGACGCGATGCCAGCGCACCGCGAGCAGGGCGCCGATCAGATAGCCCAAGTAGTTCCAGCTGGCGATGCTGGCGCCTTCCTGCACGGTCAGCAGACCGTCCTCCACCAGCCAGGGCAGCAGCGGGGTATAGACGAAGCGGCCAAGGCCATGGACGACCAACAAGAGAACGGCACCGGCCAGCAGGACCGGAAACAGGGCGACACGCTGAGGCATGGAGTCTGTTCTTTTTAGAATGAGAGCTGGAGCTTAACGGCTGGCCCTTTCAGCCGCCATGCCACTTTTCGCTGGCTACCCGTCGGTGGGTGTCCCGAGGCAGCCGGCATTCATAGCGGAAACAGCAGCGGCACCAGCAGCACCGAGACGATCATGATCAGCGCGGTAAAGGGCACGCCAACTCGGACGAAGTCGGCGAAGCGGTATTGCCCGGGACCGAGCACCAGGGTGTTCACCGGCGAGGAAATCGGCGTCATGAACGCGGCTGAGGCGGCCAGCGCGACGATCATGGCGAACGGATAGGGCGAGGCGCCCAGCTGTTCGGCGGTGGACAGCGCAACGGGTGCCATCAGCACAGCCGTCGCCGTGTTGGAGATGAACAGCCCGATCACTGCGGTCAGCAGAAACAGGCAGGCGAGCAAGGCATGCGGTCCGGCGTCGCCGAGCAGGCCGACCAGCCCCGATGTCGCCAGGGCGATGCCGCCGGTCTTCTGCAACGCCAGGGCGAACGGCAGCATGCCGACGATCAGCACCAGGCTTTGCCAGTGAATCGCCTTGTAGGCGCTGTCCATGTCGATGCAGCGGAACAGGCCCATGACCAGGCAGCCAATCAGCGCCGCCAGCACGTTGGGCACCAGGCCGCTGACCATCAATGTCACCATCACCGCCAGCCCGAGCAGCGCGAACGGTGCCTGGTTGGCCGCGGGCGCCACATCGTCCACCTCGGCCGGCAGGCTCAGCACGAGGAAGTCGCGGCTCATGCCCTGCAGACGGTGAATGTGCTTCCAGCTGCCGGCCACCAGCAGCGTATCGGCTGGCTTGAGCTTTTCATCCACCAGCAGCCCCTGCAGGGCTTGGCGATTGCGGCGCAGACCGACCACGTTGAGCTTGTGCCGGCTGCGAAAACCCAGTTGCTGGATTGTCTTGCCCGGTAGGCGCGAATCCGGTGGCAGCGCCACTTCCGCCAGCCCCAGCTCGCGACCGTGCACCGAATAGTAGGAGGTGCTGAGTTGCAGGGGTTCGAGGCCCAGCTCCTGATAGGCGCCGAGCAGGCCGATGGCCGGGCTGGCCAGATCGACCAGCAGCACATCGCCGACGAACAGTTCGGTATTGCCCGTCGCGATCAGCAGAAGGTTGCGAAAGCGGTCATGGCGTTCCACGGCGATCACGTTGATGCCGTACTGGGTTCGCAGCTTCAGCTCGTCCAGCGCCTGGTTGGCGAGAATCGATCCCGGCATCACCCGCAGTCGCCGCTCGCGTTCTTCCAGTCGATACTCCCGCGCCAGATCCGCCAGCGTATGGCGATGTTCTGTCGTTTCGCTGCGCTTGTCGCTGCCCAGCCAGCGGCGCGCCAGCAGCATGTAGCCGACGCCGAGCAGCAGAATCGCCAGGCCGATGGGGGTGAAATCGAAGAAGGAGAAGCCGTCGAGCCCGGCGCGGCGCAGTTCGCTGTTGATCACCAGGTTCGGCGGCGTCGCCACCAGCGTCAGCATGCCGCTGATCAGGCCGGCGAACGCCAGCGGCATCATCAGCCGCCGTGGCGAGACCTTCATGCGATTGGCGATGCCGAGCACCACGGGAATGAAGATCGCCACCACGCCGGTCGAACTCATCACCGAGCCGAGCGCCGCGACTGCCAGCATCAGCAGAATCAGCAAGCGGGTCTCGCTGCTGCCGGCGGTACGCATCAGCCAGTCGCCCAGGCGATAGGCGATGCCGGTGCGCACCAGGCCGTCGCCGATGACGAACAGGGTGGCGATCAGCACCACGCTCGGATCGCTGAAACCGGCCAGTGCCTCCTGCACGCTGAGCACACCAGTGAGCGGCAGCGCGACCATGGCCAGTACCGCCACCACGTCCATGCGTGGCTTGTTCAGCGCGAACAGGCCGATGCAACCGGTGAGCAGGCCGAGAACCAGCAGCAGGTCGCCACTCATGGTCGATCAGGGATATTCGAGAATGGATTTGATACGCGGCAGGTTGCGCTCGATCCAGCCCTTGTCGATGGCACCCCAGTCGCGGATGGCGTAGTGGCCGGCATTGTGGCGTTCGCCGTCGTCCTGCTCGAAGCTGCAGTCGATGTCCAGCTCCGCGAGCGCGGCAAGGGTGTCCTGGGCGGTGCGCCGCGGCATGCCGGTCGCGGCCATCAGTGCAGGGACACTGCAGGCGGTGCCGCTGTCGATCAGCCAGGCGACGTAGAGTCGGCGATAGAAACTGGTTTTGGTCTTGCTGACGGTCATGGAAGGTCCCTGGCCAGGTCGTCTGTGGGGGCAGCGACCTGGCCAGGCTCGCTGCGGTTTAGCGCAGGGCGAGCATGCCGATGTAGGTCGCGGCGCCCGCAGTGTAACCGAGGAAGGCCAGCAAGCTGACGCGCTTGACGTACCAGGTGAAGCTGATCTTCTCCATGCCCATCGCCGCGACGCCCGCTGCCGAGCCGATGATCAAGGTGCTGCCGCCGGTACCGGCGCAGAAAGCGAGCATCTCCCAGAAGTTGCCATCGACGACGAACTGCGACAGCCAGCTGGTCTCCTCGGGGCTGGCAGAAGCCAGTACGGCAGGGCTGACCAACGGATACATCTTCATCGCACCGGCCACCAGCGGAACGTTGTCGACTACGGCCGATAGCAGGCCGATGGCGTAGGTGATCGGATAGATGTGGCCGAGCGATTCGCGCAGGGCGGTCGCGACCTGGGTCAGGTGGCCCGCGGTAGCGAGACTGGATACGGCCAGCAGAATGCCGAGGAAGAACAGCACGCTGGGGGTGTCCACCTTGCGCAGAACGCCGACTACCGAAAGCGGGTGCTTGTCTTCGGCATTCTTGTTGCGGTGGATGAACTCGGTGGTCACCCAGAGCACGCCGAGGCCGAAGAGGATGCCCATGTAAGGCGGCAGGTGGGTCACGGTCTTGAACACCGGGACGAAGAGCAGGGCAGCGAGGCCAAGACCGAGTACCAGGTTGCGCTCGAATACGGTGGTGGTCGGCGGATGCTTCTCGGCCAGGTGAGCACGAGGACGCGGGCGTGGTGCCTCGCCGCGCAGACGGAAGCTGAGAATGATCAGCGGCACCAGCAGGCACACCAGGCTTGGCAGGAACAGGCCGGTGATCACGCCGGAAGCGCTGATCTGGTTACCGATCCAGAGCATGGTGGTGGTCACGTCACCGATCGGCGACCAGGCACCACCGGCGTTGGCGGCGATTACCACGACGCCGACGAACAACCAGCGCTCGGGACGGCCGCGGATGAGCTTGCGCAGCAGCGAGACCATGACGATGGTGGTGGTCAGGTTGTCCAGTGCTGCAGAGAGGAAGAAGGTGAGGAAGCCGATGATCCACAGCAGGTGCACGCGCTTGCGGGTCTGGATGCGGTCGGTGATTACCTTGAAACCTTCGTGGGAGTCGATCAGCTCGACGATGGTCATCGCGCCGAGCAGGAAGAAGAGAATCTCCGAGACTTCTCCCAGGTGATGACGCAGCGATTCGACCACCACCGCCGAGGAGTCCCCGGGGTTGTGGCTGCCGGGTTGCAGCAGCGGAAGTATCTGGTCGGCACCCAGCACCAGAATGGTCCAGGTCACAACCGCGGTCAGGATCGCGGCAGCGGCCTTGTCTATCTTCAGGGGATGTTCAAAGGCTATGCATAGATAGCCTATGACGAACACGACAGCCATGAGTGCATACATCGGAGGGACTCCATCTTGAGGAACCTTGCCGGGGCATGCGGGTGTGTCGACGCAGCCTCAGCGGCTGGCAGGGGAACGATTCGCTAGCGAGGTGAAACAAATCGGGGCGGTGGACTGCCCTGGGAGACGGTTGCGCGTTCGGCGAAATACGTGGGCATTGCGCTTCGCAGCAGAGGGCTCATTTCACATCGTCGAGGTGTTCGTCTTGGCTTTAACGGCCTGCCAGTTTGTAAAGGGGTGTTTCATGTGCGGCATAGTGTATCAGCGTTGCCGGTAATAACTTGTCATCAATCAAGATGACCTCCTTAAGCAAAAAGGCCAGCACCTTTCGGGTTGGCCTTTTGCGTTTACCGCGTCCTGATCAGAGCGTGGCGATGCGGTCGCGCTGCTCCTGCAGCCTGGCTTTGGCCTGTTCGGCCTCGGCCAGTTTGGCGCGTTCCTTGTCGATCACCTCGGCGGGTGCCTTGTCGACGAAACCGGCGTTCGACAGCTTTCCGCCGACGCGCTTGACCTCGCCGTCCAGCCGGGCGAGTTCCTTGTCCAGGCGAGACAGTTCGGCATCCTTGTCGATCAGGCCAGCCATCGGCACAAGCACCTGCATGTCACCCACCAGCGCGATGGCCGACAGCGGTGCTTCTTCGCCGTCGTTGAGCAGGCGCACGCTTTCCAGCTTGGCCAGTTTCTTCAGCAGCGGCTCGTTGTCGGTCAGGCGGCGTTGATCGGTAGCCGAGGCGTTGCCCAGCACCACGTCGATGCGCTTGGCCATGGAGATGTTCATCTCGCCGCGGATCTGGCGGATGCCCAGCATGAAGGCCTTGAGCCACTCGATATCGCCTTCGGCGGCTTCGTCGATACGCTCCGGGTTGAACTCCGGCCACGGCTGCAGCATCAGCGTCGGACCGGACTTGCCGGCGAGCGGCGCGACGCGCTGCCAGATTTCCTCGGTAATGAACGGCATGAACGGATGCGCCAGGCGCAGCGCGGTTTCCAGCACGCGCACCAAGGTGCGGCGGGTGCCGCGCTGGCGTTCGGCGCTTGCGGTCTCGTCCCACAGCAGCGGCTTGACCAGCTCCAGGTACCAGGCGCAGTACTCGTCCCAGATGAACTCGTACAGCGCCTGCGCGGCCAGGTCGAAGCGGAACGCCTCCAGCTGTCGATTCACCTCGCTCTCGGTACGCTGCAGCGCGGAGATGATCCAGCGATCCACCGACGAGAGCTCGACGGGCTCGCCATTGACCCCCGTGTCCTTGCCCTCGGTGTTCTCGAAGACGAAGTTGGCGGCGTTCCAGATCTTGTTGCAGAAGTTGCGGTAACCCTCGACGCGGCCCATGTCGAACTTGATGTCGCGGCCGGTTGAGGCCAGCGAGCAGAAGGTAAAGCGCAGGGCGTCTGTGCCGTAGCTGGCGATGCCTTCGGGGAACTCGGCACGGGTCTGCTTGGCGATCTTCTCGGCCAGCTTGGGCTGCATCATGCCGCTGGTGCGCTTGGTCAGCAGTTCATCGAGGGTGATGCCATCGACGATGTCCAGCGGGTCGAGCACGTTGCCCTTGGACTTGGACATCTTCTGCCCCTGACCATCGCGTACCAGGCCGTGCACGTAGACGGTCTTGAACGGAATCTGCCCGGTCAGGTGAGTGGACAGCATGATCATCCGGGCGACCCAGAAGAAGATGATGTCGAAGCCTGTGACCAGCACGTCGGTGGGGTGGAAGGTCTTCAGGAACTCGGTCTGCTGCGGCCAGCCGAGTGTGGAAAAGGTCCACAGGCCGGAGCTGAACCAGGTGTCCAGCACGTCCTCGTCCTGACGCAGCTCGACGTTGTTGCAGAGGTTGTACTTGCTGCGTACCTCCACTTCATCGCGGCCAACGTAGACGTTGCCGGCTTCGTCGTACCACGCAGGAATGCGATGGCCCCACCAGAGCTGACGGCTGATGCACCAGTCCTGGATGTCGCGCATCCAGCTGAAGTACATGTTCTCGTACTGCTTGGGCACGAACTGGATCTCGCCGCTTTCGACGGCGGCGATGGCCTTCTCGGCCAGCGGTTTGGTGGAAACGTACCACTGGTCGGTCAGCCACGGCTCGATGATGGTGCCGGAGCGATCACCGCGGGGGACTTTCAGCGCGTGGTCGTCGATCTTTTCCAGCAGGCTCATGGCGTCGAACTCGGCGACGATGGCCTTGCGCGCATCGAAGCGGTCCATGTGCGCGTAGCCGTCCGGCAGGTTGGCATCGATCTTGTCGTTCGGCGTCCCGTCGATGTTGAACACCTGGGCCTTGGCGAGCACCGCGGCGTTGCGGTCGAAGATATTGATCAGCGGCAGGTGATGACGCTTGCCGACCTCGTAGTCGTTGAAGTCATGCGCCGGGGTGATCTTCACGCAGCCGGTACCGAACTCGAGGTCGACATAGTCGTCGGCGACGATGGGGATCAGGCGGTTGACCAGCGGCAGCATGACGTGACGGCCGATCAGGCTCTTGTAGCGCTCGTCCTCCGGGTGCACGGCGATGGCGGCGTCACCGAGCATGGTTTCCGGACGGGTAGTGGCGACCACCAGGTAATCCAGGCCGTCTGCAGTCTTGCAGCCGTCGGCCAGTGGATAACGCAGGTGCCAGAGATGACCTTTCTCGTCATGGTTCTCGACTTCGAGGTCTGAGATCGCGGTGTGCAGCTTGGTATCCCAGTTGACCAGACGCTTGCCGCGATAGATCAGGCCGTCCTCGTGCAGGCGGACGAAGGCTTCCTTGACCGCCTCGGAGAGGCCATCGTCCATGGTGAAGCGCTCGCGCGACCAGTCCACCGAGGAGCCCAGGCGACGGATCTGTCGGGTGATGGTCCCGCCGGATTC
This sequence comes from Stutzerimonas xanthomarina, assembly GCF_003935375.1. Lineage (GTDB taxonomy): Bacteria > Pseudomonadota > Gammaproteobacteria > Pseudomonadales > Pseudomonadaceae > Stutzerimonas > Stutzerimonas xanthomarina_A. Next base: position 107,578 of record NZ_RHQM01000013.1, read on the forward strand.
TTCCTTCCACTGCCAGACCTTGTCGAGAAACTTCTCGCGTCCAAGGTCATGACGCGAAACGCCCTGCGCGCCGAGCTGGCGCTCGACCACCATCTGCGTGGCGATACCAGCATGGTCTGTACCTGGCTGCCACAGGGTGTTGCGGCCCTGCATGCGGCGCCAACGGATCAAAGCATCCATGATGGCGTTGTTGAAGCCGTGACCCATGTGCAGGCTGCCAGTGACGTTCGGCGGCGGGATCATGATGGTGTAGGGCTCGCCGGAACCTTGCGGGGCGAAATAGTTGTTCGATTCCCAGGTCTGGTACCAGGAAGTCTCGATGGCGTGCGGCTGGTAGGTCTTGTCCATGCGGCGGGACCCTTAAAACGGCTGGTCGGAAAAACGGGCAAGTATAAAGGCAAACGGCCGCGAGATTTCGCGGCCGTGCTTATTAACTGCGCATTGTCGCGGATGACTCAGGAGCGAGGCGGGGGCGTGCGTACCAGGCGCTCGATTCGGCTCTCGAGGCGACGCTTGAGTTCCGCCTCGATCTGCGGCACGAAGTCGTCGATCACTTCCTGCAGGATCAGATTGGCCGCGGTGCGCAGCTCGTGGTCGATGTGCCGTTCGGCCAGGGAGCGAAACGCGCTACGCACGCTGGTTTCCCGCGGCTCGTCGTCGCTGGCGCCCGCGGCCGGAACGGCAGGCGCTGGCTCGACGATATCGGACAGCAGCGGAATGCTGTCCGGGTCCAGCGCTGCGCCGGCCGGAGCCTCGTCTGGAAAATCGTCACCGAGCAGGGCGCGAATGGACTCGAGATCGCTCAGCAGTTCGGCGGGTTTGTTCGGGGCTTTCGGTGTCATCTCAGAAGTTTCCGGGGCTTGAGCATCCCGGCGGCTGCCAGGGGTTTTCCCTTGCTGTCGAGTGGTTGGTCTTAAAGCTCGACCCGTTTCGGATCATAGCCCTGGCGTCGATACAGGCGGAAATTCTCCCGGCAGGCGGTCAGCAGTTGCGGTTCCTGATTGACGATCTCGATGACCCGGCTGAACTGGTCGATGTGCGACGAAAGCGTTGATCCCAGGTTGATCAAGAGGCCCTGCGTGAATTGAGGTGCCTGGTCGACACCGATCACCACCGGGGCCTTCGGGTCGTCGACGTGCTGCTCGTGGGGAATGAAGCGCTCGGCGCGAAAGCCCCAGAGTAGCTCGTCGACCTCGCTCGACTGCGTTTCATCGACGCAGCGAATGAATACCTGCATGCCGTGTTGCCAGCCCTTGGCCGCCAACTGACAGGCCGCCCGCAGGCGGCCGGTCGGGTTGGCGTCGGGCAGGACGTAGAATTCGATCCGCGTCATGGGCGTGCTCCGCTCTGGCCGGGCAGCGCAAGGCGGCTCCGGCCCGAGGGATCAGGCGCGACGGCCAGGTGCATCTCAGTTGACCCGGTCCAGCAGGTACTGGGTCAACAGCGGCACCGGCCGGCCGGTGGCGCCTTTTTCCTTGCCGCCGCTGGTCCAGGCGGTGCCGGCGATATCCAGGTGCGCCCAGGCGAACTTCTTGGTGAAGCGCGAGAGGAAGCAGGCAGCCGTGATGGTGCCTGCTTTGGGGCCGCCGATGTTGGCGATATCGGCGAATGGACTGTCCAGCTGTTCCTGGTATTCGTCGAACAGCGGCAGCTGCCAGGCGCGGTCGGCAGCGTTCTCGCCAGCCTGCAGCAGTTGCTGCACCAGGGCGTCGTTGTTGCCCAGCAGACCGGAAGTGTTGCTGCCCAAGGCGACGATGCAGGCACCGGTCAGCGTGGCCACGTCGATCACCGCGCGCGGTTCGAAGCGTTCGGCGTAGGTCAGCGCATCGCACAGCACCAAACGACCCTCGGCATCGGTGTTGAGGATTTCCACGGTCTGACCGCTCATGGTGGTGACGATGTCGCCCGGGCGGGTGGCGCCGCCGCTGGGCATGTTCTCAGCACAGGCCAGCAGGCAGACCAGGTTGATCGGCAGCTGCAGCTCCAGCACGGCCTTGAGTGTGCCGAGTACGCTGGCGGCTCCGCCCATGTCGTACTTCATCTCGTCCATGCCCTGGCCCGGCTTGAGGCTAATGCCACCGGTATCGAAGGTGATGCCTTTGCCCACCAGGGCATACGGCTGATCCCCCTTCTTGCCGCCGTTGTACTGCATGGCGATGATGCAGCCGGGCTGGTCGCTGCCCTGGGAAACCGCGAGGAAGGCGCCGGCGCCGAGATCACGCAGCTTCTTCTCGTCGAGCACGTCGACCTTCAGGCCCTTGTAGGCCTTGCTCATCTGCTTTGCCTGTTCGGCGATGTAGGTCGGGTGGCAGACGTTCGGTGGCAGGTTGCCGAGGTCGCGGGTGAAGGCCATGCCACTGGCGATCGCCGAGGCTTCGCGGGTCGCGCGTTCCACGTCGGGCTGCTCGCTCTTGTCACACAGCAGGATGATCTTCTGCAGAGCGCGCGGGTCGGTTTTCTTGCTCTTGAAGCGATCGAACACGTACTGGCCGTCGGCAAGGATTTCCACCAGCAGGCGAGTACGGCCGTAATTGTCGCGGCCTTTGATCTGAACATCCTGCATGGCGAAGGCCGCATCGGCACCGCCGAGACCCTTGATTGCGGCAAGTGCGGCATTGGCGATCTTGCGCCACTGGCGGTTGTCCAGTTCGTCGACCTTGCCGATCCCGACCAGCAGTACGCGCTCAGCCTTGAGGCCGGGCAGGCCATGCAACAGCAGGGTCTGACCCGCTTTGCCCTGGATGTCGCCACGCTTGAGCGCAGTGCTGAGCGCGCCGCCGCTGGCGCTGTCTACGCTCTGCGCGACGCTGCCGAGAAGGCAGTCATCGCCGAGCGGCAGAACCAGGGTGGCGGTCTTCTGGGTGGAGGCTTTGGCGCTTTTGACAACAAATTCCATGACGTGGTGTCCCCAAGACAAAGAGTCGGGTTTGCAGGATAATGCCGGGCTTATTTTTCCGGTGGTTCGCCTGTTCGGTCGTTGCTAACGACTGGACTAGGCTAGAAACGTTGCAATCGTCGATGCTTCGGCGATTGTTTCGGCGCGGCGGTCCGCGTCCGCTCGGTGCGTCATTACCCAATTTCCAACGGCCCGCTCCGGCGGGCCGGCAACTGGCGGCTAGTTTGAGCGTTGCCGCCAGAGCCTGACAACCCTGGAGTGTCTGGTTTGATCGTCTTTCGTTACCTGTCCCGAGAGCTGCTGGTCACCATGAGCGCGGTCAGTGCCGTGCTGCTGGTGATCATCATGAGTGGCCGTTTCATCAAGTATCTGGCGCAGGCTGCGCAGGGACTGCTCGACCCAGGGGTGCTGTTGCTGATCATGGGCTTTCGTCTGCCCGGCTTTCTGCAGCTGATCCTCCCGCTCGGACTGTTTCTCGGCATTCTGCTGGCCTACGGGCGCCTCTATCTGGAAAGCGAAATGACCGTGCTTTCGGCCACGGGCATGAGCCAGCGCCGGCTGCTGGTCTACAGCCTGGCGCCCGCCGCCCTGGTGGCGGTCGTGGTGGGCTGGCTGAGCCTGGGGTTGGCGCCGCAGGGCATCGCCGAGGTGGACCGTATCCTCAATCAGCAGGACTCTCTGACCGAATTCGACACGCTGGTGCCAGGGCGCTTCCAGACGTTGCGCGGCGGCTCACGGGTAACCTACACCCGAGAACTGTCGGCCGACCGCAGCGAGCTCGGTGGGGTATTCATCTCCGAAACCAATGTTTCGCGTCAGACCGGCAAGGAAAGTGGACTGTCGGTGCTGGTCGCCGAGAGCGGGCGGCAGGAAATTCAGCCCGATGGCAGTCGCTATCTGATTCTGGAGAACGGCTATCGCTATGATGGCAACCCGGGTCAGGCCGGTTACCGCGCCATCCAGTACGACACCTATGGCGTGCTGCTTCCCAAGCCGGAGGTGAGCATGGAGTTGAGCGAACGTGAGGCGCTGCCGACTCGGGAGCTGCTCGGCAGCGACAACATCCGGCATCGCACCGAGCTGCAGTGGCGCTTCTCATTGCCGTTGCTGGTGTTCGTCGTTACCGTGCTCGCGGTGCCGCTGGCCAAGGTGAATCCGCGACAGGGGCGTTTTCTCAAGCTGCTGCCGGCGATCCTTCTGTACATGACCTACCTTGCGTTGCTGATCGCCGTGCGCGGTGCGCTGGACAAGGGGCGAATCCCGATGGCGCTGGGCCTTTGGTGGGTGCACGGGCTGTTCCTGGCGATAGGCCTGTTGATGCTGTACTGGGAGCCGATCAGGCTGCGGATGAAGAAGGGCAGTGCGCAGCGGGAGGTGGCTCGTGGTTAAGCTGGATCGCTACATCGGAGTCCATGTCTTTCTCGCGATTCTGACTGTCCTCGGCATCATCGTGGGTCTGGCTCTGCTATTCGCGTTCATCGATGAATTGAGTGATGTAGAAGGCAGCTACGGGCTGGGCGATGCCCTGCAGTACGTGCTGCTGACGTCGCCTCGGCGTCTGTATGAAATGCTGCCTATGGCGGCACTGATCGGTTGTTTGATCGGCCTTGGCACGCTTGCCAGCAGCAGCGAGCTGACCATCATGCGCGCGGCTGGTGTCTCGCTGGGGCGCATCGTGGTGGCGGTGATGAAGCCGATGCTGGTGCTGCTCATTGCCGGCATTCTGATCGGTGAGTACGTTGCGCCAGCGACCGAGGACATCGCCCAGGCGCGGCGCTCCCTGGCGCAGGGCGCAGGCGAGGCGCAGAGCAGCAAACGCGGCCTGTGGCACCGGCAGGAGAACGAGTTCGTGCACGTCAACGCCGTGCAGCCCGGCGGCATGCTGGTGGGGGTGACACGTTATCGCTTCGATGACGAGCGCCGCCTGTTGTCGTCCAGTTTTGCCCGTCGCGCCAGCTATCAGGCTGATCACTGGCTGCTCGAGAATATCTCGACCACCCATTTTCGCGGCGATCACACCGAGGTGGTGCGCACGCCGCAGGAACGCTGGGATGTTCAGCTGACGCCGCAGCTACTCGGGACGGTGGTGATGGAGCCGGAAGCGCTATCGATCACCGGCTTGTGGCGCTATATCCACTACCTGGGCGAGCAGGGGTTGAACAACGGTCGTTACTGGCTGGCATTCTGGACCAAGGTGCTGCAGCCGGCCGTCACCGTTGCGCTGGTGCTGCTGGCTATCTCGTTCATCTTCGGGCCGCTGCGCTCGGTCACGCTTGGTCAGCGCATCTTTACCGGCGTAGTGGTCGGCTTCGTATTCCGCATTATTCAGGATTTGCTCGGGCCGGCTAGCCAGGTGTTCGGCTTCTCGCCGTTGCTTGCGGTGGTGCTGCCAGCGGGCATCTGTGCACTCATCGGTGCCTGGTTGCTGCGTCGGGCGGGATGACGGGTGCCTCCGGCGCGAACCGCCGGAGGCGCTGTCGACAAGGTTTGGGTCAGTGTTGGCTCGGTGCGTAGAGCAAAGTCACTTCTTGTGAATGTTCTTCGGTAGCTGAACGGCCTGGCTCTCCGAGTACATGTCGTGCCAAGTGCGGTTCTGTTTGTCGAGCAGCATCCACCAATAACCCATGCCCAGGCACAGCAGCGAAACCAGTGCGATCAGAAAACGCAGAAGCGCCTGCCAAAGATCGATGGCGGTTCCGTCTGCATTCTGGATTCGGATGCCCCAGACCTGCATGCCCAGCGTTTGGCCGCTGTGGGTCCAGAACTTGGCGAAAAAGCCGAACAGGCTGAACAGCAGCAGCGTCGAGAGCAGCGGGTCGATGTCCAGGCGGCCGGCATCCGCGAGCTGCTGCAGCTGTTCACTGCCGTAGAGCAGGCGCAGCAGCACTTGCTGATAGAGCAGTGTCACTACCATCATCAAGGCGATGCACAGCAGGCTGTCATAGAACATTGCAGCAAGCCGACGTACCAGGCCGGCGGCGGGAAACTGGCCCTGCGGGCTGAGCAGGTGTCTGCGCATTGGGTGTCTCGATCAAAGAGGTGGGCGGCGCATTCTACGGAATTGCGCGCATAAAAAAGCCCCTGATGTTGCCATCAGGGGCTTTTCGGAGAAGAGGCTTAGCCCAGGATCTGAACCTGGTCTGCCTGCATGCCCTTTTGACCTTGCACTGCGACGAAACTGACTTTCTGGCCTTCTTTCAGGCTCTTGAAGCCGTTGCCTTCGATCGCGCGGAAGTGCACGAACAGATCCGGACCGCTCTCGGGAGTGATGAAACCAAAACCTTTCTCGTCGTTAAACCACTTGACGGTACCGTTCTGACGATTCGACATGTCTTTGTATCCTTGAAACTCAAAAGTAGAATTGCCCCCGCAGAGCAGGAAGCTGGAACTGGTTGCAAGGAGTAAGAGAGTCGAGCGGAGTAGCGGATCTGAAGATCTACTGCACCAGGTCACGATTCAACAGCGACCCATGCAAACACAGTGGGCACACTCTACGATAACTCGCCAGGGAATGCCAACCCCTCGGAGCCATAGAATTTGCCTGTCCAGGCGGCGCCATTTGGCGCCATTTGGCGCTTTTTGACGTGGCTTTGACTCGCCTTATTCGCTGTTGCGAGAGAGGCAGTGCCACGAGTCGACTGCATCGATATCGAGTGTCAGTCTGAGGGAAAGCGATGTGGCTGACGTTGCTTGCCGTGCTGCCGATCCAGATTGTCCGGATGCTTGCATGCGGCCTGGTGCGCTTTGAAGCTTCGCTACGGCGTTAGACTTGCATGCGATCCGGTTGCCCGTTTCGCTAAGCATGCAGCTTGGCTGCGTTGTAGCGATTCACTGATGGTGCCTCGAGAGAGACTCGAACTCTCACGTTGTTACCAACGGCGGATTTTGAATCCGCTGCGTCTACCGATTCCGCCATCGAGGCACAGTGGGCGCGCAGTATAGGGATGCGCGACGGGGTGGTCAATCGCTTGGCGTGGTCAGGTCGACGTGTTTCGGATAAGATTTGCGCCCTTTCCGCGTCCCGACCTCCGATCCATGCAAGTTGCCGATTTTTTCTTCCAGCTGCCCGATGCCCTGATTGCACGACATCCCCTGGCGGAGCGGCGTGCCAGTCGTCTGCTGGTGCTCGAAGGCGAAACGGGAAAGCTCTCGCATTGCAACTTCGCGGATCTGCTGGACCATGTGCGGCCTGGCGATCTGATGGTGTTCAACAATACCCGGGTAATCCCGGCGCGCCTGTTCGGTCAGAAAGCTACCGGCGGCAAGCTGGAAATTCTTGTCGAAAGGGTACTCGGCAACCGCAGCGTTCTGGCGCATGTCCGTTCCAGCAAGTCGCCCAAGGCTGGATCGAAAATTCTGCTCGATGGCGGCGGCGAAGCGGAAATGATCGCCCGGCATGATGCGCTGTTCGAGCTCGAGTTCGATGAGGATGTTCTGCCGTTGCTCGAGCGCATCGGACACATGCCATTACCTCCTTATATAGACAGGCCCGACGATGACGCCGACCGCGAGCGCTACCAGACCGTCTATGCGCAGCGCGCCGGGGCAGTGGCTGCGCCGACAGCGGGACTGCACTTCGATGAGGCATTGCTGCAGACGCTGCGTGAGTCTGGCGTGGAAACGGCCTACGTTACCCTTCATGTCGGCGCCGGCACCTTTCAGCCGGTGCGCGTGGAGCGTATCGAAGAGCATCACATGCATCGCGAATGGCTGGAGGTCGGCCAGGATGTCGTCGATGCGGTGGCGGCCTGTCGCTCCCGTGGTGGGCGCGTGATCGCTGTCGGCACCACCAGCGTGCGTTCGCTGGAGACGGCGGCGCGCGATGGTGAACTCAAGCCGTTCAGTGGCGACACCGATATCTTCATCTACCCAGGCAAGAGCTTTCATGTGGTGGATGCGCTGGTCACCAATTTCCATCTGCCTGAATCCACGCTGCTGATGCTGGTTTCCGCCTTCGCCGGTTATCAGGAGACCATGGCGGCCTACGCCGAAGCGGTGGCTCAGCGTTATCGCTTCTTCAGTTACGGCGATGCCATGTTCATCACCCGCAATCCCGCGCCGCGCGGCCCCGAGGAAACCCAATGACTCGCTCCTGCCATATGTCCTTCGAGCTGCTTGCCACCGATGGCAAGGCGCGCCGCGGACGTCTGACCTTTCCGCGCGGCACCGTCGAGACGCCGGCGTTCATGCCAGTGGGCACTTACGGTACCGTCAAAGGCATGCTGCCACGTGACATCGAGGCGATCGGAGCGCAGATCATTCTGGGCAACACCTTCCATCTCTGGTTGCGCCCTGGCACTGAAGTGATCAAGCGCCATGGGGACCTGCACGACTTCATGCAGTGGCAGGGGCCTATCCTCACCGACTCGGGCGGCTTTCAGGTGTTCAGCCTGGGGGCGATGCGCAAAATCAAGGAGGAGGGCGTCTACTTCGCCTCTCCGGTAGATGGCGCAAAAGTCTTCATGGGGCCGGAGGAGTCGATGCAGGTCCAGCGTGACCTGGGCTCGGATATCGTGATGATCTTCGATGAATGCACGCCTTATCCCGCTGACGAAGACGTGGCGCGGCGTTCGATGGAGCTGTCGCTGCGCTGGGCCAAGCGCTCGAAGGTCGCCCATGGCGACAGTCCGGCTGCGCTGTTCGGCATTGTTCAGGGCGGTATGCACGAATCTTTGCGCATGCGCTCGCTGGAAGGGCTTTGCGAGATCGGGTTTGACGGCCTGGCGATTGGCGGCCTTTCGGTTGGCGAGCCGAAGGAAGAGATGATCCGTGTGCTGGATTTCCTTCCGCCACAGATGCCAGCGGATAAGCCACGCTATCTGATGGGGGTGGGTAAGCCGGAGGACCTGGTCGAGGGTGTGCGGCGCGGCGTCGATATGTTCGACTGCGTGATGCCAACGCGCAATGCGCGAAATGGGCATCTTTTCGTTGATAGCGGTGTAATCAAGATCCGCAACGCCGTTCACAAACACGACGATTCTCCGCTGGATCCGAGCTGTGACTGTTACACCTGCAAACATTTCTCCCGCGCTTATCTGCATCATCTGGATAAATGCGGTGAAATGCTGGGTAGCATGTTGAATACCATCCATAACCTGCGGCATTACCAGCGGGTTATGGCTGGTTTACGCGACGCCATTCAACAGGGTACATTGGCGGCCTTTGTCGACGCCTTTTATGCCAAGCGCGGTCTGCCAACGCCGCCGCTTGCGTGACGTGCCAGAACAAAACAATCCTTTCTGCAACAGGAGTGCTACATGAGCTTTCTGATTCCCGCCGCCTATGCCCAGGAGGCTGCTGCTGGTCCTGCTGGTACTGGTTTCGAGTGGGTTTTTCTGGTCGGTTTTCTGGTCATCTTCTACCTGATGATCTGGCGTCCCCAGTCTAAGCGTGCCAAGGAACACAAGAACCTGATCGCCGGCCTGCAGAAGGGCGACGAAGTGGTCACTTCCGGCGGTATCGCTGGCAAGGTCACCAAGGTCGCCGATGATTTCGTGGTGATCGAGGTGTCCGACAACGTTGAGCTGAAGTTCCAGAAAGTAGCGATCGCCGCAACGTTGCCCAAGGGCACACTGAAAGCTATCTGAGCTGACTTCATTCAATACCGACGGGGCGCGCAAGGCGCCCCGCGTTCATTAAACGGGCTGCGTCATGCTCAATAGATTCCCTCTCTGGAAATACCTGCTGATTCTGGCAGTGCTCGCGATCGCCTTTATTTACTCTGCGCCCAACCTCTATCCGGATGACCCGGCGATTCAGGTTACCGGTGCCAGCACATCGCAGGAGATCGGCGAGGCAGACCTCGAGCGCATCAGCAAAGCACTCGTGGATGGCGGTATCGCGGTCAAGTCTGCGTCCCTGGACGAGCAGGGCCGAGGTGGCCTTGTGCGTCTCGAGCGTCAGGATGATCAGTTGCCGGCAAAAGATATCGTGCGCCGCGCGCTCGGCGACGCCTACGTAGTTGCGCTCAATCTGGCGCCTACGACTCCCAACTGGTTGCGCAATCTTGGCGCAAGCCCGATGAAGCTTGGTCTGGATCTCTCCGGTGGTGTGCACTTCCTCCTGGAAGTGGACATGGACAAGGCAATTGAAACGCGCCTGAACGTCTCCGAGGGTGAGGTCAAGAGTCTGCTGCGCAAGGAGCGTGTGCGATACCGCAGTCTGCCGAATCTGAAGGATTCGGTGCAGTTGGGCTTTGCCGATGAGGCTACCTTGGATGCCGCCCAATCGCTCATCCGCAAGGAATTTACCGACTTCGAGCTGACGTCCGCAGAACGCAACGGCCAGTACGTGCTGCGTCTGACGCTGACCGAAGCCAAGCTGGCGGAAATTCGCGAGTACTCGATCAAGCAGAACCTGACCACGGTGCGTAATCGCGTCAACGAACTCGGCGTGGCTGAGCCGTTGGTTCAGCGTCAAGGTGCCAATCGGATCGTCGTCGAGCTGCCGGGTGTGCAGGATACGGCCGAGGCCAAACGTATCCTCGGCAAGACGGCGAACCTCGAGTTCCGCCTGGCTGCCGATTCAGATGCATCGCGTGCTTCCACCGAAACCTTCGAGTTCCGCGAAGAGGGCCGCCCGCCGGTTCAGCTTGAGCGCACACTGATCATTACAGGTGATCAGGTGACCGACGCCCAGGCCAGCTACGACGAGAATGGCCGTCCGCAGGTGAATATCCGGCTCGATGGCCACGGCGGCGATCTGATGAATCGCGCCACGCGCAACAATGTCGGGCGCAGCATGGCCGTGATCTTCATCGAGCAGCGGCCGATGACTCGCTATGTGCGGCAGACGGTTGATGGTGTTGAGCAGGAAGTGCGCGTCGAGACCTTCCAGGAAGAAAAGAAGATCATCAGCCTTGCAACTATCCAGTCGCCACTCGGCAGCCAGTTCCGCATCACCGGCCTCGATGGCCAGGGCGAGTCGTCAGAGCTGGCGTTGCTGCTGCGCGCCGGTGGTCTGGCGGCGCCGATGTACTTCGCAGAAGAGCGCACCATCGGCCCGAGCCTGGGCGCTGAAAACATCAAGCTGGGCGTCCAGGCAGCCATGTGGGGCTTCCTCTTCGTCGCCATCTTCATGGTGCTGATCTACAAGTTCTTCGGTGTGTTGGCGACCATTGCGCTGCTGTTCAATATGGTCGTGCTGACAGCCCTGATGTCGATGCTCAATGCCACGCTGACCCTTCCGGGTATTGCCGGTATCGTGTTGACCATGGGTATGGCGGTGGATGCCAACGTGCTGATCTTCTCGCGAATCCGCGAGGAAATCGCCAATGGCATGTCGATCCAGCGCGCCATCCATGAAGGCTTCGATCGGGCCTTCTCGGCGATCGTCGACGGCAACCTGACCACTCTGCTGGTCGGCGGCATCCTGTTCGCCATGGGGACCGGCCCGATCAAGGGCTTCGCGGTCACCCTTTCGATCGGCATCCTGACGTCGATGTTTACCGCAATCATCGTGACGCGCGCCATGGTCAACCTGATCTACGGTGGCCGCGATCTCAAGAAGCTGTGGATTTAAGGGGCTAGCACGATGAAACGCGTAATCAATTTCATGGGTGTCCGCCATGTGGCCTTCGCCCTGACCGTGGTGCTGACCGTTGCGTCACTGGCGAGCCTGATGGTCAAGGGGCTCAACTTCGGGTTGGACTTTACTGGCGGTACACTGATCGAGCTCGGCTATGAGCGCCCGGTTGAACTCGAGCAGGTGCGTGGGCAGCTGGTGCAATCCGGTTTTGGCGACGCTGTAGTGCAGAGTTTCGGTGCGACCACTGACGTGCTGGTGCGCATGCCGGGCGACGATCCTCAGCTGGGAGAGCGCATCGCTGATGCATTGCGGGGCGCTGACAGTGCGAACTCGGTGAGCGTCAAGCGAGTCGAGTTCGTCGGGCCTGCGGTGGGTGAGGAGCTGCGCGACCAGGGTGGCCTGGGCATGCTGCTCGCGCTGGGTGGTATTTTGGTCTACGTGGCCTTTCGCTTTCAGTGGAAGTTCGGTCTCGGTGCCGTGCTGTCGCTGTTCCACGATGTGATCGTCGTTCTCGGGGTGTTCTCCTTTTTCCAGATATCGTTCGATCTCACCGTGCTGGCCGCTGTGCTGGCGGTTATCGGCTATTCGCTGAACGACACAATCGTCATCTTTGACCGGATCCGCGAGAACTTCCGCATGCTGCGCAAGGCGGAGCTGCTGGAAAACATCAATATCTCCACGACGCAAACCTTGCTGCGCACCATGGCAACTTCGGTATCCACGTTGCTGGCTGTCGGTGCGCTCATGGTCTTTGGTGGCGAGAATCTGTGGGGCTTCTCGCTGGCGCTGTTGATCGGCGTTGGGGCAGGCACGTACTCGTCGGTCTATGTCGCTGGCATGCTGCTCGTCTGGCTGAAGCTCACCCGTGACGACCTGATTCCACCAGTGGTGGAAGGGGAAGCGGACGAGCGCCCCTGATCTTCTTCGAACTTCCGCAGCCTAAAGGAGTCCAAGGCTGCGGAACGGGCGCAGCCCGAAGGAAGAGGAAGTCACAGTGAACAAGTCCATGTTGGTCGGTACGGCGCTCGGAGTGGTGGTCGCCACGGCTGGCGGCGCTTTCGCTACTTATAGTCTGGTTGATCGCGGGCCGAAATTCGCCGATGTGCTGGCGGTGGAGCCGATCAAGGAAACCATTCGGACTCCGCGAGAGGTTTGTAAGGATGTCGCGGTGACTCGGCAGAAACCAGTGCAGGATCAGCATCGCATAGCAGGTACAGCAGTGGGTGCGGTGGTTGGTGGCCTGCTCGGCAATCAGGTTGGTGGCGGTACCGGCAAGAAAATTGCGACGGTCGCCGGTGCGGTCGGTGGCGGTTATGCAGGCAATCAGGTGCAGGGCCGCATGCAGGCCAGCAGCACCTATACCACTACCGAAACACGTTGCAGCACGGTAACCGATTCGCACGACAAGATCGTCGGCTACGACGTGAAGTACGACCTCGCCGGCAAGGTGGGTCGTGTACGCATGGATCGCGATCCGGGTAGCCAGATCCCGGTGCAGGATGGACAGTTGTCGCTGTCGCAGCAGTGAGTTGAGCGATTGTGCAGCAACAAAAAAAACGCCCGGTTGGGGCGTTTTTTTATGCCGCTATCGTTCTCAGCGCTTGAGAGAAGGTGTCAGGTGCGGCTGGATGGTGGTCAGTACCGCCTTGAAGCATTTGGTGTTGCCGGCAACGATCTGACCCTTCTCAAGGAAGTCATGGCCGCCGCTGAAATCGCTCACCAAGCCGCCGGCTTCCTGGATCAGCAGTGCGCCTGCCGCCATGTCCCATTCGGAAAGGCCAAACTCCCAGAACGCATCGAAGCGGCCTGCAGCGACATAAGCCAGGTCGAGGCTTGCGGCGCCGGCACGACGTAGGCCGGAGGTCTGGCCGACCAGGCTGCGGAACATCTTCAAGTAGCTGTCCAGGTTGTCCATCTGGCCATCCTTGAACGGAAAGCCGGTGCCGAGCAGTGCGCCGTCCAGGCTCTTGCGTGCGCTAACGCGTAGGCGGCGGCCGTTCAGGGCGGCGCCACGGCCGCGGCTGGCGGTGAATTCTTCCTGGCGTACCGGGTCCAGCACGACCGCGTGTTCCAGGCGCCCGCGGTACTTGCAGGCGATGCTGACGGCGTAGTGAGGAATGCCGCGGACAAAATTGGTGGTTCCATCCAGCGGGTCGATGATCCACAGGTAATCGGCGCCGTCCCCGCTGCCTTCGAGCAGTCCGCCTTCCTCGCCCAGGATGCCGTGATTCGGGTAGGCCTTGCGCAGCGCATTGACGATGCTCTGCTCTGCGGCCTTGTCGATTTCGGTGACGTAATCCTTCGCTTCTTTCTCGTTGACCGAGATTGCATCCAGGCGATCGGTGGAACGGACAATCAGTTCGCCGGCGCTGCGGGCGGCGCGCAGCGCGATATTCAGCATGGGCTGCATGGATCAATTACCTGGTCGTTAAAGAAAGCGCGAAATTCTATCAGGAAAGCGCCGGCGCATGTAGCGTCACGGTGGTGGTTGCAGGGGGCGGCAGATGGCGGATCGGGAGCCGCTTCCTGTAAGCTTTCTGCTCGCTTTCAAGCAGAGAATTATTGTGTCGCTGCAGAACATTCGTGTCGTGCTGGTCAATACCAGTCATGCCGGCAACATCGGTGGTGCGGCTCGCGCCATGAAGAACATGGGGCTTTCGCGCCTGGTATTGGTCGACCCCGAGGATTTCCCGAGTCCCAACGCTGTGGCCAGGGCGTCCGGTGCAACCGACATTCTCGATAGTGCACGGGTCGTTGCAACTCTGGAAGAGGCGCTGGCTGGTTGCAGTCTGGTGCTCGGAACCAGCGCTCGTGATCGGCGCATTCCCTGGCCGTTGCTCGATCCTCGGGAGTGCGCGTCGGTTTCCGTGGAGCAGTCTGCCGGGGGCGGCGAAGTCGCATTGGTATTCGGTCGCGAGTACGCGGGGCTGACCAATGAGGAGTTGCAGCGCTGCCAGTACCACGTCCATATCCCGTCTGATCCACAGTTCAGTTCATTGAATCTCGCTGCGGCTGTGCAGGTGCTTACCTACGAGGTGCGCATGGCCTGGTTGGCTGCCGAGGGGCGGCCAACCAAGGTCGAAAAACTGGAAACCACGGCGATGCTGGATGCCCAGCCCGTGACTGTCGACGAGCTGGAGAATTACTTCGGTCATCTTGAGCAGACTCTGGTGGATATCGGCTTTCTCGATCCGACCAAGCCCAGGCATCTGATGCCCCGATTGCGTCGGCTCTACGGGCGCAGCGGTATCAGCAAGCTGGAAATGAATATCCTGCGCGGTATTCTCACCGAGACACAAAAGGCTGCCCGCGGCGAGCCTCACAAGCGGAGAAGTGATTGATGTTCGAACGCATGCGCGAAGACATTCAAAGCGTTTTCCATCGCGATCCGGCGGCACGCAATGCGTTCGAAGTTCTGACCTGCTATCCGGGGCTGCACGCCATCTGGATTCATCGCCTGTCCCATTGGCTGTGGGTGCATGAATTCAAGTGGCTTGCGCGGATGTCCTCGAATCTGGGGCGCTGGCTGACCGGGGTCGAGATCCATCCGGGCGCCAGGATTGGCCGGCGATTCTTCATTGATCACGGGATGGGCATCGTCATTGGCGAGACCGCGGAAATTGGCGATGACGTGACGCTCTATCACGGCGTGACACTCGGTGGCACCAGCTGGAATAAGGGCAAGCGCCATCCGACGCTTGAAGACGGTGTGATCGTGGGGGCGGGCGCGAAGATCCTCGGGCCGTTCACCGTCGGCGCGGGCGCGAAGATCGGCTCCAATGCGGTGGTTACCCGTGAAGTGCCGCCAGGAGCGACGGCGGTTGGGATTCCGGGGCGGGTGATCGTCAAATCCAGCGATGAGCAGGAAGCCAAGCGCAAGGCCATTGCCGAGAAGATCGGATTCGACGCCTATGGCGTCAGCGAGGATATGCCCGATCCCGTCGCGCGAGCCATTGGGCAGTTGCTGGATCATGTTCAGGCCGTAGAGGAGCGCTTGGAGGGCATGTGTGGCGCGCTCAAGGCGCTGGGCAGCGATTATTGCGCCAAGGACCTTCCGGAGCTGCGAGAAGAAGACTTCGTTGAAGTGAAGTCCGACGCTGGCGATGCCCGCACCTGAAGTGCGCGGGCTGGCAGCAGCTGGTATCATGCCGGCCCGCTGCCTCCGGCCGGGCGTGGTTCCAGACTAAAGACCTACTGAATTAATAGGTCTTATAGTTGACTCAAATACTCGGGAATTGCATAATTGCGCCAAACCGTAATGCTTGGTGCAGACCGATGCGATTAACCACCAAAGGCCGTTATGCCGTGACCGCCATGCTCGATCTGGCGCTGCATGCGCAGCATGGGCCGGTCTCCCTGGCCGATATTTCCGAGCGGCAGGGTATTTCCCTTTCCTATCTCGAGCAGCTCTTCGCGAAGCTGCGCCGCGGCAGCCTGGTGACCAGCGTGCGAGGGCCCGGCGGCGGCTATCAGCTTTCTCGCGACATGGCCGGCATTCAGGTCGCCCAGGTCATCGACGCTGTGAACGAGTCGGTCGATGCCACGCGTTGCCAAGGTCTGGGCGGCTGTCACTCTGGCGATACCTGCCTGACTCACCATCTGTGGTGTGACCTCAGTCAGCAGATTCATGAATTCCTCAGCGGCATCAGCCTGGCCGACCTGGTCAAGCGCCAGGACGTGCAGCAGGTCGCCCTGCGCCAAGACATGCGCAAGGCTGGCGGCACTTCGCCGCATATGGACAAGATAGAAACGTCCGCCATCGATTGAGCAGGGCGACTGCCTGATAGGAGATATCTGAATGAAATTGCCGATTTACCTGGACTACTCTGCGACCACACCTGTGGATTCGCGTGTTGCCGCCAAGATGATCGAGTGCCTCACCAACGAAGGCAACTTCGGCAATCCGGCGTCGCGCTCTCATGCTTTTGGCTGGAAAGCCGAGGAAGCCGTGGAGAATGCGCGCCGTCAGGTTGCTGAGCTGGTCAACGCCGATCCCCGTGAAATCGTCTGGACATCCGGTGCAACCGAGTCGGACAACCTGGCCATCAAGGGCGTCGCGCATTTCTATACGTCCAAGGGCAAGCACATCGTCACCACCAAGATCGAGCACAAGGCGGTACTGGATACCACTCGCCAGCTCGAGCGCGAAGGCTTCGAGGTTACGTATCTCGAGCCGGGCGAGGATGGCATCGTCACGCCGGCGATGGTCGAAGCTGCGCTGCGCGACGACACTATTCTTGTGTCGGTCATGCACGTGAACAACGAGATCGGCACTATCAACGACATTACCGCCATCGGCGAGCTGACCCGTTCTCGCGGCATTCTTTTCCATGTCGATGCGGCGCAGTCGACCGGCAAGGTCGAAATCGATCTGGAGAAGATGAAGGTCGATCTGATGTCCTTCTCCGCTCATAAGACCTATGGGCCGAAGGGCGTGGGTGCGCTGTATGTTCGCCGTAAGCCCCGCGTCCGCCTTGAGGCACAGATGCATGGCGGTGGCCATGAGCGTGGCATGCGTTCCGGTACGCTGGCTACGCACCAGCTGGTCGGCATGGGCGAGGCCTTTCGTATCGCGAAAGACGAAATGGCCCAAGAGAACGAGCGCGTCCGCTCCCTGCGTGATCGCTTCTACAAGCAGGTCGAGCATCTCGAAGAGCTTTATGTGAACGGTAGCCTGACCGCCCGTGTACCGCACAATCTGAACCTCAGCTTCAACTACGTCGAGGGTGAGTCGCTGATCATGGCGCTCAAGGATCTGGCGGTATCGTCTGGCTCCGCCTGTACGTCCGCTTCGCTGGAGCCGTCGTACGTGCTGCGTGCCCTGGGTCGTAACGACGAATTGGCGCATAGCTCCATTCGTTTCACCTTTGGTCGGTTCACTACTGAAGAGGAAATCGACTACGCAGCGCAGAAGGTTTGCGAGGCCGTCACCAAGCTGCGCGAGCTTTCGCCCCTGTGGGACATGTTCAAAGACGGCGTCGACATTTCCAAGGTCGAGTGGCAAGCCCACTGACCGGCGTCAAGCGCCGCACAGCCTGATCTAAGAGGATTGCACCATGGCATACAGCGATAAGGTCATCGACCACTACGAAAACCCGCGCAACGTCGGCAAGTTCGACGCTGAAGACCCAAGCATCGGTACCGGCATGGTAGGTGCGCCGGCATGTGGCGACGTGATGCGTTTGCAGATCAAGGTCAACGAGCAGGGCGTCATCGAAGACGCCAAGTTCAAGACCTATGGTTGCGGTTCCGCCATCGCCTCCAGCTCGCTTGCTACCGAGTGGATGAAGGGCAAGACCCTGGAAGAAGCGGAAACCATCAAGAACACGCAGCTGGCTGAAGAGCTGGCGCTGCCGCCGGTGAAGATTCACTGCTCCGTGCTCGCCGAAGATGCGATCAAGGCAGCGGTGCGTGACTACCGCGAAAAGAAAGGTCTGCTTTAAATAGGGAGGTTGCGATGGCTATCACCATGACGCCCGCTGCAGCCCAGCACGTTCGCCGTTCGCTGGACGGGCGAGGCAAGGGTGTAGGTGTGCGACTCGGGGTGCGTACGACCGGCTGTTCGGGCTTGGCGTACGTACTTGAGTTCGTCGACGAAACGGCGGCCGAAGACTCGGTGTTCGAGAGTCATGGGGTCAAGGTGATCATTGATCCCAAGAGCTTGGTATACCTCGACGGTACGGAACTCGACTTCGTTCGCGAAGGGCTCAACGAGGGCTTCAAGTTCAACAACCCGAACGTTCGTGGCGAGTGTGGCTGCGGCGAGAGCTTCAATATCTGAGGACGCCGTGGGTACTCCCTGTCATTTTGCATTGTTCGAGTTGAAGCCCGAGTTCGAGCTGGATCTCGCGTCTCTTGCCGATCGCTATCGAGAGCTTGCTCGCCAGGTTCACCCTGATCGCTTTGCCGACGCTGGCGAAAGCGAGCAGCGTCAGGCCCTTGAGCGCTCCGCCAACCTCAATGAGGCCTACCAGACGCTCAAGAGTCCGAGCCGTCGGGCAAGGTATCTGTTGGCCATCGAGGGGCATGAGGTTCCACTGGAAGCGACTGTTCAGGATCCCGCGTTCCTCATGCAGCAGATGCATTGGCGCGAGGAGCTTGAAGAGCTCCATGAGCAGGCCGATCTGGATGGCGTAGCGGCGTTCAAGTCGCGCTTGAAGCAGGCGCAGCAGGGGCTGAACGATGATTTCGCCCGCATCTGGCAGGATTCTGAGCGGCGTGCCGATGCTGAGCGTCTGGTTCGACGCATGCAGTTTCTCGACAAGCTGACCCAGGAAGTGCGCCAACTCGAAGAGCGCCTCGACGATTAACCCCGCGCAGCGCCCGGCGTTGCGCCCGATATCAGACAGACATGGCCTTACTTCAGATTGCCGAGCCCGGACAAACCCCCCAGCCCCATCAGCGGCGCCTGGCTGTCGGAATAGACTTGGGGACCACCAACTCCCTCGTAGCTGCCCTGCGCAGTGGTGTCACTGCGCCGTTGGCCGATGCTGATGGGCAAGTGATCCTGCCGTCGGTGGTGCGCTATCACGCTGACCGCATTGAGGTTGGCGCACAAGCCAAACTTGCCGCGGCCACCGATCCGTTCAACACCATCAGTTCGGTCAAACGGCTGATGGGTCGCGGGCTGGCCGATGTGAAGCAGTTGGGCGAACAGCTGCCGTACCGCTTCCGTCAGGCTGAGTCGCAAATGCCGTTCATCGAGACCGTTCAGGGCGCCAAGAGCCCTGTGGAAGTCTCGGCTGAGATCCTGCGCGCACTCCGTCAGCGTGCCGAGGCGACCCTGGGCGGTGAACTGGTCGGTGCGGTGATTACCGTTCCGGCCTATTTCGACGATGCCCAGCGTCAGGCGACCAAGGACGCCGCGCGGCTCGCTGGGCTCAGCGTGCTGCGCCTGCTCAACGAGCCGACCGCGGCCGCCGTCGCCTATGGTCTGGATCGTCATGCCGAAGGCGTCGTCGCGATCTACGATCTCGGAGGCGGTACCTTCGATATTTCGATTCTTCGACTGACCAAGGGCGTTTTCGAGGTGTTGGCCACTGGTGGCGACACGGCTCTGGGTGGTGATGATTTCGACCATGCTGTAGCGGACTGGATTCTCGAGCGTGCCGGTGTGTCCGACGATCTCGAGCCGGGCGCGCAGCGTGAATTGCTGAAGATTGCCTGCGATGCCAAGGAGCATCTGAGTGATGTGGATGCGGTGGATGTCGCGTATGCCGGCTGGTCAGGCGAGCTGCAACGCGAGACCTTCGATGCGCTGATCGAGCCGATGATTGCGCGCAGTCTCAAGTCCTGCCGGCGTGCCGTGCGGGACTCGGGTGTGGAGCTTGAGGAGATTACCGCCGTGGTCATGGTCGGCGGTTCGACCCGAGTGCCAAGAGTGCGCTCGGCAGTTGGGCAGCTGTTCGGTCGCGAGCCACTGACCGACATCGACCCTGATGAGGTTGTGGCCATTGGCGCGGCGATTCAGGCTGAGACCTTGGCTGGCAATAATCGCGATGGGGAAGAGCTGTTGCTGCTCGATGTGATCCCGCTGTCCCTCGGGCTGGAGACCATGGGCGGGCTGATGGAGAAGATCATTCCGCGCAACACCACGATTCCAGTGGCGCGCGCGCAGGACTTCACCACCTACAAAGATGGCCAGTCGGCCATGATGATTCATGTGCTGCAGGGCGAGCGCGAGCTGATCTCCGGCTGCCGTTCGCTGGCTCGATTCGAGCTGCGCGGTATTCCGCCGATGGTCGCCGGGGCGGCAAAGATTCGCGTCACCTTCCAGGTCGATGCTGATGGCTTGCTCAGTGTGTCCGCGCGTGAGTTGGCATCCGGCGTGGAGGCGAGTATTCAGGTCAAGCCTTCCTATGGCCTCACCGATGGCGAAATCGCCAGGATGCTGGAGGACTCTTTCCGCAAGGCGGACGAGGACCGTGACGCCCGGGCGTTGCGTGAGCAGCTGGTTGATGCCCAGCGCCTGCTCGAGGCGGTCGAGGCTGCGCTGGCCGTCGATGGCGAGCGCTTGCTGTCTGCTGAAGAGCGCGTGGCGATCGACTCCCAGGTCGCCGAGTTGCGCGGATTGCTGGACAGCCAGGATGTGTTGGCCATCGAGCGCCAGACCAAGCGCCTGAGCCAGATCACCGACGCCTTTGCTGCGCGCCGGCTGGATTCGACCGTCAAGGCCGCGCTGGCCGGGCGGCGGCTAAACGATATCGAGGATTGACCCAGATGCCGCAGATCATTTTCCTGCCCAATGCCGACCATTGCCCTGAAGGCGCCGTTATCGAGGCGCAGACCGGCGAGACGGTGCTGGACGCCGCGCTGCGCAATGGCATCGACATCGAGCATGCATGCGAAAAATCCTGTGCCTGCACCACCTGCCACGTTGTGGTTCGCGAAGGCTTCCAGTCACTGGAAGCTTCCGATGAGCTGGAGGACGACATGCTCGACAAGGCGTGGGGGCTTGAGCCCAATTCCCGGCTGTCCTGCCAGGCAGTGGTGGCTGATGCCGATCTCGTCGTGGAGATTCCGAAGTACACAATCAATCAGGTTTCCGAAGGGCACTGAGGGTGGGCGTCATGCAGCTGAAATGGAGTGACGTGCAGGAAATCGCCATCGAGCTGGCCGAGCGCAAGACCGATGTAGATCCGCGCTATGTGAATTTCCTTGATCTGCATCGCTGGGTGGTGGAGCTTCCGGGCTTCGCCGATGAGCCCGGTCGGGGCGGCGAGAAAGTGCTCGAAGCCATCCAGTCGGCCTGGATCGAAGAGGCCGAATAGAGCGGTTTCGAAGTTTTCGTTTTCCTCCGGTTGGGTGTTTCGGGACCGTTCGGCGGTCCCTGGCGCCATCCGGGCTTCTACCCTCTACCCTTATGTTTTTTGACATGAACCCGCGTATAATCCGCGGGTTTACTCGTTCGCTTTAACCCATCAGTTTTGGAGTCCTACATGGCCCTGCAACGCACCTTCTCCATCATCAAGCCCGACGCTGTCGCCAAGAACGTCATCGGCGAAATCACTACCCGTTTCGAGAAGGCCGGCCTGCGCGTCGTCGCTTCCAAGATGGTTCAGCTGTCCGAGCGCGAAGCGGCTGGCTTCTACGCCGAGCACAGCGAGCGTGGCTTCTTCAAGGATCTGGTTGCTTTCATGACTTCCGGTCCAGTCATCGTTCAGGTTCTGGAAGGCGAAGACGCCATCGCCAAGAACCGTGAGCTGATGGGCGCCACCAACCCGAAAGAAGCTGCTGCCGGCACCATCCGCGCCGATTTCGCCGTTTCCATCGACGAGAACGCCGTGCATGGTTCCGATTCGGAAGCTTCCGCTGCTCGTGAAATCGCTTACTTCTTTGCTGCCACCGAAGTGTGCGCACGCATTCGCTGATTGAGCGAAGGTGAATTCAATGATTGCCACGACCGGTAAAGTGAATCTGCTCGGGCTTACCCAGTCGCAACTGGAGAGCTTCTTCGAGTCCATCGGGGAGAAGCGTTTTCGCGCCGGTCAGGTGATGAAGTGGATTCACCATTTTGGTGTCGATGATTTCGACGCCATGAGCAATCTCGGCAAGGCCTTGCGCGAAAAGCTCAAGGCCTGCGCCGAGATTCGCGGCCCGGAGGTCGTCAGTGAAGACATCTCCAGCGACGGCACCCGCAAATGGGTCGTGCGTGTCGCCTCGGGCAGTTGTGTTGAAACTGTGTACATCCCCCAGGGCGGACGTGGAACGCTGTGCGTGTCCTCGCAGGCCGGATGTGCGCTGGATTGCAGTTTCTGTTCCACCGGCAAGCAAGGCTTCAACAGCAACCTGACAGCGGCCGAGGTGATCGGTCAGGTCTGGATTGCTAACAAATCATTCGGCTCCATCCCGGCGAAAATCGATCGCGCGATCACCAACGTGGTGATGATGGGGATGGGCGAGCCGTTACTGAATTTCGACAATGTCGTCGCTGCCATGCACATCATGATGGACGACCTTGGTTACGGGATTTCCAAGCGCAAGGTGACGCTCTCGACCTCCGGCGTCGTGCCGATGATCGACGAGCTGGCCAAGGTCATCGACGTTTCTCTGGCATTGTCGCTGCACGCACCCAACGATGCGTTGCGCGATCAGTTGGTGCCGATCAACAAGAAGTACCCGCTGGACATGCTGCTGGCGGCATGCAAGGGCTATATCTCGAGGCTTGGCGAGAAGCGCGTGCTGACCATCGAGTACACCCTGCTCAAGGGCATCAACGATCAGCCCGAACATGCCGAGCAGATGATCACGTTGCTGGCGGATATCCCGTGCAAGATCAATCTGATCCCGTTCAATCCGTTCCCTCACTCCGGATATGAGCGGCCGAGCAACAATGCCATCCGCCGTTTTCAGGACATCCTGCACAAAGGTGGGCACAATGTAACGGTGCGTACCACCCGCGGCGAAGACATCGACGCGGCTTGCGGTCAGCTCGTCGGCCAGGTGCTGGACCGGACGCGTCGAAGCGAGAGATACATCGCTGTGCGTGAGCTACAGAGCGAGCCAGGTGCGGCGCAAACTGCTTCGAACCGATCCTGAGGGGGGATGCTGATGATTTTGCGCGCTGCGCTGCTGCTTCTACTGACCGGCCTGTTGGCCGGTTGTGTGTCTTCTGGATCCACTGATCCGCTGAGAACCGACGAAGGTCGCCAGCAGGCCCGCGACGCCTATATTCAACTGGGGATCGGCTACCTGCAGCAGGGCGCCGCCGCGCGCGCCAAGACGCCACTGCGCAAGGCCCTCGAAATTGATCCGAACAGCGCCGATGCACACGCCGCCCTGGCTTTGGTATTCCAGACCGAAATGGAAAACGACCTGGCCGACAAGCACTACCGTGAAGCGCTCTCCAGTCGCAAGGACGCCCGCATACTCAACAACTACGGCAGCTTTCTGTTCGAGCAGAAGCGCTACCCCGAAGCCATGGAGCGTTTCCGTCAGGCTTCCGAAGACAACATGTATTCCGAGCGGGCGCGGGTATTTCAGAATCTGGGTATGACTGCACTGCAGTTGGGTCAGCGTGAAGAGGCCGAACTCCATTTCACCCGCTCGCTGCGCCTCGACAGTCGCCAGCCCCGCGCGTTGCTCGAGCTTGCACTCATGGCCTTCGAGGACAAGCAATACGTTCCAGCCAAGCGTTACTACGATAGCTTCAGCCAACTGGCCGAGCAGAACGCACGGAGTCTGCTGCTCGGTATCCGTCTGGCCAACATCCATCAGGACCGCGACACTGCTGCAAGCCTCGCGCTGCAGCTGAGGCGGCTGTATCCCGGTACGGATGAATACAAGCAATATCTTTCGGAGCAACGATGACCGCGCCGCACCAAGAATCCGCTGCACCGATGGGCAACAACCCCGGCGAGACGCTGCGTATAGCTCGCGAAGACAAGGGCTGGCCGCTGTCTGCAGTTGCACAGCAGCTGAATCTCACCGAGCGCTCGCTGGCTCGCATCGAGGCCGGCGATTTCAGCCAGTTGCCAGGGCACACCTTTGCCCGGGGTTACGTGCGTGCCTATGCCAAGTTGCTGGGGTTGGATCAGAATCGCCTGGTTCAGGAGTTCGACCTGCACACCGGTACCAACGCTTCCGGAAGCAACGTCAACAGCCTGGGGCGCATCGAAGAGCCCGGCCGTCTGTCGCGTAGCTTCATGCGTTTCTTCGGCTTTGCCTTGTTGCTGCTCCTGGCTGCAGTCGCCTGGTATTGGTGGCAGGAACGCATGGCTCGAGAGGCCACGACGCCACCGGTCTCGGCCCTGGAGCGAATCGAAGTGGAAGGCGCGGATGGAACCACCGAGATCCATCTCCTTGATCGCGCTGACGAGGGTGCCGAGCAGCAGAGCGAACAGCCAGTCGAGCCAACAGCACCGCTAGCCGATTCGAACGAGAATGAAGCGATCGAGCCTGAGCAACAGACTCCAGCCACCACTGATGTGCAGGGCACCATCACCGAGCCGGCGGGCGAGGCCGCTGAGTCTCTGCCGCTGACGCTGCCTGACAGCCCAACGCAAAGCGCTGACGCAACGGCCTCCCCGGCTCCCACGAGTGCCTCGAACGACACCGCCCCGCCAGTAGCAGGCGAGGCCCAGCTGGAGCTGAGTTTCACCGCCGATTGCTGGACGCGAGTCAGCGATGCCGACGGACGAGTACTGTTCAGCGCGCTGGCCAAGGCCGGGACCAGCAGGGCGGTCAGCGGCAAGGCACCATTGGACGTACATCTGGGCTACGCTCGCGGCGCCCAACTCAGTTACAACGGCGAAGCTGTGAACCTCGCCTCTCATATGCGCGGCGAGACAGCGCGCCTCAAGCTCGGACAGTAAGCTGACCATGCATTCCGAATCTCCTATCAAGCGTCGCCAATCCCGCAAGATCTGGGTGGGCAATGTGCCGGTCGGTGGTGATGCGCCGATTTCCGTACAGAGCATGACCAATACCGAGACCTGTGATGTCGAGGCGACGGTTGCGCAGATCCAGCGCCTGGCCAATGCAGGCGCCGATATCGTCAGGGTTTCAGTGCCTTCCATGGAGGCTGCCGAGGCCTTTGGGCGCATCAAGCAACTGGTGCAGTTGCCGCTGGTGGCCGACATCCATTTCGATTATCAGATCGCTCTGCGCGTGGCCGAGCTCGGCGTTGATTGCCTGCGCATCAATCCGGGCAATATCGGTCGCGAAGATCGCGTGCGCGCGGTGGTCGATGCGGCGCGCGACAAGGGCATCCCGATCCGCATCGGGGTGAATGCCGGTTCGCTGGAAAAGGACCTGCAGAAAAAGTACGGCGAGCCGACCCCGCAGGCGCTGGTGGAGTCCGCCCTGCGCCATGTCGATCATCTCGATCGCCTGGACTTCCAGGACTTCAAGGTCAGCGTCAAGGCTTCCGACGTATTCATGGCGGTCGAGGCCTATCGGTTGCTGGCCGGGCAGATCGAACAGCCGCTGCACCTGGGCATTACCGAGGCGGGTGGACTGCGTTCCGGCACCGTGAAGTCCGCGGTCGGGCTGGGCATGCTGCTCGCTGAAGGCATCGGTGACACCATTCGCGTGTCGCTGGCGGCCGATCCTGTCGAGGAAATCAAGGTCGGCTTCGATATCCTCAAGTCGCTGCGTCTGCGTTCACGTGGTATCAACTTCATCGCCTGCCCGAGCTGTTCGCGGCAGAACTTCGATGTGGTCAAGACCATGAACGAGCTGGAAACCCGCGTGGAAGACCTGCTGGTACCGATGGACGTTGCCGTGATCGGTTGCGTTGTGAACGGTCCGGGAGAGGCGAAGGAGGCCCATGTCGGGTTGACCGGTGGCAGCCCTAACAACCTGGTCTACATCGACGGCAAGCCGGCGCAAAAACTGAACAACGAAAATCTCGTCGATGAGCTGGAGCAGCTCATCCGACGCAAGGCCGCCGAGAAGCTCGCGGCCGACGCGGCGGTCATCGCGCGCAGCTGATCTTTAAGGAATCCCATTGAGCAAGTCCCTGCAAGCCATTCGTGGCATGAACGACATCCTGCCTGCGCAGACCCCGACCTGGCGTTATCTGGAAAGCACCTTCGCGCAACTGCTCGACAGCTACGGCTACAGCGAGATTCGCCTGCCTATCCTGGAGTTCACCGACCTCTTCGCTCGCGGCATCGGTGAAGGCACCGACGTGGTCGACAAGGAGATGTACACCTTCCTCGATCGCAACGAAGAGTCGCTGACCCTGCGTCCTGAAGGTACTGCCGGTTGTGTGCGCGCGGTGCTTGAGCATGGCATGACCGGCGGCGGCCAGGTGCAGAAGCTCTGGTACACCGGGCCGATGTTCCGTTATGAGAAGCCGCAGAAGGGCCGCTATCGGCAGTTCCATCAGATCGGCGTAGAAGTCTTCAACCAGCCTGGGCCTGATGTCGACGCCGAGCTGATCGTGATGACGGCGCGCCTGTGGAAGCAGCTCGGCCTGGCCGACGCTGTAACGCTGCAGCTCAACAGCCTGGGCTCCAGCGAAGCACGTGCGCGCTACCGCGATGCGCTGGTGGCCTACCTGCAGCAGCGTTTCGATCAGCTCGACGAAGACAGCCAGCGGCGTCTGACGACCAATCCGCTGCGTATTCTCGACAGCAAGAATGCCCAGACTCAGGCGCTGCTGGCCGATGCACCGACGCTGCATGACTACCTCGACGATGAGTCGCGCGTGCATTTCGACGGCCTGAAGGCGCGCCTCGATGCAGTCGGCATCGCCTACGAAATCAACCCGAAGCTGGTGCGTGGTCTGGATTACTACGGTCGAACCGTGTTCGAGTGGGTTACCGACAAACTGGGCTCGCAGGGCACCGTCTGCGCTGGCGGCCGTTACGATGGCCTGATCAGTCAGTTTGGCGGTAAGCCTACCCCGGGTGTCGGCTTCGCCATGGGCGTCGAGCGCCTGGTGCTGCTGCTGGAAACCCTTGGTCTGGTGCCGGACGCCTTGAGCCCGGCGCCGCATGCCTATATCTGCGCGTTCGGTGAGCCTGCTGAGCTGGCAGCACTGGCTCTGGCCGAGCGCCTGCGCGATATGCTGCCAGGGCTGCGCCTGCTGGTGAACGCCGGTGGCGGCAGTTTCAAGAGTCAGTTCAAGAAAGCGGACAAGAGCGGCGCGCGCTTTGCGCTGATCCTGGGTGACGACGAACTGGCAGGGCGCGTGGTAGGTTGCAAGCCGCTACGCGACGACAGCGAGCAACAAAGCATTGCCTGGGATGCTCTGCCCGAGCGTCTGGCTGCCTGCCTCGAGCAGGTCTGAGACTAAGCGAATGAAAGGAGTGACAGCGTGACCTCGGGTACCGAAGAAGAAACACTGGCGCAGATCAAAGACTGGTGGCAGCGCAACGGCAAGCCTCTTCTGTTTGGGGCTGTGCTCGCTCTGGTCTTGGTGTTCGGCTGGCAATTCTGGCAGAACCATCAGGTCAACCAGGCGCAGGGTGCCTCGGTGATCTATCAGCAGCTGCTCGGCGCAGCGCTGGAAGAAGGTGAAGCTGATGCGGCGGAAGTTGCGCGATTGGGCAATCTGTTGAAGAAAGATTTCGCCGGCACGCATTATGCGCAGTACGGCAGCCTGTTCGTGGCGAAGGTGGCGGTCGAGTCGGGGCGGTTGGACGAAGCGGCTAGCGAGCTTCGCGCCGTGGTCGACAAGCCCGCCGACAAGACGCTGGACGAGCTGGCTCGTCAGCGTCTGGCACGCGTTCTGGCTGCGCAGGACAAGGCAGAAGAAGCGCTCAAGCTGCTGGACGGCAAGGCTGATCAGGCCTTCGCTGCCAGTCGCGAGGAACTGCGCGGCGATCTGCTGGTGCAGCTTGGCCGACGCGACGAGGCACATGCGGCCTACACCGCGGCGAAAGAGTCGCTGTCCCAGGATGCGGCCATCGGTGGTCTGCAAATGAAGCTGGATGATCTGGCCCGAGGGGAGGCGTAAACGATGCGCTGGAAGACTGCAGCATTGCTGACCCTGGCCGTACTGGCCGCGGGTTGTAGCAGCAAGGACACTAAAGAGCCGGAACCGGCGGAGCTGACCAAGTTCGAGGCGGAAATCTCCTTGAAGAAGGAGTGGAGTCGTTCGATCGGTGAAGGGCAGGGCAAGACCTACAACCTGCTGACGCCGGTGGTGTATGGCGACCAGATTTACGCCGCCGATGTCGAAGGGCTGGTGGTATCCATGGATCGCCTGACCGGCAAGGTCAACTGGAAGAAGAAGCTTGATACGCCGGTTTCCGGCGGGGTAGGCGCCGGGTACGGCCTGGTGCTGGTTGGCACTCTGCGCGGTGAAGTGCTGGCGCTGGACGTCAGCACGGGCGAGGAGCGCTGGCGCAGTCAGGTCAGCAGTGAAGTGCTGGCTGC
Organism: Stutzerimonas xanthomarina; assembly: GCF_003935375.1. Lineage (GTDB taxonomy): Bacteria > Pseudomonadota > Gammaproteobacteria > Pseudomonadales > Pseudomonadaceae > Stutzerimonas > Stutzerimonas xanthomarina_A. The sequence continues at coordinate 135,830 of NZ_RHQM01000013.1, forward strand.
CCCGGCCGTCAATGGCGACATCGTTCTGGTGCAGACGCAGGATGATCGGCTGATCGCACTGGAGATGGATACCGGCGCGCAGCGCTGGAGCTACGAGAGCTCTCCTGCGGTGCTGACGCTACGCGGGACCGGCGCACCGCTGCTGACCAATCAGCTGGCCGTTGCCGGCCTGTCCAGCGGCAAAGTGGTCGCACTGGATACCCGTCGTGGGCTTCCGGTCTGGGAGCAGCGCGTTGCCATTCCGCAAGGACGTTCGGAGCTTGAGCGGGTCGTCGATATTGACGGTGGTCTGCTGCTATCCGGTGGCACGCTCTACGTCACCAGCTATCAGGGCCGTGCCGCGGCACTGGAACTGGAAAGTGGTCGTGTCCTCTGGCAGCGCGATGCGTCCAGCTATTCGGGTGCTGCGCTCGGCTACGGTAGCGTTTACCTGAGCCTTGCCGACGGTACTGTCGAGGGGATCGACGAGCGCTCCACGACTGCTCTGTGGCGCAATGAGTCCATGGCGCGCCGCCAGCTTTCGGCTCCCGCAGTATTTTCCAGCTATGTTGTGGTGGGTGACATCGAAGGCTATCTGCACCTGCTGAGCCAGGTCGATGGTCGTTTCGTCGCTCGCGAGCGTATCGACAGCTCTGGCGTCCGTGCCCGTCCGGTAGTCGAGGGCGACTGGCTGTATGCCTTCGGCAATGACGGCAAGCTGGTGGCGTTGACTATCCGTCAGGCTGACTGACCGCAAGTTGCGCCCACGGCTCCGCCTGGCGGAGCCCTGAATATTCGGCCGCTGCAATGCAGCGGCCTTCGTGTTTTCTGAAATATCGCAGTGGAGAGCCGCATGGTTCCCGTAATCGCCCTGGTGGGCCGCCCGAACGTCGGCAAGTCCACCCTGTTCAATCGTCTGACCAAGAGCCGCGACGCCATCGTGGCCGAGTACGCCGGTCTGACCCGAGATCGCCAGTACGGCGAGGCCAAATGGCAGGGCCGCACCTACATCGTCATCGACACTGGTGGTCTGACCGGCGATGAGGAGGGCATCGACGCCAAGATGGCCGAGCAGTCCCTGCAAGCCATGCAAGAGGCCGATGCGGTGATGTTCATGGTTGACGCGCGTGCCGGCATGACGCCTGGTGATCAGATGATTGCCGAGCACCTGCGCAAGATGAACAAGCGCCACTTCCTGGTGGCGAACAAGGTCGACAGCATCGATCCGGATATCGCCCGAGCGGAATTCAGCCCGTTGGGCCTGGGCGACGCCCTGCCGATCGCCGCCGCCCATGGCCGTGGTATCACCCATATGCTCGAGCAGGCGCTCGGCGTGTTCCCCAAGGACAACGCCGAAGTTGCCGAAGCGGAGGGTGAAGAGGGCGAGACGGTTGCCGAAGGAGAAGAGCTCAAGCGCATCCCTGGACCGAGCGAAAAGGATGGCATCAAAATCGCGATCATCGGCCGACCCAATGTGGGCAAGTCGACGCTGGTCAATCGCATGCTCGGCGAGGAACGGGTCATCGTTTATGACCAGGCCGGTACAACCCGCGACAGCATCTACATTCCCTTCGAACGTGACGACGCGAAGTACACACTGATCGACACGGCCGGTGTGCGCCGTCGCGGCAAGATATTCGAGGCCGTAGAAAAGTTCTCGGTGGTCAAGACGCTGCAGGCGATCCAGGACTCCAACGTCGTGATTTTCGTCATGGATGCCCGCGAGGGCGTGGTCGAACACGATCTGAACCTGCTCGGCTTCGTGCTGGAAAGCGGTCGGGCGTTGGTCATCGCACTGAACAAGTGGGACGGCATGGAGCCGAGTGAGCGCGACTATGTGAAGACCGAGCTGGAGCGCCGGTTGTTCTTCGTCGAGTTCGCCGACATCCACTTCATCTCCGCCAAGCATGGCACCGGCGTCGGCAATCTGTACAAGTCGGTACAGGCCTCGTTCACCTCAGCCGTGACGCGATGGCCCACCAGCCGTCTGACGCAGATCCTTGAAGATGCGGTTCGCGAGCATGCGCCGCCGATGGTTGCCAGCCGCCGGATCAAGCTTCGTTACGCGCACTTGGGCGGCGCCAACCCGCCGCTGATCGTGATCCATGGCAACCAGGTCGACTCGATTCCAAAGTCCTACACCCGTTATCTGGAAAACACCTACCGACGCGTTTTGAAGCTGGTCGGTACGCCCATCCGTATCGAGTACAAGGGCGGAGAAAACCCTTACGAGGGCAAGAAAAACACGCTTACCGACCGCCAGGTCAACAAGAAGCGCCGTCTCATGTCGCACCACAAGAAGGCCGAGAAGAAGCGCCGCGACAAGCGCTGACTGCTCAGCGATCTCCGTCGAACGACTGGTCCATATCCAGGGCCGGTCGTGCGTGGCGCGGCGTGCCGACCTGACGAGCCGGATTGCCAACCACCGTGGTATGCGGCGCAACGGGATGCAGCACGATGCTGCCGGCGCCAACCTTGGCGCCTTCGCCAATCTCGATGTTCCCGAGAATCTTCGCTCCAGCGCCGATCATCACGCCGCTGCGCACCTTCGGATGGCGGTCGCCGCCTTCCTTGCCCGTACCGCCCAGGGTAACGCCCTGCAGGATCGACACGTCATCGCCCACCACAGCGGTTTCGCCGATGACTATGCCTGTCCCGTGATCGAGCATGATGCCACTGCCGATGCGGCTGGCCGGGTTGATGTCGATGCCCAGGCGTTCATTGCTGCGTGCCTGGATGAACATTGCCAGCAGGCGTTCGCCCCGTTCATGCAAGTGGTGCCCGACACGATAGGCCTGTAACGCCAGATAACCCTTGGAGAACAGGAACACTTCCAGCTCGGTGTCGAACGCCGGGTCGCGGCTGACGATTGCCTGCAGGTCAGAGCACGCCACCTCGGCGAGCGCTGCGGCCTGTTGGTGAATGCCAGCGAAACGATCAGTCAGCGTACGGCTCTGCTCGGTGCTCTCCGCCAGCGCATGGCCAATGCGCTGGGCAAGCGCGCAGCCGAAATCGGGATGGTCGAGGATAGCCCGCTGGAATAGCGCGGCCAGGGTCGGCTCCGCATCCAGCGCGTGAAGCGCTTGGGCGCGTAGCTCGTTCCACAGCGTGCTGACTGAATGACTGGACATGCGAGGTTCCTTATGGTCGATACGCGAGGGTGCTCGTTCGCTGCACTGTAGCAGCCCGATGGCAGGCGCCGTGCACCCTCGTATCGTGCATCGCTGTTCGGCTATCCTGTCTGCCTTCCTGCCGAACCCCCGTGCGGCAGGCTTGTCGGAAGGCTGACATGCTCATCAGTAAACTGCCCAACGTTGGCACGACCATCTTCACCACCATGTCCCAGCTGGCCGCGGACACCGGTGCGCTGAATCTCTCTCAGGGCTTTCCCGATTTCGATGGCCCCGACGCGTTGCGCGAGGCACTGGCCCGCCACGTCATGGCGGGACACAACCAGTACGCACCGATGACCGGATTGCCGGCCCTGCGCGAGCAGGTCGCGGTCAAGGTCGCCGGGCTGTACGGACGGAAAGTGGATCCTGCCACCGAGGTCACGATTACCCCGGGTGCTACCCAGGCGATCTTCTGTGCGATCCAGGCAGTGATCCGGCCGGGTGACGAGGTCATCGTCTTCGATCCGTGCTATGACAGCTACGAGCCATCGGTGCAGCTGGCTGGTGGCGTCTGCATTCACCAGCAACTGAGCCTGCCGGATTTCCATATCGATTGGCAGCGCCTGGCCGATGCCATTACCCCGCGCACGCGAATGATCGTGCTGAATACGCCGCACAACCCCAGCGGTGCATTGATCGATGCTGATGATCTCGACCGTCTGGCGGCGTTGATCCGCGAGCGTGACATCTATCTGCTCAGCGACGAGGTCTACGAGCATCTTGTGTTCGACGGCCGCGAGCATGCCAGCGTGCTGCGCCACGATGAGCTCTATCAGCGCGCATTTGTCGTCAGCTCTTTCGGCAAGACCTACCATGTCACCGGCTGGAAGACTGGATACGTGGTGGCGCCGCCTGCACTCAGCAGCGAGCTGCGCAAGGTGCACCAGTACGTCAGTTTCACCGGTGTCACGCCGCTGCAGTGGGCGTTGGCCGATTTCATGGCCGAGCATCCCGAGCACATCAGCGAGCTACCGGCGTTCTACCAGGCCAAGCGCGATCTATTCTGTGACCTGCTGGCGGGCTCGCGCTTCAGCTTTACCCGTGCCACCGGAACCTACTTCCAGCTCGCCGACTATTCGGCTATCCGTCCTGATCTGGATGACGTCGCCATGGCTGAGTGGCTGACCCGCGAGCACGGCGTCGCGAGCATTCCGATTTCGGTTTTCTATCAGAGTCCCCCGGCCGATCTGAGGCTGGTGCGCTTCTGCTTCGCCAAACGAGAGGAGACGCTGCGTCAGGCGGCGGAAAGACTATGCGCGATCTGAACAATCTGCCCGACCTCGAACTGGCGCTGGTGCAAACCAGCCTGATCTGGCAGGACGCTGCGGCCAACCGCGAGCGCTTCGCCGTACTGCTGGATCAGGCCAGCGGTGCGGACCTGATCGTCCTGCCGGAGATGTTCACCACCGGTTTTTCCATGGATTCGGCCGCGCTGGCCGAGCCGGAAGAGGGGCGGACCTACGCCTGGCTGCGCGCTCAGGCCGCGCGACTGGATACGGTGATCACCGGCAGCGTGATCATCGAGGCGGCCGACGGCAGTCACCGCAACCGACTGCTCTGGGCGCGCCCGGATGGTGAGGTGCTGCACTACGACAAGCGTCATCTGTTCCGCATGGCGGGTGAGCACAAGCACTACACACCTGGGCAGCAGCAGGCGCTGTTCGAGGTGAACGGTTGGCGCGTGCGCCCGCTGATCTGCTACGACCTGCGCTTCCCGGTGTGGAGCCGCGATCCGCACGGCACCGACCTGCTGCTCTACACGGCGAACTGGCCAGCCGCGCGCCGCGATGCCTGGAATCGCCTGCTGCCGGCGCGGGCCATCGAGAATCTGTGCTATGTCGCGGCGGTCAACCGGGTCGGCGAAGATGGCAAGGGCTATCCCTACAGTGGCGACAGCCAGGTGCTCGACTTCAAGGGTGACACGCTGCTGAACGGCGAAGAGCGTGATGCCGTGTTGCGCTGCACGCTGCGCTCACGCGATCTGGCGGCGTTCCGCGAGCGCTTCCCGGCCTACCACGATGGCGATCAGTTCGAGCTCAAACCCTAGGCCCGGACCTCGGGCGATAGCCTGCTGCACTAAGGCGAGGCAGCGAGGTGCTGCGCTAACGGCGGTGAGCGTGAACGGCTGTTGTGGGGGGGGCCCCACCCTGGCGCCCGGGCACCCGCTGGTTAGTGCGTTGTGCTGTGGCGCCGTCGACGCGACAACAGCCAGCCATAGATCAGCAGATTGACCAGCAGCACTATTGCCGCCAGCACATATTGCACCGGTATGCTCAGCCAGGCCGGGTAGATCAATGGCAGCAGGTAGTGCTCGATAAAGCCCGCCTCATACCCCGCGTCACCCGCCAGCCGTCGCAGCAGATTCTCCCAGTACGTCAGCGGACACGGCCTCCCGGTCAGCACGACGAAAACGCCCCAGACGATCGCCGGAATGTGCAGCAGCACGAAGCCGCGTTTCCATGCGACCAGCAAGCCGCCAAACAGCACGAAGAGAATGAACCCGAGGTGCAGGAGCAACATGGTGTCCGCGCCAACTCGATAGAGCATTGGGCTACGCCGTCGCGTCTGCGCGACTCATGCCGCGGATCTGACGATCCTGCAGGCGCGCCATGAGGGTGACGGACAGGAGAGCGCCGAGCATTGCCATGAACATGTCCGATTGGGTATCCCATGGATCGCCCTGGGTGCCGAGAAAATCCTCCGCGCCCTGCCCGGCGATAAGCGCCACCCACCATTCGATGAGCTCATAGAAGGCGCTGAAGGCCAACGCGACACAAAGTGCGAGAAAGCCGAGCATCTTTCCTGGCGCGACGAAGCGCAGGCGGAGCAGGATCTCCCGTGCCAGCAGCGCCGGCGTCACACCCTGAATGAAATGGCCGAGCTTGTCATAGGGGTTGCGGCTGAGGTCGAACCATTCCTGCACCCAGAATCCCGGTGGTACCCGCGCGTAGGTGTAGGTGCCGCCGAGGATCAGGATCAGCGCATGAACGGCGATCACCACGTAGAGCAGTCGCGTCAGCGGCAGGCGCTGGTGGCTCCACAGCAGCAGGGGCGCAGCGATCAGTACCGGAGCGACTTCCAGCAACCAGGTGGCACGGTCATACGGAGCGATCGCGGAGCAAGCCAGCGCCAGCAGCACTACCAACCCCAGCGTTGAATAGAGTGTTCTGTCCTGCATCGAGTTAGCCGTCGTGATCGATCCAGCCGGCAGCATGCCGGGGAGCCAGTCGGCCTGCAACCGGGCGCAGGGTCAGGGCGCCTCAACCCTGGCGGGCGGCCGCCGCTGCCGAGCGGGAGATCGAACGTTTGCAGCGCCGCAGGTCGACGGCACCGACATAGGTATTGGGATTGCCCTGCACGCAGGCGATGCGCTGGTTGCGCGTGCGCTCCCATTCGCTGACCGGATGCTGGCGGTTCCAGATGTCGTACAGGCGCCGGTCCTGTTTCGACAGGCGCAGTTTGTAGCGCTCGCTCATGTACAGATAGGTGCGGGCGATGGCGCCGCGGCTGTACTCGGGCGGCATAGCCGTGCGCTGTTTGAAGTTCACCACGAAGGGGCAGGCGCCGTACTGGCTGGGCTTTTCGCTAAGCATGCCGAAACCGAAGTTGCTGCGGTCACCGTTTACCTCGCCGACCACCGGGACCAGGTTGTGCAGATCGGCTTCGGCCAGGCTGAAAACGGGGTCCTTGGCGGTGCACTGCTTGCGCCCGCCCTGTTGCCAGCACTGACGCTGATGGCCGATGACCCAGGCCGGAACGATGTGTTCCCACTCGACCCGTTCTGCGCGCTTGGGCTGCTTGCGCGGGACGTAGCCGCAGCTGCGCAGGTCGATGCGATTGCCCTTGAAGCTGCAGCCGCAGTAGAAGTCCACCGGTCGGTCGGCATAGAGCGTCCAGGCGACCTTCTTCGCTTCACGGAAGGTGCGAGGAGCATCGGCATAAGTAATGGTGCAGCAGAACAGGGCAAGCAGGAAGAGACTGAGGCGACGCATGGAATTCTCGACAACTGAACGAGTGTCGCATCCATGCGAGGGCCGGCATCTTACCTGTCAGTTAATTAAAAGTCATAAAAAACAATGGCTTGCCTGATGTCATCAGGCCTTCATCTGACCCAGTTGATTGATTTGCAGGGAGGCGAGAATGATTGCGCCGCCGACGGCGAGCAGAATCAGGTTGGTCGTGGTGCCCCAGAACAGCAGGTTGAGCAGCAGACCCACCGGCACAGCCATGTTGTTCATCACCGCCAGGGTGCCGGCATCGACCAGCGTCGCGCCCTTGTTCCAACAGAACTGGCCGATGGCCGTGGCCAGCACACCCATCCAGATCAGCACCGCCCATTGCGTCGTCGTGGTCGGCAGTTTCTCGGTGTTACCGAACAGCAGCCACGCCGGCAGCACGATCAGTAGTGCGCCGAGGAAGAAGTAGCCGAAGCGGCGATGCAACGGCACGTCGGAGGGGTACCGCTGCGCCAGATGCTTGTAGAACACCTGGCCGGCGGCGAAGGTGAAATTGGCCAGCTGCATGAGCAGGAAGCCGCCGAGAAAATCACCGGAAACCCCGTCGTAACGGATGAGCCCGGCGCCGAACACCGCGACGGCTGCCGCGACCAGCGCCCAGGCGTTGAAGCGACGGTTGAGCGCGTCGTCGATCAGCGTCACGTGCAGCGGCGTGAGCACGGTGAACAGCAGCACTTCGGCGACCGTCAGCACGTTGAAACTCATGTACAGGCAGAGATAGGTCACGCCGAACTGCAGCGCGCCGACCAGGGTCACGCCGGCGATGAAGCCGGGTGCGACACCGCGCCAGCGGGTCAGCGGCAGGAACACCAGGCCGGCGAGAATCACTCGGGTCAGCACTGCGAAATAGCTGTCCACCTGGCCGGCCAGGTAGACGCCGATCAGGTTGAAGGAAAAGGCCCAGAGCAGGGTGACGAAGATCAGATAGCGCATACCGCCTCCACGACGAAGGCCGGCGACCTTAGCGGCTGCGCATGAAAGAGGGAAGGGCTGGCGCGCCCGCAGGCTCGCCAGCCGAGCGGTCAGGCCGCTTTCAGGGTGGCCATGTCGATGACGAAGCGGTACTTCACGTCGCTCTTGAGCATGCGCTCGTAGGCTTCGTTGATGTCCTGCATGCGGATCATCTCGATGTCCGAGACGATGCCGTGCTCGGCGCAGAAGTCGAGCATCTCCTGGGTTTCGGCGATGCCGCCGATCAGCGAGCCGGCGATGCGGCGGCGCTTGAAGATCAGGCCGAACACGCTGGGCGACGGGTGCGGCGAAGCCGGTGCGCCGACCAGCGTCATCGTGGCGTCGCGCTTGAGCAGATTCACGAACGCATCGAGGTTGTGCGGCGCGGCAACGGTGTTGAGAATGAAGTCGAAGCTGTTGACGTGCGCAGCCATCTCCTCCTTGTTCTTCGACACCACCACTTCCGACGCGCCGAGGCGCAGCGCATCTTCCCGCTTGTCCGGCGAGGTGGTGAACAGCACGACCTTTGCACCCATGGCGTTGGCGATCTTCACCGCCATATGGCCAAGACCGCCGAGGCCAACTACACCGACCTTCTGCCCCGGGCCGACCTTCCACTGGCGCAGCGGCGAATAGGTGGTGATGCCCGCGCAAAGCAGCGGCGCGACGGCGGCGAGGTTGTCGGTGTGGTTGATGCGTAGCACGTACTTTTCGTCCACCACGATGTTGTCGGAATAGCCGCCAAGGGTGTTCTCGCCACCGCCGAAGGCTGGACCGTTGTAGGTGCCGACGAAGCCGTTCTCGCAATACTGCTCCAGCCCCTCGCCACAGGAGGAGCAGCTGCGGCAGCTGTCGACCAGGCAGCCGACGCCGGCGATATCGCCCGCCTTGAACTTGCTGACGTTCGCGCCGACCGCGCTCACGCGGCCGACGATCTCGTGGCCGGGCACGGATGGATACAGCGTGTTGTTCCACTCATTGCGTGCGGTATGCAGGTCCGAATGGCAGACGCCGCAGAAGAGAATCTCGATCCGTACATCGTTAGGCCCAACTTCGCGGCGCGAAAACGAGTAGGGGGCGAGCGGGGCGCTCGGGTCGAGGGCGGCGTAACCGATGCTGTTGCTCATGACGGCTCCTTTGTTCGTTCGGGATTTGCAGAGGCCAAGCCTAATGGCACCGGAAACAGGAGCGTTTGCACAATCCTGCCGATGGCTGACGTGTTTCTGCCGAATTGCCGGGCCTGGCTGACTGAGTTGGGAGGGTATTGGGAGGCGAACAGTTCAGTCGCTCACCGCAGTCGGGCGCGACCGGCGACGCGTGGCGGCGTCGCAACAATGTGCCGGCGCCATCGGTGATGGCGCCGGCGGGACGAGCTTGCCGGCGTAGCGCTCAGGAATGGCGAGCCCGATGGGCTCGCCGCAGGGGCTCAGGCGGCCTGCTCCTGCGCCTCTCGCAAGGCCCGGTTCATGGCACTGAACAGCGCACGGATGCTGGCGGTGGTGATGTTTTCGTCGATGCCGATACCGTGCAGCGGGCGCTCGCCGTCCAGGCGTACCTCGATATAAGCAGCGGCCTTGGCGTTGCTGCCGGCGCCGATGGAATGCTCGTGGTAGTCCATGATCTCCAGCTTCACTGGCAACGCGGCGACCAGCGCTTCCAGCGGCCCCTTGCCGATGCCGCGCCAGTGAGCGATCTCGCCATCGGTCGCGACTTCCACATCCACCGCACTGGTGCCGTTCTCTTCCTGCAGACGATGGCCCTTGAGCGTGTACGGCGCGGTGGCCTGCAGGTACTCGGCTTCCAGCAGCGCGTAGATCTGCTTGGCACTCATCTCCAGGCCCAGGCGGTCGGTTTCCTTCTGCACCACCTGGCTGAACTCGATCTGCATGCGCCGCGGCAGGCTGATGCCGTATTCCTGCTCGAGCAGGAAGGTGATGCCGCCCTTGCCGGACTGGCTGTTGACGCGAATCACCGCCTCGTAGCTGCGGCCGATGTCGGCCGGGTCGATCGGCAGATACGGCACCTCCCAGACGCCTTCCGGGTCCTGCAGGGAAAAGCCCTTGCGGATCGCATCCTGGTGCGAGCCGGAGAACGCGGTATGCACCAGATCACCGACATAGGGATGGCGCGGGTGTACCGGCAACTGGTTGCATTCCTCGACCACCTTGCGCACGGCGTCGATGTCGGAGAAGTCCAGTTGCGGGTCGATGCCCTGGGTGTACATGTTCAGCGCCACGGTGACCAGGTCGACGTTGCCGGTGCGCTCGCCATTGCCGAACAGGCAGCCTTCGACGCGATCAGCGCCGGCCATCAGGCCCAGCTCGGTGGCGGCCACGCCGGTGCCGCGGTCGTTGTGGGTGTGCAGGCTGACCAGCACGCTGTCGCGACGGTCGACGTGGCGGCAGAACCACTCGATCTGGTCGGCGTAGATATTGGGCGTGGCGGCTTCCACCGTGGCCGGCAGGTTGAGGATCAGCTTCTGCTCGGGCGTCGGCTGGAACACCTCGATCACCGCGTTGCAGACTTCGACGGCGAACTCCGGCTCGGTGGAACTGAAGATCTCCGGCGAGTACTCGAAACGCCAGGCGGTTTCCGGGTTCTGCGCAGCCAGGCGCTTGATGATCTGTGCCGCGTTGACAGCGATGTTCACCACGCCGGCCTTGTCCTGATTGAAGACGATGCGGCGGAAACTCGGCGCGGTGGCGTTGTAGTAGTGGACGATGGCCTGCTTGGCGCCCTTCAGCGACTCGAAGGTGCGGGTGATCAAGTCTTCGCGCGCCTGGGTTAGCACCTGGATGGTGACGTCGTCAGGGATGTGCCCGCCTTCGATCAGCTCGCGGACGAAGTCGAAGTCGGTCTGCGAAGCAGAGGGGAAGCCGACCTCGATTTCCTTGATGCCGACCTGCACCAGTGTCTTGAAGAAACGCATCTTCTTCGCGGCATCCATTGGCTCGATCAGCGACTGATTGCCGTCGCGCAGATCCGAGCTCAGCCAGATCGGTGCCTGAGTGATGGCCTGCGACGGCCAGGTGCGATCCGGGATGTCGATGGCCGGAAAGGCGCGATATTTTTTCGATGGGTTCTTGAGCATGGTCATGGTGTTTCCCCAGGTAAAGCTCGAGCTAGCAACTTGTCTGCCCAGTACGGGCAGTGGTTTATGGTGCAAAGCTATTGCTTCATGGTTGTGTCTTGCAAGTCGTGATAGAAAATTGATGGTTTATTGCTGTATTCAGACCTTGTGGGTGATTTGTGCTGGTTAGCAGGTAAAAAGAGAAGATTGATTGCTCGACTCTGTTGCGGCCTCATGTCGCAGCGGACGGGGCGAAAAGGCTGTGCGATCATCCAGCCATTCCATAGGGTCATGTCACGAAGGACACGCCGGTGACACGCAAACGGTATTCGACAATGAGCATTTGGCTTGGCCTGTTCGCCATGCTGATGATCCATGTCGGCCCGTTGTATTCGGCAGTCCAGGCCGCCCAGGCCAGTGCGCAGCATCATCACCATGCCGAGCATGAGCCAACCGCTCACGGTCATCACGGCCAGGCACGTGCGGGCGATCCCGCCTGGCTGGCAGCGCTCGAACTCTGCGGCTACTGCGAGCTGTTGACGGTCAATCCGCCGCTCAGCCTGTCCGTCGATCTGGTGCTGCCTAGCCACGCGCCGGCTTACTTCCACCCACTTCCCGAGCAGCCGCAGGCTCCTGCGCTGCGACGCAGCAGCGGCCATCCCCGCGCCCCACCGCATCTCCACTGCTGACCGCAACCAGCCGCCTCGTTGCGGCCTAATCACATGCAGAAGTGGAAGTTCTTATGTCCAGCATTACTCATGGCTGTACGGCGCGAGCGCGCCTGTCTGAGCGTTTTTCGATTCAACCATCCCGCCTGCGTTGGCAGTTCGCCCATGCCGCGCTGCTGGGAATGCTCGCCAGTGGCGCACTGGCCGCGGAGGCTGAGCATGCCGGCCATGCGGAGCACGCCGAAGCCGTTGAACTGGCGCCGATGGTCATTACCGGCGTCGGCCAGCAGTCCCCACTGACCGTGGTGACCGACCCCAAGATTCCCCGTCAGCCGATGCCGGCCAGCGACGGTGCCGACTACCTGAAGACCATTCCCGGCTTTTCCGCCGTGCGTAACGGCGGCGTCAACGGCGATCCGGTGTTCCGCGGCATGTTCGGCTCGCGCCTGAAACTGCTCTCCAACGGCGGCGAAATGCTCGGCGCCTGCCCGAATCGCATGGATTCGCCGAGCTCGTACATCAGCCCGGACACCTTCGACAAGCTCACGGTCATCAAAGGGCCGCAGAGCGTGCTCTGGGGGCCAGGTGCCTCGGCCGCCACCGTGCTCTTCGAGCGCGAGCCGGAGCAGTTCAGTGAGCCGGATTATCGCCTCAACGGCAGCTTGCTGACCGCCTCCAACGGTCGCTTCGACCGCAACCTGGACGCCGCCGCCGGCAACAGTCAGGGCTATGCGCGGCTGATGGCCAACAGCTCCCAGGCTGACGATTACGCCGATGGCAACGGCGATACCGTGCCGTCGCGTTACGACAAGTGGAACACCGACATCGCCCTGGGCTGGACGCCGGATGCGGACACCCTGGTCGAGCTGACCGCCGGCCGCGGCGATGGCTACGCACGCTATGCCGGGCGCGGGATGGACGGCAGCCAGTTCCAGCGTGAGAGCCTGGGGCTGCGCTTCGAGAAGACCAATCTCGGCGAGACCTTCTACGGGCTGGAGGCGCAGGTCTACTACAACTACGCCGACCACATCATGGACAACTACAGCCTGCGCGATTTCGTGCCGTCGATGATGATGCCCAACCCGACGCTGTCGCGGGTCGACCGACGTACGCTGGGTGGCCGGCTGGTCGGCACCTGGCAATGGACGGATGTCGAGCTCAAGGCCGGGGTCGATGCCCAGCGTAGCGAGCACCGCAAGGTCATGAACCCGGCCGGCGCCGCCAACCAGATGGTCACCGCTGCGGGAAGCGACGTACTGCCCTGGGTGCCGGACGCGATGTTGCACAGCTACGGCGTCTTCGGCGAGCTGACCTGGCAGCTCAGCGAGCGCGAGAAGCTCATCAGCGGCCTGCGTCTGGACCTGCACGAAGCGACCGACGAGCGCGAGTTCTTCCGCAGTCATGACGCTTCGAGCATGCCCATCGTTTCCCGCAACTGGGACAACCCTACTGCCGGTGAAACGCGTCGCGACACGCTCTACAGCGGCTTCGTGCGCTATGAGGAGGAGCTCGTCAGCCTGCCGGCGACCTGGTATGCAGGCCTCGGCCATGCCGAGCGTTTTCCCGACTACTGGGAGCTATTCGTCTCCAATCCAGGGCCGGTCGGCACGGTGCAGCCCTTCGACTCGGTGCGGCCTGAGAAGACCACGCAGCTGGACGTCGGCCTGCAGTACGCCAAGGGACCGCTGGAGGCCTGGGTTTCCGCCTATGCCGGCCTGGTCGAGGATTACATTCTGTTCAGCTATGTGCCCGGCGTAATGCCCGGCATGCTTCGCGCCGAGGTCAGCAACATCGACGCTACCATCGCTGGAGCCGAGATGGGCGCCAGCTACCGTTTCACCAGCAACTGGAAGGGTGATGCGAGCCTGGCCTATGCCTGGGGCAAGAACCGCAGCGACGATCGTGCCATGCCGCAGATCCCGCCACTGGAAGGACGTCTGGGCCTGACCTACGAGCGAGACAACTGGAGCACCAGTGGCCTCTGGCGCGTGGTCGCCTCGCAGGGTCGGGTTGCCGAGAATCAGGGCACCGTGGTCGGCAAGGACTTCGACGAGAGCGCCGGCTTCGGCGTGCTGGCGGTCAACGGCGCCTACCGGCTGAACAAGAACTTCAAGCTCAGTGCGGGCGTCGACAACCTGCTGGACAAGGCCTACAGCGAGCATCTCAATCTAGCCGGCAGTGCGGGCTTCGCCGATTACGGCCTTGAGCCCACCAGCCGAGTCAACGAACCGGGCCGCACCTACTGGGCGCGGGTCGACATGAGCTTCTAACGAGACAACGGCGGTAAAGGAGCGAGGGTTCGCCTCGCTCCGGACGTAGGTTGGCGCTGAGGCGCGGGGCGTGCTGGAGCGGCTCGCGGCGCTGGCATCAGGGATGACGCATGGGCAGCGCTCAAGGCGGTTTCAGCGGCTTCGTGCCTCAGCGCCAACCTACGATTAACTTCTTTCCTCGGCCGGATGTCCTTCCGGTTGCAGCAATGCCGGCGCGCCCGGCTGGCGCAGTGAATCGCGCCAATCGCGTACATCGCCGCCGCTTGGGTGCTGGAATACCCGTAGACCGAATTCCGGCAGGATCGCCAGCAGGTGGTCGAAGATGTCCGACTGGATGGCTTCGTACTGCGTCCACGCCACCGTATTGGTGAAGCAGTAGATTTCCAGTGGCAGGCCGTCCGCAGTCGGGCTCAGCTGGCGCACCATCAGCGTCATGTTCTGGTGCACGCCGGGGTGGGCGCGCAGATAGCGCTCGACATAGGCGCGGAAGGTCCCGAGATTGGTCACCCTGCGGGTGTTGACCGGCTCCTGCCCACGCTCGGCGAGCTTGGCGTTCCACTCGTCGATCTCCTTGCGCTTGTTGACCAGGTAATCCTCCAGCAGGCTAAAGCGATACAGCCGCTTGCGCTCGTCGGCATCGAGAAAATGCACGCTCTGCTGATCCAGATACAGGCTGCGCTTGATGCGCCGGCCGCCGCTTTCCTGCATGCCGCGCCAGTTCTTGAACGAATCCGAGATAAAGCGCTTGGTCGGGATGCTGGTGATGGTCTTGTCCCAGTTCTGCACCTTGACGGTATGCAGCGCGATATCGATCACGTCGCCGTCGGCATTGAGCTGCGGCATTTCCACCCAGTCGCCGACGCGGATCAGGTCGTTGGAGGTGATCTGTACGCTGGCCACCAGCGAAAGCAGGGTGTCCTGGAAGATCAGCATCAGCACCGCCGCCATGGCACCGAGGCCGGAGAGCAGGATCAGCGGCGAACGGTCGATCAGAGTGGCGATGATGAGGATGGTGGCGATCGCGTAGATGACGATCTTCACCACCTGCAGATAGCCCTTGATCGGGTGCAGGCGCGCGTCCGGTCGGCGCTGGTAGACCACGTTGATGATGTCGAGCACCGCGCCGAGCGCCAGCGCGATGGTCAGCACGATGAAGCCGCCGCAGACGTTCTGTACCACGGTCACCGCGGCTTCCGGCAGGCCCGGTACGGTCGTCACGCCAAGCGACAGCACCAGTGCGGGGACGATGTTCGACAGCCGCTTGATGATGCCGAAATCCTGCAGTTCGCCATCGCGGGTGTGGCGCAGTAAACGGTAAAGGCCACGCACCAGGATGCGCTTGACGATCCAGTTGGACAGCCAGGCGGCGAAGATCAGCGTGGCACTGGCGAGCAGCGTCTGCAGTTCGGGGTGGGCTCTGAGCCAGTCCAGCCAGCCGGCCAGATCGTCAGACATGTGAATCTCCATTGAGAGGTGAGGGCGCGGCCTTGGCAAATTGCCTTGGCCGCTGCCCGGCTTGTCGGTGTGGCTTGGTCAGCGGATAAATTCGCGGCTGATACTCTTGAACAGTTCGGTGCCGGCGCGTTCCATCCATTCGAAGGCAACCATCTCCCGCGAGACGATCACCGCGCCGGCCTGGCGCATGCGCTCCAAGGCCAGCGCCTTGTCGCTGGCCCGCCGCGAGCTGACGCCTTCTTCGACGACGAAGACTTCGTTGCCACGGGCGCGCAGGTCCAGCACCGTCTGCAGCACGCACACGTGAGTCTCGCAGCCGCAGATGACGAACTGCCGGCGTTCGCCACCCGGGCGCTGGAACAGTTCGCCGTCGCCGGCCGCGGAAAAATGCAGCTTCTCGACAATGGCGGTCTCGTCGACGTTGTCACGCAGAGCCGAAATCGTGTGGCCGAGGCCCTTGCTGTACTGCTCGGTCAGCAGCACCGGCACACCGACTCGCTGCGCCACCTGTTGCAGCCAGGCGGTGTGCTCGGCCATGGCTGCATTGTCGAGGATCACCGGGAACAGGCGTTCCTGGATGTCGATGATCAGCAGGGTGGAATCCGTTGCCTTGATACGCATCGCAGTGCTTCCTCGTGGTTCAGGGTTTGTAGGCGCCGATGAAGATGGCCGGGTCGACACGGGCATCGTTCAGGCTCACGTTCCAGTGCAGGTGCGGGCCGGTGGCACGCCCGGTCGCGCCGACCTTGCCGAGCACCTGGCCACGCGCCAGTTGGTCGCCGACTTTCACGCCAATTTCGGAGAGATGGCAGAACATGCTGATCAGCCCCTGGCCGTGGTCGACGAAAACGGTCTTGCCGTTGAAGAAGTAGTCACCGGTGAGTATGACCTTGCCGGCCGCCGGTGCCTTGATCGGCGTGCCGCTCTTGGCGGCGAAATCCAGGCCCGAGTGCGGGTTACGTTCCTCGCCGTTGAAGAAACGGCGCAGGCCGAACGGCGACGACAGCGGGCCGTCCACCGGGCGATCGAACAACAGATTGCTTGGCTGGTTGGCGCTGAACTGCCGGTAGGCGCGGGTCTGTTCGTCCAGTTCGCGCTCGATGCGCTTGAGGTCTGCCGGATTGGGATTGACCTGGCGCTGGTTCTTCAGCGTGATGTGCTGCGCTCGATAGTCGCGGCTCTCGACCTGGAAGGCTTGGGGACGGCCATCGATCTCCAGCTGCTGCGCGCCCGGCTTCACCGACAGCGGGATGCCGACGATGGCGATCCAGCGTTTGCCATCCTCACGCACCACCAGGGTTGGCTTGCCCTGATAGCGAGCCTGCGGTGCGCTAACGTCGTCACCTAGCTCGATCACGGCAACGCCGCCGGGCACAGGCTTGTTCAGCAGACGGGTGATGAAGCCCTCGGCATGGGCGCAAAGGGGAAGGGCGAGGCACAACAGCAGGGCGAGAAGGCGTGGCATGAAAGGATCCGCTGGAATAAACGGCCCATCCTCGCGTAAAGCTGCGCTGGGGAAAAGGCTGGCCATCTGGCGACCGCCGGTCAGAGCAGCGGCAGCGTGACCGGTGCCAGATGATTGTCTTCCACCCGCACCTCCAATTCGCCCTCGCCGAGCCTGGCCTTGAGGCGCTGGCCAGGTTGCGTCTGGCTGGCGCTGCGGATCGCCTGGCCGCGCTCGTCGAGCAGAATGCTGTAGCCGCGGCTGAGTGTGGCCAGCGGGCTGACCACATTAAGTGTCTGGGCGAGGCCCTGTAGCTGTTGCCGGCGGCCTTTCAGGTTGGCCTGCATCGCTCGCGGCAGACGCGAGGAGAGGTGTTCGAGTCGCTGCAGCAACAGATTCAGCGAACGCCCCGGGTGTTGCGCGGCCAGGCGTGTTGCCAGGCGGGCCAGACGCTCCCGGCCGCTGCACAGGCGGCGGTCGACGGCGCGCAGCAGGCGCTGCTCGAGGTCGTCGATGCGCTGGGCCTGGTGCTGCAGCCGTTCGCCGGGGTGGCGCAGGCGGCGGGTCAGGCCTTCCAGTCGCATGGCGTCACGGTGCAGACGATCACGCATGCGCAGCACCAGACGCTGTTGCAGCCCGCTCAGCCGGTGTTGCAGGTCGGCGCTGCTGGGTGCCAGCAGCTCGGCAGCCGCGGATGGCGTTGGCGCGCGGACGTCGGCGACGAAGTCGGCGATCGAGACATCGGTTTCGTGGCCCACGGCGCTGACAATCGGCGTGACACAGGCATCCACCGCGCGCGCCACCGCTTCTTCGTTGAAGCACCAGAGGTCCTCCAGCGAGCCGCCGCCGCGAGCCAGAATCAGCGCATCGAAGCCCTGGGCATCGGCCAGTTGCAGTGCGTGGACAATCTGCGCGGTGGCTTCGCGACCTTGCACGGCGGTGGGGATCAGCGTCAGCTCGACTTGCGGCGCGCGGCGTTTGAACACCGAGATGATGTCGCGGATCACCGCGCCGGTCGGCGAGCTGACGATGCCAATGCGTCGCGGGTGGGCGGGCAGGGCGGCCTTGCGTTCGGCCGCGAACAGACCTTCGGCGCTGAGCTTTTCCTTGAGTGCCTCGAAGGCCAGGCGCAAAGCGCCGTCACCGGCCGGCTCCAGCGTATCGAGAATCAGCTGGTAGTCGCCGCGTCCCTCGAACAGCGAGACCTTGCCGCGTACCCGCACCGCCAGGCCGTCGCGCAGGGCCTGGCGAACCCGCGCCGCGTTCTGCCGGAACAGCGCACAGCGCACCTGGGCGTTCTTGTCCTTGAGGGTGAAATAGATGTGGCCGGAAGCCGGGCGGGCGAGGTTTGAAATCTCGCCTTCGACCCAGACCTGGGCGAACACGTCCTCGAGCAACAGGCGGGCGCGACCGTTGAGCTGACTGACGGTCAGCACTTCGCGATCGAGATTGAGACGCTGGAAGGGATCTTTGAGCATGGCGGCGATGATAAGCCGGGCGCGGCCAGGCGCAAACCGAAACTGCTTCGCCTCCGTCCAGCGGGCCTTGACCGGCCAACGGGTGGCGCTAAGCTGCGCGGCCTTTCTTCATCTCCCGTTCCGAGCCGCCATGAGCCACAGTCAAGCGATCATCGTGCCGCGCATTTCCACATTCCCAGCGCACGAAGCCAAGGCGCGGATGATTCTGCGCTGGCTGGCCGAGCGGCGCATCGTCGAGGCGCTGCCGACCACCTGCGGTCGCGGCGTTGGCGGCATGGGCTACGCTATCGCTTCCGGCGCGCGCAGTGTCGTGCAGCATCCGGATCGCATGCCTTTTGGCGAAGCCATCAACGGCCTTGAAGTGGTGACCAAGCGCTGCATCTACACGCCAACACGGGATTTCGCCGAGGAGGCAGGCTGCCCCGAATGCCGTCGCGAGATTGGCGAGGCGTTGTTTGAAAGCCTCGACGAGTGGATGCCTAAGCAGACCGACAATTTCACCTGTCCGGAATGTGGCTTCGAAGACGACATCAACGGCTTCCTGTTCATTCCGGCGTGCGGCTTTTCCAATCTCGGCTTTATCTTCAATGGCTGGGGCGAGGCCGGCCTTCGCCAGTCGTTTCTCGATGAATTCGCCGAACGCCTGGGCTTCAAGGTGGCGCTGGTGATTGATCGGCCGTGACCGGTCGGTCATTTCGGCGATGCCGCGCATTTCGCCGTGCGCGACGCGCCTCACATCCGCATTGAGCGTGAAGGGGTGCGTGGGTATAATGCCGCGCTTCCTTTTTCCCGCCTGGGAGCCCCCGCCATGCTGCGTATCAGCCAAGAAGCCCTGACTTTCGATGATGTTCTCCTGATCCCGGGATATTCCGAGGTTTTGCCGAAGGATGTCAGCCTGAAGACCCGTCTGACCCGCGAAATCGAGCTGAACATTCCGCTGGTTTCCGCGGCCATGGACACCGTCACCGAAGCGCGCCTGGCCATTGCCATGGCTCAGGAAGGCGGCATCGGCATCATCCACAAGAACATGAGCATCGAGCAGCAGGCTGCCGAGGTGCGCAAGGTCAAGCGTCACGAGACCGCCATCGTTCACGATCCGGTCACCGTCACGCCGGAAACCAAGATCAGCGAGCTGCTGCGCAAGGCGCATGAACTGGGTTTCTCCGGCTTTCCGGTAGTGTCTGGCAAGGAGCTGGTCGGCATCGTCACTGGTCGAGACCTGCGCTTCACACCCAATGCCGGCGACTCCGTCGCGGCGATCATGACGCCCAAGGACAAGCTGGTCACCGTGCTCGAAGGCACCGCCCTGGAAGAAATCAAGACCGAGCTCTACAAGCACCGCATCGAGAAGATGCTCGTGGTAGACGGCAATTTCCACCTGCGCGGCCTGGTCACCTTCCGCGACATCGAGAAAGCCAAGACCTACCCGCTGGCCTCCAAGGACAGCCAGGGTCGTCTGCGCGTCGGCGCAGCGGTCGGTACCGGCGCCGATACCGGTGAGCGCGTCGAAGCGCTGGCCGCTGCCGGTGTCGACGTGGTGGTGGTGGACACCGCTCACGGTCACTCCCGCGGCGTGATCGACCGCGTGCGCTGGGTGAAGGAGAATTTCCCGCAGGTGCAGGTGATCGGCGGCAACATCGCCACCGCCGAAGCCGCGCTGGACTTGGTCAAGGCCGGCGCCGACGCGGTCAAGGTCGGTATCGGCCCGGGCTCGATCTGCACCACCCGTATCGTTGCCGGCGTCGGCGTACCGCAGATCTCTGCCATCGCCAACGTCTCCGCCGCGCTGGAAGGCACCGGCGTGCCGATGATCGCCGACGGTGGCATCCGCTTCTCCGGTGACCTGTCCAAGGCCATCGTCGCCGGCGCCAACGCCGTGATGATGGGTTCGATGTTCGCCGGTACCGAAGAAGCGCCGGGCGAGATCGAGCTGTTCCAGGGCCGTTCCTACAAGGCTTACCGCGGCATGGGTTCGCTGGGAGCCATGTCCCAGGCGCAGGGCTCCTCGGATCGCTACTTCCAGGATTCCGCCGCCGGTGCCGAGAAGCTGGTGCCGGAAGGTATCGAAGGCCGCGTACCGTACAAGGGCTCGCTGGCTGCGATCATCCATCAGCTGATGGGCGGCCTGCGTGCTTCCATGGGATATACCGGCAGCGCCACCGTCGACGAGATGCGCAGCAAGCCGCAGTTCGTGCGCATCACCGGTGCCGGCATGGCCGAGTCGCACGTGCATGACGTGCAGATCACCAAGGAAGCCCCGAATTACCGAGTGGGTTGATCCGCTCAGCTAGACAGGCGCCGGAAGCTGGCAGCGGGAGCGGGGAGAAATCCTGGCTTCGGCTTCCAGCTTCCGGCTTTCAGCTTCAGGCTCTTTCCGAAGGAAAGCTCATGGCTCACCAAGACATTCACGCCCACCGCATCCTGATCCTCGACTTCGGTTCCCAGTACACCCAGCTGATCGCCCGCCGCGTGCGCGAGATCGGCGTGTATTGCGAGCTGCATCCGTGGGACATGAGCGAGGACGACATCCGTGCCTTCGCGCCACGCGGCATCATTCTCGCCGGCGGCCCGGAGTCGGTTCACGAGGCAGGCAGCCCGCGCGCGCCGCAGGCCGTGTTCGATCTCGGTGTGCCGCTGTTCGGCATCTGCTACGGCATGCAGACCATGTCCGAGCAGCTGGGTGGCAAGGTGCAGGGCTCCGATGTTCGCGAGTTCGGCTATGCCCGCGTCGATCTGGTCGGCAAGTCGAAGCTGTTCGACGGCATCGAAGACCACATGGATGACGACGGTGTGTTCGGCCTCGACGTGTGGATGAGCCACGGCGACAAGGTGACCACGCTGCCAGAAGGTTTCCATATCCTCGCCAGCACGCCGAGCTGCCCGATCGCAGCCATGGGTGACGACGACCGCCGTTACTACGGCGTGCAGTTCCATCCGGAAGTGACTCACACCCGCCAGGGCGGCCGCATCCTTTCCCGTTTCATTCTCGACATCTGTGGCTGCGAAGCGCTGTGGACGCCGTCCAACATCGTCGAAGACGCCATCGCCCAGGTGCGTGCCCAGGTCGGTGATGCCAACGTGCTGCTCGGCCTTTCCGGCGGTGTCGATTCGTCGGTGGTCGCGGCGCTGCTCCACAAGGCCTG
>NZ_RHQM01000014.1 GCF_003935375.1 Stutzerimonas xanthomarina
ATAGCGGATCGAGACGTACTGCACGCCACGGTCGCTGTGATGGATCAGGCTGCCCTGGCCGACCGGTCGGCGGGCATACAACGCCTGTTCCAACGCATCGAGAACAAAGTCTGTGCGGGCTGAGCTGGACACGCGCCAGCCGACGATACGCCGGGCGAATACGTCGATAACAAAGGCCACGTAGACGAAGCCCTGCCACGTGCTGACGTAGGTGAAGTCCGACACCCAGAGCGCGTTTGGCCGCTCGGCGCGGAACTGGCGATTGACCTTGTCCAGCGGGCACGGGGTGGCCTTGTCGCTGATCGTAGTCTTGACCGGTTTGCCGCGTACGACACCTTGTAGACCCAGTCGCCGCATCAGTCGCTCCACCGTGCAGCGGGCCACCACTACGCCTTCGCGCTTGAGTTGCCGCCAGACCTTGCGCACGCCGTAGACCTGGAAGTTCTCCTCCCAGACCCGCTGGATATGCCCGCTCAGTACCTCGTCACGCCGTGTTCGCGGAGAACGCCGCTCGGGAGCGGCCTGGCAATGTGCATGGGCGTAGTAGGTCGATGGAGCGATCGGCAGTACCCGGCAGATCGGCTCGACTCCATAAACCGCACGATGCTCATCGACGAACGCCTTCATGGCTTGAAGCGGCGGTCGAGCTCCGCCTGGGCAAAATACGCGGACGCCTTGCGCAGGATCTCGTTGGCCTGGCGCAACTCACGCACCTCACGTTCCAGCGCCTTGATCCGCTCGCGTTCGCTGCTGGTCTGGCCTTCACGTTTGCCAGTATCGCGCTCGGCCTGGCGTACCCAACGGCGCAGTGTTTCGGCGGTACAACCGATCTTGGCAGAAATCGAGCAAATCGCTGCCCATTCCGACTCGTGGTTGCCTTGATGCTCCAATACCAGTCGAACCGCTCGCTCGCGGACTTCCGGGGAGTACTTCGTCGTCGTCTTCATGGCTCCATCCTCTCAAGAGTTGGAGCCTCCGGGAAAGCCGGGGCGGTTCAGCCTCCAGATCGGCTGTGTTTGTTGGTGAGCGCTTTTTCCCACGTTTGTCGCCTTTAGCCGGATTCTCGTCCACGTTGCCCGCTGGCTCGAAATCATCAGTGGCGTCCACGCGGTCGATCGGAGCCATGCCGCGCTCGACAATCAAGCCGAACAGATGAGCCACCGTGGTCGGCCGGCCACCTCGCGAGGGGGTCGCATGCAGCGAATCCCAGCGGTTGCCAATCCGATAGGCATCACCCTCATAGCCTGCAGCCTGGGTGGACCAGTCGATGAACTCCTGACGGCCTTCACCTGCTGTCGCGTGGTGGCAGGCCATCATCAGGTCTTGCCACTCTTGTCCTTTAAACTCGTCGGGGTCCAAGAGTTCCAGGTTGGCTTCCAGCATCTCTGGCGTCAGTTCGCCCCACCGGTCATGCCCCGATCCTTCAGGCTTCTTCAGGTGGCACACCTGGAGCATTTCGAGCAGTGAGGTCGGTGCCTCGGGTGTCTCGTCGGGGCCGAGCAGCCAGAAGTCTGCCTCGTAACGGCGGCCTGTATCGGGGTGGATGGCACCCGGCGCGACCACTTGGCCGCCAGCCGTCTTGAAGTCGATCCCTCGATAGCCGGCCAGTTTGCCGACAGTGCGGATATCAGCGGGCTTGCGCATGTAGTAATGATGACCGCCGCCGCCGGTGAGGACGTGCGGATAGTGGTCAAGCGACAGGCCTGCATCTGCAGCCAGGGCTTTGAGCGAATCATCACCGCCATTGCGTGGGTCGACATCAACAACCAGATCGGTCGGGCGCAGGCGAACGCCGAGGTTTCCAGCATTCTGGCGGGCTTCCGCGATCACCTGTTTGATGTTGTATCGGCGGCGAGTCCATTCCTTATCCCTGGGCGCCTTGCTGCCTGCGCGGAGGGGAATCAGTTCGTAGCCAGCGTCAGCGAGAAGGCAAGCATCATCAAACAGTGGTGTCGTTCGCGGAAGTGTGGCGGCATCATTGCTTCCGTAAGTTCCCTTTGATGTGCTCTCCTGCAGCCCGCCTTGCCCGCGGGCTTCTTTTTGCCTGTTCATTGGCAAGCCCTCCGCACATATAGGCGAAGCTCGGCCATCTGCGACTGGTCTTCGCTCCGGCCTTGTCCGTCAGCGTATTCACGAATATCGCCCAGGCGATAACGGATGCCCCTGCCTCCAATGCGAACAAACGCCGGGCCGCCGCCTTTGCAGCGATACCAGGCGAGGGTGTTTTCCTTGAGGTGCAGGAAGGCGGCAGCCTCCGTGGCAGTCACAAGGGCATCATCAGGGAGGGTATGAAGCTCGATCAGCTCATCTGAGGTGGTTGTATTTGGATCGGGTGTCATATCTGCGGTCCTCGGATTTCCCAACACGACGGAACTGTCATGGGGGACATCCGCAGCCGTATCGCCGCAGATCGGACCCGGGTCTCTGTTGTCATCCAGAGTGGGTCTCGGCTGTTTTGGCCACCGAAAGCCTTATCGACGATTGCCGCCGACGAACCAAATATCTCAAAGATTTGCTTTGGTGCAAACCCTTGTTGCCTGACCGTCCAGGTGCTCGCCTGCCGCGTCGAATCGGTCCGATAGCTCAGCGTCAGGCGAAGCTGCTCCGCAAGCGTTTAACGCGACCTGAGGAACCCGAGGGCCGCAATGTCGGCCACCGCTGCGGCTGCCAAGGCTGAAAACAAAAAAGCCACCCTTTGCAGGTGGCCTTTTGTATTTGAGTGATGCCCTCAAACCGAATCATACTGCGGCAGGTGGCCGACATTGTTGTCTAATTCGTGTTTGGGGCGATCCCCTTGTTTCAGGCTTACATCGCTGAAAGCCTTGCGGTGTCTGGTGCCGGCACCAGGAGTCGAACCCGGGACCTACTGATTACAAGTCAGTATTACACACCTTTTATCAACAGCCTGCGTGGAAAATATTTCCATGCAAGAGTTCTTTTAAATGCCTGAATTAGCTAGGGATTAGCGTAATTACTGGCTTTCGTGGGTGAATATACGCGCTGTTCAATAAGTAGTCAAATCCCTACCCCAACCCTACCCCAAGGACTATAATCCCTACCCCAACCCTACCCCAAAAACGGTCAGGATTTCGGTATGAACACGCGCGTCGCCATGAATGAGCACACCCTCAAACGGCTTAAATTTGACCCGCAAAAAGGCCGTGTAGAATACCTCGATCCCCCCATGCCAGGGCACGGTACTTTTGGTGTGCGGGTCAACAAGACATGCAAAAGTTTCATCTTCCTGTACAGCTTTCATAACCATCCGCGGCGCCTGACGCTGGGCAATTACCCCGATTTGTCACTCGCCGAGGCCCGCGCCAAGGCGGCGCAGGCCGCTGAACTGCTCAAGCAGGGGATCGATCCCGGGCAGAAGAAGATTGTCGAGTTGGTCGAGTACCGTACGAGCCCGACTTTTGAGGAGGCCGTTGAAAGCTATCTGGACTGGGCCCGGGCCAACAAGAAGTCGTGGCGTGAGGATGAGCGCATGCTGCGCACTGAGTTTGTACCCCACCTGGGCAGGGCCAAAATCGGTGATGTCAGGCGCAAACAGGTGGTGGCGTTGCTCGATGACAAGGCCAAGACCGCCCCGGTGCAGGCCAACCGTCTGCTGGCCGTGATCCGCAAAATGTTCAACTTCTGCGTCGAACGCGAGATTCTCGATGCCACACCTCTGGTGCAGATCAAGAAGGTGGCCAAGGAAACGCCGCGCGAACGCAGTCTCAATCGGCACGAACTGGTGTGGTTTCTGCACCAGTTGGCCGGAGCCTCGCTGACTCAAAACACGCGCTTTGCTCTGTTGCTGAGTCTGATGCTGGCGCAGCGCTCGGGGCGCATCGTGGCCATGCGCTGGGTCGACTTTGACCTCGATGACCGGATCTGGGATCGCAGTGGCAAGTTCGAGAAGAACAACAACCCCATTGCCATTCCGCTCTCGGACGATGTGTTGAACATTCTGAATTACCTGCGTGAGCGGCAGATTCAGAAAGTGATGGCGGCAGACCCTGCGCGTTGGGCTGACAGCAAAACGTTGCCCAGTCCTGGGCAGTATGTGTTTCCTGGACGGTGGCCTGCTAAGCCGCAGACGCAGCCTTCGCTCAATCGCGCGATGCGCCGTTTCTACGATGACTATGTGAAGGATTCAGATCGCGTCGAAGAAGAGGGGCTGCTGCGAGTTGCCGATGGCTATCCGCGTCCAACCGTGCATGACTTGCGTCGCACGGCGACCACGCACATGTCCAAGCATGGCTTGGGTAAGGAGGTGCGCAGTCGCATCCTCAACCACACAGATTTGTCGGTGGATGCGATCTATGACCGCTATGCCTACTTTGAAGAAAAGGCAGTGGCTCTCCAAGGGTGGCATACCTATCTGAAGGGGTTGCTGCAGAAGGAGTTTGGTGACGTGGATTGGGTTGAGTTCTACGGGCGGCGTATGGAGGCCCAGGTGCCAGACGAGGAGGGCGATGCGTGAGATTGGCCTCTGGGCCGGGGCGTGCTGAGCCCGGGCCCAGACGGCGATGGCGCTGAGGAGGGGGCTAGCGCGCGTCAATCGGTCCGAGCTGGCGGGTCATCTCCGCGATCACAATGCTGACGATGGCGCGCAGCAAGCGCATCTCTCCGGCCAGTGTCGCTTTCAGTGTCGGGCGCTGTGCGGTCAGTACGCTGTTTTCCTGCGCCACTTCTGCCAACAACTGCTTTGCCTGTGTCGAAACATTACTCACCAAGCGAGTGATCGCTGTGCGGGCTGTTCCGGGTTTGATGCCCATCACCTCGGCAGCGGCCAGCAGCAAGGCCGGGGTCACCTGGTTCAGATGCGCTTCGCCCTCGATGGGCCAGGCCAGGGTGACGGCCTGTGGCCAGGTGTCTTTGTCGAACGCGCGGGTGCCGTAGACCGACATGCACAGCAGGTCGTAGAACGGTGCCAGGCGGACTTTGGCACCGTAGGTCAGGAAACTGAGGTTTTTCAGGTGCGCGTCTTCGTTGCCGACCAGTACGTTGAACACCAGCCACTCGAACAGGGCCAAGCGGGCTACCGCCGCCGGGGCGCAGAGTGCGGCCACCTCGGCCAGTCGGGTGACACTGCCGGCGCTGTACTTGAACTCCCGTGACAGCCCCAGCAACTGGCAGGTATCCAGGCAGTGCTGGCGTTGCCAGTGCCCGGCATCGTGGGTGCGGTCAAAGCGCGCCACCAGATAGACCGGTTCCGGGACATACAGGCGCGTCACTTCGGGCACAGCCAGACCGACACGTTTGGCTAGGGTCATCACGAACCATTCGTTGATGACGGAGTGGGCCCAGGCCCGGTCCGGGTGATCGGGTTTCAGAATGTGCGTCGAGGGACTGGAGCCCTCCGGGTCGAACAAGGTGCCGTTCCGGTAGATGACCGCCATCTTGTGCTGCGCTCCGGCCAGCGACATCTTTTTTGCCGAGCGATAGGCCAGCGGTACCTGCGGCATCTGCTGGATACGCTGGGACAGCTCCTCGTAGGGCAGAGGTTTTTCGCTGCCGTTGGCGGGGCGGGTATCGGGCGGTAGCAAGGTGAGTGAACCGGCGGACTCGGCCCCGTATACCTGCAGCAAGGCAAAGGCATCTTCTACGTTGGCAGCCGAGGCTTTGGCGAGGAGGGCGCGTTGCCCCTCTTCCGGTAGGAGGTTGTCGAAATACCACTGTACCGGACGGTGGGAGGCGCCGTCGAGGTGTTCCTCGGGTTGCAGGGGCAAGCCCGGGCACACCGCGAAGGCACTGTTACTGGCCAGCCACGCAGGAGCATAACCGAACGCCCACAGCCCATTCTGCTCGCGGATGTAGCCCACAAGTGCGTCGTTGATCCAGACGTTCAGGGTGCGCGGGGTCATGTGCGTTCACCTTGGGGCGACTTCACTTGCGCCGTAGCGGACGGTGCCGCCTGCTGCTCGCGGCGTTTGGCGAGGGTGGCTTGGGTGTCCTGGGCATACGGTTCCGGCACCTCTACCGAGACGGTCAGGCCCAGCTCCTGAATCACCTGGAAGAGTTTTCCCCATTGCACGGTCTCGCCGCCGCGCTCGACCTTGCCGAGAAAGTTTTCGCTTACGCCGATGCTGCCCGCCGCATCGTCCTGGCGCATGCGCATGGCCTTTCGGCTGGCGCGGATGATTTCGCCGAGGTCGGCAGGGGACTCAATGTCGAATTTCATAAATCCTCACAAGTGAGCGGTTTTATGGCTGGTGTAAGGCCATAGGATAAAATTCCGCATGTTCGTAAGGATTTTATATGCTTCGTGCTGATCTGCAACATAATCCTCGCATTCATGAGGATTTATACGAGATGTGGGCAGAGCGGTTCGCGGTAGAGAAGAAGGCTGTAAATGCTATTGGGCCGGAAGGGGTGACGGCTTGTAGGCGCTGGTGCCGAATAGATCCACGTGCCGACGCAAGACTGACCTACCTTTGAGTGGCAAGAATCAAGCACAGACAATGGGTCGCAAGAAATCGGACGGGGCAGTGCCATCTCGGTAACTGGGTCAATTCGGCATCAGCGCCAACAGGACAAGGCGCTGATCTTGCAACTGAGCAGCGGACAGTGGCTACGCGACGGCCTCAACCTGATCATCGGCGGCCCCACCGGTGTCGGTAAAACCTGGCTGGCCTGCGCCCTGGCCCACCAGGCCTGCCGAGAGGGCTACAGCGTGCGCTATCTGAGCCTGCCACGTTTGCTGGAAGAACTGGGTCTGGCCCATGGCGACGGCCGCTTCGCCAAGCTGATGAGCAGCTACGCCAAGACCGACCTGCTGATCCTCGACGACTGGGGCCTGGCCCCGTTCACCGGCGAGCAACGGCGCGACATGCTGGAGCTACTGGACGACCGTTACGGCCAGCGCTCGACCATCGTCACCAGCCAGATGCCGGTGGACAACTGGCACGAACTGATCGGCGATCCGACCCTGGCCGATGCCATCCTCGACCGCCTGGTGCACAACGCTTATCGGATCAATCTGAAGGGTGAATCAATGCGCAAACGGACGAGGAAATTGACGACATCGGGCACATCAGATTAACAATGCCACTCTGCGTCGCTGCGCTCCGACTGCCCGGCCGGATGGCCGTGGAGCAGGTGGCCGGATGTGCGTGGAATACCTGGCCAGATGAGCGTGGACTGGGTGGCCGGATGGCGTGGAATCCGCACACGATGGCTCGGCCATCAGCAAAGCATTGGATTACAGCCTCAAACGCTGGACGGCGCTGTCGCGCTATCTCGATGACGGCGCCGTACCCATTGACAATAATTGGGCAGAGAACCAGATCCGGCCATGGGCGTTGGGGCGCAAGAACTGGCTCTTTGCAGGTTCACTGCGCAGCGGTAAACGGGCAGCGGCGATCATGAGTTTGATCCAGTCAGCTCGACTCAACGGGCATGACCCGTACGCCTATTTGAAGGACGTGCTCACGCGTCTGCCGACGCAGCGGGCAAGTGAGATTACGGAGCTGCTGCCGCATAGGTGGCGACTGGTTTAGTTGCGCAAGACGGGATGCCCAGACGCATACTGTAGAACTAACCAATCTACTACCGTATAGCGGTAAAGTGCGATGCCTATTCGCTTACGCTCCAGGCAGGAAAATTGATCACCTGAACATATTATTCAGGGAGACGACCTGTGGCAGCGGAGGGTTGCAGTAGTGCGCTGGAGTATTGCAGTAACTCTCGGCCGCCGAGTTTTGCGGTTGCACCTTAGCGCCGAGCCTGAATTCGGAGCACCCGGCCAGCAGGAAGAGCACGCATGCTACGGTGGTGAAGAGTGATTTCATGGTATCCCCTTTTTTGTTCTTGTCGTACTCATTCAGTGGATAACTGAATGGTAGTCAGTATCTGGGCGATGTACATACCTTTGGCTTATCGCGGCAGTGCCACTCATCGGTTCGTTACGAATCCTGAGTTCAGAATGCTCGTGGGAGGTCAGGGGCTACGTGGAGATCTCGAGACCCCACGGGCTGGCTATCTCCGCCTTAGATCATTCGGATGGGGCAGGCCGGCGACATTCCAGGTTATCGATCAGGCGTGTCTTGCCGAGGAACGCTGCTACCAGAATCACCAGATCCTGGTCTGTGGCAGCGGCTGCCTGCAGCGTTCGCGCTGAGCGGATATCCAGGTAGTCCAAGTTGAAACCGGTCTGCTCCAGTGCTGTACCGGTGCTTTGGATCAAGGCGGAAAGATCCTTCTCGCCTCTCTTAATGGTTTCCACCATCCTCTTGAGATTTTCGTACAAGAGGGGGGCGATATTGCGCTCGGCCGGACTGAGGTAGCCATTGCGCGAAGAGAGCGCAAGGCCGTCGGCTGCTCGGACTGTCGGTGCGCCCAGGATGCGGACGGGAAAGTTCAGATCCTGGGCCATGGCTCGGATTACGGCCAGTTGCTGGTAGTCCTTCTGACCGAATATCGCGACATTGGGTTGTACGATATTGAACAGTTTACTGACCACGGTTGCCACTCCTTCGAAATGTCCAGGACGGCTATTGCCGCACAGGTCTTTGGATACCTCGGGAACCGACACGCTGCAGTGGCTGTGTAGCCCGTTCGGGTACATCTCTTCGGTGCCTGGGATGAATAGCAGGTCACATCCCGCTCGAGCCAGGGTTTCCCGATCCTCTCGCGGTGTTCTCGGATAGGCCTGCAGATCCTCCCTGGGGCCGAACTGAAGTGGGTTGACGAAGATACTGGTGACCACAAAGCCGCTTTCCCTGTGAGCCATTTCCAGGAGGGAAAGATGGCCCTGGTGCAGGTTACCCATGGTTGGAACCAGGCCGATGGGCCTGTTCTGCTCCCGAATACTGTGCAGAATGGTGCGTAATTCTTCGATGCTGCCGGTGATGATCATGGGATTTACTCGAGGTCGGTTGGCGGGAACCCATCTGAGGCGGCATGGGTGGGCGAACCGGTTGCGGCACCTGCTCCATGGTCTGCCAAGACAAATGCCGCTGTGCTCAGAGATAGTCGGTGGCTGTGGCCAGCGCCTGCCATTGCAGTTGCTCTCTTTCGACAAATGCGTTCTTGGCCTGGACGATACGCCGTGCGTCGCGGCCGAACTGGATACGTAGTGGCGGCTTATCGGCAGTTACCAACTGCAGTAGAGCCTGAGCCAGTTTCTTGGGGTCACCGGATTGCTTATGGTTATGGCTGATGCCCATTTCTCGGGCAAGCCCCGCCGTCCCTGCATAGTCTTCGATCAGACTCTGCGAGGGGATGAGCGAGGAGGTGTCGAGAAAGTCGGTGCGGAAATGTCCGGGCTCTAGCAGGGTAACCTTGATGCCCAGCGGCAATAGTTCTCCGTGCAATGCCTCTGAAAGCCCTTCCACCGCGAACTTGGTTGAGCAGTAGATGCCGAACCCAGGGCCTGATTGGTAGCCCCCGACCGAAGATATATTGATGATGTGGCCCGAGCGTTGTTCTCGCAACCGAGGGAGTACGGCGCGTGTGACATTGAGCAGGCCGAAGACATTGGTCGCGAAAATTGCACTGACCTCTTCCGCGCTGGCCTCCTCGATAGCACCCAGAATCCCGTAACCGGCATTGTTCACCACGACGTCGATACGTCCGAAACGCGCGATACCGTCCTGTACGGCCCGCCTGGCCGCCGCTTCATCACGGACGTCCAGATCGAGGGCGAGCAGTGATTCGGAGGAGCCGAAGCGCCGGGTCACGGATCGTGCGTCCCGGGCGGTGGCGACTATCGCGTCTCCATTGGCCAGGGCGGCCGCCACGACTTCTGCGCCAAGGCCCCGTGAGCTTCCCGTAATCAGCCAGACGCGTTGACGAGTGGGATGGTCGTTCATGCCTTGTCTCTCTTCTCAGGCATATTATTTATCATGCTTGAACGACCGGGATCTTGGCGTTCGCCGCCGCTTCGCGGAAGTCGGCAATCTGGTCGAAGCTCAGGTAGCGGTAGATGTCGCCAGCCATGCTGTCGATATCCTTGGCATAGACCATGTACTCCTCGACGGTCGGCAGCTTGCCGAGAATCGAAGCGACCGCTGCCAGTTCGGCAGAGGCCAGGTACACGTTGGCGCCATCGCCCAGACGGTTCGGGAAGTTACGGGTGGAGGTCGACACCACGGTGGAGTTGGCAGCCACACGTGCCTGGTTACCCATGCACAGCGAGCAGCCCGGCATCTCCATACGTGCACCGGCCTTACCGTAGATACCGTAGTAGCCTTCTTCGGTCAGTTGGTGAGCATCCATCTTGGTCGGCGGCGACAGCCACAGACGGGTCGGGATGCCGCCCTTGACCTTGTCCAGCAGCTTACCGGCAGCGCGGAAGTGGCCGATGTTGGTCATGCACGAGCCGATGAACACTTCGTCGATCTTGTCGCCAGCCACGGTGGACAGCAGGCGGGCGTCATCCGGGTCGTTCGGGGCGCACAGTACCGGCTCGTTGAGCTGGCTCAGGTCGATTTCGATGACTTCGGCGTACTCGGCGTCCTTGTCGGCCTCCATCAGCACCGGGTTGGCCAGCCAGGCTTCCATCGCCTGAGCACGACGCTCCAGGGTACGGGCATCGCCGTAGCCTTCGCTGATCATCCAACGCAGCAGGGTGATGTTGGACTGCAGGTATTCGGCGATGGCCGATTCCGGCAGTTTGATGGTGCAGCCGGCGGCCGAGCGCTCGGCGGAAGCGTCAGACAGCTCGAACGCCTGCTCGACGGTCAGGTTGTCCAGGCCTTCGATCTCGAGGATGCGGCCGGAGAAGATGTTCTTCTTGCCTTTCTTCTCGACGGTCAGCAGGCCTTTCTGAATGGCGTAGTAGGGGATGGCATGGACCAGGTCACGTAGGGTGATACCCGGTTGCATCTTGCCCTTGAAGCGCACCAGAACCGATTCCGGCATGTCCAGCGGCATGACGCCGGTGGCGGCGGCGAAGGCCACCAGGCCGGAGCCGGCCGGGAAGCTGATACCGATCGGGAAGCGGGTGTGCGAGTCGCCACCGGTGCCGACGGTGTCAGGCAGCAGCATGCGGTTCAGCCAGCTGTGGATGATGCCGTCGCCCGGACGCAGGGACACGCCGCCACGGGTGCGGATGAAATCCGGCAGGGTGTGGTGAGTGGTGACGTCGATCGGCTTCGGATAGGCCGCGGTGTGGCAGAAGGACTGCATCACCAGGTCAGCCGAGAAGCCCAGGCACGCCAGGTCTTTCAGCTCGTCGCGGGTCATCGGGCCGGTGGTGTCCTGGGAACCGACGGTGGTCATCTTCGGTTCGCAGTAGGTGCCCGGACGCACGCCTTCGACGCCGCAGGCCTTGCCGACCATCTTCTGCGCCAGGGTGAAACCCTTGGTGCTGGCAGCAGGCTGGTCCGGCTTCTTGAACAGGTCGGAGGAGCCCAGGCCCAGCTCGGCACGCGCCTTCTCGGTCAGGCCGCGGCCGACGATCAGCGGGATACGGCCGCCAGCGCGGACTTCGTCGAGCAGTACCGGGGTCTTCAGTTCGAAGGTGGTGATGACGTCGTCGGTGCCGTGCTTGCAGACTTTGCCAGCGTACGGGTAGACATCGATCACGTCGCCCATGTTGATGTTCGATACGTCGAACTCGATCGGCAGGGCGCCGGCATCTTCCATGGTGTTGTAGAAGATCGGGGCGATCTTGGTGCCGAAGCAGAAGCCGCCAGCGCGCTTGTTCGGAACGTACGGAATGTCGTCACCGAAGAACCACAGCACCGAGTTGGTGGCGGATTTGCGCGAGGAGCCAGTACCGACCACGTCGCCGACGTAGGCAACCGGGAAGCCCTTGGCCTTGATTTCTTCGATTTGCTTCAGTGGGCCGATGGAGCCCGGCTGATCGGGGGTAATACCATCACGGGCCATCTTCAGCATGGCCAGTGCGTGCAGCGGGATGTCGGGGCGCGACCAAGCGTCAGGAGCCGGGGAGAGGTCGTCGGTGTTGGTCTCGCCGGGCACCTTGAACACGGCCAGGCTGTACTTCTCGGCGATTTCCGGCTTGCTGGTGAACCACTCGCCGTCGGCCCAGGATTGCAGCACGGCCTTGGCGTTGGCATTGCCAGCCTTGGCTTTCTCGGCGACGTCGTGGAAGGCGTCGAACATCAGCAGGGTGTGCTTGAGTTGCTCGGCGGCAACGGCGCCCAGAGCGGCGTCGTCCAGCAGTTCGACCAGGGTGGCGATGTTGTAGCCGCCCTGCATGGTGCCCAGCAGCTCGATGGCTCGGAACTTGCCGATCAGTGGGGAGCTGTCCTCGCCCTTGACGATGGCCGAGAGGAAGCCAGCCTTGACGTAGGCAGCCTCGTCGACGCCGGGCGGTACGCAGTTGGTCAGCAAGTCGAGAAGGAAAGGTTCTTCGAAGGCGGGCGGGTTCCTCAGCAATTCGACCAGACCGGCGGTTTGCTCTGCGGTCAGGGCCAGGGGAGGAAGACCTTCCTTCTCGCGTGATTTTACGTGTTGGATATAGGACTCGAGCACAGTGATACCTCCTGGCAATGAATAAAAAAGCAGGGGCAGCATTGCCCTCCCGGGGATGACTTGCCCAGCCAGGCAGCCACTCATTCCGCTCCTGCTGAAACCCTGTCGACGCATGTGATCCGTTGTGTATTTCTGTACCAGGCGTCGATACGAAAAGGATGCGTGTTGACAGCGGGGGTCATGACTGTCAAAAATGACAATCAATCAGTTATTGCGTCGACATTGTTGTCATTTTCTCGAATGGAAACAAGAGCCGATTGCTACCGACTGCATGAAAAAATCACATTGCCGAGTGCTATTGCAGCGCACCGGCTCTCCATCACCGACGCAGAGAGAGTGTATGAACGTACTGGTTCCGATCAAAAGAGTGGTTGACTACAACGTCAAGGTTCGCGTCAAGGCGGACAACAGCGGCGTCGACCTCGCCAACGTCAAGATGTCCATGAACCCCTTCTGCGAAATCGCCGTGGAAGAAGCCGTACGCCTGAAGGAGAAAGGCGTGGCGAGCGAAATCGTCGTCGTCTCCATCGGCCCGGCTACCGCCCAGGAGCAACTGCGCACCGCGCTGGCTCTGGGTGCCGACCGTGCCATCCTGGTCGAATCCAATGACGAGCTGAACTCCCTGGCCGTGGCCAAGCTGCTCAAGGCAGTGGTCGACAAGGAGCAGCCGCAGCTGGTGATCATGGGCAAGCAGGCCATCGACAGCGACAACAACCAGACCGGCCAGATGCTGGGCGCCCTGACTGGCTTCGGCCAAGGCACCTTCGCCTCCAAGGTCGAAGTGGCTGGCGACAAGGTCAACGTTACCCGTGAGATCGATGGCGGTCTGCAGACCGTTGCGCTGAACCTGCCGGCGATCGTCACCACTGACCTGCGTCTGAACGAGCCGCGCTACGCGTCGCTGCCGAACATTATGAAGGCCAAGAAGAAGCCGCTGGAAACCGTTACCCCGGACGCTCTGGGCGTTTCCACCGCTTCCACCGTCAAGACCCTGAAAGTCGAAGCGTCGGCTGCCCGCAGCGCTGGCATCAAGGTCAAGTCCGTGGCTGAACTGGTCGAGAAACTGAAGAACGAGGCGAAGGTAATCTAAATGACTATCCTGGTTATCGCTGAACACACCAATGCCGCTCTGGCTGCCGCTACCCTGAACACCGTTGCCGCCGCGCAGCAGATCGGTGGCGACATTCACGTACTGGTCGCCGGTGCCAACGCTGGCGCCGCTGCCGAAGCCACCGCCAAGATCGCTGGCGTGGCCAAGGTTCTGCTGGCCGACAACGCCGCCTACGCCAACCAGCTGCCGGAAAACGTCGCGCCGCTGGTAGCCGAGCTGGGCAAGGGCTACAGCCACATCCTGGCCGCCGCCACCAGCAACGGCAAGAACATCCTGCCGCGCGTCGCCGCTGCGCTGGACGTCGACCAGATCTCCGAGATCATCGCCGTCGAGAGCGCCGACACCTTCAAGCGTCCGATCTACGCCGGTAACGCCATCGCCACCGTGCAGTCCTCGGCTGCCGTCAAGGTGATCACCGTGCGTAGCACCGGTTTCGACGCCGCTGCCGCCGAAGGCGGTTCCGCCGCAGTCGAAGCGGTTTCCGGCCCGGCCGATGCCGGCAAGTCCGCCTTCGTCGGCGAAGAGCTGGCCAAGTCCGACCGTCCGGAACTGACCGCTGCCAAGATCGTCGTCTCCGGCGGCCGTGGCATGGGCAATGGCGACAACTTCAAGCATCTGTACGCGCTGGCCGACAAGCTGGGCGCCGCCGTCGGCGCTTCCCGTGCCGCCGTCGACGCCGGCTTCGTGCCGAACGACATGCAGGTCGGCCAGACCGGCAAGATCGTCGCGCCGCAGTTGTACATCGCCGTCGGTATCTCCGGCGCGATCCAGCACCTGGCCGGCATGAAGGACTCCAAGGTGATCGTTGCGATCAACAAGGACGAAGAAGCGCCGATCTTCCAGGTGGCCGACTACGGCCTGGTGGGCGACCTCTTCGAACTCGTTCCGGAACTGGAACAAGCCCTCTGAAACAGGGCCTGGTGGAATAGCCAGGCACAAGTCCCCAACTTTCCCAGCGGATGCGTTTCTGCTCATCCGCGGGAAGCAGTTTGCCCGCTCCTGCGGAAAGACGGAAACCGGCACTTGATCGATGACGTGGCACCAGGGATTCTGAGCGTTCCCACGTGGAGGCGTCGAACCGCCCGCGTGGAAATGCTGCTACAGACGCTTTACGTCTGCGGGATGCGTAGCGCTCCAGGATCAGGCTCCCATGCTGATGGTTCGACGCCTCGACGTGGGAGCTATCAAACGAAAACGCCCCGTCAAGCGGGGCGTTTTCCTTGGTGCAGGCTATCAGGCTTCTTCTTCGGCCATGATCTGGCCGTCTGCCTTGCCCACTGCTGTGAACATCTTGATGATGTCGCCAGAGGTCACTCGGCGGCGTACTTCACCTTCGGCCAGTGGGGCCGGCCCGCCATAGGACTTGGGTTCGGTATCGACGTTCTGAGCCAAGGCACGTAGCGCTCCGACGGTGCATTTGTCGCGGCCGCCCATCTTGCCGAAGGCGTCGAAGTTGTAAAGGCGCAGGGCGTTGCCATGGGTGATTTTGTCGATTGCACGATCCGATAGACCGTCCAAGGATGCCAGCAGCATGTCAGCGGATTCCGGCCAGACAGTATCGGAATGCGGGTAGTCGCATTCATAGGAAACGTTGTCTTCGCCTATCTCATCGAGATTCTTCAGGCCGAAGCGGTCGTCGATGAAGCAGGTCTGGAAGTGCTCGCGGAACACGTCACTGGGCTTCTTGTTGCCGAAGTCGGCATAGGTCCATGCCTTGTGGTGCTCGTGGACGAAGTCGGCGCGCTCGAGGAAGTAGGGAATCCAGCCGATACCGCCTTCGGACAGGGATATCTTCAGATCCGGATAGCGGTGCAGGGCCTTGAGGTGCAGCCAGTCGGCCGCCGAGTTGACGATGGAAATCGGCATGGTGATGATCCAGGCATCGATCGGCGAGTTCATCGAGGCGTGAGGGGCCTGGGCGCCGGAGCCGATATGGATGTTGATCACCACCTTGTTTTCCGCACAGACCTTCCACAGCGGCTCCCAGTGGGCGTCATGGATGCTAGGTTGGCCTTTCAGCGAGGGGTTGTCGGAGAAGGAGATGGCATGGCAGCCCTTGGCCACGACGCGTTTGATCTCCGCAACGGTGGCGTTGATGTCCCAGTAGGGCACTATGGCGTTGGGGATGTTGCGCCCCGGGTAACTACCGCACCATTCGTCGATATGCCAGTCGTTGTAGGCCTGCAACAGAGCCAGGGCATTCTGCTTGTTGTTGAACTGGTGGAACAGGCTGCCATCGAAGGTCACCACGCTGGGGAAGTTCAGCGACGCAAGTAGACCGTTGGCGTTCATGTCGTCGATACGGGCGTGGATATCCCAGGCACCCTTGCGCATCTGGTCGAAGGAAATCGGCTCGCAGCCGTACTCTTCGCGCAGGCGGCCGACCACGGCGTTGAGTCCGATATTGCCGGCGCGACGGCCTTCAAAGAGCCAGTAATCGGCACCGTTCTTGTCTTTCAGTACCTTGGGGGCGAAGGCTTTCTGGGCAGTGGTGAGGTGCTGCTCGAACATGGTAGGTGGCTCGACGATATGGTCGTCGACGCTGACAAGAATGAGATCATCGAGTTTCATGCGTTATCTCCAGCGCTTAAGCGGCCCCTCATCAGGTGGATCGGGCTGCTCGTAGTTTTTTGTTGTGTGCGATATCGAAAGTTACCCCGAGCCGGGCTGTTCGGCAATAGAAAAACGGACAAATAGTCAGTTATTGGTAGCTGTTCTTGCTGAGTGATGGCCTGCCGGCCTGGCTCTTACCTTCCCGTCGAAGCTGGAAACTGTCAATAGGCCAAGGTTCTTAGGCGCATGAGCAGCGAATTGCCAGGGTGGAGTACCTGCTCTACAAGTAATATAATGTCACCTTTGTGGCCGAGGGATGAGTTGGGGATGACCGCTATGGGTTTAGGAAAGGTTCTGTGCTGGGTTGGTCTGGTGGTGGGGTTGATGGTCGCTACGGGTGCCAGTGCTGTTCCCGATGGTTATCAAGCGGATGAGCGTGAGGCGCGAGAGCTGCTGGAAAGCGCCGTGGCCTACTATCGAGAGCACAGAACGCAAGCCTTGCCTGTATTCAGTCGGCAAGGGGCTTTCGTGCGTGGCAGCCACTATGTCTATGTGCTGGATGTGAACGGCGTGATGTTGGCCAGCGGCGGGCCTTCTGCCAGCCTTATTGGTAGTAATCTGCTGGCACAGCTGCCATCGGATCTGAAGAAGTCCTTCACTGAAGCGCTCGAGGTGCAGGAGGGGCAGGGGATTCAAGAGGCGGAGTATCGCTGGAGAAACTGGCAAACCGGCCGTGTCGAACGCAAGCGGGTTCTCTTTCAGCGTGTTGGCGATGTGCTTCTGGGGGCCGGATATTTCGTCTCGAGAGCATCCCAGGCCAATGCCCTGGAGTTGCTGGAAAAGGCTGCCACAGCGGTGGCTTCCGAGCCGCAACAGACCTTTACGGCGATCAACGCTGAGAACCTGGCTTTCCTTCAGGATGATCTGTACGTCTTTGTCGTCGACATGAGCACATCACGCTACGTGGCTCATGGCTATAACCGGCGCGTGGTCGGTACCGACTTTCGCCGGGTGAAGGATCCCCAGGGCAAGCCGGTTGGGCAGGCAATGCTGGCCGCGGCGGAGAAAAAGAGCACCGGGGAGTACGATTATCTCTGGGAGAATCCACTGAGCCGGAAAATCGAGCGCAAGCACACCTATTTTCGGCGAGTAGGGACGTACCTGATATCGGTTGGTTACTACGAGAATGCCGGTAGGTGAGTTCGAGTCTCGGCGCCGGCTATCTGCAGGGCGATCCGTTGGCAGAGGGGAATAAGGGCTTGTGGGTCGCCATCACAGCCTTCCTGCCAGATTCCGAGTCCCGTCAGCATGGAGAGAATAGCCGTACTTGCCAAGTTGTTCTGCGCGAAAAGGCCCTGGTCTGCACCTGAGGCGAGTAGGTTCTTCAGTTCCCGTTCATAGCAGGTCTTGATCGCGATGATATGTTGTCGGCTGCCTTCCGGGAGGCTGCGCAAGTCCATGCTGGCGATCAGGCTTTCGGCCTTGCGCTCGCTCTGGAAAGACAGGTGGTGGGCGACAAAGGCTTCAAGACAATGCCGCGGGTTGCGCGACTGTCTGGCGAAGTCTTGCCAGGACTGCAGCAGATCCTCCATATAACTGGTGATCAGGTCGAGCAGGAGATCATCCTTGCTCCTGTAGTAGGCATAGAGTGAGCCCGCCTGCAGGCCGCAGCTCTTCGCCAGTTGTCGCAGCGAAACAGCCCCGAAGCCGTGCAGTGCGATCAACTGGATGGCGTTGGATCTGATCTCTTCGATCCTGGACATGCAGCGTGTTCCTGCGGCTCAGCTTGCGAGGCTGGCCGCCAGATCCTTGAGGCTGACCGACTCGTCGGACAGGTTTTCGAGCGCGCCGGAGAATCCCATCTGTACGAGTTTCTTGATGGCCATGAACTCCTGCTGCCGGTTGACGCAGTCGGCCGCGATCAGGCGTCCTTCACGCGCATAGAAGGCCACGAAAGAGCGCAACGCCCTAGAGCCTCGCAGCAGCACCTGGTCGTAGCCCTGGCTGATGCCGGCAATCTGCAGCTTTAGATCGTACTGATCCGACCAGAACCAGGGTAGCGAGCGGTAGGGGGCCTGTTTGCCGACAATGGCCGCGGCTGCGGCGCGTGCCTGTTCAATGGCGTTGGGGATGGACTCCAGGCGCATGCGGCAGCTGTAGTGCTCATTGAGATGATTGCTGCAGTCGCCGATTGCGTAGACATCGGTGGCGCTGGTGCGGGAATGGTCGTCCACCAGTATGCCATTCTCCACCGCAAGGCCAGCCTGTTCGGCCAATGCGGTGTTGGCTATGGCACCTACGCCGATCAGCACGAGGTCGAGCGGAATGCGTGTGCCGTCGATAGTGACCAGGGACTCCACTTTCCGGCCCGAGGCGTCGAGGCAGAGCTGCTCCAGTTGGGCGTTCACATGCAGTTCGATGCCGGCGGCACGGTGTACCTGTTCGTAGAAGCTCGATACTTCGGCGGCCGTAACGCGTGCCAGCACGCGAGTCTGGGCCTCCAATACCGTGACCTGCAGCCCGTTTTTGCGGGCGGCGGCAGCGACCTCCAGGCCGATGTAGCCTCCGCCGACGATCACCAAGCGCTGGCCCTCCACCAGTTGATCGCGAAGGCGTTCGGCGTCCGCCTGGCTACGCAGGTAGTGCAGGTTGTCCGCTTGGCGCTCGCCTGCTCCGGTGATATCGAGCCGCCGTGCCCGGCTGCCGGTGGCCAGGATCAGGTGGTTCCAGGGCAACTCCCGTCCATCGGCAAGGCGAACGTACCGTTCGTCGAGGTTCAGGCTGCTGACCTCCACCCCATTCAACATCTCGATGGCGGCTTTCTCATAGGCTGCGGCCGGGCGAATGGGCAGGGCTTCTGCGGCGAGGGTTCCGTCTAGGAACGCCTTGGACAGCGGTGGGCGCTGGTAAGGCAGACCGGGTTCATTGCTGACGATCAGGATGCGCCCTTCAAAACCGTTCTGGCGCAACGAGACGGCAGCCTCGCTACCGGCGTGGCCACCGCCGACGATCAAGGCGCAGGCCTGTGGGTGGGAGGTTTTCATGGTAGTTCTCCAGGAGCACCAGGCTCGATTCAGTCTATTTCCAGCATGGCGAAGTCTTCCTTGGTTGCCCCGCATTCAGGGCAGATCCAGTCCTCCGGAACATCTTCCCAGCGGGTACCGGGCGCGATGCCTTCATCAGGCAGGCCCAGGGCCTCGTCATAAATGAAACTGCAGAAAAAGCATTGCCACTTCTTCATATCTACTCCGGGTTCAGGCTGTGCCAGTTGATGGCATCGTTTTCGTTTGTCATTTGTGGTTTTGTCGACCAGGTACGACAGGCTGCCTTCAGTCGATATGCACCAGTACCTTGGCGGACTGGTGCGGATCCTGTGCCATGGCAAAGGCTTCGGCGAAGCGGTTGAACTTGAACGTGTGGCTGCACATGCCTTCGAGCGTCAGGCGATCGTCACCCAGCATCGCGAGGACTTCCGGGAACTCGTTGGGGTAGGACAGGGAGCCGTGAATGGCGAGCTCCTTGATCAGGATCTGAACCATGTCCAGCTCTACCGGCTGTTTGTGGGTGGCCAGTATCAGGATACGGGCCATGTCCTTGGCCATGCTGACCGTCTGCTGGAGCAGTGCGCCTTGTCCGGCGCAGTCGATGTACAGGGAGCAGTCCACCAGGGGTTGTCCCGTGAGCTTGCCGGGGACGGTGCCGAAGTTCTTCTGCAGCGCGGTCTCCAGTGCTTCCCGTGCCGGATTGATGGTCTGCTCGGCGCCGAGCTGGCGGGCGCGTTCCAGCCGCTCGTCGACAATGTCGACCACGGCGATTCGCTCGACGCCACGATGTTTGAGGGCGGCAACGACGCCGAGGCCGATGGGGCCGGCACCGAACAGGACGACCCGGTCGCCAGGTTCGGCCTGGCACAGGTTCAGACCGTGAACGCCGACTGCGACGGGCTCGGTCAGGACGGCGCGCTCGAACGCCAGGCTGTCGGGAATGGGGAAGATCGATTCGCCCAGAACCGCATCGCGTACCAGCAGGAATTCGGCAAAGCCGCCATGTTCGGGGTCGCCAGTGCCAATGCGATTGCTCCCCTTCATCGGGTGAACCACGACGCGCTGGCCGATCGCGATGTCCCGCACCGCCTCACCCACCTGGTATACGGTGCCTGCCAGTTCATGCCCGAGGGGCATCGGTTGCGGACTCGGGCTGCCGATGTAGCCATTCCTGGCGAAGTTGAGGTCGCTGCCGCAGATGCCGAACACGGCGACCTTGACCACCACGTCCCGTGAACCGGCCTGAGGCATCGGTACGTCGTCGATGCGCAGATCCTGCGGGCCGTACAAACGGACTTGTTTCATTTTCACCTCCGGCTATGGGGAGCAGTGCGCCTGGCGTCGGCTCAGGCCTGCAGGTTCTCGCGGCCTTTCACCAGGCGCAACGGGGTATACACCATGACCACGCTGCCATCCTGTTTGATTACCTGGTTGCGGGTGCGCACGAGGCCCATGCCTGGCTTGCCCTTGCTCGGGCGGGACTCGATTACCTCCACCTCGACATGCAGGGTGTCGCCGGCGAAGGTCGGCCCCTTGATGTCCAGCTCCATGTTCAGGAAGGCCACGCCCACACCCTGCAGGGCTGTCTGGAACAGCAGGCCCTCGGCCATGCAGAAGACCTGGCCGCCGGGCACCAGGCGACCGTCGAAGCCCGCGTCGCGCAGGAACTCCTGGTTGGTGAACAGCACTTCCAGCATGCCGGTGGCGGAAATGAAGTTGACGATGTCCGCTTCGGTGATGGTGCGGCCGTAGGTCTTGAACCTGCGGCCTACTGGCAGTTCGTCCCAGGTGAAGCCGGTGCCGATGGTTTCGATCTCGCTCATGCTGCGCGCCTCGTGGTTCTTGTCAGAACAGTCAGATCGGATCCCAGGTGGTGAGCTGGGGCGAGGGGATGTTCTCGTAAAAGGAATTTTTCATTGCGGGGATGGCATGTTCGGCGATGCTTTCCGGTGTCCAGCCATCGCTGCGGTGTACCGAGCGGAGCACGCGGGGCTGGGAATAGAGGTAGATCTCGTTGGCGCGCACGCCGAAGACCTGCCCGGATACGCCGGCGCCTGCATCGCTGGCCAGGTAAACCGCCAAGGGCGCGATCTTGCGGGGCTCCATGGTCTTGAGTTTCTCCATGCGCGCGGCGGTTTCCGGATCGTCGGTGGGAACCGAGGCGGTCATGGCGGTCCAGGCAAAGGGAGCGATGCAGTTGGAACGCACGTTGTAGCGTGCCATATCGAGGGCAATGCTCTTCGACAGGCCCGCCAGGCCCAGCTTGGCCGCCGAATAGTTGGCCTGCCCGGGATTGCCGATCAGCCCGCTGGTAGAGGTCATGTGGATATAGGCACCGCTGTTCTGGGCCTTGAAGTACGGGGCCGCGGCACGAGCGACATAAAAGGAGCCATTGAGATGGACGTCGATCACGGCTTGCCATTCTTCGAGGCTCATCTTGAAGAAGAAGCGGTCGCGGACGATGCCGGCATTGTTGACCACGCAATCCACTTTGCCGAAGTGATCCATGGCGGTTTGCACGATGCGCTGCGCGGATACCCACTCGGAGACACTGTCGGTACTCGCCACGGCCTCGCCGCCCGCTGCGCGAATCTCCCCGACTACGACTTCGGCTGCGCTACCCCCCGACTCGGTTCGGCCCAGATCGTTGACCACAACACGTGCGCCCTGTGCCGCGAAGGCCAGGGCAAACTCCCGGCCTATACCGCTCCCGGCCCCGGTAATGACTACGACTTTTTCTGCAACCATGTTCGGCATGTCGCCTCCTGAGCTGTCTTCTGGGTTTCCATGCACTGGGTGGGTGTGCGTGGGCCATGCCCTTATAATAACTGTAAATGTGTCAGTTATGTATAGGGGGTGGTGCTATTTTCGATCCTTGCTGATGACGTAAAGGTGCTGGGTCTAGTGGATATGGGTAGGTGGTGTTGTTGGATTACCCTTTATAGATTCGACTGAGAGCTGTCATTTTGTTTATTATTAGGGTGCTTGCGCTCGTCAGGTTCGAGGGGCTAATGGCCTCAGGCAGGTCGACGTCGGGTTTGGCGTGCCAATCTTGAATTCATGAGTTAAAGGGAGAGAGGGTCGCGCATGGCGTATGAAATCAGCATGAACAAGCAGGGGCAGGTGCTGGGCCGTAAGGGCCAGGAAACACGCCAGCGCTTGATGGCCGCTACTCGGCGCCTGCTTTTCACCCATCCATTGGTGGACATCACGGCCGTTGCCATCTCCAAGGCTGCAGGTACGTCCTCTGCCAGCTTCTACATGTACTTCGATGATGTTCAGGATGTGCTCTATTCGCTGGCCCTGGAGGCCGGTGAAGATATGGCCAATGTATCGAAGCTGCTTGAGGAGCCTTGGCCTGTCGAGCGATTCGAGGAGGAGGCCCTGCGCTTGATTGAAGCGTTGAACGGGGTCTGGAGTCGTCATCGAGAAGTGCTGCGCTACCGCAACCTCGAGGCTGATCGGGGGGATCCGCGTTTTGAGGAACTGCGGATGAACACCTATATTCCGTTCATCGAGCGTTTTGCCAAGCTGATTCTTGCCGTCAATCCGGCAGTTGGCAGCCGAAAGAAAAGTGATGCTTATGCCGAAGCCACTGT
Source organism: Stutzerimonas xanthomarina (assembly GCF_003935375.1). GTDB lineage: Bacteria > Pseudomonadota > Gammaproteobacteria > Pseudomonadales > Pseudomonadaceae > Stutzerimonas > Stutzerimonas xanthomarina_A. The sequence continues at coordinate 22,743 of NZ_RHQM01000014.1, forward strand.
GCTGCAGGCGGCGATGGAGCGCTTGGCTTCGACTGACCCGGTGGTGATGGAGCGCGGGCTGGGTTCCAAGCGAATCAACGCGGCCATTGCGCGCATCGTGGTGCAGACCTTGCGCTCCGGCATGCCTGATGAGGCTGCTGGCACCGCCCCGACTCCTCGTGCCCGCAAGCCGCGCGTCACCAGGGCCTCGGCTGCGAAAGCGACGACCGAGGGCTGAGTCCGTTTGCCTGGTGGAGTACCTGCTCAGGCTTCGAACTCGATGAGGCCATGGCTGAGTACCGGCTTGTCGCGCTCAACCGCATGCATGCGGAACAACGCGAGGCCTGGTTCGATCCGCCATAGCTCGATGCGCATGGTCTCGCCGCTGTACATCGGGCCGGCATAGCGCACCGACAGGCTGCGCAGACGTGTGGCGTCATTGTCGCAGGCCATCTGCAGTACACCGCGACCGGCTAGGCCGAAACAGCCGACGCCACGAATCATCGCCTGGGTCGTGCCTTGGGTTTGCGCCGCGATGGCGATATCCGCGGAGAGGCGGAAGGGTGTATCCGCCTCCCTCGGCGTGAGAATTTCCAGTACCTGATCCGCGGGGCGCTCCGGCAATGGCATGGGGCGCGGTGTATCTTGCGGCTTCCCGCCAAATCCACCGTTACCGCGCAGGACGGTGGTGACTTCTATGGTGGCTACGGTTTCGCCGGCCGGTTCGCTGAGTGTCAGCGTCTGCAGCATGACGGCGCCTCTCTCGGTGCCGCGATCAAAGACCTCGTCGATCTTCTGTGTGACCACCAGTTCACCTTCGCTGGCCAGTGGGCGATGCACGCGCAGGGTTTCCTGGGCGTGGACGATCTGTTGCCAGGCGATACCGGTGCGTGGATCCTTCTGCCAGAACTCGCCATCGGCCAGGGCTACCGCGGACATCGGCAATACCTGCAGCTCCGGGCCGGGTTCGAGGTAGGGGCGGTCGGCTGTGGCCCATTCCTTCGATGCGCCCGCGCCGAAGCCGCGAGCAAAACGGATGCAGTCTTCCTGACCGTAACGGCGGGTTACGGCGGGGAAGGGCCAGTCGATAAGTGTTTGATAGAAGAGGGACACCTGGAAACTCCGGAGCAGTTGAAGGGGGCATACCAGCGCACCTGCGCTCCCGCCTGTGCGGGAGCGACGGCACGTATTTTTCTGATCAGGACTGGGCTTTCTTGGCCGCTTCCATCGATGCCCGCATGCCGGCGGCCGCGACCTCGAAGTGCTCCTTGGTCGAGGTGCTGAGGATGTGGGTGTCGAAATGCGCCATGATCGAGTTGCGGAAGCCCATGATGTCCGCCGTGCGGTTGAGCGAGCGCTTGAGCATGCGAATGCCGATGGGGGGGGCTGCGGCGATGCGATTGGCCAGATCCAGGGTGAACTGCTCCAGGTCGGCGCGGGGAACCACATGGTTGACCATGCCCCACTCCTTGGCCTCGGCGGCTGGCAGACGCTGGCCGGTGAAGAGGAACTCCTTGGCCTTGCGTGTACCCATCACCCAGGGGTGTACCAAAGCTTCCACCGAGGCGGCGGCCAGGCTGTGACCCACCGGATCGCTGAAGAAGGCATCGTCGGCGGCGACCAGCATGTCGCACATGTTGGCGACCATGAAGCCGCCGGCGATGCAGGCACCCTGTACCTGGGCGATGGTCGGCTTGGGGAAGTCCCAGATGCGCAGGGCGTTGCCCAGGTAGTGCTCGCTTTCCCACAGCCAGTGCTGTTCGGGCGAGTAGTCGCCGCGCTTTTCCATGCCGTCCATCAGGTCGTGGCCGGCGGAGAAATGCTTGCCGTTGGCGCCGATGATCAGCACGCGGATGGTGTCGTCGCGCTTGGCGCAGTCCAGGGCGTGGTCAAGCTCGGCCAGCAGGTTCTCGGTTTCCGCGTTGGCCTGGGCCGGGCGATTGTGGCAGATCCTGGCTACCGGGCCGAGGACTTCGTAAGTGATTTCCGAGTAGTTCATCTTGTTATTCCTCGAGGCGGCTAGGCAGCGAATTCCACGTAGCCATTGTTGAGAATGACCAGGTCGCGCTCTACCACGCGCGCCCGGAAACCGGCTTTGCCCGGGCCTTCCAGCCACACTTCGAGCTTGAGTGTTTCGCCCGGGTACATGGGCGCGGCGAAGCGCAGGTTGAGCACCTGCAGGCGTTCGGGCTGGTTGTCGCACAACAGTTTGACCAGCGCCCGACCCGCCATGCCGTAGCTGCTCATGCCGTGCAGAATCGGTTTGTCGAACCCCGCCCGGGCGGCGAAGGCCGGGTCGATGTGCAGCGGGTTGAGATCGCCGGAGAGGCGGTAGATGGTCGCCTGCTCCGGACGACTGGGCAGCTCGATGCTGAGGTCGAAGGGGCGGTCTTCCGGCAGCGCATGGGGTCTGGGCTGGCCTTCGGCGGTGCCGCCGAAGCCGCCATTGCCGCGCATGAAGGTGGACCAGCTGGACGTGGCCAACAGCTCTTCGGTGTCGGCATCGTAGATGCGGCGCGACATGTACATCACCGCACCCTTGTCCGCGCCCTTGTCGTAGATCTCGTCGACGCTGTCACGGCCGATCAGGGTGCCCTGTGCTGGCAGGGGCTTGTGGATGCGCAGGAACTGCTCGCCGTGCAACACCTTGCTCAGGTCGATGCCGGCTTGCGGATCGGCCATCCAGAACTCGCCACTGGCCATGATGGTGGCCATGGTCGGCAGGGCCTTGAGGCCTTTCTCGTAGACGAATTGCAGGTCTTCGGCAGGCAGCGGGTTGCTGGTCGCGGCGCCTACGCCCAGGGCATAGAGGATGGTGTCGCGAGTGCTGTAGCTCTGCCGGCCTTCGCCGATGGGCCAGTTCTTGATGCGTTGGTAGTCGAGAGGCACGTCGTATTCCTCGGTGGGCCGTTTCTGGTCTCTAGCATTACGCTTCGATTGAAAACTGTCAAACAGTCAGTTACATAATGTAGTATGCCCGTGTTGGGCATTGAATGCGGGTGCTTGATCTGCTTTTCATGACGGCATTTCAGTTGGCTCATGGTGCCGGAACTCCCGTGCCGAAGCGCGGAGAGACCTCCGGGCAAGGGCCGAAGCCCGCCCAAACAAGAACATTCTGGAGACAGACAATGGCTCTACTTGAAGGAAAAGTCGCGATCATCACCGGTGCTGGGCGTGGCCTGGGTGCCTCTTATGCACAGCTCCTGGCGGCTGAGGGCGCGGCCGTGGTGGTCAACGACCTGGGGCGTGACGAGAGCGGCGGCTATACCGCCGAGGCGGTGGTCGCAGCCGTGCGCGCCGCCGGTGGCCGCGCCGTGGCGCATACCCGGGACATCTCCACGGTGGAGGGTGGCCAGTCGCTGTTGACCACCGCCCTGGATGCGTTCGGTCGTGCCGATATCCTGATCAACAATGCCGGCATCCTGCGCGACAAGTCGTTCCTCAAACTGGCCGAGGAAGACTGGGACGCGGTGCTCAAGGTCAACCTGAAGAGTATGTACGCCGTCACCCAGCCGGTCTTCGCCTGGATGAAGGAAAACGGCGGTGGGGTGATCGTCAATACCGCCTCCACTTCGGGGTTGGTGGGGAACTTCGGCCAGAGCAACTATGCGGCGGCCAAGTGCGGTGCCTGGGGGTTGTCCAACGTGCTGGCCATCGAGGGGGCCAAGTTCGGTATCCGCGTCTGGACCCTGGCGCCGGCTGCCATTTCCGCCCTCACCGCGCCGTTGATGGACGAGGCGACCAAGGCCGAGATGGCACCCGAGTTCGTGGCACAGGTGGTGCTGTACATGGTCAGCGAACTGTCCGGCCAGCGCACCGGCCATTGCCTGTTCGCTTCCGGGCAGAGTGTGCGCGAGCTGAAGCTGGTATCGGCCGAGGGCATTCCCGGTGGTGGCAAGGATGCGGCCTTTGATGCCCGCAGCCTGGCGGCGGCCGAGAGCAAGGTGTTCCGCCCCGAGGCGGCGTTGACCATCATGGACTTCGCCAAGTAACAGCCCTGCAGAGAGACGGGGCGTGTGGCCCCTAGGAGTACGACATGAGCAACAAGGTACTGGTCGCCGGTGTGGGGATGGTCAAGTTCACCAAGCCCGGCAAGAGCGAGATGTATGACGTGATGGGGGGCGATGCCGCCGCCCTGGCGCTGAAGGACGCCGGCATCGACTATTCCGAAGTGCAGCAGGCCTTCGCCGGCTTCGTTGCCGGGGACACCTGTTCCGGGCAGACCGCGTTGTACCGTGTCGGCATCACCGGCATTCCGGTAATCAACGTCAACAATGCCTGTGCCAGTGGATCTTCTGCCTTGTTCCTGGCGCGTCAGGCTGTGGCCAGCGGTGTGGTCGACGTGGCCCTGGCGGTCGGCTTCGAGCAGATGAACCCGGGGGCCATGTCCACCGGTGACGCGGCGCTGCGCACACCGATCACGGTGAAGATCGACGAGGCGGTGCGCAAGATCCGTGGCTGGGACGACAACGCCCCGAGCGGGCCGCAGTACTTCGGCGGTGCGGGTGCCGAATACCTGGAGAAGTACAACGTTTCCGCCCATCTGTTCGGCCGCGTTTCGGTCAAGGCGCGCAGCCATGCGCTGCGCAACCCTTATGCACTGTTCACCGAGCCGCTGACCCTGGAGCAGGTGATGACCTCGCCGCAGATCTTCGGCCCGGTCACGCGCCTGATGTGCTGCCCGCCAACCTGTGGCGGGGCAGCTGTGGTGGTGGTTTCCGAGGCGTATGCGCGCAAGCATGGCCTGCGCAACTGCGTGGAAATCGCCGGCATGAGCCTAACCACCGACACGGCCGATAGCTTCGATTCCGGCAGCATGCTCAACGTGGTCGGCGCGGGCATGACCCGTCGCGCGGCGGCCCAGGCCTATGAGCAGGCCGGCGTGGGGGCGGAGGACATCGATGTACTCGAGTTGCACGACTGTTTCTCGCCCAACGAGGTCATCACCTATGAGGCGCTCGGCGTGTGCGAGGAGGGTGGTGCCGAGAAATTCGTTCTCGACGGACAGAATACCTATGGCGGTCGTGTGGTCACCAACCCGTCCGGCGGCCTGTTGTCCAAGGGCCATCCCCTGGGCGCCACCGGCCTGGCGCAGATTACCGAGCTGACCTGGCACCTGCGCGGCCAGGCTGGTGATCGCCAGGTGGAGAATGCCCGCGTCGCCCTGCAGCACAACATCGGCCTGGGGGGCGCCGGGGTGGTCACCATCCTCAAGAGCATCTGAGGCTGAAGCGCCCGGCGTTTGCCAGGCGCCTGTTCAATGAGATCAATGGGAGAGATGCTGATGAGCGAATCCATGCCCCAGCACTACCGGGAGATATTGCTCGGTATCGGGGAGAACCCCGCTCGTGAAGGCCTGCTGGACACCCCCAAGCGCGCTGCCAAGGCCATGCAGTACCTCTGTCACGGCTACCGGCAGACGCTGGAGGAAGTCACCAACGGCGCACTGTTCAGCTCCGACAACAGCGAAATGGTGCTGGTGAAGAACATCGAGCTGTACTCGCTGTGCGAGCATCATCTGCTGCCGTTCATCGGCAAGGCTCACGTCGCCTACATTCCCAACGGCAAGGTGCTCGGCCTGTCCAAGGTGGCGCGCATCGTCGACATGTTCGCCCGCCGCCTGCAGATCCAGGAAAATCTCAGCCGGCAGATCGCCGAAGCCATCGAACAGGTCACCGGCGCCCTCGGCGTGGCGGTGGTGATCGAGGCGCAGCACATGTGCATGATGATGCGCGGTGTGGAGAAGCAGAACTCGTCCATGGTCACCTCGGTGATGCTCGGTGAGTTCCGCAACAACCCGGCAACCCGCAGCGAGTTCCTCCAACTGATCGGACGAAAGTAGCCAATGGCGGGCCTACAACCTGGCATGGCGCGCATCCGTGTCAAGAATCTGAGTTTGCGCACCCATATCGGCATCAAGGAAGAGGAGATTCTCAATAAGCAGGATGTGCTGATTAACCTGACTATTCTTTATCCCGCCGCCGAGGCGGTGCGGGACAACGATATCGAACATGCATTGAACTATCGCACCATCACCAAGGCGATCATCGGCCATGTCGAGGGCAATCGTTTCGCCTTGCTGGAACGCCTGACTCAGGAGATTCTCGATTTGGCGATGCGGGATCCGCGTGTGCGTTACGCTGAAGTGGAGGTGGATAAACCGCACGCCCTGCGCTTCACCGAGTCGGTTTCGATAACGCTGGCTGGCAAGCGCTGAGCGTATTCGTTTTGTGTGTGCCTGCGCGCTGTGGCCGACCAATAGGTGATCGGCTATCGACGATCATGACCAGCAGGCTGGCTCCTTCGCTTGATCTGCATAAGGGCGCAGGCGGAGGTCTGGAGTCTGGTTTGTAGACGGCCAGATTAGTGCTGTTCCGCGTTTCAGGATAAAGCCGGCTAGAGGAGTTCGCCCCTCCACCAAAAGAGGGGCGCTCGTTTCATGCGCTGACAGGTGTGGTCAGTCGCTGCCATAGCTGGGTGCCATCCTGTGCCAGCACCTGCCGGCCAATCCGCTCCGACCACCAATGCTCGCTGCCGGCCTCGGCCCGCCATTGCCAGAGACGGCGGGTGTAGTAGTGCAGGCTGTGCTCGTCGGTTACGCCGATGGCGCCGAACACCTGGTGAGCGATGGCGGCCGCGCGGGTAGCGGCGCGGCCGACCAGGCTCTTGGCCACAGCGGCGCCGTAGCTGGCGTTGCCGGCATCCACCTGGCGGGCGGCATAGAGGCCGGCGACCTGGGCGGCGGCAGTCTGGGAGGCAAGTTCGGCGACCATTTGCTGGATCGCCTGGAACTTGCCGATTGGCCTGCCGAACTGCACGCGGGTGTTGGCGTATTCCACACAGAGATCGAGCACCTGGGTTAGAGCTCCTGCCATCTGCATGCCGCGCAGCGTGGCGAGATAGGGGCGCAGACCCAGCTCGTCGAGGAACGGCGCCGTGGCGCTTTGCAGGGGGATGGCGTCTTCCAGTTCGAAGCGGGCGCAGGGCAGGCGGTCGAGCGTGTCGATGGCCTGTTGATGCCCGGCGTCGCTGCGTACCAGGCAGAGATGCATGAGGCCCTCGCGCTGGGCGGCGAGCAGCACATGGCCGGCCATTGGCAGCCAGCTCACCTGGGCAGCCTGGCCTTGCAGCCTGCCGAGGGCGTCCAGCTGGAAGACTTCGTCGCAGATGGCCAGCATGCCTTGCGGTACCTCCAGCCCCGCACGGGATAGCGCCCAGGCGGCAATGCTGGTTTCACCGACCGGCAGCGGCGTGGCGTGGGTGCCGCAGAGGCGCAGCATCGGCTCGCTCTCGGCCCAGCTGAGGCCGGCGCCGCCGGCGTCCTCGCTGCCGAGGGCGAGGGTGATGCCCAAGGCCTCGACGTCCTGCCAGAGGCCCTGGTTCAGTTGGCCATCCTCGGCATCGACCCAGGCCTCGCGGTTGATGCGGTCGGCGAACAGGCGCTGCACCTGTTCGGCGAGCATTTCGCTGATGTTCATTTCACTGTTACTCATTTAAGTCCAAGCCCCTTGGCGATGATGCCGCGCAGGATTTCCCGGGTGCCGCCGCGCAGGGAGAAAGAGGGGGCGTTCTGCACGAGGAACGCCTGCAGCTCGCTGAGCTGGTCGCCGCAGGCAATACTCGACGGGCAGTCCAGCAACTCGCGAACCAGATCCGGCATGCGCTGCTCGTGGATGTTGCCAAGGTCTTTCACCAGGGCGGCTTCCCTGGCGGGGGAGTGACCATCCTGCAGTTGCCCGACGATCGACAGCGACATTTCCCGCAGGACGGCGATCTCGGCCACGGCTTCGCCGAGGCGGCGGGCGGCCAGGCGGTCGTCGCTGCCGTTCGCACGCAGGGCGTCAATGGTCAGCGGCAGCAGCGGGAAGGCACTCATGTAGCGATCCGGCTGGCTGCGCTCGAAGGCCAGTTCGCCACTGGCCTGCGCCCAGCCATCACCCTCGCGGCCAACGATCATGTCGTCGGCGACAAATACGTCATCGAAGGTCACCTCGTTGAAGTGGGCCTCGCCGGTCAGGTCGTGGATGGGGCGCACTTCGATGCCGGATGAGCGCATGTCGATGAGGAACTGCGACAGGCCCTTGTGTTTCTCGTCGGCTGAGCCACCCGTGCGAAACAAGCCGATCATGAAGTCGCACAGGTGCGCATTGGTGGTCCAGACCTTGCGCCCGTTTAGGCGCCAGCCACCTTCGACACGGGTGGCGCGCGAGCGCAGCGAGGCCAGGTCGGAGCCGGAATCCGGTTCGCTCAGGCCGATGCAGAATGATGCCTCGCCCCTGGCGATCAGTGGCAGGAAGCGCTGACGTTGCGCCTCCGTGCCCAGGCGCAGCAGCAGCGGCCCGCTCTGGCGGTCGCCGAACCAGTGGGCACCCAGGGGCGCGCCGGCGGCGAGCATTTCCTCGACCATCACGTAGCGCTCCAGGCCGGAGCGTTCATGGCCGCCATAGGCTGTCGGCCAGGTCATGCCGATCCAGCCACGCTTGCCGACTGCACGGCTGAACTCGCGGTCGAAGCCGGTCCAGGAGTGGCCGATTTTCCAGCCGGACCATGCCGGCGAGGCTTCGGCGAGGAAGGCGCGAACCTCTTGGCGCAGGGGCTCGAGGCTGGCGGGCAGCACGAGCGGGTTGAAGTTGAAGGCACTGGTCACGATGGCTTCCTCAGATCACGTTGCGCTGGCGCAGGTCGGCGATCTGCGCGGCAGAAAGGCCGAGCCATTCGCCGAGCACGCTGTCGGTGTGTTCGCCGATGGCGGGTGGCGGCAGCTTGTATTGCACCGGTGTGGCCGAGAAACGCATGGGGCTGGCCGCACTGCGCACGCTGCCGTTCAGCGGATGCTGCTGGGTGACAATCATTTCGCGCTCGATCACATGGGGATCATGTTCCAGGTCGGCCATGCCGTTGATCGGCCCGCAGGACACGGTGTTGGCATTCAGGTGCTCGATCCACTGATCCTTGCTGCGGCCGCGCAGGGCTTCGGTGAGCTGTTTCGAGAGTTCCTTGCGGTTGGCTACCCGTGCGCCGTTCTTGGCGAAGAGCGGATCCTCGACCCAGTCCTCGCGCCCCACGGCCTTGGCCAGGCGGATGAACTCGCGGTCGTTGAAGGTGGCGATCAGGATGTAGCCGTCATCCACCTGGTAGACGCCGTAGGGCGAGGCGCTCGGGTGATCGTTGCCGGTGCGGCCCAGTTCCTGGCCGCCGTTGAACCAGGCGGAGAAGGTGTTGAGCAGGGTGGCGACCTGGGAGTCGAACAACGATACGTCGATGTGCTGGCCCTCGCCGCTGGCGTGGCGGTGGTTGAGCGCACCGAGCACGCCGATTGCGGCGTACAGGCCGGCGCAGATATCCGCCACCGGGATGCCTACGCGCATCGGCCCGTCGCCGGGTTCTCCGTCGCGATGACCGGTCACCGACATCACCCCGGCCATGGCCTGAGCCAAGTAGTCATAGCCGGAGCGGTTGGCGTAGGGGCCGGTCTGACCGAAGCCGGTGATCGAGCAGTAGATCAGCCGTGGATTGATTCGCTTCAGATCGTCGTAGCCCAGGCCGTATTTGGCCAGGGTGCCGGTGCGGTAGTTCTCCAGCAGCACGTCGCAGTTGGCCACCAGTTGGCGGATAAGCCCGGCGCCTTCGGCCTGGGCGAAGTCCACGGTGATCGAGCGTTTGTTGCGGTTGGCCGCCTGGCTGTAGGTGGATTCCTGGTGCGACTGGCCTTCGGTGCCCTTGATCCAAGGGGGGCCGATGCGGCGGATGTCGTCGCCTTCACCCTGGCGTTCGACCTTGATCACCTCGGCGCCGAGGTCGGCAAGAATCTGCCCGGCGTAAGGGCCGGCTATCACCCGGGTCATGTCGAGGACACGGATACCGCCGAGTGTTTCTGGATGCAATTCGTTCATGGTCATACCGCGATGGTGTAGCCGCCGTTGACCGACAGCACCTGGCCCGTGATGTAGGAGGCGCCTTCGGAGAGGAGGAAACATACCGGCACCGAGACTTCCTCCGGCGTGGCGAAGCGGCCCAAGGCGATCTGCTGCAGGTAAGTGTCGAGGAAGCGCGGGTCGGTACGCACTTTTTCGGTCATGGCGGTCTCCACCATGCCGAAACACACGGCGTTGGCGCGCACGCCGTACTTGGCCCATTCGCGGGCGGCGGTCATGGCCATGCCGAACATGCCCGACTTGGCCGCCGAATAGTTGATCTGCCCGAGGCTGCCGCGTCGACCGGCATCCGAGGAAATGAACACGATGGCTCCGGGTGCCTGGTCGCCGGCCTTGCTGCGCTCGATCAGGTGGCGGCCGACGGCCTGGGTGAACAGGAAGGAGCCGGTCAGGTGCACGTCGAGCACCAGTTGCCATTGCTCCAGGGTCATCTTCTCGATCATTGCCGGGCGGCCGATACCGGCGTTGTTGACCAGGCCATGCACCGCGCCGAAATGCTCCACGGCGGTGGCCACGGCGTGTTCAACGAAGGCCGCGTCGGAAACGCCGCCTACCAGCGGCAGGTAGCGCTCACCCAGGTCGGCGGCGGCGCCGTGTAGCGCCTCGTCGTTGAGATCGACGGCCGCGACGTTGCCGCCCAGCTCGATGACCAGTCGGGCGATGCCCAGGCCGATGCCCTGGCCGGCGCCGGTGATGATGATGGTGCGTCCCGCAAGAGACATCGGGTTGTTGTTGGCCATGATGTTCGCCTAGTTGCTGTGTGGGTCGAAAACGACGAAGGACTGTTCCGGGCCTGCGCAGATGCGTGCCTTGACGCGCAAGCCGATGTGCACCTGGTCGGCCGGCAGGCCCTCGACCCGGGACATCAGGCGCGGGCCTTCGTCCAGGTCGACCAGCACCACGGTATAGGGCTCGACTGGCGGTTTGGGGCGTACCACGGTGACCGCATAGACCGTGCCCAGGCCCGAGGCCTCCACCCATTCCAGGTCGGTGGCACCGGTGCCGGGTTCCAGCACTCGCGGATAGAAGAAATGGCGCTGGCTGGAGCGACTGCGCTGGAGCATGAAGCGCCCCTCTTTGAGGAACCCTTGGAATTCGAGATCGGGGCATAGGCTCATGGTCGACGCCTGGAGTGTGGTTGCGAATTGAAGGTGGATAGCTGTCTATTGGTCATTGTTTGTTCGGGCCACCCTTCATTGGTCGGTTGACTAGGGCTTGCATTGGGTAAAAACTGTCAATCAGTTAGTTTTTAATATGCGTGCATTCAAACGGCGAGTCAAGCCGAGGCCGCTTGCGCAGAAACGGGATATCCGATGACCGATAGCACTAGCTCTCTCTGGGCGCCTTTGCGCTTCCCCACTTTTCGCTGGTTGTGGCTGGGTGCCCTGGCGATGAACCTGGCGATCTGGATGCAGAACGTCGGGGCGGCCTGGCTGATGGTGTCGCTGACCACTTCGCCGATGCTGGTGGCGCTGGTGCAGACCGCCATCAGCCTGCCGGCCTTTTTCTTCGGTCTGCCGGGAGGGGTGTTCGCCGATATCTTCAACCGGCGCAGCTACCTGCTGGTGACCCAGGTCGGCATGCTGCTGGCGGCGCTGGCTCTGGTGCTGGCCTGTGTCAGTGGGCTGGTCGGCCCGATGCTGTTGCTCGGGCTGACCTTTGCTTTCGGCATCGGCTTCGCCCTGCAGGGCCCGGCCTGGTACACCACCCAGGCCGAATCGGTTCCGCGCGGCTTCCTGGCTTCGGCGCTGGCGCTGTCCTCGGTGTCCTACAGTTCGGCCAGGGCCATTGGCCCGGCGCTGGCCGGTGGGGTGGTGGCTGTGTCGGGTATCGTCAGCGTATTCGTCATCTGCGCCATACTGCTGCTTGGCTCGCTGCTGGTGGTGCTGCATATGCGTCGTACGGAGCATGCGCATGCCTTGCCCGCCGAAAGCCTGTGGTCCGGCCTTCGTGGTGCGTTGCGCTATGCCCGTCACTCCGCAGTGATACGGGCGCAGTGCTTGCGCACACTGGCGTTCGTCACGGCGGGTAGCGGTTTGTGGGCGTTGCTGGCGGTGGTGGCCAGTGAGTCGGGGGGCGCAGGCGGGTATGGTCTACTGCTTGGCAGCGTAGGCGCCGGAACCATGTTCGGTGCCCTGGTGCTGCCGGTGCTGCGATCGCGACTGGAGATCAACCGGATGCTGGCGGTGGCCTGCCTCGCCTATGCCTTGGGTGTACTGGTGGTGGCGCAACTGGAGAACATCTGGATCCAGTGCGGTGCGCTGTTTGTCGCCGGGATCGGCTGGATGTGCGTGGGCACTACCAACCTGGTGGCGATCCAGTCCGCAGTGCCACCCTGGATACGCGCCCGCTCCGTGGCCATCTACATGCTGGTGTTCCAGGGTTCGCTGGCCATGGGGGGGGCTGCTTGGGGTCTGGTGGCTACACAGATGGGAACCCGTGAGGCACTGCTGGTTTCCTCGATAGCCGTCGCCATTTCGTTGCTGGTCATGTGGCGCCATCCCACCCGGTTGGGCGAGGAGGCCGAGGTCACGCCCTCGACCAGCGAGGTGCCGGTGTTCTCTTTCGCGGAGCTGCAACCCCAGGACGGTCCCGTAGCCATCCAGATTGCCTACCAAGTCCACGAAGAGGATCGCCAGGAGTTCCTGCGTCGTATCCATGCAGTGGGGGTCAAGCGGCGCCGGGATGGTGCCGGTTTCTGGCGTCTGTACCGCGAATTGGAACAACCTGACTGGTATGTGGAGCGCTTTATAGTCGACTCCTGGTCGGATTACCTGCGCCAGCAGACCCGCGCCACCCTGGCGGATCGTGAGGCCGAGGCGCAGGTGTTGGCCCTGCACAGGGGGGAGGAGCCGCCGCGGGTGTCTCATTACGTCAATGAGCCTTTGCCGCGTTCATAGCCCGCTGGGAGGCACGCGCAGCGTTTGCACTTTCAGAGATTCAGGTAGTGTTCCATACCGGACGGCGCCTGCTTGCGGGCCGGGTCGTAGAACGGCGAGAACACCTTGAGCAGACGCGGCAGGCTGGCCTTGGTTATGCGTCGCTTGACCTGCCGCTGGCGTTCGAGCGAGGCGTCGCGTTCCGTCGCCGTCAGGCCGTGACGATCCTGTTCGAGCAGGTAGGCATTGACCCGCTTGACGTGGCTGCCGATATGGCCGACCGCGTAGACGAAGCCATACAGGCGGTACAGGTAGCCGCGCAGGCCGTGGCCGTAGAGTGCCTTGTACACGTCATAGCAGACGCTGCGGTGCTCGAACTCCTCGGCGAGGTGCCATTTCCATAGCGTCACGGCGCTTTCGTCGGCGCCCTCCAGGTAGTCGTCCAGTTCGGTGAAGAACACTTCGGCGCTGGACGAGCCCATGGCCTCGAAGCCTTCGGAGTAGGCCAGCAGGAAACGCAGCGGTTTGTCTGCCAGCCAGCGCCGGTAGTCGGCCTCGTAGGGTGCCTCCAGATCGCGCATGCCGGCGTAGCCGCTGTCGTACAGGCGCTGGTTGAAGGCGACATGGCGCTTGCAGTGCTGCACCTCCTGCTTGATGAATATATCCACGTCCTCCAGCAGGCGCTGCTGTCCGGGGCGTTTGGCCAGTTCGTCGCGGGCGCGCATCATGACCTTGACCAGGAAGGGTTCGACGTGGGCCGGCACCGTGGAGGCGGCGTTGTAGTACTGGGCGAACTCACGATTCGGCGCCCAGTTCGGGCGCACGTCGGAGAAGTCGATGGTGGGGCTGCGAACGCGCATCGTGTGGTTCCTCTTGCTGGGGTTGCGCGAAAGGCCGGGCGCCACGCCAGGGCGGGCGCCCGACGGGTCAGGCGAACATCTTCACCACTTCACCCGAGGTCACCGGCTGGCCGCTGTGGTTGGACGGGTTGTGCCCGCCCATGCCGGCCACCGGCGTGACGTTGACGTGCGTGGCCTTGGCCCGCAGGGCGCCCACGGTGCAGTTGTCGCGGCCGAGGCTGGCGAAGGGGTCGAAGCGGAATTCGCGCATCGCGTTGAGGTGGGTGGCCTTGTCGATCAGTTCCTTGGGCAGGTGCTTGATCGCGCTCCACACGGTTTCCGGCGATTTCGGCCAGACACAGTCCGAGTGCGGGTAGTCGCACTCCCAGGCGACCATGTCCATGTTCAGGAAGTCGGTGCTGTGCAGGCCGAACTGGTCATCGATGAAGCAGGTCAGCACATTGCGCTTGAACAGCTCGCTGGGCAGCAGTTCGCCGAAGTCGGCGTTGGTCCAGGCATGGTGGTGCTTGTAGACGAAGTCTGCGCGTTCCAGCAGGTAGGGAATCCAGCCGATCCCGCCCTCGGCCAGGGACAGACGCAGGTCGGGGAATTTCTTGAACACCGGTGAGAACAGCCAGTCGGCGGCGGCATTGGAGATGGCCATGGGCATGGTCACGATCCAGGCGTCGATCGGCGAGTCCATCGACGAGTGTGGCGCCTGGTTGCCGGAGCCGATGTGGCTGCTGATGACGATGCGTTCCTCGACCGCCGCCTGCCACAGCGGATCCCAGTAGCCCAGGTGGATGCTTGGCAGGCCTACGGCCGCCGGATTGTCCGGGAAGGTCACCGTGCGGCAGCCCTTGGCTGCGACGCGCTTGAGCTCGGTGACGCAGGCCTGCACGTCCCACAGCGGCAGGATGGACAGAGGGATGAAGCGTCCGGGCGCCGCGCCGCACCAGTCCTCGATGTGCCAGTCGTTGTAGGCCTGGATGATCGCCAGTGCCGCGCGCTTGTCGCTGGAGGCGATCAGACGGTTGCCGGCGAAGTGTGGGAAGGTCGGGAAGCAGATCGCAGCCAGCACGCCATCGGCATTCATATCCTCGACGCGCTTGGCCACGTCGAAAGTGCCGTGGCGGATCTGGCTGTAAGCGGTCGGCTCCATGCCATACTCCTCCGGCGGCCGCCCTACAACGGCGTTGAGGCCGAAGTTGGGGATCACCTGACCGTCGTAGACCCAGGTGTCGGCGCCCTTGTCGTTGGTCACTAGGCGCGGCGCGATGTCCTTGTATCTGGCCGGCAGGTGCTTGTCGAACAGGTTCGGCGGCTCGATGACGTGGTCATCGACGCTGATCAGGATGAGATCGTTCATGTCCATGTTCGTACCCTCTTGTTGTTGTCGATGGGGTCAGTTGCGAGCGCCTTCGAGCAGGCCCTTGAGATTGCTGTGCATGATCTTCTTGGTGTCGGCGTCTGACAGGTTCGCGATGTCCTTGAAGAAATCCAGCGGATGGCTGAGGCCCTCCGGGTGCGGCCAGTCGCTGCCGAACAGCACGCGATCGGCACCCACCAGCTCGATCACCTTGTCCACCGGGTCCTCGTAGAACGGCGCGATGTAGACGTGTTCGCGGAAGCTTTCCAGTGGATCGCGCTTGAACGATTTGGGCATCTTTGAATAGACCTGTTCGAAGCGCTTGAGCAGCGGCTCCAGCCAGGCCGAGCCATTTTCCAGCACCGCTACGCGCACGCTGGGGAAGCGGTCGAACACACCATGGCAGACCAGGGCCGACAGCGAGTCGGCGATGGGACGGCCCATCCAGTCGAGCATCTCGTTGAACGGATCCTTTTCGAAGGGGCGGAATTCGCCTTGGCCACCGGCCGTCCACCAGCGGTAGATACGGTTGTATCCGGAGTCGGAGACGTGGTGGATGACGAAGATCTTCGACTCGTTGACGCGCGCCCAGAATGGGTCGAACTCCTTGAAACCATGCGAGCGGCTGCCACGGATGCCGGCCACCGGAGCGGGGCGGATCAGTACGCAGCGAGCACCGGCGGCAAGCAGGAAGTCCAGCTCCTTGCAGGCGGTTTCGCAGTCCGACAGGTTGATGGCACCGGCCGGAAACTGGCGGCCGTTGCCGAAACCGTATTCATCGGCGACCCACTGGTTGAGCGAGTGGAACAGCGCCTGGATGGTTTCCGGCTTGTGCTCCAGGCGCTCCTCGATGATCGAGGCCAGGGTTGGCAGCACGATGGCCGCGTGGATGCCTTCCTTGTCCATGACCTTCAGGTGTTCGGCGCCATTATGGAAAGACGGATGGGACGGGATAGGGTCGCCGCCGTACTCGCGCAGGGATAGTCCCTCTGGGTTGTCGCCGCGATACCAGCCTTCGTGGGAGCCGACAGCGGCGACATAGTTGAAAGTCGGATTGGGGATGTAGTCGGAAATGACACCGCCGACGGCCAGCTTGGTACGACCGTTGATCTGCACGTACTGGAAGTCCTTGTGGAACTCCTTGGGCAGGTGGCGCAGGAAGGCCTCGGGTGGTTCGTAGTAATGCTGGTCGCAGTCGTAGATGGGGTAGTTGATAGTGCTCATACGCTGATCCTCGGTTGTTGTTATGGCTGGGTGGAAGGCCCGCAGCAATTACATGCCGACGTTCTCGTGCGACTCTTGATCTGTGTCAATAGGTGAATGAATGTCAGTTATTTTCTTGCGAAGTGGAAACGAAAAACCGGCCGCTGGGGCCGGTTTCTTGGTTCCAGAGCGTTGTCTTCAAAGGCGTTCGAGCACAACGGCGATACCCTGGCCGCCGCCGATACACATGGTCACCAAGGCATAGCGGCCGCCTGTCCGCTGCAGTTCATAGATCGCCTTGATGGCGATGATGGCACCGGTGGCGCCTATCGGGTGGCCAAGGGAAATGCCCGAGCCATTGGGGTTGACCCTGGCCGGGTCCAGGCCCAGTTCACGGCTGACGGCGCAGGCCTGGGCGGCGAAGGCCTCGTTGGCTTCGATTACATCGAGATCGCTCACTTCGAGCCCGGCACGCGCCAGAGCCAGGCGCGAGGCTGGCACGGGGCCGATGCCCATGTGCAGCGGGTCGACGCCGGCGTGGCCATAGGACAGCAGCCGGGCCATGGGTTTGAGGCCGCGTTGCTCGGCGGTTTTGCGCTCCATCAGAACCAGGGCAGCCGCGCCGTCGTTCAGGCCCGACGCGTTGCCGGCGGTGACGCTACCGGCTTCGCGGTCGAACACAGGCTTGAGCCGGGAGAAGTCTTCCGGCGCGGCGTCGCGGCGTACATGCTCGTCGGTGTCGAACCGCACCTGTACCCGGCCTTTGAGGGTGATCGGCAGGATCTGCTCGCGGAAGTGCCCCTGCTCGATGGCACGTGCCGCACGGCGATGGGACTCAAGCGCCAGGGCGTCCTGTTCCTCGCGGGAGATGCCATGGCTCTTGGCGACGTTCTCGGCAGTGATGCCCATATGTACGCCATGGAAGGGGTCGGTGAGGGCGCCTGTGAGCATGTCGGCGAGTTTCGCATCCCCCATGCGCGAGCCGAAGCGGTTGCTGCTGCTGGAGTAAGGCGCACGGCTCATGCTCTCGGCACCACCGGCCACCGCGACCTTGCTGTCGCCCAGCAGGATGCCCTGTGCGGCGCTGATGAGCGCCTGCAGGCCTGAGCCACACAGGCGGTTCAGCGTCAGAGCCGGTGCCTGCTGGGCGATGCCGGCCTGTATCGCCACTACCCGGCTGAGGTACATGTCGCGAGCCTCGCTGTGGATCACATTGCCGAATATCACGTGATCCACTTCGGTGCCCGATACACCGGCCCGGAGCATGGCCTCCTTCGTCACCAGGGTGCCCAGCTCCGTGGGTGGCAGATCTTTCAGGCTGCCGCCGAAGTCGCCGATGGCCGTGCGAACCCCACTGACGATCACCACTTCATGCTCGCTCATCTTCGTTCCTCATATTTGGCGTTGCACTATAAAGATAACTATTCGTCAGTTATTATCCTATGCTCGTCGCCGCCATTACCAGCGTTGCGGTGTGCCGCCGCACCACTTGAACACGACCCTGCCTGAACAAGAACAATGAGGGTATCGCCATGAAGTTTCTGCTGAGTCCCGGGATATCGCTGATGAATCGCCTGAGTTTCGCGATGAAGTTCAGCCTGATCTGTATCCTGTTCTTCATTCCGCTGCTGGGCACCAGCTACTACCTGGTGCGGGATGTTCATCAGCAATGGCGCGCTGCGCAAAACCTGCTCAATGGTCTGCCCCTATTGCAACGCGCCTTGACGCTGCACGATCGGCTCGGGCTTTTACAGGATCTGACGCTGATTCAAGAGCGGCTCAGCCCGTCCGACAGAACCAGCGATAGTGCCGCTACCATCAGCCGTGCCGAGCAGGAAGCGCTGGCGCTGGTCAGGCAGATGGCCGGGGACGATGCGTTGCTGGTCGCCGGTTTCGAGGAAAAGCGCGGCGAGATGCAGCAAGGTATCGAACAGCTCATTGCCCTTTCGGGGGCTGCGCCGAAGCGAGAATTGGCCGGACAGTTGGTTCTGCGTGGTGAACTGCTTCAGCAACATATCCTGGCCCACCTGGGCCTGAGTCGGGACGCACATCCGCTGGTACGGCAGGTCGGCGAATTGCTGGGTGTCACTGCCCCGGAGATCGTGCGCATGTTCCAGGGGGCTAGGCGGGAGGGGGCCGCTGCCCTGGGGCAGAAGTTCCTGGGAGGCAATAGCAGCATCCTGCTGGATCGTCTGGTGGAGGAGATCGAACAGGCTGGCGGCAGCTATGGACTCCAGCTCGACGGGGTGATGGCCGCTGCCCACGGCGATGTCGAGCTGACACGACTGGCCAAGCTCAGTCTGGAGAGCCTGGATGAGGCGCGCAGGCAGGTGGATGAGGAGGTGCTGAGCGCGGTGGACCTGACGGCCCCCTGGATGCCATTTTTCGAACGCATGAGTGGGCTCATCGAGCGACATCAACGGTTGAGCGAACAGGCACTCGCTGTGCTCGGGCAGGAATTGCAGGCGCGGGCAGCCGAGGCGAGCCGGCAGATGGTGCTGCTGATCACGGCCCTGGTCGGCGTGTTTCTGCTGATTCTCTACCTCTATGCCTCGTTCTACATGTCCACCCGGCGCACCCTCGGGCGCCTCGGGGAGGCCATGCAGCGCGTGGCCGCCGGCGACATGACCGCCAACCTCCTGGTGGACAGCCGCGACGAACTGGCGGACCTGGGGCGGGTATTCAACGGCACCGTCGGACAGATCCAGGAGCTGATCCGGCGGGTCAGCGGGGTGGCTGCCCAGGTCAACGATCAGACCGGGCAGGTACAGTCGATTTCCGCGCAAAGCTCCCGCGCCGCCACGGAGCAGCGCGCCCAGCTCGAACAGGTCGCCACGGCGATGAACGAGCTGTCCGCCACGGCCCAGGAAGTGGCGCGTGGTGCGGTCGCCGCCGCCGATTGCGCGCGCAGTGCCAACGACGAGACGGTGCGCGGGCGTGACCGGGTGCGCGAGCAGGTATCCGGAATCCAGCGGGTCGCCACCGAGATCGATCGTTCCATGCTGGTGATCAACCAGTTGGCCGCTGACAGCAATGCCATCGGCCAGGTGCTGGACGTGATCAAGAGCATCGCCGAGCAGACCAACCTGCTGGCCCTCAATGCCGCGATCGAGGCGGCACGGGCGGGGGAGCAGGGGCGTGGCTTCGCGGTGGTGGCCGATGAGGTGCGGACCCTGGCGCGTCGTACCCAGCAATCGACCACGGAAATCGAGCAGATGATCGCCAACCTGCGCCAGCGGGTGGGGGAAACGGTCGGGAGCATGGCCGAGAGTCACCGGGTCGCGGGTGCTACCGCCAGCGAGGCGGATCATGTCGAGGTGGCGCTGGACAATATCCTGCGCGCCATCGGCACCATCGTCGACCAGAGCCAGCAGATCGCCGCGGCGGCGGAGCAGCAGACCGCCGTATCCCTGGAAATCGACAAGAACCTGGTGGAGATCAACCAGATGGGCGCGCTGACCGCCGAGGGCGCCGAACGGGCCGAGCAGGCCAGCCAGGCGCTGCATGGGCAGGTGGATAACCTGCAGCAGGTCATCGGGACGTTCCGCATCTGATGGCCGGCATGACGCCACCGGGCCATCGACCCGACGCCGAGGACGCAGCGAGGAGCCCGGCGCTGCACGACACGCCTGCTGTCACGGCGCTGTCCCTGCCGCCTTTGCTGTTTGCCAACATGGCCTGCACGGTGGCCGTGGTCTCCTTCGTATCCCTGGCCGGACCGATTTCGCGCCTGCTCGGCCTGCAGCCTTGGCAGGCGGGCTTCGCCGTTACCCTGGGCGGCATCCTGTGGATGTTGCTGGCCCGCTTCTGGGGCGCGATGGCTGACCGCCACGGGCGCCGGCATACCTTGCTGCTGGGGGCGGCGGGCGTGACCCTGGCCTACTGGTGCATGTGCGCGGTGATCGTATTGTCGCTGCGCCTACTGCCTCCGGCGTTGCTGGCGTTTATCGGGCTGGTGCTCACCCGGGGGGCGGTAGGGGCCTTCTACTCGGCGATTCCCACTTCGGCCCAGGCCCTGATCGCCGATCACTATGCTCCGGCAGAACGTGCTGGCGCCCTGGCGGCGCTGGGAGCCTCCGGCGCCTTCGGTATGGTGGCCGGTCCGGCCCTGGCTGGTGTGCTGGCGCAGTCCAGCCTGACCCTGCCGCTGTATGTCACCGCGCTGTTGCCGGCCATCGGTTTCCTGGCCCTGTGGTACGCCATGCCGCGCCATGAGCAGCCGCGCCGTCGTAACGAGACACCGCTGCGCCTGGCCGACCCGCGCTTGCGTCGGGCCATGTCGGTCAGCCTGGTGGTGGTGACCGCCATCGGTGCCGCGCAGATGACCACGGGTTTCTATGCCCTCGATCACCTGCACCTGGAGCCGGTGGATGCGGCCCGTGCTGCCAGCCTGGCGTTGACGCTGACCGGTATCGCGATGATCCTGGCGCAACTGCTGGTGCGGCGCCTGGGCTGGTCGGCGCAGCGGCTCATCCGCATCGGTGGCCTGGTCGCGGCGGCGGGTTTCTTCATCACCGCGATGACGTCCACGGTCACGCTGCTGGCCGTCAGCTTCTTCATTTCCGCTCTGGGCATGGGCTGGCTGTTCCCGGCCTTCGCGACCCTGGCGACGAACGCCGTGGAGCCCCACGAGCAGGGTGCGGCGGCGGGGTCGATCGGGGTCATGCAGGGGTTGGGCATCGTGCTCGGTCCGCTGGCCGGGACGCTGTTGCACAGCGTCGGTGCGACGGTGCCATTCTGGGTGTTGGCGGTATTGCTGACGGTTACGGCGCTCTGGCCGTCAGGGGCCGGATCGGCCCTTGACTCCGGCAAGCACTCGCACTGAACTAAGTGCAAGGCACTTCTACTTCGTCTTGGAGGACTCAGTCATGAGTCAGTGGGGAGGACATCCGCCGCTATGGCCGATCCTCTGCGCGGGTGCGGAGCAACATTGGCCACAGGCCGCATCTTTGCTCAGCGCGTTGGGGAGTGCGGGCATTGGCGCGTGGTACTGGGAAATCGCCACGGGACGTTTCTACTGCACTTCGCTGGCACTGCAATTATTCGGGCTTGACGAAGAACCCTCCAGGCCAACCCAGTATCTCGACCTCGTTGCGCCAGAAGATCGCAACGAAGTGCGTCTGCTGTTCCACAATGCTCTCAATCACGCCGCTTCGCTTCCCATCACCCGCCACCGCATCTATTCGCCAGACGGTGATCTGCAATGGCTGGAAGTCAGCGGCAACCGTGAGTACATCGATGAAAAACAGTGCCTGGTTGGAGTACTCCGCAACCTCACGAACCACGAGCGACAGGCCGTTGAGGCACTGCTCGAAGCCGGAAGCAAATATGTCAAGGCCTTCCAGACCAGCCCCAACGCCATTCTGATTACCGAACGCCACAGCATGCGCATCATAGATGCCAACGATGGTTTCTACAGAATGACGGGTTATCACCTCGAGGAAATTTTCGGGAAGGTCAACCGGGAAGTCGGCCTTGAGCCGACGCAGCCGGAGGAGGCAGAAGCAGCGGCTTATCTGCTGCAGCGCGACGGCTGTATACGCCACCTGGAAACGAGTGGCAGGCACCGTGATGGTACGTTGCGTCGAGTCGAAGTGACGGCCGAGCCGATCATTGTGCAAGACCAGGAGTGCCTGTTGTTCACGATTCACGACGTTGGCAACCTGAAGACAGCTCAAGAGTCCATCGAGCATCTGGCCTATCACGATTCGCTGACCAACCTGCCCAATCGCGCCCTGCTGATGGATCGCCTGGTCCAGCAGATCGCCTTGCTCCAGCGCCACGACCTGCGCGGTGCCTTGCTGTTCCTCGATCTGGATAATTTCAAGCACATCAACGACTCGCTTGGCCACCCGGTCGGCGACGTCGTGCTGAAGATGGTCACCACCCGCCTGGAGGCCAGTGTGCGCCGGGAGGACACGGTGGCGCGCCTCGGCGGCGATGAATTCGTGGTGCTGATCTCCGGCCTGGAGGGCAAGCGTGCCGAAGTCAGCCGGCAGGCCCACCAGGTGGCGGAGAAACTGCGTGGTCTATTGGCCGAGCCGATGCTGCTGGATGGTCACCACCTGCAGGTAACCCCGAGCATAGGCATCGCCCTGTTGCCCGATCACGGCGACAACCCCACTGATCTGCTCAAGCGCGCCGACATCGCTCTTTACCGGGCCAAGGATTCCGGGCGTAACACTATCCAGATGTTCCACAAGGCCATGCAGGACGCCGCCAACGAGCGCCTGAGCCTGGAAAATGACCTGCGCCTGGCCCTGGAGCGTGGCGAGTTCGAGCTGTACTTCCAGCCGCAGGTGGATGCCCGCGACGACCGGGTGACAGGCGCTGAGGCCCTGCTGCGCTGGAACCACCCGAGCCTTGGGTCGCAGTCACCTGCACAGTTCATCCAGGTGCTGGAAGAGAGCGGACTGATTCTGGAAGTGGGTGCCTGGGTACTGAGAGAGTCTTGCCGCATCGCCGCGCAACTACTGGCGGACGGCTTGATCGACTGCCGTGATTTCCAGCTTTGCGTCAACATCAGTCCCCGGCAGTTCCGCCAGAATAATTTCGTCAACCTGGTCGAGTGCTGTCTGCAGAAAAACGGTCTGGCCGCCAATATGCTCAAGCTGGAGATCACCGAGAACATCGCCATCCAGAATCTTGACGACACTATCGGCAAGATGCACCGCATGAAGCAGCTCGGCCTGAGTTTCGCCATGGACGACTTCGGCACCGGCTACAGTTCGCTGACTTACCTCAAGCGTCTACCTGTGGATATGCTGAAGATCGACCGGTCGTTCGTCCGTGACGTTACCAATGACCCCAACGATTCGGAGATCGTTCGCGCCATCGTCGCCATGGCACGCAACTTCAACCTGCAGATGATCGCCGAAGGTGTCGAGCGGCATGAGCAACTGGAGTTGCTCATGCAGCAGGGTTGCTATCAGTACCAGGGCTACCTGTTCAGCAAACCCTTGCCGTTGGCGCAGTTCTGCCAGTTGCTCAAGGACAATCGCTGAAGCGTTAACGGAGGAAGCCGGACAGTCCTTGAGCGTCTCCCGTAGGATGGAGTGATCTGCATGATGGAATACCCATAACCAAAAAAGGGCATGGATGCGCTCCATGCCCTTTTTTGTGTTGCGCTATGGGGTCAGTCGCGCACGCCTTCCAGCAGACCCTTGAGGTTGCGGCACATCACGCGCTCAGCCTGCGCATCGCTGAGATCCTCGATGTCCTTGAAGAAGTCCCACGGATGGCTCAGGCCTTCCGGGTGCGGCCAGTCGCTGCCGAACAGCACGCGGTTGTCACCCATGATCTCGCAGATGCGCAGTACCGGATCTTCGTAGAAGGGCGAGATGAAGACGTGCTTCTTGAAGCTCGCTACCGGATCCTGCTTGAAGGCTTTGGGCATCTTCTTGTAGTTCATCTCCAGGCGCTCCAGCAGCGGTTCCAGCCAGGAGCTGCCGTTCTCCAGCGAGGCTACGCGCACGTCCGGGAAGCGGTCGAAGACGCCGTGGCAGACCAGCGAGGTCAGGGTGTCGGAAATGGCGCGGCCCATCCAGTCGAGGGTCTCGGCGAACGGATCCTTCTCGAAGGGGCGGAATTCACCCTTGCCGCCGGCGGTCCACCAGCGGTTGATCTTGTCGTAGCCGGAGTCGGAGACGTGCAGCATGACGAAGATCTTCGCCTCGTTGACGCGAGCCCAGAAGGGGTCGAACTCGGCCATGCCCGGCGCGCGGCCTTCCAGCGGGTTCTTGGTTCCGGCGACCGGGGCCGGGCGGATACCCACTACCCGGGCGCCGTGCTTCAGGACGAATTCGAGCTCTTCGACGGCACGGTCGACGTCGTACAGGTTGATCATCGGCACCGGGAACAGGCGGTTCTCGCGTGCGAAGCCGCACCCTTCGGCCAGCCAGCGGTTTGCCGAGTGCATCAGAGCGGCGATCACGTCCGGCTTGTCGGCCAGGCGTTCTTCGATCACCGAGGCCAATGTGGGAATGAACAGGGCGGCGTGGATCTTCTGCTCGTCCATCACCTTCAGGTGCGCGGCACCGTCGAAGAAGGCCGGATCCGAAGGTATCGGGTCACCGCCGAACTCACGCAGGGAGAGGCCATCGGGGTTTTCCCCGCGGTACCAGCCCTCGTGCGCACCTGGCGCAGCCACGACATCGAACGTCGGGTTGGGAATGTAGTCGCTGATCATCCCGCCGACGGCCAGTTTTGTGCGGCCGTTGATCTGCACGTACTGGAATTCCTTGCGGTACTCCTTGGGCAGGTGGGTCAGGAAGGCCTCTGGCGGCTCGTAGAAGTGCCGGTCGACATCGTAGATCGGATAATTGACGTTGCGCATCATGACCTCTGCTGACGGTCTGGTTGAATAATGAAACTGACTGTATGTTAGTTATGTGCGTGCGTCAATACACATGAAATATGGGTGGATTAACAGTTCTTAACTGACGTGTTGTCATCGGTTGGGCCGGTGGCCAGGAGAATGAAGAATGAGCAAGGTGTTGGCGGGGAAGGTTGCAGTGGTTGTCGGGGGAAGCAGCGGCATAGGCCTGGCGACCGTGATCGAGCTGCTGCGCGCTGGCTGTACGGTGCGCGCCACCGGCGTTTCCCAGGCGGAGATAGAGGCGTGTCGAGCGGATCCGGACGCTGCCGGTGCGTTATTCGACCTGCTCGATGTTCGCGATGGTGCGGCGGTGACGAACTATTTCGCGAGCCTCCCGCGCCTGGATATCTTGGTCAATTCCGCCGGTATCGGTCGAGGAGCGGCCGAATTCGAAGAGGAGGGTTTCCTGCAGACCCTGGAGATCAACCTCAACGGCACCATGCGCTGCTGCTATGCCGCGCGAGAGCTGTTGACCCACCAGGGTGGCTGCATCGTCAACCTCGGTTCGGTGATGAGCTTCTTCGGCAGCCCCACGGCGCCGGCCTATGCCGCCAGCAAGGGCGGCGTGGCCCAGCTGACCCGTAGCCTGGCGGTGGCTTGGGGCAAGGATGGCATCCGCGTCAATGCGGTGGCTCCGGGCTGGACCGATACACCTATGACCCGTGAAATCCAGGAGCATGCCACCGAGCGCAACGCCCGTGTCCTGGCGCGCACCCCGCTGGGTCGTTGGGCCCGGCCGGACGAGATCGCCTCCTGCATCCTGTTCCTGGCGTCCCCTGCGGCATCCTTCGTCACCGGCACTGTGCTGGCGGCCGATGGTGGATATATGGCCAACGGCCTTTGAAGAGAACCGTGCTCTGGGCGCGGCATTGTGTTACCCAAACGGGCCCGGCTTGCCGGGCCCGTTGTATTTCCGTTGCCTAGGCGCCGCGTGGTCGGCTTGAACAGGTGTAGGTCAGGGCATAGCCTTCGCAGCGTACACCGGCCAGGTCAGAGATCGGCTGGCAGGAAACTCATCAAGATAAACGACAGTGTGTTGTCAATTTGGTAATGAGGTGTCATATTCGTGGGCAAGACGTCCAATACAAGTGATGCAGTGACGTTCGACCATTCGGTCCACAGCGAGCAGGGTGCCCGCCTGGCCGAGCTGGTCGATGAGGTACTGCGTCTGCATGGCCGTGTGATGAGCGCGAGGAAGCCTGCCGTGCTGGGCAGTTCCGCCCAGATCTTTGTGCTCGCCTCGGTGGTTCTGGCGCAGGAGCCGCCAACCGTGGCGCGCATTGCGCGCAGCCTGGGCTACAGCCGTCAGGCGGTGCAGCGGGTGGCCGATGTGCTGGTGGAGGGCGGTTATGTCCTCTACGCGGACAACCCGCATCACAAGACCTCCAAGCAGTTGCTGCCCACCGACAAGGGGAAGCAGGTCTATGCCGA
Source organism: Stutzerimonas xanthomarina (assembly GCF_003935375.1). Lineage (GTDB taxonomy): Bacteria > Pseudomonadota > Gammaproteobacteria > Pseudomonadales > Pseudomonadaceae > Stutzerimonas > Stutzerimonas xanthomarina_A. Next base: position 48,755 of record NZ_RHQM01000014.1, read on the forward strand.
GGCCAACCGGGAAAGCGCGGAGTGGACCGAGCGAACCTCCCGTGGACTGGAGGCCGGGGAGCTGGAACAGGCATTGAGCGTATTGAGGCGAATTCGCCGGAATCTCGAGCAGGACAAACAACTGTCCGCGGGAGGGCCGGCCTGACGACAAGAAGCAGGTAATCGGGAGGTGAGTCGATGGTCGCGACAACGAGCAATCCACACCGCAACAGCAGGCGGGCGGTGCGGACAGTCAAGGGACGCAATGGATGACCACGACACTTCCCGATTTCGATGGCCTGCTCGACTGGACGGCCCTGGCTGCCTGGATCGACTCCGCTGGCCTGCCTGGCAATGGCCCGGTCACCGAGATCAGCCAGCTCAGCGGTGGTTCGCAGAACAATCTGTTTCTCATGCGGCGCGGCGACGCTCGTTTCGTGCTGCGTCGCCCACCTCGCCATCTGCGCGCTAACAGCAACGAAACCATGGCGCGCGAAGCCAGGGTGCTGGCGGCAATTGCCGATAGTGCCGTGCCCCACCCCCGCCTGCTGGCGGCCTGCACCGATGCCTCGGTGATGGGCGTCAACTTCTTCGTCATGCAGCCCCTGGAGGGTTTCTCGCCTGCTGGCTCATTGCTGGGGAGGTACGCCACGGACGCCAACTGGCGCCGGCGCATGGGTGAGGCGTTTGTCAGCGCCGCGGCCGCCCTTGGCGGACTCAATTATCAGGCGCTTGGCCTGGAAGGTTTCGGCAGGCCGCATGACTGGCATGGTCGTCAGGTGGAGCGTTGGCGCTCGCAACTGGATGGTTACCGTGACACGCCTGGCTATGGCGAGGCTTCGCTGCCCCATGTGGATGCGGTTGGCCGCTGGCTGTCCGACAACGTTCCGCAGGATGGCCGCATTGGTATCATCCACGGTGATTTCCAGTGGCCCAATGTGATGTTCTCCCTGGAGGCACCGCGCATTTCCGGGCTGATCGACTGGGAACTCTCGACCCTCGGCGACCCGCTGCTGGATCTGGCCTGGGTACTGACTTCCTGGCGTGAGCCGGGTGACCCCGAAGGTGGCGTTGGTGCCAAGCCAGTGGTCGAGCCCTGGGATGGCTTCATGAGCCGCGCCGAACTGATTGCCCTCTACGGCGAACTGAGCGGGCGCGACATGAGCGCCATGCCGTGGTTCTTCGTCCTTGCCTGCTACAAGCTGGCCTGTCTGCTGGAGGGCACCTACGCCCGCTCACTGATAGGCAAGGCGCCGCAGGAGATGGGCACCTACCTGCACGACTACGCCACCTGGCTGATGGCCAAGGCCCGACAACTTATCGCGGCCGCCTGACGCGGCTCCGTCGACACTGGGAGAACGATGACCATGTGGGACTTTTCCACCGAACCCGAATTTCAAGCCAGGCTGGACTGGATCGACCGTTTCCTGCGTGAGGAGGTGGAGCCGCTGGACGTGCTCTATCCCTCGGTCAGCGTGGTCTACGACACCCGCCACGCCAAATCTCGCGCGATCCTCAAGCCCTTGCAGGACAAGGTGCGCGAGCAGAAGCTCTGGGCCTGCCACCTCGACCCGCACCTGGGCGGCGAAGGCTATGGCCAGCTCAAGCTGGCACTGATGAACGAGCGCCTGGGGCGTTCGCTGTGGGCGCCCACAGTGTTCGGCACTGCCGCCCCGGATACCGGCAACGCCGAGATCCTCGCCATGTTCGGCAGCGAGGCGCAGAAGGCGCGCTACCTGCAACCGCTGCTGGACGGCGACATCGTGTCCTGCTTCTCCATGACCGAACCCCAGGGCGGTGCCGATCCGCGGGTGTTCACCACCACGGCGGTGCGCGATGGCGAGCACTGGGTGATCAGCGGCGAGAAGTGGTACTCCTCCAACGCCCGCTACGCCGAGTTCATCCTGGTGCTGGCGGTGACCGACCCGGACGCGCCGATCCAGAAGCGTATGTCGATGTTCATCGTGCCACGCGAGACGCCGGGGCTGGAGATCATCCGCAACGTGCCGCACATGGGCGAGCGCATCGAGCAGGACGAGGCCACCGAAGGCTATCTGCGCTACAACGGGGTACGTGTGCCGCTGGACCATCTGCTCGGTGACGTCGGCGGCGGTTTCGCCGTGGCCCAGGCGCGCCTAGGCGGTGGACGCATCCACCATGCCATGCGCACGGTCGGCCAGTGCCAGCGTGCTCTTGACATGATGTGCGAGCGCGCCCTGAGCCGGCATACCCAGGGCACCTCGCTGGCGGAAAAAGGCACGGTGCAGGCGATGCTAGCCGATACCCAGATCGAGCTGGAACAGTTCCGCCTGCTGGTGCTGAAGACCGCCTGGATCATCGATAACAGCCACGGCGATCCGCGCCAGGCGCGGGCGCATATCGCCATGGTCAAGGTGGCGATGGCGAAGATCTATTACGAGATCGTGCGCCGCGCCATCCACCTGCACGGCTCCCTCGGCGCCACCTTCGAGACGCCGCTGGCCTACATGTGGAACAACGTGCCGACCATGGGCCTGGCCGACGGGCCGACCGAGGTCCACCAGATCACCGTGGCCCGCGAGCTGCTGCGCAAGTACAAGCCCGCCGAGGGCCTGTTTCCCAGCGAGCACCTGCCGCCGAAGATCGCCGCCGCGCGTGCACGCTATGCCGACATCCTGGGAGCGCAGTGATGAGCAGGAACAATCCGTTCGATCTCAGTGGCAAGGTCATCCTGGTCACCGGGGGCAGCCGTGGGCTGGGTTACCAGATGGTCAAGGCCTTCGCCGAGCAGGGCGCCGACCTGATCATCGCCAGCCGCAAGCTGGAGGCCTGCGAAGCCGTGGCCGGGGAAGTGCGCGCCCTGGGCCGACGCGCCCTGGCGGTGGCCTGCCATGTCGGCAAGTGGGACGAGGTGGAGCGTCTGGTGGAGGTGGCCTACACCGAGTTCGGACGCATCGACGTGCTGGTGAACAACGCTGGCATGTCGCCAGCGGTGCCCAGCCACGAGGTGAGCGAGGAACTGTTCGACAAGGTGCTTGGCCTCAACTTCAAGGGGCCGTTCCGCCTTGGCGCGCTGGTTGCCCATCGCATGGCGGCGGGCGCGGGTGGCTCGATCATCAACGTCAGCAGCACCGGTGGCATCCGCCCGTCGCCGCAGATCATCCCCTATGCCGGGGCCAAGGCGGCTCTCAACGCCATGAGCGTCGGTCTGTCCCTGGAGTACGGGCCGAAGGTACGGGTCAACACCATCTCCGCCGGGCCTTTCCTTACCGACATTGCCAAGGCCTGGACTCCAGAAATGCGCGAGACCTGCGGCAATGCCCTAGGCCGCCCCGGGCGCCCGGAGGAAATCGTCACCACCGCGCTGTACCTGGCCAGCCCCTGCTCCAGTTACACCACGGGCGCGCTGATCAAGGTGGATGGCGGCCTGCCATAGCACGGCGGCCGGAGCGCTATCCGGCCAATCCGTCCTTCACGTCATACAACAATAACAAGAGGTCGATGCCATGCAATTAGCAGGCAGGAATGCGATCGTCACCGGCGGTGCCCGTGGCATAGGCGCCAGCGTGGTGCGTGCCTATGTCGCCGAGGGTGCGCGGGTGGTGTCACTGGATGTCCTGGACGAGCAGGGCCGAACCCTGGTCGCGGAGCTGGAGACCAGCCATCCCGGCCAGGCCCTGTTCCACCATTGCGATATCGCCGACAGGGATCAGGTGGATGAAGCCTTCCGCCTGGCCGTGGACTGGCTGGGCGGGCTGGATATCCTGGCCAATGTCGCGGCGGTGGAACGCACCGCGCCTGCCGAGCACATCGAGCAGCCGGACTGGGACCTGATCTTCGACGTCAACGTGCGCGGCACCCTGCACACCAATCAGGCGGCCTTCCCTCATCTGAGGGATAGAGGCGGTCGCATCATCAACTTCGGCTCCGCCGCCGGCCTGGGCGGCATGCCCGGGGCTGCCCACTACGCCGCGTCCAAGGGCGCGGTACTGGCCTGGACCCGCACCCTGGCCCAGGAGTGGGCGCGCCATCGCATCACGGTCAACGCCGTGGCACCGATGATCTGGACCCCGATGTACGACGCCCACCGGGCCAAGATGAGCGTCGACGAGCTGGCCGCCCATGATCAGATGCTCAGTCGCATCATTCCCTTGGGCGGAAAATTGGGCGACGCCGAACAGGACCTGGCACCGGTGATGGTCTTTCTCGCAGGGGAGGGCTCACGTTTCATCACGGGGCAAACCCTCTGTGTGGACGGCGGCACTGTGCCGGTTCGCTGAGGGAGACGAGTAATGCACGAATTTTCCAACAAGACCGTCGTGATTACTGGGGCGGCCAGCGGCTTGGGCCTAGCGATGGCTCGGGTCTTCCTGCGTGAAGGCATGCGCGTGGTGCTGGGCGATCTACCGGGACCTGCACTGGACGCGGCGCGGGACAGCCTGGCAGGGCTGGCCGGTGAAGTATTGGCAATCCCCGTGGACGTTTCCGATGCTGATTCGGTGGAGGCCCTTGCCCGTCAGGTAGATGCCATCGACGGGGCGGACATCCTGTGCAACAACGCCGGCATCACCGGTGACCGGCCACGCAACAGCTGGGAGCACGACCCGGGCAACTGGCGGCGGGTGCTGGACGTCAACCTGATGGGCGTCATTCATGGCCTGCACAGCTTCGTGCCACGCCTGCTGCGTCAGGGCCGCCCGGCCCATATCGTCAACACCGCCTCGATGGGCGGTTTGCTGGCCATTCCCTATATCGCGCCCTATGTGGCGGCCAAGTCGGCCCTGGTGGCGGTGTCCGAGTCCCTGGCCCTGGAACTGGCCGGCGAGGGGGCGGGCATCGGTGTCTCGGTACTCTGTCCCGGACTGGTGCGCACCGGCCTCACCAGGCCGGGCCGCGACCATCCGCTGTCGCGGGTGGCGCAGCCTTCCGCCGCTGCCCTGGCTTTCCAGCAGGGCACCCAGCAGGCACTGGAGCAGGCGCGCCTGAGTGCCGACGACGTGGCGGAGCAGGTGCTCGCCGCTATCCGCGAACAACGCTTCTATGTGCTGACCCACGAAGGCTCACTGGCGCTGGCGGGGCAGCGCTGGCAACGCCTGCTTGGCGAATACCCATCCGGAGTCTGAAACCATGAGCTTTTCCACCCAACTCAACGACAAGGCGCTGCCCGGCTGGTCCGTCGGTCAGATGGATACCGTCAACGACGTGGTGCGCCGTGCGGCGCGCGAGCATGGCGACCGCCAGTTTCTAGACGTGCTGGGCGATACCTACAGCTTCGCCGACATCCAGCGCGAGAGCTGCTGGCTGGCCAATGGTCTGGCGACCCTGGGCCTGGTCAAGGGCCAGACGGTAGTCACCCTGATCGACAACAATGCTGACGCGGTGCTGCTCTGGTTCGCCCTGAACAAGCTGGGCGCCATCAGCGTGCCGGTGAACACCGCGCTCAAGGGCGACTTCCTACGCCACCAGATCGCCGATGCCAGCGCCGAACTGGTGATCGCCGAGACCGAGTACGTCGAGCGCATCGCCCTGGTGCAGGAGTCGCTACCCGGTCTCAAGCACATTGTCCACCGTGGCACCGCACCCGCGGCGGACTTCGGCGGGAAGACGCTGCTTGCACTGGAGGCGCTGCGCAGTGACGACGCCAGTGATCCTCAGGTCGAGGTGCTGCCCAGCGATCTGACCATGCTCATCTATACCGGCGGCACCACCGGCCCATCCAAGGGCTGCATGATCAGCCACAACAACGCCTGCAACGAGGCACGGTAGATCATCGAGGCTCACGGGCGAACGCCTGACTCCATCACCTGGACGCCGCTGCCTCTGTTCCACCTCAATGCCACGGTCACCACCATCCTGTGCAACCTGATGATCGGCGCCCGCTCGGTGATCTATCCGCGCTTTTCGGTCTCCGGGTTCTGGGCCGATATCGAACGTAGCGGCGCCATCGAGGCCAACCTGCTGGCCTCGATGGGCCCGCTGCTGGCCGACGCGCCGGACAACGAAGCGATGAAGCGCTGCTACGGCCAGCTCGACAAGGTCTATTCGGCGCCGTTCCTGCCGGAACTGCAGGCACGCTGGCGCGAGCGCTTCGGCGTGCGCTACACGGTCGGCGGTGCCGGTTTCGGCCTCACCGAGTGCGCCATCGTCACCATGCTGCCCTTAGGCCAGCCGGACAAACCCAACTGCGCGGGGCGTCGCTGTGACTCGTTCGATATCCGTGTGGTCGATGAGCATGACGTCGAGCTGCCCTATGGCACGCCCGGCGAGCTGATCGTGCGCCCGCTCAAGCCCCATGTGATGTTCGAGGGCTACTGGAACCGCCCGGCCGACACTCTCAAGGTTATGCGCAACATGTGGTTCCACACCGGCGACATCGGCAAGATGGACGAGGATGGGTTCTTCTTCTTCCTCGACCGCAAGAAGGACTACATGCGCCGTGGCGGCGAGAACATCTCGGGTTTCGAGATGGAACGCAGCTTCCTCGTCCATCCGCAGATCGAGGAGGTGGCGGTGCATGCGGTGTTCTCGGAACTGTCGGAAGACGAGGTGAAGGTGACTGCCGTGCTGCGCGAGGGCAGCACGCTCAGCGAAGAGGAGCTGTGTCGCTGGGCCATCGAGCGTGTGCCGTACTATGCGGTGCCGCGCTATATCGAGTTTCGCGACGAACTACCTCGCAGTCCGGTAGGGCGCATTCTCAAGTACCGCTTGCGTGATGAGGGGGTGACCGAGAGCACCTGGGATCGAGTCAAGGCCAATGTCACTTTTGACAAGCGCTGACGAAATCACCGAGAAGGCAATAAATAAACAAGTGTCATTTATTGCCTTTCTCTGTATAGAATCGGGGAAAACAACAAGAGCACTGTGGAGCTTCCATATGTCGCAATCCCAACCGAAATCCGCTCCTTCACTGGCGATCGACCTTACCGAATTCCGCCAGGGCTGGCGGATCCTGATCCTCTCGCTGTTGGGGATCGGCACTTCCGTCTCGGTCGTTCCGTTGTACTCCTTCGGCTCTCTGGTTCTGCCGCTGCAGGAGGGGCTTGGCTGGTCTCGCGAGGAAATCCAGCCGGCCATCTCCTTCCTGCTGGTCGCCACCATCATCGCTGTGCAGATCAGTGGCTGGCTGATCCGCCGCCATGGTCTGCGTCCCGTGGCCATTATCTCGCTGATCACGTTGTCACTTTCCTATTGGCTGATCACCTTCATCACCGAGGTCTGGCAACTTTATGCCTGCTACACCCTGATGGCATTCGCCGGGATGGGGACGACCATGGTGACCTGGACACAATTGGTCAACCTCTGGTTCGAGCGCAATCGTGGCCTGGCGCTGGCGATCATTCTCTGTGGTACCGGCAGCGCAGCATTGATTCTGCCTCCGCTGCTCAGCTGGGCAATCGAGCTGGCAGGCTGGAAGGCCGGCTTCTGGATTCTTGCGTTGCTGCCGTTGCTGATAACCACGCCTCTATCGATTTTCTGGATACGCAGTGACAGTCCGGCCAGCGCCGCCGTCACCCGTGCCGTGGGCGGGCCGCTCGGTCTTGGCGGCTTGTCACTGAGCGAGACGGCCCGTTCGCTGCGCTTCTGGTTGTGCAACGTCGCGCTGCTGCTGTCGGTCACCGCAATGGTCGGCATGGTCACCAGCACCATTCCGATGCTGCGCGACAAGGGTCTATCGGCTAGTGATGCGGCGATGGCCTTCAGTGTCTACGGCGTATCGTTGATTCTCGGGCGGGTGGTAGTGGGTTACTTGGTCGATCGGCTGTGGGCGCCTGGCGTGGCCTTCGTGGTGCTGGCTATGCCCGCGGTGGGTTGTCTGATGTTCTCTGTGGTGGATACCCACCTGCACAGCCTGATGCTGGCCTCGGCGCTGGTAGGCCTGGGTGCCGGGGCGGAAATGGACATCGCGGCCTTCCTCATGGCGCGCTACTTCGGCATGCGCGACTACAGCAGGATATTCAGTCTGCATATGGGCTTCATTGGTCTGGGGGCGGCTCTGGCACCGCTCTACTTCAACTATCTCTTCGCGCAGTCCGGTTCCTATTCGGGACTGCTGCTGCACTGCACTATCAGCTTTGCCCTGGGGGCCGTACTGTTGCTGCTCATGGGACGCTATCCGGATTTTGGCAGGCCTCTGGAGCGCAAAGAACATGGTGAAGTGGAGAATGACAGCATGGGATCTCCGTTGCGGAGCCGGGGTCAGGAGGCGTGATGTCGGATAGAAACGCACAGGAGCTGAGCAGCTTCCTGGAGAGTGTCGACCCTTTGCTGGGAATGGATCCGCTGCTTACGCATCTGGAAATCCTTGGCGCTCCATCGTTCGATGAGCGCGGTGCGCAGCTGCGGCTCAGGCTCAAGAACTTCCATATGAATGGTGGGGCGTCGGCTCATGGCGGTTTGATCATGACCATACTGGACGTGGTTCTGGCCTGCAGCACCCTGGGCCAGGGTAGTGGTCGTAGCTGCGTCACCGTGGAGATGAAGGCCAACTTCATCCGCCCAGGAGGTGGGGTGGGTGATTTGCTCATTGCTCAGGGTTTCCTGCGGGCCAGCGGTAAATCACTGGCATTCTGCGATGGCGAGGTGCGCAACGAGCGGGGCGAGTTGCTGGCCACCGCCACCGGCACCTTCAAGTATGTCAATCGCAAGCTGCCGGCGGTATGAACCATCCGGGCTGCCGTCAGTCGGCGAGCGTTCCGAACAGCCGATGCGGATCCAGGTGCTCCTTGAGTTCAAGGAACGGCTGCGAGCGGGTCGTTGGGTTGTGCCGTAGGGGGAGTTCCGTTGCGCCGGGGGTGAAGCCGCTGGCATAGCCACCGAGCCGCTCGGCAAGACGGCGCACCGCCGCGGCCGGGGCATCGCTTTTCAGCCAGCGCTGGGCGCCGCACCAATCGAGCAGTATGGCACCCGGCAGCTCCGGCGATAGCGGCGCATCCTCAGGCAGCGACAGGCGCCAGAGCGGCCGAGGGTCGCGGAAAAAACCTAATTGGTGTTCACGCAGCTCTTCCCAGAAATTGGCGTTGGCTTCCAGCCCACCCAGCTGATCGCTGGCCTTGCGAACCGTAGCCGCACTGCCTTCCAGGCGCAGGTAGAGGGCGTCTCCGGTATGGCAGAAGGCGCTGATGGGGGAGGCGCATAGCCGCCATTTCCTCATCAGGGAGAGGGCGAAGCCGCGCTCGATCTCCAACCTCAGCGTCCGGCTACACGCCGGCTTGGCACGGACTTTCAGGCAGATCTCGGTAAACAAGCCCAGTTCGCCGAGGCTTCCCGCCAGCAGTTGGCTGGGGTTGCCGACCAGTATCGACTCCGTCGCGTCGATACCAAACCCCCGCTGACGACCCAGGCCATCGATCAGCCTACCTCCCAGCAAGTGCTTGCCTACCGCTCCCGCCCAGGGTTGACGTGGGCCGGCCAGGCCACAGGCAACCATGCCGCCTACCGTGGCCGTTGGCGCAAAACTCGGTGGCTCGAATGCCAATATCAGCCCTTTGCCGTTCAGAGCCTGGTTCAGCTCCGCCAGTAGAGTCCCCGCGCGGGCCCTGATTGTCATCCGTTCGGCATCGAGATGGAGAATGCCGCTATGGTCGCGGCTGTCGAGTTCCGTCGCCTGATGTGCCTGGTGCAGGAACCTCTTGCTCTTGCCGCCCCTGATGTATACGGGAGTGCGACTGTTCAGTGCACTCCTGACGGTGTCGACCAGTCGGTCGCTGGCATCCTGATCGTTCATGGGAACCGCAGCAGTTGATTCAATAATTGACTAATTGTCAGTTTATTGGGTAGTGTCGAGGTCAACAAGAGATAAGTTGGGTGGCCCCGTCCGCTGCTTGGGAAGAATGATGGGCATCTCGGGAGTACGAGTCTTTCATGATGGTTTTGCATACGGAGTCACCTCTGGCCTGGGGCCAGAAGCAGTTGGCAGAGTTATTCCAACTAGGCCGACAGTCTGCGTCCGTTTTCACCGCCGATATCCATGACATCAACCTGAACGGCCGGGTGTTTGGTGGGCAACTGCTGGGGCAGGCGCTGATGGCGGCCAGGCAATGCTGCCCGAACAAGGAACCGGCCACCTTGCACTGCCTGTTTCTGCAAGGGGCCCGAGTGGATCTGCCCCTGCAATACGTGGTGACTCCGCTGCAGGATGGCAAGCGGTTTACCAGCCTGCATGTGGCCGGACGCCAAGGCGAGCGCAAGGTTCTGGACGCCCAGGTCAGCTTCCAGGCGTCCATGGCGGGCTTCTTCCATATGGAGATGGCCGATGACCTGCCCGGGCCGGATGAGCTACTGCCCATGGATGAACTGCCGGGTGGCGCCTGGGGGCGTTTCGAGAAGTCCTGTCTGGAGCTACGAATCATTGAAGCGGAGCACTACCTGCGGCGATCTCCACCGGTTCCTGCGGTCGCCTACTGGGTGCGTTTGCGCCACAGTTTACCGGACGACCCCGCCATTCACGCCTCGGCGTTGGCCTATCTCAGCGACTTCTGGATCAACAGCGCGGCTATCAGCTATCACGTCCCCCTGGATGACGCTCGGGAGCGGCTGTTCATCGCCAGCCTCAACCACTCGCTCTGGTTCCACCAGGCCTGCCGCGCCGACGATTGGCTGCTGTTCGTCTGCGAAAGTGCCAGCATGCAAGGGGGGAGGGGGCTGACACAGGCCCGCGTCTACGACAGTTCGCGGCGTCTGGTGGCTTCCACTGCTCAGGACTGCCTGGTGAGTGAGCGTCAGTAGCCGATGGATGCTGGGCCATGACGCTGGCCGCCTGGTTCCGGACCATGGAGCGAATGCGCTCAGGGGAGGGGCAATGGATGATGTCGTTGCAGAAACTCGATAATGGCTCCGTTGAACAGATCGTTCTTGTCACCAGCGACCATGTGTCCCGCGCCCTCGATATCGACGAAGTCGAGGTGTGGCAGCATTTCGCGTAGCTCTCGTACACCCTCGGGGCTGACCACGTCGCTCTGCCGGCCACGCACCAGTAGCGTAGGAATCTCGACACCGCTTGCGGCGGCCTTCATCTGCTGGCCGATCCGCGTGACCTTCTCTAGGTGGTTGCCTTGCATGAAACGCGGATCCCAGTGCCAGTACCAGCGGCCATCGTCGCGTTGACGCAGGTTCTTGCTGAGACCGTTGAGATCGCGCGATGGGCGTCTGTTCGGGTTGTAGGCGGCGACTACTTCGGCGGCCTGCTCCAAGGAGGCGAAGCCTTCCGGGTGCCGGGTCATGAAACCGATGATGTGCTCGATACCTTGGATTTCAAGGCGTGGTGTGACATCTACAAGAATGAGCGCCGAAGCGAGGCCGGTATGGTGTCCGCAGGCGATCAGCGACTGCACGCCACCCATGGACGCGCCCACCAAGGCGGGGCGTTCGCCAAGAGTGGCGATGACGGCAAGCAGATCGTCGACCTGCGCGTCTGTGCTGTAGTCACCGTCCTCGGGCCAGTCGGATTCGCCATGGCCGCGAGCGTCCAGGGAAATCACCCGATAACCCTTGGCGGCTAGTACCTTGTGTGCTCGCGCCCAAGAGTGGCGGGTTTGCCCGCCACCATGGAGAAGGATCACCGGGGGAGCGCCTTTCGGGCCCGAGACATCCGCCGCCAAGCGGTTGCCCGAGCCACCTGTGAAGTAGGTGCTTGTTCCTGTCATTTGGTTCCTTCCAGCACCTTCAGCGCTTATTGAGCTTGAAACCGGCCTTTTCACGATCCCAGGTGGTGGTGGTGACGCCTTCGTCACGCAGCTGGAACTTGTAGACGCGACCCAGGGGGCTCTTCGGCAGGGCGCTGCGGAACTCGATATAGCGCGGCACTGCGTAGTAGGGCATCTGTTCGGCAGCCCAGTGGCACAGGTCTACCTCGCTCAGGCTGGTGTCCGGCTTGAGGGTGATGGTCACCTTCAGTTCATCCTCGCCCAGATCGGAGAGCACTGCGTGGGCGGCCACTTCGTCCACAGCCGGATGCTGGAGGAAGGCGCTTTCCACCTCGAAGCTGGAAATGTTCTCGCCACGGCGGCGCAGGTAGTCCTTCTTGCGGTCGAGGAAGTAGAAGTAGTCATCCTCGTCGAACATGCCGATGTCGCCGGTGTGGAACCACATGTTGCGCATGACCTTGAGGGTATCTTCCGGACGCTTCCAGTAGCCCTCGAACATGATGTGAGGCTTGCGCGGACGGACGATGATCTCGCCGGGGGTGTTGGGCGGCAGTTCGTTGTCGTGGTCATCGACGATGCGTACGTCGAAGTATTCCGTGTTGCGCTTACCGGAGCTGTTCGGCCGCATCGGCGTACCGAATGGCAGGATGGTCGGCAGCGAGCATTCGCTCAGGCCGAAGCCGCCGACAACGGTGTGGGTGACGCCGAAGCGCGTCTTCCATGCCTGCTGCACTGGTTCCGGGAAAGGTGCGCCCCATACGCCTTTGATCTGGCCGTAGCAGCGCTTCATTGCGTCGTTGTCCGGCGCGCCGGCCAGCATCGGCATCATCGCCGCCAGCAGACCCACGTCATTGGCACCGGTACGTTCGATTTCCGGCCAGAAATTGGACACCGAGAAGCGTGGGTAGATGGCGACCTGGGCGCCGACCATCATGTTGCACAGGACGCTGGTGGCCACGGCATTGAAGTGGAACAGCGGTAGCGGCGTCCAGGTGATGGTTGTTTCATCGCGATTGGTGATCATCAGCATCTGTCGCGCCAGGCTGCACGTATAGTTGTGGCTGATCATGCAGCCTTTGGACGGGCCGGTGGTGCCACCGGTATAGATGAGCATGGCCAAATCGCCAGGTTGCACATCAACCTCGGGTTCGCTGGTGTCGTCGCTGAGCAGGCCGGCCCAGGGTAGCAGTTGCTTGTTAAACACCAGGTCGGGCGTGGTGCCGCGATAGACCAGGGTTTCCAGGTTGGGCAGCTTGTCGGCGATGTTGGCCACGCGCTCGGCATAATCGTGTTCGGCGATCACTACGGCAGCATCGGCGTCGGATACCTGATGGCGCAGGAAATCGCCCTTTAGTGCGGTGTTCACCGGCACGCTTATCGCGCCGAGCTTGTTGATGGCGAACCAGATGACGACGGCGTCGGCCGAATTGTCGAGGATGGTGACGACGGTCTGACCTTTGCTCACTCCCAGGCCTTTTAGCCCATTGGCCAGGCGGCAGGCAGCCCGGTTCAGGTCGGCGAAGCTGTAGGTCTCGCCAAGGAACTCGAGGAATTGGCGGTCGCCGTACTTCTCCGTAGAGCGTTGCAGTACGGCGTTGATGGTGTCGACCTGATCAGTGCTCCAGCCGGGTTCGCGTGCTGACATATATCTGGACCTCGATGTTGTTTTTGTAGGCGCTTCTCGTCGAGCCTGGGACGAGAAGCCGTTCCGCTATCATCCCGCAGTCGGTTTTGCCGCATTGATTGCGTGAGCTATCCTTAGAAAAACTGACTGTTTGACATTTTTTAGAGTCTGCCGCAGTCTGGATGGGGGGTCAATACTCTCTCGAGTGGCTCCTGGGAACCTGCCCGAAATCTGATAACAAGCAAAAGAGGAAGCTCCATGGTGTCGGCTCTGGAACGAACAGCGATCATTTCCGGGATTGGCCAGTCGGCCGTGGGGCGCAGGTTGGGGCGCACGGGGTTGGATCTTACTTTGGAAGCCATTCTCGCAGCATTGACGGATGCAGGGCTCGATCGCAGCCAGATAGACGGAGTGGCCAGCTGGCCGGGCTATCGTGCCGACATGCCGGCCTTCTCGCCGGTTTCCATTGGCCAGGTCAAGGAAGCCTTGGGCCTGGAGCTGAACTGGTATTGCGCGGGCAACGAAGCCACCCAGATGAGCGGTTTGATCAATGCCTGCATGGCTGTGGCCTCGGGTCAGGCTCGCCATGTTCTGTGCTTTCGTACCGTAACCGAGTCCAGCGCCCTGGCGCAGGGTGTGCGCTCCAGCACTGTGGGGGGCTCGGCGCCACGGGTATCCGGTTTCGGTGAGTTCTTGGTGCCGTTCCAGGCCACCTCCGCCGCCAACTGGGTGGCCCTTGCCGCCAGCCGTTATTTCCATGAATTCGGTACCCGCCGGGAACAGTTGGCGGCCATTGCCCTGAACGCTCGGCGTAACGCCATGCTCAACCCCAAGGCGGTCTATCGCGACCCGCTGAGCCTCGACCAGTACATGAGCACCCGGATGATTTCCACGCCGCTGTGCCTGTTCGACTGCGATGTGCCGGTGGATGGGGCTACCGTGCTTATCGTTTCACATCGTGACACGGCGCCGGATCTACGCAGCAAACCGGTGTTCGTCGAATCCATCTGTGGCCCGTTCAGTGGCCGGGATGCCTGGGATCAGATGGATGATCTCACCCGTTACAGTGCCGAAGCCTGTGGCAAGCGTCTGTGGAGCCGAACCGACTACAAGCCGGCCGATGTGGATGTGGCCGAGCTGTATGACGGCTTCAGCTTCCTCACCTTGCTCTGGCTGGAGGGATTGGGCTTCTGCGGGCGGGGCGAGGCGGCGGCCTTCGTCGAAGGAGGCCAGCGTATCGCCCTCGATGGCGAACTGCCCCTGGCGACCCACGGCGGTCAGCTATCGGCCGGTCGCCTGCATGGTCTTGGCCATGTGCACGAGGCGGTGGTGCAGTTGCGTGGCGAGGGCGAGGCGAGGCAGGTGCCAGGGCAGCCGAAACTGGCCGTGGCCAGTAATGGCGGGGGGCCTCTGGCTGGTGCGGTACTGCTGTCGCGTGAGTGATTCCTGATTGCTCGTGCAATACGACATGAGCGGATGGAAAAGATCCTGGATAACCATAAAAACAAAAGCTCAAGGAGACGGGCATGAGAATCCTGATCGCCGTATTGTCTTTTTTTGGCCTGCAACTGCAATCGCTCGCCGCCGCGCCCCTGGTGATCGGTCTTAGTTACCCCAGTACCGGGAGCTACAAGTGGGAGGGGCTTTCGCAAAAGCGTGGGGCGCTGATGGCGGTAGAGGAGATCAACCGCGAAGGGGGCATTCTGGGGCGGCCACTCAAGCTGGTCAGCCGCAACAGTGGCGCCACGCCCGATCGGGCGGTGCAGAATGTCGAGCGCCTGGCGGCTGATGGCGCCGTGATGTTGATGGGGGGTGCGTCCAGCGACGAAGTCATCGCCGCCGGCGAGCGCGCGCGCAAGCTGCGCTTGCCGTACTTCGTCCCCACCGCCTATGCCAACCGGGTGACCGGGCGTGCCGGCCACGACTATCTGTTCCGTGAAGGCGCGAGCGCGCGGATGGCCAATAACCTGCTGATGGAGTACCTGGAAACCACGTTGCCGGGAACGCGCTACTTCATCATCACCGGCGACGATGTCATCCCCAGTGGTCGCAGCAGCGACCTGGACGTGGCTTCGCGCAGCCGCGACCGGTCGACCCGGGGTCACTACCGCGAGGCGCTCAAGCAGGCGGAGCAGAGCAATGCCGATGTGCTGATTCTGATGCTCTACGGCACGGACGTGGTGAATGCCATGCGCATGGTTCACGACCTGCGGCTCAACGAGCGCATGCAGGTGGTGGTGCCCAACCTCAGTCAGGACATGGTCGAGCAGGCCGGACCGGCACTGATGAGCGGGGTGATCGGTACCGATACTTGGACTTGGCGGGTGCCTGAGCGTGAGGGTAATGATCGTGGCAAGCGCTTCGTCGCCGACTACATCGGGCGCTACCAGGGTTACCCGTCCAGCGCTGCCGCGTCGGCCTACGGCATCGTGCGGCAGTGGGCCGATGCCGTGGCGCGTGCTGGTACGACGGAGTCGGCGGCCGTGATCGCAGCCTTGAACGACCACACTTATCGCCTGCTCAAGGACGAGCAGAAATGGCGTGCCCTGGATCACCAGAACCTGCAGAGCATGTATGTGGTCAGGGTCAAACCGCGGGCCGAGGTCATCAAGGACGAGCTGAAACAGGATTACTTCGAAATCCTCGACTGGATGGAGGGCGAGGTAGCTGCGCCCACCGAGAAGGAAGTGCGCTGGGAGCGTAGTCCCGAAGGGCCGGAATGATCCCTTGACTTTGCTGTGAAAAGGCATTGGTGCAGGCGTAAAACTGATGATATGTTACTTGCTGGTAACGTAAAAGAACAAGAATCAGGTACCTGCCATGCAAGAGCAATATGACTTCATCATCGTTGGTGCAGGCTCGGCCGGTTGTGTGCTGGCCAACCGGCTGTCCGCCGATTCCGGCGTTTCCGTTCTGCTGGTCGAGAGCGGCCCTGCCGACACCGACCCGATGATCAGGATGCCGCGTGGCATCGGCAAACTGCTGGTCGCGGGCAACAGGCATGTCTGGGATTACCAGATCGATCCGGGTACCGGCCAGCCCGAAGAACTGTGGCTGAAAGGCCGTACCCTGGGCGGCTCCAGTTCGATCAACGGCATGGTCTATGTGCGCGGCGCTCCGGCCGACTATGACGCCTGGGAGGCTGCCGGTTGCGTTGGCTGGGGCTGGAAGGATATCGGTCGGCAGTTCGTTGCCCTGGAGGATCACCAGCTCGGTGCTGCGCCGTGGCGTGGCGTCGGCGGCCCGCTCAAGGTCAGCATCCATCCTGCCGGCTCGCCGCTGTGCGAGGCGGTGATCTCCGCCGCAGAGCAGTGCGGCACGCCACGGGTAGCCGACACCAACGATGTCGCCACAGTGGAGAGCGGCGCGTTCGGCTACCAGCCGCAGAACACCTGGCACGGCCAGCGCTTCAGCGCTGCGCGAGCGTTCCTGCAGCCCATCCGCGGGCGCGCCAATCTCACCGTGCTGACTGCCACCGATGTGCTGAAAATCAACTTCACCGGCACGCGCGTCGCCAATGTCAGCCTCAGGGACAAGCGCGGCACGCGCGAGATCGGTGTTGGCCGCGAGGTGATCCTCAGCGCTGGTGCCATCGAGTCGCCAAAACTGTTGCAACTCTCCGGCATCGGCCCGGCGCAACTGCTGCGCCAGCATGGCATCGACGTGGTCGCCGACCGTGCGCAGGTCGGCCGGAACCTGCGCGAGCACGTCTGCCTGCCCCTGCAATACCGGGTGCGCAGCGGCAGCCTCAACCGGGCCTTCCGTGGCCTTGGCCTGCTGGGTTCGCTGTGGCAGTACTACACGGCCAGCGGCGGCCCGCTCAGCCACGCCGCGCATGAGGCGGGCGGCTTCGTCAGGACACGCCCGGAGGTCGAGCGTGCCGATGCGCAGATCGGCGTCAGCCTGCATTCCCTGGCGGTGGCCAGGAACAACCAGGTGGTGCCGGAAAAGGAGCATGGCCTGACTTTCTACAGCTACTTCACCCGTCCCGAGAGCCAGGGCGAACTGACGATCCGCAGCGCCGATCCCGCCGCCGCGCCGGCGATCAAGGCCAACTACCTGGCATCGCAGGTTGATCGAACCGCCGCCGTGGCCCTGATCCGCTGGGTGCGCAGGCTGGTCGCACAGCCGGCGCTGGCAGCGCTGGTGGTCGAGGAGCTTGTGCCTGGCCCGCAGTACCGCAGCGACGAGGAGTTGCTCGAGGCGGCACTGCGCATCGGCCGAACCGCCTACCACGTCGCTGGCACCTGCCGCATGGGCGGCGATGCCGATTCGGTGGTCGATCCCGAGCTACGTGTGCGCGGGGTGGAGGGCGTGCGGGTGGTCGATACCTCGATCATGCCGACGCTACCCTCGGGCAACACCAATGCACCGGCCATGGCCATCGCCTTGCGCGCCGCGGAGATCATCACTGCCGGCCTGGCCAAGCCGGCCGACGCCACTCGCCAGGTCTTGGCGCAACTGCACGAATAATCACAAGAGAGACAGCCATGAGCATCGCTTTTACCGATATCCAATCCTTCTACATCGATGGCGAATGGGTGCAGCCGACCGAGGGCTACGAGCCGGTGATCAACCCTGCCACCGAGGAAGTCATTGGCGAGGCACCGCTTGCCGGTCGCGCGGAGCTGGACCTGGCCCTGGCGGCGGCGCGGCGGGCCTTCGACGAAGGCCCATGGCCGCAGCTGCCAGTCGAGGCGCGGATCGAGGCGATCCGCCGCCTGCGCGCGGCCATCGTCAAGCGCGAGGCGCTGATCAAGCAACTGCTGACCGCCGAGGTCGGCGCGGTGCAGATGCTGTTCAACAGCGCCCAGTACAACGGGGCGCTGGAGGCCATCGATTATGCGATCCAGCTGGCGCAGCGCCTGGAGCCGGAAGGCGTGGCCATCGAACTGAAACCCAATCCTTTCGACCCCGCCGCTGGAGAACTGCTGGGCTCGGGCATCGTGGTGCGCGAGCCGTATGGCGTGGTGGCGGGGATCACCCCGTACAACTACCCCTTCCTGCTCAACGTGGTGAAGGCGGTGCCCGCGTTGCTGACCGGCAACACCGTGGTGCTCAAGCCCTCGCAGTTCACTCCCTTCTCCGCCCTGTTGCTGAACGAGATCATCATCGAGGCGGGGTTGCCGCGTGGCGTGCTCAGCGTGATCAATGGCGGCCCTGATCTCGGCGCCATGCTCAGCGAGGACGCGCGGGTGGACCTGGTGACGTTCACCGGCTCCGACCAGGTTGGCCAGGCCATCCTGCGTCAGTCGGCCGGCACGCTGAAGAAAGTCCACCTGGAGCTGGGCGGCAAGTCCGCGCTGATCGTCCGCCATGACGCGGACATCGCCAAGGCCGCCGCCACCGCCGCCTTCAGTATGTCACTGCATGCCGGGCAGGGTTGCGCGCTGCTGACTCGCTATATCGTGCATAACTCGATTCGTCCGGCTTTCGTCGAGGCGGTGAAGGCTACCCTTGGCTGCCTGAAAATCGGCGACCCGGCGGATCCGACCGTAGTGGTCGGCCCGCTGATCCGAGAAAGCGCGCGGCACAAGACTGAGCGGTTCGTGCAGGCCGGACTGGATTGCGGGGCTACGCTGGTCTACGGTGGCCAGCGTCCGGCACACCTGACGCGCGGTTTCTTCCACGAGCCGACGCTGTTCGACAACGTCGACAATGCTTCGGTGATCGCCCAGGAGGAAGTCTTCGGCCCGATCGGCGTGGTGATCGGTTTCGACAGTGACGAGGAGGCGATCCGCCTGGCCAACGCCTCGAAGTTCGGCCTCAGTGGTGCGGTGATGTCCGCCGACCGCCCGGCGGCTTTCCGCCTGGCGATGAAGCTGCGTACCGGCGGGGTGGCTATCAACGGTGGCACCGGCGACTTTTTCGTCAAGGCACCGTTCGGCGGCTATAAGCACTCCGGTATCGGGCGTGAGCTGGGCAAGGATTGGCTCAAGGAGTTCCTGCTGGAGAAATCCATTACCTATCCGATTGGATGAATTCCGGCGGGGCCAGGCGGCCTTGCCGTGGCTGCTGGCATTCCGCTCGCAACGAAACAAGAGCATGAGTTTATGGAGGAGACATGTCCATTCTGTTGCGTAGGCGCGAGGGTTCTATCGAGATACTGACCCTTAACCGACCCGAGCAGCGCAATGCCCTGACGCCCGAATTAATGGAAGAGCTTTCCAGCGCTTTCGAGCAGGCCCAGCATGCGGACGAAGTACGCGTGGTGGTGGTGACGGCGTCAGGAGACAGGGCATTCTGCGCCGGCATGGACTTGAAGGCCTTTGCCGCTGGCCCAGGCGATCGCGTGCCCCGTTCCACCGCATATTTCGAGGCGTTCATCGAGGGACGCTTTCCCAAGCCGATCATCGCTGCGATCAATGCCACGGCGGTGGCGGGGGGGCTCGAGTTGATGATGGGATGCGATCTGGCAGTGGCTTCACGGGACGCGAAGTTTGGTCTTCCCGAAGTGAAATATGGCCTGTTTCCCGCCGGCTCCGGTGTATTGCTTCCGGCAAGAGTTCCATTGGCGATTGCCCTAGAGCTCGCGCTGACTGGCGACAGCATCGATGCTGAGCGCGCTTACCAGTTGGGCTTGGTGAACCGTGTGGTGGAGCCGAACGCGGTGCTGGACACGGCACTCGAGCTGGCACGACGCATTGCCGAAAACGCTCCGATGGGGCTGGCCGTGAGCAAACGCCTGATGTGGGCATGTGCGCAGGAGGGCATAGACGCCACCAGACCCCAGGTGAAAGAGTCAATCGACCAAGTATTCAACAGCGAGGATGCGTTGGAGGGGGCTCAGGCCTTTGCCCAGAGGCGCGTTCCGCAGTGGAAGGGGCGCTAAGCACCGGATGATGAAGGCATGATCCTGCCAACGGAGGAGCTATGTACGACTTGATGAGCGGCATTCGCGTGATCGAGGTGGCCGAGCATACCTATGTGCCGGCCGCAGCCATGGTTCTGGCCGATTGGGGGGCAGATGTGATCAAGGTCGAGCGTGCCCAAGGGGGCGATGCCTCTCGCCACATGCGGCTGCCGGGGGCAGACGGAAGAGTCAACCCGTTCTTTGAAACTGGCAACCGTGGCAAACGTGGAATCGCCCTGGATCTGACCCAGGAGGTGGGGAGGGAGCAGCTGTATCGTTTGATAGAGGAGGCTGATGTTTTCCTCACCAATATGCGCGCCGATGCGCGGATGAAGCTGGGCATCGAGCCGGCGGATCTGTTCAAGCGCAACCCGAAACTGATTTATGCTCGTGGCAGCGGCTACGGTTTGCACGGGGCTCTGGCCGGCGATGGCGGATTCGACTATCCCTCGTCATGGTGCCGTTCTGGGGCTGGTTTCAATCAGACCCTGCCCGGCGAGGCGCCTCCCAAACAACCAGGCTCTATTGGCGATCTCACTGGCGGCGTGACTCTGGCGGGGGCGATTGCCGCAGCGCTGTTCCGGCGCGAGCGAACGGGCAAAGGCGCAGTGGTGGACAACGCCCTCTACATGGTCGGAACCTACCTGATGTCACAGTCGCTACTGGCCACCAGCATCGGCGTGCCGACCATCCCAGTCGAGCGGCAGGCGGAAAGCTCCTTTGCCCTGGCCAACAACTACCGCACCCGCGACGGCCGCTGGATCGCCCTGTGCCTGCTGATGGAGAAGTGGTGGCCGGATTTCGTCGCGCATATCGAAAGGCCAGAGCTGCTCGACGATCCGCGCTTCAAGGATGCCGCCACGCGTCATGTGAATTCCCAGGCCTTAGTCATGGAGCTGAATGAGGTGTTTGCCACTCGTGACTACGCCGACTGGTGCACCCGTTTCAAGACGCTGGAAGGGGTCTGGGCCCCGGTTCAGAGTCCGGCGGAGGTGCTCGCCGATCCCCAGGCTCTGGAGAACGGCTTCGTCAGCCCGGTAGATGTCGACCAGGCTGGGCAATATCTGGTGGGGGTGTCGCCGGCACAGTTCGATGAGAAACCGATTGGCAAGTTGAAGGCGGGGCCGCGCTTCGCTGAACACACCGACGAAGTACTGCGCGAGATCGGCGTGAGCGATGCCGAATTGGCCGCCCTGCGGGCAATGGGGGCGATCCGCTGAGCATCTGTTCTAATCGCGGCGGTGGGCAGCAGGCTAACTCGCCTGTTCCTATCCGTCATCGTGGTAGTGCGCTAGGTGGGGGCTACCCGCCTATTTTTCGACGACCTATCGGCCGTCTGTGCCTTCGTTTGTCGTAGGGGAGTACCCCGCGAGGAAGAAACGCACCAGTTCGCGTAGGTACGGCTCGACCTTTTCATCGGGCACGACCACCCCCAGCAGGCGTTCCAGAGGGCGTCCGGTCAGTGTCGAGAAGATGATTGCCCCCTCGAGGGTGTCCGGCATGCGGGTCACACGGCTGTCATTGAGCCATTGAAAATAGGCGGTGATAGGCCCCATGAAGCCTTTCATCACAGTTTCGCGAAAATGTAGGATCAACTTGGGGAACTTGGCGCTTTCCTGGGCGCCGAGCCGAGTCATGGCGATCACCCTGGAGGAGCCCAGCTTTTCGTGGAATAGGCGCGCCAAGTCATACAAGGCGTCCGCGACTGGCCGGGACGGATCGAGGAAACTCAGGTCCAGCTCGAAATCTTTGGCCATGTGATCGAGCGTGGCCTTGAATAGTGCTTCCTTGCTTGGATAACGCCGATACAGGGCCGGTTTGGTGGTTTCGCTGGCAGCGGCGATGCGCTCGAGATTTGCGTCGGTGTAGCCATATTCAAAGAACTCCGCGGCGGCTGCCTCCAACAGAGCGGCATCGAGCTGCTTGCGGGGGCGCCCTTTGGCTTTGGTGGTTGCAAGGTGTGCTTGGTTGGTCAATGGAACACTCATTCGTCAAATGGGGCTCTGGTGATGCCCAGCGTATCGGTCGATGCTTGGCCGCCGTCGGAGTCTGCGGCCGAATTCGCCGGCCGTGATATGGCGGTTGGGCGAATGTCGAAAAGGTCGATATTCGCTTCGTTTGACAGGACAATGCCCAAGACCGCGCCGAGGCCTTCGTCCATGATTCTATGCCCGTCCCGATTCTGACGAGACGTTGACTATATCGCCACCGCCACGCTGGCACATCAGCTCCTAGGCCTCCCGCGAACGGTGGGCGAGCTTGCGGCCGGGGGCCGTTCACTGCGCATGGTACAGATCCCAGGCGCCGGTCTGCGGCGAGCGGGTCCAGCCGCTGGAGGCGATGGCGCCACCGTCCACCGGCAGGGTCAGACCGGTGACGTAGCTGGCCAGGCTGGAGACCAAGAATATCACCACGCCGGCCAGTTCGTCGGTCGAGCCCAGTCGGCCCATGGGGATGTAGCGGTTGCGTGCAGCGGCGCCGGCTTCTCCCACCGCGTCGAAATACGGCTTGAGGCCGGGAGTGAGGATCATATCCGGGGCCAGCGCGTGCACACGTATATCGTGTTCGGCCAACTCCAGGGCCATCGAGCGGGTGAAACTGATCATCCCGGCCTTGCAAGCCGCGTATACGGCGAATCCCGGCGCGGCGCGCAGGCCCTCGCTGCTGGCGATATTGACGATGGTGCCGCCGCGCCCGCCCTCGATCATGACCTTGGCGGCGGCCTGGGTGGCGGTGAGTGTGCTGATCAGGTTGAAGTCGATGTGCTTGCGCCAGCTTTTCTCGGTCTGCTCCAGGAAGGGGGTGCGGCGCACCCCGCCGGCATTGTTGACAAGGATGTCGAGACGGCCGAAATGCTCGGCGGCACGTGCCACCGCGGCGATGATCTGCTCGCTGTGGTTGACGTCGGTAGGCACGAACAGGGCGTCACCGCCTTTCTCGCGAATGGCTGCGACCAGGCGTTCGCCCGCTGCGGCGTCGATGTCGGCGATCACCACGCGGGCACCGAAATTGGCCAGGTTCTCGGCGATGCCGGCGCCCAGGCCCCCGGCGCCACCGGTGATGAAGGCGACCTTGTCGTTCAGACGAATGTCTTGGGGTGTCATCGGCGTTGCTCCTTGGCGGGTCAGTCGCGCAGCTCGACGCGGCCGTTGTTGATGACGATCACGTCGCGCTCCAGGGCGCGCACGCGGAACGAGACGAGAGGGCCGTCGACCCAGATTTCCGTGCGGAAGGTCTCGCCCGGATAGGCGGGCGCGGTGAATCGGCCGAATATCGAGGCGATGCGGCTGCCGTCGAAATCGCACACCGCCTGCATGATGGCCCGGCCGGCGATTCCCCAGGTGGCCAGGCCATGCAGAATCGGGCGACCGAAACCGGCCTTGTGCGCCACGTCCGGGTCGGCATGCAGGGGGTTCCAGTCGCCATTCAGGCGATAGAGCAGGGCCATGTTCGGCAGGGTCGGCAGATCCACGCAGTGGTCGGCGGCCCGCTCCGGTACCGCCGGGGGCGGTGCGACGCTGCGTTGCGGGCCACCGAAACCGCCATCGCCCCGGGCCAGCATGGTCTGGGTGATGGTGCACAAGGGGTCGCCGCTGTCGCGTTCGAGAATGCGCCGCTCATAGGTAATCAGTGCGCCCTTGTCGGCGCCTTTGTCGATGATGTCCACCACCCGCGACTTGCCGACCACCCGTGCTTCGGCCGGCAGCGGTTTGTGCAGGGTCAGCCCCTGTTCGGCGTGCACGATACGCACCCAGTCCAGGCCGGTGTTCAGGGTTCGTGGCCAGTAGCCGGGGTGGGCGAGCACCACGCCCATGGTCGGCACGGCCTGCAGATCCGCTTCGTATACCAGGGGCAATTGCCGGCGGTCGAGCGGGTCGCTGGCATAGCCCAGGCTCAGGGCATAGAGGATGGTGTCCTTGTGCGTGTAGCTCTGCTGGGTGTCGGGGATCTGCAGCTCGAGGAGCTTCTCGTAGTCGATGGCCATTGTGGTCTTCCTGGGGGCTTCAAGGCTGCGTGGCGAGGAGCGCACGCAGAGTACTGATCAGGGCGAGGGGCTGGTCGAACATCAGATGATGATGGCCAGTGGGGATCGCTATTGGACCGCGGGCCTGGGGCAGGGCCTGGACGATTCGCTCGGCGCGCTGGCGATTGACCACGACGCTGAGCTCGCCATAGAGGTAGTCGACCGGGCGGGTCACCCGCGCGAGCATTCGTCCGCCATCGGCCTCACGGGCACCGCCCGGGGGCAGGCTGGTGTCGAATTTCCAGCACCAGCCACCTGCGTCGCGTCGCAAGGAGTGCCGGGCCACATGCTCCACCAGTCCTGGCACGGCATCCGCCTGGGCGGGAATCAGGCGAAAGCGTGCCGCGCCGCTGGCGAGGTCCGGATACTGGTGGTTGCCACGTACCTTGATGGGTTCGGACGGCAGGCTTTCACCCTCGAACACGACATAGCTGTCGACTATCACCAGGCGCTGGAACAGCTCGGGCCTCTCGCTGCAGGCGCGCAACAGGCGCGAGCCGCCATAGCTGTGACCGATGGCGATCACCGGGGACTGGCTGATGTGCTCGGTGATTGCTGCGATGTCACCGCTCGGGGTGCTGGCGTCGTATTGCGCACGGTGGGAGCTGTCACCCATACCGGATAGATCCATGGCCACCACCCGGTAATTCTCGGTGAACCAGGGGGCGATGAAGTCCCACCAGTGGGCATGACCGCGAAAACCATGGACGAACAGCAGGGTGGGCTTATGCCTGTCCTCGAAGCCCCAGGACAGGAAATGCAGGCGCGCACCGTTGGCCTCGACATAATGCGAACGACCTGGCTGCGCCAGGGCTTTATCGAGCCACTCGGGATGGGCTGCAGCAAGGGGGGGGGGGCTACTTGGCAACTCGCTCATGTAATGCTCTTGTCCATCATGGAGGCTGAACGTTCGACAGATATCCCACTTCAGGTGCGGCTTGCACCAGCTGCAGGCATGGGTTAGCTTGGCTATTAACTGATATTATGTTAGTTATTGTAATCAAGTCCAGAACAATGCGGCCCACCTGAAAGGTCGCCAGTGGAGTGGGTCAATGGAACAGTTTCCTCGTGGTCGAGCGGCCATAGTTGGTGCGGCCACCTATGGCATGGGCGAGTCTCCCGGCATGCGTCCGCTGGATCTGGCGGCACAGGCTGCGGTGCTGGCGCTGCAGGATGCCGGCCTCGGCCTGGCCGCTGTCGATGCGCTCTTCGTCTGCACTCCGGACGATGCGTTGTCCGGGCTGAGCGCGGCGGAATATCTGGGTATCACCCCGCGCTTCACCGAGAACAATCGCACGGGAGGTTCGGCCTTCCACTCGCATGTGATAACCGCCAGCCTGATGCTGGATGCGGGGTATTGCGATACCGCACTGATCATCTACGGCAGTAATCAGCGCACTGCGTCCGGTGGTCTCGTGTCGATGCGCCTGCCGTCACCCTACGAGAAGCCCTATAAGCCGCTGACGCCCTTGTCGTCATATGCCTTGGCGGCGTCCCGGCATATGCATGAGTACGGCACCACGCGCGAGCACCTGGCGGAAGTGGCGGTAGCGGCGCGCAGTTGGGCCCGGCTGAATCCCGAAGCCTTCGCCCGCGACGAGTTGACCATCGAGGACTGCCTGAAGGCGCGCATGGTTTCCGATCCGCTCAGCGTTCGTGACTGCTGCCTGGTCACCGATGGCGCCGCCGCCATCGTGCTGACCCGCGCCGACCGTGCCCGTGACCTCCATGCGCAACCCATCCACGTTCTGGGCGCCGCCGCCGCGACCTGGTATTCGGGGGTGGATCAGTCTACCGACTTCACCGTCACCGCCGCCCGCGAGTCGGGCCAGCGGGCCTACGCCATCGCTGGCGTCGGCCAGCAAGACATCGACGTCGTGCAGCTCTACGACGCCTTCACCATCAATACCATCCTGTTTCTCGAAGACCTTGGCTTCTGCCCCAAGGGTGAGGGCGGGCGTTTCGTCGCCGACGGCAACATCGCCCCCGGTGGTTCGTTGCCGGTCAACACGAATGGCGGCGGATTGTCCTGCTGCCATCCAGGTATGTATGGGCTGTTCACCATGGTCGAGTCCTGCCGGCAACTGCGCGGCGAAGCCGGGGAGCGCCAGGTGGCTGGAGCACAACTGGCGCTTGCCCACGCCAACGGCGGCACCTTGTCCAGCCAGGCGACCATGATTCTGGGGACGGCGGACACGCTGTAGACCAGGCAAGAACCCAGGCTCCGGCAGCTCCGGCGCCCCGACCCGATAACGGAGACCCCTAGCATGAGCACCCTTTCCCGCCTGGCCGACATGCGCCACGTACGAACCGAGATCCGCGACCGCGTCGCCACCGTGACCCTGGATCGTGCACCGGTCAATGCGCTGGATTCGGTGGCCATTCGTGAACTGACGGCCACCTTCAATATCCTGGCGCGCACCACCGAAGCCAGCGTCATCGTGTTCACCGCCGCAGGGGAAAAGCTGTTCTGCGGCGGTATCGACCTGAACGATTCGGCACGTCGTCATGCGCGGCAACTGGTCGAGGACGACACCACCATCGACTTGCTGGACCCGGGCGCGGTGGTACGCGAGATGTTCCATGCCATCTACGATTGCCCGCTGCCGGTGATCGCCGCAATCAATGGCAAGTGCATCGGTGTGGGCGTGCTGATGGTCGCCAGTTGCGACATGCTTCTGGCCTCGGAGAATGCCAGCTTCTCGGTACCGGAGATCAAGGTTGGCGTGCTGGGCGGCGCCCGCCACCTGCAGCGCCTGGTGGGCCCGTTCAAGACCCGCCGGATGTTCTTCACCGGCGAGACGGTGCCGGCCCAGGAGTTCTACCGCCTGGGCGCGGTGGAAGAGGTGGTTGCCCCCGACGAGCTGCTCGGTGCGGCCCAGTCATTGGCGGCGCAGATCGCCCGCAACAGCCCGATCGGCCTGCGCCTGGGCAAGGAGTCGCTGAGCCGGGTCGAGGAACTGTCGTTGCGCGACGGCTACCGTATCGAGCAGGACTACACCGGGCGGGTGACCCGCTATAACGACTCCGCCGAGGCGCGCAAGGCGTTTATGGAAAAGCGCGATCCCGCGTGGTCCTGGTCCTGAGCGTTGTGGCAGGCATTACCTATTCAATAATCCGACTCGACGAGGCGAAGAATAAAAATGAAACAATTTCAGGTTGAGTGGTCGCAGGGCGAAATCGATCGTGTCTTGCACAAGGTGGCCGATTGTCGCCTACCTCCGGCACCAGTGGACAGCGGCTGGGCGTTTGGTTGCGATGCCGGGTTCCTCGCCCAGGTGCAGAAATACTGGGTGGAGAGCTTCGACTGGCAGGCCTGTATGGCGCGTCTGAACCGCTTCCCCCAGTATCAAGTGGAGATCGACGGCCAACTGGTGCATTTCCTGCACGTCAAGGGTGAGGCGCAAGGGCGCCGGCCGCTGCTGCTGACCCATGGCTGGCCAGGATCGCATTTCGAGTTCTGGCAAGCCATCGAGCCGCTGGCCTATCCGTCGCGCCACGGCGGCAAGGCCGAGGATGCCTTCGACCTGGTAATACCCAGCCTGCCGGGTTTCGGCTTCAGTGGTAAGCCCGCCGGCGTGACTACTCAAAGGCAAACTGCGGTCATCTGGAACAAGCTGATGACCGAGGTGCTCGGCTACGCCCGCTATCGCGCCCAGGGCGGCGACTGGGGTGCCATCGTCACCTCCTGGCTGGGGCTGGATCATGGCGCTTCGGTGGAGGCCATCCACCTCAACATGCTCGGTTTCCGCTCGCTGACGCCGCCGCAGAACGATGCGGAGAAGGCCTGGCAGGCTAGTGCCGATGCGGCGCAGCGCCTCTACAGTGGTTACGCGGCGGTACAGATGTTCAAGCCGCAATCCATCGCCTGGGCCGCGGCGGACAATCCGCTGGGGCAGGCCGCGTGGATTCTCGAACGCTTCCATGACTGGGCCGACCTGCGTCAGCGCCCCTTCGAGACGGTATTCAGCCTCGAGAGCCTGCTGACCAACATCAGCCTCTATGTCATGACCGGCAGCTTCACTAGCGCCGCCTGGTTCTATCCGGGCGTGGTCAGGGACGGCTTCACCATTCTGCCGGCGGGTACTCGCTGCGAGACACCGACCCACTTCGCTGCCTGCAGTGGCGACGCGCTGGCTCCGGTACCGCCACGCAGCCGTGCCGAGCTGGTCTACAACCTGTCGGGCTGGAGTGACCTCGTCGAGGGGGGGCATTTCGCTGCAATGGAAGTACCGGGTCTGTTCGTCGAAGACCTGCGCAGCTGGGGCAGGGCCTGAATCTTTCCGGAACACCACTGACCGGTTGTCGCCAAGGCGATTGACGCGGGATCGCAACAAGCATACAACTGATAAACAGTCATTTGTGTTGTTGCGCCCGTTCAGGCTGCGAAAGCCGACGAGTACCGCCGAGGCCAATGCCGGTGCATCACATGACAACAAGAGGAATACTGGGATGAAAGTCCGCCAACCTGTCTTTGATTTTTCCAGCATCCGCCCCCATTGGGCGCCTGTCCGCGAGTTCGCCCAGAGCTATAACGCCTTTTCTACGGTGCCGGCCCATATCGAACCCTTCCTGGTCAAGGTGATGATGCGGGTCAAGGATGCTCTGGGCGACAAGCATCAGGCGCTGCGCGATAGCATTGAGATCTTCAACAAGCAGGAAGTGCAGCACTGCAAGCAGCACGTTGCTTTCAACAAGATGCTCTACAAGTCCGGCTATGCCGGCATGCAGGAACTTGAGAAACCCTACAAGGACGACTACACGCGTTTTCTGGCGACCAAATCGCTGCGCTTCAACGTCGCCTACTGCGAAGGTTTCGAGGCGATGGGCTCGTCGGCGGGTCAGGTGTTCTTCGAGGAGCTGGATGAGTACTTGGAGGGTGCCGACCAGGCTGCAGTAGATCTGTGGAAGTGGCACCTCGCGGAAGAGTTCGAGCACCGCGAGGTCTGCTTCCAGGCCTATAAGGCGCTGTACGGCAGTGGTCCGTTCGCCTACCTCTACCGTCTATGGGGGTTTGTTTACGCGGTCAAACATATCGGCACCCATACCGCGAAGGTTTCCGCCTATCTCATCGGTGTTGACCGTGATGGCATGACCCCGGAAGAGCGGGAGCGCTCCATCGAGCGGCAGAAGATTCTCAAGGCGAAGATTTCCAAGGCCAGCCGCAAGCGGCTGCTCAAAGTGCTATCGCCTTTCTACAACCCCGGAAAAATGGTGCCTTCGCCTGGCATGGCGGCGCTACTGGAGCGCTTCGGCTGACAGACTGTCTGGAAAGGGTACTCGGGGAGCTTGGGCTCCTCGAGTCGTTTCTAGCGGGCGGTTAACAGGCTGTTGAAAAGCTACCTGCGTTGCCATTGCTGCGTTAAAAACAGGCTCAAAATGCTCATTTACAGCTCGTAAACTGCGCTTTTTCGCCTGTTTTTGCCTTGCACTGGCTGCCTCGCCTACGTTTTTCAACGGGCGGTTAGAGTCTCGACCCGTTGAATGGCGACTTCTAGTTGATCGGCGTCTACCGCCGGAGCGAAGCGTGCGGCGCTGGGGCTGACCATGGATTTCTCCGCCAGTTCGCGAATCTCCACCGGAGTTGGTCGCTCCAGACCGAAGTCTGTCAGCCGGGTAGGCAGGCCCAACCCACGGTAGAATTCGCAGATGTCCTGGATGAACGCGATATCGCGACGCTCCATGACAAGCTGCACCAGCAGGCCGTAGGCGACATGGTCTCCATGCAGGGTGCCCTTGGCCCGTTCCAGATAGGAGAAACCGCGTGCCAGCGCGTGGGCCAGGGAAAGGCCACCGTTCTCAAAACTCAGAGTACTGAGTAGTACCGTGGCTTCGATCAGGGCTTCGAGGTCATCGTCGACCCGCTTTTCCTGAGCGGCGCACATGGCGGCCACAGCGTGTTGGCGAATGACTTGGTAGCAGGCTTCGGCCGCCATCAGTCCGGTCAGTGACGCTGGTGTACCGAGCAGAGTGGTAGCACCCGCCGCTGCACAGGCCTCGGCCTCGAACTTCTTCGAGATGGCATCGCCGATACCGGCGCGCAGGAAGCGCACGGGGGCATTGGCGATGATCTGACTGTCCACGAGTACCAGTTCCGGGTTGCGTGGCAATTGCAGGATGTCCTGCATGATGTGGTTCTCGTCGTAGACGGCGATGGCTGCGCTGGCGGGCCCGTCGTTGGAGGCAATGGTCGGCACGCTGACGCTACGTGCACCAAGCTTGAGCGCAACACCCTTGGCGGTGTCCAGCGCCTTGCCGCCTCCCAGGCCAACGATCATCTGCGCCCCGAACGCCAGGGCCTGCTCCGCCAGTTCGGCAATCGCGGCGTGGGTGATTTCTCCGGGAAATACCCGCAGTTCGGAGGTCAGGCCGGCTGCCTGGAAACTTGCTGTCACCCGCTCGCCGAGTAACCTGGCCATGTCCGTATCCGTCACTACGAACGCATGACTGCCCAGAGGCCGGCAATGCTGGCCCAGGGCGTCCAAAGCACCAGCGCCCTGAACATAACGGGAAGTTGCCGCGAAAATCCTCATGAAAAACTCCTGGGACATGGGGGGCAGCGTCTGCCTTGATGGCTACGGGGCATCAGGGCAGAGGCCGCCTGCTTGGGTATAACTGACCTTTGATCATCTCATCTCACCGGCTTTTCTTGCATGCAGGTAAGTAGTGCTATACATTCTACACAGAACTGACCAAATGTCAGCTTTTGAAAAACCTACCGCCCGCATGACCTGGAGAGCGACGATGAATTTCGCTGACTACAAGACGATGACCTTCGAACGCCGTGGCCGCGTTCTTACCGTGACCTTCAACCAGCCCGAGAAACTGAACACCTTCGCCGGGGAGTCGCATACTGAGCTGTCCTGGCTGTTCTATGACCTGGTGGAGGACAAGGAGAGCGATATCATCGTCCTCACTGGTGCTGGTCGTGCCTTCAGTGCTGGTGGCGATATCGAGTACATGCAGTGGCTGCATGACAATCCGGTCGAGTTCTACCGTTGCGTGCGCGAAGCCAAGCGCATCGTCAATGGCATGCTGGAATGCGACAAGCCGATCATCTGCAAGGTCAACGGCGATGCCATCGGCCTGGGTTCTACCGTTGCAGTGTTCGGCGACGTGATCTTCGCCGCCGACACCGCTCGCTTCGGCGACCCGCACAACAATGTCGCACTGATCAGCGGTGACGGTGGCCAGATCATGTGGCCGTACCTGATGGGCTATGCCCGCGCCAAGCATTACCTGTTCACCGGCGAAAAGCTGACTGCAGCGGAAGCCGAACGCTTCGGCCTGATCAACAAGGCCATGCCAGCAGCAGAACTGAACGACTTCGTCGATGCCTACGCCGACAAGCTGGCTGCCATGCCGGTGCAGTCGTTGCGCTGGAGCAAGTCGACCATCAACGTGCCGCTGCGCCAGATGGCCTCCAGCATGATGGACGTGGGCATGGCCTATGAGGCGATCTCCTCGCAGCATCCAGACCACGTTGAGGCCATCGCGGCCTTCCGTGAGAAGCGCAAGCCTGTGTTCAACAAGAAGTAAGCGCTAATGGGCATTGCACAGGAGCACGAGCAGGCGCAAGTACCCGCCTGGCTCACCTGGGCAATGCAGCGTCCGGGCCGTTCATGCTTTCTTGAGGTGGACGGTCGGCGCCTGCATTACCTGAGCTGGGGCGAGGACAGACCAGAGCGGCCAGTGTTGCTGCTGGTACACGGCATGCGTGCCCATGCTCACTGGTGGGACGCCATCGCCCCCTATTTCAGCGAAGATTATCGGGTGGTCGCTCTGGACTTGTCCGGCATGGGCGACAGCGATCACCGGCAGAGCTACCCGGATCAATTCGGCGCTCTGGATATCATCGACCTGATCGAAGGTGCCGGACTCGGTTCGGTGATCGGCGTGGGTCACAGCTATGGTGGTTCACGGTTGCTGCGCGCCTGCGCCGACCGTCCCGAGCTGTTCAGGCGTCTGCTGGTGCTGGATTCGTTCATCGTGCTGCCCGGTGCCGAGATCCCCGTCGATACTGCCAACACCGCCAGCAAACGCTACTACCCGGATCTACCCAGCGCCCTGCGGCGCTATCGGTTGATGCCGGAGCAACCGAACCCGGTGCTGCCGATCCTGGCGGCCATTGCCCGTCACTCATTGCGTGAGGAGGATCAGGGCTGGTGCTGGAAATTCGACCTCAACCTGCCGCTTGGCGTGGCCCATGAAGAAGTTGGCGTCAGCCTGCTACCTCGTGTGCCGCGACCGGTGGATGTGATCTATGGCGAGTGCAGCCCGGTGGTCAGCCGTGATGATGCGCAACAGGCGGTGGACCTGCTGCCCCTGGGGCGTGGTCCGTTCGGAATGCCCGGAACCTACCACCACATGATGATCGACCAGCCCCTCGCGGTGATCGCGATCCTGCGCGGGCTGCTGGCTTCTGGAGAGAAACATGAGTGAACTGGTCCTGCAGGAGAGGCACGGCGCTGTCGCCGTCGTCACCCTGAACAACGAAAAGACCCGCAATGCCTTGTCACGGGACATGCTGTTCGCCCTGGCCGAATGCCTCGAGGGCCTGAACGACGATGCCGACGTGCGGGCCATCGTGCTCAAGGGGGCCAATGGGCATTTCTGCTCGGGCGGCGATGTATCCGGTATGTCTGCCGAGCGACCACTGCCGGTAGGGCGCGGGCGGATGGTACTCGGCCATCGGGTAATCCGGGCGGTACTGGAAGGCACCAAACCGGTGGTGGCGATGGTGGACGGCTATGCCGCCGGGGCCGGCTTCTCCCTGGCGATGGCGGCCGACTTCGTAGTGGCTGCGCCCACTGCCAAGTTCGTTTCGTCCTTTGCCAAGGTGGGCCTGATCCCGGATCTCGGTCTGCTCTGGACCTTGCCGCAGCGCATCGGCCTGGCCCAGGCCAAGCGCATCTTCTACAGTGCGCGGGTCGTCGCCTCGGGCGAAGCGGCACAATTGGGCATCGTCGACGAACTGCTGGCGGAGGGTGCCGACTTGCAGGCTCGCAGCCTGGAAATCGCCGCCGAGTTCACCGCCAATGCGCCATTGTCGGTCGCTCTGGTGCGCTCGGCTCTGGCCCGTGGTGTGACCTGCCTCGGCGACGCCCTGGACTACGAGATGGACAACCAGGCTGCACTGTACCTGACCAAGGATCATCGCGAGGCGGTGGATGCCTTCCTCAACAAGCGTGCGCCCGGCTTCGTCGGGCTGTAGAGCAGGGCGGCAGTCGCCACAGTGATTTTGCCAAGGCCCCGGCTCAGACGACCGGGGCTTTGTTTTTCGGGTATGCACAGCCAGGCAGTGGGAGACAACAGATGACTTTGCGCGTTATCGTTTGCTACACCGGTGGCGTTGGCCGGGAACTGATCCGCCAGCTGCTACGCAATCCGGCTTTCGAGCTGGTCGGGGTGTTGGTGCATGGCGCGGACAAGGACGGGCAAGACGTTGGCGAAATTGTCGGGGGCGCTCCGGTTGGCTTGATGGCCACGCGCGACATCGCCGCGCTCACGGCGTTGCGCGCTGACGTCATGTCCTGGCATGGGCTGAAGTGGGAGCCGGAGGTGGTCGCCCACTTTCTTCGTGGCGGAACCAGCGTCTATTCCGGGATCGGCGGCTGGTACCTGCCGAGCCAGGCGGAATACCGGATGCTGCAGGAGGCCGCCGGGCAAGGTGGCGCTGCGCTGGTTGCCGGCGGCAACATTCCCGGCCTGATCAGCGATGTGCTGCCGCTGTTTTGCTCGGGCTATTCCAGCGATATCCGCATGGTCAGGGCCTGGCAGCGCAACTACATTCCCCACTATCCGTCGGCCGTGCAGATGGGCCAGTACCTGGGCATCGGTCAGCCCTTGCCCGATGCGCCTTTCGACCCTGCGGCGGCACCGGCGGAGATCGACCGGTTGTGGATGTGGGGCATCGCCCAGTCCGCCGCCCTGGTGGCCCAGGGACTGGGGGTGGTGATGGATGAACTGCGCCTGACCAACAAGGAATTTGGCCCATCGAAAGCCGATATGATCCTGCAGCCCAGCGGGCTGGCCGTGGCCAAGGGCACGGCCGCGGGGGTGCGCTGGACCTTCACCGCCTTCACCCAGGGCACGCCCTTCTACGAGCTGGTCAATGAGCAGACCACGCGCCTGGACATCGGCCCGGGCTGGCGGGATACGCAGCAAGCGCTGAATTGGCGGGTGGTCATCGAAGGTTCGCCAAGCATCCAGTGCGAGCTCGGGCTACTGGCCGAGGCGGATGCGCCAGACCACGTCGCCGCCCTGAATGCCGCTCGCGCGCTGAACTTCCTGCCGCGCATCGCTGCGGCGGCTCCCGGCTGGCGCAGCGTGCTGGATGTACCGGCCCCGGTCGGCAGCCTGCGTCGAGCGGGGGCCTGACGGCGTGAGCGGCACCTATGTTGGTGATGGACTCCGGGCAAGGAGCGGCTCGCTGGAGGCGTGGGTGTTGCGGATCACCTTCCACAGCAACTCCTTGAGCAGCAGGATTTCGCAGGGCTCCATGCCACGTTCCGCCTCGTCCTCCAGCGCCTTGGTGGCAGCGATCAGGTCGATAGCCACGCTGCGCCCCGCGTCTGAAAGCCGTACGCCATCGCCTTCGCGCAGCAGGATCAGGCCGCGCCGGGATAGCTCTTTCAGCACCGTGGGAATATTCAGGCAGGGATCGTCGATGAGGGTACGAATCTGCTCCGGCGGCAACTGACCCTGGGCCAGCAGGATGTTTAGTACATAGGCGTCGGCCTCGTCCAGGCCATGCACCTTCAGGATCGGTCGATGGCGCTGGATGAACTGGCGTGTCGTGCGGTAGGCCAGGTAGTTCAGCCAGTTGCGATCGAACCCGCTGGCGGTGCCATCCGCGAGACGTGCACCGGAGGCTGGCGCCGGCTTGTGCAGGGTATAGGCATAGCGCCCGGCCAGGTAGGCCAGCGGCTTGCGCTCGCAGTGCTCGACGTCGAGCACCTGGCCAATCAGGATGATGTGGTCGCCGCCTTCGTAGCGGTGGGCGACACGGCACTGCAAGCGGGCGGCGCAGTCGTGGAGCAGCGGTATCCCGTCGTGGCCACGGGCGATGGTGAGTTCGGCGAACTTGTCGGCGCCGCGCTGAGCGAAACGGTTGGAGAGGGCTTCCTGATCCGCTGCCAGGATGTGCACGGCAAAGTGCTCCGCCTCGCTGAAGGCCGTCAGGCTTGCGGAACTCTTCGCCAGGCTCCACAGGATCAGCGGCGGATCGAGCGATACCGAGTTGAAACTGTTGGCGGTTACGCCAGTGTCCGTGCCTGCCGCATCTCGGGTGGTGACGATGGTGACGCCGGTGGCGAACTTGCCCAGGGCGTTGCGTAATTCTTTCGTATCGATTGGCATCCTGGCTCAACTCCGGTGGCTTTGAAGGTGGGCGGGCAGGGCCGTTCACGGCCCGACCCGCGTCGGCTCACTTGAACGCCGAACCGTCGAAATAGTCCCGCCAGCTTTTGATCCGGCCATTCTCGATGGTGAAGATGCCCATGCAGGGCAGGGTGAGCAGCGTATTGCCCTCTTTGTCGACCATGTAGTCGATGCGCTCGGTCAGCACCTGGTTGCCGTCCTCGGCGATGCTCAGGCACTCGATGCGGATGCCGCGCAGTTTTTCGTTCAGGCGGTGCAGGGCTTCGTGGGCCTGCTCCAGGCCATGGTGGGTCGGGAAGCCGCTGTTGGCCCATTCCAGGTCTTCGGTGACGGTTTCGCCCAGGGTCAGCAGGTAGCTGTCGATGTCGGCGAAGCCTTGCAGGTGCTTGAGGACGAGTTCCTTGTTGCTGTTGTCGCTCATCGTTCTTTCCTTTTTGGGTGGGGGGGGTGAGGGGTATTCATGGTTGCTGGTGCCAGTCGCAGTCGGCGCGCCACCAGCCCAGCCGCGGGGCGTACTCGGCAATGCGCCGCCAGGCCGCCTGGGTGATTGCGGCAAGCGCCTCGGGCTGCATGCCCAGCCCGAGGAATAACCGTTGCAGCATTTCGTCGACATAGGCATGGGGCGCTTCGACGCCGTTGACCAGGCGTCGTCGGGCCTGAACCGTGGCACCGACGATGAGATCGAAGGCGACGTCGAGCGAAGCGAAGTGCATCTGCCCCTGGCGGCGTGCCTCGGCCAGGCATTCGCGCACGACCTGGTTGGTGCTGCTGGCGCGGGTGAAGTACTCGACATGATCGACGTGGGTGGTAAAGCCGCCCCAGCGGGGGTCGTGCCAGGCGCGGCTGATGGTCATCGCGGTACCGCCGATGGCCTTGAGCGCCGGATCTTGTGCCTGGCCGAAAAGCAGCTCGAACGCCCGCATGTTCTCCGCGGTGAAGCGTTCGCCGAGGGCGGTGACGGCGTGTTCCACCGATTCGAAATACTTGTAGAAACTGCCACGCGACACGCCGGCGGCGCGGATCACATCGTCGATCAGCGGCTGCGTACCACCATGTCCAGGCTGGTAGAGATCCAGCACGGCGTCGAGCAGGCGGGCCTGCATCCGCTCGCGGCGTTCGGCCGCCACGCGGGAGCGGAAGTCTCCGCTCTTGCCGTCGGTGGTGATGGCGATGCTCATGCGCTTCTCTCCTTGGCTTGCGGTTGGCCGTTGTGGGTCGTCACTTGGCTGTGGCAATCAGCGCGGCGCCGCCCAGTCCGGCACCGGACCGATATCGGCGAGCAGGTTCAGGCTGGAGTCCAGGCCCAGCAGAGCCCGGCCATACAGCTCGATCGACAGCCCCTGGTTCATCGCGTTGTGCCGGGTGCCTACGTTGAGGTCACGCCAGAACCGCTGCAGCGGGCTACTCAGGGCGAAGGCGCCGGGACCGGCGATGTCCATCAGACGATTGCCCGCGTCGCGAAGCAGGCCCATGGCATAACCGCAATCGGCCTGGATGCGCGCCTTCTCGAATCCTGTGAGCAGTCTTTGCTGGGCGGTTTCATCGAGCATCGCGGCCGCGCGGCGCACGTGCAGCCAGGCCGAGTCGATCTCCAGGGCCGCCTGGCCGGCGGCGCCGACCAGGCGCTGCGAGTCCTTCTGGCTCGGGTAGCTCCACCAGACCACAGGACGCTTGTCCATCGTCTGTACGACGCTCTCCAGCATGGCGCTTGCGGCTCCCAGCATCGGCGGCAGCACGATCAGGGGGAACAGCGGCTCCGTCGGCCAGCGGTCACGTGGCTCCAGGCCGGGCATCGCCAGCAGCGCCTCGGCGGGCGGGCGCCGGGACGCGCGCAGCAGCAGGGTTTCCGGCACCACCAGGTTATCCACCGCGATCATGTTGCTGCCCGATCCGGACATACCGGCGACCTGCCAGTTGTCGAGTATCTCGACCTGCGGCTGTTTGAGGTCGATCAGGGCGAAACCGCCGTCCACCACCTGCCCCGCCGCGTCACGGATGGCAATGCCATTCAAGGCCCAGTTGGCGTGTCGGCAGCCCGAGGCGAAGCCCCACTTGCCACTGATCCGGTAGTGGCCATCGCCGGCGGGATCGGCAAAGCCGGTCTGTGCCGCGACGCTGCAGAACAGCTCGTCGCCATTGCGCAATACCTGTTCCCGAATCGGTGGTGGCATAGCCTTGACGCTGGCGGTCACGCTCGACAGCAGGGAATAGGCCCAGGCGGTACCGACGCAGCCCTTGGCCAGTTCCGCCACCGTTTCTATGTGGGTGATCAGTTTCGCCCCCGGACCACCTGCTCGCAGCGGCGCGGTGATGGCGAACAGTTCCGCTTCCCGCAGCGCGGCGAATACTTCGTCGGTTATCCGGCCATCCTGCTCGCATTGTTGCGCGTGGTGAGCCAGCAGGGGGCGCAAGGCCCGCGCCCTGGCTTGCGGGTCGAAGGCTTCGGTGACGTTCGGGCGTATTGTGGTGGCGTCGGGCATTGCGCTACTCCCAGATGCATGCTTCATGAGTTTAAATGACTAAATGTCATTTTTATCATTACGACATTTTTGTCATTTGTAAATAGGGAATGCAGGGGGGCGTGAAGAGGAAAGGTTGGTCAGTATTGCCATGAGCTTGCCAGGCAAGGCGTAGAGCGCTGAAAATGGCTATGCGTCAGGAGGCGGGTGACGGGAAGATAGACGTGGACGCATCGACGTCAGGCGTTGGATTCAACGCCGTTGCCGATGCCATAGGTGATTGTTAGTCAGTATTGAATGGCGGTGGCCTGGGGGCGTAGTCATGCTGGAGCGAGGGTTCCCGGTATTCCGCCAGGTTGTTACAGATCGTCTTCCATGACCCGCAGCGGACCGCGTGGAAAGCCTTCGGCCTCGTAGAATTGCGCGCACCATTCACGCAGGGCGCGATAGCCGGCGACATCGCGCCTGGCGAAGATCGGTTGCTGGCGAAATTTCTGGTGGCGCCACATGCGCGCGTCTTCCTCGAACAGTTCCTCGGTCTGCGCCGACAGTTCGCGCAGGTGCTGGGGCATGACGTCCGGCGATAGCCGGTCGCGGGGGAAGAAGTAGCTGACCCGCAGGTCGGAGGTTTCGTCGTCCACCGGGGTGCAGGACAGCACCAGGCGACGGCCCAGCGTGCCATGCTCGAAGATGGTGAAGGACAGGCCGACCCCGGCATTGCGCGCATGCAGGCGCAAGGCGATTTCCCTGGTGCGTTTGCTGAGGAAACC
The DNA here is from genome assembly GCF_003935375.1 of Stutzerimonas xanthomarina. GTDB lineage: Bacteria > Pseudomonadota > Gammaproteobacteria > Pseudomonadales > Pseudomonadaceae > Stutzerimonas > Stutzerimonas xanthomarina_A. Next base: position 87,467 of record NZ_RHQM01000014.1, read on the forward strand.
CATCTGCGATTTCCATACCGTGGTGCTGGTATCGAACTCGAGCAGCACCGGGTCTTCTGGCGCGCGGTGGGTAAAGCGGAAATGCGCGGTGTCGGCGGCGTTCTCGGTGATCAACTGCGGGTGGATGCGCTCATTCGGCTTGAGCACGATGTTGTCCGGGTAGCAGGGATAGAAATCCCTGGGGTCGGCCGGCAGCTCCGGGTGGTCGAACAGATCCGGCAACTCCCAGCCCTCGCGCGGAGCGCCGCAGGACGGGTCGTGCCAGAGAAAGATCATGCCGTGGCGCTCGAGCACATGGAACTTGCGCATCTTCCTCGGGATCTTGCGTTCCTCCCCGGGGATCAGGGTGTTCTGCCCCTCGGTGCCCCATTCCCAGCCGTGGTAGGGGCAGGCGATGCACTTGCCGTTGACCTTGCCGCCGTAGCCAAGGTGGGCTCCCATATGTGGGCAGTGGGCATCGAGCACCGACAGCTCGCCCTCGTCGGTGCGAAAGGCAACCATGTCATGACCGAAATACTTCATCGGCTTCACGCCGCCCGGAGGTATTTCACCGCTCCAGCCGATCTGGAACCAGCCGGTGGGTTTCATCGATAGATTGAGCATGTTGCTCCCCTTCTTGTTATTGGTTTTTGCCGATGGAGAACGGATCAGCCAAGTCGCCAGCACCGCTGGCGGCGATGCTCCCACCGCAATTAGCGCTCCTCGGGAATGGGCCGGGCGCCACCTTCCCTGGCAGCAGGGGCCGGGTTCAGGTACGCGAGCGCGGCATGCCCAGCCCCTGCTCGGCGATCAGGCTGCGGTGGATTTCACTGGTACCGCCATAGATCGTCATGCCGATGGACTGGCGGTAGCCCAGTTCCACATGGCCCAGGCCATGGTTGCTCTGCAGCAGCGAGAAGGGTGCGCACAGTTCCATCAGGTCGATGGCGTCGCGCTGATACTGCTCGGTGGAGAACAGCTTGGACATGGGGCCATAGGCGGCCCGGTCGGGGGCCTGCGCCAGCACCGACCAGGTGGCGCGGTAGCACAGGTCACGGGCGATGGTGGTGTGCACCGCCACCCGCGCCAGGCGGCGGCGCACGTCCGTTTCGCCCAGGCGACCGCTGGCGCGGGCCCATTCCAGCGCGTGCCTGAACATGTTGCTGAAACTGATGCGGTACTGGTCGCCGCTGTGCTCCAGCTCCAGGGTGGCGGCCATGACCGAGGTGCCGGCGTTGATGGCGCCGATGCGGTAGCGGTCGGGGACTCGCACATTGCTGAAGTAAGTGATATTGGTGCGTTCGTCCTGCAGGGTATGCACCGGGTGCACCTCGATGCCCGGCAGGTCCATCGGCACCAGAAACAGGCTCAGGCCGGCGTGCTTGGGTGCCTGCGGGTCGGTGCGCACGAGCAGGAAGCAGTAGTCGGCCAGGTTGGCGGCGGTAGTGAAGATCTTCTGCCCCTCGATCAGCCAGTCGCCGTCGGCGGTCTGCGTGGCGCGGGTCTTGGCGGCGAACACGTCGGAGCCGCAGGACGGCTCGCTGAAGCCCAGGCAGGCCAATGCCTCGCCACGGGCGAAGCGGGGCAGGGCCTCGGCCTTGGTTTCCTCGCTGGCGAAGCGCATGACGATCTGCGCGACCTGGTTGGTGATCGGTGCGGTGATGCGCTGCCAGCCGAATTCCTCGAATACTTCCTGCAACGCGTGCATGTCGAAGGGGCTCTTGCCGCTGCCGCCCCATTGCGTCGGCCAGTGGGGGAACAGCAGTCCGGCATCGGCCAGTTGCCGGTTGAATGCGGCGTGGTAGCCATCCACCGAGTGGTGCGCATGGGCCTTGAGTTCGTCGGTCAGGTTGGCGCGGAAAAAGGTTCGGGCCTGTTCGGCGAACTCGGCGGCCTGCTGGCCATAGCCGAATTCCAGAGTGGTTTCTCCTGCTTGCGGTAGGGGCTGGTCGGCGGCCGGGCTCCACAGCCGGTCGGCGATGGTGTCCAGTTCCCGCACGGGATCGCCGGCCTGCAGCGACCAAGCCCGAGCGCGGCGGTAGTAGAGCTGGATGTCGTATTCCAGCGATACACCGTAGCCGCCGAAGCTGTGCAGGGCGCGGGCTACGGCACGGGTGGCGGACTGTCCGGCCCACCACCAGGCCATTGACACTTGGGCAGCGGCGTCCGGCTCACCGTGGGCGATGGACGCAATGGCGTGCCAGAGCAGCAGTTGCGCGCCATCGACCTCGGTCAGGGCGTCGGCCAGCGGGTGGGCGATGCCCTGGAAGCTGCCAATGGGTTTGCCGAACTGCTGACGTTCGCGAGAGTAGTCGGCGGCCAGCTGGATGGCCTGGTGCGCCAGGCCGACCAACATGGCGGCCTTGAGCAGCTTCCATTCCTCGACCGCGGCGAGGAAGGCGCCGTGGGCGGCGGCTCCAGAGGCCAGGTGGGTGCGTTCGAGACTGGCCAGTTGCGCGCCATCGAACACGACACTGCCGTCGCTGCCCAGGGTCGCCTGTCGGTTGTGCAACGCCGAACCACTGAGGGCGAGCACCTGTTTACCCTCCATGGCCAGCACCACTTCGGCACCGTGGGCACCCGGCAGCAGGCGTGGAGTATCACCCTCCAGGGCGCAGGGCAGCAGGCTGATCACGGCGCCTTGCTGAACCTTTTCCAGCAAGACGCTGGCTTCAGGGCTGTCCAGCCGGGCCAGCAGGCGGGCCGCCGGCAGGCTTTCGGCCAGGGGGATCGACGCCAGGTGGCGACCGGCTTCTTCGGCCACCAGCGCCGCCTCGAGCAGGCCCATGTCGCTGCCGCCCTGCGCGGCAGGTGTGCGCAGCAGGTTGATGCCCAGTTCGACGGCGTGCTGCCAGAGTTCGGCATCGAAGCCGCTCGCCTCGGCGGCGCGGATGCGCGCGGGGTTGGACTCGCTGGCGAACAGGCGGGCACAGGTCTCGCGCAGCAGTTGCTGTTCTGCGGAAAAGGCTAGATCCATGAGAACACCCCGATCAGTGCGCCGGCCTGGCGTAGAGGTTGCGTAGCTCGATCTTGTTGATCTTGCCGGTGACCAGCTTGGGCAGCGCCTCGACGGCGATCACCTGCTTGGGCTTCTTGTAGCTGGCGATCAGGTTGCGGCAGTGTTCGATCAGTGCATTTTCGCTGGCGTGCTGCCCGGCCTTGAACACCACCACCGCACAGACGTTCTCGCCCCACTTGGGGTCGGGGACACCGATCACCGCGCATTCGGAAACCGTCGGATGTTGCAGCAGGGCTTCCTCCACCTCGCGGGAGTAGACGTTCTCGCCACCGGTGATGATCATGTCCTTCTTGCGGTCGACCAGATACAGGAAGCCGTCCTCGTCGAACTTGCCCATGTCGCCGGTGTGGCACCAGCCGTCGCGCAGGGTTTCCAGGGTGGTCGGGTGGTTGTTCCAGTAGCCGCGGAACATCGCGCTGCTCTTGACCACGATCTCGCCGGGTTCGCCGTTCGCGCATTCCTTGCCGTCTTCGTCGAGGATCCGCGCCAGCATGTTGGGGTAGGGCTTGCCCACCGAGCCCAGGCGCTTGCGGTCACGTTCGTCGCCATCTGGACGATGATGTTCGGTGGACAGGCAGAACATGCACACCTCGCTCTGGCCGAACAGGTTGACGAAGCCGCAGCCGTCGAAGATTTCGATGGCGCGCTTGAGCACCGGCACGGGCATCGGCGCGGCGGAATAGATGATGGTGCGCACACTGGACAGGTCGGCCTCGGCCACATAGGGATGGTCGAGGACCATCTGCACCATGGTCGGGGCGAGCAGCAGGATGCTGAGCTTTTCCTTCTCGATGGCCTTGAGCACATCTAGCGGCTCGAACTGACGCTGCAGGTAGGCCGCGCCGCCACGCACATGCTGGGACAGACTGATGACCATGCCGCCGAGGTGGAACATCGGCATGACGATCAGGATCACGTCCGGTTGCTGCATGTCGCACAGCCAGGTATCGACCTGGATCAACTGTCGGTACTCGCGATGGCCCCAGATCACGCCCTTGGGTTTTCCGGTGGTGCCGCTGGTATAGATCAGGCAGCAGATGTCTTCTTCGCTGGCGCGTATCGGCGGGCCGGTCTCGTCACCGCTGGCGGCGAAGGCGGCCAGGCTGATGGCCCAGTCGGTTTCGCCGTCGATGCAGACGTAGGTTTCGATCGACGGCAACTGCTCGCGGAGCTGCTCGATCACCGCCTGGTACTGCTGCTCGAAGAAGAACAGCCTGGGTTTGCTGTCGTTTATGATGCTGGCGATCTCGGCCGGTGCCAGGCGGAAGTTCACCGGCGCCAGGATAAAGCCGGCCCATTGGGTGGCGGCCATGATTTCGCCGAACTCGATGGAGTTCATCGACAGGATGCCGACCCGGTCCTGATGGCGGATGCCGGCCTTGTACAGGGCCGAGCCGAGCTGCAGCGCGCTGGCCCGTAACTGGCTGTGGCTGATGCGGCGCTCGTCCTGGATATAGGCCGGCTCGTTGGCGTAGAAGCGCGCGCGCTGGTCGAGGTCGTCGGCGAACGACAGGGGCAGGTAGTCACGCATAGAGGGCACCTCGCAGCGGCTGGCCATCGCTGGCCCTGAGGTCGGCGTTGGAGCGCTCCAAGTGGAACTCGTTGTCGCCGAAGCGCTTGTCGTAGACCACGGCGGCTTTGTAATGGTGGCCCACGGCGTACTCGTCGGTGGTGCCGATACCGCCATGCAACTGGATGCCCTGGCCGCTGACGAAGTACTGGGCGCGGGCGACGATCACCTTGGCCCCGGAGATCGCCAGACGGCGCTGCACGGGATCACCGGACTCCACGGCGCGGATGGCGCTGTAGAGCATGGAACGCGCCTGATCCGTCTCGACGAACATCTCCGCCATGCGGTGTTGCAGGGCCTGGAACTGGGCCAGCGGCTTGCCGTATTGCACGCGCGTCTTCAGGTAGTCCGCGGTCAGCGCCATGACGAACTCCATCGAGCCCAGGCACGCCGCACTCATGGCCAGCACGGCGTGGTCGAGGGCTTCATCCAGGGCCGCCAGAGCCGCATCGCCGCGAATCAGCAGGGCATCCTCGGGGACCACGACATGCTCGAGGGTGATGTCGGCGGCGCGGGTGCCGTCGATCAGCTCATAGCTGTCCAGGGCCGCTCCCACGGGGTGGCGGTCTACCAGGAACAGGGCGAAGTCACCGGTGCCTTCGATCTCGGCGCTGACCAGCCAATGGTCGGCGCTGGCACCATGGAACACCCGGTGCTTGACGCCGGACAGGCTCCAGCCGTTGGCCACAGGGCGGGCCTTGGTGTTCACCTCGACGTCGTATTCGTGGCGCATCTGCTGTTCCTGATGCGCCAGCGCCAGCAGCACTTCGCCGGCCGCCACCTGGCCGAGCAGGCGTTCGCGCAGCTCGGCGTTGTCGCAGGCCCGCAGCAGCCGAGCGCAGAGCACCGCGGTATCCACCAGCGGCTCGGCCACCAGGCCGCCGCCCAGTTGTTCCATCAGCAGCGCCAGGTCATGGTTGCTGCCGCCCAGGCCGCCGCAGTCCTCGGGAATGTCCAGCGCGAGCCAGCCCATTTCGGCAAAGGCGTTCCAGTGCTGGCGGGAAAAACCCTCGGGGTTCTTGAACAGGTGCCGGCGTTCCTCGAAGGAATATTTCTCGCGGATGTAGCGCTCAGCGCTGTCGCTGAGCAGTTTCTGTTCATCAGTCAATTCGAAGTTCATGGTCAGAATCCGAACGCCAGTTTGGCGATGATGTTTTTCTGGACTTCCATGGCGCCGCCATAGATGGTGCAGGCGCGCAGGTACATGAGGTCGGTGGTGACGCCGGCCGTATAGGCCGGCCACAACGGGTTGCCGCTCGGCTCGGCGTAGGCCTCGTCGCGGCGGTACTGGCGCAGGCTGCGCTGACCCAGGGCCTCGACCATCAGCTCGGTGAGCTTCTGCTGCAGGCCCGATCCGCACACCTTGAGCACCGAAGCGCAGGCTGCGATCGGGTGGCGGCTCGGCGCCTCGTGCATCACGCGCAGCACCGACCATTCCAGGGCTTCCACTTCCAGGCGCAACATGGCGAAGCGGCGGGCGAAGCCCTCGTCCTCGATCAGCGGCAGGCCGTTCTTCAGCTCGTGGCTGGCGATCTGGCGAATGCGCTCTAGGTCACCGCGCGCCTTGTACAGATCGGCACTGGACGTGCGTTCGTTGGACAGCAGGAACTTGGCCTGGGTCCAGGCACTGCCCGGCTCGCCGATCAGGTTGCTGCGCGGCACCCGCACGTTGTCGAGGAACACCTCGCAGGTGGAACCCTCGCCATTGATCATGGGGATCTGGCGCACGGTGACACCGGGCGTCCGCATGTCGATGATGATCAGCGAGATGCCTTTCTGCGGGCGATCGCTGTTCTCGGTACGCACCAGGAAAAAGCCCTGTTCGCAGTACTGGCCCTCGGTGGTCCACAGCTTCTGGCCGTTGATTACGTAATGGTCGCCGTCCACCACCGCGCTGGTCTTCAGCGAAGCCAGGTCGGAGCCGGCGCCGGGCTCGGAGAAACCCTGCGCCCACATTTCCTCGCCCTTGAGGATGGCCGGCAGGTAACGGGCCTTCTGTTCCGGGCTGCCGAAGGTGTAGAGCACCGGGCCGATCAGGCGTAGGCCCTGCCAACGCAACTCGGGCGCGCCGGCCAGCCAGGATTCGTACTCGAAGATATGGGTCTGGATATGCGACCAGCCGGTGCCGCCATATTCTTGCGGCCAGTGCGGGGCGGCCCAGCCCTTGTCGTGCAGCACCCGGTTCCACCAGCGCCGGTCGTCTTCATTTGGCGGATGCATGCCGGTGCGGCTGCGACGAATCACGTCGCTGGTCAGGTTGGCCTTGAGGAAGGCGCGAACTTCGTCACGGAAACGTTCGTCTTCCGGGGTGAGATGCAGTTGCATGGCAATTTCCTTCGACAGGGTTGCTGTTCTCGTTCAGCAGGCCAGCGGGCGCAGTGGCGCCGCGCTGGCACAGAGGCTGTGGACGGCGCGGTAGGCGTCATGCACCGCATCGCCGATGCGGCCGCCGCGCCGGGCGTCGCCGATCACGGTGACCGGCAGTTGCGCCTCCAGCAGGCCGCGCAGCAGGCTTTCGTCCGGGCGTCGGCCCTGGGCGATAAGCACGGCGCTGGTCTGCAGTTCGCTGCTGCTGCCGTCCTGATGGCGCAGCAGCACAGCACCGTCGGCGTCGATACGCTCGATGCTGGCGTTGTCCTGGATGCGGATGCGCGGGTTGTTCAGCAGGCGTTGTTTCAGCACTCCGCGGTAGATCACCTCTGCCGAGCGAGCCAGTTGCTCAGCCGGCGAGCGGCTTACCAGCACCACCTCATGGCCCTGCTCGCTAAGCAGTTCGGCGGTTTCGCAACCGGTCTCGCCACCGCCATAGACCAGTACCGGCTTCTCGCCGACCGCGAGCGGCAGGCGCGCGCTGTCACCCATCAACAGGTCGTAGGCATCGCGGACGATGGGGTTGTCGGCTCCATCTATGGGCATGCGGATGGCGTGGCCGCCGGTGGCCAGCATGACGATGGCCGGTTTTGCGCCGGCATCCAGATCGACCAGCTCTATACGGCTGTCCAGGCGCACCGATACGTTGCTGTGTTCGAGCTGGCGATGTAGGTAGTCCAGGTACCAGGTGAGCTTGTCCTTGAACGGGGGCGCAGCGGAGGCGATCAGGCCGCCGCCGAGGACAGAGCGCGACTCGTGCAGTTCGGTGGCGAAGCCGGCCTGTTGCAGCATCAGCGCCGCGGCCATGCCGCCAGGTCCGCCGCCGATGACTATGGCGCGCTGGCCGCGCAGGTTGCCGGCTTCCGGCAGGCTGTCCAGCTCGTGGCCGGTGCGTGGGTTCTCGGCGCAACCGATGGCGCCGTCGGCGGCAGAGCTGATGGCGACGCAGTAGTTGCAGGACGTGCAGGGGCGGATGCCGTCCCGCTCGCCAAGTCGGGCCTTGTTCGCCCATTGTGGATCGGCCAGCAGGGGGCGGCCGAGGGCGATCATGTCAGCGTCGCCTTCGCGGATCGCGCGTTCGGCGGTTTCCGGCCAGCGAATCTGGCCGACCGTGATCACCGGTACGTCGACCACCGCGCGGATGCGCCGGGAGTAGGGCAGGCGCCAACCTTCGGGAGTCGACATGGGTTCGATCACCTTGTCGAAGCTGGTCCAGCCCAGACCGATGGAAACGTGCAGGGCATCCACCCCGGCGGCGGCCAGCTTGGGTGCGATGCGTTCCATGTCCTCGATGCTCAGCCCGTCCGGAGTGAACTCGTCGGCAGACAGGCGGAAGATCAGCGGGCGGTCGCCGATGCTCTGGCGTACTCGCTGGATCACCCGGCGGGGGAACTCGAGCCGGCGCTCCTCGTCCCCGCCCCAGCGATCGGTGCGCTGGTTGGAGTAGGGCGAGAGGAAGGACGTGAGCAGGTAACCATGGGCGCCATGCAGTTCCACGGCCTGGTAGCCGGCCTGTACCCCCAGTTCGGCGGCGCGACCGAACGCCTCGACCAGACGCTCCACCTCGGCGTCATCCATCCCGCGCGCCATCAGGCGCCCGGAGCGTGTCGCGACGTCGCTGGGGGCGATGGGCATGCCATCGGCGAGCAGGTCGCGCTTGGCACCACGGCCACCGTGCTGCAGTTGCAGGCAGGCCACGGAACCGGCCGAGGTGATGGCTTCCACCAGACGCTGGTGTCCAGCCACCTGGGCGGGAGATTCCAGGGTGAGCTGACGATGCTCGGAACGCCCGGTGGCGCCCTCTACACAGCAGAACTCCACGATGATCATCCCCGTGCCGCCGCTCGCGCGCTCGCGGTAGAACGCGACCTGTTCGGGAGTCACGAAACCTTCCTGACTGCCCAGGTTGGTGGACATCGGAGCCATCACCGTGCGGTTGGGGATTCTCAGGTTGCGCAGGAGAATTTCCTGGAACAGATGGGGGTATGGAGCGTCGGGCATTTTTGCCTCCTTGGAGATCCGCTCTTGACCTTCGAATATCCGGCAGGCGCTATCCTGCTGTCGTCGAGGCGCTTGTTTATGACGTATAGCTGACAATATATCAGTTATATGTGTGGCGCCAGAGGATTTTCCGGTGAATCGCCAGTCTCACCATGGTTTGTAATCGGTCACTGGTGCGAGTTTTGAGAGGGGGAGGAGGGGGGGAGACCAGAAGACCTCAGTTCGCAGGGACGCTTCATGCTGCGCAGCGCTCGGTTCTGAATGGCTCGATGACTGGGTTTATGGTTCGCAATCGCTCGGCAGGGGAAGCGTATTTCTGGGGGAGGATTGGGTGGCGGGCTGTGACAGTCTCGGCACCAACGTTAAATGGCTGATTGGAAACGAAAACGCCGAAGGGTATTTTTTTGAGGGAAAGCCTTGCGCAAAGCTGACTATATGTTAGCTTGTGACTCGAGAGTCTTGATTGGTAGGCATCCGCCAAAAGCTGAGGAGCTCTCTACCCTGCCGGTGCTTCATTCTCCTCGCTGAGGAGGCGAAGCCGACAATAAAAACCGATCTGAATCGGAGCAGCCAAGTGAACAAAGCAAATACAAGAAGTGCTCGCGGTCGTTCCAATGACCGTCCATGCCTTTCCAAGCTGTCATGGTCCATCGCATTGGTTCTCGGCGCGACCGGAAGCGGCTCCGTGCATGCGATGGCGATCGAAACTGGTAACCCGGATTTCGAGGCGCGTTGGGATAATACGGTTCGTTACACCGCGGGCTGGCGCATGGAAGGGAAAAACAAGGACTTCACCAACTCGCATTTCTACGACGATACCGAGAATAAATTCGGCCGAGGCGACCTGGTGACCAACCGGGTGGATCTGCTGTCGGAGCTCGATCTGGTGTGGAAGCGTGCCCACGGCGTGCGTGTGAGCGCTGCGGCCTGGTATGACGAGGCCTACCAGGGCAAGTCGGAGCCGAACAAGCAGTTGGCGGGCAGTGGCAACTACACCAATGACCACTACACTTCCTATGCGAATCGCTATATCTCCGGCTTGTCGGGAGAGATCCTTGACGCCTTCGCCTTTACCAGCTTTCAGGTAGGCAGCGTGGGTGTGAACCTCAAGGCGGGGCAGCACAACGTCTACTGGGGCGAGTCGCTGTATTCCATCGGCAACAGCATCGCCTACTCCCAGGGGCCGGTGGATACCATCAAGGCTGCGTCCAGCCCGGGTTCCGAGGCCAAGGAACTGTTTCTCCCGCTCAAGCAGATCTCCACGCAGATTTCGCTGACTGACGAGCTCTCTCTCTCAGCTCAGTACCTGTTGGACTGGAAGCCCTTCCGTACCATTCCGGCAGGCAGTTTCTTCGCGCCGGCTGACGGTTCGCGTTCCGACCTGGGGGCTTCGCCCGCGGTGGGGATGCCGGGAGGGATTCCAAACGGTGATGATCTGGAGCCCGGTAAGAAGCGTGGCGACTTTGGTTTGAGCCTGCGCTGGAGCCCCTGGTGGCTGGACGGCACGGCGGGTCTCTACTACCGCAAGTTCGACGAGAAGGTACCGTGGAGCTTCACGCAGATAGGCCTGAGGGAGATGGCGCCTGGTGTCGTGCTTGCGGGGATGCCCAATGCCATCCGTTTGAATTATGCGCGTGACACCGAGCTGTACGGCTTCAGCCTGACCAAGAACCTGGCCACCATCAGCCTCGCGGGCGAGCTGTCCTATCGCAAGAATACCGCGCTGAACTCGGCGTCCGGCTACACCGTGCTGGCGGGGGGTAACGGTGCTGCGGCCGAGGCCAGCTACAGCGAAGCTGAAGGCGCGCGGGGCAATACCTGGCATGCACTGGTAAATGGCATTTACCTGTTGCCGAGAACGCCCCTGTGGACTGGCGGGACCCTGCAGGCCGAGCTGACCTACAGTCGCCTGGACAAGATCACCGAGAATGAAGGGCGCTTCAACGGCTATGGTTACGGCTGCACCGGGCCCAAGGCCTACTGCACCACCAAGGATGCCTGGGGCGTCCAGGTGGGCTTCACCCCCGAGTGGCCTCAGTTGTTCCCCGGTTGGGATGTATCGATGCCGACAAGCCTCGCCTATGGCCTGGATGGCAATGGTCCGGCCATGGCGGGTGTACGCGAGGATGTCTACAGCTACTCGATCGGTGTCACCGGCAAGTACCGCGGAGTACACAACTTCACCTTGCGCTGGGCCGACTCGTATGCTCCCTACAAGATCAACCGGGCCCAGGGTATCGTCACGAGCGACCATACCGGTGGCGATGCGGTGCTGAACAACCACGGCTGGCTGTCCTTGTCCTACAAGGCGACCTTCTAGTCGATACTCTTTATCCCGCTTGATTCGAGGGAGTGGTCAATGAATTACAAGAAGATGATCATGCTGGGTGTTGCCAGCGCACTGTTCGCCGGCCAGGTTGTCGCTACGCCGACGGATGAGGAAATCAGCCAGCTCGGCACCACCCTGACGCCCATGGGGGCGATCAAGGCCGGCAATGCCGATGGCAGCATTCCTGCTTGGGATGGTGGTTTGTGTACGGCACCGGCCGATTACAAGCCGATCATGGGGGCCAAGGGTGGTTCGCCCTATGCCGATCCTTTCAGCAACGAGAAACCGTTGTTCAGCATCACTGCAGCCAATATGGCCCAGTATCAGGACAAACTGGACGAAGGTACCCAGGAGTTGTTCAAGCGTTATCCGGAAAGCTTCCGCGTGGACGTTTATCCGACTCAGCGCTCTGCCTGCTTCCCGCAGTGGGTATATGACAACACCATCAGTCGAGTGAAGAACCCGCGTCTGGTGGGTGACGCCCCGGGGCTGGAAGGTGCTCATGCGCAGGTTCCCTTCCCTCTGCCGAAGAGCGGTTACGAGGTGATGTGGAATGCCAATACCAAGTTTGAGCTGCCATATACCGAGGGTACCCAGGCTGCCTATCTGATCGACAGCTCGGGTGGGGTGACGCTGTCCAGTATCCAGTTGATCGAGAACCGCAATTACTTCTGGGACAACAGCCTCGACAAGGTGCCGGCCAACCAGCCTTACTGGGCGCTGATCGCCACCACCACCGCACCGGCTGCCTCGGTGGGGGTGAAGCAGATGCGCTTCAACTTCCTGGAAACCCACCAGCGTGACGCCATGGCCTGGTCCTATGTGCCTGGGCAGCGCCGTGTCCGGCTGGCGCCGGAGTTCAAGTACGACACGGTGAGTACGGCCAGTGGCGGCATCCTGCTGTTCGATGAGATCAACGGCTTCGACGGCAAGATGGACAAGTTCGACTTCAAACTGGTCGGGCGCAAGGAAATGTACGTGCCTTACAACACCTACAAGGCCTGGAGTGCCGATCCGAAACTGGCTAATACGCCGAAGCACCTGAACCCCGACATTCTGCGTTGGGAGCTGCACCGCATGTGGGTGGTCGAGGCCACCCTCAAGCCGGGCGAGCGCCATGTGCAAAAGGTCAAGCGCTTCCTGATCGATGAGGATAGCTGGGCCATCCTGGCGTATCACTCCCTGGATCAGGCGGGTAAGGTGCATCACCTGATGTATCAACTGTCCGTCCAGCAATACGAGAAGCCCGCCTACCGTAACGGCCACTATGTTCTGTACGACATGACCAAGGGTGTATACGGCAATGGCTCGCTGATGGGTGCACCGGGCATGACCGGCTTCTACCAAGTCGATCCTTTCCCGGGCAACTACTTCACTTCGGGATCCATGGCAGGCAGCGGGATTCGCTGACTGCCCCATGGCAAGGCTTGAGCGTTGAGCGTAGGAGGGGGAGCCATTCCCCCCCCTCTTTTTTTCCCAAAAGCTCGGGCGTTGAATGTGGCTAGGTATTGCTGTGAGGGTGAAATGGCTGTTGTACGCAATCTGCTTTTCCTTACCTTCTTGTCCCTTTGCCTTTCGGCAAACACGAGTATGGGAAGTGATTTTCTGGACCCGCTGGACCGGCCTGCATCCGAGGTCAGGAATCTGGCCGGAGCGCATCTCAATGCCGTGACCCTAGCTGGCTCGCGATTGGTCGCGGTAGGCGCTCGCGGTCTCATCATGATTTCTGACGATGCCGGCGCCAACTGGTCCCAGGTGGCATCCCCGGTATCTTCCGATCTTCTGTCTGCATATTTCCCCACTGTTCGGCAGGGCTGGATAGTGGGTCACGAGGGTGTGGTGCTGCACAGCAGTGATCAGGGCCAGACCTGGGTCAAGCAAATAGACGGTCGGGTGACGGCCAGGCAACTCGAGGAATACTACGGCCAGCGCGCCGCGAGCGGTGATCAGCAGGCCGCCGGGTACCTCGAAGGCATCAAGTTGAATTACAAGGATGGCCCGGAGCAGGCGTTGATGGACGTCTGGTTCAGCGACGAGAACAACGGTATCGCCGTTGGCACCTTCGGCACCCTGCTGGCTACCCGCGATGGGGGCAAGAGCTGGGAGTCCTGGATGGAGCGGGTGGACAACCCGGAACTCCTGCATTACATGGCGATTGCCGGCGTGGGGGATGAAGTCTTCATCGTCTCCGAGCGCGGGATCGTATTTCGTTTCGACAGGGACAGTGACCGTTTCGAGACGCTGGAGACCGGCTACGCCGGCAGTTTCTTCAGTCTGGCGGTGAGCAAGAAAGCCGTAATGGCGGCGGGGCTGCGAGGCACCCTGTATCGCTCGCTGGATCAGGGGGGCTCCTGGGAACAGGTGCCCACGGGTCTGAATGTCGCGCTGACCGCTGTTCAGACCCTGCCTGACGGGCGCTTTCTGTTGGCTAGCGTCGATGGTCGGGTGAGTGTTAGCGATGTCGGCCTGACAGGTTTCGAGGCAGTACCCGTCCCACGTCCGGGGCGTTTTTCCAGCATGGTGGTGTTGCCTGGAGGAAAGGCCGTCACGGTTGGCTATTCCGGCGTGCGGGTCATCGACCTGAAGTAGAGTCGGCCTGAAGCAGGGAATGGCGTTTTAGAACAACAAGAGGCAAATATGGCTTTTTCAAACCCGATCGACATGCCCGTCATCAAAGACCCTCGCCAGTTCGATAGAGCGAGTGGGAACTGGCTGGAGAAATTGGTGTTCAATCACCGGGGTATGGTTATCCTGCTGTGTGCGCTGATGACGCTGTTGCTCGGCTGGAGTGCGCTCAAGTTGCCGGTGAACACCAGCTTCGAAAAGATGATCCCGCAGTCGCACCCCTATATTCAGAATTACTTCCAGCACCGTGACGCCTTGCGCGGCATGGGCAATGCGACCCGTATCGTGGTCGAAAACACCAAGGGCGATATCTTCGACAAGGAGTATCTGCTGACCTTGCAGAAGGTCAACGATGCCGTGTTTCTGATGCCCGGCGTCGACCAGGGCTGGATGCGTGGCCTGTGGACCAGCAGTCTGCGCTGGACGGAAGTGACCGAGGAAGGCTATCGCGGTGGCCCGGTGATTCCCGATCGCTGGGATGGCAACCCGGAGTCGATGGAGCGCTTGCGGGAGAACATCAACCGCTCTGGGATCGTCGGCAGCTACGTGGCCAACAACATGCGCTCTTCGATGATCTTTGTGCCGATGCTGGATATCAACCCAGAGACGGGCCAGGCACTGGATTATGCGGATTTCTCCCGGCAGTTGGAGAGGAATGTCCGCTCCTTGGAAAACGATGGTGTCAGGATTCACATCATCGGCTTCGCCAAGCTGGTGGGGAATCTGATTGATGGCCTTTACGATGTCATGGCCTATTTCGCTTTTTCGGTGCTGATCGCCAGTGCGCTAGTTCTCGCCTATACGCGCTGCCTGCGCAGCACACTGCTGCTGGTGTTCTGCGCGCTGCTCGGAGTGGTCTGGTTGCTGGGGTTGCTCAGCGTGCTGGGCTATGAGCTCGACCCCTATTCGATCCTGGTGCCGTTTCTGATCTTCGCCATTGGCCTGTCCCACGGCGCGCAGAAAATGAACGGCATCATGCAGGACGTGGGCCGAGGCACGCACAAATACGTAGCCGCGCGTTATACCTTCCGCCGTCTGTTCATGGCTGGACTGACCGCGTTGCTGGTCAATATCGTCGGTTTCGCGGTGCTGATGATCATCGACATTCCGGTGATCCGTGACATGGCACTGACCACCAGCCTGGGTGTGGCGGTACTGATCTTCACCAAGCTGTTCCTGATTCCAGTGCTGCTGTCCTATTTCGGTGTGAGTGCCGAAGCGGCCCGGCGCAGTGTGCAGAGCGCGGAGCAGATCGAGGCCGGCCTCAGCCCCATGCAGAAGGTTCGGGCCTGGCTGATTCGCCTGACCGAGCGTCGGCGTGCCTTGCTGGCCATAGGCGTTGCGGCGCTGTTAACCGTGGTGGGTTTCTCGATGGGCAGGCAGGTGCAGTTTGGCGACCTGGATGCCGGGGCGCCGGAGCTGCGTCCCGAGTCCCGCTACAATCGCGATATCGCCTTCGTCGGCGAGAACTATGGCCTGTCCACCGACCAGTTCGTGGTAATGTTGAAAACCCCGCTGGGAAAATGCACGGAGTTTGCTTCACTGACCGAGGCGGATCGACTCAGCGCCCGTTTGCGTGAAGTGCCCGGTGTGCAGACGACCTTTTCGCCGGCCGACGGCATTCGCCTGGCGAGCTCCGGATCCTTCGAGGGCAATCCCAAGTGGTTGACCATTCCGCGGAACGACAGCAACCGCACCCAGTCCTTCAACATGTTCTCCACGGATCGTCCGGAGTTGACCGACCGGAGCTGCGGCATCACCCCGATCATCGCCTACCTGACTGACCACAAGGCGGCCACCCTGAATCGGGTGGTACAAGAGGTGGAGAGTTATGCGGCTGAGTTCAATAGCCCTGATCGCGAGTTCATGCTGGCCGCTGGTAGTGCCGGTATCGAGGCTACGACCAATATCGTGGTCAAGCGCAGCTTCTGGACGTTGCACTTCGTGCTGTATGGCGCGGTAGCCCTGTTGTGCTTCATCACCTTCCGCAGTTGGCGAGCTGTGGTGGTGGCGCTGGTGCCGCTGATCATCACTTCGATCCTGTGCGAAGCGCTGATGGGGATGCTGGGGATCGGGATCAAAGTTGCCACTCTGCCGGTAATTGCCGTTGGCGTGGGGGTAGGGGTGGACTATGCCCTGTACCTGCTCAGCGTACAGCTCAGCATGCAGCGCCAGGGCATGACACTGGCGAAATCCTATGCCGCTTCGTTGGACTTCGTCGGGCGCATCGTTGCGCTGATCGGGTTGACCATGGCGGCGGGTGTGCTGCCCTGGATCTGGTCGCCGATCAAGTTCCAGGCCGACATGGGCATCCTGCTGGCATTCATGTTCCTGTGGAACATGTTGGGGGCACTGATCCTGATCCCGGCTCTTTCCCATTTTCTCCTGCCATCTTCCGCGCACGGTGAGCCGGCCCTCGTTTCGTCTGAAGACGAGCGACTGGCAACTCTTGAGACGGAGGAGAGCAACGAGGGGCATCGTGCCCGACATTCCCGGGCCACTGTCTGAAGCGAGAACTGCAGGCAGGGTAGGGCGAGGCTTGTGCCACGCCGTCCTGCAGGCTTTGGCGCTACTGGAACACTTTGGAAGACGAATCATGAAGCTTGGATTGACCGGACGTGTGGCCCTGGTTTCGGGGGGGAGCAAGGGCATAGGCCGTGCCTGCAGTGAGATGCTTGCTGCCGAAGGTTGTCGGGTCGTGGTGGTGGCTCGTGGTCAGGAAGCCCTGGATGAAACCGTATCGGCCATTCGCGCCAACGGCGGTACGGCCATTGCCGTCAGCGCCGACCTGACCCGCGAGGCCGACGTGCAGGTGGCTGTGGCCAGGGCGCGCGAGGCATTCGGTGCGCCGGATATCGTCATCACCAACGTCCATGGGGGTGACCCCGGTGACTTCCTTGAGGACAGTGCGGATGTCTTCACCGACTCCTTTCAGGGCTTGGTGATGAGCGTGGTGCACTTGGCGCGGGCGACTTTGCCCCACATGCGCGAACAGCGCTGGGGGCGGCTGCTGACCATCGGCACGGCTGCCGCCAAGGAGCCCGCCCCCGGGCTGCGGCTGATGGCGGCCAACACTGCGCGTGCCGCCGTGGTCACCCTGAACAAACAGCTGGCTGACGAATTCGCGGCCCATGGCATCACCGTCAACACCCTGGCCACCGGCTGGATCGCCACCGAGCACATGCGCGACCAGGTGGGCAAGATGGCGGCGGCCAGGGGCATGGCCCTCGATGACATGCTCCAGCGTCTGTCCCGTGGTGTGCCGGTGCAGCGCATGGGCAAGCCGGAAGAGATCGCCTCACTGGCGACCTATCTCTGCTCGGGGCTGGGGGGGTACCTTACCGGTTGCCTGATACCCGTGGATGGCGGCGCCCACCGCTCGGCCTGGTAGGCATCATGGCAGCGCAATTGCTGGAGGCGCCGACCCTCTGGGCCCTGCTGCAGCGCCGGGTAGCGCTTACCCCGCAGGCCACCATGCTGATCGACGGGCGTCAGCGTCAGCGCATGACCTTCGCCCAGGCCCTGGATATCTCGGCGCGCCTGGCTGCGGGTTTCCAGCGCTACGGCATTGGCCAGGGCTCGGTGGTGACCTGGCAATTGCCCACCGGCATCCCGGCGGTGATGACCGCCTTCGCGCTGGCGCGCCTGGGGGCCGTGCAGAATCCGATCATTTCGCTCTATGGCGAGCGCGAAGTGCATGGCGTGGTGGCACGCAACCGATCGGACTTCCTTCTGGTGCCCGGTGCGCAGGAACGGGACTTTCCGCTCATGGCCGAGCGTATCCGCGACAGCCTCGAACATCCACTGCGCGTTATCGTCATGGCGGGCGACCTGCCCCAGGGCAAGGCGGTCGATCTGCCGCCGGCGCCGGAAGACGGCGAGGCGGTGCGCTGGGTCTACTACACCTCGGGCACCACGTCGGAACCCAAAGGTGCCTGCCACAGTGACCAGACGCTGATGATCGGCGGGCGCAACCTGGCGCGAGCCATGCAGGTTGGATCTGCCGACGTGGGCACCGTGGCGTTCCCCTATGCTCATATCGGCGGCGCCATGTATACCGCCATGCTGCTGGCCAGCGGTATGAGCGCCGTGCTGCTGGACAGGTTCCAGGCGGCCGAGGCTGCCGCCATCTTCCGCGAGTTCGGCGTCACCACCACGGGAGGCAGTACGGCCCATTACGAGGCCCTGCTGGCCGAGCAGCGTCGCCAACCTAGCGCGCGGCTGATCCCGTCGTTGCGTCTGCTCTGTGGTGGGGGAGCGCCCAAGCCGCCAGAGCTCTACTACCAGGTAACGGCCGAACTGGGTTGCGCGCTTACCCATAACTACGGCATGACCGAGGTACCACTGATCTGCGCCGGTTCTCCCAGCCATGGAGACGACCAGCTCGCCTGTTCCGAAGGTCTGCCCGTCGACGAGGTGGAGCTGCGTATCGTGCATCTGGACGGCAGTCTTGCCGATATTGAGGAGAGTGGCGAAGTCCGGGTGCGGGGTCGAGGTGTGTTCAAGGGCTATACGGACAAGGCCTTGGATGAAGAAGCGTTCGATGCCGATGGCTACTTCCGTACGGGTGACCTTGGTCTGCTGCGCTCCGATGGACGGGTAACGCTGACCGGACGCCTCAAGGACGTGATCATCCGCAAGGGCGAGAACATCTCCGCACGAGAGCTGGAGGATCTGCTCTACAGCCATCCCAAGGTGGGCGCCGTGGCCGTCATCGGGCTACCCGATGCCGAGCGAGGCGAGCGGGTGTGCGCCGTGGTCGAGCCCGCGCCGGGCAAGCCCCCCCTGGAGTTCTCGGAAATGGTTGCCTACTTCCGTAGTAGCGGGATCATGCTGCAGAAGATTCCCGAGCAGTTGGAACTGGTAGATAGCCTGCCGCGCAACGAGACCTTGAACAAGGTGCTCAAGCATGTGCTCAGGCAGCGCTTCACCACCTGAGCGGTTGCGCTGACTGACGCGGGGCTCATCCGCGAATGGATGCCCCCGCGCTACCGTCAGCCGATTGCCTGTATCACCGCCTCGCTGTCGCACACGGTGCTGTAAAGCGGCAGCAGGTTGCGCAGAATGAACTCATGGCTCTCTGCCGACGCGCCTGCGATGCAGTCCTCGGGGACTACCACTTGGTAGCCGAGATCCGAGCCGCACAACGAGGTGCCCGATATCGCCACGTTGGTCGAAACGCCCACGGGAACCAGGGTCTGCACGCCCATGTTGCGCAACATGGCATCCAGGTCGGTGCCGTGGAAGGCCACCAGGCTGAAGCTGCGCGCATGCACGATATCGCCTTCGTGAGGCGTCAGCTCCTCGACTGGCAGGACATCCCGGCTACCGGCGATCATGCGCTGATCCTTGATCGAGCGGACGATGATCGCGCTGGTGCGGGGCAGGTCGACGTAACCTGGTCGATGCACTACATGTAAATGAATAACAGGCAGCTTTGCCTTGCGGAACGCTTGGGCCAGCCTGGCTATCCGCGGCACGATGGCGCGCGCTCCGGCCTGCTCGGCCAGACTCTGGAAAGGAGAGAGCTGCGGGTCGATTACGCCCAGCTGGCACTCGCTGATCAGCAACGCAGCACGCTGCCCTTTGTCCAGTCCTCGAATCATTGTTGCCCCTCTTGTTCGTTGTTTCGGTGAATGAAGCATGCAGCCGGCCTGGTTGACAAGCTGTAAGGCTGAGGCATTATAGCTGATAAATCGTTAGTTTTTAATCGGCGAGATGACTGAGCATGAATGATGAAGTGGGAGTGGCCGAGCTGTTGCAGGACTCGGCGAACGACTATCTGGCTGGAACCCATGCGCCTGCCAGGTTACGTGGCTGGATCGGGCGCGTACGACCGGTGGAGCGTGCACTGTGGCGCGGCATGGCTGAGCTGGGCTGGACAGCGCTCATGTTGCCGGAGGAGATGGGTGGCAGTGGTCTGGGCTTACGCGAAGCCTGTGCTTTGAGCGAGATAATGGGAGAACGTTTGCTCGCGGAACCCTTCGTCGCCTGCTGCGTACTTCCTTCGGTGCTGCTGGCGGCGAGTAAGGCTGACAACGTGGCGAGCGGACGCGAGCAACTGGCTGGCTGGTTGCAGTCAGGCGAACGCGTGTTGACCTTCGCCTGGCAGGAACGGGCCGCTCAGCTCGATATCGAACAGCCGACATGCCTCCTGCGCAATGGTGTGGTGACTGGTGAGAAGCGCTTCGTCATTGGTTGTGAGGCGGATTCGGTATTGCTTGTGCTGGCCCAGGAAGCCGGTCAGACGGTGTTGGTGGCCGTGGCCGCCGATGCTTCGGGGGTCAGTTGCGAGTCATTCGCTGCTGGTGTCGGCAGCCAGGCCCATGTGCGTTTTGAGCAGACCCCTTTGTTGTTTGGTGAGCCGCTGCTGCGTGGTGAGGCCGCCGAACAGGCTGCGCGTCAGGCGCTGGTCGCCGGGCGTATCGCGCTGTCTGCCGAACTGGCCGGATTATCCGCTGGCTGCCTGCGACAGACCATCGACTACGTTAGCCAGAGGGTACAGTTCGCACGCCCCATTGGTAGCTTCCAGACCGTGCAGCATCGTTGCGTTGACCTGCACATCGAGGCATTACTGGCGCGTGCTTCCTGGCAGCATGCTCTGGACTGTTACGAGCAGGCTCCGCTGTCCGCAGCCACCTTGGCGGCCACCAGCGCGGCCAAGGCGCGTAGCGGAGCGGGTGCGGTAATCACCGGCAAGCAATCGGTGCAGTTGCATGGTGCCATGGGCTTCGCCGAGGAAGTCGATATCGGCCTGTACCTGCGCTCTGCGATCTTCGGTTCGGCCTGGCTGGGGGCGGCGCAGAGCCACCGTCGCCTGTTCGCCGAGCGTTATCCGGCCCTGCGTAGCGAAGAACTGGACGATAGCACCCTGACGCAGGTGGCGCTTAGTGATACCAGTGACCCGCGGGAGTGGGGCGACGACGAATTCCGCCTGCGCCTGCGCCGCTGGCTGGAGGCGAACTACCCGCTGCACCTGCGTCAGGACGACCGTCGCCCATTCCTGCGTCTGCGCGGTGACGACCTGTGCAACTGGCTGCGCTTGCTCAACGAGCACGGCTGGCGGGCACCGGCCTGGCCGCGGGAATATGGTGGTATGGGTATCTCGTTCCGCAAACAGATGATCTACCAACAGGAAATGGAACGTGCCGGGGTCGGGCGGATCATCGACAACGGTGAAACCCAGCTTGGCCCAACCCTGATGAAATGGGGGACACAGGAGCAGCGTGCCTACTACCTGCCGCGAATCCTGCAGTGCGACGATGTCTGGTGCCAGGGTTACTCGGAGCCGGGGGCCGGCTCCGATCTGGCCAGTCTGCGTACCCAGGCGGTGCTCGAGGGCGACGAGTATGTGGTGAGCGGCCAGAAGATCTGGAGCACCCATGCTTTGGATTGCACGCATATCTTCACTCTGGTGCGTACCGGCAAGTTCGAGAAGAAGCAGCAGGGCATCAGCTTCCTGTTGATCGATCTCAAGGCGCCAGGCGTGAGCATCCGCCCGATCGCCAATATCGCCGGCGAAAACGAATTCTGCGAAGTGTTCTTCGATGCCGTGCGGGTGCCGGCGGTGAACCTGGTGGGCGAGTTGCACCAGGGCTGGAGTGTGGCCAAGGCGTTGCTCGGTCATGAGCGTATCTGGCTGGGCAGCTCGGCCATGGCCGGTAGTGCACTGGATCTGGCCGAACGCCTGGTGGTGCAGCTGGGCCTGATGGATGACAGGGGCGTGCTCGACCGCCTGGCTGCTCTGCAGGCTGACTTGCATGACTACCGTCGACTCTATGCCCAGGTGTGTGACCGCATCGCCAATGAAGGGGCCGAACCTGACGCCGAGGCTTCGGTGCTGAAGGTTTATGTCTCTGAGCTGTTGCAGCGGATCACTGAGTTCAACGTCGAAGTCAGCAGCGAGTACGGCGGTGTAGTTGGTGATGTCAGCATTGGCGATCTGGAGGTCGATCCGCACTGGGCTCTGATGATGGCCCGACCGGTGACGATTTATGCCGGTGCCAATGAAATTCAGCGCGATATCCTGGCCAAGGCCGTCCTCAATCTTCCCAATCTACCGCGCGGCTGATGCCGGCTATCTGGAGCAACACATGAGAGAAGCTGTCATTGTTTCCACCGCCCGTACTCCTATCGGCAAGGCTCATCGAGGTGCGCTGAACAACATCAAGTCGCCGAGCATGACCGCCCATGCCATGTTGCAGGCTGCTTTGCGCACAGGCGTGGAGCCAGGAGCAATCGAGGATGTGATCATCGGTGCGGCGATGCCCGCCGGCACGGCGGGTAGGAACCTGGCCCGCGCTGCTGCGCTGCGCGCGGGATTCGGTGTGCAGGCGGCCGGTTCTACGGTGGATCGTCAGTGTGCATCTGGCCTGATGGCCATCGCCATCGCGGCCAAGCAGATCATCGTCGACGGGATGGACATTGTCATCGGAGGCGGTTCGGAGAACGTCAGCGCACTGACACCGAGTTATCTGGAGCTGGCCATCCGAGAGAAGGATGAGGTTCTGGCGGATATGCTGCCACAGGCCTACATGCCGATGATCGAGACTGCCGAGTTCGTTGCCAGGAAATACGGTATCAGCCGCGATGCGCAGGATGAGTATGCGCTGCTTGCTCATCAGCGGGCCGCCGCCGCCCAGGCCGATGGCAAGTTCGACGAGGAGATCGTGCCACTGCGGGTGCAGCAGAAACTGGTAGACAAACAGACCAAGGAAGTCAGCTACAAGGAGTTTCTCTTCACCGAGGACGAATGTCTGCGCCCGGATACCAGCGCTGCAGGGCTTGCCAGCCTCAAACCAGTGATCGAAGGGGGGAGTGTCACTGCTGGCAACGCCAGCCAACTGTCTGACGGTGCGTCGGCCTGCTTGCTGATGGATGCTCGCCTTGCCGAGCAGCGCGGTCTGCGCCCACTCGGTGCGTACCGTGGTTTCATCAGTACTGGCTGCGCACCGGAGGAAATGGGTATCGGGCCGGTGACCGCTATTCCGCAACTGCTGAAGAAGCATGGTCTGACGGTCGGTGATATCGGCCTGTGGGAGTTGAACGAGGCGTTCGCCTGCCAGACCCTTTATTGTCGCGATCGGTTGGGCATTGATCCCGATCGTTTCAACATCAACGGCGGCGGCATCGCGTTGGGGCATCCCTTTGGCATGACCGGCTCACGCCTGGTCGGCAGCGCGCTGCTCGAAGGTCGCCGTCGTGGTGTGCGCTACGTGGTGGTGAGTATGTGTGTCGGTGGCGGTATGGGGGCTGCCGGCTTGTTCGAGGTTTACTGATTCTTCTGCGTTTTTTGTGCTGTTTGAGCGTGACACCTGCCTTTCGATCTTGGGGGGCAGGTTTTTTTGCTCAGAGGATTTAGCTGATCTGATTTTCCTGCATGACGGGCAGCGCGGGGAGTGGCGCAGGGAGCCGCGGCTCAGGGCTTGCGGCAATACTACCCAATCATTCAGCCTCAGCCGTCTTGCTGCGGCAGCAAGCATGCACGCAACCCCGAGGGGGTGAGCCTGGGTGGAGCCCCCGTGAGCTGGCGACGAACTACGTGAGGTGGCGCGAGATGTGTGGTGCCTCTCGCTCGATCACTGGCGTACTGCTGCCGATGATTGCAATGGAGGATTAGACACTGTTTCAGTGGTTGATCTACCTGTCTACCGCAGTGCTCCTGGAAGGACAGGTTGTCATGGAGGTGCTCGGGGTGGCGGTGTTCGAGATCGACATGGTGCACGAACCATCCATTCGTGCTCTACCCGCAGTGGCTGGCCCAATCCACGGACGTGGAGAAACAAGGCATGCATGAGGTTGCGGAATGCCCTGTTAGGAAGCGTTCTCCGACAACATTAGAAGCGACCCAGTACACCCGGATGCGGGATCCGGGCGACATATGGGGCTCAGTTCAGGCCAATCGTGCGTTCCAGCTCCGCCAGTTTCTCGAAGTGGTGCATGCTGCTACCTAGCGCACTGTTGATCAGTGTCATACGCTTGAAATAGTGGCCGATTACGTATTCTTCGGTTACGCCAATGCCGCCGTGCAACTGGATTGCCTGGCCGCAGACGTATTGGCCACTCTTGCCGATATGAGCCTTCGCCATTGACAGTATCTTGGCCCGCTCATCTGAATTTTTGTTGAGGCTGGACAGCGCGTAGTGCAGCATGCCGCGCGATAGTTCCAGTTCGATCAGCATCTCACTCATACGATGCTGAAGGCTCTGGAAGTCGCCGAGCAACTGGCCGAACTGCTTGCGGATCTTCAGGTAGTCGCGGGTGATCCACAGTGCGCGCTCCATCACACCGATGGCTTCGGCGCAGAGCGCCACCGTGGCGTGTTCGAGGCCGTGGCGGATAGCGCCGAAACCCAGGCCGACGGCACCCAGTAGATTCTTGCGGCCAACCTCGACATCGCGCAGATAGAGGTGAGTGGCCCAGCGGTTATCGATCAGGCGAATGTCGCGCCGCTCCACTCCTGCGCCCTTCGGATCGACGACGAACAGGCTGATACCCTGTTCGTCGTCGTCGCTGCCGCTGGTGCGTGCCGAGACGATCAGTAGTTCTGCCACGTTGCCGGCCACTACCACAGCCTTTTCGCCACTGATCCGCCAGCGCTCGTCATCGATGGCGACTGCCCGGGTTTGTACGTACGCCGGCCTGCCATGCGCCCCAGCTTCCTCGTGGGCGAGTACCGGCAGCAGTTCGCCTGTGCACAGGGTCTGAAGTATCGTCGCCACCTTGGGATCGCGCGTGGCCGCCAGGGTCTGCGCGGCGAGCACTGCTACTGCCCAATAGGGTTCCACGCAGAGCATGCGGCCGTTCTCTTCCATCACCAGAGCGGACTCCAGAGCGGAGCAGTTCATTCCACCGAACTCTTCCGGAATCGCCAGGCCAAGTAGGCCGAGTTCGGCCAACTGCTGCCAGTGACTGGAGTCGAATGAGCCCTTGTCGACCACCGGGCCGCGTTTTTCGAATGAGCAGTTGTCTTCCATGAAGCGACGAACGCTGTCTCGCAACATGCTCTGTTCTTCGTTGAGTTGGAAATCCATGTTCAGAGCTCCAGGAATGAACGGGCGATGATGGTGCGCTGCACTTCATTGGCCCCACCGTAGATAGTGGTTGCACGACGGTAGAAGTAGTCCGCCATGATGCCTGGGGCATAGTTGGGACCAGGAGGCCAGGCCTCCTCACGCTGTGCATCCCCGAGCGGGTCGGGGTAGACGTAGCTGGCGTAGCAACCGAGCGCTTCGACCTGGAGCTCGCCAATCTTCTGCAGCAGTTCGGAACCACGGATCTTCAGCAGCGAGCCGACCGGTAGCCTGCTCTGGCCGCCAGCCTTCTCATGCAGCGCACGCAGGCTAAGCCAGCGCAGGGCCTGCAGATCGGTTTCCAGCTGGGCAAGGCGGGTGGCGAAGCCCGGACGGTCGATCAGTCGTGAGCCGTCGGCCTGGTTCAAGCTGAGGAACTTACGCAGACGCGCCAGGTTAGCGTTGTTGCGTGGCCACTCGGCGCTGAAGGCGCGTTCGTTCTCTAGCAGGAACTTGGCGTAGGTCCAGCCTTTACCTTCTTCGCCTACCAGGTTGGTGACCGGCACACGCACGTCGTCAAAGAACACCTCGTTGAGGCTATGGCTTTCGCCGATGTCATGGATCGGGCGGATGGTCACGCCTGGGGCCTCGCGCTCCACTAGGATCATCGAGATGCCGCGCTGGCGTGCTGCTGGGTCGGTCTTGACCAGGACGAAAATCATGTCGGCGGTCTCGACGAACGATGTCCAGATCTTGCGGCCGTTGATCACATATTCGTCGCCGACGCGTTCGGCCCTTGTGCTGAGTGAGCCCAGGTCGGAGCCAGCGTTGGGTTCGGAGAAGCCCTGCCCCCAGAATACGTCGCCGCTGAGGATGCGTGGACCGTACTCCTGCTTCATCACCTCGCTGCCAAAGGTCATGATCACTGGGCCGATCATCTTGAAGCCTGCGGTGTCCACGGCCGGGGCGCCGGCAAGCAGGCATTCTTCGTCGAAGATGAACTGGCGCAGAGGCGACCAGCCGGTACCGCCCCAGTGCTTCGGCCAGTTGGCGCCGGCATAGCCGTTGGCATGGAGAATCTTGGTCCAGCGCCGGGTGTCCTCGCGCAATGGGTGATAGCCGCGGTGGTTACGCTCGGCCAGATCTGCGGGGAGGTTGTCCTTGAGGAAGGCACGAACTTCCTGACGGAAGTCCTCGTCTTCCTGATCGAGAATGAAATCCATTGGGTCAGTCCTGTGGGCTGCTGGCGGGCTAGGCCCGCCGCTGTGGTGGTCGGGTTATTTCGGCGCGGCGTTGAAGGGGATGCCCTTGTCCGGCCGGTGGTCTTGGGGTAGCCCAAGCACACGTTCGGCCAGGGTGTTGAGCAACAGCTCGTCGGTGCCGCCGGCGATGCGCAGGCTGGGGTCGAGCCAGGCCCGGGCGAAGTCATTGGTCGCATGGCCGTGTGGCGCGAGACGTGCGCCGCTGGCACCCAGCAGATCCATGGCGGTGGAACCCAGCGCCTGGCGGGTTCGGCCCAGCAGTAGCTTGCGGATGGCCCCCTCTGGCCCTGGGGCCTGGCCATTGGCGAAGGCTTGCAGAGCGCGGCGATGGATGGCACGCAGGCCTTGGCGCTGTACGAATACCTCGGCAATCCTGGCACGGACTTCGCCGTCCTCCAGCGCCGGACGGCCATTGATCCGGGCATTGCCAGCCAGGTCGATGAAGTTCTCCAGAGTCGGGCCGTAGCCGGATTCGTCGGTCACCGCGTAGCGTTCGATCATCAGAGTTTCGACGGCGACCTTGAAGCCACCGTTGATTTCCCCTAGGCGCTGTTCGTCAGGGACGAACACTTCGTCGAAGAACACTTCGTTGAGATCTTTCTCCTCGCCCAGGCGGCGAATGGGCTGAACCGTGACGCCGGGTGACTTCATGTCGAGGAAGAAATAGGTCAGGCCGGAGTGCTTGGGCAGGTTCGGATCGCTCCTGGCCACTACCACGCCCCAGTCGGCGATCTGCGCCCAACTGGTCCAGACCTTCTGCCCGCTGAGTAGCCAGCCGCCCTCCGTGGGCACTGCCTTCAGGCGCAGGGAGGCCAGATCTGATCCGGCCGAGGGTTCGGAGAACAGCTGGCACCAGATCAGTTCACCGCGCACCGTCGCCGGGCCGAGTTTCTGTTTCCAGTGCTCCGGGGCATACCGCAGGAAGATCGGCAGCGGGTTGTTCAGGCTGATGCTGAAGTAGATCAGTGGCAGGTCGTAGCGCATCTCTTCCTCGCAGAAGATGACCTTTTCCAGTTCGCTACCACCAGCGCCGCCATATTCTTTAGGCAGGGTGATACAGCCATAGCCGTGCTGCACCTTGTGCGCCTGCCAGGCACGGGCCAGGGCCAGATCCTGCTCGAAGTCGAGGCCATGGCGGGCTCTTCCCGAATAGTTTGCCGCATGTTCGGCCAACCAGCTGCGAGCCTGCTCGCGGTAGCGTTGCAGTTCTTCGTTCATTTTCGTCTTATCCTGCCAGGCCAGTTGCAGATTCGAGTCCCAGGTCGCAAAGCAGTCGTTCCCGCCAGTAGTGGGAGCCTCCCAGCTCCAGGGCCAGGCTGCGCGAGCGGCGATAGTAGTGATGGGGCATGGCTTCCCAGGTGACGCCCATACCTCCGTGTACGTGTAGGTTCTCCTGGGCGGCCAGGTCGTAGGCGCGGGTAGCACCGAGACGGGCGGCAGCGGTCAGTTGGTTGCGAGCCGGCAGTCCCTGCTCCCAGGCATCCAGCGCGTCATGCGTACAGCCGCGAGCGATCTCCAGTTGGCAGTACATCTCCGCCAGCTTGTGCTTGATGCCCTGGAAGCCACCGATCGGCTGGCCGAAGGCGCGGCGCTCGCGGGCGTAGTCACAGGCCATGTCCAGACAGGCCTGGGCGCCACCGATCTGCTCGAAGGCGGTGGTCAACGCGGCAAGACTGCTGAGATTCGACAACTGCTCGGCATCGCCGAGGCGTAGCGCGTGCACCTGAACGAACTGCAGGGCCGCCGTCGCGCGGGAGTTGTCGAAACCATCGACCGGGATGCGCTGCACCCCGGGTTGGTCGAGTAGAACCAGGTAGAGGCCGTTGCCGTGCTCGTCTGCGGCCTGCACCAGGGCAACATCGGCGACCGTGGCGAAGGCTGCAGGGGCCTTTTCGCCGTTCAGTCTGCCGTTGCGAACCTGGGCCGAGTTATTGATCGAAAGTCCTCCATCGGCTGGGTCGGCCAGCGCCAGGCAGGCGATCCGGCTGCCATCGGTCAGGGCTTCCTGCAGGGCTGAGTGCTCCGCCCGCCCGGCTGCCAGCAAGGCATGCACGGCTAGCGTGTTGGCGATCAGGGGTAGCGAGGCAGTGATCCGGCCGAGCTCCTCGCACAGTACGCCAAGGCCGCCCCAGCCCAGGCCTAGACCGCCGGCCTGTTCCGGCACCGCGATCGCCGTCCAGCCTTGCTCGACGGCATGCCGCCAGAGCTCACGGTCGAAACCGCCTGGTTCATCGAGCATCGACTTGAGGTGCTCGGGCGTCGCCTGATCCTGTAGCAGGCGTCTGGCCTGCTCGCGGATGGTGGCGAGATCTTCAGCGTGTTCGGCTTGCATTCGGACTCTCTCAGACAGGGGTGAAGAGGGGGAGGTACACGTCCTCAACCGCCTCGAAGACGACTCGAACTCGCTGGCCAATAAAGGCCGAATCCGGGTGGCAGCCAACGATGTTGGTGGTCAATTGCAGGCCTGGTTGCTCGTCGAGGCTGACGATCGCGATTGCATAAGGCACCGCCTGCCCCGGGCTCCAGGGTTGGTGGTTGACCGTCAGGGCTTCGATGGTGCCAAGGCCGCTGACGGCTTCCGGGGCGAGCCGCTTGCTCAAGCACCTGGGACAGATGATTCCTGGCGGGTGCAGCCAGAGGCGGCAGTCCGTACAGCGCAAGATGCGCAACTGGTTGTCCGCTCCGCAGATCCAGAAGAAGCGGTTGAGGTCATCCAGTTCGGGAAGGGTGCGTTTCACGGCGTCAGTCATTGGGTTCTCCTGGGGCGGTGGCGCTTTCCTGCATCATGCGTCAGCTTCCGTCCGGCCTCCATAGGGTCGCGCGTTCAGGATTAAAACTAACACAATGTTATTTTTATTGTATAGTTTCCGCCAAGGCAAGTGGTGCCTCAGATAAATCAAAGCCAAAGGTTCACATGCTGATTACCAGGTTTGCGCGATGCTTTCCTGGGAATAATGGAGCTGGCTATGAGTCAGCTACACTTTAACAGTGGGAGATATCTGAATGTCCGGTCTGGTTGTGGTGACGGGTGCCGCTGGCGCTCTTGGACGCGCGGTGGCGCAAGCCTTCATTGAGCAAGGCAATCCGGTGTTATTGGTTGACTGCAATGAGCAGGTGTTGCGTTCTGCCTATGAAGGTGTAGAGGGCACCAAGCACTTTCTGGTGGCTGATCTGACCGACGGAGCGGCAACTCTTGAGGCTCTAGGGCAGGCGCTGCAGGCCCATGGTTCTGCAGCAGTGCTGTGCAACATCGCTGGGGGGTTCGCCATGGGCGTGGAGGTGCATGATGCCGACGCCAGTGTCTGGCAGAGAATGATGGATCTGAACGTGACCACTACCCTCAACGCTTGTCGAGTTGTAGTGCCGGGCATGTTGTCCGCTGGACAGGGCAAGGTGATCAACGTCGCTGCGGCTGGGGCTACCAGCGGCAAGGCGGGCATGGGAGCCTACTGCGCCTCGAAGAGCGTGGTCGCCAGGCTGACCGAATCGATGGCGCTGGAGTTGCGGGAGAAAGGAATCAACGTCAATGCGATTGCTCCGAGCATCATAGATACCCCGGCCAACCGCGCCGATATGCCGGATGCCGATTTCGCCAAGTGGGTGTCCACCCGGCAGTTGGCCGATGTCGTGGGCTTCCTGGCATCGGATCGTGCCAGCGCCGTCCATGGGGCGGTTATTCCCGTGGTGGGGCTGTCCTAGTGTCGACCAGTATCCAGGTCAGGCACAGGGGTGACGGAGTGTGTCTGATCGGCATCAACCGCCCGGAGCGTCGCAATGCGCTGGATACGGTGACCTACGTTCAGTTGGGTGAAGCGCTACAGGCGGCGGATGACGACGTGGGGGTGAGGGCAATCGTTCTGACCGGTGAAGGCGGGCACTTCACTGCAGGCAACGATCTGGCGGACTTCCAGCGTCTCAAGGACGCAGATGCTGTTCCCGGTATCGGTTTCCTGCGCATCTTGGCGACCGTTTCCAAGCCGGTGGTGGCGGCAGTCGAAGGTTATGCCATTGGTATCGGCACGACCCTGTTGCTGCATTGTGACCTGGCCTACGCGGGGCGTAGCAGCAAGTTCCGGCTGCCGTTCGTGGGGCTGGGGCTATGCCCGGAGGGCGCCTCGACCTACCTGCTGCCCAGGCTGGCGGGCAGTAAGGTAGCGGCAAATCTGCTTTTTTTCGGTGAGCCCTTCCTGGCCGATACGGCCCGTGAGATTGGCCTGCTCAACGAGGTAGTTGAGGATGGCACCGCCCTTGAGCGTGCTATCGAGCGGGCCGAGGCTCTGGCCCGTTTACCGGTTCAGGCCTTGGCGACTACCAAGCGCCTGCTTGTCGAGCAGCAACGCGACAAGGTCGGACAGATCATGGATGCGGAAGAAAAGGATTTTCTGCGCTGCTGCGCTGGGCAAGAGGCGCAGACGGCGTTTAGTTCGTTTTTCGCCAAGAAGTGACAGGATGGATCCAGTTCTGATTGACCCAGGTCACGGGTCTGTGCGTGCGGAGATAGGGAAAATTATCCGGCGATGCACAAGATCAACCCAGTCAACCCAAGGAGTTGTCATGCGTAATGTACTGCTTCCCTTTGACGGTTCGGCCTCGGCCAGGCGCGCTATCCAGTATCTGCTGGATCTGGCCGGCGAGTACCCGAGTATCCAGGTGCATGTGATCAACGTGCAGACCACCTCCAAGCTCCATGGCGACTATGTGTCTGCTGTCATGCTGGAGCAGCTGCATGCTGGGGCTCTCAATCATGCCCAGGAGATCGCTGCCGAGGCGGCTGCGCTGCTTGAAAAGGCGGGTGTTCGCGTCGAGGTTCATGCCCTGGTCGGTGAGGTCATCGACGAGATTGTCCAGGCCGTCAAGGCATACGGTTGCGATACCGTGATCATGGGAACCCGTGGTATGGGCAACCTGGGCAATCTGCTGATGGGCTCCGTCGCTACCCGGGTGGTGCATGAGGTGCCCGTACCGGTATTACTGGTGAAGTGATCCCGGTGCGGGCGTGGGCTGGTCAGTACGCCTCTTGCTTGAAGCGCAGGCGCCAGGCGTGCAGTTGCGGTTCGGTGTAGCCGCTGGGTTGCTCGCGACCCTTGAACACCAGGTCGTAGGTGGCGCGGAAGGCGTGGGAGGCGTCGACGTCCGGCGCCATCGGTCGGTAGGCCGCATCGCCGGCGTTCTGCCCGTCCACCACCTGGGCCATGCGTTGTAGGGTTTCGCGGATCTGCTGCTCGCTCACCACTCCGTGGTGCAGCCAGTTGGCGATGTGCTGGCTGGAGATGCGCAGGGTGGCGCGGTCTTCCATCAGGCCGACGTCGTGGATGTCCGGCACCTTGGAGCAGCCGACGCCTTGTTCGACCCAGCGCACCACGTAGCCGAAGATGCCCTGGCAGTTGTTGTCCAGCTCTTCCTGGATATCGGCGGCGCTCCAGTCGCGTGCGGCGGCCACCGGCACGCTGAGCAGGTCGCGCAGCAGGCCGTCGCGCTGGCTGGCGAGATCGATGAGTTCTAGTTCCTGCTGCACGGCCTGTACGTCGACCTTGTGGTAGTGCAGGGCGTGCAGGGTGGCGGCGGTGGGCGAGGGCACCCAGGCGGTGTTGGCGCCAGCCTTGGGATGGCCGATCTTCTGTTCGAGCATGGCCGCCATCAGGTCGGGCATCGCCCACATGCCCTTGCCGATCTGCGCCCGGCCGCGCAGGCCGCAAGCCAGGCCGACCAGCACGTTGTTGCGCTCGTAGGCGGCGATCCACGGGGTGGAGTTCATGTCGCCCTTGCGCAGCATGGCGCCGGCTTCCATGGCGGTGTGCATCTCGTCGCCGGTGCGGTCGAGGAAGCCGGTGTTGATGAAGGCCACGCGGTCCTTGGCCGCGGCGATGCAGGCCTTGAGGTTGACGCTGGTGCGCCGCTCCTCGTCCATGATGCCCATCTTCAGGGTGTGGCGCGGCAGGCCGAGCAGATCCTCGACGCGGCCGAACAACTGGTCGGCGAAGGCCACTTCGGTGGGGCCGTGCATCTTCGGCTTGACGATGTACACCGAGCCGCTGCGCGAGTTGCCGCGACGCTGGAGGTCGTGCAGGGCGATGGTGCTGGTGACCACCGCGTCGAGGATGCCTTCGGGAATCTCGTTGCCTTCGCCGTCGAGGATCGCCGGGTTGGTCATCAGGTGGCCGACGTTGCGCACGAACAGCAGGCTGCGGCCGTGCAGAACCAGCTCGGCACCGTCGGCGCCGGTGTAGACGCGATCCGGGTTCAGCCGGCGGACAATGGTCTTGCCGCCTTTGTCCAGGGTTTCGGCGAGATCGCCCTTCATCAGGCCCAGCCAGTTGCGGTAGACCACTACCTTGTCGTCGGCGTCGACGGCGGTCACCGAGTCCTCGCAATCCATGATGGTGGTCATCGAGGTGCAGCTTGTTCGCTATGTTTCGAAGCGTGGTCCCCAATACCGCGTGCTTGCCGCGAAGGCGAGCGAGAAAGTGCCAGGAGATCTGTTGCGCAAGGACTTCACCGAGGCGGTTCGCGTCTCTAGCGGTATGGGTTTTACCCCGAGCGAAATTTTTATTCCTCGGCATCTGGTGGAGCGCTGCGAGATCAAAGACGGCCAGCAGGTTTCCGGTACAGCGGTACAGGCCTACAACAAGAAGCGTGAAAGCTGGGGATGGAAGGCCGTATCCATTCAACCTTTGTAGGCGGCTACTCGTTGGTCTTTCTCTGGCTCTTTTGAGAGTTGACGAATAATTGCGAAAGAAAATTCTGCAGTCTGGCTTTTTCAAGGCAGCACTCCTTGCGGTCGCCCCGAGCCTGATCATGGGGGGGCTGCCTCTGCTAGGTTATGCGCCATGGGAGCGTACCAGCCTGGAGGTAGTTGTTTTCTTCGTGGTGGTTTATTCCGCCATCCATGTGCTTGTTGCGCTGCTGGTTATGCTGGTGAGCCGAAAGTGGCGGGAGTATTTCCCGGCCATCATGCTGGGTGTGCTTCTGGGCGGCTTTGCCGGTTTGCAGGCGGGAGCAGCAATGAGAATGAAAGCCTATGAACTGGCGGGTGATCGTGCTGATGTTTTGATCCTCGCGATAGAGCACTACATTGAGGCTACCGGAGAGCCACCTGAGCGCTTGGAGCAACTGGTACCTGATTTTGTCCAGGCGATCCCAGTTAGGCTGCCGCTGCTTGAGATTGTAACGGGCGAGGCGGCACTCAAAGGTTTCTATGGCAATCCATGGGCTCTGTTGTTCAAGGCGGGGAGTGGTTTGAACTGGGACCAGCTCGTTTACCTGCCAAGGCAGAATTATGAGCAGGTCGAGTCGAAAACTTTGCTGGGGCGCTGGGCTTACATCCACGAGTAATCAAGCGGATGGTGACGTCGTTACCCGCCTCAAAAGCTATGGCGCCTCCAGCTTTTCCGGTGCTCGCGCCAACAGAGCCTATGGGCCGGTGTGAGGGGAATGCCAGATAAGCCTGGGATGCTGCGCAGGCGAAAAATCAGGAGGTCGAGGTACCTCCGTCATTGAAAAAGTCATCGCGAGCAACGCGCCCAAAATCACTGAGGTCCTTGTCCTCCTCGCTGAACATGAAGTTCACCATGCACTCTCGCCTGAGGCCAGAAATCGTCCTGAAAAAACAGGGTTCGCACAGATGGACCTCATAGCGTTCGCCATCATGGGTCGAGCCATAACCCCAACTGGCGTGAAGAGTGCCGAATTGCAACCCATACCCTTCAACGCGCGTGCTTTCGCCACAAACGTCGCACAGGACATCATGGATTGACTCGGTCTGTTCCATCGCTGGGATCTTCATTGGCGACCTCCCTCTGGGTACGTGTCTGCCTGCGTTTTCCGGCACACGATACGTCGTATCAGCAATTTCAAGCGGTCAACAGCCTCAGTGGCTCTTAACCGCTCACCATGATGTTTGATCGCTCTCGCCTATTCGGCGCCCCGCTGCCTCACAACTCTTGCGCGCTGGGGTGGGTACCTCAATCCGCTCCAGTACTCGACCGGCGCCGTATCTGGGATGCGCCTTGGGTTTACGTATCTTGGACAAATCGGCATCCCCCACCGGCTTGACATTAATCTGACTCGCGTCACCGGCGCGACGGTCTCCGTAGACCTCTTGTGAGGCTGTTGATTGATGTCCCATGACATAGGCAGCTGTCTCGGTACCAACTCCAGCGGCTTTTTGGGCGGCACTGAAATTGTGGCGAAAGCTTTTCAGCGTCGGATGCTTCTTGCGCCTTGGCCATAGCGTTCGGCACTCCTGGCGGAGGCGGTCTCTGATCGCGGTGTTGGTGCGCTCACTTTCAGCCAGTCTCTTCGCGGCCCATCGGATCGCTTTCAGAATTTTGGGTATCTCGATGAGCAGGGTCCGGTCGGCACCGCGATGCAGAGGCGCGCTTTTCTTGCCACCAATAATTCGGACTTCGTTTCCGACCACCAGGATCGTGCGCATCTCACAGGGGCGCACGCCGAGAAAGTAGGCCAAGACCAGCGCAGCGGCTTCGTCTTGGTGGCCGTGGGCTCTGAGATGCTTGAACAGTTGTTCGGTGTCTTCTTTCGACACTTTCTTAACCGTGCTTAGCTTGGGTTTGCGGTCGAGTGTGGAGCCCGGTGCGGTGACAGGATTGATCAGCTGTCGGATTTCCTCGGCGGCCTCGACATGACCCCGAGCTAACTGATCGGCCACGATCTGGCTCTTCAGCGTGCTGAATGCATTGGGCCTAAACTCGGGGGCGCACGCGAGCAAAGCCGCGCAGACCTGCGCCGAAGATGGATCTGCCTCGCCGCAGCGAGTCCGATAAAAGTTGCTGGTGCGTGTTTTGGTTTTTTGGAGGGTAGTGGG
Source organism: Stutzerimonas xanthomarina (assembly GCF_003935375.1). Classification (GTDB taxonomy): domain Bacteria; phylum Pseudomonadota; class Gammaproteobacteria; order Pseudomonadales; family Pseudomonadaceae; genus Stutzerimonas; species Stutzerimonas xanthomarina_A. The sequence goes on from NZ_RHQM01000014.1 coordinate 122,458, forward strand.
GTGCATAGCTCGTCTCTTCTTATTGTTTGATGACAAAGCTAAGCCGCTACGCGAAGAGCGTTGTGTCAGCTCGAACTCCACTGAAACACTCCGCCTTCGCTCCGTTTTTTCTCGTTCCGTCCGAACTGCCACAACGCCCCCTTACTCGCGCCGCGAGTAAGGGATGCGCGCTCTCACTCACGCGACACGCCTCATCTGTATTCAGCGTGCGCCGTGAGCAAAAGCGCGCGCAAGCGTTTTGTCATCAAAATCGAAAAGCAGCCAGCGCCGATGGCGCTGAAGTGTCGAGCGCCAAGGCACGAAGCGTCGCATGGCTGATGCAGAAGAGAAGGGGCATTCAAAAATGCTAGCCACGCAGTGGCGATTTGGTTATGAAAAAAGTCGCCGAAGTCAGTGTTTTCAAGGGTTGTAGCGATAATATAACCAAAAAAAACAGTGCCAGTTTTGGCACGCGGAGCGCCACAACTGGCCAGCTCGGTGTCGGTTCGGGCCACTTTCAGCGTCGTATTGGGCACTCAAACTGCCGCTACCGGCACAATAAAGGTGTCGCAAGCTGCGTGTGCGACATGACTGGTGTATCGCTGCGATATAGCCAGTGTGTCGCAACGCGCGTGTGCGACAGCCCACGTGTGTCGCAATGTATGCCGCGACACTCACTGGGTGTCGTAGCGCTTCCCGCGATACGCAGGCTCTGTCGCAGACCGGCGATTACATTGCTGCTTAATGCAGCTGCCATGGCTCGGGGTGAGCCATAGTTAGCAGCCGATGCAGGTAGTCATCCAGTGATTGCGTCCCCTTCAGAATGTTGAAGCTGAGGATTACGTAGAAGCTGCCGCTCAACGTGTGCAGTACCCAAAACGGCCCCTCTCGCTCGACCTGAACGATGGCCGAGGTATGAATGAAGGTGCCGTCACTGAAGCGATCAGCTCTCACATGCCGATACGTGATCCCGTAGCCGCTAGAGCCGCGAATATATGCATCAGCCAGGTAGCCAGTTACGGGCTTGCTGAATGGCAGGTCGTCGACTTGCTCAAGCAGCTTCAGCAAAATGGGGTGTGTATACATAGCTATGTCGACAGATAGTTATTGCTTCGGCTTGATCAGAAAATGCTCGCAACGGCGTCTGCGCTGACTTGGATGCGCGTGCCTGGTCCTAGAAGCAAGTAGGCTGTATTGAGCGTTCTGAAATGGAACTCCTCGTGATGGTGCAGAAGAGAGGTTCGTACGAAATCTCCTACGTCCCAACGACGTTCGCTGTCATAGATGACGGTGTGTGCATAGATCAGTGCCGGCTGTCGTCGGGTCTGCGCCAGCAGCAGACGCTGACTTTCAGTGACCGTCAGATCGAGCCAGCGCCAGTTGCGCACCAAGCAGTAGCCGCCATAAACAAAATGCTGCCGTGCGTAGGCCATGGCCTCAGTGTCGCTCATGCCACTGCCGCTCATCGGCTCGCCTGCCGAGTACAGCGCGGCAATCACCTCTTCAAGTGTGGCCATGGTCTAGGGCTGTTCGTGCTGAGCGTTGCTGTGATGTTGTCCCTCCAGCTCAATGCTGCACAGCAGAGCCGCGAAGTCTGAGTCCTGTAAGTGGAGGCGTTGGGGGCGGGCATCCACGATAGATTTGATGATCGCATCGACTCGCTGTGAGACAGGCATCTGGCTCGGCGCCCTTGCACGATCATGCTGATAGATGATCGTGCTGAGCGATGCGACGGCACCGCGCAATTGGTGCTCCTGCGTTTCGGCAATTTGAAAACCGTTTTTCGCATTAAATTGATCGGCGAGATCTTTAATCATGGCTTTACGGTTTGCTGGCTCAGCCTGCTGCGCTCGCCAATTCAAAATGCGCTTGAGGACTGCAGGTGCTGCTGTTGCAGTTGGCAGTGTCGGCGCTGCCATCGACATAGGCTCACCAAAGAAATGTGCGCGCAACTGGTCGAGTCGCATGCGGGCGCTCGGGGATACTTTGCGCGAGCTTAGGCTTTTCAGCCAAAACTCGAACTCCGACTGAGGGAGGCAAAGCATCCGTTTCAGCAGTGGCTCACCGGGCAGGGCAACGTCATGCTCAGTCGGCGTATAACGAGGAGGCTGTAGCTTGGCGGCTTGAGCATGCCAGTTCAGCCCCATAGCTTCGCAAATGGGGCGTATCGGCCAGTAACGCCCATTGTCGCTGCTGATTAAGCATGGGATCGACAGATCCTGGATTTTGATTTTGGTTGCACGCATCGGACTACTGACCTCCCAGAGCTGCATGGTTGGAGGAGGTGGCCGGTGTGCGTTGGTGCTGCCCGCTGAGGATCTTGTGCACTGTTTGCTTGGCCTGATCAGAATCCATCCATTGCAGCCAGGCCGCGTAGACGTGGGGTTTGGTCTGTTGCAGCCTGGAAATCTTGCTGGCGCTAGCTTCAATGGCTCGGCAGGAATCTCGAAATTGCACTGCTTCTGTTCTGCTATCTGAATCCAACTGGTCAAGAATCAGATCGATGAAGTCGGCGGCCCGCTGAATTGGTAAGTAGTACAGCTGCGATCCTGAATCTGGATCCTCCTTAATTTGGAGCTCGTTTTTCCAAGCCACAGCAGCAGCTTGGGCCAAGGTAGTGGGGGCGCCGAACGCGCGGAGCAGTGAGCCAAGCTCAACTCTGGACTGCTGTGCTTGCTTGTTGAGCGCAAACAGGATTTCCGAATCAATCGGCGGCTTCTTGGTAATGGTATTCATGACGGGCTCCGTGAACTTTTATCCAGATAATCTGTAAATCAGATATCTGTAGATTAGATATATCATTAGTGGATTGTCAAGCTTGAGGTGTTCCCGTTGGAAAAGTCGGTGTATCGGGATGAGAACCTGGTGCTGCTCAGACTGCTAAAGCAGTGCCGAGTAGAAGCGGGTCTGACCCAGGCGGAGTTCGCTAAGGCGCTGGAGCGCCCGCAGTCGTTTGCGAGCGATATCGAGCGCGGCTTGCGCCGGATTGATCTCGTTCAGCTCCGTGACATCTGCCATGCGCTGAACATCGGCCTCGTTGATTTCGTTCAGCGTTTCGAGGCCGAGTTGGTAGGCAAGGGCGATTAAGGCAGGGACTGGTTTTCTGCTTTGCCGCGTTCGCATGCTGCCGAATACAGCGCAGCAGCATCGGAGCACAGCAGCCGCAGCGCCATGATGCAGTCCAGAAGCAAATGGTTTTCCAGGGTGTTCAAGTCACTTGCGCTGGAGAGTGCGTGGAGTATGCCGACTGCGGCGTTTTGGCGAAGCTGGGCTTCGTCATGCAGTTGGCCGGAGGTGACGTCACTGCGAACTGTGAACAGGCCATTGAGCGCGTCGAGGGCTTGCGGAGCGGAGTCGATGGTGCTTGAAGGGATATTGGTCTGCTGCATAGGGTGATCTCTTGAGTTTTAAGAGACCGCCACCTTCGCTTCCACACAAAGGGTGGCGGCTGCATGCGGGTGTGGAAGACCGAGACTCAAGGAACTCGGTGCGCCGAAGCGCCCCGCATGCAGCCACCATGACACAAGAATCCTCTGGCGCTGTGTTCCTGAAGCCAGGTCTGTCGACCCGCCCAATCACCCTATGCTGCCCGCAGAGGCCCTGCAAGGTGGCACTTTACGGGATCTCGGCGAAAAAGGCTTTGACCATGAGTAGCGTTCAAGATGCTGGTAGTGCCTAGATTCTGATGGCGGGGGATGTGATGCAGAGGGCGTCATCGGTGATGACGGATGAATTGGGCTGACGAGTGGTCGTAATGCTGGCGCAGATTTTTTCTAACCGAGTGGTGGTGCGGTGGCAAATCCCTACCCCAATCCTACCCCAGACAAAATTTCAGGCACAAAAAAGGGCTACGCTTTCACGTAACCCTTTGATTTGTATGGTGCCGGCACCAGGAGTCGAACCCGGGACCTACTGATTACAAGTCAGTTGCTCTACCAGCTGAGCTATACCGGCATTTGAGGGTCGCCATTATATCCATTGCGCGCGACGAGTAAACCGTTTGATTACGGTGACTTGCAGTGGCTTATTCAGGCCGCTTCACATTCTGCGCGGGCGCGTCGAGTTCGGCGAGCAAGAGCAGGTTGCGCGGCGTCAGTTGGCTGGGGCAGAAGGTGCCCAGGCGAACGCGGTAGCCCTGTTCTTCCAGCAGTAATGCTCGGTCGAGCAACAGCCAGAGTTCGAGCGGGCGGCGGAACAGGCCGCGCACCAGTTCCAGGTTGCGAACTTCGGCTAGGCGCTGCCAGCCTGTGCGCTCCAGTGCCGGCCAGTCCTCGTCACCGGGCGCGGGTAGTTGCTTGAGCGTGGCGAGGTCGCGGCAGTAGTCGGCGAAGTCTTTCTTCAGCCAGGCGCCGGGCAGCGACGGGGTCGGCAGGTATTCGTCCTGCTGGCGCAGGTGGCGCTGCAGGATGTCGAAGCCCAGGCGCCAGGCCATGGACTGGTCGCGGTTGCGCCGTTCGCGTGCGCCCGCGGTGACGGTTTCGCTCAAGGGCAAACCGAGGTCATCGCGCGTGAGCTGCAAGGACGAAGCGCCGGCTGTCTGTGACAGTGGGATGTAGTGCTCATCGGTGATGCGGTTGTAGCAGCAGGGTGCCACCGCAAGCTGGCGGCATTGTTTGGCGACGGCCAGTTGCAGCAGGCGAACATGGAGGTCGCCGCAGGCATGCAGGGCGACTGGCGTATGCGTGGCGTGCAGCTGGTCCCCAGCATCGGAAGCCAGCACATCCTGGCAGCGGTGCGTCGCGTCGACGCCGAGTCGTTCGCTCAGCTTGTCGCCGGCGTTGACCAGCGCTTCGTCCCACTCAAGGCAGGTCAGTGCGGCGCCGTTTCTGGCCAGATGCCGGCCGAGATGACCTTTGCCGGAGCACCAGTCGAGCCAGTGCCGCGGCCTTTCGCGAAAGTGCAGGCGCGCGCCGAACGCCTGGATCTGCAGCGATTTGCGTCCCGGTATGTCGAGGTTCTGGCGATGAGCCACAGCCGGCGGCTCGCTTGCGGGCAGTTCGTCGATCTGGCTCAGCTCGCAGACGATCGCAGCCAGCTGCGGGAAAGGTGCCGGTGCGGCGAGTTCGCCTGGCTGGTTGTGCGCGGCTTCGGCGTCGGCCAGTGAGCGTGCTCGCAGCCAGGCGGCTAGTTCCGGGTAGTCCTTTTCCCACGGCAGGCTTCGGCAAACGAATGGGCGTGGGCGCCAGAGAGCCTGGTGCTCGCTCAGGAAACGGTCGAGTGCCTGGAAGCGTTCGAGCAGAGAAGGGGAGGCTGTCATCGGCGGGCAGGCGTTCGGGCGGGAGCCGATTGTAGCGGGATGCTGCGGTAGGAAGCACAACGCCCGTCGAGGGACGGGCGTTGCAGCTGCAGTTACTGGCCGTAGACCTGTTCCGGTAGCCAGGTAACGAGCCCGGGCCACATGTAGGCCACCACCAGCATGCCGATCTGGATCAGGATGAACGGCAGCACGCCCTTGTACATCACGCTGGTCGGTACGCTGCGGGGCGTGACGCCGCGCAGGTAGAACAGCGAGAAGCCGAAGGGTGGGGTGAGGAACGACGTCTGCAGGTTGATGGCGAACATCACGCCGAGCCAGACCGGGTCCAGGCCCATGGCCAGCAGGATCGGGCCGACGATGGGCACCACCACGAAGATGATCTCGATGAAATCGAGAATGAAGCCCAGCAGGAAGATGACCAGCATCACCACCAGGAACGCGCCGAGCACACCGCCAGGCAGCGAATGCAGGGCATCTTCGATCAGCGCTTCACCGCCAAAGCCGCGGAACACCAGGGAGAACAGCGACGCACCGATGAGGATGAGGAACACCATGGAGGTGATTTCGGTGGTGCCGAAGGCTACCTGCTTGAGCTGGGCGAAATTCAGCTGGCCCTTGGCGATCGACAGCAAGGTCGCGCCCAGGGCACCGATCGCAGCAGCCTCGGTCGGTGTGGCGTAACCGGCGAGAATCGAGCCGAGCACTGCGGTGATCAGCGCCAGCGGTGGCAGCAGCGCACCGATCAGCTTGCCCCATTCGATCGGCCCCAGTTCTTCCTGCGGCAAGGCGGGCAGCTTCTTCGGCTGGAAGATCGCTACCGCGATGAGGTAGAGGATGTACATGCCAACCAGCACGAGGCCCGGAATCAGCGCGCCGACGAACAGGTCGCCGACCGACACGGTCTTCGGCGAGAAGATGCCCATCTTCAGCTGTGCCTGCTGGAAGGCGCTGGACATCACATCGCCGAGCAGGACCAGGATGATCGAGGGTGGAATGATCTGACCGAGGGTGCCGGTGGCGGCGAGGGTGCCGGTAGCGATCGCCGGGTCGTAGCCGCGACGCAGCATCGTCGGCAGTGCCAGCAGGCCCATGGTGACCACGGTGGCGCCGACGATACCGGTGCTGGCCGCAAGCAGCGCGCCGACCACGCAGACCGAAATCGCCAGGCCGCCACGCATGGTGCCGAACAGCCGCGACATCGATTCCAGCAGGTCTTCGGCGACGCGCGATTTCTCCAGCATCACCCCCATGAAGACGAACAGCGGTACCGCCAGCATCGTCTGGTTGTTCATGATGCCGAAGATGCGGTTCGGCAACGCGTGCAGATAACCCACGTCGAACGAGCCGGTGACCACGCCGATGCCGGCGAACAGGAGTGCCATGCCGCCAAGGGTAAAGGCGACCGGATAACCGGACATCAGAGCGAAGCAGATGCTGATGAACAGCAGGATGGCCATGATCTCACCCATGCTTCACCTCCTGCTCTGCTTCAGGCAACCGACCGGCCAGGCGGTAGCCGGCCTTGATCAGGTCAGAAAGGCCCTGCAGGGCTAGGCTGCCGACCAGCAGCAGGATGATGCTCTTCTGCAGGTAGACGAACTTCAGCCCGCCCGACTCGTTGGAGCCTTCGTGAGTCGCCCAGGAACTGGTGACGTAGTCCCAGCTGTTCCAGCCGAGGAACAGGCAGACCGGTAGCAGAAAAAGCAGATGGCCAAGACCGTCGACGACGGTCTGCCTGCGACTGCTGAACTTCTGATAGAAGATGTCGACGCGAACGTGGCCGTTGCGCTGCAGGGTCCAGGCGGCGGCGCCCATGAACACCAGCGCATGGCCATACATTACCGCTTCCTGCAGGGCGATGGCGCCGATGCCGAAACCGTAGCGCAGGACCACCACGACGGCGGTACCGATGACGAGAAACAGGGTGATCCAGGCACAAAGCTGGCCGAGGCGCATGTTGAACGCATCGATGAGGCCAGCCACGCGCAGCAGGGGCGGGGGGCTCTGGGACATTTGTAGTCCTTCTTAGTAGACGCAAGGTTGGCGGGAGAGGGCGATTCTTGCAGTACTGGCGTCTTGCAGCAATCGACCTACGACTTTTAGCTTATGCGCTAGGCTTGAGGCGCCGGAGGCTCTAATGTTAGTCGAGCCCGGAGTGGCGGATGCATTTCCGGCGCAGGTTTCGCCGTACGAGCCAGCGGTCAGCCTGACTCAGGGACTCGAAACGGAACGAAAGGCGCAAGGCGGTCCGGCAAAAAGCGTAGCCTTGCCGTTGCGCAATAAGAACAAATAACAAGGAGTAACCTCATGAAACGTCGTGACATTCTCACCGCCGCTGGCGTAGGCCTGGCGGCAACCGCTCTGGCTGGCTGCAATGACAAGAGCGAGAAGCCGGCAGCGGGCGAAAGCAAGCAGGTCAGCGAACAGCAGACATTCAACTGGAAGATGGTCACCTCCTGGCCGAAGAACTTCCCTGGCGTAGGCGTCGGTGCCGAGCGCTTCGCCAATCTGGTCAACGAAATGAGCGGTGGCCGGCTGAAGGTCAAGGTCTATGCCGCCGGCGAGCTGGTCCCGGCGCTGGAAGTGTTCGACGCGGTATCGCGCGGCACCGCCGAAATGGGTCATGGCGCACCCTACTACTGGAAAGGCAAGGTCCCGGCCGCGCAGTTCTTCTGCGCCCTGCCGTTCGGCCCGAACGCGCAGGAAATGAATGCCTGGCTGCATCGTGGCGGCGGCATGCAGCTGTGGGAAGAGGTCTACAAGCCCTACGGCGTACTGCCGATGGCCTGTGGTGCCACCGGCGTACAGACCGCCGGCTGGTTCAACAAGGAAATCAACTCGGTCGACGACTTCAAGGGTCTGAAGATGCGTACCCCGGGCCTGGGCGGCGAAGTGCTGACCAAGATGGGCGGTACCGTGGTGAACATGCCGGCTGGCGAGATCTTCACCGCCCTGCAGACCGGCGCGATCGACGCCACCGAGTGGATCGGCCCGTACAACGATCTGGCCCTGGGCCTGCACAAGGCTTCCAAGTACTACTACACCCCGGGCTGGCAGGAGCCGAACGTCACCTTCGAGCTGGACGTGAATCTCAAGGCCTGGGAAACCCTGCCGGATGATCTGAAGGCCATCGTTCGTGCCGCGGCGCGTGACGTCAACGGCGACATGCTCGATGACTACAACGCCAAGAACATGGAAGCGCTGGAGCAACTGCGCGAGCAGGGCGTCGAAGTACGCCGCCTGCCGGACGAAGTGCTGTCCCGCCTGAAGGAAGTGGCGGCTGAAGTGGTCGACGCCTCCGCCAACGCCGATCCGGTGGCGGCCAAGGTGTGGGAGCAGCAGAGTGCCTATCTCAAGCGGTTGTATGAATACGCCGAGCTGAACGAGAAGGACATCTACAACATCCGCGGCTGATAACTACCCCGGATGCGAAAACGCCACACCGGCAACGGTGTGGCGTTTTTTTTGCGCCCGAGCTTCGCGCGATGGAGGCGCGGTCAGCCTTCCAGCGTCGCGTTCAGGCTGATGCGAGCGTTGAGTACCTTGGACACTGGGCAGCCTTCCTTCGCCTGATTGGCGATCTGCTGGAACTGCGCGTCATCCGCACCCGGAATCCGCGCCTTGAGGGTGAGATCGATCGCCGTGATGCTGAAGCCTTCACCATCCTTGTCGAGTGTGACCTCGGCACGGGTGTCGATGCGTTCGGCGGTCAGCCCGGCCTGGCCCAGCATCATCGACAGGGCCATCGAGAAGCAGCCGGCATGGGCCGCGCCGATCAGCTCTTCCGGATTGGTCCCCGGCGTGTCTTCGAAGCGAGTGTTGAAGCCGTAGGGGTTGTCCTTCAGTGCACCGCTCTGAGTGCTGATGGTGCCCTTGCCGTCTTTCAGGCCGCCTTGCCAGACGGCGGAAGCGCTCTTCTTCATGAGCTGACCTCGAATGAATGCGTGAATGGGTTCAGCGTGCCGCTATTGAAGCTGTTCGGCCGCGAGGATCGCGTTGGCCAGCTCCATGTCGGTGGCTTCCAGCTGCGGCTGCTCGCTGCGCAGTTGCTGCAGCATGGCTTCCAGATACGGGCCGCGGATCTCGCCGTTGCTGGCCACGAAGCTGCCTGCATCCTCGCGCGCAGGTATCACCAGCTTGTCGTCCTTGAAGGTCATGTAGGTGGATGCTGTGGTCGCACCCGAGGAGAGAATGTCGCGGACCAGGCCATCGGCCACGGCGCTGCCAACCGGCACCAACGCCAGGGTGAACGCTGCGAAAAGTGTCTTGCGCATGAGCGGAAACCTCCTTGCTATCGTTCTTCTGAGAGTGCGATGGGCGAAGGAGAGTTCCGGTTGCCGCTAGTCGCGCCCGTCGATCAGGCGCCGGATGCGGGCAGCGAGGATGTCGATGCTGAACGGTTTGGCGAGGATATCCATGCCGGGTGCGAGGAAGTCGTTACGCATCTCGTCGTCCGGTACATAGCCGGTGATGAAGAGCACCTTCAGTTCGGGGCGGTGCTGTCGCGCGCTTTCCACCAGCTGCCGTCCGTTCAGGCCGGGCAGGCCGAAATCGGTGACCAGCAGATCGAGGCGCTGATCGCTGTGCAGGTAGGGCAGCGCGCCATTCGCATCGACCGCTTCCAGCACCTGGTAGCCCAGCTCCTGCAGCACCTCCACGACGAGCATGCGCACGGCGGCCTCGTCCTCCACCACCAGCACGATCTCCCCGTTCGTCGCGCTCGGCACCTCCGTCGATTGCGACGCTGCAGGCGGTAGCTCGTCCTGGGCCTCGTTGCGCGGCAGGTAGAGGATGACCTGCGTGCCTTCGCCCAGCGTGCTGTCGATGCGCACGTGACCACCGGTCTGCTTGGCGAAGCCGTAGACCATCGACAGGCCTAGGCCGGTGCCCTGGCCGATCGGTTTGGTGGTGAAGAATGGATCGAATGCCTTGGCGATGGTCTGAGCCGACATGCCGGAGCCGTTGTCGGTGACGCAGAGCACCACGTAGTCGCCGGGCTCCGGCGCGTCGGGCTGGTGCTGCTCGATGCGCTGGTTTTCGGTGTGCACGCCGAGGCGGCCGCCGTTGGGCATGGCATCGCGGGCATTGATCACCAGATTGAGCAGGGCGTTCTCCAGCTGATGACCGTCGGTGTAGGCGAGCCAGGCATCGGCCTGCAGGTCCACTTCCAGCTGGATGTGCTCGCCCATGGTGCGACGCAGCATGTCCTCCATCGACACCACCAGCAGGTTCACGTCAACCGGTTTGGGGTCCAGCGACTGGCGACGGGCGAAGGCCAGCAGGCGATGGGTCAGCGCCGCGGCACGGTTGGCCGAGGTGGTCGCGGCGTCGATGTAGCGGTCGAGATCGCCGGTATTGCCGCCGGCAACACGCCGCTGGATCAGGTCGAGCGCGCCGAGCACGCCGGTCAGCATGTTGTTGAAGTCGTGCGCCAGGCCGCCGGTGAGTTGCCCGATGGCTTCCATCTTCTGCGCGTGGCGCAGCGCTTCTTCGGCGCGCTCGCGTTCGGCCATCTCGATGTGCAGCCGGCTGTTGATCGCCGCCAGCTCGCGGGTACGTTCGGCAACCCGGCGCTCGAGGCTGTCGTTGAGTTCGCGCAGCGCCTCTTCGGCGGCAACCTGGGCAGTGACGTCAGTATTGGTGCCGAACCAGTGGGTAACCTGGCCGAAGTCGTCGCGAATCGGCAGCGCGCGGGAGAGGAACCAGCGGTACTTGCCGTCCTTGCCGCGCAACGGAAAGGTTTCCTCCCAGATTGAGCCGATGGCGAAGGCGCGCTTCATCGAGGCGCTGACCCGCTCATGGTGGTCCGGGTGGTTCACCGTGCGCCAGCCAAGGGCGCGCATGGCTTCGTCGGTGGTGCCGGTGTAGTCGTACCAGCGCTTGTTGTACCAGTAGATGTGGCCGCTGGGGTCGGCCATCCAGGCGAACTGGCTCATGTTGTCAGCGAGGGTGCGGAACTGCTCTTCGCTCTCCCGCAATGCGCGTTCGGCGCGCATGCGCTCATCGGCGGTCCAGGCGCGGTCGGCGACTTCGCGGATGAACGAGATGTCGTCGTCGAGCCAGCCGCGCGGCTGTTCTTCGAGCAGCATCATCACGGCGGAAATGCGGCCCTGCTCGAACAGCGGGACGCAGACGATGCTGCGGATCTGGCTTTCGGCGAAGTTCTCCGCATGGCTGGCAGTGCGGGCGTCGTGCAGCACGTCTTCGATCACGACCAGTTCGTTTTCCTGCAGATCGTAGAAGAAGTCACCGTAATCGGCGAAATGCACTACTTCGCTGCTGCTGTCCGAACTGCCGTCGCTCCAGTAGCGCTCGATGGTGGCGCTCTGGCTCGGTGCATCGACACTGGCGAACAGCACGCGGGAAACACCGATGGTGCGGCCGATCACGCTCACCGCGGCATGCGCAATGGTCTGGCTGTCGTGCTGCTCGCGCAGCAGGTCGCCCAGTTCGATCAGCGCGGTCTGACGCTGTTCGGCCTGCTGGCGATCCTTGATCTGCTCTTCGAGCATCTCGTTCATGCGCAGCATGCGTTCGGCAGCGTTGCGTTCGGCCGTGATGTTGCGCGCGGTACCGAGGATGCGCACCTTGCCGCTGGAATCGACGAGCCGGCGGCCACGATTGGCGAGCCAGACGAACTCGCCGATGCGGGTATCGAAGATGCGGTAGTCGAGCTGGAACTCGCCGTCGCCACGTCCCGCCAGGGTCTCGCCCAGCGCCTTGAGCAGCACGCTGCGGTCGTCCGGATGGATCCGCGCAAGAATCTCGTGCACACCCAGCCCCGGCTCATCCGGCGCCAGCCCGGCCATGGCCTTGAGTTGTGCGTCCCAGTGCAGCGAATGATGGCTGTCGCGGTATTCCCAGACGCCGATCGAGGCGATCTCGTTGGCGAGGCTGATGCGCTGCTCGGCTTCGCGCAGGGCCTTGCTGGCCCGCATGCGCTCGGCCGCGGCACGGATGCGCTCCAGCACCTCGCGCGCCAGGCCGATGTCATCCGGGCTCCAGGGCAGCGGCTGGCTGCGGACGAACATGAGCAGCGCGGGCTGGGTGCCGGACTCGACACCTGGCAGCTCGGTGAACAGGACCGAGCGGGCGGCCAGATGTTGCAGCAGCGAGTCACTGCCTGACGTGTCTTTCTTGAGCACGACCAGGTTTTCGTCTGGCAGGCGGTCGATGAAACCGGCGGCGTCCGCTTCCAGGCTATGACGCCCTATCCGGCTCGGAGCATCCGCAGCCAGCCATTCCTGTTTCACGGCCAGCGTGCCGTCCTTCACGGTCCCCCAGGCGATGCAGTCACAGTGCGTAAGCCGGGCCAGGCGCTCGTCGAGTACGCAGCAGACATCGACCCGCTCGCTGCAAGCCTGCAGACAATCGCTCAGTTCGAGAAGAAAGGCCTGCAATGCCTGGTGCTGGGTGCGCTCACTGATGTCGCTGAAGGTGCAGATGGCGCCCTGCAGCTCGCCGTCGCGGTAGATCGGCGCGACCCGGTATTCCACCGGCAGGCTGCTGCCGTCGACGCGGAAGAACAGTTCGTGCTCGACGTGGCGTGGTTCGCCGGTCGTGGCGGTGTGCTGGATCGGGCAGTCCTGCACCGGGTAGGGGCTGCCGTCCGGATGGCTGTGATGGATCACATGGTGCAGCTGGCGGCCTAGCACTTCCTCGCGGCTGGCGAAGCCCAGCAGGTTGAGGAAGGCATCGTTGCACAGGGTGACCATGCCGCCGCGGTCGATGGAGTAGAAACCTTCGTTGGCCGAATCCAGCAACAGGCGGGTGAAGGCTTCGCTCTCCAGCCGCTGCATCTCCGAGCGCCGGCGGCTGTCGACGTCCTGGGCCACGCAGACCCAGTGCAGCAATTGTCCGTCGGCATCGTAGATCGGTGCAGCGCTGACCTGGAACCAGCGCGGCTGGCCATCGATGTCGCGCAGGGGCAGTTCGAGCTTGAACGGTAGTTGGCGTTGCAGCGCGGCCTGCCATTGTTCGGCCGTACGCTGGCGATCGTTCGCGGAGACCGCGACAAGCCAGCCGTCGCCACGTGATTGCTGCTCGTCCAGGCCGGTGAATTCGAACCAGTAACTGTTGCAATAGCTCAGGCTGCCATCGGCATCGCATTGCCAGACCACCTGTGGACTGAGGTCGACCAGCGTGCGGTAACGCTCCTCCATTTCCCGGGCGAAGCTCTGCTGCAGCCGCGCTTCGGTCAAATCGCGGAGAATTTTGACGAAGCCCTGCGTCTTGCCGTCGTGCAAAAGCGGGGTAAGCACTCCACTGGCCCAGAAGCGGGAACCGTCCTTGCGCTGGTGCCAGCGCTCATCGATGGCGCTGCCTTTCTCGCGTGCCGTGCGCATTTCCTGCTCAGGGGCGTGTTGTGCGCAATCCTCTTCGGTGAAGATGCGGGCGAGCGGCTGGCCAATCATCTCTTTGGCAGTCCAGCCGAGCATGCGCTGCGCACCGCTGTTCCAGCTGGTGATGCGTCCGCTCGGGTCAGTGGCGAGGATCGCGTAATCCTGCGCGCTGTCGATGATCTGGCGGCTGCGCGCCTCTTCGTCGCGCAAGCGTCGCAGCTCCAGCAGCGCCATGACCTGACGCGCCACGGCCTGCAGCTGCGTGGCCTGACGCGGTGAGAGCTCGCGTGGCTGGCGGTCGCAGACGCACAGCGTACCCAGCGGCAGGCCGTCGTCGTTGCGCAGGATCGCCGCGGCATAGAAGCGAGCGGGCTCGCCTGCGGCGAGACGTGGCATCTCCACGGGTGCGCTGAGTTCGCCGCTGTGCCTGGTGATCAGCGGCTCGGATTGCAGGATCGCGCGGGCACAGAGCGAGCGCGCGAGCGGAACGGGCTCGCGCTCGAGCGCGAAGGCGCCCCTGCAGTACTGGTATTGGTCATCGATGAAATGAATCGCCGCCGCCGGACAGGCACAGAGGTCCGCAGCCATGGCGGCAAGCTCATCCAGCTCCGCGTCGCACGAGACGTCGAGCGCGGCATAGCGAGCCAATGCGATCAGCCGTTCAGCTTCATTCCAGGTCGCTGTGAGGGCGCTGTGTTCGGCGTTCAAGGTGTCCTGCTCGGCTATCCATGGCACTGAGTAATTCAGACGGGTCTGTCAGTCGACCACCCTTCAGCGGCGGGTGTGTCGAGCGGTCAGCAAAAGACTACGCCGAGCCTGCTTGGTTCAGGCAGCAGGCGACGAAACTCCCGACGAACGGAGCGCCGCGCGGGTGCCCGCACCTGGTCGTCAGCGCTGCGCTAACGCGTCGCCTGCAGGGCCCTGAGCAATGCGGCATCGCGCTGGTAGATATCCGGGCGATAGCGCAGCTGGCCGTTGTCGTCGACGGTCGCGGTCCAGTAGGCCATCAGGATCGGCATGCGGCGTGCCAGGCGGTACTCGTGGGTCTTGCCGGTCTGCAGCAGTCTGGCGACGGTCTCGCGCTCGTCTTCGTCGAGTAGCAGGTCGACCAGCTGCAGTGCCCCTTCGACGCGCACGCAGCCGGAGCTGAGGGCGCGGTCGGTGCGATCGAACAGCGGCTTGCTCGGCGTATCGTGGAGGTACACCGAGAATGGGTTGGCGAAGCGGATCGCCACCTGTCCGAGCGGATTGGCCGGGCCTGCCTCCTGGCGCAGCATGATGTTGCGCGGTGCATGCCAGTCGACGCTGGCCGGGTCCAGATCATTGCCCTGGGCATCGAGCACGCGCATCCCGTGACGTGCCAGGTAGCCGGCGTCCTCGCGGATCAATGGCAGCTTGTCCTGCTGCAGGATGGTCGGAGGTACGGTCCAGGTGGGGTTGAGCGTCAGGCGGGTGATCTGTGATTTCAGCGGCGGCGTCTGCCGCGCCTGGCGGCCGACCTGGGTGCGCGTCTGCCAGAACGGGCAGCTGTCGCGGTAGTAGATCAGCCGTGCGCCGGCGATATCCACCAGCAGCGATTGCGGCTCGATGTCCCGGCTGATCCAGCGCAGGCGCTCCAGATTGATACGCACCTGATCGAGACGGCTGGCCGGGCTGACGTTCAATGCGGTCAGAGTGCCGGCGCCGATCACGCCGTCGGCTTCCAGACCATGTCGCGTCTGAAAGCGGCGCACCGCCTCGACCAGCTCGTCGTCGTAGCGCGGCTCCAGCGCCGCCGTACTGGCGGCGCCGGCGAGCAGCATTTCGCGCAGCAGCGGCACACGTTCATCGCTCATTCCGGGTCGCAGCGTCGTGCCGTCCGGCAATGGCCGCCAGGCGGGCAGCGGTGCCAGGCGCAACCGCGCATAGGCGGCGCGCAAGTCGCGGTACAGCGCAAGGGCCGGGCGGGCGCGCTCGAAGGCCTGCGGCAGATCGGTAAGGCCCTGCACGGCGATCTGCAGCAATTGCTGGCTATCGTCGCGCTCCGCGGCGTCGGGGCTGCGCCAGATCGGCTCGACATCGGCCTGGTGCAGGCGACCACGGGCCAGATGGTGCAGCGCTTCCAGATAGGCGTGGCTGGTAAGGATGTCAGCGCATTCGCGATGCAGCGGCGCGGTCGACGACTGATAGAGCTGCTCGCGTATGCGCGCCGGCTGATACTGCGCCGGGTCCAGACCGTCATCGGCCAGTTGCGCGAGCTGCTGCAGCAAGCCGTCGAACGTCGCATAGGAATTCCACACCGGTTGGTGATGCACGGCTGCATAGAATGCCGACAGTCGCTGCAGCGCCTCTGGCTCCGGCCTGTCCGGCATCGCCGTGCAGCGCTCTGGCAGGTTTTTCAGCGCGGTTTCGAGCGGCGTGGGCGGCGCGACGAGCGGCTCTGCCGAGGCCGCGAGCGGGGCGAGGCAGAGCCAGACGGCAAGACGAAATGCACATTTTTTGAACAATTTATCGCTCCAGGCCATTCCCGTGACTGCTAGACTGCGCGCCTGTAGGGCCGCCGTTCCGGTGTCTGCCGGCATTCTTTCGGGCCCATAAAAACATATCCTGCTGGGCATTGGGCGCACGTTCGTCCCGCCCGGCTTTGTTGCGCTGCTGCTGTGTTCGGCAGCGAGTATGCGGCGCCGGTCAGACAGGAAGTCGTCAGGCCGGGCCCGACGAGGTTGCTTGCTCGATGATGTCCATGCTTCGACGTGCCTGCCTGGCGGCGGGACTTTTCGTTCTCGCTTCGCCTGTCTGGGCGGCCGGTGCAACCTATCAGCCGATGGTCGACAGCCTGGCCCGATTGGCGCCCACGCTCGATCGCCAGGTTCTGACCCACGCCGTCGCGGCCATGCAATGCGCCGTCAACAACGGTGCAAGTGCTGCCCAGCGTCTGGCGGTGATCGATTTCTCGCTGCCCTCCAGCGAGCGACGGCTGTGGATCTTCGATCTGGAAAAGGAAGAGTTGCTGCTCGAGGACCTGGTCGCCCATGGCCAGAAGTCCGGCGACAATCACGCCACGCAGTTCTCCAATACGGTAGGCAGTCACCAGTCCAGCATCGGTCTGTTCCGCACCGCCGAAAGCTACAGCGGCAAGCATGGCTACTCGCTGCGCATGGACGGATTGGAGCCGGGAATCAATGACCGCGCCCGCGAACGCGCCATCGTCATCCACCCGGCGGCTTACGTGAATCCTTCCTGGATTGCCACCCAGGGCCGCATCGGCCGCAGTCAGGGCTGCCCGGCGGTACGGCCTGAGGTGGCGCGGATGGTGGTCGATAGCCTCAAGGGCGGCCAGTTCATGTTCTCCTGGTACCCCGACCAGCAATGGCTGCAATCCTCGGCGTATCTCAACTGCAAGCCCAACCAGGTCGCGACCATTCTCGCTGCACGTTCGGGCGGCTGATGCAGCATTCGGATCGTCGCTAGGGTCGGCCTCATCGGCGCAAGTGCGGGCACTGACGCAGGTGCGGTCCGAGGTGGCGTAGGGTGGATCACGCTTCACCGATCCACCGGACGGAGTTGTGGTGGATGTAAAAAGCGACACCCACCCTACAAACGCCTCGAGCCTCCGGCTATTTCTGCTCGCTCTGCGGCGTCACCCGCAGCACTTCTTCCACGGTGGTGAGGCCGGCGGCGATCTTCTGGGCGCCTGAGAGGCGCAGGCTGCGCATGCCATCCTTGAAGGCCTGGCGGCGCAGGGCGACGATGTCGGTGTCGGCGGTGATCAGCGGCTTGATCGCGTCGTTCAGCAGCATGATCTCGTAGACCCCGGCGCGACCGCGGAAACCAGTGTCGCGGCATTCCAGGCAGCCTACCGCCCGTTGCGCGGTGTTCGGCAGCGGGGCGTTCCAGGGTTTGGTCAATGCGCTCCAGTCGTCTGCATCCAGCTGCATCGGCGCCTTGCAGTGCGGGCACAGCGTGCGCACCAGACGCTGGGCCATGACGCCGAGCAGTGTGGCCTTGAGCAGGTAGTGCGGCACGCCCAGTTCCAGCAAGCGGGTGATCGCGCTGGGCGCGTCGTTGGTGTGCAGGGTGGAGAGCACCAGGTGGCCGGTCAGTGCGGCCTGGATGGCCATCTCGGCGGTTTCCAGGTCGCGGATCTCGCCGACCATGATGATGTCTGGGTCCTGACGCATCAGCGCGCGCACGCCGCTGGCGAAGGTCAGATCGATGTTGTGCTGCACCTGCATCTGGTTGAAGGCGCCCTCAATCATCTCGATCGGGTCCTCGATGGTGCAGACGTTCACCTCGGGCGTCGCCAGCTGCTTGAGCGTGGTGTAGAGCGTGGTGGTCTTGCCCGAGCCGGTCGGCCCGGTGACGAGGATGATGCCGTTGGGCTGGCCGGTCATGCTCTGCCAGCGGCGCAGGTCGTCAGCGGAAAAGCCCAGCTGGTCGAAGCCCTTGAGCAGCACTTCGGGGTCGAAGATACGCATCACCATCTTCTCGCCGAATGCCGTTGGCAGCGTCGACAGGCGCAGCTCGACTTCGCCGCCTTCCGGCGTCTTGGTCTTGACCCGGCCATCCTGCGGTTTGCGCTTCTCGGCGACGTTCATCCGGCCGAGAGACTTTAGTCGGCTGACCACCGCCATCGTCACCTGCGGCGGAAACTGATAGACGTTGTGCAGCACGCCGTCGATGCGAAAGCGTACCGAGCCCTGCTCGCGACGCGGCTCGATGTGGATATCGCTGGCGCGTTGCTGGAAGGCGTACTGGAACAGCCAGTCGACGATGTTGACGATGTGCGAGTCGTTGGCGTCCGGTTCCTGATCGCTGGCGCCGAGGTTGAGCAGCTGCTCGAAATTGCCGACGCCGCTGATTTTCTGATCGGTACCACTGGCGCCGCTGACCGACTTGGCCAGGCGGTAGAACTCGACGGTGAAGCGCTGAATGTCGCTCGGGTTGGCCACCACGCGCTTGATCGGGCGCTTGAGCACGTGGGTCAGGTTGGCTTCCCAGCCGTGCACGAAGGGCTGGCTGCTGGCGATGGTGACGGCGCTGCTGTCCACCGCCACTGCGAGAATGCTGTGGCGCTGGGCGAAGGCATAGGACATCAGTGGGGTGACGGCGGCGACGTCGATCTTCAGCGGGTCGATGCGCAGATACGGCTGACCGGCGCGTTCCGCCAGCCAGACGGTCAGTGTTTCCAGATCGAGCTTCTTGCCCGGCCGCTGCAGATCATCAAGCTGCTGCGCGGCGAGGAATTCCAGCGGATGCTGCTGGTTGGCCACCGCGCTGCGGCGGACCGTCAGGCATTGTTCGGCGCTGTCCTGCGCGACCCGCCCCTGGGCGACCAACTCGCGCAACAGATCGGCGAGATCGAGAGGGCGGTCCTGGGAGGGCGAGTTCAGCACGGACATGGGATTCCTTCGACGCAGCGGCGGGAAAAGCCAAGCTTGCCGCTAAAGCCCCGGCGTTGTCTGCCGCCGGGGTTCAACTTTGAGCAGCTTGCGCCGTCTGGGGCGTTATTTCTCCAGCTGCTTCCAGGCCTTGAGCGTCCAGACCAGGTGCGCCTGCTCGACGCGCATTTCCAGCGCTTGCTCGTCGATGGGCTGGCGAGCCAGCTCATGCAGCTTGGCCAGCTCGCCGTACAGTCGATCGACTTCCGGCAACTCCAGCACGCTGCGGGCCAGATGCAGCCAGACCAGCAGGCGCTCCATGCGCGGGCTCTGTTCGGCGAGGTCTTCGGGTTGTTGCTGGTAGCGCGGCAGTTGCAGGGCCTTGGCTTCTTCCGCCAGCAGATGCAGCAGCCACTTGCCCAGCTCGGCAGCGCCCTGGCGATCGCCGCGCGCATTGCGGCCTTCGGTCCAGCTGCGCTGCAGCAGCCAGAGCGAGGCTTTCAGCGACAGCAGGCCCCAGCGGGTCTGGCCCAGTTCCTCGGCGAACTGCACTGGTGCGGCCTTGCGCACGCCTTCATCGTCCTGGCCGGCTTCGACCCGTGGGCGCCAGTCCTGGATCAGCGCGTCGAGCAGTTCACGCAGCTCACGACTGCTGGCGCGCGGGGCGGCCTGGCCGAGGCTGCCGAGCAGGGCGCGCAGCTCGATCAGCTGCTGCAGCCAGTCACTCAGCAGTTTCCAGCGGCCATTGAAGCGGTACTGCTCAGCCAGACGCTGGCTGTTGCCCAGCAGCTGCCAGCCGAGGGCTACCACCGCGTCGTCCAGCGGCATCGTAGCGTCGAGTGCCGGCGCCGGCAGCTGCAGGTTGTAGCCATCGGCGTCATGCAGGCGATAGCCGCGCTCGGCCTTGCTGATGTCGCAGGGCATCAGCGGCAGGTCGGCGGCCAGCTCGGCCGCCAATTCCAGCAGCGCTTCCGGATCGCCCTGGCGCAGCTCGAGTTCCAGCTCGCAGATTTCCTCGGACTGCTTGCCGGCCTTGACCTGGCCCAGATCCAGCGCCGCCTCGATCACCACCTTGGTCTTGCCGCGGCCCCAGGCAATTTCGGCTTTCTCGCGCACGAAGTCGGTGGTGAAGATCGGCTTGAGACTTTTCTTGTCCAGCTCGGCGAGGCTGGCCGGCCAGCAGTCGTCGCCAAGCTTCTTGGTGTCGAGCTTGGCCTTGTCCAGATACCAGTCCCACTCGTTGCGCTCGGAAAGCCCGGCGACGCTCTGGCCGCGGCTTTTCAGGGTCTGGATAAACTGCTCGCCGTCGCGGCGCAGGCGCAGCGCGACGCGGGCCTGGGCGAGGTCGCGCTCGGCGGTGTCGTAATACTGGTTGAACAGCTCATGGCGCGACCAGCCACTCTTGTTGCGCTTCTTCAGCAGCGGATGATCGCGCAGGGCGAGCAGGGTTTCGCGGCTGGCGCGTAGCTTGATTTCGGTTTCTTTCTGCATGGTGCCGACTGGGTGCCTATGATGTGTGGATGTTGCAGCCTGATGACGCACGGTAGCAGGCGTGATGGCCTGTCCGTATACTTGCCGCCTCTTTCAAGCCGGGGCCATACCCTATGCCAGTCAATCCTTTCGTCAGCTTGTTCGGACGTTCGCCAATCGGCCCGATGCAACAGCATATGGCCAAGTCGCACGAATGTGCAGCGAACCTGGTGCCGCTATTCCAGGCGGTCATGGCCGAAGACTGGGAGAAGGTCGAGCAGATTCAGCAGCAGATGTCGCAGCTGGAAAACGAAGCCGACAAGCTCAAGAAGAGCGTTCGCCAGCACCTGCCCAAGAGCCTGTTCCTGCCGGTGCCGCGCTCCGATCTGCTGGACCTGCTGAGTGTACAGGACAAGATCGCCAACCGCGCCAAGGACATCGCCGGCCTGATGCTGGGTCGCTGCATGACCATCCCGCAGGCACTGCAGCCGCAGATGCTCGCCTACGTGCAACGCACCGTGGATGCCAGCGCCCAGGCGCTGAAAGCGCTGAAGGAACTGGATTCGCTGCTGGAAACCGGCTTCAGCGGCCGCGAAGCCACTCTCGTCGAGAAGATGGTCGAAGAGCTCGAGGAAATCGAGCGGGAAACCGACCGCATGCAGATCACGGTTCGCCGTGCGCTGTTCCACCTGGAAAAGGATTTGCCAGCAGTCGACGTGATCTTTCTCTACAAGATCATCGAATGGATCGGTGATGTAGCCGACCGCGCCGAGCGCGTCGGTAACCGTCTGGAACAACTGCTGGCGCGCTGAGGCGCCAGCATCCTTTCTGGGTTCAACAGGTAATTCCTTATGTCTCTTATTGCGGATTACGGCTTCGTACTCCTGATCCTTGCCTGCGCATTCGGTTTCTTCATGGCCTGGGGCGTGGGCGCCAATGACGTGGCCAATGCCATGGGTACTTCGGTCGGTTCTCGGGCGCTGACCATCAAGCAGGCCATCATCGTGGCCATGATCTTCGAGTTCTGCGGCGCCTATCTGGCCGGCGGCGAAGTCACCGAGACGATCAAGAACGGCATCGTCGACGCGGAGGTGATTTCCCCTGACCTGATGGTGCTGGGGATGATGTCGGCGCTATTGGCCGCCGGCACCTGGCTGATGATCGCGACGATGAAAGGCTGGCCGGTTTCCACCACGCATTCGATTATCGGCGCGGTGATTGGCTTCGCCGCGGTGGGTGTGTCCACCGATGCGGTGCATTGGGACGCCATCGGTCCGATCGTCGCCAGCTGGGTGGTCACCCCGATGCTGTCCGGCATCGTCGCCTTCGGCCTATTCATGAGCGTGCAGAAGCTGATCATCAATACCGATCATCCGTTCGAGAACGCCAAGCGCTTCGTGCCGCTGTACATGTTCCTGACCGGCTTCATGGTCGCGCTGATGACGGTCACCAAGGGCCTCAAGCATGTCGGTCTGACCCTCAGCAGCGGCCAGGGCATCCTGCTGGCCTTCGGCATCGGCCTGCTGGTGATGCTCGCGGGTATCGCGCTGCTCTCGCGGATCAAGGTCGACGTCGAAGCCGACAAGACCTTTCACTTCGCCAGCGTGGAAAAGGTGTTCGCCGTCCTGATGATCTTCACCGCCTGCTCGATGGCCTTCGCCCATGGCGCCAACGATGTCGCCAACGCGGTTGGTCCGCTGGCCGCCATCGTCGGTGTGATCGAGTCCGGCGGCGCCGCCGACATCGCGGCCAAGTCCGCCGTGCCGGGCTGGGTGTTGCTGCTTGGTGCGATAGGTATCGTCATCGGTCTGGCCACCTACGGCTACAAGGTGATCGCCACCATCGGCAAGGAAATCACCGAGCTGACGCCAAGCCGCGGTTTTGCCGCCGAACTGGCTACTGCGACAACCGTGGTCGGCGCATCGGCCATCGGCCTGCCGGTCTCCACGACTCACACGCTGGTCGGAGCGGTTCTCGGGATAGGTATCGCGCGCGGTATCGGTGCGCTGAACCTGGGTGTCGTCGGCTCGATCTTCATGTCCTGGCTGATCACCCTGCCGGCCGGTGCGTTCCTGGCGATCGTCTTCTTCACCGTGCTCAAGTTCATCTTCCTTTAAGGCAGTGAACGATGTTTGTGCCCCGCCTCGGCGGGGCGTTTTCGTTTGCGGGTCCCGTCGTGGCGCGTTTCATGCTTCACTGCAGGCTCGTTCCGATTGCATCACGGAGGTAGCCGGTGCCCATTCCATCATTCAAGGAGCAGTTCGCTGCGCTCCTCGCGGCACCCTCGGTCAGCTGTACGCAGCCGGGCTGGGATCAGAGCAATCGTCCCGTGATCGAGTTGCTCGCGGCCTGGCTCGGTGAACTGGGCTTCACCTGCGAAACGCCGGAAGTCGCGCCGGGAAAATTCAACCTGCTCGCCAGCTATGGCAGTGGTCCCGGCGGGCTGGTGCTGGCCGGGCACAGCGATACCGTGCCGTTCGATGCCGCGCTGTGGCAGTCCGATCCACTGAAGCTGCGCGAGGCCGATGACCGCTGGTACGGCCTCGGCAGCTGCGACATGAAAGGCTTCTTCGCCCTGATCATCGAGGCGGTTCGGCCGCTGCTGGAGCAGCCGTTCCGCCGCCCATTGCTGATTCTCGCCACCTGCGATGAAGAGAGTTCGATGTCCGGCGCCCGTGCCCTGGCCGAAGCCGGTCGCCCGCTCGGGCGTGCTGCGGTGATCGGCGAGCCCACCGGCCTGCGCCCGGTACGCCTGCACAAGGGCATCATGATGGAGCGCATCGACATCCTCGGGCAGAGCGGGCATTCGTCGAACCCGGCCTATGGTCATAGCGCCCTGGAAGCCATGCACGGCGTGATTGGCGAGATGATCACGCTGCGTCGGCAGTGGCAGGGCGAATACGACAACCCGCTGTTCGACGTGCCCAAGCCGACGCTCAACTTCGGCTGCATCCATGGCGGCGACAACCCCAACCGCATCTGCGGGCAATGTTCGCTGGAGTTCGATCTACGCCCGCTGCCGGGCATGGACCCGCAGCAGCTGCGAACGATCATCCGCCAGCGCCTGCAGCCGCTGGCCGAGCAGCACCAGGTGCAAATCGACCTGGCGCCGCTGTTCCCCGCGGTGCCAGCTTTCGAGCAGGCGGCGGAAAGCGAGCTGGTCCGCCTGGCCGAGCGCCTCACCGGGCACCAGGCCGAGGCGGTGGCGTTTGCCACCGAAGCGCCTTATCTTCAGCAGCTCGGCTGCGAAACGCTTGTGCTGGGGCCCGGCGACATCGCTTGCGCGCACCAGCCCGACGAATACCTGCAGCTCGAGCGCATCGAACCGACCGTGCAGCTGCTGCGGCGGATGATCGAGCACTACTGCCTGCAGCCGCAGACCGCCGCGAACTGACTCCAATACAGACGAACAGAACCGCCACGAAGGCTTTTACATGCACGACTACGTCACCTGGCTTCGCGACTCCTCGCCCTATATCAACTCGCACCGTGACCGCACCTTCGTCGTCATGCTGCCGGGCGACGGCCTGGAGCACGCCAACTTCGCCAACATCGTCCACGACCTGGTGCTGCTGCACAGCCTTGGTGTACGCCTGGTGCTGGTATTCGGCTCGCGTCCGCAGATCGAGGCGCGCCTGGCCGCCCGTGGCATCGAACCGCGCTTCCATCGCGATCTGCGCGTCACCGACGCGCCGACCATGGAGTGCGTGATCGACGCGGTTGGCCAGTTGCGCATCGCCCTCGAGGCACGGCTGTCGATGGATATGGCGGCGTCGCCGATGCAGGGCGCGCGACTGCGCGTGGCCGGTGGCAACTTCGTCACCGCGCGGCCGATCGGCGTGCTCGATGGCGTCGATCTGCATCACACCGGCGAAGTACGCCGTATCGACCGCAAGGGCATCGGCCGGCTGCTGGACGAGCGCACCATCGTGTTGCTGTCGCCGCTGGGATATTCGCCGACTGGCGAGATCTTCAACCTGGCCTGCGAGGATGTCGCCACGCGTGCGGCCATCGATCTCCAGGCCGACAAGCTGGTGCTCTACGGCGCCGAGCCAGGCTTGCTCGACGAAAGCGGCAAGCTGGTGCGCGAGCTGCGTCCGCAGCAGATTCCGGCCTATGTCGAACGCCTCGGCAGCCAGTACCAGGCCGAGCTGCTCGACGCCGCCGCGCAGGCCTGCCGCGGCGGCGTGCGGCGCAGTCATGTGGTCAGCTACGCCGACGACGGTGCGCTGCTCAACGAGCTGTTCACCCGCGATGGCGGCGGCACGCTGGTAACCCAGGAGCAGTTCGAGCAGCTGCGCGAGGCAACCATCGAGGATGTGGGCGGGCTGATCGATCTGATCACGCCGCTGGAGGAGCAGGGCATTCTGGTGCGGCGCTCGCGCGAGGTGCTGGAGCGCGAGGTCGAGCAGTTCAGCATCGTCGAGCGTGACGGCCTGATCATCGCCTGTGCGGCGCTTTATCCGATTGCCGACTCGGATGCCGGCGAGCTCGCCTGCCTGGCGGTCAATCCGGAATACCGCCACGGCGGTCGCGGCGATGAGCTGCTCGAACGCATCGAGGAGCGTGCCCGGGCGCTGGGGCTGAAGAAGCTGATCGTGCTCACCACACGCACCGCGCACTGGTTCCAGGAGCGCGGCTTCGAGCCGATCAGCGTCGACCGTCTGCCGGCCGCGCGGGCTTCGTTGTACAACTTCCAGCGTAATTCGAAGATCTTCGAGAAACCGCTCTGAAGTGTGCCGGCGGGCGTTGCGCCCGCCGTTTGTTTAGAGACTAAGACCGCGCTGGTACTCGACGACGAAGCTGTCGAAATCCAGCTCGTCCGTCGCTTCCATCTCCGCCTGGCGCTCCAGCGACTGATGCGCGGCGGATTCGAACTGATCCAGCTCGCTTGCACTCGGTGCCTGGCTGCGGAAGTAGTCGGCGTGGGCCAGGGTCTGGCGCATGGCGAACTGGCTGAAGCTCTCACCGCTGCGGCGCAGCTCGTCAAGTACGCGGGCGGACGGCGTCAGGCTGCTGTCGGCGACCTTGGCGCGCTGCTCGGCGAGCGCCTCGGCGTGCCGGGAGTCAGCATGGCTGCGGTCGAGGAGGCCGGCAACCTGGCCGATCTCGTCAAGCAACTGGTTGGCCCAATCATTGAGCATGACGCTCTCGCCACAACGCTGCAGCTCGAGTCCCGGACGCCGGCCTTCCTTGACCACCCTGAGGAAGTTGTCGGTGGCCGCGCTGCATTCGCCGTCGGCCAGGCAGGGGCTGTCGTCCAGCGCACAGAACAGCAGGAAGGCGTCGAGGAAGCGCGCTTCGTTGAGGTCGATCCCCAGCGGCAGGAAGGGGTTGATGTCCAGGCAGCGCACTTCGATGTACTGGATGCCGCGCGCGCGCAGCGCCTGCAACGGTCGTTCGCCGGTGGCGGTGACGCGTTTCGGGCGAATGTTCGAGTAGTACTCGTTCTCGATCTGCAACACGTTGGTGTTGAGCTGCTGCCAGTTGCCGGCGGCGTCCTTCGTACCCATCGCCTCGTAGGGGGCATACGGCGTGGAAACGGCGCGGAACAGGCTCTCGGTGTAGCTCGCCAGGTCGTCATAGCAGGGCGTCAGGCCGGCCTGGGCATTGTTCTGGTAGCCCAGGTCGCTCATGCGCAGGCTGGTGGCGTAGGGCAGGTACAGGGTGTCGGCGTCGAGCGCTTCGAGCTGATGCGGGCGCCCGCGCAGGAAGCTGGCGTCCAGCGCCGGTGAGGCGCCGAACAGGTACATCAGCAGCCAGCTGTAACGACGGAAGTTGCGGATCACGCCGATGTAGCGCGTCGAGCGGTAGTCCTGGGCCGAGCGGGTATCGCCATCATCGGCCCGCAGTACCGGCCACAGCGCCTCGGGCAGCGAGAAGTTGTAGTGGATGCCGGCAATGCACTGCATGGTCTTGCCGTAGCGCAGGGCCAGGCCCTGGCGATAGACGTGCTTGAGCCGCCCGATGTTGGAACTGCCGTACTCGGCGATGGGGATGTCCGCCTCGCTCGGCAGCGGACAGGGCATCGACGGACTCCAGAGGAATTCTTCGCCGAGCTTGGCATAGGTGAAGCGGTGGATCGCTCCGAGCTCGGCGAGAGTGTTCTGCGGGTCGCTGTCGGTGCCGGTGATGAACTCCAGCAGCGCCTCCGAATAATCCGTGGTGATCTGCGGGTGGGTCAGCGCCGAGCCCAGTGCGGCGGGGTGCGGGGTCATCGCCAGCTGACCGCGAGCGTCGACGCGCAGGCATTCGCGTTCGATCCCGTGCAGGCATTGACTGAGCAGCGGCAGGTGGGACGGCTCGGCCAGCAACGCCAGGCGGTGGGTGAGAAGTGCGCTCAACTTGTGGATTCCTTCACGCGACAGTCGGCCCAATATGGGGATGGAAACGCCGCTTCACAAGAGGCAGCGTTGCTTCGATCGCTGTCGACGCATGCCGACTCCGCTAGCGGCTAGTGGCACAGGCCACTAGAGGCAGGCGAAGGTCGCCTGGGCCTTGGCGACCAGTTTCTCGCCCTGGTGGACTTCAGCTTCCAGCACCTGGGTCCGCCGGCCGCCATGCACCACCCAGGCGCGGCAACGCAGCTCGCCGTCGCTCACCGGGCGGATGTAGTTGACCTTGCACTCCAGCGTAACGCTGTTCGGCGAGCCATCGCCCAGGCTGTGGCTGGCCTGGCCCATGGCGGTGTCGATCAGCGAGAACAGCGCGCCGCCGTGCAGCTTGCCGTGCAGGTTGCGCAGACCGTCGTGCATGCTCAGGCCGAGCACCGCCTCGCCGTTGCCGACCTGGTGAATCTCCAGGCCGAGCAGGCGGCCGAAGGCGCTGGAGCTGCCCACCGCCTCGACTTGAATGCTCATGCCTACTTCCTCAGCTGCTTGGCGTTGGCGAACAGTGCGGCCATGGCGGCATTGGCCGGTGCCGGCTTTTCTTCCTTGGCATGGCGCTCGCTGCGCGGCGCGTTGCCGCGTGGCTTGCCGGCACCGCCACGCGGGCTGTCGGTCTTGGCACCGGGCGTATCGCTCATGCGCATGGACAGGCCGACGCGCTGGCGCGGGATGTCCACTTCCATGACCTTGACCTTGACGATGTCACCGGCCTTGACCACTTCGTACGGGTCCTTGACGAACTTCTCCGACAGCGCGCTGATGTGCACCAGGCCGTCCTGATGCACGCCGATGTCGACGAAGGCGCCGAAGTTGGTCACGTTGGTCACCACGCCCTCGAGCACCATGCCCGGCTCCAGGTCGCTGAGCTTCTCGACGCCTTCCTGGAACTCGGCGGTCTTGAACTCCGGGCGCGGGTCGCGGCCCGGCTTGTCCAGTTCGCTGAGGATGTCGGTGACGGTCGGCAGGCCGAAGGTCTCGTCGGTGAACTGCTTGGGGTCCAGGCGCTTGAGGAACGCCGAATCGCCGATCAGTGAGCGGATGTCGCGGCCGGTGTCGGCGGCGATGCGCTTGACCAGCGGGTAGGTTTCCGGGTGCACCGCGGAGGCGTCCAGCGGGTTGTCACCGTTCATCACGCGCAGGAAGCCGGCGGCCTGCTCGAAGGTCTTGTCGCCCAGACGCGGCACCTTCTTCAGCTCGCTGCGCGACTTGAACGCACCGTTGGCATCGCGGAACTGCACGATGTTCTGCGCCAGCGTCGCGTTGAGCCCGGAGATGCGCGCCAGCAGGGCGGCGGAAGCGGTATTCACGTCGACGCCGACGGCGTTCACGCAATCCTCCACCACCGCATCCAGCGAGCGCGCCAGCTTGAGCTGGGAGACGTCGTGCTGGTACTGGCCGACGCCGATGGACTTCGGATCGATCTTCACCAGCTCCGCCAGCGGATCCTGCAGGCGGCGGGCGATGGAGACGGCGCCGCGCAGGGATACGTCCAGATCCGGGAATTCCTTGGCCGCCAGTTCCGAGGCCGAATACACCGAGGCGCCGGCTTCGCTGACCATGATCTTGGTGAGCTTGAGACCGGGTACTTTCTTGATCAGCTCGCCGGCCAGCTTGTCCGACTCGCGGCTGGCGGTGCCGTTGCCGATGGCGATCAGGTCGACCGCATGCTTGGCGCACAGCTTGGCGAGGATCGCCAGAGTGCCGTCCCAGTCGTTGCGCGGTGCGTGCGGGTAGACGGTGGCGGTTTCCAGCAGCTTGCCGGTGGCGTCGACCACCGCGACCTTGCAGCCGGTGCGCAGGCCCGGGTCGAGCGCCAGCGTCGCACGCGGGCCGGCCGGGGCGGCGAGCAGCAGGTCGTGCAGGTTGCGGGCGAACACCGAGATCGCCTCGTCCTCGGCCTTGTCGCGCAGCTCACCGAGCAGATCGGTTTCCAGATGGGTGTAGAGCTTGACCTTCCAGGTCCAGCGCACCACTTCGCCCAGCCACTTGTCGGCGGCGCGACCGCGGTTGGCGATGCCGAAGCGCTCGCCGATCATGCCTTCGCCCGGGTGCATGCTGCCCGGGGTCTCGTCACCGACCTTGAGGCTGACGCTGAGGATGCCTTCGTTGCGGCCGCGGAAGATCGCCAGCGCGCGGTGCGACGGGGTGTTCTTCAGCACCTCGTCGTGTTCGAAATAGTCGCTGAACTTGGCGCCTTCGCTTTCCTTGCCCGGCACCACGCGGGCGCTGAGGGTGGCGTTGTGCTTGAGGAACTCGCGCAGCTTGGCCAGCAGGTCGGCGTCTTCGGCGAAGCGCTCCATGAGGATGTACTTGGCGCCTTCGAGCACGGCTTTCACATCGGCAAAGCCCTTCTCGGCGTCGACGAAGCGCTCGGCTTCTTGCTCTGGCGTAAGGTCCGGGTTGCCGAACAACGCATCGGCCAGCTCGCCGAGACCGGCTTCCAGGGCGATCTGGCCCTTGGTGCGGCGCTTCTGCTTGTAGGGCAGGTAGAGGTCTTCGAGGCGGGTCTTGGTGTCGGCGAGGTCGATCTCGCGCTTGAGCTCGGGGGTCAGCTTGCCCTGTTCCTCGATGCTGGCGAGGATCGAGACGCGGCGGTCGTCCAGCTCGCGCAGGTAACGCAGGCGCTCTTCCAGGTTACGCAGCTGGGTATCGTCGAGGCTGCCGGTGACTTCCTTGCGGTAACGGGCGATGAAGGGAACGGTGGAGCCTTCGTCGAGCAGCGCCACGGCGGCGGCGACCTGTTGCGGGCGCACGCCCAGCTCGTTGGCGATACGGGAATTGATGCTGTCCATGAACCTACCTGGGTCAGTCAAACCATGCAGGCCGGGCCTGCGCGAAAGCCGGCGATTATAGGGGAACTGCGGCTGCCGGCCTCAACCGATTGCCGGTGAGCGGTCGCCGGTCTGGGTCGAATGCTGCGGGAATCGGCCGTTCGACGAAAAATCTGCTAACAATGGCTGTCAGTAGGGCCGATCCACACTGCGCAATAATGCGCCGTCGACCATCTGGGAGTTTCCATGAGCAGCACTGCGCCAGCCAGCGAAGGCGAAAAAATCCTCATCGTCGATGACGATGCCCGTCTGCGACGTCTGCTCGAGCGTTTTCTCGACGAGCAGGGCTACCGCGTCCGTACCGTGGAAAACACCGAGCAGATGGATCGTTTGCTCAGCCGCGAGCTGTTCCAGCTGGTGGTGCTCGACCTGATGATGCCGGGTGAGGATGGTCTGTCTGCGTGCCGCCGGCTGCGCGAGGGCAACAATCAGATTCCGATCATCATGCTCACCGCCAAGGGCGACGAGGCCAGTCGCATTCAGGGCCTGGAGCAGGGCGCCGATGATTACCTGGCCAAACCCTTCAACCCCCGTGAGCTGCTCGCGCGCATTCGTGCGGTGCTGCGTCGGCAGGCGCCGCAGGTTCCGGGCGCGCCGGCCAGTGAGGACGAGACCGTCACCTTCGGCGAGTACGAGCTGTCGCTGGCCACGCGTGAGCTGAAGAAGGGCAACGAAGTGCACATGCTCACCACCGGTGAGTTCGCCGTGCTCAAGGCGCTGGTCCAGCACGCACGCGAGCCGCTGACCCGCGACAAGCTGATGAACCTCGCCCGCGGGCGCGAGTGGGATGCACTGGAGCGCTCCATTGACGTGCAGATATCCCGCCTGCGCCGGCTGATCGAGCCGGACCCGTCCAAGCCGCGCTATATCCAGACCGTCTGGGGTGTGGGTTACGTATTCGTGCCGGACGGCAATAAGTGAGTTGGCTGCGGCCTGCCGTCCTGGGCCTGCCGCCGGGACTTCATGAAAACTCCGCTCTGGTTCCCGCAAAGCTTCTTCGCCCGC
>NZ_RHQM01000015.1 GCF_003935375.1 Stutzerimonas xanthomarina
ATGTGAGAGTAGGTCATCGTCAAGCTCCTTTCCCAAACCCCCGACCCGCGTAAGCTGGTCGGGGGTTTGCTTTTGGGGCAGAGAAAGGTATTGAGCAATGGGGAGAGCATTTAGCGCGTACCTACGAAGTGCCTTCCGCCAACCCTTCAATTGCATTGCTGCATTGCTGCATTGCTGCTTTGGGGTGGTGTTAAAACAGAAGCCTGTCCCCGACAACCGCGTAGCGTTCAGTCCTAACAGCTCCGAAGTGCTGGAGCAGAGCCAGCCGTTGGGTCTTGGCCGGCCCTGGCTAATGCTTGAGCTGGAGCCGCCCGCAGCTGTCGTCTAGATACATTGCTCTGGGCTGGGCTTAGGCAGCCCCAGCCGGCACAGCGCGACCTAAGGTTGGCGGCAGGCGTGTTGAGAGCACACAGCAGACAGACGCTTCCGCTACA
Organism: Stutzerimonas xanthomarina; assembly: GCF_003935375.1. Lineage (GTDB taxonomy): Bacteria > Pseudomonadota > Gammaproteobacteria > Pseudomonadales > Pseudomonadaceae > Stutzerimonas > Stutzerimonas xanthomarina_A. The sequence continues at coordinate 435 of NZ_RHQM01000015.1, forward strand.
CCGTTATTCCCTTTGTCCGGCTTCAAGCATCGTCTCTGGACGAACCCATTGATCGAACTCCTCGCTGGTAAGGTAACCAAGCTCCATGGCTGCTTCGCGCAATGTGGTGCCTTGCACATAGGCCTTCTTGGCGATTTCAGCTGCCCGGTCATAGCCGATGTGAGGATTCAGTGCGGTTACCAGCATAAGCCCGCGTTCCAGATGCTCGGCCATACGCGCCGGGTCCGGCTCTAATCCGGAAATGCAATGAGCGTTGAAGTTGCGGCATCCATCGGACAGCAGTTGGACCGATTGAAGCAGGTTATGAATGATCACCGGCTTGAATACGTTCAATTGCAGATGTCCTTGACTCGCTGCAAAGCTGATCGTCATGTCATTGCCCATGACCTGGCAAGCGAGCATTGATAAGGCTTCGCATTGGGTTGGATTGACCTTGCCGGGCATGATCGAACTACCTGGTTCGTTGGCTGGCAATCGCACCTCAGCGAATCCCCCGCGCGGACCGGAGCCGAGCAGACGAAGATCATTGGCCAACTTCATCAACGCGACGGCCAGCGTCTTCAGCGCACCGGACATCGCGACCAGCGGCTCATGTCCGGCCAGCGCGGCGAACTTGTTTGGGGCAGAGACGAAGGGGAGGCCCGAGAGAGCGGCCAGCTCCGCTGCGATGGCTTCGGCGAAGCCGTGCGGCGAGTTCAAACCGGTGCCTACCGCAGTACCCCCCTGCGCCAGTTCATAAACAGCCGGCAGGCACTGACGGATCGTGCGTTCGGCGATATCGAGCTGCGCGACGAACGCCGACATCTCCTGGCCGAAGGTAATCGGAGTTGCATCCATCAGATGGGTGCGTCCGGTCTTGATCAGCTTATTGTGTCGCACTGCAAGCTCTGCCAATCCACCGGACAGTTCTGCAATGGCAGGCAGCAGTTGGCTGTGCACGGCTTTGGCGGCCGCAATGTGCATCGCTGTCGGGAAGCAGTCGTTGGAGCTCTGCGCGCGATTAACGTGATCGTTCGGATGGACTGGCGCCTTGCCGCCTCGGTTGCCGCCCGCCAGCTCATTGGCGCGACCCGCGATCACCTCGTTGATGTTCATATTGCTCTGCGTGCCGCTGCCGGTTTGCCAGACGACCAGCGGAAACTGGTCGTCGTGCTGACCATGCAGAACCTCATCCGCGGCTTGCTCGATCAGGCGCGCGATGTCGGGCGGCAGATCACCAATTCGACTGTTTACACGCGCTGCAGCTTTCTTGATCAGCGCTAACGCATGCAGCACCTGGATCGGCATTCGCTCGCTACCAATCGCGAAGTTGCTCAGCGATCGCTGCGTCTGTGCGCCCCAGTAAGCCTGTTCCGGTACTTCGACTTGCCCCAGACTGTCGGTCTCTATACGCGTCATGCCATGCTCCTGCTCAATATTGCTGGTTAGGCTGCCCTGCGGCATCGGCAGTTCCGTAGCTTTGCCTTCGGCCGCTTGAGGCATTGGAACTCCGAGCGCAGAATGTGTCCATTGAGGGCTACCTATAGCCAGCCCAAGGATTTCCAATGTCGACTTTTCGTGTCCAGACCCTGCGCGCTGCAGCGCTGTTCATCTGTATCAGTTCATCGGCTTTTGCCGATAGTGCGAGCCATGCGGGAAGTGCAGAACGTTTTCTGCAGCTTGCCAATGCTGACCGGCTCGCCGTACCTGTTTATGCCCAAGTGCAGCAGATGTTTGCGCAGCGTTTTGCCGAAGCGCAGGCGCCAGATACCAAGAAGGCGCTGCTCGAGCGCTATCAGGCTCAGGCCAATACTGCGTTGGACAAGGCTATAGGGTGGGACAAGCTGAAGCCGGATCTGGTCGCTTTGTACACCAGCCAGTTCTCCGAAACGGAACTGAATCAGCTGATCGATTTTTATGAGTCGCCACTCGGCAAGAAGATGCTCAGCAAGCTGCCGGAGCTCAATGCTCGCTCGGCTCAGCTTACCCAGGTCAAGTTGGAAAGCGCGGTGCCGGAAGTGAATAACCTGCTGTCCGAGATGACGGCCGAACTCGAGAAACAGAAGCCTTAAGAGACCCTGCTATGCGCAAGCTCGATTTGATCCAAGACGCCCTGCAAGCCTTGCAGCCCGAGCACCTTGAAGTGCTCGATGAAAGCCACACACACAGTCGCGGGCAGGAAACCCATTACAAAGCCGTGATCGTCAGCGAGCAGTTCACCGGACTGAATTCGGTCAAGCGCCACCAAAAGGCTTATGCCGCGATGGGGGCACTGATGCAACAGATCCATGCCCTTGCGCTGCATACCTATACGCCTGAGGAGTGGGCGCAACAAGGCACGGCCCCGGCATCACCGGTTTGTGCTGGTGGGCATAAATAGCGCGCCGTCTCGCACGGGACCATTCTTGCCGTTCTTTGTTAGACTTCCTCCCCGCGCCGGCCCACGCCGGCGCTTTCGTTTGTATCCGGTCCACCCTTTACGCGGGTGACCACTGGCGGAAGTACCCATGACACGAAAAATCGTTGTGGCAGCGCTGTACAAGTTCGTATCGCTGCCCGATTACGTTGCGCTGCGCGAACCCCTGCTCGAAACCCTCACGCACCTTGGCATCAAGGGCACCTTGTTGTTGGCCGAGGAGGGTATCAATGGCACGGTCTCCGGTACCCGCGAGGCCATCAATGCGCTGCTTGAATGGTTTCGGCTCGATGACCGCCTTACCGACATCGACCACAAGGAATCGTACTGCGACGAGCAGCCTTTCTATCGCACCAAGGTCAAGCTGAAGAAGGAGATCGTCACGCTCGGCGTTGAGGGTGTCGATCCGAATCGGCAGGTTGGAACCTATGTCGAGCCGCAAGACTGGAACGCGCTGATCGCCGATCCGGAAGTGTTGCTGATCGACACCCGTAACGACTACGAAGTGGCAATCGGTACGTTCGAAGGTGCGGTCGACCCGAAGACCAAATCGTTCCGAGACTTTCCTGACTACATCAAGGCTCACTACGACCCGGCAAAGTACAAGAAGGTCGCAATGTTCTGCACCGGCGGCATTCGCTGCGAGAAGGCGTCGAGCTATATGCTCGGTGAGGGCTTTGAGAAGGTTTATCACCTCAAGGGCGGTATCCTCAAGTATCTGGAGGAGGTGCCGGAGACGCAAAGTCGATGGCAAGGCGACTGCTTCGTGTTCGATAACCGTGTGACCGTACGCCATGACCTCAGCGTCGGTGAGTTCGATCTTTGCCATGCCTGCCGTACCCCGCTATCCGTGGAAGACCGGCAATCGGAGCACTACGCTGCGGGTATCAGCTGTCCTCATTGCTGGAATACGCTGAGCGAAAAAACGCGCGCCGGTGCTCGCGAGCGGCAGAAACAGATCGAGCTGGCACGTCAGCGCAACCAGCCGCATCCCATCGGCCGCGACCTCCGAGAACTGGATCGCTGAAGCCAACTGGCCGTGCGTCGGCCCACCAGGTAGTTGTGGAGTCTCGAAGTGGCCCGACTGATCTATGTGATGGACCCAATGTGCTCATGGTGCTGGGGATTCGCGCCGGTAATGACGGCGCTGGCAGAGCAAGCCGCGGCTCAGGGCGTATCGCTAGAGCTGAGGGTGGGCGGGCTGCGTCGCGAGCAGGGCGTTATGGATCAGGCAGGGCGGCAGCGCACGCTGTCCTACTGGCAGGCCGTGCACTCGGCGACAGGTCAGTCGTTCAATCTGGATAAGGGCTTGCCTGACGCGTTGATCTACGACACGGAGCCCGCCTGCCGTGCGCTTGTCGCTGCTCGCAGCCTCGATGAATCTCGCGTCTGGTCGCTGTCATTGGCGATTCAGCAGGCGTTCTACCAGCACGGGTTCGATGTGACCCAGCCAGCGGTGCTGGTGGACCTGGCCGAGACCGCAGGTCTTTCGCGGAGTCAGTTCGCCGAGCGTTATGACGACCCGGCCACCAAGGCAGCCACCGTGGCTGACTTTACCTGGGTCGAGAACCTCGGCATTGCCGGCTTCCCCACACTGCTGGCCGAGCACGAAGGGCAACTGGCGCTGGTCACCAACGGTTATCAACCGCTGTCTGCACTAAGCCCGCTACTGGAACGCTGGCTGGAGCGTAACGCCCATGCCTGACCAACTCAGCTGGGCAGAGATACGCCGGCTCGCATTGCACCATCGCAAAGCGCTGATCCTGGCGAATCTGGTTGCCGTGCTGGCGACGCTCTGCAGTGTGCCGATTCCGTTGCTGCTGCCGCTGTTGGTCGACGAGGTGCTACTCGGAGCGGGCGACTCGGCGCTGCAGATCATGGATCGCTTTCTGCCTGCCAGCTGGGAAACCGCTGTCGGCTATATCGGGCTCATGCTCGGCGTGACCCTGGTATTGCGGTCTTCTGCGCTGGTGTTCAACGTGCTGCAGGCGCGCCTGTTCGCTCGGCTTTCGAAGGACATCGTTTATCGCATTCGCGTGCGGCTGATCGAGCGGCTCAAGCGCATTGCCCTGGCGGAATACGAAAGCCTCGGCGGCGGCACGGTGGCGGCGCACCTGGTCACTGATCTGGAGACTATCGACAAGTTCATCGGCGATACGCTCAGCCGTCTGCTGGTGGCCGTGCTGTCGATTCTCGGCACGGCGGCCATTCTGGTGTGGATGCACTGGCAGCTGGCGTTGTTGATTCTCCTGTTCAATCCGCTGGTGATCTACGCCACGGTGCAGCTGGGCAAGCGCGTAAAGCACCTGAAGAAGCTGGAGAACGACAGCACGTCGCGCTTCACCCAGGCGCTCACGGAAACACTCGACGCCATCCAGGAAGTGCGCGCCGGCAACCGGCAGGGTTTCTTCCTCGGTCGCCTGGGTTTGCGCGCGCGGGAGGTACGCGACTACGCGGTTGCTTCGCAGTGGAAGACCGACGCGTCCAACCGTGCCAGTGGCCTGCTGTTCCAGTTCGGTATTGACGTGTTTCGCGCCGCGGCAATGCTCACTGTGCTGTTTTCCGATCTGTCGATCGGCCAGATGCTGGCGGTCTTCAGCTACCTCTGGTTCATGATCGGTCCGGTGGAGCAACTGTTGAGCCTGCAGTACGCCTTCTACGCAGCTGGCGGTGCGCTGGGCCGCATCAACCAGCTGCTGGCGCGGGCGGACGAGCCGCAGTACGCCGGGGGACGCGATCCTTTCGCCGGCCATACGACGGTGGCGATCGATGTACGAGGTCTGCGCTTTGCCTATCAGGATGAACCGATTCTGGAAGGGCTTGATCTCAGCATCGCGCCGGGCGAGAAGGTCGCAATCGTCGGAGCCAGCGGTGGCGGCAAGAGCACCCTGGTGCAACTGCTGCTGGGCCTCTATCAGCCGCAGGCCGGGCAGATCCAGTTCGGCGGCGTGCCGCTTGAAGAGATCGGGCTGGGCACTGTGCGCGACAACGTTGCAGTGGTGCTGCAGCATCCCGCACTGTTCAACGACAGCGTGCGAGCCAACCTGATGATGGGCCGCGAGCGAGATGACGATGCCTGCTGGCGGGCGCTGGAGATCGCTCAGCTGGCTGACACCATTCGTCAATTACCGAACGGTCTGGACAGCATCGTCGGGCGTTCCGGCGTGCGTCTGTCCGGCGGTCAGCGGCAGCGCCTGGCCGTAGCACGCATGATCCTGGCAGAGCCGAAGGTCGTGATTCTCGATGAAGCCACCTCTGCGCTGGATGCGGCGACGGAGTATGCCCTGCACCAAGGCCTCAATCGTTTCCTTCAGGGGCGTACGACGCTGATCATTGCCCATCGCCTGTCGGCGGTGAAACAGGCAGATCGCGTACTAGTCTTCGACGGTGGCCGCATCGCCGAAGACGGCGGCCACCAGCAGCTCATCGCCGAGGGTGGGCTTTACGCTCGGCTCTATGGGCACCTGCAGCACTAGCTGTCGCAGGCACGTCATTCACCTGTAGCGGGTCACCAAGTTCGCCGCTGGGGCTTGGCCGAAAGCCGCAGCTGATCCGCACCCATAGGTGGACGTCTTGGCGTCGGCCGCGACAGGCGAAGATCGTTAGCACTTACCGTCAGTCTTAAGGCGCCAAAAATATCCAGCCGCAACGCTCAACTATTAGTAATCTCTGCCGACTTCCCGTTGTGCCTCTTTTGTGGAACTTCTCTGATGGAACCAGTGCTGAATTCACTCACTAATCTCTCGGTCGGCAAAAAGCTCATCGGTGGTTTTGGCCTGGTACTGCTGCTCACGCTTGGAGTGGCCGGTACCGGGTTCGTTGCCGTCGATGAAATCCTTGGCCGGGCCCGGCAGATCGAGCAGCTTTCCAGCGTCAACGCCTCCATTTTGGCGGCGCGTGGTGCCGAGCGGGACTACGCGCTGACCCGTCAGTCGTCTTCAGCCGAGGCGCTGCATGGCTCGCTGCAGCAACTGAATCAGAAGCTCGCCGGCCTGACCACCAGCTCCGATGCCGCCGAGCGGGCCTATCTGACGCGGATCAGCCAGGCTGCCGATGAATACGCGCAAAAGTTCGACCGCTACATGCAGCTGATCGAGCGCGGCATGGCGCTACGTACGCGGATGCAGGAGGCCGCTCAGGTCAGTCGCGAGGAGTTCGAGTTCATCGAGCTGGACATGTACGACGCGGTACGGGTGCTGCGGCTGGAAGGAGATCGGCTCAAGGGAAGCGATCCGCTGACCGTCGCCGAGGCGACTTCGGGCCTGACCAAGCAGATCCTGGACATGCGTACCCTGGAGAATGTCTACGTTGCCAACAGCTCGGATGAAGCAGCCACCAGCTGGAGCGACTTGCACGGGAACGTGACCACCATCGGCAGCAATCTCAAGATCTGGCTGAACGATGACCAGAAGGCTTCCATGGACAAGGCTCTGGCCGAGCTGGACCAGTACAGGCTGGCGTTCGACGAGTTCCGTCAGAATCGTAGCGAACGCCTCGCGCTCGAACAGTCAATGGCCCAGCAGTCCGAAGTAGTGATCGCAGCTGCCGACGAGGCCTTGGCCAATGCCAGCAGCGCCATGCAGCAACAGAAAGGCAGCAGCTACATGTTGCTCGGCGTGATTGGCGCGCTGGCCATTCTCGTCGGCCTGCTGGCCGCCACGGTGATCTCGCGAATGATCGTCGGCCCGCTTCGCAGCACCGTCCAGCAGGCCCAGCGGGTCGCCAGCGGTGATCTGACGTACTCCGCGGCAAGCTCGCGTCGTGACGAGGTCGGGCAACTGCAGAACGCCATGCACGACATGACCGAAAGCCTGCGCAACCTGATCGGTCGTATCGGTGGCAGCGTCAGCCAGATCGCCGCAGCCGCCGATCAGCTTTCGGCGGTGACCGCGCAAACCAGCGCAGGCGTGCAGACTCAGCGCGTCGAGACCGAGCAGGTGGCCACCGCGATGCACGAGATGGCTGCGACGGTGCAGGAGGTTGCACGCAACGCCGAGCAGGCTTCCAATGCCGCACGCCAGGCGGATCAGCAGGCGCGGCAGGGCGATCTGGTGGTGCAGGATGCCGTTGGACAGATCGGCAACCTGGCCGGCGAGGTGAATCAGTCGGCGCATGCTATCGAAGCGTTGCACGCCGAAAGTGGACGTATCGGTAGCGTGCTCGAGGTGATTCGAGCGGTTGCCGAGCAAACCAATCTGTTGGCACTCAATGCGGCCATCGAAGCGGCCCGTGCCGGCGAGCAGGGCCGCGGCTTCGCCGTGGTGGCTGACGAGGTTCGTGCCCTGGCGCGGCGTACCCATGATTCCACCGAGGAAATCGAGGGGCTTATCGCCAACCTGCAGCGGGTTGCGCAGCAGGCGGTGGAGCAGATGCAGAGTAGCCGTGGCCTCACTCAACGGACCGTGGATCTGACCAACGAGGCCGGCGTCGCGCTTGGCCGGATCACGGAGTCGGTGTCGACCATCGAGCAGATGAACCAGCAGATCGCGGCAGCTGCCGAGCAGCAGAGCGCCGTGGCGGAAAACATTTCCGAAAGCGTGACCCGTGTGCGGGATATCGGTGACCAGAGCGCCAGTGCCACCGAGCACACCGCAAGTGCCAGCGCCGAGCTGGCACGCCTGGGACTGGAATTGCAGGAACTGGTTCGTCAGTTCCGCACCTGACCCGCGTAGGGGGTATGCGGCTCAAGCTCCTTGAGCCGCGTTCTTCAGCGACCGCCGTTCAGTTCAGCGGCCCAGGCGGCCAGAGGTAGCGCTGGCTCCTGCTGCCAGATGCGCTGCCACAGGCTGACCAGGCGGCTCATGTCGCCCCGGTTGGCCGGCAGTCGTTCGGGTTGCGCGATAAGCTGCCAGCCTTCGGCAGAGCGCTCTGCCAGCGGAAAGCGGAATGGATGAAAACCGGTCATGCCCAGGCGCAGATCGGTCACCAGCAGCTGATCGCCATCCACGTCATAGCGCAGCACGTTTCCGGTAAACCATTTCAAGCGTTCGTGCTGCTCTGAGCCATTGAGCTCCGCGGCCAGCTGCGCGTTGCGTGGAAGCCGCACGAGGCTGGGTGGTGCAGCATCCCACCAGCTGACCAGCGTTTCGTAATAGTGCTCGCCATCCACCAGAATCACCCGCCACAGCAGGCTGTTGAAGGGTGTTGGTGTGCTGAATATCTGCTCCGCCTGGATCCCCTGGCTAGCCATGGTCGCCTGCACGCGGTGCTCGGCCATCTGTTTGCCGGCCAGCGTGAACCCCAGATAACAGGTGGAAATGGCCAGGGCGTAGGCGGGCCATCTGGCCCTGCGTCCGCGCAGGCCAAACAGCAGACCCGCCAGCACCGCAATGAGCAGTGGCACGCTGTAGAGAGGATCGATGATGAATACGCTGGACCAGGCGATAGGCGGCGTGATCAGTGGCCAGAGCAGCTGCGTGCCATAGCTGGTGAAGGCGTCCAGCAGGACGTGAGTGATCAGCACCAGCCAGATGCCGAAGAACAGTCGTGTACCGGTGTATCGCTCGTCTGGGCGGAATCGCCTGATCAGCCAGGTCAGCAGAACGGCGAGCAGACTCAGCACGAACAACGAATGGCTGAAGCCACGGTGATAGGTCATGTTGGCGACCGCATCGCAGTAGTCGATGACCACATCGAGATCCGGCAGGGTGCCGAGCACGGCGCCGTAAGCGAGCGCCTTGCGACCCTGCCAGCGACCGAGCATGGCGCCTTGTACACTGGCACCGAGTAGAGCCTGGGTGATCGAGTCCATGTTCAGATCCGTTGGGGCGGGCGTTTACCTTAGCCGAACGGCTGCCGGCAGCTGACGGCCAATGTTCTAAAAAGTGTGTCAGTGGCGCGCAGGTCATAGGACAATCACCGACACCCATCGTCCGCCGCGAGCTTTCATGCTGGAAATTTCCAATGCCGTGCAGTTGCCGGATGCCGAGATCGAACTGACTGCCATCCGCGCCCAGGGTGCGGGCGGGCAGAACGTCAACAAGGTTTCCAGCGCGTTGCACTTGCGCTTCGACATCCAGGCGTCGTCATTGCCGCCGTTCTACAAGGAGCGGCTGCTGGCCCTGCGCGATAGCCGGATCACCAGCGAAGGCGTGGTCGTCATCAAGGCGCAGCGGTATCGAACCCAGGAGCACAACCGCCTCGATGCGCTGGAGCGACTGGCTGAACTGATTCGCAGCGTGGCCAAGGTGGAGAAGGCGCGCCGCCCGACCAAGCCGACGCTCGGCTCGAAGAAGCGCCGGCTTGAAGGCAAGACCAAGCGCGGCGCGATCAAGGCGGGGCGAGGCAAGGTCGACTTCTGATCGGCGTGTGTCGCCACGCCGCCCGCGGAGCAGCCGGCTACAGGGTGCCGGTCCGTGGTGGCATCGGCTCGTCCTGCGCGACCGGATGCTCGTCGACCATTTCCGCCTCGTTGGCTGGCGCAGCATCAGCTTCGACTTCCGGGGTGTCGGGCATCAGCTCCAGCACGGTATGGCTGGTACGCAGCATGGGTGTGAAATGACCGTGCGGCTCGGTGACCAGATCCACTACGCGACGCGGGCGCCAGAACGAGTAGATCGCGAGGATGCCCAGCGACACGGCGAAGAACAGCGGCAGGGCGATATGGCCGAACAGGTGCATCAGACCACCGGCGACCACCGGGCCGAACGCTGCACCGAAGCCGTTGGCCAGCAACAAGCCGCTGGAACCCGAAAGAATTTCATCCGGGTGCAACTGATCGACCATCTGCGCAACGGCGATCGAATAGATCGAAAATGCCAGCCCGCCCCAGAGAAACATCAGCCCCAGCAGCAGCGAGCCGGACAGGATCGGTGTGATCACCAGCGCCAGGACCGCGGCGATCGCTACCACCCAGAGCAGCACGACGCGCCGGTCATGCTTGTCCGAGAACAACCCGATCGGCCATTGCAGCACCGCGCCGCCGAGAATCGTGATGCTCATCAGCAGGCCGACACCGGCGGCATCGAAACCGACCTGGCTCGCATATACCGGCGCCAGACCCCAGAAACCGCCCAGCGTGAGCCCGGAAATACCGGCCGCCATCAACGGCAGCGGGGCGATGCGCGCCAGTTGCAGCAAATCGGTGGCTGGCATGTCCGGCAGCGCGGGTTGCGCCTGGCGGGTCAGGGTGATGGGCATCAGCGCGCTGCTGATGAGGATGGCGGCCAGCGCGAACAGCGTGAAATTCATCGGTGTGTCGAGGCTCAACAGCTGTTGGGCAGCCGCCAGCGCGCCGAGGTTGACCGCCATGTACAGCGCGAACACCTGGCCGCGCTTCTCGCCGCTGACCTGCGCGTTCAGCCAGCTTTCGATGACCATGTACAGCGTGACCAGCGACACCCCGTAGAGCACCCGCAGTACAAGCCACACCCACGGGTTGACGATCAGCACGTGTACCAGCACGGCGACGGCCGCCAGCGCGGCATAAAAAGCGAAGGTGCGGATATGGCCGATGCGGCGGATCAGCGAGGGCGCCAGCCAGGTGCCGATCAGGAAGCCGGCAAAATAGCCGGACATCATCAGACCGATCATGCCGGTGGAGTAGCCTTCGGCAACGCCGCGCAGCGTAAGCAAAGTATTGAGCAGCCCGTGCCCGAGCAGAAGCAGAGCCACGCCAGCGAGCAGGGAGCTGATAGGTGCGATCAAGGTTTTCATCGGGACACCCTAAATAACGAGATGGCTGAAAACAAGTCGCGGCGCGTCCTGCGTCGAGCACAACGAAATGCAACTGTTTGATTTGTAAATGATTGAGGCGGGCCGGGCTGTCGTGCCTTCGCCCAGGGCAGAGCGCATGTTCAGGACTCCCGCGTCAGCGTGTTCTCCAGCGGCTCGGCGTGACGCACGGCCTGGTTCAGTAACTGCACAGCCTCGGCGACGGCGCAGCGATCCAGCGCGCCGTTCAGAGAGCCGGATGCCTGTTCGAGGATCGCCTGGGCGTGGTGCAGGATCACCCGTTCGTCCTCGGCGTCCGTCGCGCTGAAGAGGAGGTTCTTGCACGCCTGAAGCAGGGTAAGCAGCACCTGCAGGTCCTCTTTGCCGTATGCACGCAGCGAGCCGAAGGCCAGCAGAAGCATCTGATGCAGATCGAGCTCGCTGAGGAAGACCCGTGGCGCACCTTGTTCGGGCGCGACATCGTAGTCCGGCAACTTCATTCGTTCGCTGAGCAGCACGCCCATCATGTCGATCGCCTTGATCGCCGTTCCCGGATCATTGATGCCCGGGCTTAGCGCGCGTACGGCAATCTCGATGATCTGCTTGAAGCCGAAGAAAAAATGCCGGTGGGCGTATTCCTCGACGTAGAAATCGAAACAGTCGAGCAATTGCGTGACGCATTGTTCGTCCAGCTCTTTGCTCAGCCGGATCAACGGATGGCCAGGCATGACGAAAAAGCCGTAGTGCACCTGCACGGTCATACAGGCGTCCTGTTCGTTGAGCAGATCCTGCACCGCAGAGATGTTCAGCGCCTTGAAATAGCCGGAGCGCCGCGCCCGGACGGTCTGCCAGCCGCTGTCGTCCGGCCAGTCGGCGACTTCGCAACGCTCCAGTCGCTCCCGTCGTTGTTGCAGCTGGGCGTAGGTCTGCTTGTAAACGCGATTGAGGATGTAATCCACCTGGATCGACAGCGATATGGAGCGAATGAAGTACACGAACAAACACAGGCAGATCACCGCGAGCCCCAGCGCCAGGAAGATGCCCAGGCTCGGTACGTTGATGTCGTCGCCTTCCTGAATGGTCGAGATCAGCATCAGCGAATCGATGATCGTGCCGAGATAGACGCCGAGCACCACTTGATGGCTGCGGCTGCTGATCAGCCCGGGAATGACTCGCGGTGACAGCGACGAGGCGGCCGAGTTGAGCACCACCATCACCATCGAGAAGCTGAACACCATTAGCGAAATGATCCCGCCGACCAGCGTGCCGAGGATCAACCGGGCGTTCTCGGCGTTCTTCACCAGCCCCAGATCCAGGTCTTCCTTGTACGGCTGCAGCCAGGTCATCTCCAGCAGGATCGTAACGACGCACAGGACGGCCAAACCGAGGGCGATCAGGGTCGGGTAGAAGGCGATGCTGCCGGTGACTCGGTGATACAGCCGGAACAGCCGATTGGTCAGTGCGGACATGGTGGCTCCCTGCGATGGTCCGCCGAAGCGGGGCTACCCGCCTTTCGGCAGCATCCGGGGCGTAACGTTCGCTCACGCCTTGTCGTCGGGAACGAGAGTCGCGATCAGTGCACGCACGCTGCCGGGCAGCGCGTCCAGTTCGCGAACCAGAATGCTGCGCTCGCGCACTGCCCAGGGTTCATCAAGTGCCACCAGCGCAAGCTGCATGGTGCGGCTGTGCCGCCTTGCCGCGGATTCCGGAATGATACCGATGCCCACACCGGCCTCAATCATCCGGCACACCGCTTCGAAGCTGGAGACCTGGATGCGCAGCGATAGCTGACCACCGAGCCTTTCCACCTGATCGCGCAGGAAGGTCAGCAGCGTGCTGCCCTCATGCAGGCCGATGTGCTGGCAGGCCAGCGTCTGGCGCAGCGTGACCTGTTGCTCGCCTGACAGCGGATGGCCGATCGGCACGGCGAGCAGCAGGCGGTCGGTGCTGAAGTGCAGCACCTGCAGTCCCTCGGCGCGTACCGGCCCGGCGATGATGCCCATGTCGGTGCTGCCGTCGAGCACGCCACGGACGATGTCGCGGCTCAGCCTTTCCTGCAGGTCAACGGTCACGCCGGGGCGCTCGGCAAGAAAGCCGGCCAGCACTTCCGGCAGAAATTCGGTCACCGCGGTGGTGTTGGCGAAGATACGGATATGTCCGGCCGAATCGGTGCCGTATTCGGTGAACTCGCTCTTCAAGTAATCGACCTGACGCATGATCAGCCGCGCGTGCTGCAGCAGCTTGTGTCCGGCCGGCGTCAGCTCGACACCGCGGCTGTCGCGATAGAGGAGGCGGCTGTCGAGCTGGCTTTCCAGCGCCTTGATGCGAGCGCTGGCCGCTGCCGGTGACAGATGGGCACGGCGTGCGCCCTGGGTCAGGCTCGGGGATTCGGCGATATGAATGAACAGGCGCAGGTCGGCCAGATCGAAATGCATGCTTGATACCGGTACTTGGAACGGCGTTCAGCTTAGCCGAACGCTGGTGCCGGTAAATACAAATTCACGGAACGCCGCCTTCGTAGCATTCTCCAGCGAATCAAAGACAACGACCGGAAGCCGCAATGACCGATATCTCTGCCTGGATTGGCCGCAGCGAAGAAGTGCACGACCAGCTCAGCCGCAACCTGCTGATGCGCATCGCCGCCACATTCGGCGAAACAACGCCCGCTCATGGCGAGGCCTTGCCGCCGTTGTGGCAATGGTGCTTCTTTCAGGAGCCCATCGCCGAGAGCGGTCTGGGCGAGGACGGTCACCCGGCGCGCGGCGGCTTCCTGCCCCCGGCCGACAACCGCAACCGCATGTGGGCCGGCGGTCGGGTCGAGTTCCTTCGTCCTCTGGAAGCCGGTGGCGAGGCGCGGCGGGTATCGACCATCAAGCACATCGAGGAAAAACAAGGGCGCACCGGTGCGCTGCTGTTCGTCACCGTGCAGCACGACTACTTGCAGGACGGTCGTCTGGCCATCCGCGAAGAGCAGGACATCGTCTACCGTGAGCCGAGCCCGCCGAAAACCAGCAGTGGCGAACCCATGGTCGCCGGTGGCTGGCGCGAGGCGGTAACGCCGACGCCGACGCTGCTGTTCCGCTATTCGGCGGTCACCTTCAACGGCCATCGCATCCATTACGACTGGCCCTACGTCACCGAGGCCGAGGGCTATGCCGGTCTGGTCGTTCACGGCCCGCTGATCGCCACGCTCAACCTGCGCGCCTTTTGCCGCGCCAATCCCGACGCCCGCCTGCGCCGCTTTGCCTACCGCGGCCTGCGCCCGCTGATTGCACCGCAGCCGTTCGAGGTCGGCGGTCGTATCGTGGCGCCGGGCAAGGCCGAACTCTGGGCCGGCGATCACAACGGCCTGGCGCAGAAAGCCGAAGTGGAATTCGACTGAGGTGTATGGCGGGACTCCGCCCCTCACCCTAACCCTCTCCCCTAGGGGGCGAGGGGACTGGTCGGTGTCCGGTTTCTAGGTCGGTGTACACGCGATGCCAAGGCATAACCTCCGACCGTACACCGGATAGCTCCCTCGCCCCTCTGGGGAGAGGGCTGGGGTGAGGGGCGACCTCTCTAACAACGAGAACGTATCGAGATGACGACGAATCACAACTACCAGGACGCTAGGCACAAAGAACTCAATTTCATCCGTGAAGGCGTGCGTGCCCTCTGTGCCGAATTTCCCGCCGAGTACTGGCGCAGGATCGACGAGGAGAAGGGCTTCCCGGAAGCCTTCGTCACCGCCATGACCGAAGCTGGCTGGCTCTCGGCGATGATTCCGGAAGAGTACGGCGGCTCGGGCCTGGGCCTGGCCGAGGCTTCGGTGATCCTCGAGGAGGTCAACCGTTGCGGCGGCAACTCCGGGACCATTCATGGGCAGATGTACAACATGTTCACGCTGCTCAGAAACGGCAGCGAGGAGCAGAAGCGCTACTACCTGCCGAAGCTCGCCAGTGGCGAGCTGCGCCTGCAGTCCATGGGCGTCACCGAGCCGACCACCGGCACCGACACCACCAAGATCAAGACCACCGCCGTGCACCGGGGCGACAAATACGTGATCAACGGGCAGAAGGTGTGGATCTCGCGCATCCAGCACTCCGACCTGATGATCCTGCTGGCACGCACTACGCCGCTGGCCGAGGTGCAGCGCAAGTCCGAGGGCATGTCGATCTTTCTCGTCGACCTGCGTGAGGCCATCGGCAACGGCCTGACCGTGCAGCCGATCGCCAACATGGTCAACCACGAGACCAACGAGCTGTTCTTCGACAACCTGGAAATTCCGGCCAGCAGCCTGATCGGCGAGGAGGGCAAGGGCTTTCGTTACATCCTCGATGGCCTCAATGCCGAACGCACGCTGATCGCCGCCGAGTGCATCGGCGATGGCCGCTGGTTCGTCGAGAAGTCCGCGCAGTACGCCCGCGACCGTGTGGTGTTCGGCCGGCCTATCGGGCAGAACCAGGGCGTGCAATTCCCCATCGCCGAAGCACACATCGAGATCGAGGCGGCGGACCTGATGCGCTGGCGCGCCTGCGAGGAATACGACGCCGGGCGTAACGCAGGTGCCGCCGCCAACATGGCCAAGTACCTGGCGGCCAAGGCGAGCTGGGAGGCGGCCAACGCCTGCCTGCAGACCCACGGTGGCTTCGGCTTCGCCAACGAATACGACGTCGAGCGCAAGTTCCGCGAGACGCGGCTGTACCAGGTGGCGCCGATCTCCACCAACCTGATCCTGTCGTACGTGGCCGAGCATTTGCTCGAGCTGCCGCGCTCGTTCTAACGGCGCCAAACGTAGGGTGGAAAACGGCGAAGCCTTTTCCACGCGTATCGAACAGGCGACACAGGTGGTGGAAATGCTTCGCGATTTCCACCCTACGAAAAGGGAAGTGCGTCATGAATATCAGCCACCTCGACCATCTGGTCCTCACCGTCGCCGATATCGAAAAGACGGTGGACTTCTACACCCGCGTGCTAGGCATGCAGGCGGTGACCTTCGGCGAAGGGCGCAAGGCGCTGACCTTCGGCAACCAGAAGATCAACCTGCACCAGGCCGGGCGTGAATTCGAGCCCAAGGCTGAGCGGCCGACGCCCGGTTCGGCGGACCTCTGCTTTATCGTCGCCACGCCATTGGATCGAGTCATTGCGCACCTAGAAGCGCAGGGCGTCGCTATCGTCGAAGGTCCTGTGCAGCGCACCGGCGCGACCGGACCGATCCTCTCGGTGTACCTGCGCGACCCCGACCAGAACCTCATCGAACTGTCCAATCCGTTAGAGAATCCGCTGGAGCCCAACGCATGAGCCAGCACACCCGTGCCCTGACCGAATTCCTCGCCGGGCTCGCCTATGAGCAGATCCCCGAACCGGTGCTCGCCCGCACCGAAGACCTCTTTCTCGACTGGCTCGGCTCGGCCCTGGCCAGCGCCGGCTCGCATCCGATTCCGCTGTTCGAGCGTTACGCGCAGAGCATGGGCCCGACCGACGGGCCGGCGCGCATTCTGGTCAACGGCCAGAGCAGCTCGGCCTATTTCGCCGCGCTGGTGAATGCCGCCAGTTCGCACCTGGTGGAGCAGGACGACCTGCACAACAGTTCCGTGCTGCACCCGGCCACGGTGGTGTTTCCCGCTGCGCTGGCGGCGGCGCAGGATCTCGGCAAGTCCGGCCGCGAGCTGCTGGTGGCCTCGGTGGCCGGCTACGAGGCGGGCATCCGCATCGGTGAGTTCCTCGGCCGCTCGCATTACCGCATCTTCCACACCACCGCGACGGTCGGCACCCTGGCCGCGGCGGTGGCCGTCGGCAAGCTGATGGATTTCGACCAGCAGCAGTTCACCCATCTGCTCGGCAGCGCCGGTACGCAAGCGGCGGGGCTGTGGGAGTTTCTCCGTGACGCGGCGGACTCCAAGCAGCTGCACACCGCCAAGGCGGCTGCCGATGGCCTGCTCGCCGCCTACCTGACCGCCGATGGCCTGACCGGCGCGCAGAACATACTCGAAGGCGAGCAGGGCATGGCGGCGGGCATGTCCAGCGATGCCGAGCCGAGCAAGCTGTCCGACCGGCTCGGCAGCCGCTGGGCGCTGGCGGAAACCTCCTTCAAGTTCCACGCTTCCTGCCGCCATACCCACCCGGCGGCCGATGCGCTGCTGGCGCTGATGCAGCGCGAGGGGCTCGGGGCCGATGACATTGCCTCGGTCACCACCCGCGTGCACCAGGGCGCGATCGACGTGCTCGGCCGCGTGACGGTGCCGCAGACGGTGCATCAAGCCAAATTCTCCATGGGCACCGTGCTGGGGCTGATCGCCCTGTACGGCAAGGCCGGCCTGACCGAATTCCACAGCCATGCGCTCAGCGACCCGCGCGTCGGCGAGTTCCGCGAGAAGGTCTCGATGACGCTCGATCCCGAGGTGGACGGCGCCTACCCGGTACGCTGGCTCGGTCGCGTCGAAGTGACCACCGCCGATGGCCGCACGCTGCACGGCGCCATCGACGAGCCGAAGGGCGACCCGGGCAACACGCTGAGCCGCGCCGAGCTGGAGGACAAGTTCCGCCGCCTGGTGCAGTTCTCCGCGGCGCGCAGCGATGACCAGGCGGGCGCGCTGATCGATACGGTCTGGCGCCTGCGCGAGAGCGGGAATTTAGACATGTTGAGGTGACCGTAGGGTGGGCTTCAGCCCACCACAGGTAACACGCTCCGGTGGGCTGAAGCCCACCCTACTAGAAGCGCAATCGTAGGGTGGATGACGGCGAAGCCTCATCCACCAAAGTGGCGCCAGAGTGCCCAGAGACTTGAACAGACGCGTGGAAAAGGCGTTGCCCTTTTCCACCCAACGCCGAATTTGCAGGAACCGAACATGAACGACACCCAAGGCAAACCCCGCCCACTCGATGGCATCACCGTGGTCAGCCTCGAGCACGCCATCGCCGCGCCGTTCTGCACGCGCCAGCTGGCCGACCTCGGCGCACGGGTGATCAAGATCGAGCGGCCCGGTGCCGGCGACTTCGCCCGCGGCTACGACGAGCGGGTCGACGGCCTGGCCTCGCATTTCGTCTGGACCAACCGCTCCAAGGAAAGCCTGAGCCTGGACGTGAAGCAGGACGCCGCTGCCCAGGTCCTCGACCAGCTCTTGGCCAAGGCCGACGTGCTGGTGCAGAACCTCGCGCCCGGTGCCGCGGCGCGCATGGGTCTGTCGTTCGAGACGCTGCACGAGCGCTTTCCGCGGCTGATTGTCTGCGACATCTCCGGCTACGGCGAGGGCGGCCCCTACGAGCAGAAGAAGGCCTATGACCTGCTGATCCAGAGCGAGGGCGGCTTTCTCTCCGTCACCGGCGGGGCGGGTGAGACCGAGATGGCCAAGGCCGGCTGCTCCATCGCCGATATCGCCGCGGGCATGTACGCCTACACCGGCGTGCTCTCGGCGCTGATGCTGCGCGACAAGACGGGCGAGGGCAGCCGCGTCGACGTTTCAATGCTCGAAAGCCTGGTGGAGTGGATGGGCTACCCGTTGTACTACGCCTACAAGGGCGCGACGCCGCCGCCGCGTGCCGGCGCCGCGCACGCCACCATCTACCCCTACGGTCCGTTCCCCACCGGTGACGGCGGCACGGTGATGCTCGGCCTGCAGAACGAGCGCGAGTGGCTGGCGTTCTGCGACAAGGTCCTGCTGCAGCCGGAGCTGGCGCAGGACGTGCGCTTCTCCAGCAACTCGCAGCGCTCGGACAACCGCGAGGCGCTGCGCGCGATCATCGTCGACGCGTTCGGCAAGCTGAGTGCCGACGAAGTGATTGCGCGCCTGGATGCCGCGCCCATCGCCAATGCCCACGTCAACGACATGGCCGGTGTCTGGGCGCATCCGCAGCTGGATGCCCGCCAGCGTTGGAGCGAGGTGGACAGCCCGTCCGGCCGCCTGCCGGCATTGCTGCCACCGGGACGCAACAGCGCCTTCGCCCCGCGCATGGACCCCATCCCCGCGCTGGGCCAGCACACCGATAGTTTGCTCGCCGAGCTGGGCTACGCCCCCGCGGATATCCAGCGGCTACACGAGCAGGGCGCGGTATGAACGCACCCAGGAGCCAGCCCATGAACTCATCGATCATCCGTAGCGCGCTGTTCGTCCCGGCGACCCGCCCGGAGCGCATTCCCAAGGCGCTGGCGACGGGCGCCGACGCGGCCATCGTCGACCTCGAGGATGCGGTTGCGGAGAACCTCAAGGCAGAGGCGAGGGGCAACCTCGATGCCTTCCTCGCTGCCAACCCGGAGGCGCGCCTGCTGGTGCGCATCAACGCGCCAACCCACGCCGAGCAGGCGTCGGACCTGGCGCTCTGTGCCCGTCATGCGGGAGTCGCCGGCGTGCTGCTGCCCAAGGTCGAAAGCGCGGTGCAGGTTGCGCTGGCGGCCAGCTACGGCAAGCCGGTCTGGCCAATCGTCGAAACTGCCCGCGGGCTGGCCAATCTGGCGGAAATTGCCCACGCCCAGGGTGTCGAGCGGCTGTCCTTCGGCGCGCTGGACCTGGGCCTCGATCTCGGCCTGGCCAATGGCACCGCAGGCGCCGAGCGCATGCTCGACCAGGCGCGCTATGCGCTGCTGCTGCAGTCGCGATTGGCCGGACTGGCAGCGCCGCTGGACAGCGTCTTTCCCGACATCAAGAACCTCGAGGGCCTCGCCCGTGCCGCTGCCGATGCGCGTGACATGGGCTTTGGCGGCCTGCTGTGCATCCATCCGAGCCAGGTGGCCGTGGTGCACGAAACCCTGATGCCCAGTGCCGCGGAACTGGACTGGGCGCAACGCATCCTCGCCGCCGGAGCTTCCGGCGATGGGGTTTTCGTGGTGGACGGACAGATGGTCGACGCCCCCGTCATCGGCCGTGCCCGTCGCCTGCTGCAACGTGCCGGGCAAGCGTTGCCCTGACCGCAACGCTTGCCTGCGAAACGTACCAACCCACAAAAACAAGAGGGTACTTCCATGCTGAGTAACAAGCTCAAGGCACTCGCCTGCGCGCTTTCTTTCACCGTCGCCGGGTTGGTGCATGCCGCCGACCCCGTGACCATCAAATTCGCCCATGTAGTGGCGGACAACACACCGAAAGGGCAGGGCGCCCTGCTGTTCAAGAAACTCGCCGAGGAACGCCTGCCGGGCAAGGTGAAGGTCGAGGTCTACCCGAACTCCTCGCTGTTCGGCGACGGCAAGGAAATGGAGGCCCTGCTGCTCGGTGACGTGCACATGCTGGCGCCGTCGCTGGCCAAGTTCGAGCATTACGCCAAGGCCATCCAGATCTATGACCTGCCGTTCCTGTTCGACGACCTGGCGGCAGCCGATCGTTTCCAGAGCGGCCCGCAAGGCAAGGAGCTGCTGCGCGCGATGGAGGACAAGAACATCACCGGTCTGGCCTACTGGCACAACGGCATGAAGCAGCTTTCGGCGAACAAGCCGCTGCGCGAGCCGAAGGATGCCCGTGGGCTGAAGTTCCGCGTACAGGCCTCAGCAGTGCTCGACGAGCAGTTCAAGGCGGTGCGCGCAAACCCGCGCAAGATGAGCTTCGCCGAGGTCTACCAGGGCTTGCAGACCGGCGTGGTCAACGGCACCGAGAACACCTGGTCGAACTATGAAAGCCAGAAGGTGCACGAGGTCCAGCCTTACATGACCGCCTCCGACCACGGCCTGATCGACTACATGGTGATCACCAACACCAAGTTCTGGAGCGGCCTGCCGGAAGACGTGCGCGGCGAGCTGGAAACGATCATGGAAGAGGTCACCGCCGAGGTGAACCGCCAGGCGGACGACCTCAACCAGCAGGCGCGAGAGGCCATCGCCGACTCCGGCAAGACCGAAATCATCGAACTGACCCCCGAGCAGCGCGCCCAGTGGCGCGAGGCGATGCGGCCGGTATGGAAGAAGTTCGAGAACGACATCGGCGCCGAGCTGATCGAGGCGGCACAGGCAGCCAATCGCTCCTGACACCAATTCACTCGCCTGGGCGGGCCTAATGTGATCTCGCCCAGGTTCCTCTCGATCAACCATGCGACGCCCGTGCAGATGAGACGGACCTGCTTTTTTTACCCAGACGAACGCTTATGCTGGCCGCTCGACCAACGTAAGGAGACGCCGGCATGAGTCGCTATGCCTTTGTCAGCACGCCGGTGCTGGATATCGCTTATCTCGAATGGAATCCCCGTGGCCAACAGGTCGCCGTGCTCGTGCATGGCTGGCCGGATTGCCCCGAAGGCTGGATAGCCGTCGCCGAGCGATTGGCCGCGGCTGGCTATCGCGTACTGTGCCCGACACTGCGCGGCTTCGGCCAGACGCGCTTCATCGATCCGCTGACCCCACGCAGCGGCCAGCTCGCCGCGCTGGGCCGTGACCTGCTGGATTTCATCGACGCATTGCGCCTCGACCAGCCGGTGCTGGTCGGCCATGACTGGGGTGCGCGGGCGGTGGCCAATGCCTGCGGGCTGCGCCATCACGCCGCCGCACGGCTGGTAATGCTCGCGGTGGGCTACGGCACCAATGACCCGAACCAGCACATCTCGCTCAGCCAGGCGCGCAACTACTGGTACCACTGGTATATGGCCACCCCGCGCGGCGAGCAGACGGTAGTTGAGGATCGCGCGGCCTTCACGCGGCTGCTATGGGATACCTGGTCACCGGCCGGCTGGTACGCCGAGGCTGATTTAATCCAGGCGCTGGAGGCGTTCGACAACCCGGACTGGGCCGCCGTGGTACTGCATTCCTATCGCCACCGCTGGGGCTTCGTCGACGGCGATCCTGCCTATGCATCGGACGAGGCGCTGCTGCAACCGGCCCCGGTGCTCGCCGTGCCGACGCTGGTGCTGCACGGCGAGGCCGATACCTGCAACGCACCGGAAACCTCGGCCGGGCGTGAGGCCTTGTTCAGCGGCCCATACCACCGACAGCTATTGCCGGGCGTCGGCCATTTCCCCCAGCGCGAAGCGCCGCAGGCAGTAGCCGAGGCGATTCTGCGGTTCTGCCAGGGCGATTGAGCACGTTGCTAAATGCTGCGGACGGCGAGACCTAACTGTTTCTCTGGCCTGGCAATGGTTGGTTTTTCTAGGGCTCTGCTAGGCCTGCAGTTTGTGCTTGCCCGTTTTGCTTGCCTGGTAGACGTTCGGTGATCTCGACAACTCGTCGACGCGGCAATGGTAGAGAGTGTGCCGAAGGTCGCAGGCGGGGCAATATTGGGCGGCACCAATTTCATGCCTCATTGGGCTGGTGTATAAACACCCACGTCATTGAGAGGCCGAGCTAGAGGGTCGGAGAAAACAGCGAGTGGAATGTTATACACCAAGCCCGTTCGGCGTCTTATACACCACTTGGTGCCTAATTTTAGTTAGTCTATCAAGGAAGAGTTAATGGATATTATCTCAACAATAAGTACGTCACTTAGCCTGACGAAGCGGCTCCGTGAAATCTCCAAAAATATTGAAGATGCCGAATTAAAAAATCTGCTAGCTGATCTTTCGAGCGAACTTGCTGACCTAAAGTTGGAAGCTGCCTCTCTTAAAGAGCGCATCGCTCAGCTCCAAGAAGAAAATGATCTGCTTAAACAGATATCACAGCCCGTTGATGAAAAACCTACTGGAAGAAAGTGGGGCTGCTATATCTTCGAGGCCGACAGTGGTCTGTACTGCCCAGCATGCTGGGATTCAAAACGTCGAAAATCCTTCACCACCCGAGTAAATACTCGATTTCGTCATTGTCCCGTACGCAATGCACCTATTGGGGCCGGCTAACAAGTCGTTCAAATCGTTCGCGTCGCTCACTGGGACGGGCTAAAGCCCGCCCCTTAACCAAGCGTTAGGAACTATCCTATTTTCACTGCGGAGCAGGGAATCAAAGAAATGACAGAGCATTCGCTGCACTCCTCATATCGTGAAAAGCTGATTGAACACTTGCTCGTTGGCGAGCTACTCAAACTCTCTTGGAAAACAAAAGACTTTAGTCTCGAAATCTCTAAACCTGAGGTCGACAACTCTGGCTACGATATTATTGCCGAAGCAAACGGTGTCATTAGACATATCCAACTCAAAGCCACATTCATTGGCTCAGCAACCGCAACACAAAAAATCCATGTGTCGCTGGCAAAAAAACCATCTGGCTGTGTAGTTTTGGTTCACTTCAACAATGAAACGCTAGACCTCGGGCCGTATTATTTTTTCGGCGCGGCTCCAGGCCAACCATTACCGAGCCTAGAAAATCTAAAAATAGCCAAGCATACAAAAGGTGATGCTTCGGGCCTAAAAACTGAAAGACCAAATATTAGAACTATAAACAAAGGTAGCTTCAGGAAATTTAAAACAATAAATGAGCTATACAGCCAATTGTTTGTGGCAAGCTCCTAACAAGTGGTTCAAGCCGTTCGCTTCGCGTCGCTCACTCGGCACGGCTAAAACTCGCCCCTTAACCAAACGTTCTGCAGCGGGATCCGCCTGCGCCGACAGTCTCGCTTCTCACCACAAGCACTAGAATCACACCTCATTGCTCGATCCCGCCTTCAGCAGGCTTTGTGCTGTGCCAGTCGCTACTGGACTTACGCTCATGACGCCACACCGCCCGGGCGCTCCGCACGGATTCAAACGCCGGCTTCCTCCATTCACTTCGGTTTCGGATAACGGCGATCGGCCTTGCCGGCCTTGAGTACCGCGCCCGGCACGTTGTGGCCGACCAGTTGGGGCAGGTCGGCGGCGCATTGCAGCAGGCGGTCGAGATCGACGCCGTTGTCTAGGCCCATGCGCTGGAACATATGCACGAGATCTTCGGTGCAGATATTGCCGCTGGCGCCGGGCGCGTAAGGGCAGCCGCCGAGTCCGCCGAGCGAGGCGTCGAAGCGGTCGATGCCGGCGTTCAGCGCTGCCAGCGCGTTGGCCAGGCCCATGCCGCGGGTGTTGTGGAAGTGTGCGGTGAACACTGCCTGTGGCCAGCTGTTCAGCACTTCGCGGCAGATACGCTCGACCTGCGCCGGGTCGGCCATGCCGGTGGTGTCGCAGAGGGTGATGCCCTGCACGCCGATTTCCAGCAGGCGCTGCACCAGCTCATAGATGCGCCGCTCGGGCACGTCGCCCTCGAAGGGGCAGCCGAAGGTGGTCGATAGCGAGGCGTTGATGAATACGCCACTGCCGCGAGTGACTTCGATGATTTCGCGGAACTGCACCAGCGACTGCTCAGGCGTCATGCGCAGGTTGGCCAGGCCGTGGGTGTCGCTGGCCGACATCACCAGGTTGATCTCGTCCACCTCGCAGGCCAGCGCTCGCTCGCAGCCCCTCGCGTTGGGCACCAGCACGGTGTACTCGACGCCCTCCGCACGGCGGATGCCGCGCATCACGTCCTCGGCGTCGCGCAGGTTGGGGATGGCCTTGGGCGAGGTGAAGGAGGTGACCTCGATCTTTGCCAGCCCGGTTTGCGAGAGGCGGTCGATCAGGGCGATCTTGGCTTCGGTCGGCACGAAGTTCGCTTCGATCTGGAAGCCGTCGCGGGTGGCGACTTCCTGGATATACAGGCGTTTGTTCATCAGTGAATCCTGGGGCGTAGGGTGGATGACGCTTTACCCATCCACCGTTGTGGCTTGCTGGCTGGTGGACAAGCTCGCGTTGTCCACCCTACGTAGAGCTGTAGTCGTAGGGTGGATGCGCTCCACCCATCCACCGTTTCGGGAATGTCGCGGTGGATAAAAAAAAGCGTCATCCACCCTACGGGCAGTGTCAGATGATCCCGCGCTCGCGCAGGCCCTGGCGTTGTTCGTCGGTGAGTCCGAGGCCGGCCAGCACATCGTCGGTGTGTTCGCCCAGCTGCGGGCCGCCTTCGCCGATGCGTCCCGGCGTGCGCGACAGCTTGGGCAGCACGCCCGGCACCTTGAGCGGGCCGGCAAAGGTCTGCACCTGCTCGATCATCTGCCGCGCCAGGTAGTGCGGGTCCTTGACGATATCGGCGGCGGTGTAGGGATAGCCGGCCGGCACGCGGGCGCCCTTGAGTGCTTCGATCACCTCGTCGCGGCTGTGCTGGATGGTCCATTCGCCAATGGCGGCATCGATCAGCTCGGCGTGCTGGGCGCGGCCGTCGTTGTGGGCGAAGCGCGGATCATCGGCAAGGTCCTGGCGGCCCATCAGGGTCATCAGGCGCTTGTAGATGCTGTCGCCATTGCCGGCGATCAGGACGTAAGCGCCGTCGTTGCACAAATAGGAATTGGACGGCGTGATGCCGGGCAGGGCACTGCCAGCCGGCTCGCGTACATAGCCGAAGGCGTCGTATTCGGGTACGAGGCTTTCCATCATGGCGAACACCGACTCGTACAGCGCCACGTCGATCTCCTGGCCCTGGCCGCTTCGGTTGCGCTCCTGCAGGGCGAGCAATACACCGATCACGCCATACAGCGACGACAGCGAATCGCCGATGCTGACGCCGACCCGCACCGGCGGCTGGCCCGGATAGCCGGACAGGTGGCGCAGGCCACCCATGGCTTCGCCGATCACACCGAAGCCCGGCAGGTCACGGTAGGGCCCGGTCTGCCCGTAGCCGGAGATGCGCAGCATGATCAGCCGAGGGTTCAGCTTCGACAACTCATCCCAGCCCAGACCCCATTCTTCCAGTGTGCCAGGGCGGAAGTTCTCCACCAGGATGTCGGCTTCGGCCACCAGCTGGCGGACGATTTCCTGGCCTTCGGCGGCCTTGAGATCCAGCGTCACCGAGCGCTTGTTGCGCGATTGCACGTGCCACCAGAGCGAGGTGCCGTCCTTGAGCTTGCGCCACTTGCGCAACGGGTCGCCGACCTTGGGCGGCTCGATTTTGATCACGTCGGCGCCGAATTCGCCGAGCAGCTTGCTGGCGAACGGGCCGGCGATCAGCTGACCCATCTCGATCACCTTGAGGCCCTGCAGCGGCAGGTTCTTGTCTGTCTGTTCGCTCATCACGACACCTGTGCCGGTTGATTCATGGTGCCGAGCATGGCCGACGCATCGGCAGCCGACAATTGGCCGTTGGCCAAGTGAGGTTTCGCGCTTCACGAAGGGTAAGACGAAAGGCGCTTTGAAAAGCTCGGCTTGAGCAGCGCATGCTTCGTCTACCGCGAATACGGGAATCCACTATGCGCCGCATCGATTTCGTCACCCTTCGGCTGTTCGTCGCCATCGCCGAGACCCGTAGCCTGACCCGCGCCGCCGAGCGCGAGCATCTGGCGCTGGCAGCGGTGAGCAAGCGCGTCAGCGATCTGGAAGGGCAGCTCGGCGTCAGCCTGCTCTATCGCCAACCCAAGGGCGTCGAGCTGACGCCGGCCGGCCACGCGCTGCTGCACCACGCGCGCAACCTGCTGGACAACCTGCAGCAGCTGGACGCTGACCTCAGCGAGTTTAGCCAGGGCGTGAAGGGGCATGTGCGCATCCACGCCAACACCTCGGCGGTGATCGAGTTCCTGCCCGAAGACCTGAGCGCCTTTGCCCGCCAGCACCCGGAAGTGAAGATCGACCTGGAGGAGCGCGTCAGCAGTGACACCCTGCGCGCCTTGCGCGAGGGGCTGACCGACATCGGCATCTTCGCCGGGCACATACCGGCCGAGGACCTGCAGGTGTTTCCCTACCGCGAGGATCGCCTGGTGCTGGTCACGCCACGCGAGCATCCGCTGGCCGGCCGCGAATGCATTGCACTGCGCGAGGCGGCAGGCTTCGACTTCATTGGCCTGCAGCAGGACGCCTCACTGCATGCCCTGCTGCAGCAGTCGGCACAGCAGATGGGCACGCCGCTGCGCCTGCGCATTCAGGTACGCAGCTTCGAGGCGATCTGCCGGATGATCCACACCGGCATGGGCATCGGCGTGCTGCCCGAGCAGGTGGTGCGCAACTACCTGCCGGCGCTGGACGTGGCCATGGTGCCGCTGACCGATGTCTGGGCGCGGCGCGAACTCAAGCTCGGCGTGCGCAATCTGGAAAGCCTGTCGGTGACTGCCCGGCAGATGCTCGAGCACCTCACGCTTCGCGAAGGCCAGGCCTGAACGAAGCCGTTCGGCGGCGCGATCGCGTCACGGCCTTCGCCAAACGCGAAGTCGCGCTTGGCCAATTAGCAATTCAGCCCGAGGGGGCAGCGGGGTAGAGTCGGACCAGCTGCATGGCTCACACAACTACAAAACGGAGCTCTCCATGGCACGACTCACCCGTGGCATCACCCGTCTGCTCGCCGCTTCCGCGCTGTTTAGCGTCCTCGGCGCCCAGGCCGATCCGATCCTGATCAAGTTCTCCCATATCACCGCCGACAGCACGCCGAAGGGCCAGGGCGCGCTGATGTTCAAGAAGCTCGTGGAAGAGCGCCTGCCCGGCCAGGTGGAAGTGCAGGTGTTCGCCAACTCCTCGCTGTACGGCGACGGCAAGGAGATGGAAGCGCTGCTGATGAATGAGGTACATCTGCTGGCGCCGGCACCGTCGAAGCTCGAGCAATACACCAAGCAACTGCAGCTGTTCGACCTGATGTTCCTGTTCGACGACATGCCTGCCGCGCAGCGCTTCCAGCAGTCGGACAAGGGCCGCGCCATGCTCAAGTCGATGGAGGACAAGGGCATCACCGGCCTGGCCTACTGGCTCAACGGCATGCGCCACTTCACTGCCAACAAGCCCCTGCGCGAGCCGGCCGACGCCCGCGGGCTGAAATTCCGCGTGCAGCCGTCGGACCTGCAGGCCGCGCAGTACACCGCGCTGCGGGCGGTGCCGCGCAAGATGGCCTTCGCCGAGATCTACCAGGGCCTGCAGACCGGCGTGGTCAATGCCCAGGACAACCCCTGGTCGAACATCTACAGCCAGAAGTACCACGAGGTGCAGAAGTACATCACCGAGTCCGGCCACGGCATCGGCAACTACCTGCTGATCACCAACACCAAGTTCTGGAACAGCCTGCCCGCGGATGTGCGTGGCGAGCTGGAGGCGATCATCGATGAGGTCACCGCAGAGGTGAATCGCCAGGCCGAAGCGCTGAACGAGAAGGCCAAGCAGGGCGTCATCGACTCGGGCAAGAGCGAGATTCTGGTGCTGACCGACGAACAGCGCGCCCGCTGGCGCGACGCGGTGCAGCCGGCCTGGAAGAAGTTCGAAGCCGATATCGGCAAGGACCTGATCGAGGCCGCGCGCGCAGCCAACGCTGCGCCCTGAGGCAAGTCCGCCAATGGTCTGTTAGACCAATGTGCAGTTTCGGCCACGGCGCTGGCTGCACAGAATGGCGGCGTCTATCTGCGTGATCGGACAAGTGTGTATTCCAACCGGATGGTTGAACGAGCGGCCCTTGAGGCCGCTTTTTTTTTTTGCCTGCAAAACGCGTCCGCGGGTGTCGGGGCCGTAGCATTCAGCTACGCGAAAGCTCTGGCAAATGGCGGTAGTGCACACGCCATGCGGTGAGGCGCGGTCTATGCTTGAGCAAAGCCGATACGCCAAGGGTGGCGTGCTTGGCTGGAGTGCACCGTCTGACAGGCGCTGGGTTGGTCATTGGGTTCGCCTGCTGGACAGGGTTCTGCATACCAACAAGACAGACGAGGAACTGCCATGAGCGCTGCGTCCGTATATCCGGTTCGGCCCGAGGTGGCCGCTCAGTCACTGACCAACGAAGCCAGCTACAAGGCCATGTACCAGCAGTCGGTGATCAATCCCGAGGGCTTCTGGCGTGAACAGGCGGCGCGGCTGGACTGGATCCGGCCTTTCACCGAGGTCAAGCGCACCTCCTTCGACGATCACCATGTGGATATCAAATGGTTCGCCGATGGCACGCTCAACGTCTCGGCCAACTGCCTGGATCGGCACCTGGCCGAGCGCGGCGATCAGCTGGCAATCATCTGGGAGGGCGATGTTCCTTCCGAACACCGCGAGATCACCTACCGCGAGCTGCACCAGGAAGTCAGCAAGTTCGCCAATGCGCTGCGCGGGCAGGATGTGCACCGCGGTGACGTGGTGACTATCTACATGCCGATGATTCCCGAGGCCGCGGTGGCGATGCTGGCCTGTGCGCGTATCGGCGCGATCCACTCGGTGGTGTTCGGTGGCTTCTCCCCGGAAGCACTGGCCGGGCGCATCATCGATGGCCAGTCGAAGATCGTGATCACCGCCGACGAAGGCATTCGCGGCGGCAAACCCGTGCCGCTCAAGGAGAACGTCGACGAGGCGCTGACCAATCCCCAGACCAGCTGTGTGAAGAAGATCATCGTCGTGCGCCGCACGGGTGCGGACATCCGCTGGCACGCGCATCGCGACATCTGCTACGACGACCTGATGCGCGTGGCCGGTGAGGTTTGCGCGCCGAAGGAAATGGGGGCCGAGGAGCCGCTGTTCATCCTTTATACCTCCGGCTCCACGGGCAAGCCGAAGGGCGTTCTGCATACCTGCGGCGGCTATCTGCTCTATGCCGCACTGACCCATGAGCGGGTGTTCGACTACCGCCCCGGGGAGGTCTATTGGTGCACGGCCGATATCGGCTGGATCACCGGGCACAGCTACCTGATCTATGGCCCGCTGGCCAACGGCGCGACGACGCTGATGTACGAAGGCGTGCCGAATCATCCAGACGTTACCCGCATCGCCCGGATCATCGACAAGCACAAGGTGAACATCCTTTACACGGCGCCCACGGCGATCCGCGCCATGATGGCCGAGGGGGCCGCGGCGGTGGAGGGGGCCGACGGCTCCAGCCTGCGTCTGCTCGGCACGGTGGGCGAACCGATCAATCCCGAGGCATGGCACTGGTATTACGAAACGGTCGGCCAATCGCGCTGCCCCATCGTCGATACCTGGTGGCAGACCGAGACCGGTGGCATCCTGATCAGCCCGCTGCCGGGAGCGACTGCGCTCAAGCCGGGCTCCGCCACGCGCCCGTTGTTCGGCGTGGTGCCGGGGTTGGTGGACAACCTCGGCAACCTGCTCGAAGGCCCCGCCGAGGGCAATCTGGTGATCCTCGACTCCTGGCCGGGGCAGATGCGCACCATCTACAAGGACCACGACCGCTTTGTCGACACCTACTTCAAGACCTTCCGCGGCATGTACTTTACCGGCGATGGCGCGCGCCGCGACGAGGATGGCTATTACTGGATCACCGGAAGGGTGGATGACGTGCTCAACGTGTCCGGGCACCGCATGGGCACTGCGGAGATAGAAAGCGCCATGGTCGCCCATGCCAAGGTGGCCGAAGCGGCAGCGGTGGGCGTTCCGCATGCGCTGAAGGGGCAGGCGATCTACGTGTATGTAACCTTGGTCAGCGGCGTGCAGCCCACAGCCGCGCTGCGTCAGGAGCTGCAGCAATGGGTGCGCAAGGAGATCGGGCCGATCGCCGTGCCGGATGTGATTCAGTGGGCCCCTGGGCTGCCGAAGACGCGTTCCGGCAAGATCATGCGCCGGCTGCTGCGCAAGATCGCCACGGATGACTATGACGCGCTGGGCGATACCTCGACCCTGGCCGATCCTGGTGTGGTCGATCAGCTGATCGAGGCTCATGAGGCGGTGAAGAAGCGCTGAAGGCGAGGGCGACCGGAGCGCAGTTACGCAGCCGGTCGCCTCTACCCATGAGCCTGTGCCCGGAGGCTATGCCACGACTCGCCGGGCTCGATGTTCCCCGCTTGTATGGGCGGGGATCAGACGCCGGCAGGCGGGCTTTTCAGGCTGTCATTGCCGGTTACGGTGGTGCCGTTGGTGGCTGCCGCGGCGTTGGCCTGCAATTGCTGACTATCTTTTTCCGAGCGTTCGAACGGCATGTGGTGCGAGCGGCCTTCGGCCATGCCGGCCTGTTCGTTGATTTCATTGAACACGCGCTTGGCCTCGCAGTGCCCGGTTACGCCACGGGATAGTGCCAGGCCGCCGATACCCAGCTGCAGCAGTCCGCCCAGGCCGCCGCGGCTGAGGCCCTTGGCAAGGAAATACAGCCCACCGGCCAGGGACATGGCGCGTTCCCAGCCGTGGACGTTCTGATTCTGGTGGTTCGAAGAATTGTTGTTCATTGGGTGGCTCCGACGAGGACATTCTCAATGAATGACTCTCGCCGACGCGGGCTGTTCGGTGCCGCAGGTCGGCAGGCATGAGCCGATCAGGCCATACCGAACACCTTGAGCACAAAGGCGTACTCCAGCGCCACGTCCTTGAGCGCCTGGTAGCGACCACTCATGCCACCGTGTCCTGCGCCGAATTCGGTCTTGAGCAGCAGCAGATTGTCGTCGGTGCGGGTGGCGCGCAGCTTGGCAACCCACTTGGCGGCTTCCCAGTACTGCACGCGGCTGTCGTTGTAGCCGGCCACTGCGAGCAGCGCGGGGTAGGTCTGGGAGCGGATGTTTTCATAGGGCGCGTACGCCTTGATCCGCTCATGCACCTCCGGCTGATTCGGATCGCCCCATTCGTCGTACTCGGTCACGGTCAGCGGCAGGTCGGCGTTGAGCATGGTGTTCAGCACATCGACGAAGGGCACCTCGGCGACGGCCGCGCCAAACAGCTCTGGGCGCATGTTCAGCACGGCGCCGATCAGCAGCCCGCCGGCGCTGCCGCCGCTGATGGCCAGGCGCTCTGAGGTGGTGTAGCCATCGGCCAACAGCTGCTCGGCGCAGGCGATGAAGTCGCTGAAGGTGTTCGGCTTGTGTTCCAGCTTGCCGGCGCGATACCAGGCTTCGCCGAGATCGCCGCCGCCGCGCACATGGGCGATGGCGAAGACGAAACCGCGGTCGAGCAGCGACAGGCGCGCATGGGAGAACCACGGATCGAGGCTGTGCCCATAGGCACCGTAGCCGTAGAGATAGAGCGGAGCCGGCTTGCCGAAGCTGTCACGCCGACCGACCAGGCTGATGGGTATCTGCGTGCCGTCCTGGGCGGTCGCCCAGATGCGTCGACTTTCATAGGCGTCCGCATCGAAGGGGCCTTCCACCGGGGTTTCCTTGAGCACTTCCTGCGTGCCGTTGGCCAGCGTCAGCTGACGGACTTGTGCCGGGCGGTTGAGCGCTTCATAGCGCAGGCGGATCACCGTGCTGGTGAACTCCAGCGAATTCTGCACGTGCAGGCTGTAGGCCGCATCGGGCAGCTGCAGGCGATAGGGGGGCACGCCCTGTGGCCGCACCTCGATCACCGGCAGGCCGCCTTCGCGCAGGGTCAGGGTGATCGCCTCGGCGTTGAGGCTGACATCCTCGAGCATCACCGCGTCGTCATGGGCAACCAGTTCCTGCCAGTGCTCCCGCTCGGGCTGCGCCTCGCTGGCGTGATAGAGCGCGAAGTTGATGCCCGCCTGATTGCTGCGGATCAGCCAGCTCCACTGACCTTGGTGAAGGCCATGATCGGGAAAGTACTCGTGATCTTCCTGGCGTGGTGCCAGGCACGTCCATTGACCTTCCGGCTCGTCCGCCGACAGCACCCAGGCTTCGCTGGTGGTCTTGCTGTGGGAAAGGATGACCAGCTGGCGCTCGGAGCTGGTGCGGTAGCAATGCACGAAGAAGCGCCCGTCCGGGTCGTGATAGACCTCGCTGCTGCCCGTATCGCCAAGGCGATGGCGGTAAATCTTGTGCGGGCGGTGGGTGTCGTCCAGTTCACCGTAGAACAGCGTCTGGCTGTCGTTGGCCCAGGTCATGCTGCCGTCGCAATCGTCGAAGGGCAGGGCGGTCACGTCGCCGCTGGCGAGATCCTTGACGAACAGTCGGTAGATCTCGTCGCCTTCGCGATCGAGGCTGTAGGCGAGCTTGCTGTGGTCCTGACTGACGCTGAACGCGCCCAGGGAGAGAAAGCCGCCTTCGGCCAGCTCGTTGGGGTCGAGTAGCAGCTGTTCGGCGTTCTCGTCAACGGTGAGTGAGCCATCGACCGGGCGTGGGCAGCGATAGTGCCGCGGGTATTCGTCGCCAGCCGTGGTGCGCTGGTAATACAGCCACGGCCCCCAGGGCGACGGCAGGGACAGGTCGGTTTCGCGGATGCGACCCTTGATTTCCTGGAACAGCGTCTCGCGCAGTTCGGCCTGGTCGGCGAGCTGTTCCTCGAGGTAGGCATTCTCTGCCTTGAGGTACGCCAGCACATCGTCGGCGTCGCGATTCTCCAGCCAGCGATAGGGATCGGTGCCTGTGTCGGCGCGGGCGATGGGGGCGTGGGACATGCAGTAACTCCGGATTCGGTTCGCGGCCGGTAAGGCCGGTGATGGCAAAGAGCGAGAGCGCCAGTGTACCTGCTCGGCTGCGGCTAGGATTCAACAGACAAATATGGCGTCGGTCGGTGACTGGCACACGGCAAGGATCGGCGCGGTGAATGGCGGCGAATCGGTGTTGTCGATGATGACCGGGTGGTCGCGAAATGTCCGCTTGCAGGTGGCTTTCGGTTAGGCAAACCAGCTGATTGACAATGCTGAGCTTTTCCCCGAAGGTGTGCCGACCCAAATCAAACGGGCGTATGAATCGAGTGTTTGCCAGAGCAGATGCCGATCACCCGGATTATCGTGTCGGTGGGTGTCGTTCGCTGCAAGGCGCGGTCGAGTAAGGGCCGAAGACGTGAGACACGTAACGTTCAGCTTCCATACCTGGAGATCAGTTGATGATTTACGAAGGTAAAGCCATCACGGTTAAGGCTCTTGAGAGCGGCATCGTCGAATTGAATTTCGACCTCAAGGGTGAGTCCGTCAACAAGTTCAATCGCCTCACTCTCAACGATCTGCGCCAGGCCGTCGATGCCATCAAGGCTGACGCGTCGGTGAAAGGCGTCATCGTAACCAGCGGCAAGGACGTATTCATCGTCGGCGCCGACATCACCGAATTCGTCGACAACTTCAAGATGGCTGACGAGGAACTGGTCGCCGGCAACCTCGAAGCGAACAAGATCTTCAGTGATTTCGAAGACCTGGGCGTACCCACCGTGGCCGCCATCAACGGCATCGCCCTGGGTGGCGGTTTCGAGATGTGCATGGCTGCCGACTATCGCGTCATGTCCACCGCCGCCAAGGTCGGTCTGCCGGAAGTGAAGCTGGGCATCTACCCGGGCTTCGGCGGCACCGTGCGCCTGCCGCGTCTGATCGGTGTGGATAACGCTGTCGAGTGGATCGCCTCCGGCAAGGAAAACCGCGCCGAAGACGCGCTCAAGGTTCATGCAGTCGATGCCGTGGTCGCCCCGGACAAACTGCAGGCCGCTGCACTGGATCTGGTCAAGCGCGCCATTTCCGGCGAGCTGGACTACAAGGCCAAGCGTCAGCCGAAGCTGGACAAGCTCAAGCTCAACGCCATCGAGCAGATGATGGCCTTCGAAACCAGCAAGGCCTTCGTTGCTGGCCAGGCCGGCCCGAACTATCCGGCCCCGGTCGAAGCCATCAAGACCATCCAGAAAGCCGCCAACTTTACCCGTGACAAGGCCATCGAAGTCGAGGCCGCCGGCTTCGTCAAACTGGCCAAGACCTCGGTTGCACAGAGCCTGGTCGGTCTGTTCCTCAGCGATCAGGAACTGAAGAAGAAGGCCAAAGCCTACGACAAGCAGGCGCGTGACGTGAAACTGGCTGCCGTACTTGGCGCTGGCATCATGGGCGGCGGCATCGCCTACCAGTCGGCCGTCAAGGGCACGCCGATCCTGATGAAGGATATCCGTGAAGAGGGTATCCAGATGGGCCTGGACGAGGCCTCCAAGCTGCTCGGCAAGCGTGTCGAAAAAGGCCGTCTGACTGCCGACAAGATGGCTCAGGCGCTCAACGCGATTCGCCCGACCATGTCGTATGGTGATTTCGGTAACGTCGACATCGTCGTCGAGGCCGTGGTCGAGAACCCGAAGGTCAAGCACGCCGTGCTGGCCGAGGTGGAAGGGCACGTTCGCGAAGACGCGATCATCGCCTCCAACACCTCGACGATCTCCATCAACTACCTGGCCCAGGCGCTCAAGCGTCCGGAAAACTTCTGCGGGATGCACTTCTTCAACCCGGTGCACATGATGCCGCTGGTGGAAGTGATTCGTGGCGAGAAGACCAGCGAAGTGGCTATCGCAACCACCGTTGCCTACGCCAAGAAAATGGGCAAGAGCCCGGTCGTGGTCAACGATTGCCCGGGCTTCCTGGTCAACCGCGTGCTGTTCCCGTACTTCGGCGGCTTCGCCCGCGCCATCGCCCACGGTGTCGACTTCGTTCGCGCCGACAAGGTGATGGAGAAGTTCGGCTGGCCGATGGGCCCGGCCTATCTGATGGACGTCGTCGGCATGGACACCGGCCACCACGGCCGTGACGTGATGGCTGAAGGCTTCCCGGATCGCATGAAGGACGACACCCGCACGGCTGTCGACGTCATGTACGAGGCCAACCGCCTCGGCCAGAAGAATGGCAAGGGCTTCTACGCCTATGAGATGGACAAGAAGGGCAAGCCGAAGAAGGTCGTCGATGCCCAGGCCTACGAGCTGCTCAAGCCGATCGTTGCCGAGACTCGCGAGCTGTCCGACGAGGACATCATCAACTACATGATGATCCCGCTGTGCCTGGAAACCGTGCGCTGCCTGGAAGACGGCATCGTCGAGACCGCTGCCGAAGCCGACATGGGCCTGATCTATGGCATTGGCTTCCCACCCTTCCGTGGTGGTGCGCTGCGCTACATCGATTCGATCGGCGTCGCCGAGTTCGTCGCGATGGCCGACAAGTACGCCGACCTGGGCCCGCTGTACCACCCGACCGCGAAGCTGCGCGAGATGGCTGCCAACGGCCAGCGCTTCTACGGTTAATCGAGGGAGAGAGAATTCATGAGCCTGAATCCAAGAGATGCAGTCATCGTCGACTTCGGTCGCACCCCGATGGGGCGCTCCAAGGGCGGCATGCACCGCAATACCCGCGCTGAAACCATGTCCGCACACCTGATCGACGGCGTGCTGGCGCGCAACCCGAAGATCGACCCGGCCGAAGTCGAGGACGTGATCTGGGGCTGCGTGAACCAGACCCTCGAGCAGGGCTGGAACATCGCCCGCATGGCTTCGCTGATGACGCGTATCCCGCACACCAGCGCCGGCCAGACCGTGAGCCGCCTCTGCGGTTCGTCCATGAGCGCCCTGCACACTGCCGTGCAGGCCATCCAGACCAACAACGGTGACGTGTTCGTCATCGGTGGTGTGGAGCACATGGGCCACGTCAGCATGATGCACGGCGTCGACCCGAACCCGCAGCTGTCGCTGTACGCCGCCAAGGCGTCGGGCATGATGGGTCTGACCGCTGAAATGCTGGGCAAGATGCACGGCATTACCCGCGAGCAGCAGGATGCCTTCGGTGAGCGTTCGCACCGCCTGGCGCACAAGGCCACGCTGGATGGCAACTTCAAGGATGAAATCATCCCGATGGAAGGCTATGACGAGGACGGCTTCCTCAAGGTCTTCGATTACGACGAAACCATCCGTCCGGACACCACCCTGGAAAGCCTGGCTGCGCTGAAGCCTGCGTTCAATCCGAAGGGCGGCACCGTGACTGCAGGTACTTCCTCGCAGATCACCGACGGCGCGTCCTGCATGATCGTCATGTCCGCCCAGCGCGCCAAGGATCTCGGCATCCAGCCGCTGGCCGTGGTTCGCGCCATGGCACTGGCTGGTGTCGACCCGGCAATCATGGGTTACGGCCCGGTGCCGTCCACCCAGAAGGTGCTCAAGCGCGCCGGTCTGACCATGGACGACATCAGCCACGTCGAGCTGAACGAAGCCTTCGCTGCACAGGCACTGCCGGTGCTCAAGGACCTCAAGCTGCTCGACAAGATGGAAGAGAAGGTCAACCTGCACGGCGGCGCGATCGCCCTGGGTCACCCGTTCGGCTGCTCCGGTGCGCGTATCTCTGGCACCCTGCTGAACGTGATGAAGCAGAACAACGGTACGATTGGTATCGCCACCATGTGTATCGGTTTGGGCCAGGGGATCAGTACGGTCTTCGAACGCGTCTAACAGACAGATGCAAATGACTGCGCTAGGCTGACAGCCAATCTCGCGACTGAGCGGGAATATGATTGTCAGCCGGTGCATGGAAGCCGGGGCCTGGTGCCCCGGTTTTTCTTTTTTGTATTTGTGTGGAGGTAGGCATGCAGTTGCAGCCGGGGCGTTATCGCCATTACAAGGGGCCGGAATATCGCGTTTTCGCTGTTGCGCGGCACTCCGAGACCGAGGAGCCGGTGGTGTTCTACCAGGCGCTGTATGGGGAACGCGGACTCTGGGTGCGCCCGTTGTCGATGTTCATCGAGACTGTCGAAGTCAACGGCGAAACGGTCCCGCGTTTCGCATTGATCGAAGCCGAAACGAGCGTTTTCGAAGGTTGAGCTGGCCAGCGGCCACCAGGTCCGCGCTTGACCTCACCTCCATCGCCACTATATATAGCGGTGCTTTTCAGACAGAGCTTAAACCTTGCTGTTCGCTGGATGGCATCGGACGGCTGCTCTGATTCGCACCAGGCGGAGCCGGGCAGGGCGATTTTTCTGTCAGGTCGGCCCGTTCGCAAAACGCGCACTAACGTACGCTGATGCCTTGCCGTTTAGCGCCGGTGCGGGTATTCAAACTGTCGGAGGCGCCGCCTCTGTTCACCTCTAGATTCAGGAACTCTCCTCTCCATGGGTAAATCGCTGGTCATCGTGGAATCACCGGCCAAGGCCAAGACAATCAACAAGTATTTGGGCAACCAGTACGTGGTGAAGTCGAGTATCGGCCATATCCGCGACCTTCCTACCAGCGGCTCTGCCAACAAGGAGCCGGTCAAGCGCGGCAAGGCTGCGGCCGCCGAAGCGCCTGCGCTGTCGCCGAAGGAGAAGGCCAAGCGTCAACTCATCACCCGCATGGGGGTCGACCCGGAGCACGGCTGGAAGGCCAAGTACGAGATCCTGCCCGGCAAGGAAAAGGTCATCGAGGAACTGCGCCGTCTGGCCAAGGAAGCCGACACCATCTATCTCGCGACCGACTTGGATAGAGAGGGGGAGGCCATCGCCTGGCACCTGCGCGAGTCGATTGGCGGCGACGACAGCCGTTACAAGCGCGTGGTGTTCAACGAGATCACCAAGAAGGCGATTCAGGAGGCTTTCTCCAAGCCTGGCGAACTCGATCTGAACCGGGTCAACGCACAGCAGGCGCGTCGTTTCCTTGATCGGGTGGTTGGCTACATGGTGTCGCCGCTGCTCTGGGCGAAGATCGCCCGCGGGCTTTCCGCCGGCCGAGTGCAATCGGTAGCGGTGAAGCTGGTGGTCGAGCGCGAGCGTGAGATTCGCGCCTTCGTTCCGGAAGAATACTGGGAAGTTCACGCGGACCTGGCGAATGCGCAGCAGGCCAAGGTGCGTTTCGAGGTCGCGCGTGAGAACGGCGAAGCCTTCAAGCCGCTGAACGAA
The DNA here is from genome assembly GCF_003935375.1 of Stutzerimonas xanthomarina. Taxonomy (GTDB): domain Bacteria; phylum Pseudomonadota; class Gammaproteobacteria; order Pseudomonadales; family Pseudomonadaceae; genus Stutzerimonas; species Stutzerimonas xanthomarina_A. Next base: position 38,724 of record NZ_RHQM01000015.1, read on the forward strand.
GCCCAAGCCACCGCTGCACTGGAGAAGCTCAAGGGCGCGCAGTACAGCGTCAGCAAGCGCGAAGACAAGCCGACGAGCAGCAAGCCCTCGGCCCCCTTCATCACTTCGACCCTGCAGCAGGCGGCGAGCAATCGCCTCGGCTTCGGTGTGAAGAAGACCATGATGATGGCTCAGCGCTTGTACGAAGCCGGTTACATCACCTACATGCGTACCGACTCGACCAACCTTTCCGCTGACGCGATCGGTATGGTGCGCGGTTTCATCGAGAGTGAGTTCGGCGACAAGTACCTGCCGGAAAAACCGAATGTCTATTCGAGCAAAGAAGGCGCGCAGGAAGCGCACGAGGCGATTCGCCCGTCCGACGTCAACCTGCGCCCGACCCAGCTTTCGGGCATGGAACGCGATGCCGAGCGTCTGTACGAGCTGATCTGGCGCCAGTTCGTAGCCTGCCAGATGCCGCCGGCACAGTACCTGTCCACCAGCGTGACCGTCGCTGCCGGCAATTTCGAACTGCGCGCCAAGGGCCGCATCCTGAAGTTTGACGGTTACACCAAGGTCATGCCGCAGCAGAGCAAGGCCGGTGAGGATGACGTGTTGCCGGAGATGAACAAGGGCGACGACATGAAGCTGCTCAAGCTCGACCCGAGCCAGCACTTCACCAAGCCGCCAGCGCGCTACTCCGAAGCCAGCTTGGTCAAGGAGATGGAGAAGCGCGGTATCGGCCGGCCGTCCACCTACGCCGCGATTATCTCGACCATCCAGGACCGCGGCTACGTCTCGCTGCACAACCGCCGTTTCTATTCGGAGAAGATGGGCGACATCGTCACCGAGCGCCTGTCCGAGAGCTTCAACAATCTGATGGACTACGGTTTCACCGCCGGCATGGAAGAGCATCTGGACGACGTCGCCCAGGGTGAGCGCGACTGGAAGCACGTACTGGACGAATTCTACGGTGACTTCCGCAAGAAGCTCGAGGTTGCCGAGGCCAGCGAGAACGGCATGCGTGCCAATCAGCCGACCGTGACCGATATCCCGTGCAAGGTCTGCGGTCGGCCGATGATGATCCGTACCGCTTCCACCGGCGTGTTCCTCGGTTGCTCCGGGTACAGCCTGCCGCCGAAGGAGCGCTGCAAGTCCACCGTCAACCTGGTTCCGGGCGACGAGATCGCTGCCGATGACGAGGGCGAGTCCGAGTCTCGCGTGCTGCTTGGCAAGCACCGCTGCCCGATCTGCAGTACCGCGATGGATGCCTATCTGCTCGACGAGACGCAGAAGCTGCACATTTGCGGCAACAACCCGGATTGCTCGGGTTATGAGATCGAGAAAGGCCAGTACCGCATCAAGGGCTATGAGGGCCCGAGCCTGGAATGCGACAAGTGCGGCAGCGAAATGCAGCTCAAGACCGGCCGCTTCGGCAAGTTCTTCGGTTGTACCAACGCCGAATGCAAGAACACCCGCAAGCTGCTGAAAAATGGCGAAGCCGCGCCACCGAAGATGGATGCGGTGAAGATGCCCGAGCTCAAGTGCGACAAGGTCGACGACACCTACGTACTGCGCGATGGCGCTTCCGGCCTGTTCCTGGCTGCCAGTCAGTTCCCGAAGAATCGCGAAACCCGGGCGCCGCTGGTGCGTGAGCTGATCCCGCACAAGGACGAGATCGATCCCAAGTACCACTTCCTGCTCGATGCGCCGCAGAAGGATCCGGAAGGCCGCTTCGCGGTTATCCGCTTCAGCCGCAAGACCAAGGAGCAGTACGTTCAGACCGAAGTGGACGGTAAGCCGACCGGCTGGAAAGCCTTCTACGACGGCGGCAAGTGGAAAGTCGAAGACAAACGCTGATTTCTTTGCGGTCGACCGCTCAGCAGACCTGCTGCACCGAGTGCGTCCTTCAAATCGGCTGACACTTCGTCAGCCGATCTGGTGCGGCAACCTGTGAAGGTCCATTCTCTGTCCATCTTCTTTCGGAGAGCATGCCATGGCTCACGAGCTCTACACACGTACCAACCAGAAGATCTTCTTCGCCGGTTTGTCACTGGAAAGCTGGCGCAAGGCCGAAGAATCTGCCTCGATGAATTCTCAAGGTTTGATTCAGGCTGAACGTGAGGCTTGCCTGTTCCACCTTTACGGCGCCTTGCTTGGACTGTGCCATGAGATCGCCGGTTACTACCGATCGCCCGGTGCGGATGCGCCTGTCGTCGAGGCATTTCTGACCCGCAGCGTGCTCGAGGCTGCGCCGAGCCCGGAACTCGCCGAATTGCTGGAATTGTCGGAGCAGCCAAGCACCTGGCTCGGGCAGTTGCTTACCGCCTACAAGCAGCTCTCCCAGCCGCCGCGCGCTCCTGCCAAGGCCAAGACTGATCCGCGCCAGCCGTTGATCGAGGCAGTCAGTGTCGAGGACGATGTGCCACCGCTGTCGCGCGTCGAGCTGGAAGCCTGGCGACAGAACCTCAAGGGCCTGGCATTACGTTTTCGTGAGTCGCTGACCGAATGGTGATGCTCGGGACCGTGGCGTCAGCCGCGGTGCCTGATGCTCAGGACCATGGCGATGCCGCCGAGAATCGCCGCACCTGAGATGATCAGCGTTGCTGTCAACGCTTCACCCAGCAGCACAGCCCCGGCGATGGCTGTGAGTAGCGGAACGCTGAGCTGGACGCTTGCCGCCTGTATTGCCGCAAGACCAGGCAGCGCCGCGTACCAGATGGCGTAGCCGACGCCAGAGGTCAGCGCCCCGGAGAGCAGGGCGTACATGATTCCTGGCTCATCCAATTGCTGCTGGCCAAGCGTCACCAGACAAAGCACTGCGGCCAGCGGCACGGCCTTGATGAAATTGCCCGCAGTTGCTGCAAGGGGATTGCTCGCGCCCCGTCCACGCAGCGAATAGATGCCCCAGGCGACGCCGGATAGCAGCATGAGCAATGCGCCGTCCAATGCCGGCGCGCTGCTTCCCGGCAGCAGCAGAATCAGCAATCCGCTCAATGCCAACAGCAAGCCGGCAATCTGCCAAGCGCTAAAGCGCTCGCCCCGCAGCAATCCCCAAGCAAGCATGCTTAACTGTACCGCGCCGAACAGCAGCAGGGCGCCGGCTCCGGCATCCAGGTTGATATAGGCGTAGGAAAAACTAGCGGCGTAGACGAACAGCGCCAAGGCGCTGAACCAATCTCCGCCCTGCGATTGTCTCGGCGTGCCGATTCGCAACAGTAGCCAGAGCGTGAGCGCTCCGGCCAGTATACGGAGGCCGGTGAAGCTGGCCGGGTCAATAGCGGTGTCCCGCAAGGCGATACGGCATAGGATCGAGTTGCCGGCAAATGCAAGCATGGCCAAGGCGGTAAGCAGCAAGGTGCGGGTTGTCATACACAATCCTTATCGAGCGCCGGCGCGCGCTTTTTTTGTGCATGCTACGTGTCGGTATCCATAGCCGCACCGTTTTGTTGGTCCGGCAATGCACGGCTGCATGATGCTGCTACCTATCGGGGTGTTGCTAGCGAAAGGAGCTTGAGGCCTGCAAAGGCTGTCCTGAGGCTGGTCGGCTGCTACAATGGCCGCCTTTCACGCGGAGCTGATCCATGCCTACATCTTTTCTGGAAATCGTCGAGCTACCTGACGGGCGCATCGTGCTTCGTCGTGCCGAGGACGAAGAGGTGTTGGTCACGCTGAATTTTTCGGAAGACGCCAAGCTATTTCTACAGGGGCAGCACGTCGAGATTGCCAAGGCGATGTTCAATGTCGGCGTTCAGATGGCCGGTCGCATGTCGGAAGGGGATTTCGAGCGTGACGATGAAGAGCCGCGTGTTCTGCACTGAGTGAGCTAGTGCTCGAGCGTTATAGCTTCAGGATTCCATCCGCGATTTTCAGCACGTCCCTGTGCCGCGCGGTTCAACATCCGAGACGAATATTCAGACTCTGAGCTGCGCCCAGGCTGGCGGCTGCGCATAGTTTGCTACGTGTTGCACCATCGAGCTGATCAAACCAGCTGACCACGGTATGGCTGCACCCCGAGGCCAGGGCTTTGCAGGCGAGTTCCATCGCCCCCTCGGCGTCGCGTGGCTGCAGCAGGATGATGCGTTCGCGATTCAGACCGCACTTGCGCAGCCAGTTCTGCGAGAGGAAAGCAGGCGGGGCAATCAGCGTCAGCCAGCGGCTGTCCGTTGCATCGCCGAGTTCACGCAGGATCGGGGCAAGCAGCAGGTGGCAGTGCTCGCTGCTGCCACTCAGGCTCAACTCGCTCAGATATTCCTTGTCCTGCTCGGGTTTGTTGCGTGGTTTCAGGTTGCCGAACGGTGCCAGGCTTTGCGCAATGACGCCGTCGAACAACGAAAGTTGGGGCCGGGAAGTGCTGGTCTGGTACTGCATGAACCTTCTCCTTAGCGGCGGATTACGCCGACACTCAAGCCTTCTATCACCAGTTCCTGCTGTTCGAGGTCGACCTCGATGGGCGCGAACTCGGGGTTTTCAGCCAACAGCCAAACCTTCTTGCCGTCACGCTTGAAACGCTTCACCGTGACTTCGTCACCGACGCGAGCAACCACGATCTGGCCGTTGCGGGCCTCACGGGTGGTGTGCACGGCCAGCAGGTCGCCATCAAAAATGCCGACGTCCTTCATGCTCATGCCGTGGACACGCAGCAGATAATCGGCGCGCGGATGGAAAAACGCGGGGCTGATCTGGCAGGATTCTTCGACATGTTGCTGCGCCAGAATCGGCGCGCCGGCAGCAACGCGGCCGATGATCGGCAGGCCATTTTCGGATGCGGCGGGTTCGAAGTCCGGAATACGTATCCCGCGAGACGCCCCGGGCGTCATCTCGATAGCGCCCTTGCGGGCAAGTGCCTTGAGATGTTCTTCGGCAGCGTTGGGTGACTTGAAGCCGAGTTCCTGAGCGATCTCTGCGCGAGTGGGTGGATACCCATTGTCTTCCAGGCAGCGCTTGATGAACGCGAGGATTTCCGTCTGGCGAGGCGTCAGCTTGATCATGTCGGTCTCTGTTCTTTTATACAGTGACTGGGATTATATACAGTGCTCCGGCCTTGGCAACGAATGATTATGATGGTTTAGAAAGCACATCCGGCGTGCTCCGTGGTCTGTCTGCGACAATGACGCTAGTGCCACAAGGCGTTTCGTGGTTGACTTGCCGGTCGGTGAAACGTAAGTTTCAAACAGTTGTTTGTCTTTCGGAGGGGGCATGGCGCAGTCGGAAACAGTTGAGCGCATTCTTGATGCAGCGGAACAGCTGTTCGCGGAAAAAGGCTTCGCCGAAACCTCGCTTCGCCTGATCACCAGCAAGGCTGGGGTCAACCTCGCGGCAGTGAACTATCATTTCGGTTCGAAGAAGGCGCTGATCCAGGCGGTGTTCTCGCGTTTTCTCGGGCCATTCTGCGCCAGTCTCGAGCGTGAACTGGATCGACGCGAGGCATTGACCGACAGGAAGGACACGCTCGAGGAACTGCTGGAAATCCTCGTCGAGCAGGCCTTGGCGGTCAAACCGCGCAGCGGCGATGATCTGTCCATCTTCATGCGCCTGCTAGGCTTGTCTTTCAGTCAGAGCCAGGGCCACCTGCGCCGCTATCTGGAAGACATGTACGGCAAGGTGTTCCGTCGCTACATGCTCAAGGTGCATGACGCGGCGCCGGCCATTCCGCCCATCGAACTGTTCTGGCGTGTGCACTTCATGCTTGGTGCGGCCGCATTCAGCATGTCGGGTATCAAGGCACTGCGCGCTATTTCCGAGAACGATTTTGGCGTCAGAACCTCGATCGAGCAGGTTATGCGTATGATGGTGCCGTTTCTCGCGGCCGGCATGCGCGCCGACAGTGGCATTGATGACAACACGCTGGCGGCGGCACAACCGATCGCGCGGCGCAACGCAGTGGCCATTCCGGCGAAGGCTTGAGCTACAAGCCTGCCGGGTGATCGGCTAAGCTAGCCGCCCATGGCATTTCTCGATTTTCTGCATATTTCCATCGCCGATCAGCAGCTCTACGGCTTCGCCGAGGGCCAGTTGCGTATGCGCTTTTCTGTCTCTACGGCACGCAATGGTGCGGGCGAGCTGAACGGTTCCGGTTGCACGCCGCGCGGTCTGCATCAGGTGCGTGCGCGCCTCGGTGACGGTTTGCCTCAAGGTGCGGTGTTGCGTGGGCGGCGCTGGACTGGCGAAGTGTGGTCTGCAGCACTGCATGACAGCTTTCCAGGACGTGACTGGATACTGACCCGAATCCTCTGGCTCAGCGGTTGCGAGCCGGGGGCCAATCGCCACGGGCAGGTCGATACCTTCCGCCGTTACATCTACATTCACGGCACCCCCGATTGTGAGCCGATGGGCGTACCTCTTTCCCACGGTTGCATTCGCATGCGCAATGCCGACCTGCTGCAACTCTTCCCATTGGTGCCGCCTCACTGTGCGGTGCGCATCGACGAGGCGCCCTGTCCCGATTGGGCTGCCGCTGAACTCGAATAAGGATTCCTTCTGCATATGCACGGTTCACTGATGCTGGACATTGCTGGTACCTGGTTGACTGCCGAGGATCGCCAGCTGCTTCGCCAGCCCGAGGTCGGCGGGCTCATTCTGTTTGCCCGCAACATCGAGCACCCGCGCCAGGTCGACGAGCTGTGCCGCTCGATTCGAGCCGTGCGGCCAGACCTGCTGTTGGCGGTGGACCAGGAGGGTGGCCGCGTTCAGCGGCTGCGCCAGGGGTTCGTACGGCTTCCGCCGATGCGCGGACTTGCGCGCTGCTCCGACGCGCCGCGGCTGGCAGAAGCCTGCGGCTGGGTGATGGCGACCGAGGTACTCGCTGCGGGCCTGGATTTCAGCTTCGCACCGGTTCTCGATCTTGACCACCAGCGCAGTGCCGTGGTGGGAACGCGTGCATTCGAAGGCGATCCGCAGGCCGCCGTGGTGCTGATCGACGCGTTCATCCGTGGCATGCACGCCGCGGGTATGGCCGCAACCGGCAAGCACTTTCCCGGTCATGGCTGGGCCGAGGCGGACTCCCATGTCGCGATCCCGGTCGACGAACGAAGTCTTGAAGAGTTGCGCCGCTGTGATCTGATTCCCTTCAAGGCGCTGAGCGGCACGCTCGATGCGATCATGCCGGCGCACGTGATCTATCCTCAGGTCGATGACCAGCCCGCAGGTTTTTCGCGGCGGTGGCTGCAGGACATCCTGCGTAACGAGCTCGGCTTCAAGGGCGTGATCTTCAGTGACGATCTGTCGATGGCGGGCGCGCACGTCGCCGGCGATGCGGCCGATCGCATCCAGGCAGCACTGGTTGCCGGCTGTGACATGGGGCTGGTGTGCAATGATCGGGCGGCGGCTGAACTGGCGTTGGCTGCGCTGCAGCGCCTCAGCGTCACGGCGCCGCCTGCGCTTTCGCGTATGCGCGCTCGTCGGGAGTGCGCTGCTGAGTACAAGCAGAATCCGCGTTGGCTTGACGCCATTGGCGCGCTAAAGGCCGCCGACCTGATTGACTGACCCTTTTTCTTTCAAGGAATACCCATGACTGTCCATGCCATCATCGGCGGCACCGGCCTGACTCAGTTGAGCGGCTTCAAGATGCAGCGCGCGCAGCTCATCGATACGCCCTACGGGCGCCCGTCCGGTGAAATCCTGCGTGGCGAATACAGCGGCCGAGAGGTGCTGTTCCTTGCACGGCATGGCCATCCGCACCGCATTCCGCCACATCAGGTGAATTACCGAGCCAACTTATGGGCGCTGAGGCAGGCCGGGGCGGAGGCGATTCTTGCAATCAATGCGGTCGGTGGCATCCATTCGGCCATGGGCTCCGGACATTTTTGCGTACCCCATCAGATTGTCGATTACACCTACGGTCGCGAACACACCTTCTTCGAAGGCGATATAGATCACGTGACCCACATCGATTTCAGCTATCCCTATGACGAAGCGCTGCGCGAGCGCCTGATCGGCGCACTCGCAGCCGAGGGCTATGCGTTCAGCAGTCACGGTGTGTATGGCTGCACGCAGGGGCCGCGGTTGGAAACCGTAGCGGAGATCACCCGTATGGAACGCGACGGTTGCGACATCGTCGGTATGACCGGAATGCCCGAGGCTGCGCTGGCGCGCGAACTCGACCTGCCTTATGCCTGCCTGGCGCTGGTGGTCAATCCGGCGGCCGGCAAGGCGAGCGGGGTGATCACCATGACCGAGATCGAGGCGGCACTGGCTGCCGGCATAGGCAAGGCGCGACAGGTCCTCGCAAACGTGCTAGCGACGTGAGTGATCCGCGGCGCACTGCAATGCGGGAGCGCTTTGTCTGAAACGTCGTTGTCATATTGCGGCCTGAGACTGGTATTTTTGCGGTGGCCCCCGTTGCGGCAAGCATGCTGCTTGCTACACTTGGCCGTCCTTTGGAGTACCGGAATGTTTTGCCAGGCACGCACAATAAGAATTCTTAGAACCGTCGTGTTGCTCTGCCTGCTTGGCGGCATGGCCGGATGCTCGACCTGGTTTTCGGGCGATTTCAAGGACCCTACGGTCGAGCTCACCAAGGTCGATATCATCAAGGCGCGGCTGCTGGAACAGCAATTCATGCTGCGCTTTCGTATCGACAACCCCAACGATCACAGCCTGCCGGTGCGCGGGCTGATCTACAAAGTCCATCTCAACGATGTGGAGCTGGCCAGTGGCGAGTCCAGTGGCTGGCTGACGGTGCCCGCCAACAGCTTCGAGTACTACGAAGTGCCGGTGCACACCAACCTCTGGCGTCATATGAAGTACATCGTGCGCCTGCTGGAGAAACCCGACCGTCCGATCGCCTACCGCCTGGCCGGTGAGCTCAAGACCGGGCTGATGATGGGCCGGCGCGTGCACATTTCCAACAATGGCGAGATAATCCCGGGCAACTTTATTCCGGAGTAGTACCCAGATGAGTCAAGAACCCCACGTACATGGTCCCGACTGCAACCACGATCACGACCATGACCATCACCACGTTCATGGCCCGCATTGCAATCACAGCCACGAACCTGTGCGTAACCCGCTGAAGGACGTCGGTCGCAATGACCCGTGCCCTTGTGGCAGCCAGCAGAAGTACAAGAAATGCCACGGCGCCTGAGCCTGTCATGACCCTGGCCATCGGTCTGTTCGTCATCGCCGCGCTGCTGATTGCTGCGCTGGGTGGCTATGCGCTGTATCTCTGGCGCCGTGTCTGGCGCAACGAGCGGTTGCAGGCAGAGGCGCGGACGCAGCAGCAGACCGCGCTGGCGGAGGATCTGCGAATCCTCGCCAGCTGCCTGCTGGAGGAGCAAGTCCCGCTCATCGAAGGGGCAATCCGCATCAAGGTGCTGCTCGACAACTATGATGTGGCGCTGGGGCAGCATCCTCGTTGTCAGGTCTTCCAGCAGCTGTTCGAGGCCACCGAGCAAGTGCCGACCCATGCCGCCTGGAAGGCTCTGGACAAGCAGGAGCGGCGCCGACATGAAGCGCAGTTCAGTGCCCTCGAGCTGCAGCACAAGGCCGAGGCTCGACGTTCGGCCCGTTGGCTGCTCGACGAAGCTCTGCCAAAATCCCGCGACGCGGCCTGATCGACCGATCTTCTTCGCCGCGCGCCCTCTAATCTGTCAGTACCATCCCTTGCCAAGCTCGCTCAGGAGTCTTTGATGTCTCTGCGTCTGCCGTTCGCCCTGGTTCGCTTGACGCTGGGGGCCGCGCTCGGCCTGGCCGGCCTTGGCGGTTGTCAGGCCTATCTCGATAATCGCTACAGCGCCAGCCTGCCGCCGTCGCAGGGCATTCAGCCGCTGACCGGCCTGGCAGGCAGCGCGAGCATCCGGCGCAATTCGCTGGGCATGCCGCTGATCGAAACCTCGTCGTTCCACGATGCGCTGTTCGCCATGGGTTACGTCCACGCCACCGATCGTCTGAGCCAGATGGTCAGCCTACGGCTGATGGCTCAAGGGAGATTGGCGGAGATGGTCGGCCCCGGCGTGTTGGAGACCGACCGCTTCATGCGCGCGGTGAATCTGCGCCAGAGCGCCGAGCTGCTCTATCGCGAGTCCTCGCCGCGGATGAAGAAGTTCTTCGAGGTCTACGCCCGCGGCGTGAACGCCTACCTGTATCGCCATCAGGACAAGCTGCCGATGGACCTTGCCGAGTCCGGCTACAAGCCTGAGTACTGGAAGCCCGAGGACTCGGTGCTGGTGTTCTGTTTGCTCAACTTCGGGCTTTCGCAGAATCTGCAGGAAGAAGTGGCGGCGCTGCTGCTGGCGCAGAAGGTGGGTAGCGATAAGCTCGCCTGGTTGCTGCCGATCTATCCGGACGAAGCATTGCCGTTCGCCGAAGCCGACAAGCTCAAGGGACTCGCGCTGGGTGGATCGGTACCAGGGCTGGCGGCGATCGAGCAGGCGGCGCAAAACTTGGCATCGTTGACCCCGACTGGGATGGCTGCGTCGAACAACTGGGCCATTGCCGGCAGCAACACCCGTAGCGGCAAACCGATTCTGGCCAACGACACGCACCTGCCGCTGTCGATGCCTTCGTACTGGAATTTCATGCAGGTCCGCGCACCGAAGTTCCAGGCCGCGGGTGTCACCATCGCCGGGGTGCCCGCAGTGGTCGCCGGTTTCAACGGCAAGCTCGGCTGGGGCATGACCATGGTGATGGGCGACAACCAGGACCTCTATCTCGAACAGGTGCGCCGTGAAGGCTCGCGGTTGATGTACCTGGCCGATGGCAAGTGGCTGCAGGCCCGCGAGCGGCACGAAACCTACTTCGTCAAAGGCGAGCGGCCGATTCGCGAGACCATCTACGAAACCCGTAATGGGCCTCTGCTGAACACGGCGCTCGGCGAGCGCAAGCACCCCTTGCAACCGCTACAGCTCCGCAGTGGTTACGGCCTTGCGCTGAAAACCACGCAGCTGGAGGCCGATCGCACCCTGGATGCCTTCTTCGATCTGTCCCGCGCGCAATCGGTGGATCAGGCCTTCGAGGCGACCCGCGAAATTCGCGCGACGGCGCTGAATCTGGTGTTTGCTGACCAGCAGGGAATCGGCTGGCAGGTCACCGGACGCTTCCCAAATCGTCGCGAGGGATTGGGGCTGGTGCCGTCGCCGGGTTGGGACAATCGTTATGAATGGGACGGCTTCGCTGATCCGATGCTGCATCCCTACGACCAGGATCCTATCCAGGGCTGGCTCGGCACCGCCAACCATCGCAGTGTACCGCGCGGTTACGGGATGCAGCTTTCCAGCTCCTGGTATGGCCCCGAGCGCTATGAGCGCCTGGCAGAACTGGCGGGGCGGGGCAAGCATGACACCCGCAGTACCATCGCGATGCAGTACGACCAGGTCACGCCGTTCGCCGCCAAGCTCAGGGCAATGTTCGAGGCGCCGGGCATGGCCGAGCCATTGCACAAGGCGATCGATGCACTGCCGGCCGCCGAACGCAGCAAGGCGCGAGAAGCGCTGGATCGACTGATGGCGTTCGACGGCAAGCTCGCTGCGGATTCGGCCGATGCTGCGCTGTATGGCGCTTTCCTGCACGAAAGCGCGCGGCAGACGTTCCTCGACGAGCTTGGGCCGGAAGATACGCAGGCGTGGCGAGCGCTGGTGCAGACGGCTGACACCTCCTACTCGGCGCAGGCGGACCATTTGCTCGGACGTGAAGACAGCCCGTTCTGGAACGACCAGCGGACTGCGCAAACCGAAGACAAGCCGGCGATTCTGGCACGTAGTCTTGCTGGTGCGGTGAGTCTGCTGGAAGGCCGCCTAGGCAACGATCGCAGTGCGTGGCAGTGGGGCAAGCTGCACACCGCCAGCTGGACCTCTGGCGCAACGCAGTTGGCGCCGCATATGCCTGCCAGCCAGCGGAGCAAGATCAACGCCATCGGCAGTTACCTAGACCGCGGCCCCTATGCCATGGGTGGCGATCACAGCACGTTGAATGCCTCGGCCTACAACATGGGGGCGAACTTCGATACCTGGCTGATCCCGGCGATGCGCATCCTCGTCGATTTCGGCCGCGACGAGCCGATGATCGGTCTCAACAGCTCGGGCCAGTCGGGCAATCCGGCCAGCCCGCACTATGCCGATGGTATCGACGCGTGGATGAAGGCGCAGTACATGAGCTTCCCGTTCAAGACGGAGAATCTCGACAAGGTCTACGGCACGCAGCGCCTGTTGCTGACACCTGCTGGTAAATGACGGGAGCGCCGCACCGGCATCAGGCCGGTTGCGGCGCTGCTGGCGCGACTTCCAGAACGCGGATCACGCCTGGCGTCGGGTAGTGCCAGCGTACGTCCACATCCCATAACTGCGCGCCGTAACGCCGTTCGGGCTCCGGCTTCTGATAGGCCGGGCGCGGGTCCTGCGCCAGGCACTGTTCGATGAGTTCGACCAGAGGCTCGCCCAGGCGCAGTGCTTCGCGGCGGGCTTGCAGCAATCCCGATTCCGACCATTGCACCTCAATCAACTCTGGCGCATCGGCGGCCATGTCGTTGCGTGCGTCAGGTAGCGCATCGGCGTAGGGCACGTAGGGTTTGATGTCCAGCACCGGGGTGCCGTCCAGCAGGTCGATGCCGGAAATGAACAGTCGTCCCGGCTCGACCTTATCCAGCCTGACCACCGACTGACCGATGCCATTGGGTCTGTGCGTTGCTCGCGTGGCGAACACGCCAACCATGCGATTGCCGCCCAGACGTGGCGGGCGAACCTTGAGGCGGGGTTTGCTTTCCAGCGCCTGATGGAAGAGAAACAGCAGCCACACGTGGCTGACCTGCTCGAGCCCGGCTACCGCATCACCACTGTCGAACGGCGGCAGCAGTTCCAGCACGCCACGTGCGGCTGGCGCCAGGCTGGGCTGGCGGGGGATGGCGAACTTCTCCTTGAAGCAGGAGCGGACGTAGCCGATCGGCGAGACGCTGTGATCCATGAAGGCGGGCCTGGGAAGCAGTCGGGCGGCTGCGCATCTTACCCGCTATGGCCGCCGGTTGCGCTTCCAGTAGGCCGACACGCACATGCATCGCCGGCCCGCCGTTGACGTGTTACAGGCCGAGCAGATTGGCGACGTAATCAGCATCCTTGTCGCCGCGGCCAGATAGATTGACGAGGATATGGCTTTCCTTGCTCAGCGTCGGTGCGCTGCGGATGGCCCAGGCCACTGCGTGGGCGCTTTCCAGGGCCGGGATGATGCCTTCGACGCGGGAAAGGGTCATAAAGGCGTCGAGGCATTCCTGGTCGGTCGCGGTATGGTAGTTCACCCGGCCGATGTCCTTCAGGTAGCTGTGCTGTGGGCCGACCCCCGGGTAGTCCAGGCCGGAGGCGATGGAGTGCACCGCCGATGGATTGCCGTCTGCATCCTCCAGCACGTAGCAGGCCATGCCATGCAGTTCGCCTGGCTTGCCTTTGGACAGTGTGGCCGAGTGGCGGCCTGGCTTGTCCAGGCTTTCACCCGCTGGCTCGATACCGACCAGCTCGACCGCGGCATCTTCGAGAAAGGCGGTGAACATGCCCATGGCATTCGAGCCACCCCCGACGCAGGCAACCACGTGATCGGGCAGGCGGCCATGTTTGGCGAGGAACTGCTCGCGGGCTTCGGTGCCGATGATCGACTGGAAGTCGCGGACCATCTTCGGGAACGGGTGCGGGCCGACCACCGAGCCGATGGCGTAGATGTAGTTGTGCGGGTCCTTCAGGTATTCCTCGAAGGCGCTATCCACCGCTTCCTTGAGCGTCGCGGCGCCGCGGGTGACCGCTACCAGCTTGCAGCCGAGGATCTTCATCTTGGTGACGTTCGGGTGTTCCTTCTCGATGTCCACCTGTCCCATGTGGATCTCGCAGGGAATGCCGACCAGCGCGCAGGCAGTAGCCAGGGCAACCCCGTGCTGGCCGGCGCCAGTCTCCGCGATCACCTTCTTCTTGCCCATGAATTTGGCCAGCAGCGCCTCGCCCAGGCAGTGATTGATCTTGTGCGCGCCGGTGTGGTTCAGGTCTTCGCGCTTCAGATAGATCTGCGCGCCACCAAGCTGCTCGGACAGCCGCCGCGCATGGAAGATCGGGCTTGGCCGACCCACGTAGTCGGCGAACAGTGCGGCCAGTTCCTGCTGGAAGTCATCACGCTGGCGAATTTCCTCGTAGGCGAGGTTGATGTCGTCCATCGCCTGCTTGAGGTGCGGTGGGACCAGCTGGCCGCCATAGGGGCCGAAATATCCGTTGGCGTCGGGCATGGCGGTGAAGCGAGGGTCGGACGACATGAACACATCTCTGCAGGTGGAATGGGAAGAAGGATGCTGCTGCGCGGGGCCGATCATAAGTCAGCGCACAATCGCTGAAAACGCCGAGCGGGGGCGGAGCGCTGGGCCGCTCGTGGCGAGGCGATTCGCATGAACGAAGGGTCGGATCAAGGCGCTTGGGGTGGTGCTGATTTCGCCGTGATTCGCGAAATTGACACTTATCGTGTAGGATGCGCGCCGAATTCGCCATTATGGGAGCATAATTCAGCTTGATTTTTTTGTCGGCAGCAGCTTGCCGACGGGCATGGCTGTCATCAGTACGGCCGCTGTGCATGCCCATCCCGCCCTTGGTGCGCAGCAATTTCGAGAGATTTGCCCGCCACCTGCCGCAATACGTCGCACCGCGATGTCGTAAAAGCCAGAACAAGTTCAGGAGATAGAACTGATGAACGAGGCTGAGCTCTCGCCCAATGATTCCGAAGCGCCGGCTGACCGGATCAATCCCGTAGTCTTCTACGGTTCCGCAATCGCCATCGTGGCGTTTGCCATATGGACGATGTTCTTCACCGATCGCTCCCAAGCGGTCATCAACACGGTACTTGGCTGGATATCCGACACCTTCGGCTGGTTCTACTTTCTCGCCGTGCTGGTCTACCTGCTCTTCGTGGTGATCGTGGCTACCAGCCGCTACGGCAAGATCCGCCTTGGGCCGGATCATTCCAAACCCGAATTCAACGTGGTCACCTGGGCGGCGATGTTGTTTTCCGCCGGGATCGGCATCGACCTGCTGTTCTTCTGCATCGCCGAACCCATTACCCAGTTCCTCGAACCGCCGGTAGGCGAGGGCGGAACCACTCAGGCCGCGCGCCACGCCATGGAGCTGACCTTCCTGCACTGGGGCCTTTCCGGTTGGGGTGTCTATACCCTGGTCGGCATGTCGCTGGCGTATTTCAGCTTTCGCCAGGGCTTGCCGCTGTCGATCCGCTCATCGCTGTATCCGATCTTCGGCAAGCGCATCTACGGCCCCATCGGGCATACCGTCGATACCGCCGCGGTGCTGGGCACGGTGTTTGGCATCGCTACCAGTCTCGGCATCGGCATCATCCAGCTCAACTTCGGCCTCAACTACATCTTCGGCATACCGGAAGGCACGCTCACCCAGGCGGTGCTGGTGGTGCTGATCGTGGTGTTTTCGGCGATCTCGGCGGCGACCGGGGTCGAGCGCGGGATTCGCCGGCTTTCCGAATTCAACATGCTGCTGGCGGTCCTGCTGCTGCTGTTCGTGCTGGTGGTCGGCGATACGGTGTTCCTGCTCAACGCGCTGGTGATGAACGTCGGCGACTACTTCTCCAACTTCATAAGCCTGTCGCTGGACACCTACGCCTACCGCCGTCCGACCGATTGGCTGAATGCCTGGACAGTGTTCTTCTGGGCCTGGTGGATCGCCTGGGGGCCGTTCGTGGGCCTGTTTCTGGCGCGCATTTCCCGCGGTCGCACCATCCGCGAGTTCGTCATCGGCACGTTGCTGCTGCCGCTGGCCTTCATGATGGCCTGGATGTCGATCATGGGTAACAGCGCCATCGAGATGGTCATGGGCGGTGTCCTCGAATTCGGTCAGCAGGCGGTGAGCAACCCTGGCTCGTCGATCTATCTGTTCCTGCAGAGCCTGCCCTGGGCCGGTCTCACCACCATCGTGGTGACCATCCTCGCCATTGTGTTCTTCGTCACCTCCGGCGACTCCGGCTCGCTGGTGCTGTCGAACTTCACCTCCATCCTCAAGGATGTGAACAGCGACGCGCCGGTGTGGATGCGCATTCTCTGGGCGGCGATCATCGGCATTCTCACCCTGGCGCTGCTGATCGCCGGTGGGCTGACCGCGCTGCAGGGCACCGTGGTGATCATGGGGCTGCCGTTCTCCATCGTCCTGCTGTTCATGATGTACGGACTGTTCAAGGCATTGCACGTCGAAGGCGTCATGGCCGACAGCTACCAGAAGAGCCTCGCCGGCTACCTGTCCGGGCGCGCCACGCTGGAACACACGCAGATGAACTGGAGTCAGCGGCTGTCGCGGGCGATGAGCTTTCCTAGCCGTTCGCAGATCCGTCGCTACCTGAAAGACGTGTGCAAGCCGGCGATGGAGGAGATTCAGAAGGCGCTGGGCGAAAAGGGCGTGCCAGTGGAGATCGTCGAAGGCGAACCGGGCAACGAGCACCTGGCGCTGCACGTCAATCTGGGCAGCGAGCAGGACTTCACCTACCAGATCTGGCCGGTGCGCGGCACCATGCCGTCCTTCGCCCTGCGCACGCAGAGCAGCAACGCCGACTACTACCGGCTCGAGGTGCATCTGCGCCAGGGCAGCCTGGGCTACGACCTGATGGGCTACTCCCGGCGCCAGCTGATCGAGGACATCCTCGACCACTACGAGCACCACATGCACTTCCTACATCTGCAACGCGAGAACGGCGGTGGTGAAAGCGGCATGCCCAATCCGGGCGCGGCGCCGACACCCTGACCCTGTACGCCTCGGGCGATCCCCGAGGCGTTCCATTCATGTCGCGGCAGCGTCGATCCGCTGCCGCCACGAACAGTACGAACGAGGTAGAACATGGCCCGTTTCCCACGGCAGCAACTCTATATCCATGGCGCCTACGTCGACGCCAGCAGCAACCAGACCTTCGAGAGCATCAACCCGGCCAACGGCGAAGTCCTGGCCGAAGTGGCGGAGGCCGGTGCGGCCGATCTGGAGCGCGCGGTTGAAAGCGCCGAGCAGGGCCAGCGCATCTGGGCGGCGCTGACCGGCATCGAGCGGGCGCGAATCATGCGTCGCGCGGTCGATCTGCTGCGCGAGCGCAACGACGAGCTGGCGCTGCTGGAAACCTTGGACACCGGCAAGCCGCTGAGCGAAACCCGCAGCGTTGACATCGTCACCGGCGCCGACGTGCTGGAGTACTACGCCGGCCTGGCTCCGGCCATCGAGGGCGAGCAGATTCCGCTGCGTGACAGCAGCTTCGTCTATACCCGGCGCGAACCGCTGGGCGTGGTGGCCGGCATCGGTGCCTGGAACTACCCGATCCAGATCGCTTTGTGGAAGGCGGCCCCGGCGCTGGCCGCCGGCAACGCGATGATCTTCAAACCCAGCGAAGTCACCTCGCTGAGCGCGCTGAAACTGGCGGAGATCTTCAGCGAGGCCGGGCTGCCCGATGGCGTGTTCAACGTACTGACCGGCAGTGGCGCCGGCGTCGGGGCGCTGATCACCGAGCACCCACGCATCGCCAAGGTGTCCTTCACCGGCGGCGTGGCCACCGGCAAGAAGGTCATGGCCAGCGCGGCGGCGTCGTCGCTGAAGGACGTGACCATGGAGCTGGGTGGCAAGTCGCCACTGATCATTTGCGAAGATGCCGATCTGGACCGCGCGGCCGACATCGCGGTCATGGCCAATTTCTTCAGCTCCGGCCAGGTGTGCACCAACGGCACGCGGGTGTTCGTCCCGTCCGGTCTGAAACCTGCGTTCGAGGCCAAGCTGCTGGAGCGCGTGCAGCGCATTCGTCTCGGCGATCCGCAGCAGGAGGAAACCAACTTCGGTCCGCTGGTCAGCTTCGCGCACATGAACAACGTGCTCGACTACATCGCCCAGGGCAAGGCCGGCGGTGCGCGGCTGCTCTGTGGTGGCGAGCGGGTGACCGACGGCGAATACGCCAAGGGCGCCTTTGTCGCACCGACCATCTTCACCGACTGCAGCGACGACATGACCATCGTGCGCGAAGAGATCTTCGGCCCTGTGCTGAGCCTGCTCGAATACCAGGACGAGGACGAAGTCATCCGCCGCGCCAACGACACCGAGTACGGCCTTGCCGCCGGCGTCGTCACTACCGACCTGGCGCGGGCGCACCGCATCATCCATCGCCTTGAGGCTGGCATCTGCTGGATCAATACCTGGGGCGAATCGCCGGCGCAGATGCCGGTCGGTGGCTACAAGCAGTCCGGCATCGGCCGCGAGAACGGCATCGCCTCGCTGGCGCACTACACTCGGGTCAAATCGGTACAGGTAGAGCTGGGCGAGTTCGCCTCGGTGTTCTGAGGGAGGTAGAACCATGGAATACGACTACATCATCATCGGCGCCGGCTCGGCGGGTAACGTGCTCGCCGCGCGCCTGACCGAGGACGCCGACGTCAGCGTGCTGCTGCTGGAAGCCGGCGGCCCGGACTATCGGCTGGATTTCCGAACCCAGATGCCCGCAGCACTGGCGTATCCGCTGCAGGGCACGCGCTACAACTGGGCGTACAAGACCGACCCCGAGCCGCACATGAACAACCGCCGCATGGATTGTGGTCGCGGCAAGGGCCTGGGCGGCTCCTCGCTGATCAACGGCATGTGCTACATCCGCGGCAACGCCCTGGATTACGACAACTGGGCCAAGGCACCGGGGTTGGAGGACTGGACCTACCTCGACTGCCTGCCGTACTTCCGCAAGGCCGAGTCGCGTGACATCGGCCCCAACGACTACCACGGCGCTGTCGGCCCGGTCAGCGTGACCACACCCAAGGCCGACAACAACGAGCTGTTCCACGCGATGGTCGAAGCCGGTGTGCAGGCCGGCTACCCACGTACCGACGACCTCAACGGCTATCAGCAGGAAGGCTTCGGCCCGATGGACCGTACCGTGACGCCCCAGGGCCGGCGCGCCAGCACGGCGCGCGGCTATCTGGATCAGGCCAGGGAGCGGCCGAACCTGACCATCGAAACGCACGCGGTGACCGATCGCGTCCTGTTTGAAGGCAAGCGCGCAGTGGGCGTGCGCTACCTGCGCGATCGCAAGGATCCGTACATCGTGCGTGCGCGTCGCGAGGTGCTGCTGTGCGGCGGAGCGATCGCCTCGCCGCAGATCCTGCAGCGTTCCGGCGTCGGGCCGGGCGAGCTGCTGCGCCGGGTCGGCGTGAAACTTGTCCACGAGCTGCCCGGCGTTGGCCAGAACCTGCAGGACCATCTGGAGATGTACCTGCAGTTCGAGTGCCTGAAGCCGGTTTCGCTGTATCCGGCGCTGAAGTGGTGGAACCAGCCGGCCATCGGCGCCGAATGGCTGTTCCTCGGCAGCGGCATCGGTGCCAGCAACCAGTTCGAGGCGGGCGGCTTCATCCGCAGCAGCGACGAGTTCGAATGGCCGAACATCCAGTTCCACTTCCTGCCGGTGGCAGTCAGCTACAACGGCAGCAACGCCCATGACGGTCACAGTTTCCAGGCCCACGTCGGCTCGATGCGCTCGCCCAGCCGCGGGCGTATCGAGATCCGCTCGACCGACCCGGCCGAGGATCCGAGCATCCTGTTCAACTACATGGCCCACGAGCAGGACTGGCGCGAATTCCGCGATGCCATCCGCATCACTCGCGAGATCATCGCCCAGCCCGCGCTCGATCCCTACCGTGGTCGCGAGTTGAATCCGGGCGTGGAAGCGCAGAGCGACGCCGAGCTGGACGCCTTCGTCCGCGAGCACGCGGAGACGGCCTATCACCCGTCCTGCTCCTGCAAAATGGGCACGGACGATATGGCCGTGGTGGACGGGCAGGGGCGCGTGCATGGGGTGGAAGGGCTGCGCGTGGTGGATGCCTCGATCATGCCGCAGATCATCACCGGCAACCTCAACGCCACCACCATGATGCTGGCCGAGAAGATCGCCGACCGGATTCGCGGTCGCGAGCCGCTGCCGCGCAGCACGGCGAGCTACTACGTGGCCAACGGCGCACCGGTGCGGCAACCACCGCAGCGTTGACGCGTTCGCCGTCAGGTGGTGGAAAAGGCTTCTCCGTTTTCCACCCTACGCGGCTGGCGCTAATTGGTGTGCAGCGACCGTTGCGCGTAGCCAGAAACGAAAACGCCCCGCAGTAGCGGGGCGTTTTCGTTAGGCGGGGCGGATCAGATTACTTCGGCCCAGAGGTCGTACTCGTCGGCGTGGGTGACGCGCACGCGGACCTTGTCGCCCGGCTGCAGCGGTTTCTCGCCGTCGATGTAGACCATGCCGTCGATCTCCGGGGCGTCGGCCCAGGAGCGGCCGATGGCGCCGTCCTCGTCCACTTCATCGATCAGCACATCCAGTTCCTTGCCGACCTTCAGCTGCAGGCGCGCGGCGCTGATGGCCTGCTGGTGCGCCATGAAGCGGTCCCAGCGGTCCTGCTTGATCTCGTCCGGTACCGGCTCCAGGTCCATGGCCTCGGCCGGTGCGCCGTCCACCGGCGAGTACTGGAAGCAGCCGACGCGGTCGAGCTGGGCTTCGGTCAGCCAGTCGAGCAGGTACTGGAAATCTTCTTCGGTCTCGCCGGGGAAGCCGACGATGAAGGTCGAGCGAATGGTCAGCTCGGGGCAGATCTCGCGCCATTTCTTGATGCGCGCCAGAGTCTTGTCCTCGAAGGCCGGGCGCTTCATCGCCTTGAGCACCTTCGGGCTGGCGTGCTGGAAGGGGATGTCCAGGTACGGCAGGATCTTGCCGGCGGCCATCAGCGGGATCACGTCGTCGACGTTCGGG
The DNA here is from genome assembly GCF_003935375.1 of Stutzerimonas xanthomarina. Lineage (GTDB taxonomy): Bacteria > Pseudomonadota > Gammaproteobacteria > Pseudomonadales > Pseudomonadaceae > Stutzerimonas > Stutzerimonas xanthomarina_A. The sequence continues at coordinate 59,412 of NZ_RHQM01000015.1, forward strand.
TACGGATAGACGTAGTGCAGGCGCACCCAGACGCCCATCTTGCCCAGCTCCTCGCACAGCTCGAGCATGCGCGTCTTGACCGGCTGGCCGTTCCAGAAATCCAGCTTGTACTTGAGGTCCACGCCATACGCGCTGGTGTCCTGGCTGATCACCAGGACTTCCTTCACGCCGGCCTTGACCAGGCGCTCGGCCTCGCTGAGCACATCGCCCACCGGGCGGCTGACCAGCTTGCCGCGCATGGAGGGGATGATGCAGAAGCTGCAGGTATGGTTGCAGCCTTCGGAAATCTTCAGATAGGCATAGTGGCGCGGGGTGAGCTTGATGCCCTGCGGTGGCACCAGGTCGACGAAAGGATCGTGCTCGATGCTCGGCGGCACCACTTCGTGCACCGCATTGACCACCTGCTCGTACTGCTGCGGGCCGGTAACCGCCAGCACGCTGGGGTGCACGCCACGGATGTTGTTCTCGTCCACGCCCATGCAGCCGGTGACGATCACCTTGCCGTTCTCGGCGATCGCCTCGCCGATGGCGTCCAGCGATTCGGCCTTTGCACTGTCGATGAAGCCGCAGGTATTGACCACCACCACATCGGCATCCTCGTAGGACGGCACGATCTGATAGCCCTCCATGCGCAGCTGGGTGAGGATGCGTTCAGAGTCGACCGTTGCCTTGGGGCAACCCAAGCTCACGAACCCGACTGTTGGCGTTTTGCTCATCGACTTTGAACCTCGAAAACCGCGCATGAAAAAGGCGCGCGAGTATATAGAGCTGAGCATTTTTTAGCCAGACTGAAAGCGGCAGCGCTCGTCCGTTCAGCGGTTCACCGTTCCATTGCCTTGGCCGGGAGCGTGGCGGTCTGGCTGGGCTAAACCTCGAACCATTGGTCGCATGCGGCGGTCGTACTGCGATCGTGTTGCGTGAGGTGTCAAAAGGCTATCATCGCCGCCTTCAGTCAACAGGGGAAATGGACTTCATGAAAACGTTGCTATCGAAAGGCCTGGCGATGACCGCTGCCATGGCGTTGTGCACGAGCGCTTTGGCCGATGATGCGCTGTTCAAGGAGCATGTGTATGGCGCGCCGTTCAGCAAATACAGCAATCAGGCTGGCTATTACGATTGTTCTGTAGAAATTGGCGCCACCGCACTGTGCATAGATGACGTCAAATTCGTGGGGCACGCTTTTACCGCCGCTTTACTGTTCTCCGGCGACAAGCTTTATATGGTCAGTCTGTTGTCAGCTTTTGAGCAGCAGGCCTATGTACAGGCGGTCGCTGCGCTGGCTAAGACCTTTGCGCTTGTCTCACTGGCTGATGCCAGTTCGCAGCTTGATCTTCTTGATCTGGACCGCCGTAGCAGCCGGCAGGATTTCGCAGCAAAGTTGTCCAGTTACGAAAGCGTGGCGGCTAACGCAGGAAACCTAACCTACACCTTCATCGAAGGCCTGGATCGCGCCAAGAAGCATCCTAATGTCACGACAGCCGTAGCTGCCGCCAAGGACAATACGCGTGTCGCTGAGCTGGTGATAATGGATGACGGCGCTGACTCGATACTTGCCGTCCGTTTTTCGTTTCCTAAACTGGAGGCAAGAAAGCTCAAGGACGCGCTCGCCAGTCCCGTAGAGGATTTTTAGCGATCAGCGATTGGATGTCGCAACTACCGGCGCCGTTGAGGGGCTCTGGCGCGGCAGGTAGCGTTTGAGCCGAAGCGCTGGCGATTCGACAAGGTGCCAGGACAGCACCGCGAGCGCCAGGCTGGCAGTGAAGCCAAGGAGCATGAAGGGGATCAGTGGCAGCTGGCCGTCGGTCCAGTGCATCACTAGCTGCTGGACCGGGAAGCTGAAGATGTACAGGCCGTAGGAGAAGTCGCCGGCCTTGCCGAAGCCGGCCAGCCTCGAAATGCGCAGTTGGGCGAGGTAGAGCGTCAGGTAGGGCAGGGTCAGCACGTGCACCAGCTCCCAGTGATCGGTGCGGGCACTCACCAGGTTGGCCGCAACCAGCAGAGCTGCGATTTTCCAGTTCCAGCGAACGAGCTGCCGGTACAGATAGAGCAGCACGCCGGTATAGAAGAACATTCCCAGGCGAGTGGCCTTGCGCAGCAGGTCGCTCTGCATCTCGTAGATCGGCATCAGGTGGAAGTGCACACCCACCATCAGAATCAGGCCGATCTGCGCGCTGCTGCGGCCGAAGACCTTGACGATTCCGAGCGTCAGCACGGTGGCGTACATCAGCACTTCGTAAGGCAGTGTCCAGAGCGAACCGTTGACGCTGTGGGGAAACGGGTTGGCCTCGAATACGCCGGGCAGGCGGAACTCGGTGATCAGCGCGGCGTTGGCCAGGTAGGCGAGCGTGCCGGGGGCGGTGAAGTAATCGCCAAGCGGCAGCTCGGTGGCCAGCGGGCCGATCAGCAGGACCACGAACAGCACCGAGACGATCAGTGCCGGCATGATGCGCAGGGCTCGCTTGGCTGCAAAATCCAGCACGCTGCGGCTGTTCAGCCAGGACGCCGCAATGAGGAAACCGCTCATCACGAAGAACACGTGTACGGCGATATCCGCCGAGTCGTAGCTGCCGCTGAACAGGCGCAGAGGTTCCCGGTCCGCCTGACCGGATAGGCCGTAGCTATGGCCGAACACGACCATCGAGGCGGCAAAGAAGCGCAGGAAATCGAAGTTGTTGTCTCTTGGCGCGGTGGTTGGCGCGTGCATCGGCTCCTCCTTGGAATGGGTTCAGCGCAACGGAAAGGTCTGATGCATCCCCAGCGAACGGTTCTCGCCGTCACGGATGGCCTGCTCGATCAGTTGCAGCCGTTCCGGAACCTGCTGTCGCCGGGCCACGTGCCGCAGCAGGCCGAGGAAGATGCTTCGGTTCAACCGATAGAGCCAGGGTGAGGCGGCCCAGACGTAGGTGTCGAACCAGGCCTGGTTGCGGGCGGTGTAGTAGGCGCGGAAATCGGAATCACCGAGCAGGAAGGCTTCGTAGATGTTGCGGGTGTGCGCCTTGATGTTCCAGGACAGCTCAAGCTCGTCGATCAGCGCATCGGTCACCAGACGCAGACGGCCACCTTTGGCGGTAATGCGACGGGTGTACTCGGTGTCGTCGGCGTAGAGCACCAGCTCGCGCAAGGGCACCCCGATCGCCTGGTACAGGCTGCGATGGGCGAGCATGCCGCCATAGGGGGCGAACGGCAGGTCGATGGCCCGCGGCGGCGTGCCTTTTGGCCGGCCCCAGGGCAGGCGGCGCCAGACCTTGTACGGCAGCTGCGCGACGTGAAAGCCGAAGTAGCTGGAACGTGGCTGGATGGCGAAACGGCTCGGTACGCCGCGGGCGATGTCTTCCTGCTGACTGGGGCGAAAGCCCAGCACGGCGGTACGATGCAGCCCTACCTCGTCCGCCATTCGCGCCAGTTCTTCATGCAGCAGCCGCACCGCGGCCGCGGTGGGGCCGTTGTCGTCATCCATCATCCAGATGTACTGCGCGCCTTCGGCCAGCGCCGCTTCCAGCCCCACGGCATAGCCGTTGGCCGAGCCGGTGTTCTGCGCCAGTGGGATGATGCGCACCTGCCCTGGCCAGCGGCTGGTGAGCTGTTCGAGTGGTGCGGTCGAGGCATTGCTGACCACCAGTACGCGGGTGATCTGTTCGAAGGCGAAGGCCTGCTCGATCAGTCGGCGCAGGTAAACCAGGCGGTCGCCGTAGGTCACCGTGACGATGGTGGTTTGCCGTCGCACCGGCATCTCGCCGGCGCTGGCGGCGGCTGCCTGTGCACTCTGCTTGCAGGGTTCGACGCGCGCGGTGTTCTGCACGGAATATCTCCTCAGCTCTGTTCAGGCGTGGCCAACGACAGGCAGTCGGCCTGCTGCACGTCGGCTGTCGTGCCTTCTTCGTTGGGGCTGAAGAAGGCGTGGAAGATGCGGATGAATCCATTGCCCGACGGTCCGTCAGGCGCGCCGGGTGCGGGAATGAGTTCGGTGTAGGAATAGCCATCGGCCAGAATCAGCGACGTTCTGGATGTTTCTTCTGTGCTCATGCCTGTGCTCCTGCATAACCCGGTGCGGTAACGGCCCGGATCAGAATGAATAGCGCCTGCTGTCTGCCGGCGGACTCCAGAACGAACCGGACGCCGGTTCCGCGAATCGATACGGTTGAGGACCGGATGGGCTTTCCTGCTGCCCGCCGCCATTGGAGCCACAGCGTGGCGTGGCGTCGATTGACGAGTCGCTGTAGGCGATGACGCTCGCACTGCCGGCGCTGCTGCAGGCCGGCAACTGGCCGGACGGGTTGGTCGGTTCGGTGATCAGCGTGTCGGCGTTCACCGCAGCGCTGGCTGGCTCGACCACTACAACGAGAGCGAACCCGAGCGCTCGGGTCACTCTCATCCACTTTTTTACTGTGTTCATCCTTGAAACCTCGTAAGTGAATGGGGTTGATGGGTAAACGCATCAGGCGTGCTTGATCGGCGCCACGGCTGCCGGGTAGAGCGGCGTGCTGGGGGCCGGCAAGGGCGCCGAGCTTTGCTGATGGTCGAAGGCCCTGGCTTCGCGAAGGCGCGCGTCGACGAAGGCGCGGATTTCCTGCTGGAAGCGTTCGCTGGAGAAGCGCTCGGCATTGCGTCGGCAGTTTTCCGGTGTGATGCGCGAGCACTGGGCCTCGAACTCGCCGATGGCGGCGATGAGCGAGGTGGTGGTCTGCTCCGGGTAGAACACGCCCGTGGGTTCGGCATGTTCGAGCCCGCGCACGGTTTCCAGTACGCCGCCGCGCCCGTAGGCGACCACCGGCGTGCCACAGGCCTGGGCCTCGATGGGCGCGATGCCGAAATCTTCTTCGGCGGCAAAGACGAACGCCTTGGCGCGCTGCATGTGTTGCAGCAGCACCTCGAAACTCTGGTAGCCGAGCAGGGTGACATTGGGCCCGGCCGCTTCACGGGCCTTTTCCATTTCCGGGCCGGTGCCGATGACGATCAGGCGCTTGTCCGGCATAGCCGCGAACGCCTCGATGATCATCGGCATCTTCTTGTAGGGCACCATCCGCGAAGCGGTGAGATAGAAGTCTTCCTTGGCCTCGTGCAGGGTGAACTGGCGGGTGTCGACCGGCGGGTAGATCACCGTGGATTGGCGCCGGTAGCTCTTGTTGATGCGCCGGCCGATGAAGTGCGAATTGGCGATGAACTCGTCGACGCCGCTGGCGGTGCGCTGGTCCCACATGCGCATGTAGTGCAGCAGCATGCGCGCCAGCTTGGCCTTGATGCCGCGCTCCAGGCTGGCTTCGTGCAGGTACTGGTGCTGCAGGTCCCAGGCGTAGCGGATGGGCGAATGCACGTAGCTGATGTGCAGCTGGTTGGGCCCGGTCAGCACGCCCTTGGCCACTGCGTGGCTGCTGGAAATGATCAGGTCATACGAGGACATGTCGAGCTGCTCGATGGCCAGCGGCATCAGCGGCAGGTACTTTTGGTAATGGGTGCGCGCCTTCGGCAGTTGCTGGATGAAGGTGGTGGTGGCGCGCTTGCCGCCGAGGTGGGCACGGTCGGCGTCGGAGAGAAAATCGATGACGGCGAACAGATCGGCGTCCGGCCAGACGGCGCACAGCCCGGCGAGCACGCGCTCGGCGCCGGCATACGTCACCAGCCAGTCGTGAACGATGGCAACTTTCATGGCATGACATCCTTGATCGAGAAAGAGTGAGCAGCGAGGCGGTGAGCCTCAGCGGCTGTGCAGGCGTGCCAGTGGCATCAGGTCGTGTTGTCTGGTCAGGCGCCTGCCGGCGTGAGCCAGCGGCAGATCCAGAAACTGACGGCAGAGCTGGGCGCTGCCGAGGGCCAGCAGCAGGCCGAACACAGCGCCAGCCAGGCTGGCGGTCGGGCCGGTCAGGCCGAGCGCCTGGGGCAGCAGTTCGCTCAGGCGCTGCATCGCTGGCAGCAACAGATAGAGCGAGTAGCTGAGGCTTCCAAGCCAGACGAGCGGCGGTGCCCGTAGCGGTAGTCGGCTGGTGACCAGCAGGAAGGTCACGATGGCCAGGGCATAGGTGAGCAGGTCCCGGGGCCAGGCGGTTGCGTCCGCAGACCAGCCGGCGAGGAAGATGATCGGCAGCACCAGCAGGTAGATTCGCAGCGTGTAGCGCGCATATTCGCGGGCTCGTCTGCGGGCGTAGCTGCTGCTTTCATGCTTGGCCTCGTACCTGAGTGACGCGAAAAACATCAGTGATAGCGCCAGCGGCAGCGTGACCGGTAGCTCTGTGCCCAGCAGCTGCCGCGCCAGGGCGAGCAGCAGCGCCACCGCCAGCAGCACGAGCGCGCAGCTGGTCCGCAGACTGACGCTGTGCAACAGGCCGAGCACCTGCAGCAGCAGGCACAATCCGTAGAACAGCAGGATTGGCAGCAGCGCTCCGTAAGCGCCGATGACCTCGAACGCCATGGCGCCGCCTGGCGCGGCCACACCCGGCAGCCAGGCCGGTGCCGTCGGCAACAGAATGGCGGTCAGCAGCACCGCCAGCAGGTAGACCGGCAGCAGGCGCAGCAGGCGGCGGACGACGAAGCCTCGCCCGCCGTCGACGCTGGTATGCAGGCTGGCCGGCACGATGAAACCGCAGCACAGCAGGAACCAGAGCACCGCCAGCAGTCCGGGGTCCAGGGCGTGCTGCAGTGCCCAGCCGTCTGACAGTGGCAACAGCAGGGTCTGGAAAATCAGGAGTAGGGCTGCGCTGCCGCGTAGCGCGTCGATATGCGCCAACCGTTCCATGGTCTGCCTCGCTTGGTTGATGGAGTTGAGTGTCGGGACTGCATTCGTCGGGCATCAGGGACGGTCCGATGACCAGGCGATAAAGGACGGCGGGCTGGGTTTGCCCATTAGTGCCTTGTCGATCAGCTGCGACACGGTCTGCGCCGAGCGCTTCCAGGAGTAGCGCTCGACGTTGGCCAGGCCGAGGGTGCGCAGGTCGTCGCGCAGTCGCGCGTCCTGCAGCACGTGGCGCATGCAGCGGGCAATGTCCTCGATGTTCAGGGGCTCGAAATAGAGCACGCTCTCGCCGAGCACTTCCGGTATCGATGCGGCCCGCGCGGCGATCACCGGACACCCGCAGGCCTGGGCCTCCAGCGGCGGAATGCCGAAGCCTTCGTAGAGCGAAGGGAACACGAAGGCGGTGGCGCCCTGGTATTCGCGCACCAGCTGATCGTCGTTCAGCCGGCCGAGAATGCGTACGCGTGGATTGCCATCGATGCTGGAGGTGGAGCCGGAGAAGACCGAGTGCGAGTCGCCGACGATGTGCAGTTCCACGTCATCGAAGCCTTCCAGGCTGAGGAAGGCCGCGACCATCCGCGCGAAGTTCTTGTGCGCGTTCGGGGAAGACACCGCCAGCACGTATGGCCTGGCATTGCCGCTGCGGTCCGCACCACTCGGCGGATGGAACTTGGCCGCCACCGCATTGGGGACGACGCAGATCTTCTCGCTCGGGTAGCCGTAGTAGCGGGCGATTTCCTTGCGTGAGAAGTCGCTGACGGTGATCAGTGCCTTGATGCGCTTGAGCAGCAGCGGCGTGATGCCCTTGTAGACGCTGCGGAAGGTGCGCGAATAGCTTTCCGGATGGCGCACATAGGTGATGTCGTGATGGGTGGCGATCTGGTTGCGGTAGATCAGCGGTGCCGTGTTGCACAGTGATACCAGCGGCGGATAGCCATGGCGCGCCAGCCAGAGAGGCAGGTCCAGCTGTTCCCACAGATGCCCGTGGTTGCGGCCGATGCGCCGCACCTGCAGGCGCTCGGCGCTGGCGTGCATGCGGATATCGTCCGGTGCGACGAATGTCAGGTCCTTGCGCATGGCGGCAAGTTCCAGGCAGACCTGTTCGGCAAAACGTTGCACACCGCGGGTTTCCTGAGTCAGGAAACGGGCGTTGATGGCGATCATGTAGGGCTCTCCTTGCGGGGAAGGTGTGCGCTGCCAGGTGGCGGCTGGCGAAGCGATGCGTCGTGCTTGGCGGTCAATGTGGGTTGGCCCGCGCGTGCTGGTCCGGTTGCGTTTCGCCTGGGTGGCCGGTCGTGCGGTCAGTGCATGTTGCGACAGGGGTCAACCGTCGTTCTGCACCGCGCGCAGGCTGATGATTTTCGGGAATCCATCGAGCTCCACCTCGGTGCTGCAGGCCTGGCCTTTGCCCGGACACTTCCACTCGGTACTGGTGACCACACGGCCGTGCTGGGGCTGGGCGGTATCGATCAGCGCCACCTGACCCGCCTGGCCTTCGGCGCTCTGCAGCTCCACGGTTCGCGGCTTGCCGGTGCTCCAGGCCACCATCAGTTCATCGTCTCCGCGGGCGAATCGCAGCATCACCACGTCACCCGGAGTTTTCTCTTCGCGGCTGAGGAAGCTGTACTGGCTGACGATCGGGCTGATGGAGGCGAGCACCGAATAGGCCGGCTTGAGGGTGAAGTCCTGTCGTACCAGGCCGAAGTTGTGTTCGCGTTCGGTCTTGTCGGTGCCATCGTTGCGGAAGTCGTACCACCACATGCCCTTGATGCTCGGCAGTGTCTTGGCCAGAAAGAAGGCGCGGGCGAGGTAGGCCCCCTGCAGGCTTTCATCGATGCCGCATGCGCCCTGGTGGGCAGGCCAGGCCATTTCCGTCAGGTAGAGCGGTACCGGGCGTCCGGCGGCGCGGGTCAGGTCCTTGTCGACCTCGCTCATCCATTCGATCCAGGCCTCTGGGGTGTTGCGCCGCCAGCCGCGGCAGTGCACGTAGGGGTGCAACGACAGGCCGTCGACCGATTGCATCAGGCCGTTCTCCAGCAGGCGCAGGGCGAAACCGGAGTCGATGCCCTGGCTGGTCACGGCGCCGGCGAGCACCTTGGCGTTGGGCGCGCGCTGCCGGATGATCCCGGACGCATCGGCGATCAGCCGCGCGTAATCCTGGGTGAATTCCGGGTCGCGCGGGTCCTCGACGTCCCATTCGTTCCATATCTCGTAATACGCCACCTTGCCTTTCAGCTCTTCGGTGATGAACTCGACATAGCGATTGAATGCCGCCCTGACCGGCTCGCTGCGGGGTTTCTCGCCGCCGCCGTAGTGCGAATTGCCGTAGCCGAGGATGAACTGGGTGCTCAGCCCGTGCTTGGCGGTGGTCTTCAGGTAACGTTGCCAGGAGGGTTCGATCTTCAGTTGCCCGGGCCGACGCTCGACATAGGCCCAGTGGGCGTCGGTGCGTACGGAGGTGATGCCGGCGTCGCGCATCATGGCGTAGGCGCGGCCGCTGGGGTCGCCCTTGTGCAGTTCGTGGGCACAGACGCCGACCACGAAAGGCTCCTCGGTGGTCTGGGCCGGGGCAAGCGGAGCAAGGCCAAGCAAGCCGCCCAGCAGCAGGGCGTTGAGCGGGGTAGAGCGCTTCGTCATGTGGATCATCCGTGAAGGTAGGTCTCAGGTCAGGTGCTGCAACTCGGGCAGCCGTTGCGCCGCCAGGTTGTTGCTCGGGGCGCGGGCCGGGGTCAGCACGTGGGAGATCGCCAGGCCCAGGAACAGCGTGGCGATGGACACCTCCAGTACATCCGTGGCCCAGGCCACCAGGCAGATGCAGAAAACGATCGGCAGCAACGCGCTGCGCAGTCGCAGGCCCCGTTCATGCAGGCGCAGCATGAGCGGAAAGGTCAGCAGGTAGAGGAGCACACCGAACACGCCGAGCATGCCCCACAGGTACAGCGCGGTATTGTCGGCGACGCTCAGCAGCTCGAGGCCCGGTACGGGATAGACCTGTCCTGCGCTGCCCACCGCACCGAATCCCGCGCCCCACCAGCCCCATCCCTCGCGGGTGATGACCCCGATGAAGTTCGGCCAGCTGTTGATCAGACGGTCGGCGAATGAGGCCAGCAGCGAGCCGTTGTTCGCGGCGTTGGGGTCCAGGCTGAGCACCAGGCTAAACATCGGCAGCATCAGGCCGACCAGCACCGCGACGAGAAACGCCGTGGCGCTGGCGAAGCGGTAGGCCGTGACCAGCAGCATCAGCAACGTCAGCAGGTAGGCCGCCGCAGTGGATTTGTTGGTAGTCAGCACGATACCGATCAGTGCGGCGACATAGAGCGCCAGGCGTAGCAAGCGCGGGCGGATGAAGGCGGCAATGAACAGGCTGTACACCGCAATCATCACCGACAGCGCGGTGGACATGCGGGCGAAGCCGCCGATGCGGTCGATGTCGTCGAACGCCCACGAGCGGTTGGCGCTTAGTTCCACCTCGCCGACCATGTAGCTGTAGCCCTTCCACGGCACGCTGGTGAGCATGTCCAGCGCGATGCCGACGAAGCAGGCGATCAGGCAGAAGCCGATGATTCGGCGCAGCAGCCCGAGCCGCAACTCCACATGGCGGCCGCAGATCAGACCGAACAACAGCGGAATGTAGATGAACAGGCTGAAACCGATGTTGGCCAGCTCCGCGCCATGCATCAGTGCCAGCTGGGCGGAAGTGACAAGCCCCAGCAGCACCAGCCAGAACGCCGGCCAGCCGCGGTAGCGCAGCAGCTCCAGGCCCAGCGCGATCAGGCAGGCAATCTTGGGCAGGTACAGCAGCCAGGAAATCCCGGCCATGTCGAAGTAGTAGCGCAGTGCGCCGGAAAAGGTTTCAGTCAGCAGCAGCGAGGCGACGACCAGCGTCAACAATGTCGGCTTGTCGAAGGCCAACGGATTCGATTCGCGTCGCCGCGGGGTAATCAGCAGGCTCTGGTTCATGGTGGATTCTCGTTCCCTGAAGTGTTTCGCGCAGGATGGTCTGGTACTGATCCAGCATGCGTTCCATATCCAGCAGCGGCAGCACGCTGGCCCGTGCCTGGCTGGCGAGCCGTTGCCGCAGTGCGCCGTCGATGTAGAGCCAGAGCATGGCGATGCCGAGTGAGTCGGGATCATCGGGCGAGCAGAGCAGGCCGTTGCATTCGTCGCGGATGATCTCCGGCAGCCCGCCCATGTTGCTGGCGATCACCGGCAGGTTGTTGGCGCAGCCTTCGACGGCCACCAGGCCGAACGGCTCGCCCCACAGCGACGGCACCACCAGCACGTCGATGCTCTGCATGAACTCGTCGCTGTCGCAGTAGCCGCGAAAGCTGACCTTTTTCGGATCGGCCATGGCCTTCAGCTTGGCTTCGTAGTCCAGCTTGCCGCGCCCGGCGATATCCAGCCGCGCATTGATGTCCAGCCGCTGGAACTGCTCGATCAGCCAGCCGACGCCCTTGTTCTCCGACAGCGTGCCGATATAGCCGAAGCGCAGTGGATGGTTACTGCGCTGCCTGGGCTTGCTGCCCTGACCGGGGTTGGCCGGCGTGCAGTTGTGCACCACATGCTGGCGCGCGCCACTGAAATAGCCCTGTGCGGTGATGCGCTTGAGCACGAAGCGGCTGACGCCGATCGCCGTGGCCACTTGCGCTGAGGCGCCGGCGTGGCGGAGACGGAACACCGAACACATACCGCACTGGCGCTGGCAGCTCTTGCCGTGGTTGAACATGGTGTCCTTCGGGCAGAGCAGGTAGAGGTCATGCAGCACCTGGACGATGGGCAGGCCGGCCGCGCTGATTTCGTCCCAGGCGGAAATCGACCAGCCGGTGAGGTTGTTGCAGACCACGATGTCCGGCCGTTCCCGCGCGATCACGTCACGCACATGGCAGCGCATGTCGGCGTTGTAGCGGTCGCGGTAGTGCCAGCCGAGCCGCGCGAGGCGACTGGGGCGCTGCTGGGTGTAGTGCCAGTAGCTGTTCGCCAGATTGGCGCGGTAGACCCGCACCCCGTCCTGAACCTGCATGTCCAGCCCGGCATCCGGGCCGGTCGCCAGCACCGCTACCTCGCATCCGCGCCGCCGCAGCCCTTCGGCCAGGTGCCGGAGGATGACTTCCGCGCCGCCGCCGACGTGCGGGGTATAGAACGCATTGAGGAATAGGATCTTCATCGCTTGGCTCGCTGATTGAACCTGACAGGCTGCTCGCACCTGGGTCAGGGGTGGCACTGGAGATAGCGGGTGGGCACCCGGACCTTCTGTTCACGCTGCAACAGGTTGAGCAGGATGACCGAGCGCTCCTCGCCGTCGCTGCTGACGAAGATCGCTTCGATGTCGCTGAAGCTGCCCCCGCTGACCTGGACCCGCTCGCCAGGTGAGAACGGCGCCGCCGCCATGGTCTGCGGCTGGGCGAGGCGCTGTCGCAACTGTTCGATCAGCTCGTCGCGTACCGGCGTCGGCTGGCCGCCGAAGCTAACTACGCGGCTGACGCCCCGAGTGGAGCGAATCGGGTACCAGTTGTCGTGAATGCAATCCAGGCGGATGAACAGGTAGCCGGGGAATAGCGCCTCGCCGGTCTTGGTCCCCTGTGAGCCGCGCAAGGGCGCAGGCGCCTTGAGCGGGCGGTAGCACTCGAAGTGCTGGCGCAACAGGTGCTCCTCGGCGCGGGCCTCCTGGCGAGGCTTGGTCTGGATCAGGTACCAGCGTGCGGTATTGCTCGATGTCATGGGATGTCCTTCCCTGATTGGCCTGCCCCAATCCGATGGCAGGCGAAATGTCTTCACGCCAGCGTCAGCGTTGCCCTTTTTTCCTGTCCCTCGACCACGCTGAAGCGCTGCAGCAGTTCCTTGACCTCTTCGCGGCTGTTGAACATCAGCACGTCGATGATCGACAGCGACGGAACGAACGCATGCTTGAGCTGCGGGTAGCCCACCTCATCCATGCGCAGGAAGCGCAGCAGCAGGCCGTCGGCGCGGAAGCGGGCCAGGCAGTACAACTCCATGCCGCCGATGGGATTGAGGTAGAGCTCGCCATCCATGCGATGGGTGATCTGGATGACGCGGTCCTGCATGTCCATCTTCGCCGGCAAGCCGAGGCTGGAGCCGCGATAGATCGGCGTGCGGATGCCCAGGTAGGCGCAGAGGCAGCGCAGGGAGTTTTCGGTGAACAGCGCCAGATTGCGTTCCGGGCACTGCAGGATGCCGCGAATCAGCGGCAGCACCGCGTCGCGCTGGGGTGCCTTGGCGTAGCAGCGCTCGAGGGTCAGCATCAGGGCCGCGGCTTCCTTGTCGAAGTCGTCGCAGAGCCAGCGCTCGTTGATGCGCTCGGTCTGATGGCCCTTCTTCAGCGGAAAGCTGATCAGCTTGGGCTGGCCGTTGACGAGGATCCGGTTGCGGTTCATCCATGAGCCCCTGACGAATTGCAGGTCGTCGCCCAGCACGAACACATCGCTGAGCGCGATCAACTGAAAGTAGCCCAGGTACGGAAATAGGTAGGGCTGCATCATCGAGACGGTTCTGAGCATGGTGCACCTCCTTGTCTGGCGATCAGGCTTGCTGGGTGTAGGTGTAATAGCCGTAGGCGCCGCTGTCGTACGGCGAGGTCGAGGCCTTGCGCTTCACGGCATTGAGGATCACGCCCTTGAGCAGCACGCCGTTCTGCGCCAGCCGCCGCTTGGAGGCGTCGATCTGCGAGCTGGTGCTGAGGCCGAAGCGGGCCACCAGCAGGTTGGTCCCCGACTGCTGGGCGACCAATACCGCATCGGTGACGGCCAGCACCGGCGGCGTGTCGATGATGATGAAGTCGTAGAGCTTTTCCGCTTCGCGCAGCAGGCGGGAGAAGTTGTCGTGCATCAGCAGCTCGGACGGATTCGGCGCGGAGAACCCGGCGGAGATGAAGTGCAGGTTCTTCTGCTCGGTGCGGTTGCTGATCTCGGCCAGGCTCAGGCCGCTGGCCAGCGCATCCGACAGCCCGTGACGCGGCGCCATGCCAAACAGCGTGTGCAGGTAGCCGCGGCGCATGTCGGCATCGATCAGCAGCACGCGCTGGCCGGTCTGCGCGATGACCGCGGCGAGGTTGCTGGAGACGAACGACTTGCCCACCGACGGCGTCGGGCTGGTGATCATCAGCACCTTGTTGCGCGCCTCGAGCATGGCGAACTTGAGGCTGGTACGCAGGCTGCGCAGCGATTCAACGGCCAGATCGGTCGGTTCGGTGAGGCTGAGCAATCGGGTCTTGCCGTCGCGGCTCTTGCGGCTGCGATTGAGCTGATCCTGAGAGGCGCTGTAGGGCAGGCCGGCATAGACCGGTACGCCAAGCTTCTCGATCACGTCCGGGCTTTCCACACCGCGGTAGAAGGCCTGGCGCAGCAGGATGACTGCCGCCGAGACGAGCAGGCCGACGAAGATCGCGATGGCCACCACCAGCGGTTTGACCGGTTTCGACGGCTTCTCGATCATCGAGTAGGCGTTGTCGATGATGCGCACGTTGCCGATGGTGCCGGCGCGCAGGATGTCCTGCTCCTGCGCCTGGTTCATCAGCAGCGTGTAGGTCTGGGTGGTGACTTCCATGTCACGCTGGAGGCGCAGCAACTCCTGCTGCGTCATGGGAAGGGCGTCGACCTTCTTCAGTAGCTGCGCTTTCTGAGCCTGCAGTTCGTTCATCTGCGTGATCAGGGTGCGATAGGTCGGGTGCTCGCGGGTGTAGAGACGGTCGTATTCGACGCGCTTGAGCGACAGTTCAGAGATCTGCGTTTCCAGGGCGACGATTTGGTCGAGCACGCCCTTGGTTTCGATGCTGATATCCACCGACTTGGAGCTGGTCTGGTAGGCATTCAGCGCCGCCTCGGCCTTTTCCAGTTCCTTGCGCACCTGCGGCAGCTGCGAGCGCAAAAAGTCCAGACGCTGGGCTGCTTCCGCCGAGCTTCGCTGGATGTTCTGGCTGACGTACAGCCGACTGATCTCGTCCAGCACCTGATTGGCCAGTTGCGGGTCCGGGTCTTCCAGTGACATGTAGATGATCCCCGAATCCTTGCCGGCCTCACCGACCTTCAGGCGATTCTGGTAGTCCAGCGCGGTGGTCTGCGGACGGTTGCGGACCAGCGCGAACTCGGTGCCCGGACGCGCGTCCAGCTGGGCGATCTGCACCTTGAAACCCTGGTTCTCCACCGCCTGATTGACCTGGCCACGCAGGATCGGCTCGTGCTCGTCGTCATGCAGGGTGTAGGCCCCGGCGGTGCCGGCGACCAGTGTCAGCTCCACGCCCAGATAGGCTTCGGGCACATCGAGCTGGAACACTTCGAGCTTTTCCCCGCCCCAGGCGTAGCTGCTCAGGCCGAACAGCGGGGCGGCCAGCGCGCCATCGGTCGCCGGGTCGTGCCGGCGCGCCATGAAGGCGCCGAACACCGGGAAATGACGGGGCTGGGCGACGATGTAGAGCTTGAGCTCCTCGACAGCCTTGCCGAGCACCGCGCGGGATTTCAGCAGGGAGATCTCGGTAACCGCCTGGGACACCGAATCCGGCCGGGCCGATACTTCCGGTACGCCGGTGATGGCGGCTTTTTTCGGTTCGATCTGGATCATCGCCGTCGCCTGGTAGATCGGCGTGGCGATCAGGGCGTAGAGCACGCCCAGCGCAGCGAAGAAGCCGGTGATGGTGATGATCAGCGCCTTGTGGTCATAGGCGGTGCGCATTATCCCGGCAAGGTCGATGCGGTTGTCCGCGTCATATTCCAGCGAAGAGCGGGTCAAGGCAGTCATTGGGAATCCTTCCTCATGGTGCTATGTGCAAAGAAGCGGGGTAGGCGGTCAGCTCCTGGCCAGCCGTGGGCTCAACCGACGCAGCAGGTTGAGGCTGATGTTCTGGGCGATGGTCGAGAGCGCCTGGATCTTGCTGAACGGCGAGATCAGCGAGAGGCACTCGCCGAACACCTGGATCAGGAAGTACTCGTAGAGCGCGTTGTTGCCGATGCGGCTGTAGTAGCGCGCCAGCGAGTAGTGGGCGTGCATGGCCATCTGGATGCGTTGCCGGCTCGGCTGCATGGAGAAGATGCCGCCCTCGTGCACGCGGTAGGCGGCCGGGCTGATGGTTTCCAGGAACTTGCCTTTGCCGTAGGCGCCGAGCAGCGACCACCAGCAGATATCCAGCACTTTTACGCCTAGCAGTTCCGGCGGCAGCTCCTGCACCAGATTGCGAAAGCACACGGTGAGCGTCGAGAGCGGGCGACCCTGCATCAGCTCCTGCGCGGTGGCGTCCTTGCGCAGCTTTCCGGTCAGTTGCGGGCTCTGGATGATGCCCTTGCTGTTGAACATGAAGGCATCGTGATAGGTGATCACGTAGTCACGATGCTGCTCGAGGAAGTCCACCTGCTGCTGCAGTTTGGTCGGGTCGGTCCAGTAGTCGTCGCCTTCGCAGTAGGCGATGTACTTGCCCCCGGCGCGGGCGAACAGGCGCGTGCTGAACGGCTCGCCGAGGCTGAACTGGTTCTGCGTCTGATAGATCGGCTTGATGATGCGGGGGTAGCGCGCCGCGTAGTCGGCGATGATCGCGGCGGTGGTGTCGGTCGAGGCGTCGTCGTGGACGATCACCTCGAAAGGGAAATCCGTTTCCTGCTGGAGGAAGCTCTCCAGCGCCTTCCTGATAAAGGATGCGTGGTTGTAGGCCAGGCAGACGACGCTCAGCAGCGGCTCGGTCTTGCCGCCCCAGCGTTCAATCAAGGCTTGCTCGCTCTTCAATTCCATTTTTGGACGCTCGTTTGGTGATGAGTAGGTGAAGCTTGAGTCGCAGTGATTTCGAGGTGGCCGCGACCAGCGCCAGGCAAATGAATCCGCTTACGGCCAGCGCCATCAGCATGTCGAAGCGGTTGTCGCTGGCGATCAGCAGGAACAGCGGCTCGCCCAGCGCCACGCCGATCAGGGTCGCGGCGGTGATTCGCAAGATGTCACGCGTCCAGATGCCCTGCAGGCCGGGCGAGAAACGCCGATGCACCACCGGAGGCCAGATCACGAAGGTCGCCAGGCGCAGGAAGAACCAGGCAAGCGCCGCGCCATAGGCGCCGTGGGTGAGCGCTGCGTAGATCACGATCGGCACGCTGATGGCGGTGGAGACCACGCTATACCAGATATGCAGGCGCAGCCGGCCATAGGCGTACTGCAGGTAGAACTGAAAGGCACCGACCGCCATCAGCGCGCTGCCCGGCACGTACCAGAACAGCATGCGCTCGCTCCACTGCGCCGCGCCCGCGTCGCCGGTCCAGGCGAGGATCAGGGCATGCCCGTGCCAGGCGATCACCGCGGCCATCGGAAACAGCACGCTGCAGACGAAGCGGGTGGCGTTCAGGTACAGCCGCTCCATTTCGGCGATCCGGCCCTCGGCCACGAGCATGGTCATGCGCGGCAACAGCGTCTGCACCAGGGGGTTGGTCAGGGTCATGATGCCGGTGGTGATCAGCGCCACCAGCGAGAAGTAGCCGTACTCCTTGAGCAGCAGCACCTTAGAAAGCAGCACCTTGTCCAGCTGGGTCAGCACGATCCACAGCAGCGAGGTGAAGAACATGCCGCCGGCGAAGGGCAGCACCGGCCGCACCACGCGCCAGTCGATGCCACTGAGCAGCCTCGGGCTGGACAGCTGTATGTAGGCCTTGCTGGCGAAGGCAAGCGTTTCCACCAGCGCCACGGCGGTTTGAAACAGGAAGAAGTCCAGCGGTTCCTGCGAGACATAGGCGACCAGAAACAGGCCGCCGAGGTAGCGCAAGGTGGCGATCAGGGTGTTTGTTGCGTTCAGCCAGCCGTGCAGTTCGACGCCCTGCAGCCCGCTCTTGTACAGGGTCGCGTAGAGCCTCAGCGCGACCATCAGGCCCATGAGGCTGATGCACTGCATGATGGTGCCGGTGCTCAGTTCCCGCGCCTGCAGCCAGGCCCCGGCGATCCAGCCGCTGCCCAGGTAGATCGCCACGCAGGTCGCCAGGGCGATCGGCAGCAGCAGCAGCTCGAACGAACGCAGCAGCCGCCCTGCAGGACCAGCCGCGGTGCTGAGATCGCCCTGGCCGCGGTAGTGTGCCACCTGCCGCACCAGTGCCGGCGACATCCCGGCATCGAGCAGCTGCAGCCAGGCCTGAAGTACCGCGAAGAAGCCAATCAGCCCGTAGGCTTCGGCGCCCAGATGCTTCAGATAGAACGGCAGGATCAGAATGCCGATCAGCAGGGCGTAGGCCTGGCCGAGGTAGTTCAGGCTGGTGTTGCGGATCACCGATAACCGCTTGGGATCTGACATGAGTTACTGCTGGCCTCCAGTGGTCAGGGGCATGCGCGGGTAATCCGAACCTGGCAGGCGCTCCACGCCGCAGAACAGCCCGAACGCATCGGCAAAGGGCTGGAACAGGGTCCGGTTCGACTGTTCGCTGTGGATCGCTTCCTGGATCAGCGTCTGCATGACCTTTTCCTGCACCTTGCGCGGCAGCCCGGGGTAGATCGGCAGGCACAGCACCTTGCGGCTCAGGGCCCGCGAGCGTGGCTGCGGCACTTGCGGCTGCAGATGATCGAGCGTGTCCAGCGACGGGTAGAAGTAGCGGCGGGGGTTGATGCCGTTCTCGTTCAGTTGCGAGCGGCAGCGCAGGAGCTGGCTTTCGTCGGCGAGGGCAACGGGAAAGTAGCTGTAGTTGCACTGGGATTCCGGCTGCGCCCGTTGCAGATCGAAGTGTTCGCCAAGGCGGCGCTCGTAGCGATGGCCGATCTCTGCCCGGCACTCGAATATCAGCTCGATATCGTCGAGCACGCACATGCCCATCGCGGCGGAGAACTCGTTGAGCTTGGCGTTGATGCCGATGCCTTCGATCTGGTCGGTATCGACGATGCCGAAGTTGCAGAGCAGGCGTATGCGTTCGGCCAGGGCGTCATCGTTGGTGACGATGGCGCCGCCCTCGATGGTGTGGAACAGCTTGGTTGCATGGAAACTCAGCGTGCTGATATCGCCCCAGTCGTAGACCGAGCGACCCTTGTGACGAACGCCAAACGCATGGGCGCCGTCGTAGATGACTTTCAGGTTGTTCTTGCGCGCGATCTGCTCGATGCGTTCCACATCGCAGGGGTTGCCGAACACATGCGTGGCGACGATGGCGGAGGTGTCGGGCTGGATATTTCGCTCGATCTGCTCCGGGTCCAGATTCCAGGTTGCGGGGTCGATGTCGACGAAGAGCGGCTTGATGCCTTCCCACTGCAGCGAGCTGGTGGTGGCAACGAAGCTGAAGGGCGTGGTGATGGCGCTGCCCGTCAGCCCCAGCGCACGATACGCGACCTGCAGTGCGATGGTGCCATTGTTGGTGAGGATGATGTTCCTCACCCCGAGGTAGTCCTTGAGTCGTTGCTCCAGTGCGGTTACCAATGGTCCGTTGTTGGTGAGCCAGCCGGTGTTGTAGATCCTGTCTATGTAAGCCTTGAACTTGTTCTTGCTGCCCAGGTATGACTTGGTCACGTTGATCATGGTGATTTCCTTATCGAAGCTCAGCCGCCCCCGAATGGCATTCGGGGGTTATCGCTGGGTGCTACAGATGCGCGCTCAGACAGGTTGATGCGCGCCGATCGCGCTAGCCCGCCGTGCCCTGCGTTGGTTGTGTCTGAGGATCATTCGGGTCATCAGGCTGCCGGCGTGAGGATCGCCGTAGTGGAAGATCGCGGTAGCGCGCAGCTGCGCCGGATCGCAGGGTTCGTTGGCATGCAGGGATCGGTAGCCCCAGAACAGGTAGAGATTGCCGGGTACCAGCTGCAGGCGCTGAGGCTTGAGCAGTCCGAGGCCTATCGCGCGGCTAATCAGCTTGCGACTCAACTTGTTCTGCAGCAGTGCCTTCTCCAGAACGTTGACCAGCACGTACTTGCGAAGCTTGCGCAGGTTGGGAAACACCAGCAGATCGCCGCGCTGGTCGCCTTCCTGCGGGATTTCCACAGGTAGCAATGCCGTTACCAGAGAAGCGTCGTAGTGGAAGCAGTTCGACTCCTTGCGGCCTGTCTGCCCCTGCACGCATCGCATCACCAGGTAGATGCGCTTGCTTGGCGCCTCTTCGCCGGCGCCAAGCTGGTACACGTCCTCCAACAGTGACTGGAATTCCGGTGCGCTGCTCAATGTGGCAAGCAGCGAGCCCGCAACCTGTTCACCGTCGTGATGAGCGAAATATTCCCCGTGATGCTGTCGAGCCTGCTCGTAAACTTGCTCGCGCAGTTGAGTTAGTTGCAGATTGTTCAAGTAGCCGGGTATGCAGGCGTAGCCATTCTGATTGATATCCCGCGCAATCGATGCCTTGTCCTGATCTTCCGTTCCATAAAAGATTGTTGACACGGTAGTTCTCCCTGCACAAAGGCGAGGCGAAACGATTTGGTCGAGCCGCAGCTACTGCGCGCCGCTGCTGGTCGGCGTTCTGAGTGGAAATAAAGAATTACGGCGTAATGCCTGGGTAGTAGGTTTTACCTGTGGCAAAAGTTAATACCGATCTAGAATATTTTTTATTAGACAAAGCTACCGCCATCGACTTGTTTATATGTCGAGTTGAATAACTTATACGTAATTTCCCGTCATCTGCGATCGGCTAGCGTCCGCGTGCGGCTTTGAAAGAATCGGGCATGGCTACCGCACTCCGGGCACTCTGCGAGCCCCGATTCTCTCAATGCTTGTGGCAAACGAGCCCGCATCGCTTTATTAAGAGCGATACTAATCAGGCAGGGGGTTTAACTCTTGCGCCGCAAAACTTGACCTGTCCAGTTGGTCTTAAACTGCTCTGCAACGTATTGCTCCCTGTTGCGACTAGATATCCGTCATAACGTGAACCAAGTCAAGCTAGGGAGCCAAAAAAAAGTTGCGGATGGAGGTCGCGAGGTGTTTAGGAGAGCCAACTTATTGAGTTGAAAAGAATTTTGTTTTTGACGCAGGCTGGCCTAGGGCTATAATCAATGGTTATAGCGAATGCGGTAATTAGCTCTAAACTGAATAAACCATCTGCTCCTTTGCTGGCCATAAATGACGTATGCATAAACAAAGGGAAAATTATTCCGACTATGCTGAGCAACTATTCCGATAAAGAGTTAATTCTACGGACCTGTTGTTAGAAGACGCGGCTTACTGGTCGAAGAGGGCGTTGGTCTGTCCGTGACAAAAAAGACGCGCAAACGAAAAAGGCCACTCGTCTGAGTGGCCTTTTCGTGATTTGGTTGCGGGAGCCGGATTTGAACCGACGACCTTCGGGTTATGAGCCCGACGAGCTACCAGACTGCTCCATCCCGCGTCTGTGGGGCGCATTCTACAGCCCGATTACTCGATGTCAATCAAAAGGAAGGAAAAAAGCGTATTTCATTCAAAAGGTTAGCGATTCATGCGAGGTCTGGTGCCAACACCAGCGCCTCAGAGTTTTGCGCGCACAAAAAAAGGCCACTCATCTGAGTGGCCTTTTAAATTGGTTGCGGGAGCCGGATTTGAACCGACGACCTTCGGGTTATGAGCCCGACGAGCTACCAGACTGCTCCATCCCGCGACGCGCATTCTACAGCTTTAAACGCGGCTGTCACGGGTTTATTTGAAATCAGATGGAAATACCGGTCAGGCGTGCCATGAGGGCAGGGTGCCGGGAGCTGCTGGCTGGTGTGGCAAACACTGTTTGATTGCCGGGCGAGCCTGCGGCAGGTGATGGCGACGAGCGATTCTCATCATGCCCCAGAGCATGGAGAGCGCTACCGACAGCCAACCCAGGATCATCATCAGGAGTATCAGCGCAGGTTCCATCTGGAGCTTCCTCTTTGAATCCAATATTCGTCCTTGTGGTTGTGACCCCGCTCGCTGAAAGCGGTTCCGGCATGCCATCGGTCGCTCGCCGGCGCACTCCTTGGAATCGCCGCTGCCCAAGTATGAAGTGGATGATGCGGAGGTGTCGGACATGCGTATTCAGCTTGGTGTGCTGGTTGCAGCGCTTGCTTCAACAGTCAGCGCGCAGGATCTGGAGCGACCGTTCGCTGATATCCCGTTGGCTCAGAACACGGGCGCGGCGGATCGCGGCGCCGCCGGCAATGGCTCGATGGGCATTGGCGGCGGTATCGACTATCTGGAGGATGACCAGAGTCAGTCTGAGGCAGGTGACGCATCCTCCAAGAAGCCAGCGGCGGAGCAGTACGACGACACGGCCGAACCCGGCCATGGTGGCAATGAGACCGACATGGAGCACCGTCGCCGTCCCAGATTGGAAAGACGCAGTGATTAACGCAGTCGTTCATCAATAGGAGGTAGCCATGAATCGGGCACTCACAGTGGTAACAGCATTGCTTCTGGCGGCTTCTGCCGGGGCGTATGCCGGTTCGGCGGAGAACGCCGATGACACTCGTCGTCCGGGAGCTGCAAACGAAAGCTCAGTTGAATCGAGCGAGCGTTCCGACCAGCACAGGGAAAAGTCGGAAGGCCATGACAGTCGGGACCACAAGGCGCAGCAGGGCAGTGACCTGGGTACCATGGGAACGGGTAATACCGGAACCACAGGCGGCATGGGTGCTACCACGGGAACCGACACCATTGGCGGGACCATCGAAGAATAGCCCGCCACCGGCCACGCAACATTCATAAAGCGGTCGGGCATCCGTACAATGCCCAACCTTTCAACATCTATTGGCCTGGTATGCAGATCGCTTTGGCGCCCATGGAGGGGCTGGTCGACGAAATCCTTCGCGACGTTCTGACTCGGATGGGTGGGGTCGACTGGTGCGTCACCGAGTTCATCCGAGTCTCTGATCGTCTGCTGCCGCAAAGCAGCTTTCGCAAACTTGCACCCGAATTGCAGACTGGCGCCATTACTCGCGCCGGAACCCCTGTGCGCGTTCAATTACTGGGCTCCGATCCTGCCTGTCTGGCTGATAACGCTGCCTATGCCTGCTCACTGGGTGCGCCTGCTATCGATCTGAATTTCGGCTGCCCGGCCAAGACGGTAAACAAATCGCGCGGTGGGGCCATCCTGCTCAGGGAGCCTGATTTGCTGCACGCCATCCTCTGTGAGGTACGGCGAACTGTGCCGGCGCACATCCCGGTCACCGCCAAGATGCGCCTGGGTTTCGACAGCCCGGACGGTGCACTCGATTGCGCTCGGGCGCTGGTGGACGGCGGGGCAGGTCAGTTGGTGGTGCATGCGCGAACGAAGGTCGAAGGCTACAAGCCGCCAGCGCATTGGGAATGGGTGGCTCGCGTGCAGGAAGTCGTCGTGGTGCCGGTATACGCCAACGGCGATATCTGGTCGCTGGAAGACTGGCGTCGCTGTCGAGAAGTCAGCGGGACGGAAAACATCATGCTGGGTCGCGGGCTTGTTTCGCGGCCAGACCTGGCACGGCAGATCGCCGCCGCCGAACAGGGGCAAAGCATCGCCGAGATGAGCTGGGCAGAGTTCCAGCCCACATTGGTGGACTTCTGGCAGCAGGCGCGGGGCAAGATCGCACCACGCTATGCGCCCGGCAGACTGAAGCAGTGGCTGGCTTTGCTTACGCGCAACTACCCCGAGGCGGTGGCGCTTTTCGCTGCGCTGCGTCGGGAAAACGACTGCGCGCGGATAGACACGATGCTCGGTGTCAATACCATGGGTATTCCGGTGGCGGCGCTGGGTTAGACCGATCAGCGTCCGCCGCTGACGTCCAGTAACGCGCCGGTGGTATAGCTGGCGCGCTCACTGGCGAGCCAGAGTATGGCTTCGGCAACTTCCTCGGCTTGCCCGCCGCGCCCCATGGGCACGCTTGCCTTGACCCGCTCGATGCGATCCGGCTCGCCACCGCTGGCGTGAATCTCGGTATGGATCACACCGGGTCGTACCGCATTCACCCGAATGCCTTCGCCGGCCACTTCCCGGGCCAGCCCGACCGTCATGCTGTCGATAGCGCCCTTGGCCGCGGCATAGTCGATGTACTCCCCAGGCGCACCAAGCTGCGCGGCGATCGAGGACAGATTGATGATCGAACCTCCCTGGCCGCCACGCTGAGTGGACATGCGCTTGATCGCCTCGCGTGCGCATAGAAAGCTGCCGATGACATTGGCACCGAGCACGCGCGTCCAGCGGGCGGCGTCCATCTGCTCCAGGCGCATCTGCTGTTCGAGCATGCCGGCGTTGTTGACCAGCACATCGAGGCGGCCGAACTCGCGATCAATCATCTCGAACATCTGCACCACCTGACCCTCGTCAGCGACATCAGCCTTGACCGTGATTGCCGATACGCCCGCAGCGTGGACCTGTTCGAGCACCTGTTTCACCGCGTCTTCGCGTTGGTGATAGTTGAGGCACAGTGCGTAGCCCTGGTGGGCCGCCAGCCGGGCAGTGGCGGCGCCGATACCACGACTGGCACCTGTGATCAGCATGACTCTGGACATGGTGTTACCTCTCGTCAGCAGGCTCATTTTCTGTGCCTTGAAATCTGCAGAACGGTTCCTATCTAGAGATCAGCGGGATGCCGAAGGCGGGTCCCGCCTGTTTCAACTCGCTGATTTCAGGAGGTTTATCATGAGTTCGTTCCCCATGGCCCCTCTGTTCCGGCAATCCGTGGGCTTTGATCGTTTCAATGACCTGTTCGAGTCCGCGCTGCGCAACGACACCGGCAGCTCGTATCCACCCTATAACATCGAGAAACACGGTGACGATCAGTATCGAATCGTGGTCGCGGCCGCCGGCTTCGAGGAGTCCGACCTCGATCTGCAGGTCGAGCGCAGCGTGCTGACCATCAGTGGCGGGCGGCGCGAAAGCGAGGCCGAGAATGTCACCTATCTGCATCAGGGAATCGCTCAGCGGGCGTTCAAGTTGTCGTTCCGGCTAGCCGACCACATCGAGGTGCAGGGCGCTGCGCTGAACAGTGGCCTGCTCAACATCGACCTGGTGCGCGTGGTGCCGGAAGAGGCCAAGCCCAAGCGCATCCCGATCAATGCCGATCAGCGACCCGCGCTGGAGGGTTGATCTGCAACGAAGAGAAGGGCGCCATAAGGCGCCCTTTTTTGTAGTTGTCTCGTCTGGTCAGTCACCGCGTTCAGCATCCAGCAGCGCCATGAAGGCTCTGGCCGCATTGGACAGGGTGCGTTCCCTGTGCAGGATGTAGCCAAGTTGCCGGGTCAGCTGAATGCCCGGCAGAGGCAGGCTGACTACCTGTTCGTCGAGCATGCTGCGCGGTAGCACGCTCCAGGCAATCCCGATGGAGACCATCATCTTGATGGTCTCCATATAGTTGGTGCTCATGGTGATATTGGGCGTCAGGCCCTCACGCTCGAACAGTCGCTGGGCGATGTGATGAGTGAAGGTGTTGCCGCCGGGAAAAACGGCAGGATGGCCGGCGACATCGGCAAGGCGAATATCCGCCTTGCCCGCCAGCGGGTGCTCGGGCGCGACGACGAAATCCAGCGGGTCGTCCCATACCTTCATTGCCCGGACCGGCTCGGCAGTCTGCGGCGCCAGGGTGATGACCGCCAGTTCGGCGCGGCCATGCAGCACTTCGTCGTAGGCGACTTCCGAATCGAGAAAACGGATATCCAGGCTGACCTGAGGATAAGCGCGGGTGAACGCGCGCAGCAATGGCGGCAGGCGGTGCAGGCCGATGTGATGGCTGGTCGCCAGGCTCAGACGCCCGCCTATGTCGCCGTTGAGGTTGGTCAAGGCGCGGCGGGTGTCGTCCAGTACATTCAAAATCTGATAAGCCCGCGGCAGCAGGGCTCTTCCTGCCTCGGTCAGGCCTATCTCGCGGCCGAGCCGGTCGAACAGGCGTACGTCCAGCTGCGACTCCAATGCGGCGATGCGTTTGCTGACTGCAGGCTGGGTCAGATGCAGGCGCTCCGCAGCCAACGAAAAACTGCCCGTTTCCGCGATGGCGATAAAGGCATTGAGGTTGGCCAGGTCCATGAACGATCTCTATCCGGTGGTAATGAGCATTCCTGAGGGGAATGCTTGGGATGAAAAATATGAATTTGAGTAATTGAATGCAAGTCCCTAGCATCGTCCCCATAAGCGCAAGGGCTATTCGCCCCGCATAGAAAGCAGATGAGGAAAAGTCCGATGGCCGGCAAGACGCTCTACGACAAGCTCTGGGAAATGCACGAGGTGAAACGTCGCGACGATGGTTCGTCGCTGATCTACATCGACCGCCACATCCTGCATGAAGTGACTTCGCCACAAGCGTTCGAAGGTCTGCGTCTGGCCAACCGCAAGCCATGGCGCATCGACGCCAATATCGCCACGCCGGACCACAACGTGCCGACCACCAAGGGCGAGCGTCAGGGCGGCCTGGAAGCCATCGCTGACGAGGTCTCGCGCATCCAGGTACAGACGCTGGACGAGAACTGCGATGACTTCGGCATCCTCGAATTCAAGATGAACGATGTGCGTCAGGGCATCGTTCACGTCATCGGCCCGGAGCAGGGCGCGACATTGCCCGGCATGACCGTGGTGTGCGGTGACTCGCATACCTCCACCCACGGCGCCTTCGGCGCGCTGGCCCACGGCATCGGCACCTCCGAGGTCGAGCATGTGCTCGCCACCCAGTGCCTGGTCGCCAAGAAGATGAAGAACATGCAGGTGCGCGTCGAGGGCAAACTGCCGTTCGGCGTCACCGCCAAGGACATCGTGCTGGCCGTGATCGGCAAGATCGGTACCGCCGGCGGCAATGGCCATGCCCTGGAATTCGCCGGCAGCGCGATTCGCGATCTGTCCATGGAAGGGCGCATGACCATCTGCAACATGTCCATCGAGGCCGGTGCCCGCGTAGGCATGGTGGCGGTGGATGAAAAGACCATCGCCTACGTCGAAGGGCGTCCGTTCGCGCCGAAGGGCGACGACTGGGACAAGGCGGTCGAGCTGTGGAAAGGCCTGGTCTCTGATGACGACGCGGTGTTCGACACCGTCGTCGAACTCAAGGCCGAGGACATCAAGCCGCAGGTCAGCTGGGGCACTTCGCCGGAAATGGTGCTGGCTGTCGATCAGAGCGTGCCGGACCCCGCCGCCGAAGCCGACCCGGTCAAGCGCGATTCCATCGTTCGTGCGCTGAAGTACATGGGCCTGGCGGCCAACCAGCCGATCACCGATATCAAGCTGGACCGCGTATTCATTGGTTCCTGCACCAACTCGCGGATCGAGGATCTGCGTGCCGCAGCTGAGGTCGCCAAGGGCCGCAAGGTGGCCGCGAACGTCAAGCAGGCGATGGTTGTGCCGGGCTCCGGCCTGGTGAAGCAGCAGGCCGAGGCTGAAGGGTTGGACAAGATCTTCGTCGAGGCTGGCTTCGAGTGGCGCGAGCCGGGTTGCTCCATGTGCCTGGCGATGAACCCCGACAAGCTGGGCAGCGGCGAGCATTGCGCCTCGACTTCCAATCGCAACTTCGAGGGGCGTCAGGGCGCTGGTGGACGCACACACTTGGTCAGCCCGGCCATGGCGGCCGCTGCGGCGGTAACCGGCCATTTCATCGATGTACGCGAACTGGTCCAGGCCTGAGGAGATAACGGATGAAAGCCTTTACCCAACACACCGGCCTGGTCTGTCCGCTGGATCGTGCCAACGTCGATACCGATCAGATCATCCCGAAGCAGTTTCTCAAGTCCATCAAGCGCACCGGCTTTGGCCCTAATCTGTTCGATGAGTGGCGCTACCTGGACGTCGGCCAGCCGAATCAGGATTGCTCGCAGCGTCCGGTGAACAAGGACTTCGTGCTGAACTTCCCGCGCTACCAGGGCGCCAGCGTGCTGCTGGCGCGTGAGAACTTCGGCTGCGGCTCCTCCCGCGAGCACGCGCCGTGGGCCCTGGAGGAGTACGGTTTCCGTACGATCATCGCGCCGAGCTTTGCCGACATTTTCTACAACAACAGCTTCAAGAACGGCCTGCTGCCGATCGTGCTGAAGGAAGAGGAAGTCGATGAGCTGTTCGCACAGGCCGAAGCCAACGAAGGCTACCAGCTGACCGTGGACCTCGCTGCGCAGGTCGTGACACGCCCGGACGGCAAGCAGTACGACTTTGAAGTCGATGCCTTCCGCAAGCACTGCCTGCTCAACGGCCTCGACGATATCGGCCTGACGCTGCAAGACGCGGACGCGATCAAGGCGTTCGAGACCCGTCACCAGCAGAGCCAGCCATGGCTGTTCGGCGCCATCAAGTGAGATAAGGGCAAGGTGGATGAGGCGTCATCCATCCACTTGCAGGGTTTCGGTGGATGAACACAACGGCGTCCACCCAAGTGAAAATCGAGGAATGTGATGAGTAAACAGATTCTGGTTCTGCCCGGTGATGGTATCGGCCCGGAGATCATGGCCGAGGCGGTCAAGGCTCTGCAGCTGGCCAATGACAAGTTCCAGCTGGACTTCGAGCTGAGCTATGACGAGTTGGGTGGCGCAGCGGTCGACAAATATGGCGTGCCGCTGGCCGACGAAACCCTTGCGCGTGCACGTGCTGCCGATGCCATTCTGCTTGGCGCGGTGGGAGGCCCGAAGTGGGACAAGATCGATCCAGCCATTCGTCCCGAGCGCGGTCTGCTGAAGATTCGCTCCGAGCTGGGGCTGTTCGGTAACCTGCGTCCGGCACTGCTCTACCCGCAACTGGCCGATGCGTCGTCGCTGAAGCCTGAGATCGTGGCTGGTCTGGATATCCTCATCGTTCGCGAGTTGACCGGCGGCATTTATTTCGGCAAGCCGCGCGAAAGCAAGGTGCTGGAGAACGGTGAGCGCATGGCGTACGACACGCTGCCGTACAGTGAAAGCGAAATCCGTCGCATCGCCAAGGTCGGCTTCGACATGGCGATGGTGCGCAACAAGAAGCTCTGTTCGGTGGACAAGGCCAACGTGCTGGCGTCCAGCCAGCTGTGGCGTGCTGTGGTCGAGGAAGTGGCCAAGGACTATCCCGAGATCGAGCTGAGCCACATGTACGTCGACAATGCGGCAATGCAGCTGGTGCGTGCACCGAAGCAGTTCGACGTGATCGTCACCGACAACATGTTTGGCGACATCCTCTCCGACGAGGCATCGATGCTGACCGGTTCCATCGGCATGCTGCCGTCCGCCTCGCTGGATGCGGGCAACAAGGGCATGTACGAGCCGTGCCACGGTTCAGCGCCGGATATCGCTGGCCAGGGCATCGCCAATCCGTTGGCGACCATCCTGTCCGTTTCGATGATGCTGCGTTACAGCTTCAATCAGGTAGCGGCAGCCGATGCCATCGAGCAGGCGGTGAGTGATGTGCTCGATCAGGGCCTGCGTACCGGTGATATCTGGTCGGAAGGTTGTACCAAGGTCGGTACTCAGGCGATGGGCGATGCAGTAGTCGCGGCCCTCGCGAAGTTGTAATCTTCTGGCCCGCCTTAATCTGCGCGGGCCACTTTTTCTATAGGTGTAGTTGCGATGAAACGTGTAGGTCTGATCGGTTGGCGCGGTATGGTCGGTTCCGTGCTCATGCAGCGGATGCTGGAAGAGCGGGATTTCGACCTGATCGAGCCCGTGTTCTTCACCACTTCCAATGTCGGCGGCCAGGGCCCCGATATTGGCAAGGAAACCGCTGCGCTGAAGGACGCCTACAGCATCGACGAGCTGAAAGGCCTCGATGTGATCCTGACCTGTCAGGGCGGCGACTACACCAATGAAGTCTTCCCTAAGCTGCGTGAAGCGGGCTGGCAGGGCTACTGGATCGACGCGGCGTCCTCGCTGCGTATGCAGGACGATGCGGTGATCGTGCTCGATCCGGTGAACCGTCGCGTGATCGACCAGCAACTGGATGCCGGCACCAAGAACTACATCGGCGGCAACTGCACCGTCAGCCTGGCGCTGATGGGCCTTGGCGGTCTGTTCGAAGCCGGTCTGGTCGAGTGGATGAGCGCGATGACCTATCAGGCAGCCTCCGGCGCTGGCGCGCAGAACATGCGCGAACTGATCAAGCAGATGGGTGCAATCAATGCGGCCGTGGCCGATGATCTGGCCAATCCCGCCAGCGCGATCCTGGATATCGACCGTAAGGTGGCTGAAACCCAGCGTAGCGAAGCATTCCCGGTCGACAATTTCGGCGTGCCGCTGGCCGGCAGCCTGATTCCTTACATCGACAAGGAGTTGCCGAATGGGCAGAGCCGCGAAGAGTGGAAGGCGCAGGCTGAGACCAACAAGATCCTTGGTCGATTCAAGAGTCCGATCCCGGTTGACGGCATCTGCGTGCGCGTGGGTGCCATGCGTTGCCACAGCCAGGCGCTGACCATCAAGCTGAACAAGGATGTGCCGATCTCCGATATCGAAGGGCTGATCAGCCAGCACAATCCCTGGGTCAAGCTGGTGCCGAATCATCGTGATGCCAGCATGCAGGAGCTGAGTCCGGCCGCAGTCACCGGAACGCTAAGCGTGCCGGTCGGCCGTCTGCGCAAGCTCAACATGGGCTCGCACTACCTGGGCGCGTTCACCGTGGGCGACCAGCTGCTGTGGGGCGCCGCGGAGCCGCTGCGGCGCATGTTGCGTATCCTGCTGGAGCGTTGATGCGCTCTCGATGAAGTGCCAGACGCCGCGACTTGTTCGCGGCGTTTTCGTTTATGCGATGTGCCGCTCGGCGGCATTGGTTGCAGTGGTCTGCCATTTCGCTACAGTGCCGATCCTTAGTGCGTGGAGGTGACGATGCCCACAGGTGTCGGTGTTGCGGTCGTAGGTGCGGTCAGCCTGGTAGGCGAAGCACTGGTCGAGGTGCTCGAGGAGCGGACGTTTCCGGTTGCCGAGCTGTATCTGTTGGGTGATAGCGAGGATGTCGGGCACACGGTGCCATTCAAGGGCCGGAATCTGCGTGTAGGCGAGGCGGATCGCTTCGACTTCAATCGGGCGCAGCTGGTGTTTCTGGTCGGTGCTTCGGAATTGGTGAGCGAGTGTCACGTCAAGGCAGTAGCGGCAGGCTGCCGAATCGTCGATCTGTCAGGCTCGATTCCCGTCAAGCAGCAGCTTTGCGTGGTGCCAGAGGTTAACGGCGGGCTGCTCGATTCGTTGCCCGATCAGCGCGCCATTGCCAGTCCACTGCCTGAAGCGGTCGCTCTGGCCATCGCATTGAAGCCGATCCAGCAACAGCTGGATTTGCATCGCGTGACTGTTACGGCCTGTTTGCCGGTATCAAGTCGTGGTGCGGCGGGCGTGAAGGAGCTTGCCCGGCAGACATCCGAATTGCTCAATGCGCGCCCTTTGGAGCCCCGAATATTCGGCCGGCAGATGGCTTTCAATATGCTCGCACAAGCCGAGGCGGTCGACGCGCAAGGATATGGAGCGCAGGAACGGCGTCTGGTTGAAGAGCTTCGTCAGCTCCTGGATATGCCTGAACTCGCCGTCTCTGTTACGTTCGTTCAAGCTCCGGTGTTCTTCGGAGAGAGCCTCATCGTCTCGTTGCAGGGTCGCGTCGAGGCCGATATGCCAGCGCTGTCTGCGGCTCTCGACGCGGCGCCAGGGGTTGAGCTGGTGGAGTCGGATGACTATCCGACAGCGGTTGGTGACGCAGTCGGGCAGGAGGCGATCTATGTTGGAAGACTTCGTCGAGGCATCTGCGATCCACGGGAAGTCAATTTGTGGATTGTGTCTGATAACGTGCGAAAAGGCGCGGCACTAAACGCTGTGCAGTCTGGTGAGTTGTTGATAAAAGACTATCTGTAAAAGATACTTACTGGTAATTCAAAGAATATTTCTAGCCGATGCGCTGAACGGCTTATCGCTGATGGGGAGCCACCGCCAGGTGGCGCGGGCAGTGACATAAGACCCTCTCGTAGTTCGAGAAAAAGATAAACAAGGGATTAAATAATGGTTCGGGTTCGCAATCTGGTGCTGGCAATCGCGGCTGCTACCGCGCTGACTACAGAAATGGCCCACGCGCTTGGGTTGGGAGAGGTCACGCTTCAGTCGTCATTGAATCAACCGCTGATCGCGGAAATCGAGCTGCTGGATGCAAACAGCCTGGCGCCCGGGGAGGTGATCCCGGTATTGGCCTCGCTCGAAGAATTCAATCGCGCCGGTATTGATCGCCAGTACTTTCTGACGGACCTGAAATTCACTCCAGTACTGCGTCCGAACGGAAAGAGCGTCATTCAGGTTTCGTCCAGCAAGCCGGTACGCGAACCCTATCTCAATTTTCTCGTTGAGGTGCTCTGGCCCAGTGGGCGCCTGCTCCGTGAGTACACCCTGCTGCTCGATCCGCCACTCTATTCACCGGAAACGGCAGCGGCCGCAGCACCGCAGTTGCCCATTTCCGCTCCGTCCCGAACAGTAGAGCCAGTACGCTCTGCGCCAGCTCGTCCGTCTACAACGCGCTCGACCCCAGTTCAGCCGGTAAGCGCCCCGCAGAGCGGTGGTAGCGAATACAAGACTTCCGCGCGCGATACTCTCTGGGAGATCGCGGAGCTTAATCGTCGCAATGGAACGGTTCATCAGGCGATGCTGGCTATTCAGGATCTCAATCCTGATGCTTTCATCGGCGGCAATATCAACCGGATGAAGAGCGGACAGGTACTCCGTCTGCCGGATGCCGAGCAGATATCGACTCGCTCTCAGGCCGAAGCGATCGCTCAGGTCGCGGAGCAGAACGCGGCATGGCGTCAGGGTAGTGGTGGCGCGGTTGCAGGCGCTCGCCAACTGGACGCGACCCGTCGTACTGAAGCTGGAGCAGCACCGTCGCGTAGCGAGTCTCGTGACAGCCTCCGCCTGGTGGCGGCTGATGCAGGCAAGGAAACTGCCGGCTCCGACACCGGGTCTGCCGAAGGCGGCCAGGCCTTGCGTGACAAGCTGGCGGTGACCCAGGAGAGTCTGGACTCCAGCCGTCGTGAGAACGACGACCTCAAGGATCGTCTGAATGATCTACAGGGGCAGCTGGAAAAGCTGCAACGGCTTATGCAGCTCAAGGATGACCAGCTTGCCAAGCTGCAGGCCCAGGTCGGTGCCGAAGGCCAGGCCCCGGCGCTGGACGCCAACGCCAGCCAGCCTGCTGCCGCAAAAACAGAGCCCCAGGCAACTGAAGATAGCACGCAAGAGCCGGCCCGCGATGGCGGTGACACCCAGGCTGGTTCTGCTGTTGATACCCGGCAGGAACCTGCTCCAGTCGTTGCTCCGCCACCGGCCGAGCAGTCTGCGGCGTCCAAGCCTGCTGCAAAGCCAGCCAGCCCAGCGAAACCGGTCGCACCTGTTGTTGAGCCTGAGCCCAAGAGCCTGATTGACGATCTGCTGTCCAACACTTTGCTGCTCGGTGTCGTCGGCGGTAGTGCCCTGTTGCTCTTACTGCTGGGTCTGATGGCTCTTTCGCGCCGCAATGCGATGAAAGAGGCGGAGCTGCAGGAAAGTCTGATGGCGGATGACACGGTCGACGATCTGCGAGTGGAATCGCCGGCGTACGTCGATTTGGGACAGGAGCATCAACTTGAACCGACTTCCTTCCATGCCGACGCTCCGGCTGCGTCGGATGAGCTGACTTCCACTACAGGTGATGCATTGGCCGAGGCGGACATCTACATCGCTTACGGCCGCTTCAATCAGGCTGCAGAACTGCTACAAAACGCCCTTAATGACGAGCCTCAGCGGAGCGATCTGCGGCTGAAGCTGATGGAAGTGTATGCGGAGTTAGGCAATCGCGATGGCTTCGCCCGTGAAGAAGCTGAGCTACGTGAGATCGGCGGCGCTACCACCGAAGTCGAGCAGCTGAAGTACAAGTATCCCGCCATGGCCGCGGCGATCGGAGGCTCGGCAGCTGTCGCCGCCACTCATATGGACATGGACAGCCTCGACCTTGATGATCTGCAGCTCGACGAGCCGGCCGCGCCGGCGGCAGGGCAGGATCTGGACGATGCATTCGACCTCAGCCTGGATGACCTGGACATCGATCTGAACGAGGAGCGTCCGGCTGCACCTGCGGACGACTCTTTGGACTTCGACGACCTGACGCTGGATGAGCCGGTTACCGAGCGTGAGGCCTCGCCTGCAGCCAGCGATTTCTCCTTCGATCTCGCGGAAAATAAGTCTGCGCAAGAGGCCGAGCAGGACGATCTTTCCGATTTCTCGTTCGATCTGGACAGCGACAAAGGAACGGAGCAAGCCCCCACAGAGTTTTCGCTCAATCTCGACGAGGAGCCGGTTGAAGGTCCTGCCGCGTTTGAAAGTGATGATCTCGATTTCGAACTGTCGGAGCCTGTAGCGAATCCGAGCGACGATTTGCCCGAAGGGTTCGATATTTCGCTGGATGAGCCCGAGTTTGAGGCGCAACCGGAAACCTTTGCCGACAAGTTGAACGAGGTGGAGGCTGATCTGGATGATCTGTCCAAGGAACTGGAGGAGCCGGCCACTGCTCCTGCTGACAACTTGGCTACGACTGACGCCGACGGTGGTGGGGAGGACGACTTCGATTTCTTCTCCGACACCGACGAAACTACCACCAAGCTGGATCTCGCCAGAGCCTATATCGACATGGGCGACGCTGAAGGTGCACGCGATATCCTGGATGAAGTGATTTCCGAGGGTAGCGATGTCCAGCAGCAAGAGGCGCGAGAAATGCTCGCCAAACTAGCCTGATCATGACCCAAGCAGTACCCCAAACGGCAGCCGAAATGGCTGCCGTCGGCGTTTCCAGGATCGCGCTTGGCGTCGAATACAAGGGATCGCGCTATCGCGGATTTCAGCGTCAGCGCGCCGGTGTGCCATCCATTCAGGAATCACTCGAAACTGCGTTGACCAAAGTGGCGGGTGGTCACTCCGTCACGCTGAGCTGTGCAGGTCGCACAGACGCGTTGGTCCATGCCAGCGGGCAGGTCGTACACTTCGACACGCCGGTCTCGCGAACCATGCACGCATGGGTGATGGGCGCGAACATGAACCTCCCATCCGACATCAGCGTCACCTGGGCGAAGGAGATGCCGCGTCATTTCGATGCGCGCTTCAGCGCGATGGCTCGTCGTTATCGCTATGTGATCTACAACGATCAGATACGGCCGGCGCACATGGCCGAAGAGGTTACCTGGAACCATCGCCCACTCGATATCGAGCGTATGCGTGCCGCTGCCACGGCGTTCGTGGGAACACATGATTTCAGTGCCTTCCGGGCCAGGCAGTGTCAGGCCAAGTCGCCGATCAAAACCATTCATCACCTGGAGCTGCTGGAGCACGGCCGGCTGATCGTCATAGATGTTCGGGCCAATGCCTTTCTGCATCATATGGTGCGCAACTTCGCTGGCGTTCTGATGACCATTGGCGCGGGTGAGCGGCCAGTGGAATGGGCTGCGCAAGTGCTGGAGTCTCGTGTGCGCCGAACGGGCGGAGTGACAGCGCACCCGTACGGGCTCTATCTCATCGAAGTCGATTATCCCGAAGAGTTCGAGCTGCCGAAGCGATATCTCGGTCCGCACTTCCTGTCGGGTTTGCCGGACGTTCGTCGCTAATGAATTAGGCAGGAGCCGTTTTGCCTATTCGCTTGCAGGTGGCAGGTCTTTTGTTACCATCCGGTTTCCTTTTTGGCAGGTAGCATCCGTTGTCAGTCGTTCGCAGCAAAATATGCGGGATCACTCGCGTCGACGACGCCTTGACAGCAGCCAAGGCGGGCGCCGATGCCATCGGCCTGGTTTTCTATGCCAAGAGTCCGCGTGCCGTCGATGTGCGGCAGGCACGTGAGATCGTCGCGGCATTGCCACCGTTTGTCACGACGGTAGGCCTGTTCGTCAACGCCAGCCGCTGCGAGATCAACGAGATACTCGACGCCGTTCCGTTGGACATGCTGCAGTTTCACGGCGATGAAGCACCGGCGCAGTGCGAGGGGTTTCATCGGCCTTGGTTCAAGGCGCTACGGGTAGGGAACGGCGAGGATATCGAGGCTGAGGTCGCGCGTTATGCAAATGCCAGCGGCATCCTTCTGGATACTTTCGTGGCAGGGGTGCCGGGTGGGACGGGCGAACGCTTCGATTGGTCGCTGATCCCGGCGGCGCTGGCCAAGCCGCTGATTCTGGCAGGTGGACTGACCGCCGAGAACGTTCAGCAAGCCATTGCCCAGGTTCGTCCGTACGCAGTGGATGTCAGCGGCGGGGTGGAGGCGAGCAAGGGCGTCAAGGATGCTTCCAAGGTGATGGCCTTTGTCGGTCGGGTTCGATCGGCTATGTGACGCCTGGGCAGCGTTTGCCGTCCAGTAACGAGTCGCTGGTGAGACCAGTAGCGTGATTCCTTGCCTGAAGGAGTCGGAGTTTCGCGGCTGCGCCGATAGGCGCATCGCTCACGCGACCAAGAGCGCCTGATACGCGTGGTCGCAACAATGAATCTGCCTGCAGCGCGAGTGCGCTCGGGACTGAAGCTTTGGAGAACAAGAGCATGAGCAACTGGCTGGTAGACAAACTGATCCCTTCGATCATGCGGTCGGAGACGCAAAAGAGCTCGGTCCCCGAAGGCCTTTGGCACAAGTGCCCCTCTTGCGAGGCGGTTCTATACCGCCCTGAGCTGGAAAAGACGCTCGATGTTTGCCCCAAGTGCCAGCATCACATGCGCATCGATGCCCGTAGCCGGCTCGATATCTTCCTCGATGCCGAGGGCCGCGAAGAGATCGCTGCCGAGCTGGAGCCGGTCGACCGCCTGAAGTTCCGTGATAGCAAGAAGTACAAGGATCGCCTCTCTGCAGCACAGAAGCAGACCGGCGAGAAAGATGCGCTGATCGCAATGAGCGGAAAGGTCGTCAACATCCCGGTCGTGGCTTGTGCATTCGAATTCTCGTTCATGGGTGGCTCCATGGGAGCAATCGTTGGCGAACGTTTCGTGCGGGCCGCCAATGTTGCTCTTGAAAAGCGTTGCCCGCTGGTGTGCTTCTCCGCGTCAGGCGGTGCCCGGATGCAGGAAGCTCTGATCTCCCTGATGCAGATGGCAAAGACTTCCGCCGTGCTGGCCCGCATGCGTGAAGAGGGCCTGCCGTTTATCTCCGTACTGACCGATCCGGTTTACGGTGGTGTGTCTGCGAGTCTGGCGATGCTTGGTGATGTGATCGTCGCCGAGCCCAAGGCATTGATCGGCTTCGCCGGCCCGCGAGTGATTGAGCAGACCGTACGAGAAAAACTGCCGGAAGGCTTCCAGCGCAGCGAGTTCCTGCTGGACCATGGTGCTATCGATCTGATCATTCATCGCTCCGAACTGCGTACTCGCTTGTCGCGCTTGCTGGCCCAGATGCAGAAATTGCCAAGCCCGGTGGAACCCGCCCAGGTAACGGCTACTGCATGACCGGTCGGAGTCTGGCCGACTGGCTCGCCTATCTCGAGCAGCTGCATCCCACTGCCATAGACATGGGCCTGGACAGGGTCCGAGCGGTGGTGGGGCGGCTTGGCCTGACACGGCCGGCTCCGCTGGTGATTACCGTCACGGGTACGAATGGCAAAGGCTCTACCTGCGCGTTTATCGCTGCTCTGTTGAGCAGTCAGGGGTACAAGGTCGGTAGCTACAGCTCGCCCCATCTTCTGCGTTACAACGAGCGCGTTCAGTTCGACGGGCACCAGGCCAGCGATGACCAGCTTTGCCAGGCCTTTTCCGCGGTGGAGGCGGCGCGAGGCGAGGTTTCGCTGACCTATTTCGAAATGGGCACACTTGCAGCCTTCTGGCTGTTCGAGCAGAGCGGGCTCGACGCCGTGGTACTGGAAGTCGGTCTTGGTGGCCGTCTCGATGCCGTCAACGTCATTGACGCGGATCTGGCGGTGATCACCAATATCGGACTCGATCATTCTGATTGGCTGGGTGATACCCGCGACAGCGTTGCGTATGAAAAAGCCGGGATCATGCGCGACGGAGTTCCCGCGCTTTGTGGCGATCTGGATGTTCCGGGGCCATTGCTTGAGCACGCAGAGTCCCTGAAATCACCGCTGTTTCTGCGCGGAAGAGATTTCGACCTGGCGCTTGATCCCCACTCCTGGCATTGGCGGGGCGTCGGGCCTGGCGGCGAGCCGTTGGAGCTGCAGGACCTGCCGCTGCTGTCATTGCCGATGGAGAATGCTGCACTTGCCCTGCAAGCCTATGCCACGCTTGCCTTGCCATGGGAGCCGGCGGCGTTGTCCGCGGCGCTTCAGCGGACACGCGTTGTAGGGCGCCTCGATAGTCGGCAGATTAGCTGGCGCGGCCGCGAGATCGCGCTGTTGCTGGACGTTGGACATAATCCTCATGCTGCAAGCTACCTCGCGCGACGCCTTGAGCAGCGGCCAGTAGATGGTCGTCGCTTGGCTGTTTTTGGTCTGCTGGCGGATAAGGATCTCAACGGTGTGCTCGAAGCGATGTCCTCGTGCATCGCTGATTGGGCCGTCGCTCCACTGCCTACGCCGCGAACGCAATCAGCTACACAATTGGCTGCAGCGCTGCTTGAGCGGGGCGCGTCGGTCAGCCAGTATGCGAGCTTCGAGCAGGCGCTCGATGCTCAATGCGCGAAGGCCGAAGCCGATGATGAAGTAGTGGTTTTCGGATCGTTCTACTGCGTGGCGGCGGCGCTTGACTGGCTGGAACAACGGGCGGGGGAGAGTTGAATGGCGATGCTGGATAAGGGATTGCTGCAGCGTATGGTTGGCGCTCTGGTGTTGATTGCGCTGGCGGTCATATTCGTGCCGATGCTGTTCAATCGTGAGGACGATCTGCGCCACGTCACCGTCGATGCGCCCACCATCCCTGCTGCACCGGCACCGGCTGAAATCGAGATGCAAGAGGTCGAAGTGCCGGAGCCGGCGTCGGAGCCTGAAGGTTTCGAGATCATCGAGGAAGGTGCCGAAGCAGAAGCGGCATCACCCGTCGGTGAGCAGGCTTCGGAGCCGATCGTGCCGGTCGCTCCGAGCGAGCCTGCGCCAGTTGCGCAGCCGCCAGTGGAACAACCGCAGGCGGCGAAAGTCGAGCCACGGCTCGATAACGACAACCTGCCGGTCAGCTGGTCGATCCAACTCGCCAGCCTGTCCAATCGCGCCAGCGCCGAAAGCCTGCAGCAGACCTTGCGTTCGCAGGGCTACAACGCCTACATCCGCACTGCGGATGGTATGAATCGCGTCTTCGTCGGACCGCTGGTGGAGCGCAGCGAAGCGAATCGGCTTCGCGATGTGTTGCAGCGCCAGCAGAAACTCGATGGCTTCGTCGTTCGTTTCAAGCCGGAAGGAAGCTGAATCGTTGAAGCGCTGGCCGGGGTACTGACGACAGGCCCCGGGTGCGGAGTTGCCGTCGGGTAGTCAGCGCGTATTCCTGGCGCTCCTGCTCTGCTAAAATGCGCCGCCTTTTCCCCATTGCAGAAGACATCGTGGCATTCACCTGGGTCGATTGGGCCATCATCGCCGTCATTGCAGTATCGAGCCTGATCAGCTTGAAGCGTGGTTTCGTGAAGGAAGCGCTTTCGCTGGTTACCTGGATCGTTGCCGGTGTGGTCGCATGGATGTTCGGTGGTGCGTTGTCCCACCATCTCGCGGAATACATCAGCACGCCGTCGGCGCAAGTCATCGCAGCCTGCGCGTTGCTGTTCGTGGCTACCTTGCTGGTAGGAGCACTGGTTAATTTTCTGATTGGCGAGCTGATCAGAGTGACGGGGTTGTCCGGCACCGATCGCTTTCTCGGCATGGTGTTTGGTGCGGCACGGGGTGGTCTATTGGTGGTGGTGCTTGCAGGGTTGCTGAGCCTGGCTCCGGTCGAGCAGGACCTCTGGTGGCGCGAGTCGACGTTGTTGCCGCACTTTCTCCTGATCGCCGACTGGTCGAAGAACCTCATTCTAGGGTTCAGCGGCCAGTGGTTCGCCGGATCACTCAACCCGCCCGGTTGAGTCCCTTTTTCTACGGATGCTCGGCGTGCCGTCGTATCCGGTCTGCCTGTAATAACTGAGAGGTTCCTTGCATGTGTGGCATTGTCGGCATCGTCGGTAAGTCGAACGTCAATCAGGCGCTGTATGACGCGCTTACCGTACTGCAGCACCGCGGCCAGGATGCAGCCGGTATCGTCACGAGCCATGACGGCCGGCTGTTTCTGCGCAAGGATAACGGCCTGGTTCGCGACGTCTTTCAGCAGCGCCATATGCAGCGCCTGGTCGGCAACATGGGGATCGGCCACATCCGTTACCCCACCGCGGGGAGCTCCAGTTCCGCCGAGGCACAGCCGTTCTACGTCAACTCGCCTTACGGCATTACCCTGGCGCACAACGGCAACCTGACCAATGTCGATCAGCTGACCAAGGAGATCTACGAGTCGGATCTGCGCCATGTGAATACCAGCTCCGACTCGGAAGTGCTGCTCAACGTGTTCGCCCACGAACTTGCCGTGCGCGGCAAGCTGCAGCCGACCGAGGAGGACGTCTTCGCCGCGGTGAGCAAGGTTCACGAGCGCTGCCGCGGTGGCTACGCGGTAGTGGCGATGGTCACCGGTTACGGCATCGTCGGCTTCCGCGACCCCAATGCGATTCGCCCGATCGTGTTCGGCCAGCGCCATACCGACGAAGGCGTCGAGTACATGATCGCCTCCGAAAGCGTATCGCTCGACGTGCTCGGCTTTACCCTGATTCGCGACCTGGCGCCGGGCGAAGCAGTTTACATCACGGCTGACGGCAAGCTCTTCACTCGCCAGTGCGCGGATGCGCCGAAACTTGCACCCTGCATCTTCGAGTACGTTTACCTGGCGCGTTCCGATTCCCTGATGGATGGTGTCTCGGTTTACAAGGCCCGGCTGCGCATGGGTGAGAAGCTGGCGGACAAGATCCTGCGCGAGCGTCCAGAGCACGATATCGACGTGGTCATCCCGATTCCCGACACCAGCCGTACCGCTGCGCTGGAGCTGGCCAATCGCCTCGGTGTGAAGTTCCGCGAAGGCTTCGTCAAGAACCGCTACATCGGTCGTACTTTCATCATGCCCGGCCAGGCCGCGCGGAAGAAATCGGTACGGCAGAAGCTCAATGCCATCGATCTCGAGTTCCGCGGCAAGAACGTGATGCTGGTGGATGACTCCATCGTGCGCGGCACCACCTGCAAGCAGATCATTCAGATGGCGCGCGAGGCAGGGGCGAAGAACGTCTACTTCTGTTCCGCTGCGCCGGCAGTGCGTTATCCGAATGTGTACGGCATCGACATGCCCAGTGCCCACGAGCTGATCGCGCACAACCGCACCACCGAAGAGGTCGCCGAGCTGATCGGTGCCGATTGGCTGATCTACCAGGATCTGGAAGACCTCGTCGACGCCGTTGGTGGCGGCAAAGTCAAGATCGACAACTTTGACTGTGCAGTTTTCGACGGCAATTACATCACCGGTGATATCGACGAAGCCTATCTGCACAAGATCGAGCAGGCGCGCAATGATCTGAGCAAGGTTAAGACGAACGCGGTCAGCGCCATCATCGATCTCTACAACAACTGATTCATGCCGGCGTGGCAGCCTCGGCTGCCCGCGGCCGAGGTAAGAGCTATGACGACTGAATGGGATGCCGGGCGGCTGGACAGCGATCTTCGAGGCGTCGGGCTCGATACGCTTGCGGTACGCGCCGGACAACGGCGCACACCGGAAGCCGAACACGGTGAGCCGCTGTTCTTCACTTCCAGTTACGTGTTTCGCAGTGCCGCCGATGCTGCCGCGCGCTTCGCCGGTGACGTGCCGGGCAATGTCTATTCGCGTTACACCAATCCCACCGTCCGTGCGTTCGAAGAGCGTATGGCGGCGCTCGAGGGCGCAGAGCAGGCGGTCGCCACGGCATCCGGCATGGCGGCCATCCTCGCCACCGTGATGAGCCTGTGCTCGGCAGGCGATCACGTGCTGGTCTCGCGCAGCGTATTCGGCGCCACCGTTTCCTTGTTCGAGAAGTACTTCAAGCGTTTCGGTGTGCAGGTCGACTATGTGCCGCTCACCGATTTTGCCGCCTGGGAGTCCGCGTTCAAGGAGAACACCAAGCTGGTGTTCGTCGAATCGCCATCCAATCCCTTGGCAGAGTTGGTGGACATCGCCGCGCTGGCGCAGCTTTGCCACGCCAAGGGCGCGATGTTGGCCGTCGACAACTGCTTCTGCACACCGGTATTGCAGCAGCCGCTGGCACTGGGTGCCGATATCGTCATTCATTCCGCGACCAAGTACATCGATGGCCAGGGCCGTTGCCTGGGCGGTGTGATTGCAGGTCGCAGCGAGCAGATGAAGGAACTGGTCGGATTTCTGCGTACCGCCGGCCCGACGCTCAGTCCGTTCAATGCCTGGGTCTTCCTAAAGGGGCTGGAAACGTTGCGGCTGCGCATGCAGGCGCACTGTGCCAGCGCTCAGGAGCTTGCCGAATGGCTCGAGCAGCAGCCCGGTATCCAGCGCGTCTACTATGCGGGTTTGTCCAGCCATCCACAGCACGAGCTGGCCAAGCGTCAGCAGAAGGGGTTCGGTGCGGTGGTGAGCTTCGAGGTTGCTGGAGGCAAGGAGGCCGCGTGGCGCTTCATCGATGCGACTCGACTGATCTCGATTACGGCCAATTTGGGCGATAGCAAGACCACCATTACCCATCCTGG
Organism: Stutzerimonas xanthomarina; assembly: GCF_003935375.1. Lineage (GTDB taxonomy): Bacteria > Pseudomonadota > Gammaproteobacteria > Pseudomonadales > Pseudomonadaceae > Stutzerimonas > Stutzerimonas xanthomarina_A. The sequence continues at coordinate 101,548 of NZ_RHQM01000015.1, forward strand.
CTCGACCACTCATGGTCGGCTGTCCGCCGAGGATCGCGCGACCGCAGGCATTTCGGACAGTCTGATTCGGGTAGCGGTGGGGCTGGAAGATGTCGCTGACCTCAAGGCCGATCTGGCTCGCGGTCTCGCAGCGCTCTAGATCAACTCATCAGGATGCCGTGCCCGGCCTGCGCAAGCAGGTCGGGCACGAACGCTTGTGCCCTTTTTTCACTGACGCAAATCGATAGCCGGTGCGGGCTCGCCCCGTCCGTCGAACAGCTGCGCGGGATTCGCCGGCAGGATGCTCGGGCTGGCCGAATCCGTTTCGATGACGCGAATATCGCTGTATTTCTTCCCGGAAAGAGCCGCCAGGCCGGCACGGTCGCGAATGACCGTAGGTCGCAGAAACACCATCAGGTTGCGTTTGACGTGGGTTTCCTGAGTCGAGCGGAATAGGGCACCCAGAAACGGAATGTCTCCGAGTAGCGGCACCTTGGCGTTGGTGCGGGTGACGTCGTCCTGAATCAGGCCGCCAAGCACGATGACCTGTCCATCTTCGGCAAGGATGGTGCTTTTGATGGCGCGCTTGTTGGTCACCAGGTCCACCGCCTGGGCCGTCAGGCTGGCGCTGGGCGCGATCGAGGAGATCTCCTGCTCGATCTGCAGGCGTAGCGTGGCGCCTTCGTTGATGTGCGGAGTCACCTTGAGGGTCACCCCGATGTCCTGGCGCTCGATGGTGGTGAAGGGGTTGTTCGCGCCCGCCGCATCGGTGGTGTAGGAGCCCGTCTGGAACGGGACGTTCTGGCCGACAAGAATCTCGGCTTCCTGGTTATCCAGCGTCAGCAGGCTCGGCGTCGACAGCAGATTGCTCTTGCTGTTGGACGACAGTGCGGTAATCAGCGCGCCGAAACTGCGAGTTCCAACGCCGATGATCGCGCCGTCGGGCAGGTTCTCCGGGATCTCGTTCTCGTTGATGGCATTGAGCACGCTGCCGACCGAAATACCGGTGTTGCCAAAGCTGACGCCACCGGCTCCACCAGTGCCTCCGCGCGCGTCGACCGCCCATTGCACGCCGAGGGCGTCAGTGATGTCGCCGGAAACCTCGACGATAGCCGCTTCGACCATGACCTGCGCACGGGGAACATCCAGCTGGCGAACGATGCTTTCCAGAGTGCCGATCAGCTCTGGATCAGCGAGAAGGACCAGCGCGTTCAGGCTTTCGTCGGCGCGGATCAGGATGTTCTGCGGCCGGGCAGAGGTGGCGGATTCGCCGCTTTCGGGGTTTTTCAGACCTTCGGAAATATCACCCAGGGTCTCGGCCAGGGATTTCGCATCGTTGTGGCGCAAACGGATAACGCGCGTGTTGGCCGAACGCGTGGTTGGCGTGTCGAGCGATTGGGCCAGTGCCGCCAGCTTGCCTCGGGCCTCGCTGGGGCCAATGAAGATCAATCGGTTGGTGCGTGAATCGGCGATGATCTGCACGCCGGAGGTGGTTTTCGCATCACCGCGCATCAGCGAGTTGCGCAGCACTTCAGCGATATCCATCGCCCAGCCGTGCTGCAGATTGAGCACGGCGTAATCGTTGCTCTCAGCACGATCGAGCTGGCGCACCAGGTCCTCAATGCGCGCGATATTGGCGCTGCGATCACTGATGATCAGTGCATTGGCCGACGACACCGCAGCAAGATGGCCGAACTGCGGGACAAGCGGGCGGATCAGGGGTATCAGTTCGGCCGCGGAAGTGTGCTGCACCTGGATCACCCGTGTTTCCAATTGGTCGCCGCCGGTAGGCCCGCTGCCCGCTTCGGCCTTGGCCTCTGCATTCGGAACTACTCGGGCGACATCGCCCTGGGTCAGCACGCTGAACCCGTGCGTCGCCATGACCGAGAGGAACAGCTGATACACCTCGCTCAGCGACAGTGTGGCATTGGATACCACGCTGACTTGCCCCTTCACTCGCGGATCGACGATGAACGTCTGTCCGCTGAGCTGGCTGATCTGATCGATGAAGGCGCGGATATCCGCGTCCTTGAGATTGATGGTCCAGCCGTCCTGTTGATTGGGGCTTGGCTCGATACCGGGTTCGACGGCAAGCAAAGGCAGAGGAGCGGCCAGCAGGCCGGTGGCGAGCAGGGCAAGCAACGGGCGCGAAAAAGGCTTCGGCATCGGTCAATTGTCTTCCGTGGGCTGATCGTTGGCGGGGGCGGCATCGGGTTGGTTGACGGCTTCTTCCAGCTGCTGACGCAAGGCGTCCATCTGCTGCTGCATCAGCTGCGTCTCCTCGTCCGGTGGCTCGGCATAGGGTGGTTGATCCTGATAGGGCGCTTCGGTCATCTCCTCGGGAATGTAGCTAGGCGAGCGTACCTGAGGAAAATGCAGCACTTCGACGGCGCCGTTGCGCGCCAGCTCCACGCGATCAGGGTAGACCTGATGCAGACTGACGCCACGGGCTAGCTCTTCGCCCTGCCAGTAGAGCCGTGGCGGCTGCCCGTCGACTTGAACAATGGCGCTGGAGCGCTGCGGATCCATGTGCACGAAGCTGCCGCGCAGGGTAAAGCCGCTGGCAGCCGCGGTGGGCGCGTCGGAGTCGGAAGGGGCCGCCGAGCCGAACAGTATTTCCAGCCGCTGCATATCGGGCTGACCCAGATTGCCGGCTTGTTGTTCATAGACGTCGGTGGGGGTAGGGGCGCGAGACAGGTTCATCCATTGCTCGATCTGCATCGCGAGGTAGAGCGCGAACACGCAGAGCAGCACGGTACTGATGATGAGTGGGACGTAGCGGCGGTAGTTGTCCAGTTTTCCCGGCAGTGGCAAGCGAAATACTCCGTGGCGCTTTTGTTGTTCGGTTCCCTAGTACGCGGGTTGCCTCTGTCAGGCGATACAGCACTTTTAGAACACTTTCGCGGAGGCCGCAGCGAATTTACAGGTGCTCTTGGCGAATCGATGGTGCGGGACCAAGGTTACAAAGTGACGCGGCAGCTCCTGTTGACCACGGTTCCATAAAAAAAATTCAATGTTATTGTTGACTTAGCGTAGGGGGCTGAGTAAATTGCGCGCCTCGCAAGGCGATCGGCTGATTAGCTCAGCTGGGAGAGCACCTGCATCACACGCAGGGGGTCGGCGGTTCGATCCCGTCATCAGCCACCAACCTTTGTGAGATTTCGGACGAAAGTCCGGCCGACGCGCAGCGGTAGTTCAGTCGGTTAGAATACCGGCCTGTCACGCCGGGGGTCGCGGGTTCGAGTCCCGTCCGCTGCGCCATATCCCTCCGCTCACTTCCTTTAGAAGTGATGAGACAAGAGAAGCTGCCCAAGGGCAGCTTTTTTTGTGCCTGTCGAATAGCGATGTGATTGGTGAACCCTGCACTATCCAATCCCCGTGGGCGACCCGTTTCGGCGGAATCCTATGGCCTCTCGCATTTGCCAAACAGCGCGTCGAGCTCCGCTCCAGAGGCTGCGTTGGCAAAACCATCGAATCGTCCATGCTCGGCGATGGACCGTGCCGCCTGCAGAAAACCGGCCCATGCCGCTCGGGCCAAGGCGCCGCCGACGCTGATGCGTCTGACGCCTAGGTCGGCGAGGTCCTGCACGGTCAGGTCACTGTTCCAGCCAATCAGTACATTGACCGGCTTTGGCGAGACTGCCGCGACGACGGCGCTGATCTGCTCGCGGGTTCTCAGGCCTGGCGCATACAGGCAGTCGGCGCCTGCATCGGCATAGGCTCTCAGGCGTGCAAGGGTATCGTCGAGATCAGGCCGATCGACGAAGAAATTCTCGGCGCGACCGATCAGCAAGGTTTCGCCTCCGGTAGCGTCGATTGCCTCACGCGCCGCGCACATCCGTTCGGTGGCCTCGGCAAGCTCGCGCAACGGCTCGCGCGGGTCACCTGTGGAGTCCTCGATGGAAATACCCGCGACGCCGGTTCCGACAGCCATGTGCACGCTTTCGGCCACGCCTTCGGGCGTATCGGCGTAGCCACTCTCGAAATCGGCGTTCACCGGCAGATGGGTGGCTTGGACCATATAGCGCATATGGGCCAGGACCTCGTCCCGCGGCATCTGTCCGTCGGCGCGGGCGCACGACCAGGCGTAGCCGGAGCTGGTCGTCGCCAGCGCCTTGAAACCGAGACTTGCGAGGACGCTCGCACTGCCGGCATCCCAGGGGTTGGGCAGGACGAAGCAGCCCGACTGGTGCAGCGCACGAAAAGCGGCACGTTTTTGCGACACACTGGGATGGACCATGAACCCTCCTGGTTGGTGAGATGGGTGGGGTACGACACTTTTCGATTCGCCGCAGTGCGTCGTCAAGACTAGATCGGATAGGGCGTGCCGTGGTTTTCAGAACATGCGCTGCAGGGTGCCACAGCGCTACTGAATTTCCCTGTGGGCGACCGTGAAATGTGCCGCCGTGATATCCGCGCTGGGCGCTTCGCTGTGCTAAGACGTTGCGTGGAGGCTGACGAGGGCGGGGCGGCGCCGGCATCACCCCGTACATGCTCGCCTGACACTCCGTTTGCGCTCGCGTGTCCGGGCTTCTACAACGTAACGTGCAGCCACCAACCGCCCGGCAATGCCATAACGAGGATTTGATGACGACCGACAAGCAGCAATTTGCCAGCGACAACTATTCCGGCATCTGCCCTGAAGCCTGGGAAGCCATGGCGAGGGCGAACCAAGGCCACGACAGGGCGTACGGCGACGACCAATGGACAGCCCGCGCGGCTGATCACTTCCGCGCACTGTTCGAGACCGACTGCGAGGTGTTCTTCGCCTTCAACGGTACGGCGGCCAATTCCCTGGCGTTGTCGTCCCTTTGCCAGAGCTACCACAGCGTGATCTGCGCTGACATCGCCCACGTCGAGACGGACGAATGCGGCGCGCCGGAGTTCTTCTCCAACGGCTCCAAGCTGCTGCTCGGCAGGACCGAGCAGGGCAAGCTGACGCCTGCTGCCATTCGCGAGATCGCGCTGAAGCGCAAGGACATCCATTACCCCAAGCCACGCGTGGTCAGCCTGACCCAGGCCACGGAAGTCGGTACCGTCTACCAGCCCGCCGAGCTGCGTGCCATCAGCGACACCTGCAAGGACCTCGGGCTACACCTGCACATGGACGGCGCGCGCTTCGCCAATGCCTGCGCTCACCTTGGCATGTCGCCCGCCGAACTGAGCTGGAAGGCCGGCGTCGATGTGCTCTGTTTCGGCGGCACCAAGAACGGCATGGCGGTCGGCGAGGCCATCCTGTTCTTCAATCGCGAACTGGCCACCGATTTCGAGTACCGCTGCAAGCAGGCTGGCCAGCTTGCCTCCAAGATGCGATTTCTGTCGGCACCGTGGGTCGGGCTTCTGGAAAGCGGCGCCTGGCTGAGATACGCCGAACACGCCAACCGTTGTGCCCAGCTGCTGGCCGAGTTGATTCAACCGTTGCCTGGCGTCGAGTTGATGTTTCCGGTGCAGGCCAATGGCGTCTTCGTCAGCCTGCCGCCATCGGCACTGGAGGCGCTCAGGAACCGCGGCTGGATGTTCTACACCTTCATCGGCGTCGGCGGTGCGCGCTTCATGTGCTCATGGGACACCAGCGAAGCGCGGGTACGCCAGCTGGCCGATGACATACGTGCGGCGGTAACCGACGCCCTGTAGCTGCCGACGATGTGCCCGCTCGGGAGGTGGCCTCGGCAATAAGCGGGCAGCGGCTACTGAGCGCGGCTCGTCTGGATAAAATTGCAGCGCTCTCGTGAGGCTAGATGCTGGCTTGCTCGAGCAAGGCGCGGCGGAACGCCTGTGCCACAGGCCCGAGTGGCTCATCCAGCCGGTGCGCCAGGTAGGCTTCGGATTGCACCTCGCTGTTTCTGCCAAGGTCGGGAATGGCGACGCGCGCCAGCCGCCCTGAAGCCAGATCCTCCTCAACCAGCCATGCCGGGAGCCGTCCCCAGCCGAGTCCGGCGCGAATCAGTGCGGCCTTCGCTTCCTGGGTATTCACCCGACAGGTGAAGGGCGACAGAACGCCGAATGAGCGGCCCTCGGAGAGTGGCGTGGGATCGGCAAGCACGATCTGCAGATGGCCGGCGAGATCCGGCACGCCGAGTGGCGCACGGCTGCCGAGTTCGGCCAGCGGATGATCGCTGCGTACGACGGCAATCTGCGCAATCGAGCCAATCGCCTCCAGCGCCAGCCGGGGATTGCGAAAATCCTCGCCGACGATGATCGCGAGCGTGCAGCGCCTTTCATCCAGCGCTGCGATGGGGCCGCCCAGGGCCTGTGACTCCAGGCGAAAGCTGGTGGAAGGAAATTCGACGCTGACCCGGGTAATGGCGAGCGCCACCGATTCGATCGGAAACAGCGTATCCACCACCAGGGTCAGTTCCAGCTCGACACCCGCACCCAGCGCCCGCGCCCGAGCACGCATGGCATCGGCGCGCAGCAGGATGTCGCGTGCGTGGGCCAGCAGTGCCTGACCTTCCTGAGTAAGGACGGGGCGGTAGCCGCTGCGATCGAACAGCTGCAGGCCCAGTTCCGTCTCCAGATTCGCGATGGCATGGCTGATGGCCGATTGCACGCGCAGCAGCCGTGCCGCGCCGGATCGAAAGCTGCCGCTGTCGGCCACAGTTACGAACGTACGAATCTGATCCAGTGTCATGCCATCGAGCATGATCTGCTCCATAGATCGAGTTGATCGAAATTTAATCACTCCGCGAGAGCGTTTTTAGTCATTAGCCTGGCTCCAGTCAATGCCATCGGAGGACTGCAGCAATGACGAACGTACTGGTGCTCTATTACTCATCCTATGGGCATGTCGAAGCACTTGCCGATGTCGTCGCCGAGGGCGCACGCGAAGCGGGCGCGTTGGCAGACGTCAAACGGGTGCCCGAACTCGTTCCGCAAGAGGTTGCGCAGAATGCGGGGTACAAGATGGACCAGCCCGCGGATACGGCGACCGTGGCGGAACTGCCGAACTACGACGCGATCGTGATCGGCACGCCGACGCGTTTCGGCAACATGGCCGCGCAGATGAAGAACTTCCTCGATCGATGTGGCGGGCTATGGGCCGAGGACCGGCTGGTCGGCAAGGTGGGCAGCGTGTTCACCTCGACCGGCAGCCAGCACGGGGGCCAGGAGAGCACGATTCTGGCGACGCACACCGTACTGCTTCATCTGGGGATGGTTGTGGTCGGGCTGCCGTACAGCTTCAAGGGGCAGCTGCGGATGGATGCCATAACCGGTGGCACGCCCTATGGCGCCTCGACACTGGCCGATGACGGCAGCGGCGGTGACCGCCAGCCGAGCGAAAATGAACTGCAGGGCGCCCGTTACCAGGGCTGGCACGTCGCTCGCGTGGCCGCTGCACTCGCCGCCAATCCGGTCGGGGTGCCTGAATGAATGCCGCCCGGCCGCTCCGCGCGAGGCTGGTCGTCTGGGTCGTGCTCGGCTGCGGAGTCGTGGCGGCTCTGCATTTGGGCAAGGCTGCCATTGCCACACCGTTGCTACAGGCGGACCTTGGGGTCGATCTAGCCGGAGCCGGCTGGCTGACCGGCATATTCGCGGTGCTCGGCTTGCTCGGGGGAGCGGCGGCCGGTGCGGTGGTGGCGGCAGTCGGAGATCGGCGGGCCCTGCTGTTGGGGCTCGGGGTAACCGCGGTTGCCGGCGTCGCGGGCGCCGCCGCGCCGTCATTCGCGCTGCTGCTGATTTCCCGGCTGCTGGAAGGACTCGGATTCCTGCTCATCATCGTCGCCGGGCCGGCGATTCTGGAACGCCTGACGACCGGCGCTGCGCGGGACAGCGCCTTCTCGCTGTGGAGTTGCTTCATGCCGAGCGGGATGGCGCTGGCCATGGTCGCTGGGCCGCTGTTCCAGACATGGCAAGGGTTGTGGTGGACGGGTTCGGCGGTGGCGGTAATCGCCGCGATGGCGGTGGGCTGCTGCGTACCCGCTGGCGTTTCGTCTGGCATGCCCGGACGGCTACTGGGAAATATTCGGCGCGTGCTGTTTTCCCGAGCCAGCGTTTTGCTGGCGGTTGGTTTCGCGCTGTACAGCCTGATGTTCTTCGCTCTGTTCAGCTTTCTGCCGGTTCTGCTGATGGAGCGTATGGATATCTCATATCGGATTGCGGGGCTGTTGAGCGCACTGGCCAGTGTGGTCAATGTCAGCGGCAACCTTGCTGCTGGCTATCTGCTCACGCGCGGCGCCGGGCGTGGTTCGCTGATCCTGTTAGCCAGCGGCGTCATGGGTGCGTCCGGGATAGGTATATTCCTGGGCTGGTTCGAACCGCAGGCGACCTTCCTGCTGTGCCTGCTGTTTTCAGCCGTGGGTGGGTTGATCCCGGCCACGCTGCTGGCATCCGCACCGTTGGCTGCGCGGGAGACGTTCCTCGTTCCAATTGCGGTCGGCCTGATGATGCAGGGCAGCAACCTGGGACAACTGCTGGGCCCGGTGGTGGTCGGCGGCGTGACCGCGGCTTTCGGTTGGAACGCCGCCGGCCCGGTCGTGTTGCTTGCGGCGCTGGCCGCTGGCGTGACTGCGCTTCTTTTGCCAGCAGCACTGCAGCGCAGCGAGCCGGCGAAGACGGGCAGCCCTGGGCGTTCCAGAAGCGGCGACGTGCAGTGCTGATCCGATATGCGCGGCGAGTCGTCCCTGGATAGCGGGCACCATGGCAGAACAGATGAGGTGATCCAGCGCCCTGAAAAGGGGCTCGGCTGTGACCGGTGCGTCACATTATGGTGCGCGGTTCCGGGATGGAGGCAGGACTAGAGCTTGGCGGGTGGCCATGTGCCATCCATGGAGCGTTTCTTGCTGCGCATCGGTTTTCTGCCTTTCCTGCAGACCTCCGGGCGACAGCCTCAGCATTGTCGCGGCTCCGGGTCATGCAGGATCAACACTTCAAGCACAGATCAATGACCCAAGAACTCTCTGCCAGAACCAACCGCCGGAGCAGTCTGCTCACCTGTGAGGTGCTGGACCGCTCGCGTGTGCTCGACACGCTGGTCAACAACCTCGAAGGCATGGCCTACCGCTGCCGCAACGACGCGCCGTGGACGATGATCTTCGTCAGTCAGGGCTCGCAAGGCTTGTGCGGCTACAGTGCTGCGGATCTGGTCGACGACAACGGCATCTCATGGGACCGGATCACCCATCCGGATGACCGGCTTCGCGTCCGCCGCTGCATCGATAATGCTGTCGCCGGAATGGGGCGATTCACCGTGCATTACCGGATCCGCACCGCCGCGGGGAGCCTCAAATGGGTCATCGAGCGCGGCGTCGCGGTGCCCGATGAGCAGGGCGAGATCGTGGTGGAGGGCTTCATCGAGGACATCACCGCCCAGAAGGCCGTGCTCGAAGCGCTGGAACAGGCCGAACTGCGTTATCGCAGCATCTTCGAGAACGCTTCGGAGGGCATTTTCCAGTCCACCCGTGATGGCCGCTATCTGGCCGCCAATCCTGCGTTGGCGCGCATTTACGGATACGACAGTGCGTCCGAACTGGTGGCCGATCTCGCTGACATAGAGCGTCGCCTGTACGTCGAGGGTGGGCGTCGCGAAGTGTTCTGCCAGCTGATGGAGCAACAGGGCGAGGTGCTCAACTTCGAGTCTGAGGTCTATCGGCGTAACGGCACACGCATCTGGATATCCGAGAACGCGCACGTGGTGCGAGGCGCCAGCGGCGAGTTCATCTGCTACGAAGGCACCGTGCAGGACATCTCCGAGCGCAAGCATTATCAGCAGCAGCTCGAACGTCAGGCCAACCATGATCTGCTGACCGGCCTGCCCAATCGCATCCTGCTCAACGACCGCATCGAGCAGGGCCTGGCCCGTGCGGCTCGCCTGGGCTACTACCTGACGCTGGTATTCATCGACCTGGACAACTTCAAGTTCATCAACGACGGCCTCGGGCATGTCGCTGGTGACGAGTTGCTCAAGAGTATTGCGGCGCGGCTGGCCGGTAGCCTGCGCAGCTCCGACACCGTGGCGCGGGTCGGTGGGGATGAATTCGTGCTGGTGCTCAGCGATCACTACCGCATCAGCACAGTGATCTCGCTATTGGAGCGTGTGCTGAACGAAATCCGCCGGCCGGTCATGCTCGCCGGTCGCGAGTTTCAGGTCGGCGCCAGCCTGGGTGTGGCGATGTTCCCCGACGACGGCGAGGATGCGCAAAGCTTGCTCAAACACGCCGATATTGCCATGTACGCGGCGAAGAAGCGTGGGCGCAACAATTTCCAGTTCTTCACCCACGATCTCAACCGGATCGCCGATGAGCGCCTGAATCTCGAAGCCGCCATGCGCGTGGCGCTGGAGCGCAACGAGTTGTCCGTGCATTACCAGCCGAAGGTCGATGCGACGCGGCGGATTGTCGGTGTCGAGGCGCTGGCGCGTTGGACCCACGCGGAGCTGGGGGTGATAGGGCCGGATCGCTTCATCCCGGTGGCGGAGGAGAGCGGGCTGATCATGCCGCTGACCCTGGCCATCCTGCGCCGCGCCTTCACCGATGCTCGGCAGTGGAACGAGGGGCGCGGCACGCCACTGCTGGTTGCGGTGAACCTGTCACCGCTGCTGTTTCTTGGCGACGATGTGGTCGAACGCATCCTCGCGGTGCTCGACGAAATAGGGCTGCCGCCGACCCAGGTGGAGCTGGAAATCACCGAAACGGTATTCCTCGGAGACGGCACCCGTGCGATTTCCATCCTGGCCGAGTTCAAGGCGCGGGGCTTTCGCTTGGCGATGGACGATTTCGGTACCGGCTACTCGGCGCTCAGTTATCTGCGGCGTTTTCCGCTGGACATCATCAAGATCGATCGATCGCTGGTCACCGGACTCGAACAGGAGGAGGAAGTGGCGATGATCGCCCGTGCCGCCATATCGCTGGGCAAGAGCCTGCACAAGACGGTGGTCGCCGAAGGGGTCGAGAACGCCGCGCAGTTCGACTTCCTGCGTCGCAACGGTTGCGACGAGTTCCAGGGCTACCTGCTCTCACGCCCGCTGCCGGCGGCGCAGATCACCGCATTGCTTGCGGACGGCGGCGTGATCCGCTTCTAGCTGTCGCCGGGGATGGCGCCGTTCTGCCAGAGCTGCATCAGTTCCTGTGGCGCTCGGTCCTCGGCGATCTGCAGGATCAGTTCGGCGTCAGTGTCCTCGCGTCGGTAGTGCAGCTCGACCCGGAAGAAGCGCTGATCGCCGGCACCGACGTTCTTGCTGGCGACCGGCAGGCAGCGTTCGACCACCGAACAGAGGCCGCGGCGCTGCTCCGCATCGCAGTCGGCGAATTCGATCTGCCGGGGTCGCGCCAGGCTTGGCGCCGCGACGAAACCGCCCTGGCGCGATACGCGCAACGAGGTTTCCGGTCCCAGTGCTGGCATCTTCATCCTGCCTCCTCAGCGCAGTGCTACGCCCACTGACGTCCAGGCTTCATACAGCGCCTGAACCTGAGGCGACTGGCGACCGAACAGCTGCGCCGCGTGGTTCAACGTCACACCGGCGAAGGTTGCGAAGTCCGCATCATTGGGCAGTTGTGGATCACAGATGGTGGCGTACCAGATTCGTCCGGCCTGCTCCCAGGCGTAACCACCCAGCGCCATGGCCGCGAGGTAGAAGGCGCGGTTGGGAATGCCGGAGTTGAGATGCACGCCACCGTTGTCGTCGCGGGTCTCGATGAAGTCGCGCATGTGCGCAGGCTGCGGGTCGCGACCGAGCAGCGGGTCGTCATAGGCGGTGCCCGGGTTGGCCATGGAACGCAGGGCGACGCCGTTGATCTTGTCGGTGAGCAGTTCGGCGCCGACCAGCCAGTCGGCCTCCGCCGCAGTCTGGCCGAGCGCGTGCTGTTTGGTCAGTACGCCGAACACGTCCGACACCGATTCGTTGAGCGCTCCGGGCTGGTTGAAATAGACCAGCACGGCTTCGCTCTCGATCAGGCCGTGGGTCAGTTCGTGGGCGACCACGTCCAGCGAGCGGGTGAAGCGCTGGAACAGCTCACCGTCGCCATCGCCGAACACCATCTGCTCGCCGTTCCAGAAGGCGTTCTCGTAGCCCTGGCCGTAGTGCACGGTGCCGATCAACGGCATCCCCAGGTCATCAATCGAGTCGCGCTGGAAAACCTGCCAGAAGAATGTGTAGGTCGCGCCGAGCGCGTCGTAGGATTCGTCCACCGCGGCGTCGCCGGAGGCCGGCTGACCTTCGCGACGTCGCAGGGTGCCCGGCAGCTGCATCTGCTGCTCGGCGTCATGGATTCGTCGTTGTGGGTGGCCGGGCGTGCGCAGCTCGCCAAGCTCGGCGATGGCTGTGGGTCGTGGCGGGCCGGGGTTGGGCAGCAGGCTCTGCACGTGGTGCAACGTCTGTTGAGCGCAGCCGCGCTGGTAGGGCGAGCCGCGGTCGATGATGCGGTCGAGAATGTATGGCGGGATGAAGGTGTGAATCGGCACCGGCGGTACTCCAAGGCTGACGCGGCTACGACCAGCATAGACCGCTGGAGCGCGATGGATCGACCGCCGATCCAGCGGGCGCGACGAGATGGCGCGGCACGCGCGGCGCACCCTTGGCGCGTTCTGCTGTCACTTGTGCTGGACCCCGTTTTTACCGTCATCGACGACGCGGGCGCTCATTTGACGAGGAGTTGTTGCCCATGTTCGGATTGGAAGCACTAGAGCTGGCGCGCGTCCAGTTCGCTTTCACCATCACCTTTCACATCATCTTTCCGGCGATCACCATCGGGCTCGCCAGCTTTCTCGCCGTGCTCGAGGGGCTCTGGCTGAAGACCCGGCAGGAGGTCTATCGCGACCTCTATCACTTCTGGCTGAAGATATTCGCGGTCAATTTCGGCATGGGTGTGGTGTCGGGAATCGTCATGGCGTACCAGTTCGGCACCAACTGGAGTGCCTACTCCGAGTTCGCCGGCAGCGTCACCGGGCCGCTGCTGGCCTATGAGGTGCTGACCGCGTTCTTCCTGGAGGCGGGTTTCCTCGGGGTCATGCTGTTCGGCTGGAATCGGGTCGGCGAACGCCTGCATTTCTTTTCCACGCTCATGGTGGCCGTGGGCACGCTGATCTCGACCTTCTGGATTCTGGCGTCCAACAGCTGGATGCACACGCCGCAGGGGCACGAGATCATCGACGGCATCGTGGTGCCGGTTGACTGGCTGGCGATCATCTTCAATCCGTCGTTCCCTTATCGACTGGCGCACATGGCGGTCGCCGCGTTCCTCGCCACGGCGTTCTTCGTCGGCGCGTCGGCGGCCTGGCAGCTGTTGCGCGGCAAGGACAACCCGGCGATCCGCAAGATGCTCTCGATGGCCATGTGGATGGCCCTCCTGGTGGCACCGGTGCAGGCGGTGATCGGCGATTTTCATGGGCTGAACACCCTCGAGTATCAGCCGGCGAAGATCGCCGCGATGGAAGGGCACTGGGACAACTCCGAAGGCGGGCCGACGCCGCTGTTGCTGTTCGGCTGGCCGGACATGGAGGCCGAGGAAACGCGTTACAAGATCGAGATCCCCTATCTCGCCAGCCTGATCCTCAATCACAGCCTGACCGAACCGATTCCGGCGCTGAAGGACTTCCCGCCCGAGGACCGGCCGAACTCGACGATCGTGTTCTGGACGTTCCGCATCATGGTCGCGCTCGGCCTGCTGATGATCGTCACCGGTATCTGGAGTCTGCTGTTGCGGCGGGGCGACCGGATGTACAGCTCACGCGCGTTCCTGCGGCTGGTGTTGCTGATGGGCCCTTCCGGGCTGATCGCCATCTTGGCTGGTTGGTACACCACCGAGATCGGGCGTCAGCCCTGGGTGATCTATGGCCTGATGCGCACCGCCGATGCCGTATCCAATCATGGCGCCGGCCAGCTGGGGCTCACTCTGGCGATGTTCGTGGTCGTCTACTTCGCCGTGTTCGGGGTGGGCATGGTGTACGTCCTGCGTCTGGTGCGCAAAGGCCCGGTGATCAGCGAAGGGCGCGAGAAAGGTACCGGTGGACCCGGCGAGGCGCGCACGCCGATGCGACCGATCTCTGCGGCGGACGAAGCCCTTCCCGAGGGACAAAGCGATCAACTGGGCGAGAGGAACTGAGCCATGGGTATCGATCTTTCACTGATCTGGGCGGTGATCATCATCTTCGGCATCATGATGTACGTGGTGATGGACGGTTTCGATCTCGGCGTCGGCATCCTCTTTCCCTTCGTGCAGGACGCCTCGGAGCGCGACGTGATGATGAACACCGTCGCGCCGATCTGGGACGGCAACGAGACCTGGCTGGTACTCGGCGGTGCCGGGCTGTTCGCCGCGTTTCCGCTGGCTTATTCGGTGGTGCTGTCCGCGCTCTATCTGCCGATCATCTTCATGCTGATGGGGCTGATCTTCCGCGGCGTGGCGTTCGAGTTCCGCTTCAAGGTGGTTCGCGAGCGCCAGCATGTCTGGGACAAGGCCTTTATCGGCGGCTCGCTGGTCGCCACCTTCTTCCAGGGCGTGGTGCTTGGTGCATTCATCAGCGGGTTGCCGGTCGAGGATCGGGCCTATGCCGGCGGGGCGCTGGACTGGTTGACGCCGTTCTCGCTGTTCTGCGGACTGGCGCTGATCGTTGCCTATGCGCTGCTCGGCTGTACCTGGCTGATGATGCGCACCGCCGGTGACCTGCAACGGCGCATGCACGACATCGGCATTCCGCTGGTGTGGGCGGTGCTGGTGGTTACCGGCATCGTCAGCCTGTGGACGCCGCTGACCCATCCGGATATCGCCGAGCGCTGGTTCAGCATGCCCAACCTGCTGTATTTCATGCCGGTTCCGGTGCTGGTGCTGCTCTGCGCATTCGGACTGCTGCGCTCGATTCAGCGCTACGCCAACTACACGCCATTCCTGCTGACGCTGGCGCTGATCTTCCTCGGCTATAGCGGTCTGGGCATCAGCCTCTGGCCAAACATCATTCCTCCGTCGGTGAGCATCTGGGAGGCGGCCGCACCGCCTCAGAGTCAGGGCTTCACCCTGGTCGGAGCACTGCTCATTCTGCCGCTGATCCTGATGTACACGGCCTGGAGCTACTACGTGTTCCGCGGCAAGGTCAGTGCCGAGGATGGGTATCACTGATGGCTGATCTGGATAACAAGCCGCCTGCACAGCCTGAGCAGCGGCCGCTCTGGCAGCGCATGAGCTGGTTGGTGCTGATCTGGAGTGGAAGCGTGCTGGCGCTCGGCATCGTTGCCTGGCTGCTGCGTCTGGCCATGAATGCGGCGGGCCTGTCTTCACCCTGAAGGCGCGCCCCGCTTTGGGGCGTGCCGCTCGCGCATGCCCCGTGATCTGGCCGCGGGCGGGACTCGAAGCACGTCACGATTCCTTCATTTGCCGGTTGTAGCCTGCTGGCATGAACCTTGATGCACAGACAGGCATCAGGCCTTGGGCAACCGCAGACAATTGAGGAATCTAGCGATGGACGACTACCAGGACGAACTACTGGAATGGCATGCCGCTGAGCAGGATCACCCGGACTGTGCTGAGGATGCGGTCGAACTCTGAGCGCCGCTCGCATATGCGCCGTTTACGCGCCGCGCCGCTGCGCCCGGCGATAGTCTCCCGGCGTCTGCCCGCTCCAGCGCTTGAAGGCACGCTGAAACGCCTCGGCTGAGGAAAAACCAAGCAGCCAGGCGATCTCGCCGAAAGCGGATTCGGTGTCGCGAATGTAGGCCATGGCCAGGTCGCGGCGGGTGTCGTTGAGGATCGCGCGATAGCTGCTGTCTTCTTCGGCCAGCTTGCGGCGCAGTGTCCAGGCCGGCATTTGCAGACGTGCAGCGATCTGTTGCAGGTCCGGCTCCTGACCCTTGAGCATCGGCCCGAGAATCTGTGCGACCCGCTCGCGCAGACTACGGGTGCGGGTGCGCCGTTCCAGTTCGGCTTCACACAGCTCCAGCAGATGCCGCCAGGTGCCGGGGCAATGATCCGGGTTGCGCAACGCCAGGCTGCGCTGATCCAGCTGCAGCTGATTCGCTTCGGCGCTGAAGATTACCGGCCGGCCGAACTGCTCGTCGTAGCGCGAGGCGTAGTCAGGGG
Source organism: Stutzerimonas xanthomarina (assembly GCF_003935375.1). GTDB lineage: Bacteria > Pseudomonadota > Gammaproteobacteria > Pseudomonadales > Pseudomonadaceae > Stutzerimonas > Stutzerimonas xanthomarina_A. Next base: position 117,531 of record NZ_RHQM01000015.1, read on the forward strand.
CTTCGAACTCGATGTGGATCGCCATCGGCACCAGCGGCTGTCCGCTCAAGCGGCTGAGCTGCGAGATCCAGCTGGCGAGCACCGTATCGACGACGAAGCGGTTGTAGGCGTTGTAAGGGCTGATGGAATAGAAGCGCAGCCAGGCGCCTGACGCATCTTCATGAAAACTCGAACTGCCGCGGTAGTTGGATGCATACAGCGCCTCGTAGCGGATTAGCGCCCTTGCCGCTTCGCGCACGGTGGGCGCCTGAGCGGCGGTCAGCCCGGCGAGGCCGAGGTGCCCGGGCTTGCGTAGGCGGCCCATCTCCAGGCCCAGAGCGGGATCGCCAGCCAGCTGGATGGCCGCATGCCCGAGCCGCATGTAACGGGGGATCGAGAGGCGGGCATGCGGCTCAGCGAGCCGCTCGCCATCCAGTCCGTAGGCCAGCAAAAGCGGCTGAGGGTCATGGCCGTACAGCTGCAACGCATCGTTGAGGCTGTGCAGAAAGCCGACCGACAGATCGCCCAGGCGCACCCGTTGCGCATTCATGGGGTGCTGCCGAGCCATTGATTGCGTACCTGGACCGGGACGCCGTGGCCCGGGGGCGCCGGGCGGCGCGGCGAGCCGAGCAGATTCCAAGGCAAGGCAAGGGTATGCACGGCCATGTGCGGTCTTGCGCTGAGCGCGTCGGAATGTGTACTGCCACAGCTCGCCTGCGGATCTGCCAGCGCGCCGGGTACAGCCAGCAGTTTCGCTTCGGCAGGCGGTTGCTCGAGGTAGGCATCGCAGCCCAGCAGCACTGCCAGCGAGCCCGCCGGTGTTTCAATCAGCCGTCGACGCTCGGGGATGGGGGCAACGCTGTAGCGGCGTTCGTAACGGCTCAACGCCTGCTTGTACTGCAGCGTTCCGAGGGGCTTGCCGCGACCGTCAAAGGTCAGGCTTACCTGGCGCAGCGGGCCATCGCCGATCATCAGCTGATCGTTCTCCAGATAGGGCTCCGGCAGCACGATCGAGCCAGCCACCAAGGTAATGCCGAACTCTCTGGCGAGGCCGCCGAAGACGTTCTGGTATTCCTCTGCCATCTGTCGGGCCTTGAGTCGCAACACCGCACCGGTACGCCGATCATCGCCCTGATTATCCGGCAGTGCGCGCAGATAGCTGCCGGGATTGCTGAGCGCCATCCACTGCATCGCATCGCGCAGGGTGCGGGCCTGCTGCACTTCCGGCTTTTCGCCCAGGGCGAACAGGCCAGTGCCAACGTGTTCGGGGAGCACCACGACGGTTCGCTCGCTGAGCATGCCGGCTTCGGCCGCCTGCTTGAGGTAGGTGCGAAACTTGAGTTGCAGCCGCTCGCGGCTCTGATAGTCGGCTGGCTGCAGCCGCGTCTCGATGCCCAGCAGGTTGCCTGCGCTTCCGGCCTGCCCGTGGTTTTCGATGGGTAGCGTACGCAGATCGGACAGCAGTGGGCCGCTACGACGGTCTTGCGTCCAGTCGAGGTAGACGGCAAATGAGGCTGCCCCGAGGACGAGCAACAGCACGATATTGATTGAGGTGCGCATGTGAGGCAGGGCAGTGAGGGGTTGCGTCAGCGTAGGTAACGCGGCGCCTGTTGCCAAGCTTTTTGCGCAAAAGGATCAAAAAGTTGTCACTTTGGATCATTGAGTGCAGCACCTTCGCTGTTTATCGTCGCTGCATACCGACCGTAGCCCCATGAGGCTCGGCACTCGTCATGATGAGGATGCTTCGATGACCGCTTTCCCGAAACTGCTGGCTCCGCTCGATCTGGGCTTTACCACCTTGCGCAACCGTACCCTGATGGGATCCATGCACACGGGCCTGGAGGAAATGCCCAACGGCTTCGAGCGGATGGCGGCATTCTTCGCCGAGCGCGCTCGCGGTGGCGTCGGCCTGATCGTCACCGGTGGCGTCGGCCCCAATGAGGAAGGCTCGGTGCGCGCCGGGGCGGCCAAGTTGTCCACGCCGGAGGAGGCCGAAGAGCACAAGATCGTTACCCAGGCGGTTCACGAAGCTGGCGGCAAGATCTGCATGCAGATCCTGCATGCCGGGCGTTACGCCTACAGCCCGCAGCTGGTGGCGCCGAGCGCTATCCAGGCGCCGATCAATCCGTTCACCCCTCGCGAACTGGACGAGGAGGGCATCGATAAGCAGATCCGCGACTTCGTCAACTGCGCAAACCTGGCCCAGCAAGCCGGTTATGACGGCGTCGAGATCATGGGTTCGGAAGGCTACTTCATCAACCAGTTCCTGGTGGCGCACACCAACCACCGCACCGATCGCTGGGGAGGCAGCTACGAGAATCGCATGCGCTTGCCGGTGGAGATCGTGCGCCGCGTGCGCGAAGCGGTGGGCAGCGACTTCATCATCATCTATCGCCTGTCGATGCTCGACCTCATCGAAGGCGGCAGTGTCTGGGAAGAGGTGGTGCAGCTGGCCAAAGCCATCGAGCAGGCGGGCGCCACGCTGATCAATACCGGCATCGGTTGGCACGAGGCGCGGATTCCGACCATCGCCACCAAGGTGCCACGCGCCGCGTTCACCAAGGTGACCGCGAAGCTGCGTGGCGAGGTAAGCATCCCGCTGATCACCACCAACCGGATCAATACCCCGGAGGTCGCCGAGCAGGTGCTGGCCGAGGGCGATGCGGACATGGTCTCCATGGCGCGGCCGTTCCTCGCCGATCCGGAGTTCGTCAACAAGGCCGCCGCCGGTCACAGCGAGCGCATCAACACCTGCATCGGCTGCAACCAGGCCTGTCTGGATCACACCTTCAGCGGCAAGCTGACCACCTGCCTGGTCAATCCGCGTGCCTGCTACGAAACCGAGCTGAACTACATCCCCACTACCGCGGTGAAGAAGATCGCCGTCGTCGGTGCCGGGCCGGCGGGACTCGCCGCTGCGACCATCGCAGCCGAGCGCGGTCATGAGGTGACGCTGTTCGATTCGTCTGCCGAAATCGGCGGGCAATTCAATGTTGCCAAGCGGGTGCCGGGCAAGGAGGAGTTCTACGAAACCCTGCGCTACTTCAAGAACCGCCTCGAAGAAACCGGAGTCGAGGTTCGTCTGAACACCCGCGCGACGGTGGAAGCGCTGCTGGCCGGTGGCTTCGACGAGATCATCCTGGCGACCGGGATCGCGCCGCGAGTGCCGGCAATTCCCGGGGTCGACCATCCGAAGGTGATTGGCTACCTGGATGCGATTCTGGAGCGCAAGCCGGTCGGCCAGCGCGTTGCGGTGATCGGCGCAGGTGGCATCGGCTTCGACGTGTCGGAATACATCACCCACGACGGCGAATCCACCAGCCTGGATCGTGAAGCCTTCTGGAAGGAGTGGGGGATCGATCTCGGGCTGTCGGTGCGCGGCGGTATCGCCGGCATCCAGCCGGCTCCGCATGCGCCCAAGCGTCAGGTCTATCTGCTGCAGCGCAAGAAGTCCAAGGTGGGTAACGGGCTGGGCAAGACCACTGGCTGGATCCACCGTACCGGACTGAAGAACAAGCACGTGCAGATGCTCAATTCGGTGGAGTACCTGCAGATCGATGACGCCGGACTGCACATCCGCGTGGGCGAAGGCGAGTCGCAGGTACTGCCGGTGGATACGGTAATTCTCTGCGCCGGGCAGGAGCCGTTGCGTGAGCTGCAGGAAGGCCTTGAGGCCGCTGGCGCGCGGGTGCATCTGATTGGTGGCGCGGACGTCGCCGCCGAACTGGACGCCAAGCGCGCGATCAATCAGGGCTGTCGCTTGGCTGCGGCGCTCTAGGCCAACGGCACATCCGCAAAGAGGATCACGCATGGAAACTGCAATCGCGCTGCAACCGGGGGCTGCCAATAGCCTGCAGGCCTGGCACCGAATGATCGCTGAGCGAGACCTGAGCCGGCTGCCGGAGCTGCTGCATCCGCAGGCGGTGTTTCGCTCGCCGATGGCTCACACGCCGTATGAGGGGGCAGCGACGGTGAATCTGATCCTCAACACCGTGCTGCAGGTTTTCGAGGACTTCCGCTACCACCGTGAGCTGGCCAGCGCCCAGGGTGCGGATGTAGTCCTCGAGTTCAGCGCCCGGGTGGGTGACCGTGAGCTCAAGGGCATCGACATGATCCGCTTCGATGACGAAGGGAAGATTGTCGAATTCGAGGTCATGATCCGGCCCATGAGTGGCTTGCAGGCCCTGGGCGACGAGATGAAGCGACGTCTCGCTGCCTACCGCGGCAAGTGATTTAGCTAAGCTCATCGCAAATCCGCTGGGCGCCTGGTCGAACGGCGTCCGATGCGGCGACTCCCTGCCAACCCAGTCACATTGCCTGCGCGAACATTTCCCCTAAACTTGCGGCACCAACGGGACGACGGCATCGGATGACCGCTCGTTCCGCTAATCGCTGGCTCGCAGTTGCGGGCGATAAAGGAAATCGAGCATGCAGAACAAACCGCAGATGGTCGAAGCCGTCCTGTTCTTCAATGAGGGCTCCATCTGCAAGGAAATGCTGTATCCCGAGTTCGAAGCGGTGCTGGATGGGGTGGTCGCTCTACCCGAGTTCGCAGACCGCCAGATGCATGCTGTCTACGTAATGATCAATCCGCGGCTGCAGGTGCGCGCCGCGGTGTTTTTCTGTCTCGACTTCAATGATGACGGCTCTGCCGACGCCGGTTGGAACATTCCCCTGCGTCAGTTGGCCGAGCGTACCGGGCGTGGTCCGGACATGGGGGCCGGACCGATTCGCCTGGCCTGCCGCAGCCAGTGCCCGGTCTCCTGGCACCAGATGCACATGTGGGATCCCAAGGTCGGTCCCGAACGCAATGATCTAGTTGTGTTGCGCGAGACCATCAAGCGCAACCAGCTCGGTCTGCTGGTCGAAGAGGAGACGCCTCAGGCCGTACCTGCGGAACGTCTGCAGATGGTCGCCGAAGACACCTGGTATGCAGCCGAGGCCGGCAAGGACGCAGCTGCGAAACGTTCCGAAAGCCATGAGCGTGAACAGCGGCAGAAGGCTGCGCTGCTGATCAAGCAACAGCGCCAACGCATTACCAACCTCGAGCGTCTGCGCGAAGAAGACGCGCTCAAGCTCACGGCTGCCGCGGAGAAGGAACGCAAGGCACAGCAGGAGGAGATCCGCACGCTGCAGCAGAAATTGCAACAGCAGACCGAGCTGAACGCCAGCCTGCATGCGCAGATGACCGCCCAGGGCGAGAGTTTCCAGAAAGCGCGTGAGGAAATGAGCAAGCAGCTGCGTACGCTGGAGGTCAGCGGTCGGGTTGAGATCGGCGCCGCCCGGGAGCAGTTCGAGCATGAAGCCCAGGCCCGTATCGCGGCGGCGATTGCGGAGTACAAGGAGCAGGTGGCGATCCGCGATGTCGAGCTGGCCTACCGCAACGAACTGGATGCACAGCTGGAAGAGGAAATCCAGCGGCTCAAGACCGAGTGCGAAACGCTGCGCCACAGCGGTGACCGGGTGCTGGAGGAACTGTCTCGACAAGGGGTCGTGTTCATGGCCTACCACCCGGGTGCCGGGCATCTGACGATCGCTTTGCAGGACCTGTCCCGCTACCGCGCCAATCCTCTGGCTTATGCCGCTGCCAAGTGCTTTGTCTCCGAGGAGCAGTACCGACAGTGGCTGGAGCATTATCAGAAGCCGGCCTGCGTCGCGGCGCTTTCCAGCGGTGAGCGTTGCGCGATGCCCCTGGACAAGATCGATGCGCCGAGTCGCTTCGTGATCGGTGAATCCAACTGCTGCGCCCGGCACCGCAAGGAAGACCGGCAGCGCACCGGCAGCTGAGCGGTTTGTCCTCCGTTCAATCCGATCTCGGCTTCGATGCTCCGCTGATCCTGCAGCCGCTGTCATTGGACTGGCTCGCGCGCAGCGGGGTCGAGGTTGCGGTGCTGCGGCTCGATCTGCTGGATCCCGAGCTGTCCGGCAACAAGTGGTTCAAATTGGTAAAGCATCTCGATGCCGCGCGTTCTGTCGCTGCGCCGGGGCTGATCAGTCTCGGCGGCCCGCACTCCAATCATCTGCATGCGCTGGCTGCAGCCGGCCGCCGACTCGGCCTGCCTACTGTCGGCCTGCTGCGCGGCCATGAGCAGGTAACGCCAACGGTCGCCGATCTACGTGGCTGGGGCATGCAGCTGCATTGGCTCGGCTACGCAGGGTACAGGGAGCGCAATCTGCCTACCTTCTGGACGCCATGGCGAGCGCGATATCCAGGTTTCTACTGCATCCCTGAAGGTGGCGGCGGTTTGCCCGGCGCCCTAGGGTGCGCCGGGCTCGTTCCGAGAGTGGAGTCCGCGCTCGCGTCGCTCGGCTGGAAGGACTACGACGCGCTCTGGCTGGCCGCCGGCACCGGGACGACGCTGGCGGGGCTGGTCATCGGCGAGGCAGGTAGGCATCGGGTGTTCGGCGCGCTGGCAGGGCCGCCTTCCCACGCCGTCGATGCTGGCGTGGCCAACTTGCTCGCGCAAGCCGGCGTGACGTCCAGCGGCTATGAACTGCTGGACGCCAGTCGTGGCGGATTTGGTCGCTTCGACAAGGAGTTGGCGCAGTTCATTCTCGATACCGAGCGCCAGGGTGGCGTGCCGCTCGATCCGATATACACTGCAAAGACCATGATGGCATTGCGCCTTTATGTCGAGCGCGGTTATTTTCCCGCCGGCACGCGGCTCATATTCGTCCATACCGGTGGACTGCAAGGGCGCCGTGCTGCTCAGGCCCAGCTGCAGAAGCTGATTGACGGATAGACGTTTGGATTTTCTCGGATGAACAAACCGCTCCACCCCGATCAGCTGCGTAATCTGGTCCCGCTCAATGGCTTGTCGCCACGCCAGTTGTGGGAGCTTCGCGTGCGCATAGTGCCCCTCGCGCTTGCGCCTGGGCAGTTGCTCGACCTTGTTGATGAGCTGAGTTCGAAACGTCATTACCTGATGTCGGGCAGCCTGCTGTTGACCGATCACGACGGGCAGCCAACGCGGCTGGTGGCGGGCACATCGGCTGCTCTACACAGCCTTGCTGCGGGTCGCCTGCAGGAGGCAAGGGCGCTGGATGACTGCCAGCTGCTGACGGTGGACAGCGCGGAGTTGGAGCGGCTGCTGTCCTGGCGCCAAGCCCTGCAAGATGTGCTGCTGCAGCTGTCGATGGAGGGCGAGGACGGGGAGTGGCTGGAGCGCCTGCTGGAGAATCCGCTGTTCGCCCAGGTTCCACCGGCAAATATTCGCAGCATGCTCAGCCGCCTCGTGGAGATCGAAGTATCCGCCGGGCAAACCCTGCTACGTGAAGGGGAAGCCGGAGACTGCTGCTATTTCCTCAAGAGCGGCTGCGCGCAGGTCCTGAAGGCCGCCGGCAGCAGCGAGCAACTGTTGGCCGAGCTGGAACCCGGAGCCTGTTTCGGCGAAGAGGCGCTACTCGAGGAGCGACCGCGTAATGCCAGTGTCGCGATGGTCGAGGACGGTCGGGTGCTCCGCCTGGCGCGGGCGGACTTTCTCGAGCTGCTCAAGGCACCGGTGGTTGGCGAAGTCGATCTGGATGGCGTGGGTGATCTGCTGGCGTGCGGTGCGCAGTGGCTGGATGTGCGTCTGCTTGATGATTACGAGCAGGGCCATGCCATGCAGGCGCTGCACATGCCGCTGCACCTGCTGCGTTTGAAAACCCGTCTGCTGGACCCGCAGCGGCCCTACCTTTGCTATTGCGAAAGCGGCAAGCGCAGCGCCAACGCGGTGTTCCTACTGACGCAGCTCGGCTTCACCGCCTATGCGCTGCGTGGTGGACTCGACGCACTTGGTACCGAGGACCGCGCTGCACTGCTTTGGGAGTGTGGCACGGGTTACCTGGCGCGCTCCGACGGCCGAATCGACCGCAGCCTATGATCCGCACCGCCCCATCCCGACCTTTGTCAGACGGCCGCCCTGCGAAGCGCAGTGTGCCGACGAATCTCGCGTCGGGCGCTGCGGGCCAGGCGCACGCTGAGCAACAGAGCTGCGCAGCTCAGGCCGGCGATCAGGCCTTGCCATAGACCGGCAGGCCCACTGGCGGCGCCGAGGTGGTCGGTCAGGCCGAGCAGATAGCCCAACGGCAAACCGATCCCCCAGTAGGCGAAGAGGGTGTAGACCATCGTCATGCGGGTGTCCTGATAGCCGCGCAACGCGCCAGCAGCCGTGACCTGAACCACATCGGAGAACTGGAACAGCGCGGCGTAGAGGAACAGGCTGGCAGCGACGGCGACCACGGCCGGATCCGGGGTATAGATTCGCGCGATCTGCTCGCTGAACAGCAGCATGGCGCTGGCGGAAAAGCAGGCATATACCAGGGCGGCGCCGATCCCGACGCCGGCGACAAAGCGAGCGTCGCGTGGAGCGTTGCGGCCCAGCTCCTGACCAATACGCACGGTCACCGCCATACCCAGCGACAGTGGAATCATGAAGATCAGCGACGTGAAGTTCAGTGCGATCTGGTGACCGGCGACGACCGTTGCCCCGAGGGCGCCGATCAGTAGGGCGATCACCGAGAAGATGCTGGCCTCGGCAAACACCGCGACCCCGATTGGTACGCCGACCGAAAGCAGATGACGCAGCATCGGCCAGCGTGGCCATTCGAAGTGGGAAAACAGCTGACTGGCCTGATAGGACGGTGCGCGCTTAACCCAGAGGCTCATCGCCACCAGCATGAACAGCATCACCAATGCCGTGGAAACGCCGCAACCGACGCCGCCCATCGCCGGCACGCCGAACTTGCCGTAGATGAACACGTAGTTCAGCGGAATGTTCAGTAGCAGGCCGAGGATGCCGATCACCATGCTTGGCCGCGGATGGCCCAGTCCGTCGCTGAAGCAACGCAGCACCTGATACAGCGCGACCGCCGGGAAGCCGCAGGCGACGGCGCGCAGGTAAGCCATGGTCGGATCGACCAGCGCTTGATCGACGCTCAGCAGATGCAGGACGGACTCCGCGTTCCACATCAATGATGCACTGAGCACACCGATGCCGCCGCCCATCCACAACGCCTGGCGAACCAGCGGGCCGATTTCGCCATGCCGCCCTGCGCCGAAGCGCTGTGCGACGTTCGGTGTGGTCGCCAGGGTGATTCCGCAGACGAGCAGATAGACCGGCACCCAGATCGAGTTGCCTAGCGCGACGGCGGCCAGATCCTGCGGGCTTACGCGTCCGGCCATAACGGTATCGACGAAACCCATCGCCGTGCTGGCCAGCTGGGCGATCATCATGGGTAGGGCAAGGGCAAAGAGGGTGCGCAATTCGAGGCGGACCCGTCTGAGTCTGAGCTCAGTGGGCATTACAGGGCGTTCCGGTTGTATACAAGAAGCGCGCTAGTCTACGCCGCGTGGCTACGCTCAGGAAGGCGGCAAAGCAGTGGCAAGCCGTCTAGAATGTGCTCCCCCTCACCGGAGCCGTGCAATGCATATCCTTGCCGATGAAAACATTCCGCTGGTCGATGAGTTCTTTGCCGGTTTCGGCAAGATTCGCCGTATGCCGGGTCGCAGCATCAATCGAGCTGCACTTGAGAATGTCGACGTGCTGCTGGTGCGTTCGGTGACGCGGGTCGACCGCGAGATGCTGGAAGGCAGCGCAGTGCAATTCGTCGGGACCTGCACGATAGGCACCGATCATCTGGATCTGGATTATTTCGAGCAGGCCGGCATCGAGTGGGCCAGCGCACCGGGGTGCAACGCGCGGGGCGTGGTCGACTATGTGCTGGGCAGCTTGCTCGTGCTGTCGGAGGTGCGCGGTGAAGCGCTGGCCCGGCGGCGTTTCGGCGTGGTCGGTGCCGGTGAGGTGGGCGGGCGGCTGCTCGAAGTGCTGCGCGGGCTTGGCTGGGACGTGCGCGTCTGCGATCCACCGCGGCAGGTCCGCGAGGCAGGCGATTTCGTCTCGCTGGATGAGATCCTCGCGGAGTGCGATGTGATCAGCCTGCACACGCCGCTGACCCTGGGGGGCGACTGGCCGACCTTTCACCTGTTCGATCAGGCGCGACTGTCGAGGTTGCGACCCGGTACCTGGCTGATCAATGCCAGTCGGGGTGCTGTGGTGGACAATGCCGCGCTGCGCGACCTGCTATTGCAGCGGCCGGACCTGGAAGCCGTGCTGGATGTCTGGGAAGGCGAGCCTCAGGTCGACGTCGCACTGGCCGGCTTGTGCCGTATCGCTACGCCGCACATCGCCGGGTACAGCCTGGACGGCAAGCTGCGCGGTACGGCGCAGATATACGCGGCGCTTTGCGCTGCGCGTGGTGTCGAGCCGGCTATCGAACTGGCGCAGCTGATGCCCGGCCCGGCACTCACCGAGCTGGCGTTTGCATCCTCCGCAGAGCCCGCCGAGATGCTGGCCACACTGTGCCGGGCCGTCTACGATCCGCGTCGCGACGATGCCGACTTCCGCCGCAGCCTGCTTGGCGATGAGGCGCAGCGTCGGGCCGGGTTCGATCTGCTGCGCAAACAGTATCCGCCGAGGCGCGAGATCGATGGCCTCAAGGTGCGGATCGGCGGGCACAACCCGGCGCTGGCTACGATAGTCGAGGCGCTTGGTGCGCGATTGCTGGGCTAGCCGGCGGTTCGAGTGCAGCCCGGATGCAATTTCCATCCTGCTCCGCTAGCATTACCCGTCCTCTGCCTTGTCCCCCGCGATGGTGTTATGAGTTATCAGGTTCTTGCACGAAAATGGCGTCCGCGCTCGTTCCGCGAAATGGTCGGCCAGACGCATGTGCTCAAGGCCCTGATCAACGCGCTCGACAACCAGCGCCTGCACCACGCTTACCTGTTCACCGGCACGCGAGGCGTGGGCAAGACGACCATTGCGCGGATCATCGCCAAGTGCCTGAACTGTGAAACCGGGGTCAGCTCGACGCCCTGCGGTGTGTGTTCGGTATGCCGGGAAATCGACGAGGGGCGCTTCGTCGATCTGATCGAGGTGGACGCCGCGAGCCGTACCAAGGTCGAAGACACCCGCGAGCTGCTGGACAACGTGCAGTACGCGCCGAGCCGCGGGCGCTACAAGGTTTACCTGATCGACGAAGTGCACATGCTCTCGTCGCACTCATTCAATGCGCTGCTCAAGACCCTCGAGGAGCCGCCGCCCCACGTCAAGTTCCTGCTGGCGACCACCGATCCGCAAAAGCTGCCGGTCACCATCCTCTCGCGCTGCCTGCAGTTCTCCCTGAAGAACATGCCGCCCGAGCGGGTGGTCGAGCACCTCACTCATGTGCTGGGCGTCGAGAACGTTCCTTTCGAAGACGATGCGTTGTGGCTGCTGGGGCGTGCCGCCGATGGCTCGATGCGCGATGCGATGAGCCTGACCGATCAGGCGATCGCCTTCGGTGAAGGCAAGGTGCTGGCCGCCGATGTCCGCGCCATGCTCGGCACCCTCGATCATGGTCAGGTCTATGGTGTGCTGCAGGCATTGCTTGAAGGCGATGCCAGAGCGTTGCTCGAGTCCGTTCGCCACTTGGCGGAGCAGGGGCCGGACTGGGCTGGCGTGCTGGCCGAAATCCTCAATGTGCTGCACCGCGTTGCCATCGCCCAGGCGCTGCCTGAGGCGGTAGACAATGGCCAGGGCGATCGTGATCGCGTGCTGGCGTTGGCTCAGGCGCTACCTGCCGAAGATGTGCAGTTCTACTATCAGATGGGATTGATCGGCCGGCGCGATCTGCCGCTTGCGCCTGATCCTCGCAGCGGTTTCGAAATGGTGCTGCTGCGCATGCTGGCATTTCGTCCTGCAGGCAGTGATGGCGCGCCGCGAACACCGCTAAAGGCACTGGGAATCAGCCCGGCCACAGCTGATTCCAAGCCCGCAGCGGTGGCCGATTCCGCTCCCGCTGGCGTGTCGTCCGCTCCATCCGCTGCGATTGCCGTAGCAGCTGCGCCAGAGCCCGCTCCCGTTGCGCCGGCCGTTACCATGCCAGTGAACGTGCCGGCTTCCACGCCCTCGGCAGTGACCCCGGTCGCCACTCATGTGGTGGAAGCGCCGCAGGCCGCGCCTGTCATCGATGTGCCTTGGAATGAGCCGCCTGACGTACCGCCCGTCGCGGTCGAGGCTGATGCTGTTTTACCCGAACCTGTGCCGGTGGACGGGGCTGCCGATCACGTGGCGTCCGTGGTACAGGTCGAAGAGCCGGATGATGACGAACCGCCGCTGACGGACGAGGACTACTTCGAGGTCGAGAACCAGGCCGAGGCCTATCTGGACGAACTGGAACACTCAAGGGATGAGCCGGAGCCCGTCGAGCCTCTGCCTGCGGTAGAGCCTGCGACCGGGCTGGCTGCCGAGTGGCTGGAGCTGTATCTCAAGCTCGGCTTGTCCGGTCTTACCGGCAGCATTGCCGCCAACTGTACGTTGATCGCCGTGGAAGGCGACCGTTGGCTGATGCATCTCGATCCTGCGCAGAGCGCACTATTCAACCCCACGCAACAGCGGCGACTCAACGACGCCCTGAATCAATACCACGGGCGTACGCTACAGCTCGAGATCGTGCTGCAGAAGCCGGAGCAGGAAACTCCTGCGCAGGCCGCCCAGCGTCGCCGTGCCGAACGACAGCGTGCCGCGGAACAGTCGATTCACGCAGATCCCCTGGTCCGGCAGCTCATGCAGCAGTTCGCCGCTGTGATCCGCGAAGGCACCATCGAACCCGTAGAACACTCCGAAACCTGATTAATTGAGGTGATTCCCATGATGAAAGGTGGCATGGCCGGCCTGATGAAGCAGGCGCAGCAGATGCAGGAAAAAATGCAGAAGATGCAGGAGGAACTGGCGAACGCCGAGGTGACGGGCCAGTCTGGCGCCGGGCTGGTCAGCGTGGTGATGAACGGTCGCCATGACGTCAAGCGCGTCAGCCTCGACGACAGCCTGATGCAGGAAGACAAGGAAATCCTGGAAGACCTGATCGCTGCCGCCGTCAATGACGCGGTACGCAAGATCGAGCAGAACAGCCAGGACAAGATGGCCGGCATGACCGCCGGCATGCAGCTTCCGCCAGGCTTCAAGATGCCTTTCTAACTCGAACGGCCAATCGGCGCGCATGGGCGCGCTTCTCGAAGGGCGGGGCATCGTCATTTACGCGCAGTAGACTCCGATGTCCCGCTTTCTTGCCTCTGGTCCTGCAAGCCGCCTGAATCCCTGGCACTGTGCTGCCCCTTTGCATAGCGACGCTTAATTTATGAGCTTCAGTCCCCTGATCCGCCAACTCATCGACGCCCTGCGCATTCTTCCCGGCGTGGGCCAGAAAACTGCACAGCGCATGGCGTTGCAGCTACTGGAGCGAGATCGCAGCGGCGGCTTACGCCTGGCGCAAGCGCTGAGCAAAGCGATGGAAGGGGTCGGCTACTGCCGGCAGTGTCGTACCCTTACCGAAGACGACCTGTGCCCGCAATGCGCCGACCCGCGACGCGACGATTCGCTGCTCTGCGTGGTGCAGAGCCCGGTGGACGTTTTCGCCGTCGAGCAGACGGGCTTTCGCGGGCGCTACTTCGTGCTCAAGGGGCATCTGTCGCCGCTCGATGGTTTGGGTCCTGAAGCGATCGGCATTCCCGAGCTTCTGGCGCGTGTTGCAGACGGTGCGTTCACTGAAGTCATTCTCGCGACAAACCCGACGGTGGAAGGCGAGGCAACGGCGCATTACATCGCGCAGATGCTTATTCCAAAGGGGCTGACCATCAGCCGAATCGCTCACGGCGTTCCACTGGGCGGCGAGCTGGACCTGGTCGACGGCGGAACCCTGGCCCACGCACTGGCCGGGCGCAAGACAATCCGCCTATAACCCGAAGTACTGACGATATGCCACCTCGGTAGTGCAGTTTTCTGGGTGATTCAGGTAAAGTTCTAAGCCATCAACGTTAGATAACTAAAACGAATATAGTGCTTCGTTCTGGTTATATGTACTGGCTATCCGAATCGAGGTCGAAATGAAAGCAAAGCATTGGCTGGTTCCAGCTCTGCTGCTGCTGAGCACGTTTGCTCAGGCGCAGGAGAAGTTCAAGGTTGGCTACATCCGTGTGATGGACGATGCCCAGGCCATGGTTGCACACGAGGCCGGTCTGTATAAGAAGCATGGCCTTGACGTCGAGCTGATCGAGTTCAGTTCCGGTACCGACCTGATCAAGGCGATCGTCGGCGGGCAGTTGGATACCGGCGTCCTCGGCTTTACCAATGCGGTGGCCTGGGCCTCCAAAGGTGCTGACCTCAAGGTGGTCGGTGGCGCTCAGCAGGGCTACCACTCCATCGTGGCGCTTGAGGGTTCGGGTATCGAGAAGGTTGCCGACCTGAAGGGCAAGATCCTCGCTTCGCAGAAAGAGGGGAGCACCGCCGATGCAGTGCTGCGTGGCGTGACCTTGAAGAATGCCGAACTCAAGCCGAGCGACGTCAACATCATGGGTGTCAGCCCGGCCGTTGCGGTGCAGTCGCTGGTGTCCGGGCGTGTCGATGCGGCGTTCCTGTTCGAGCCGTATGATCGCATCGCGCAGCTGGTTGCCCCGGTTCAGCAGGTCTACGAGATCGGTGAAGTGTGGCCATTCCCGTGCATGGTGGTGATCACCTCCGGCGATACCCTGGCCAAGCGCAAGGATGCCGTCTGGAAGTCGCTGGACGCCCAGCGCGATGCCATCGAAATGCTCGACAAGCAGCCTGCCGAGGCAGCCAAGCTGATCGCTGACTACTTCATCGCCGAGCCGACGCTGAAGACGCTCAAGCGTGGTGAGCTCGCTCGCGAGGTTGTCATTGAGGAGGCGATCGGAACCCAGACCTTCAGCGCCAAGCTTGGCAAGGACGATCTGGCGCGCATCCAGGAGCTGGCGGACATTCTGCAGGAGCTCGGTTCGCTGAAGACCCGCGATGGCAAGCCGTTCGACACCAGTGCCATCGTCGATCTGTCCTGGCAGGAAGCCCGCGAACTCTGATCGCTTGACTCTGGTTTGAAACTACATGGGCCCGGCCTTTGTGCCGGGCCGTTTGCATCGCCCGCATTGCCGGGCAATTTCGTTTCTGGATTTGCGAATTTTTATGCAACTCAGGTTTGAAGAAGTAGACAAGCGCTTCGGGCAGCTCGAAGTCATCAAGGGCTTCAGCGGTGAGTTCGCCCAGGGTGAACTGGTGGCTCTGGTTGGACCTTCGGGTTGCGGCAAGTCGACCCTGCTGCATCTGGTTGCCGGGCTGGAGAAGCCCAGCGCGGGCCGGGTGCTTGCTGACGAAAAGCCGATCACCGAGCCGAGTCCTCGACGTACGCTGGTGTTCCAGGAGCATGCCCTCTATCCCTGGCTCAGCCTGCAGGGCAACGTTGCCATGGCGCTGGAACTGCAGGGTGTGGCCAAGGCCAGCGCATTCGAACAGGCGCAGGCCTGGCTCCAGCGTGTCGGCCTCAATGGATTCGAGCATTACTATCCGCACCAGGTTTCCGGCGGCATGCGCCAACGAACGGCCCTCGCCCGTGCATTCATCGCTAAACCCGAGGTGCTGTTGCTGGACGAGCCGTTTGGCGCCCTCGATGCCCTGACCCGAATGGCATTACAGGACGTCTTGCGTGAGCTGATCGAGGAGCATCAGCCGACGGTGCTGTTGGTCACCCATGATGTCGATGAGGCCCTTTACCTGGCCGATCACGTTCTGGTGTTCAGCGCGCGGCCGACTCGCGTGCTGAAAACCTTCAACTTCACCCATTGCGAGAAGAGCCACGACCTGTCCGACTTCGCTGCCGAGCGTAAGGAAATTCTCAGTCTGCTGGGTATCAAGACGGAGGTAGCGCATCCATGAGTCAGGCTCGCCGTCTTACTGGCCCAAAGAAGTACCTTGCGGTCGTTCTGGCCATCCTGTTCATTCTTCTGATCTGGCAGGCCGCAGCATGGAGTTTGCCGGCCTTTCTGATGCCAGGTATCCCGACCGTATTCGAGCGTCTGTTCAGCACTATCCAGGAGCCGGAGTTCCGCGAAG
Organism: Stutzerimonas xanthomarina; assembly: GCF_003935375.1. Classification (GTDB taxonomy): domain Bacteria; phylum Pseudomonadota; class Gammaproteobacteria; order Pseudomonadales; family Pseudomonadaceae; genus Stutzerimonas; species Stutzerimonas xanthomarina_A. Next base: position 133,430 of record NZ_RHQM01000015.1, read on the forward strand.
GGCTTTACGGCAGTATGAGTCGCCTCGGCAGCGGCTACAGCTTCGCGCTGCTGTTCGGGATCGGTTTTGGCCTGGTGGGTGGGGTGCTGTTCTTCTTCCGCGAGATCCTGCGCTCGGCGATCGTCATTCTGCAGTCGATTCCGTCGATCGCCTGGGTGCCGCTGTTTCTGATCGTGATGGGTTTCGGCAATCTGCCGATCATCGTGGTGGTCGCCCTGGCCGCTTTCTTCCCGATGGCGCTGTCGGTGATGAATGCCACCGAGAGCGTGCAGCCGGTGCACGTCGCCGCGGCGCGGGTCATGGGTGCCTCGCGCTGGCAGCTGCTGCGCCGCGTTTATCTGCCCGCCGTGATGCCAGAGCTGATCACCGGCGCGCAGCTGGCCTTCGGTAACGCCTGGCGTGCACTGATCTCCGCCGAAATGCTGATCGGTTTCGGCCAGGGGCTCGGGCGTTCGCTCGCGTACTCGGGCGAGATTGCTGACATGGTTGGCGTGATGATGAACATTCTGGTCATCGCCATTCTCGCCACGCTGATCGATCAGGTTGTACTGGAGAAGTTCAAGCAGCGGATGCTTCGCTATCAGTACGTCTGAGGCCATTGCATGTCTGTTCCCTCGCGCATTGCCATATGGCTCGTCCTGTTGATGCCGGTCGCTGCGATGGCCGAGTCGTTGCGGGTGCAACTGCCCGAACGCAGGGTGCTGTCCAGCAGCGAAACGGAGAGTTTCGAGTCGGCGCTGATCGAGCAATTGGCCGAAGCGCTTGGGCGTTCCGGGTTTTCCGTGGTCAGCGCAGATGACGCTGAAGTGCGCCTGGTCGCAGGCGATCGGGTCGGCCCGGCCACTTACTATCATGCTGTGCCTGCCGCGCTAAGCGCGACGGAAGGTGAGTTGCTTGCCTGGTCCGATCTTCAGGGGCAGACGGTTTGCGTCAATCGCGCGAGTCCATATGGAGCGTTGCTGAGCGAGCGCTTCGCGGCGGCGCCTCGGGAATATCCGAGCGCGGCGCATGCGCTGATCGGACTCAAGCTTGGTGAGTGCGCTGCGGTTGTCGAAGATGATGTGCTGCTGACGGAGATCGCCACCTTGCCCGAGTGGCGGCGCTACAAGCACCTGTTACCGTCGCTTTTCGATGCCGGCTGGCAGCTAAGCCTGGCGGTCGCCGATGACGCTAACCTGCAGCAGCAGATCAACGCACTCTTGGCGCAATGGTCGGCAGAAGGGCGGTTGGCGGGGCTGACTCAGCAATGGGTCGATGAGGTGGCATTTCAGGCATACGTGCTGGCCGATACCCTGGACTGCCACTGATTCGGTAATTCGGCTTCGATGGCCAGTTTCAGCGTTCGTTCTCGAGTATCTGCGGCAGCATCCGCTGCAAGCCCTCCAGTTTCAGCGGCGCACGAACATGCCCGCGCAGGCTGCCATCCGGTGCGACCAAGGCCAGATTTCCGCTATGACTGACACTGTAGCCGCCTTCTGTTTCGCGCGCCGGAACGAAAGGGAGACCCAGTGCCCTGGATAGCCTTAGCAGTTGCTCCATGTCGCCGGTCAAGCCGCTGAAGCCGGCGCGGTAGTAGCTCAGGTAGGCCTTGAGTTGTTCCGGCGTGTCGCGCGCGGGATCGGCGCTGACCAATACCACCTGCAACTGCTCGCGAGTCTCGGGCGGTAGCTGGCTGAGCAGCCGACGCATGTCGCTCAGCGTGGTCGGGCAGATGTCGGGGCAGGCGGTAAAGCCGAAGAACAGGATGTGCCAGCGCCCCTGCAGCGACGAAGTACTGAAAGGCTGGCCGTCCTGGTCGATCAGCTCGAACTGGGGAATGGGTCGTTCACGCGGCAGCAGCAGGATATTCGCCTGGTCCAGCAGTGCATCGCGATCGAGTGCGAACCCGGGAGGAGTACAGGCCAGAACTAGGATAAGCAGGCTGCGCCTTAACGTCATTAACACGGGCAGATCCTTTACCTGGCAGCGGCGCGGAGAATTCGCCGTCAGCGGTCGCTTAGGGCGAAGGCGGTCAGAGTGAACGTGGGGATGCCAATGTCCTGAAGTTTCTGCGATCCGCCCAGTTCGGGCAAATCGATGATGGCAGCCGCCTCATGAATGCTCGCGCGCATTCGTCGCACAAGCTGTGCGGCGGCTAGCAGCGTGCCGCCGGTCGCAATCAGGTCATCGAACAACAGCACCGAATCGCCCTCGCAAAGGCTGTCGGCGTGAATCTCCAGATGCGCTTCGCCATATTCGGTGCTGTAGGCCTGCGACAGCACGTCGGCCGGCAGCTTGCCCTGCTTGCGAAACAGCACCAGAGGTTTGTTCAGCTCATAGGCGAGAATCGAGCCGACCAGGAACCCTCGCGCATCAAGCGCGCCGATATGTGTAAAGTCGGCCTCCACATAGCGCTGAATGAAGCTGTCAGCCACCATGCGTAGCGCCTTTGGCGACTGGAATAGCGGGGTGATGTCGCGAAACACCACACCCGGGCGGGGAAAGTCCTGCACCGGGCGGATCAGGGTCTTGATGCTGAACTCGTCGAAGATCATCGGATCTGCTACTCCAAACGCGCTGACTCAGACATCCATTGCGCCGCCGGCTAGGGCGCACAGTCCGATGGAATCCAGAATGCGTACTTCCTTGCCCTCGGCCTCGAGTAAGCCACTCTGCTGAAAACGGGTGAATACACGGGAAACGGTCTCGACCGCCAGGCCCAGGTAATTGCCGATCTCGTTGCGGGACATCGGCAGGCGGAACTGATTGGCCGAGAAGCCGCGTGCGCTGAAGCGTGCAGAAAGGTTGATGAGGAAGGTCGCGATGCGCTCATCGGCGGTCTTTTTCGACAGCAACAACATCATCTGCTGATCATCGCGGATTTCGCGGCTCATGATGCGCATGAGCTGGCGACGCAGCTGCGGCAGCAGGACGCTCAGTTCGTCGAGTCGTTCGAAGGGAATTTCGCAAACCGAGGTGGTTTCCAACGCCTGCGCGGTGACTGGATAGCTTTCGGTATCCATGCCGGAAAGACCGACCAGCTCGCTGGGCAGGTGGAAGCCGGTGATCTGCTCCTCGCCGCCATCGGTAACGCTGAACGTCCGCAACGCGCCGGAGCGTACCGCGAATACGGAACTGAACACGTCGCCCTGGCGGAACAGGGTTTCGCCTTTCTTCAGGGGGCGGCCGCGCTTGACGATGTCGTCCAAAGCGTCCATGTCCTGCATGTTCAGCGACAGGGGCAGGCACAGCCCGGACAGGCTGCAATCCTTGCAATGAGCTTGCCGCTGCGCACGGACCTTGATCGATTCGGACATAGAGGGCTTCCTGGAAACCTAGTTATAGCGCGCAAGGTTAACTCAGGACGTCGGCGATGGCCAATCGGCTCAAGGGTCGCAGGCAATGATTGGGACGATAGTCTGAGGCGCTCTAGATCAGGCGCGGCTGGCCTGGCTGACCTGCTCGGGGAGATAGTGGTCGAAGAGCATGCATATCGAGCGAGCCAGTAGCCGGCCAGCAGGCTGAATCAGCAGATGGCTCTCGGTGATCTCGATCATCCCGTCAGCGGCCATCTGCTCGAGCATCGGCCAGGCTTCGGCGAAGTACTGTCTGAACTCGATGTCATGCTCGCTCTCGATTTTCGTGAAGCTCAGCTCGAAATCGCAGATTAGAGACTGGATGACGGTGCGGCGGATATGGTCGTCCTGTTTGCAGCGTAAGCCTCTGGCGGTGGCTAGCTGATGCTGATCCAGCTGATATTGGTATTGTTCGATGTCGCTGGTGTTCTGGCAGTAGAGATCACCGATCTGGCTGATGGCCGAAACGCCGAGACCCACCAGATCGCAATGGCAATGGGTGGTGTAGCCCTGGAAGTTGCGCTGCAGGCTGCCATCTTCTTGCGCCATGGCCAGTTCATCGTCCGGCAGGGCGAAGTGGTCCACGCCTATGTAGCGGTATCCCGCGTCGGTGAGCAAATGAATGCTCTGCTCCAGCATGGCCAGCTTTTCGGCGGGGGCCGGCAGGTCGTTGGCGTTGATACGGCGCTGCGGCGCGTATTGCTCAGGCAGATGAGCATAGTTGAACAGCGAGAGCCGGTCCGGCTGCAGGTCAATGATCGCCTCAACGGTTCTGGCGAAGCGTGCTGGCGTCTGCAGCGGCAGGCCGTATATCAGATCGATGCTCAGCGAGTGGTACTGCAGCGTGCGGGCCGCCTCGATGATGGTGCGTGTTTGTTCCAGGGTCTGCATGCGATTGATGGCGCGCTGAACGTCCGGGTCCAGATCCTGCACGCCGATGCTGATGCGGTTGAAACCTAGTTCGCGGAGCAGGCCGATGGTTGGCCAATCCGCTTCCCGGGGGTCGATCTCGATACTGAAGTCGCCATGATCATCGTCCTGCAGGTTGAAGTGCTGGCGCAGATGGCTCATCAGCCGACGCAGTTGATCATGGCTGAGAAAGGTAGGTGTGCCGCCGCCAAAGTGCAGCTGCTCGACCACCTGGTCCTTGCCCAGATGGCAGGTGATCAGCTCGATTTCTTTCTCGAGGCGTTCCAGATAGGGCTGTGCGCGTGTCCGGTCGTTGGTCACCACCTTGTTGCGGCCGCAGTAGTAGCAGGCGTTGGCGCAGAATGGCAGATGGACGTACAGCGACAGCGGGCGTGACGCCTGGCGGCTGCCGCGCAATGCGTGCAGCAGGTCGAACGAGCCGACCTTTTCATTGAACTGGGCCGCGGTCGGGTACGACGTATAGCGCGGGCCGGCCTGATCGTAGCGACGGATCAGGTCGGAATCCCAGCGAATGGAGTCGAGCATGTGGCGTTCCCGGTCATGACGGCGGTCGCTGGATTCTAGGGGCAGGGCATTGCGGCGGACTTGACCTGTATCAAACTTGATCCGACCCTAGCGCGCTGGGCCAGATCGGCGCCGACATCCGGAAGGATCGCGCTGATTGGCGGTCAGATGATCACGTCAGCGTCTTATGCTTCAGCAGCGCCTTCATATCGCCAGAGGAGAGATTCATGCACAGCCGCCAGCAGGAAATCGCAACCGCGCTCAACGTCTGCGCACCATTTACCGGGCCGGAGTCGGTACAGGCCGAGATTGATCGTCGGGTGAGCTTCATCCAGACCTGCTTGCGCGAGTCGGGCCTGAAGACCTTGGTGCTCGGGATCAGTGGTGGCGTCGATTCGACCACGGCGGGTCTGCTGGCCCAGCGGGCGGTCGCCGGCATGCGCGAAGCAGGGGAAGGCGACGACTATAGCTTCATCGCCGTGCGCCTGCCTTATCAGGTGCAGCATGACGAGCATGAAGCGCAGCTGGCGGTGGATGCGATCAAGCCCGACGAGTGCCACACCGTGAACATCGGCACCGCGGTGCTGGGCCTGGCTGCCGCCACGCAGGCGCTTGATCCTTTGAGCCCGGCGCAGCGTGATTTCGTGCTGGGCAATACCAAGGCGCGGATGCGCATGGTTGCTCAGTACACGATCGCCAACGCGCGCCAGGGCCTGGTCATCGGTACCGACCATGCGGCAGAGGCGGTGATGGGCTTCTTCACCAAGTTCGGTGATGGCGCGTGCGACCTGACGCCGCTGGCGGGTCTGGTGAAGGATCAGGTTCGGCAGATAGCCGCGGCATTGGGCGCTCCCGATCAGTTGGTGCACAAGGTGCCAACCGCGGATCTCGAAGAGCTGTCACCTGGCAAGCCCGATGAGGCCGCTCATGGTGTCAGCTACCGCAACATCGATGATTTTCTCCAGGGTAAGCCGGTACCGGACGAGGCGGCCCGGATCATCATCGATACCTACGACAAGACTGCTCACAAGCGCCAGTTGCCCAAGGAGCCCTGAGCGCTCGCAAGCCTTCCGCTAGTGCGCGTGTGTCTCGTGAGATGGCGCTGAGCCATGCCCCATCAGCCACTGCTGATGAGGGCCTGGCAGCGTCCAGATACCGAACAGAATCACCATTGCCCCGCCGACGACGCGCACGCCACGCTTGCGCAGCAACGCTGTCAATCGCTCGGCAGCAAGGCCGGTGGCAAGCAACACCGGCCAGGTGCCGATGCCGAACGCCAGCATCAGCAAAGCGCTATCCAGTGCATCGCCCTGGCTGGCTGACCACAACAGGGTGCTGTAGACCAGGCCGCACGGTAGCCAGCCCCACAGCGCCCCCAGTATCAGGGCGCGTGGAACGCTCGTTACCGGCATGAATTTGCTAGCGATAGGCTGGATATGACGCCAGAGTCCGCGCCCTATCGACTCGATGCGTGTCAGCCCGCTCCACCAGCCGGCGAGGTACAGGCCCATGGTGATCAGCAGAAGTGCGGCGACGACTCGTAACGCCATGGCCGCTGGACTGTTGGCAACGGCCAAGCCCGCCAGGCCGATCAGGAATCCGGCAACGGCATAGCTTGATACGCGTCCGAGGTTGTAGGCGACCAGGAGGCGCAGGCGCCTGCCGCGCTGATCCGGTGGAATGGCCATGGTCAGTGCACCCATCAGGCCGCCGCACATGCCGAGGCAATGGCCGCCACCCAGTAGTCCCAAGACCAGTGCAGACAGCAGCAGGGGCAGCAGTTCAGTCACCTTTGCGTTGCTCCGGCTGATCTTCCGAGGATTCCGCTGCATCGGCTGCGGAAGGCTTCTGCGGCTCGTCGTCGTCGAACAGGATGCTGTGCGCCGGTCCGTCGAGATCGTCGAACTGCCCGCTGTCCACCGCCCAGAAGAACACCCAGATTGCGACGGCCACCAGGACCACGGCAACAGGGATGAGGATGTACAGAGCGGCCATTAGGACCTCCAGGATCCGAAGCGAAGCCTTCAGCTGCGTAAAGTGCGCCGCTGCGCCAATGACGTGCGTTGCAGCAGATTCAGCCGTGACTTGCCGGCTGACGTGCCAGCCGCAAGGCGTTCAAAACCACCAGCAGCGAGCTGAGCGACATCCCCAGCGCGGCCCATAGTGGGGTGACCCAGCCAAAGGCGGCGAAGGGCAGAATCAGGCCATTGTACAGGCTTGCCCAGGCCAGGTTCTCGATGATGATGCGGCGGCTGCGGCGTGCGACGTCGAATGCCTGCGCCAAGCTGCCTAGGCGGTTGGATAGCAGCACCGCATCAGCACTGGTCTTGGCCAGGTCGGTCGCCGAGCCCATGGCGACGCTGATATCCGCTGCGGCAAGCACCGGGACGTCGTTGACGCCGTCGCCGAGCATTAGCACCCGATGTCCGGCGGCCTGCAATGCCTGCAATCGGGAAAGCTTGGCAGCAGGGGTCATGCCGCCTTCGGCCTCATCGATGCCCAGTTCCCTGGCAATCTGGCCGACCATCGGTGAGCTGTCACCGGATAGCAGTAGCGTCTGCCAGCCACGAGCGCGGCAGGCCTCGAGGAGTGTCGGGGCATCGTCGCGAAGCCGATCGTCCAATACCAGCCAGGCCAGCGGACCTTGATCGTCGCCCAACAACAGCCATTGCCCCTGGTCGCCGGGAATGGCGGGTGTCGGTTGGGCGAAGCCTTCGGCGACGAAACTGGGCTGGCCGATCCGCAGGTTGCGACCTTCAACGTTGCCTTGCAGGCCAAGGCCCGGCACCGTTTCGACCGATTCCGCCGCCAGCGGCGCACGTCCGAAGGCGCGGGCAATCGGGTGTTCGGAGCGGTTCTCCAGGGCTGCGGCCAGCGCCAGGCAGGCATCGGCATTCAAAGCTCCGAGCGGGTGCACGGCGCTAAGTGTCAGGCGGCCCTCGGTCAGGGTGCCGGTCTTGTCGAACACCACGGTATCGATATGATTCAGGCCTTCGAGCACATGCCCGCGGGTCAGCAGCAGACCGAGCTTGTGCAGCGTACCGGTGGCCGTGGTAAGTGCTGTGGGTGTCGCCAGCGACAGCGCGCATGGGCAGGTCGCAACGAGCAATGCAAGAACGATCCAGAACGCGCGTTGCGGATCGATCTGCCACCAGACCACCCCGACGACGGTTGCAACCAGCAGCACCACCAGCAGGAACCACTGCGCGACGCGGTCGGCCAGCTCGGCAAGCTTCGGTTTGTCTGCCTGAGCACGCTCCAGCAGGCGGACAATGGCGGATAAACGGGTGTCGTCGCCCAAGGCCTGGACTTCCACGGTCAGCGGGCCTTCGACGTTCAGCGTGCCAGCGGTTACTGCATCGTCCACGCCGCGGGGCAGGGGGAGGTACTCACCGGTCAGTACCGATTCATCGACGCTGGACTGACCGCTGATGATGAGGCCGTCTGCCGGAATCAACGCACCGGGTTGCACCAGTACGCGGTCGCCGAGCTGCAGCTCGCTGAGCAGGATGCGATTGCTGTGACCGTCTGCGTCGAGTTTCAGGCAGGACGCAGGCAGCAAATTGACCAGTTGTGCGGTGGCGGCTGCGGTGCGTTCGCGCGCGCGCCGCTCCAGGTAGCGCCCGGCCAGCAGGAAAAGGGCAAACATGCCCACCGCGTCGAAATAGAGTTCACCCTGGCCGGTGATGGTGGACCAGATGCCGGCGACGTACGCACCGCCGATCGCCAGCGACACCGACACGTCCATGGTCAGGTGGCGGGTGCGCAAATCGCGCAGTGCTCCTTTGAAGAAGTCGGTGCAGCAGTAGAAGACGATCGGCGTGGTGAGCAGCAGGGCGGTCCAGCGAAGGGTGACGAAGAAGCTCTCGGACAGGTCCAGGTTGAACTCGGGCCAGGTGGCCATGGTGGCCATCATTACCTGCATCCACAGCAGCCCGGCTACGCCCAGCTGGCGCAGCGAACGGCGGTTCTCGCTGGCCAGGCGCTCGGCAGCCTGGTCGGCCTGGTAGGGGTGTGCTGCGTAGCCGATCCGTCGCAGCTCGCCGAGCAGCTCGCTGAGCGGCAGCTGTGCGTCGCTCCAGCGTACGTTCAGGCGATGATTGGACAGGTTGAGGCTGGCCTCGGCCACGCCGTGCAGGTTGCGCAAGTGGCGTTCGATCAGCCAGCCGCAGGCGGCGCAGCTGATCCCTTCGATCATCAGCGAAGTGCTTGCCAGATCGCCCTGGTGCTGTACGAACGGCTGTTGGACGTCCTCGCGGTCGTACAGCGCCATCTCTTCGCTCAGTTCCTGAGGGAGAGACTGCGGGTTGATGGCGGTGTCGCTGCGGTGCTGGTAGTAGCTCTCCAGCCCACCCTTGACGATGGCTTCAGCGACGGCCTGGCAGCCTGGGCAGCACAAGGCCCGCGTCTCACCCAGCACGCGGGCCTGGAACGGACTGCCGGCCGGCACCGGCAGGCCGCAGTGGTAGCAGGGGAGAGGCTTTGCCATCAGTGGCTCAAGGCTTCAGTTCGAGGGCGCGGCCGGTTTCGATGGTTTTTTCTCCGTACAGGCGCCAGTCCTGGTCACCTTCGCGACCGAGCAGCTCGATGAAGCGGCGGCCACTGATCGATTCCTGCATCTGGCCCTGATAGATGCCGTCGCCCTGCGGCTGCAGGATGATGCGGCGGTCACGCTCGGGCTGGGTCGGAGAGATCAGGTTGAGCACCAGTTGCTGCGGGCGGCTCGCACCGCTCAGTTGCACTTCGGCCAGGCCGCGTTCGTCATTCAGGGCGATGCGTGCCTGCATCTCCAGGCGCTCTGCCAGTTTCTCGCGCTCCAGCGACTGGTTGATGCCCTTGCCGGCGTCGTAATAGTTGTCCGCGACCAAGGTGTCGGCATTCTTGATCGCCAACGTCAGCAGAGACACGCCCAGTATCACGGAGCTGAGCAGGATGGCGATGACAAACCAGGCCCAGAACTGGGTGTACCAACGCGTTTGTTCGTTATCAGAGCGCATGCATTACCTTACTTAGCGGATGCTCGGGCCGATGAAACGGCTGTCTGCATCGTCGGTTATCGAGTCGTCGTCTGCCGAGCGAATGTGGAAGACGATTTCATTGGTACTCGAGGGCAGTTTCTCGGCGGCGATGGACAGCTCGACCGGAATCGTCACAAGTTCGCCGCCTTCGGCGCGAATCTCGCTGCGACCTTCGTAGACGAGGCCGTCGAGGCCGGTCGCTTCGATGACGAAGGTCTGTTCGCGCTGGGCCTTGTTCATCACCTTGAGGGTGTAGACGTTTTCGATGTTGCCCTGCTCGTTCTCGCGGTAGAGCACGCGATCCTTGAGCACGTCGAGTTTTACCAGCGGGCGATCATACACGGCATAGGCGAACAGCCCCATCATGGCCACCAGCGCGATGGCATAGCCGATCAGGCGCGGGCGCAGCAGATGAGTCTTCTGCCCGGACAGGTTGTGTTCGGTGGTGTAGCTGATCAGCCCGCGCGGGTAGTTCATCTTGTCCATGATGGCGTCGCAGGCGTCGATACAGGCCGCGCAGCCGATGCATTCGATCTGCAGGCCGTCGCGGATGTCGATCCCGGTCGGGCAGACCTGTACGCACATGGTGCAGTCGATGCAGTCGCCGAGGCCCATGGCCTTGTAGTCGGCGTCTTTCTTGCGCGGTCCACGCTTCTCGCCGCGCCGCGGGTCGTAGGAAACGATAAGGGTGTCTTTGTCGAACATCACGCTCTGGAAGCGCGCGTAGGGACACATGTAGATGCACACCTGCTCACGCAGATAGCCGGCATTGCCGTAGGTGGCGAGCGTGAAGAAGGCCACCCAGAACAGGGCCCAGCCGCCAACCTGCAGGGTGAGCAGGTCAGGTACCAGTTCGCGGATGGGGGTGAAGTACCCGACGAAGGTGACTCCCGTCGCGAACGACACGGCGAGCCAGATGCCGTGCTTGCCCAGCTTGCGGATGAACTTGTTGCCGCTCATGGGCGCCTTGTCCAGCTTCATGCGCTGGTTGCGGTCACCCTCGGTGACCTTCTCGGCCCACATGAAAACCCAGGTGAACACGCTCTGCGGGCAGGTATAGCCACACCAGACGCGTCCGGCGAACACGGTGATGAAGAACAGGCCGAAGGCACAGATGATCAGCAGCCATGACAACAGCATGAAGTCCTGAGGCCAGAAGGTTGCCCCGAAGACGTGGAATTTGCGCTCCGGAAGATCCCACCAGACAGCCTGTCGGCCGTTCCAGTTGATCCACGCGGTGCCGAAATAAAGGATGAAGAGAACCGCTCCGCCGACGCGGCGGACATTGCGAAACAGGCCGGAGAAGGCTCGGGTGTAGATTTTTTCACGCGCGGCGTAGAGGTCTGCCGACGCTCCTGCCTTGGACGGGGGGGTTACATCACGAACGGGGATCTGCTCAGTCATCGAGTACGTACCACGGCGGAAGGTGGGTGTCCCGGCCGATACGTGCCAACCGGGATCATTTTTCTGTCCAGCTGCGAATGGTACGCCCGGAGTGTCGGGGTCGGATGCGACAGGTCGTCACCCCGACCCTCTGTATCACTGCTCCGGCTGCTGCGACAGGCTGTAAACGTAAGCCGCCAGCAAGTGCACCTTGTCGTTGCCAAGGATTGCTTCCTGGGCCGGCATGCGGCCATTGCGACCGTAGCGAAGGGTCTGCTGGATCTGAGCGAAGCTCGAACCATACAGCCAGACATTGTCGGTCAGGTTCGGCGCGCCCATGGCTGCAACGCCCTTGGCTTCCGGTCCATGGCAGACTACACAGTTGGTCGCGAAGATTTTTTGACCCTGCTCAATGTCGACGCTGATACCCTCAGGGGTATCACGGCCGGATAGGCTGCGTACGTAACCCGCGACGTTGCGGATGCCTTCTTCACCGATCACATCGCGCCATGCCGGCATAGCGGCCTGACGGCCATGCAGGATGGTGGTCTTGATGGTTTCAGGCTCGCCGCCCCACAGCCAGTCATTGTCGGTGAGGTTCGGGAAGCCGTAGGCACCCTTGGCATCGGAGCCATGGCAGACGGAGCAGTTGGAGGCGAACAGGCGACCGCCCATCTTCAGCGCTTGCGCGTCCTTGGCGACTTCCTCTACCGGCATGGCAGCGTACTTGGCGAACAGCGGACCGTACTGCTCATCCGCCTTGTCCATCTCGCGTTGCCACTCCTTGACCTGAGTCCAGCCACCTTCATAGCCCGGCAGGATGCCTTTCCAGTTACCCAGACCGGGGTACAGCGCCAGGTAGCCGAGGGCGAAGATGACGGTGCCGACGAACAGCATGAACCACCAGCGTGGCAGCGGGTTGTCGTATTCCTCGATGCCGTCATAGGAATGGCCGACGGTTTCTTCAGTGCTGTCAGGGCGTTGGCCCTTGCGAGTTGCCAGTAGCAGCCAGACCAGCGCGGCAATGGTGCCGAGGCTCAGCAGGGTGACGTACCAACTCCAAAACGAGGTCATTTATTTCTTACTCCTGGAAGCTTCTTCATCACGCTTCTTGGCGTCGGTCTCGTCGTCCGCGAAGGGCAGGTTGGCGGCTTCGTCGAAGCTATTCTTGCGTTTGCTGCTGTAAGCCCAGAGCACCACGCCGATAAAGGCGACGAATACCAGAATTGTGCCCAAGCCGCGAAGAGTCCCGATTTCCATCATGCGTTACCGTTTGTTGGTGAGTGCAGTGCCGAGTACTTGCAGGTAAGCCACCATGGCGTCCATTTCGGTCTTGCCACGGACGGCATCCTTGGCGCCGGCGATGTCTTCTTCGGTGTACGGCACGCCGAGAGTGCGCAGTGCCGACATCTTCTTGGCGGTGTCCTTGCCGTCGAGGGTGTTCTCGACCAGCCACGGGTAGGACGGCAT
>NZ_RHQM01000016.1:0-103123 GCF_003935375.1 Stutzerimonas xanthomarina
AGGCGTGCAGCATGTGATACAGCCTACCCGTGCACCGTGTGATACAGCTTGGGAAGATGACTTGGCTAGACGCTTACGTTCGAACTACCGGGGCTAGGCGTTGAGGGAAGAACATCCCACGTGAGAATCAAAAAAGAGGTCGATCATTGCGATCGACCTCCCAAAACTTTACTGAATGCTGAGCTGCCCACGAATCTTGTCGAGGGTCGCCGAGCCGATGCCTTTTACCTCGAGCAGCTCATCTACCGAGCTGAACGGGCCATGCTCTTCCCGATAAGCGATGATTGCTTTTGCCTTGGTTTCACCGATGCCTCTCAGCTCACGGGAAAGCGTCTCAGCATCGGCAGCATTGAGGTTCACTGGGGCCGGGGCGACAGCCACAGCTGTCGGGGCAGGTTGTGCCTGAGTGGCGGCATAGCCACCGAAAGAAAAGCCGGAGAGTACGGCGAATGCCGCAGCGGCAAGAATAGCTTTACGCATAATCACGTCCTTATGAAAACCAAAGTATTCGTTCGCGGGACTTCCTGCTCCGCGTCAGCCAATCTAGTCGCCTGCCAGCTGATGTCAAAAACGAGGTTGCATATTTGCGAACCTCGTCAAGCTCAGCGCATGGCGTTGAACAGATTCAGGCCGCTGATCTTTACATAGCTCTGCTGCGTAGCCTCAAGGATGACGGTCTGGAACGACAGCCGGGACAGCGCCTCTGCGTAGTCCAGCTCACGCAGCTCGGCCTGGACCGATTTGTTAACCAGCGCCACGTCCTCGTTGTCGGTCTGCGTTGTTTCGATCACGTTCAGACGCGCGCCGATGTTGCCGCGAGCGGCGTCGACGCTGATCATGCCGTGGTCGATATTGGTCAATGCCACAGCGACGGCATCGCGGACACCACTATTGCTAGTGGTTGGATTTTCCAAAGATGATCGAAGGCTGGCGATAGTATTGAGAATGCCCTGCTTCTCCTTGATTTCACCAGAGCTGGTGTCCGGAACGATCCTGATGGTTTCACCGCCAACCGGGGTCCCGTCCAGATGTACCGTGACGCCTCGAAATACCAACTTGTCGCTCTTGTCCGGGGCGCTGTCCAACTTCATATCAGTGGCCAGAGCAGTTTCCGTCGCAGGCGCAACGGCCCTGGGTAGTTGATAGATCGCATAAGTTCCGTCCGACTGGAACTCTAGTTCGATCCCTTCCTCCGGAAAACCTTGGATGCCGCTAGAGAACGCCACCTCGTCACTTACCAGCGGTGCCGAAACAGAAAGCGTGCTTGTGCCTGTCGCATCAACCACTGGCCCCGCCGACAAGCGACCGGCATTGGTGACGCTCTCGAAAATGGACTTGCCACTGTCACTTATCGGGATATTCAACGAACTGGCTATCTGCAGCTTGCGCTGACCCTCATCCCCTTGATAGCTGTAAGTGCCATCTCCAGTACGCACGAAAGGCTGAGTCTTGCCCTGAAAGCCGGAGAACAGGTACTCGCCGCGGGCATTGCGGGTGTTCATCAATGACAGCAGCTCGTCCTCGCGTTCAGTCAGCTCGGCTGCAATCGACTTCCGGTCTTCCGCACTCAGGCCACCATTGCCCGCCTGTACGGCAAGCTCTCGCACTCGCTGCAGAACGGTATTAACCGAGTTGAGCGTCACCTCCTCTTGGGTAAGGCTGTTCTTCGCCGCAGTCAGGTTGGCGTTGTACTGACTCAGAACGTTCTGCTGCTGGTCCAGCTGGAGCAAACGCACCGACGCAACCGGATCGTCAGCTGGCGTCAGGATGCGATTGCCGGTACTGATCTGCTCCTGAGTGCGAGTCGCATTGGCGTAGTTGCGCTGCAGTCCGGCGACGCCGTTATTGAATGCTTGCAGGGTGGAAATGCGCATAAGGCGACCTATTACCTGAAGGAGCTGATCAATGTATCGAACAAGGAGCGGGCAACTTGAATGATCTGGGCCGAAGCGTTGTAGTACTGCTCGAACTTGATCAGGTTGGCGGCTTCCTCGTCCAGGTTCACAGCCGAGAGTGAATCGCGGTTGTCCGTAGCCTGCTTGAGAATCGAGCCCGTTGCCTCGCTATCCATCCGTGCCTGTGCCGTCAGCGTACCGACACGCTCGACCAGTTCGCCGTAGCCATCGGTAAAACTAGCGCCGGAGATGGTTTTGCCCGTAGCGTCAACGGTAACCCCGACGGTTTGTTTGCTCTGCAGGTCGACCAGTTTCAAAGCATTCCGATTGTCGGACACCCCGCTGCTGTTGAAGCTCAGAGAGAAGCCATCTCCAGTCTGCGGTCTCCCCCCGAGGGAGAGCTGGAACCTGTAGGTCTCGCCGCCTGACGTGTAGGCGAGGTTAACGGTGTTGGTACTGCCAGAGACAAAAGATGGCGCTGGGGTTACTGCATTCCCGGCCGCATCCACATAAGACCAGTTGGCCGGAAGCGGGTCACTGAGTGAATAGCTCTTGCCATCGGGACTCAGAGTTACATCAAAGGAAAGATTTGCCGCGCCAAGTACCGTCTTGTCGATAGGTGACGGGCCAGCGATCAAGTCCGGCTGACCAATGACCCCGGTACCACCATTCTGCAACTCGCTCTCTGCGCGCATTGGGGCCGCGAAAGCTAGCTGATCGGCCTGATCAAGGTCTATGGCAATACCACTTGCAGCTCGCCGGGTAGGCATCACCGTGTAGCTGGTAACGCTCGGGTCAGCGGGTACAGAGATGCTGAAGCCCAGCTCGGCGATTGGCGAGTCAACCGGATGGGTACCGGCCAACCAGGCTCCACCGGACGGACGAATACGAAACGTACCTGCCGAGACGAACTCCACTTGATAGTCGCTGGCAGTCAGCTTGGAAGCGTCGGTGATACTTACATCGATTCCCGTCGGGAAGCTGCGTTTATCGACTAGATCCGCCGAATTGATGTCCTTGAACAGATCTACGCCTACGTTACCTTTCAGATCCAGCCCCTGCCCCAGCTGAGTATTTACCTGATCACTGACGGCCAGCGAAAGGCGCCCCAGGGAATTCATGGTCGAATCCAGCACTTCCTCGCGATAGCGAATCAGGCCGCCGAGTTCGCCGCCGGTAATCTGCGAGGTGATGCCCTGCCGCGAGCCACCGCTGATGAACTGCACTTCATGACGGTTCGGGTCGCCCTGCCCTGGCACGACCTCCAGCTTGGCTACCGTACTGCCCACGACCAGCGGCTGGCCGCTGCCGATGAATACGTTGAAGCTACTGTCATCCTGAGGAACAACCGTCACGCCGATGTAGCCCGACAACTGCCGAACAGCCTCATCGCGAGCGTCGAGCAGATCGTTCGGCTGCTTACCATTGGCCGCAGCGATGGCAATAGCCTCGTTGAGGCTACCGATGCTGCCTGCCAGACGATTCACCTGATCGGTGACAGCGGACATCTGCTTGTTGGTGAAACTGTTCTGCTCGGAAAGTCGGTCGTATACGGTATTGAAACGCCGCGCCAATCCCTCAGCCTCCGCCAGCACCAGCTGACGCGCCGGGATATTCGCCGGGTCCTCGGCAGCTGTCTGCAAGGCCGAGAAGAACTTTTGCAGCGAAGGCGTGATACCGGTGGTGGTGCCAGCCAGCAATGAATCGAGCTGATCGATCTGGCTTTTGTAAGCCTCGACATCACTGTTCAGCGATGTGCTGCTACGCAGCTGGCTGGTGAGAAATTCGCTGTAGGAGCGACGCACGTCTACCAGCGAGGTACCCGATCCAATGTAACCGGCACCGCTGAACTGCGGCGAGCGTGTCGCCTGGCTCGCATCCTGGCGGCTATAGCCAGGCGTGTTGACGTTCGTGATGTTGTGTCCGGTGATGGAAAGTTGGGTTTTGCTGGCAGACAGGCCGGAAAGGCCAATGCTCAATAGGTCAGCCATGATTTAGCCTCTGGTCCGCATGGCGGGCACCGAATTCGCGTCGGCAACGGTCTGGTAAGTCTGCATCTTGCGGGCGATCTGGCTGATCTTGCGCGCGTATTGTGGGTCGGTGGCGTAGCCGGCTTTCTGCAGCTCCTTGACGAAGCGTTCCGAATCGCCGGTATTGCTCGCCACCTGAATGGCGGTCCGATAACGGTCGTTGTTTTCCAGCAGGCTGACGAAGTCGTCGAAGCTCTGCTCGAACGAATCGTAAGCGCGGAAGCCCGCTCTCTCGCGGGTTGCCGTACCGTTGACGTACTCTGTGGTCATCACGGTAGCCGACTCCCCTTTCCACCCGGTCGCCTTGATGCCGAACAGGTTGTGGCTGTTGCTGCCGTCCTTCTGACGGATCATGGATTTACCCCAGCCGGTCTCCAGCGCAGCTTGTGCGACCAGGAAACGCGGCTCGATGCCCAGGCGTTCGGCCGCCTTCTCTGCCATGGGCAGCATGGTGGCGATGAACTCCTCGGACGAATTGAACCGCGTCTTGCTCGGCGCGTTGGGCGCACTTTTCTCGACACCGTTGACGACCAACGGCTTGTCCTTGGGGGGCACAAACGCCGTGGCGGGTTTCCAATCGAGGTCGACCAGAGGCTGCACACCTTCTGCGGCAGGTTTCTGCGCAGTCGCCGATACATCTGCCCCTTGCCGCTCGATCGCCCGGCCTGGTAACGCAAGACGACGCTGATTCAGCAACTGGGAATCATCTCGTGCGGACTCGACGGCAGCGGCCGGCTTGCTTGGCCATGCGGCCCCTTCGGTCTGCGCAACCTGAGCAAACGGATTGTTGCGTGTCGCGGTTTCGGTCTGCTTGCTCAACTGGCGAACCAGTACGTCTGCCAGCCCGATGCCGCCGCCTTCCTTCGAAAGACTGACAGACAGCTGCTGGTCATACATATCTTGGTATTGCTTGCTAGCCTGACTGTTCAGCGGGTTGTCCTTGGCCAGCACTTCGGTTGCCGAACGCATCGACTTGAGCATTTCGTTGAGAAACAACGACTCGAACTCCTGCGCAACCTTGCGCACGTTCTCCTCACCGTCCCGATCCTTGCCAACCTTGAGCTGGCTGAGGCGATTGAGGTCGTTGTAGCTGCCGCTGTCGAGGCCGCGCGCTCCGCTTCCGAGACGATTTTCCATATCCCTGCCCTTAGATCACGATCAGGTCGGCTTGCAGAGCGCCAGCCTGCTTCAGTGCTTCAAGAATGGCCATCAGGTCGCTGGGCGCAGCGCCCACCTGATTCACCGCCCGGACGATCTCATCTAGCGTGGTACCCGGGCCGAACTTGAACATCGGCTTGGCTTCCTGATCGGCTTTTATCTTGCTGTTGGGCACGACGACGGTCTGACCATCCGAGAAGGGCTCCGGCTGGCTCACCTGTGGATCTTCGCTGATGGTGACGGTCAGGCTGCCGTGGGTAACGGCGGCAGGCTGCACCCGCACGTTCTGGCCGATCACGATCGTCCCGGTACGCGAATTGATGATGACCTTGGCCACGGCTTGGCCAACCTCTACTTCGAGATTTTCCAGAATCGACAGGTAGTCCACGCGCTGACTCGGATCCAGCGGCGCGGTCACGCTGACCGAGCCGCCGTCGAGCGCCTGCGCTACACCCGGGCCTAGCAGATCGTTGATCTGATCGACGATGTTCTTGGCCGTGGTGAAGTCCGGACGGTTGAGATTCAGCGTCAGTGTATTGCCCTGATTGAAGCCGCTCGGCACCGGCCGTTCGACCGTCGCGCCACCCGGGATCCGGCCAGCCGACGGCGAATTGACGGTGATCCGCGAGCCATCGGCGCCACCGGCATCGAAGCCTCCTACCACCAGGTTGCCCTGGGCGATGGCGTAGACGTTGCCGTCGATACCCTTCAGCGGCGCCATCAACAGGCTGCCGCCACGCAGGCTCTTGGCGTTACCGATAGACGAGACGGTAATGTCGATGGTCTGTCCCGGCTTGGCGAACGGTGGCAGTTCGGCATGAATCGACACCGCCGCGACGTTCTTCAGCTGAATGTTGCCACCGGCCGGCACCTTGATGCCGAACTGGGCCAGCATGTTGTTGAAGGTCTGCACGGTGAACGGCGTCTGGGTGGTCTGGTCACCGCTACCGTTCAAGCCGACAACCAGGCCGTAGCCGATCAGCTGGTTGCTACGAACACCATGGATGGTCGCGACATCCTTCAGACGCTCGGCATAGGCAGAAGTACCAACGGCGAGCAATCCGAGAAAGACGATGGCTTTTCTAATCATCATCATGTCCTTCAGAACGGCCAAAGCGGGCTAACGAAGAAACGACTCAGCCATCCCGGCTGGCTCGCATCAGCGAAAGCGCCTGTGCCGGAGTAAGTAATGCGTGCATCAGCCACGCGCGTGGAAGAAACGGTGTTATCAGTGGAGATATCGTCCGATCGCACAAGACCGGCAATACGTACAAGCTCATCGCCCGTGTTGAGCGTTAGCCACTTCTCACCTCGCACAGCCAGGATGCCGTTGGGCAACACGTCGGAAACGGTGACGGTGATGGAGCCGGAAAGACTGTTGCTCTGGCCTGCCTGGCCGGAGCCATTAGTCGAGCTGGAACCACCGAATTGCGTATCCAACGAAAGCGGACCGCCATTACGAAGAAGCCCCGCAGCGGGGTTATTCACGCTTACAGCGTTGCCCAAGAGCGAGGTAAGCCCCATCTCCACATCGCTGGCTTTGGAAATCTTCGAGCTGGCATTCTTGCTCGCTTGGGTTCGCTCATTGAGCGTAATAGTAATGATGTCCCCGACGCGAAATGCCTTGCGGTCATCGTAGAGATTGGTCTCGAAGCCTGCCTGATAAATTGCGCCGTTGTTCTGCGCCGCTGGCAGCGGCGTGCGAGGCAGCACCGGTGCATAGTACGGGTCATTCGGTTTCGGCGCAGGAGCAACACATCCGGCCAGCGCCAGGGCGGACGACATCGACACAACGATCAGCAAACGGCTCATAAACACCTCAAGCCATGACAGGCCATCGAAACTACTGCGAGCAGGCACAAGGCGTGCGTGCCCGTATACAACGGCGAACGCACGATCAGAGCTGCTGGGTGACGAACGACAGCATCTGGTCGGCGGTGGATATGACCTTGGAGTTCATCTCGTAGGCGCGTTGCGTGGTGATCATGTTCACCAGTTCCTCAACGACGCTGACGTTGGAGTTTTCCAGGGTGTTCTGCAGCACCGTGCCCAAACCGTTGAGGCCCGGCGTACTCACCTGCGGTGCACCACTGGCGGCAGTTTCCAGGAACAGGTTGCTGCCCATCGCCTGAAGACCTGCCGGGTTGATGAAGTCGGCCGTCTGCAGGTTGCCGATGATCTGCGGCTGCGGATTGCCCACGGTGGTCACCGAGACAGTGCCGTCCTCGCCCACGGTGAAAGTCTGAGTTTCCGGCGGTACCACGATGGCCGGCTCCAGCGCATAACCGTTGGAAGTCACCAGCTGGCCGTCCGAACTAAGGTGGAAGCTACCGTCACGGGTGTAGGAAACCGTGCCATCGGGCAGCAGTACTTGGAAAAAACCGCGTCCGTTGATGGCCATGTCCAGCGGCTGCTCAGTGGTTTGCAGGCTGCCGGTGGTAAAGATTTTTTGCGTGCCGGTGACGCGCACACCGGTACCCAGCTGCAGGCCGGAGGGCAATTCGCTGTCCTGGCTGGACTGACCGCCTGGTTGCCGACGAATCTGATAGAGCAGATCCTGAAACTCGGCGCGGTCCTTCTTGAAGCCGGTGGTGGACACGTTGGCCAGGTTGTTGGAAATGGTGGTCAGGTTCATGTCCTGGGCGGACAGTCCGGTCTTGCTGACCCAAAGTGCTGGAAGCATGAGCTTTCTCCTCGTGCGCCGCCGGCGCCACGCTATTAGCTGAGTTGCAGTACGCGCGCCATGGCAGCCGCGTCATCTTCGGCGGTGCGCATCATCTTTACGTGCAGTTCAAACTGGCGAGACAGCGCCAGGATGGAAGTCATTTCGGATACCGCATTCACATTGCTCGCCTCGAGAAAACCCGAGACGACCCGTACGTTCGCGTCAGGCTCGATAGGCTGGCCATCCTTCAGCCGAATCAGGCCATCAGTGCCCTTTTCCAGCTGCTGCGGATCAGGGTTGACCAGCTTGATGCGATCCACGGTGACCACAACGTTCGGGTCCTCGCCCAGCGCGCGAATACTGATAGTGCCGTCATTGCCGACGTCCACCTTCTCTTCCGGCGGAATCGCGATCGGCCCACCATTGCCCAGCACCGGCATACCGTCTGCGGTACGCAACATGCCAAGCACGTCAATATTCAGGCTGCCGGTGCGGACGTAGGCCTCACTGCCATCTGGCGCCTGCACCGCAATCCAGCCCTCGCCTTCGACGGCGACATCAAGATCACGGCCGGTTTCCTGCAAGGTGCCCGGCGTGAAGTCAGTGCCCGGACGCTCGGACATCGCATACACCCGCGCAGGATGACTGTCGCCAAAGACCTGCATCGAACGGGCTTGCTCGAAATCCCGGCGAAAGCCGGTGGTGGAAATATTCGCCAGATTGTTGGCATGGGCCTGCTGGGCCCGCGCATTCTGGCTGGCACCGGTCATGGCCACGTAGAGCATCTTGTCCATCGACATCTCCGAGACGCGAGTTTGACACTTGCGATTCTGTTGCAGATGAAAAATGCAAGGCGCGTGCCATCACCGAAATGAGAACTTAAGAAGCTGATTTATATAGGTTTTACAGAAACGAAGAAGGCCCTTACGGGCCTTCTTCGAAAGGAGCGGCGGAATAATGCCGTCAGCGGCAACCGTTCTTTGCCGCGGGCTATCACCGCAGATTGATGATGGTCTGCGTGATCGCGCTTTCGGTTTCGATGGTCTTGGCGTTCGCCTGATAGTTGCGCTGGGCGACGATCAGATTGACCAGCTGATCTGACAACTCGACGTTGGAGTCCTCTAAAGCACCGGACTGCAGAGCCCCCATAGTTCCAACTCCTGGAGGGTTTCGAACTGGCTCACCGGACTCGAAAGATTGTACCCATTGAGTTTTACCAATTGGTGTTAACCCTTGTTCATTGGCGAAGGTGGCTAACACTATGCGGCCCTGCACTTTTGACTGACCGTTAGTATAACGAGCAAAGATCTGACCATCTTCATCAATTTCAAGACCAGCTAGCTCCCCAGTCGTATAGCCGTCTTGGCTAACCTTGTTTACAGCAAACGCACTGGAAAACTGGGTGGCATTACGGAAATCCATAGTGACGCCACCATCTTGATTTGCAAGCGCGCCATTCCAAGCCCACGCCCCCGTTTCACTATCTATCTTTGCAGGAACCCAACCCCCTGCCGGCGGAACACCAGTGGCACTTATAAGATTAACTTTACCGTCTACTATATTAAATAGAGGCGGAGTAGGAGGCGTCGTAGCAGGGGTGTCCAGATCAGTTATAGCAGACAACTTACCCGCCGTATCAAAAGTCAAGCCCATTGAATAAGGTGAGGTACCACTGGGATCTGACGGATTTCTCCCATCAATCAACACCTCCATTCTCCATGAATTTGCCGCCGGCGCGGGCTGTTTTATGAAGTACTGAGTCAGCACATGGGCATTGCCTTGCGAGTCATAAATATTTGTGGAAGTCGATGAGTTATAACTAGTCGGATCGGAAGGATCAAACGCATTTACTGGCGTCGAGCTTGTAGAGTTCAGGTTGAATACCTGCTCAATATTCGACGTCGGCTTCGGATCTTGACTGCCAGACTGGATGCGCAAGTCACCAATAGTATCTTGCAATACTCCATCAGCATTTACTGTATAGCCTTGAAGCTTATAGCCAAAATTATCAACTATAGAACCTTCACGATCAGTTCCGAAATAACCAGCCCTCGTGTAACTCAAGGCTCCGTTGTTGCTAACTTGAAAGAAGCCCTTCCCATTTATAGCAAGATCAAGTGCATTTTGAGTATAGTTGACATTTCCCTGAGTGAATTGCTGCGCCACACTAGCTAGTTGCACACCGCTACCAACAGCATTTTTACTGACCCCCATCGAAGCCGCATACACATCGGAGAATTCTGCACGCGATTGCTTGAAGCCCACGGTGCCGGCGTTGGCAATGTTATTGCCGGTGACATTGAGGTCTTTACTCGCCGCACGCAGGCCGCTAAGACCGATATTGAAGGACATTGAATCGCTCCTTTGCCGAAGTGCCGGCGGTTATTGTCCGATGACCTGGACTTGAGAAAGCCCGATGCTGCCAACACCGGCAAGGTTGAGCATCAGCTCCCCGCCGTTCTGCCCGAGGGTTACGCTGTCGACGTTAGCCGGCAGCAAGGTATACAACCCCTTGGTTTCGCCCTGATACGTAGCCTGCGCCTCGAATCGATAGGTCCCGGGCGGCAAGACCTTGCCGCTGGAATCCTTGCCATCCCACATGAAGGAAATGTTCCCGGCTTCTTGCGCGCCCATGTTCACGCGACCAACCGAGGCTCCGGTACTGTCGTACACATTCACGAACACGTTGCTGCTCGAGGTCGGCAGCACCAGGCTGGCCTTGAAGGTTTCACTGGTATCGACCACGGCCTTGTCGGCCGGCACTATCACCTTGCGCCCGACCAGGGACGATGCCTGGAGCGCCTGCGAAGACTGATAGCCGGAAAGGATGGTTTCCATGCTGGAATTCAATTTCTCGACACCCTCGACGGTGCTGAACTGCGCCAGCTGACCGATGAACTCGCCGTTTTCCTGGGGTTCCAGCGGATTCTGGTTGTTCATCTGGGCAACCAGCAGTTCAAGGAACTCGTTCTTGCCAAGGTCGTTCCCCTTGACCTCGCGATCCTCTCCGAACTGGTACTGCTCGAGTATCGAACTGGTACCGCCAACGCCGCTTGTAGTGCTCATGAATGCGCTCTCGTAACGATCACTGACCCAGCGTCAGCACTTTCTGCAACATGGTCTTGGCCGTATTCATCAGCTCGGCGTTGGTCTGAAACGCGCGACTGGCTGAAATCATGTCGGCCATCTCTTCCACCACATTGACGTTCGGGTAATACACGTAGCCTGCCTCATCAGCGGCCGGATGATTGGGTTCGTAGCGCGCCTGCAGCTCGCCCTGATCCTCGACCACACCCAACACCTGAACACCTACGCCCGCCTGATCCTGCTCCGCGAAAAGCGACTGGTCGGGCTGGCCGCCGGCCTGCTGAAATACGGTCGCAAACACGGGATGCCGAGCGCGGTAAGTCTGATCGACGCTGGATGAAACGGTTTCGGCGTTCGCGATGTTGCTGGATATAGTGTTCAGACGGGTGCTCTGGGCACTCATGCCACTACCGGCAATGTTGAAGACGCTGCTTAGAGACA
The DNA here is from genome assembly GCF_003935375.1 of Stutzerimonas xanthomarina. Taxonomy (GTDB): domain Bacteria; phylum Pseudomonadota; class Gammaproteobacteria; order Pseudomonadales; family Pseudomonadaceae; genus Stutzerimonas; species Stutzerimonas xanthomarina_A. The sequence goes on from NZ_RHQM01000016.1 coordinate 11,277, forward strand.
TGGGAAACTCCTTTACTCGCCGCGCAGGGCACTGATCAGCCCTTTGAACTTGCTATTGAGCAGGGTGAAGCTCGCCTGAAAGTCAACGGCGTTCTTCGCGTAGTTGGATTGCTCGATCTGCAGATCGACAGTGTTCTGATCAAGCGAGGGATGCGCGGGAGTGCGGAAGCGCAAGGAGGCATCGGCAATCTCCAACCCCTCGGCGGCAATATGCTTGTCACTAGTCCGCGTTACCTCGAACCCACCCTGGCTGCTAGCGGACTGCTCGGCAAGCACGCTGCTGAAGTCCAGATCGCGGGCCTTATAGTTAGGCGTGTCGGAGTTGGCGATATTGTTCGCCAGCACTTCGGCGCGCTGCGAGCGAAAACCGAGTGCCTTCTCGTGTAAACCCAGTGCCTTATCGAAACTGATGCTCATGATCTGGCCCTCTGCCGGATACAAGTCTGCTTACGCAAACACCAGCAAAGCTCATGCCACTGAACGCAAATCATTGATTTTATTAGGCTAACCAGAGAACTCTCGGTTAGAGGGCGTCAAAAGCGGCAAGGCTTTACCGCTTTTTTGCCGCACCCGCCATGCTGCATGACGGTTTTCTGCCGCCGGCGTCATGCCAGCTATTTCGCCTTGTAGATGATTCCCGGACTGCACTGGACCATCTGATACAGCTCAGGCAGGCCGTTGAGCGCTTCGGAGGCGCCAAGAAACAGATAGCCGCCTGGGCGCAACGTCGCATGAATGCGCTTGAGAATGTCTTTCTTCACATCGGCGGAAAAGTAGATCAGTACGTTACGGCAGAACACGATGTCGAACTTGCCCAGCGCGGCATAGCTGTCGAGCAGATTCTGCACCCTGAACTCGACCCGCGAACGGATCGCGGGCTTTACCGCCCACCGCCCTGGTGCCTTGACATCGAAGTAGCGCTGCAGGCGGTCACTGGACAGGCCGCGAGCAATTGCCAGACTGTCGTATTCTGCCGCCTTGCACGCCGCAAGCATCGCGCCGGACAGTTCGGTAGCCACGATCTGCACTCCGGTTTTCGCCTGACTGGGATTGCTGCGCTCGTACTCATCGATGGACATCGACAGCGAGTAGGGTTCCTGCCCGGAGGAACATGCCGCCGACCAGATTCGCAGACGCTGCCCCGCCCCAGTCTTGAGCATCTCTGGCAGTACACGACTCTTGAGCACTTCGAAAGGGTAGGTGTCACGAAACCAGAGCGTTTCGTTGGTCGTCATAGCATCGACGACCAATTCCCGAAGCCCGCTACGTGGCTGTGCCTGAATCTTCCGGACCAGATCGCCCAGCGTCTTGATGCCCTGTTGTTCCATCAGCTTGTTCAGCCGACTGGACACCAGATACTGCTTGTTACTGCCCAGCAGAATGCCGCACGTCTTTTCAAGAAACACCCGGAACTGCTCAAAATCCAGATCGACTGACACCAATCAAAGCCTCACCATCATGAGAGAGGAACTAGCCTCAGTTTGCATCCGCCTGCCTGATCCGCTCAGCCACTCGGGCAGCGAGATCATCAGGCTGGAACTTGGCGAGGAAGTCATCCGCCCCCGCCCGTTTCACCATGTTCTGGTTGAACACGCCGGAAAGGGAAGTATGCAGGAGTATATGCATACCTTGCATGCGCGGATCGTGCCGCACCTCGGTAGTCAGGGTATAGCCATCCATTTCCGGCATTTCAATATCGGAAATCATCATCAGAAACTCTTCAGCCGGCTTCTTGCCCTCGTCAGCCATTCGCTTCAGATAATTGAGGGCCTCCCGTCCATCATTCAGCTTGACGACCTCGATACCGATATTTTCCAGGCAACGAGCAATCTGCTTACGCGCCACAGACGAGTCGTCGACGATGAGCACGCGACACGAAAGCGCCCTGGCACGGGTATCGTCATCGACCACATCGGCTGACACCTCTTCGGAGGTCGGTGCAACTTCTGCCAGCACCTTTTCCACATCGATGATCTCCACCAGCTTGTTGTCGATGTGAGTTACGGCCGTCAGGTAATGATCGCGTCCTGCACCCTTTGGCGGAGGCAGGATCGCTTCCCAGTTCAGATTGACGATCCTTTCAACCGAGCTCACCAGGAAACCCAGCGTTCTGTTGTTGTACTCGGTGATGACAGCGAAAGAATTCTGCAAATCCATCAGCGCCGACTTGCCCGTGGCGAGCGACAGATCGAGGATGGGCAGGGTGCTGCCGCGAATGCTTGCAACGCCGCGTACCACCCGGCCGCATTTGGGCATCACGGTCAGGCGCGGGCACTGCAACACTTCGCGCACCTTGAACACGTTGATGCCATATAGCTGCTCGCCTTCGAGACGAAAAAGCAGCAGCTCCAAACGGTTTTGCCCCACCAACTGGGTACGCTGGTTAACCGAATCCAATACACCGGCCATGCCAGTCTTCCTCTCTGCTTGCAGATTATTGGGGCCGAGGACGCGGCACGCCCCTTGCTTTGGTTGGGATATGAACGTCCAAATGACCATTTTCCGGCGCAGCCGGCTACCGTACAGAAATGTGCTGCTATCAATGCTGTGCGTGTTTTCTCAGTTCACCCACGCGTCAACCTTGTCACATCCTCAGCAGCTTATCGACGTGACCGAGCAGTTTCTTGAGCAGACAGTAAGCGAGTATTTGAGCCGCAGCGCTATCGATGCACGCTACGAGGTCGAAGTAGCCAGACTGGACCCTCGTTTGCGCTTGAATCAATGCGATCAAACTCTCACGACCAGCCTTGGCAGCACCGCTATCCCTGTGGGACGCGTGAGCGTACGGGTAAGTTGCGAAGGCAGCAGCCCATGGTCGGTATTCATCCCTAGCCACGTCCGCCTTTATCGTCAGGTCCTTGTCGCCAGCAAATCACTTCTGCGCGGCACAGTATTGACCGATGCCGACGTGAGGCTAGCCGAACGGGATGTGTCCATCCTTACTCAGGGATACCTGACAAGACACGACGAGGCGCTGGGTAACAAGCTGACACGGCCGGCTCAGCCAGATCAGGTCATCACGCCTAATCAGCTGGAAATGGCGAAGGTAGTACGCAAAGGCGATCAGGTGGTCATCACGGCCAGGTCGGGCTCGATAAGCGTACGCATGCCCGGCGAGGCGATGGCCGATGGCGTTACGGGCAAACAGATCCCGGTCAAGAACCAACGTTCCGGTCGCACGATCAAGGCCCGAGTGACTGGCCCAGGCCAGGTTGAAGTGGCAATGTAGCATGTCCGCATGCCGCAGTTTTCCAGTGTGTTCGCTGGAAAAAAAGGCTAAAGTTTCCTCCATTGTTGCCGAACACATGGCAAGCGTCCTGATTCCTTCGAGGTTTGCATCATGGTCATCGACTTCAATCGGCCCAACAGTCCACTGAACGCCCCTAACGGGCGCAGCGGCGTACAAGGCAACGAGCGTACTGCCGGCACCCAGCAAGGGCCTGCTAGCGAAGCGCCTAAAACCGACAGCGTCAACTCCAACACTAGCGACACCGTTCAACTGAGCCCTGAAGCCCAGCGCCTGCAGCACGCGGCTGACAAATTGAACGAGCAGCCCGCAGTGGACCAGGAGCGCGTTGAGAAGCTGAAACAGGCGATCGCTGATGGCTCCTACCAGGTTGATAGCCAACGCGTCGCATCCAAGCTGCTCGCGTTCGAGACCCAGCGCTGAACCTGAGCCGACACATACACGCGAGCAAGCCCAGAGCACGAAATGCAAGATACAGCCCTGCTTGAGCAGCTAACCGATGATATCGGCATCGCACGCCAGCTCCTTGAACTCATCGATCAAGAATTCACCGCACTGGGTGAACGCAATCTGGCGGAGCTAGAGGCGATATTAGCGAAGAAGCAGCCGTTACTGGCACTGCTTGGGCAGCATGGCACTCAGCGTAGCCAGTGGCTTGCGGGATTACAGCTGACGCCTGATCGCGCCGGACTTGAAGCGGCCGCAAATAGATCGAAGGACGGTGCGCTTATCCTTGAGCGAGCGCTATCGCTGGAGACAGAGCTTGAGCGCTGCCGTAGCGCCAATGAAAGAAATGGCCGTCTCATCCGAGCCAATCAAAGCGCCCTCGGCGGAATGCTGCACATTCTCCAAGGCAAGGACGATACACCCGGCCTGTATGACAATCGTGGCGGTTCCGCCAAGAACAAGCCGCAACGGCCTCTGAGCCAAGCCTGAACGATAGAACGCCACAAGGACGCAACGCGATGGTCACAACAATGCGCCGGAGAGCATCGGCCCGTGTCTAGCTTATTCCTCGGCGATGAAGGCCCGCAGCCTCCCAAGGTACTGACGGCGCCACTCGAGATTTACGCCAATCTGCGTCCCCTTCTCGACAACAACACCCCCCTCACGCTTCGCTTCCATGAGCGCAACCAGCGCTACCAGAGTTTTCTGGTTGAAATGAACCGTGAAACCGGCTGGATAGCGCTCGACGAATTGATCCCCAATGACGGCGAGAGACTGCTATTGCAAGGCGAGCCGATTCATATCGAAGGATTCTACGAAGGCGCACGACTCTCCTGGACGAGCGACCAACAGGTTCATACCGGCGAAATTGATGGCGCTCGCTGCTATTGGATCCCAACCCCGACAACGCTCACTTACCATCAGCGCCGCAATGCTTATCGCGCACAGCTGAAAGAGATCGCCGTCGCTGCGCAGCTCGGCGGCTCAACAGTAAGAAAAGCCCTGGAAGGCAGGCTGCTCGATATATCGGCTACTGGCTGCAAGCTGAGCCTAAAGGGCGACCAACAGGCCATTCTTCAAACGGGACAGGTCTACGAGATGATCGCGAAGCTGCCAATTGGCGCGATCCAGACGGAAGTCGAGCTTCGTCACGTGGCCATTGATGAAAAGTCTGGAACTTCGATCTGCGGGCTGCGCTTTCATCGCCTCAGCGGACTGACGCAACGGCAGATTGAAAAGCTCGTGTACCAGCTTCAACGCGACGCACGCCGCGACAATTCCGCCTCACCGTTCGGCTAACGCGCCGCGCAGCGCAGCGCGCCTTGCCAGACCACCGCTCAGCTCAAGGCTTGTCGCGAAAAAGCGGCACAGCCGAGTCAAAAGCCTTGCTATCTGAACGTGATCGCTGTGCGAAATCTTATGGCGTCCCAGGCGAGGTTCGAACTCACAACCTTCCCCTTAGGAGGGGCAAACAAGCCCCTTCCAAATCAAGCACTTATCCTGCAAATCAAGCACTTAGCGTCCCGTTGCATCCGGTAAATCAGCTCCGTATAGTCACTTTTGCACCCACACTGCACCCATGGGGACACCGTGCGAGAGAAGCTGACGGCGCGTCGACTGAACAGCCTGGAAGTCACCGGCAAGGAATACGAAGTCCACGATACCACCGTGCCCGGCCTGTTCGTGCGCGTGACGGCGGCCGGGGCAAAGTCCTACGTCGTGACTTGGGCGCGTGGCCGCAAGAAGGCGCTCGGCCGTGTCGGCATCCTGACGCTTGAGCAGGCACGGGAAGAGGCGCTGCAGTACCTCAACGAGGCCCGCAAGCACGGCGAGCCGCTGGCAGTCACCCAAGGCCGCCGCGGTGCTGGCACCCCTACCCTGCGCAGCTTCATCGATGACCACTATATGCCGTGGTTCAAGGCCCACCACAAAGGCCACGAGAAGACACTGCACACGCTCGACACTAGCTTCGAGCCAATCATGCGCCGCCGCCTCGATGAGATAACCGGCCGCGATCTGGAGCAGATCCGAACCGCTTGGCTCAACGGTGGCAACAAGCCCGCCACCGCTAACCGCAAGATGGGCAGCATCAGCGGGGTATTCAGCCGCGCAGTGGAATGGGCCTACTTGTCAGCCTCGCCCCTGGAAAAGGTCAAGCAGCTCAAGGTCGATTCGATCGGCCGCATTCGCTACCTATCGAAGGACGAAGGCAAAGCCCTCAGGGACGCGCTAGACGCACGCGAGGAGCGAATCAGGGCAGAGCGCGACAGCGCGAACGAATGGCGCTTAAAACGCGGCAGAGAGGCTTTGCCAGACCTTCGCGCCCTCGCCTTCGCCGATCACCTGAAGCCGATGGTTCTGCTCTCGCTCAATACCGGTATGAGGCGAGGCGAGCTGTTCAACCTGCGCTGGCATCACGCCAACCTGCAGGCCAAAACCCTGACGGTAGCCGGCGAAGGCGCCAAGACCAGCGAGACACGGCATATCCCGCTTAACGCCGAGGCGCTGGCCACGCTGCAGGGATGGAACGACCAGGCGAGCGGTACCGGCTACATTTTCCCGGGTGAAGACGATAAGCCGATGACGGACGTGAAAACCGCCTGGCTGGAGTTGCTGAAGAATGCCGGCATCGCGGGCTTCCGCTGGCACGATATGCGCCACGACTTCGCATCGCGGCTGGTGATGGCTGGCGTACCGCTGAACACGGTGCGGGATCTGCTGGGGCACGCGGATATCAAGATGACGCTCCGCTATGCCCACCTTGCACCGGATAGCAAGGCGGCAGCGGTGGAGCTGCTTTAGTTGAGGAGAAGTGTCTCGTCTTCACTTTGGCCCAAGGCGCGCCGCTGGAATCGAGAGAAATCGAACGTAACTCCGAACTCAGGGCCAACCTCTTCGATGTGACCCCCGTAGAGCTTCTCGATCTCTTGCAGAGTGGGCGCCGGTGCGGGCAAACCCTCCGCCATCAATTCGCTACGCTCTACGATCAAAGGCCAACCAATTTCAGCCGCTCTCGGGATTAGCGAAATCTGTGTGACCGTCCCGGCGTTGTCCCGCGAGACACCAATGCATATAGCGGAAGATTGCAGCAGCAGCTCAAGTTTGCAGCTTTCATCGTACGAGAGCAGGTGCGGCGCCAGGCCAGCTAGCCAAACGATACGTTTCCACTCCTGCGGGCACCACAGTACCCCGATCAGATCCGCAACCTTGATCTCAGGGCGCCCCCGAATATTCATAGATGCTTGCTTAGCGGCTTCCTGAACCGCTGACTCCAACGTCTTGGCGATCGACTTACCTGAAGCGCGAGCCAATAGCTCTAGCAGGTACTTCTCCCTAGGCTCCATGCGGGTCGTAAACGTTTCCGTCTTCTTCACTGTGCCGGTTTTCTTTGCCATGAGACGCCTCCTATCAATGGACGCATCGTAGCCTATCCACGTGCCACGCACCTATTTGACAACATTTGTTGTCACTTATGAAAAGGAGCGCTATAGTTCTGTTGCGGCCGGTACTGGCCGTGACTGTCCAGAGGAAAAACCATGAGCCAACTCGCAACGCTGCAACCGCTCGCAGTCAGCCCTGAAGAGGCTGCTCACGCATCGGGTACAACCAGAACCGCCGTATACGAAGCCATCGCCCGGGGCGACCTGATGTCGTTTAAGGCGGGCAGGCGCCGCCTAATCCTGATTGAGGAACTGCGCGCCTGGCTGAACCGTATGGCGAAGGACAACGCACGATGAACGCCCATTTTGAGGCCCTGGAACGGGCCTTCCATCTAATCGACCGCAGCGGCAAAGTCATTGGGTGGCTGGCACTGCCAACCAATACCCGACTGATTGACCTCGAACACCTGCGCCACCTTGGCGCCTCTCGACTGGAGCTAGCTAAATGAATACCGCAACGACCGAAACAGTGGATGAAATCGACGCGTACGACCTGGCGACCTATGCGCGCGAGCACGGCAAGTGGCTTGGCTCGATAGCCCGATCGATCCAGCTCAACTGCAAGCACAAGAACGGCCGCGATGCGCTGGACCTCGCCAACCTGGCGCAGTACCTCGCCGACGATCTGAGCAACTACATGGATTGCGAAGCGGAGCGCATCAAGCGCGTGGGGGGCCTGCAATGAGCCACATCACTGATCGCGAGGCGTTCGAGATGATCCAGCGCAACACCGCGGTGCTGACGAACGCCGGCAAAGGGTTGGAAGGTATCGGCCGGCTATTGGGTGCCGACGAATCGGAGCATCACCTAAGCGACGACGACCGGAGCAGCCTTGCGTATGCGGTGGCCGCCCTGGGCTCGATGATCTACGCGGCCGCCAACGAAGCATGGGGCTACGCCGCACCGGACAGGGACGAATGGACATGAGAAAGGAAGCAGAGAGGAAACCCGAAGCGGTGCTGCAACACCGCCAGGGGCAAACACATTGGACTGCACCAAGTGAGGACTGAACTATGCCATCACACTCCGCAACCGAGCAAGACCGGCGCCTTCTGGAAGCACTGAGAATTCATCCAGTGACGACCATCGAAGCAGCCAACGATCTGGATATTGTCCATCCGCCGAGCACGGTTCGCCGCCTTCGTCGACGGGGCTTCGATATCCGCACGCAATGGGCCTACCAGGCCACTGAGGCAGGACGGCCACCGCACCGCGTGGGTCAATACGTCCTGATGCAAGAAACAGCGGCCTAGCGGCCATAACGCTGGCGGGGCGCCCTGCCCTGCCGGCTCTAGCACGGGTTCGTTATGGCCAAGAAAAAGCCAAGAGTTAATTGGGGGCCGATGGGCGCGCTATCGCTGCCCAAAGCGCTAATGGCTCAAGCCGATTTCCGCGACCTTTCACCGTCTGCCCTGAAGGTACTCATGGTGCTCGGCTATCAGTACAACGGGCGCAATAACGGCGATCTGGCAGCTACTCACACGATGATGGAGAGCTGGGGCGGGATGGCAAAAGCTACGCTTGCCGGCGCGCTGAAGGAGCTTCAGGAGCGCAACCTGATCACGCGCACTCGGCAGCACAACCGGAGCAGAGACGGAGCGCGCCCGACCCTATTCGCTTTGTCGTGGGAAGGCATCGACGAATGCCCTGGAAAGGATCTTGAGGTGCCCCCCTCACCGGTGCCGAGACGAAAACTGGCCGTGTAATTCGTTTTTTCTAGTTCAATTTTTAGCCCTGACTAGTTCAAAAATTGAACCGCTGTTTTCCTGATTCGTCCGGTTGTTTTTTTGATGCGCCGTTAGTAGTTCAAAAACTGAACCGTAATCGCACTTTTTGGTGGTTTTGTAGGTTCAAAAACTGAACACCCTTATACATATACCACCCTATACCCAGCTTTCAGCGGGGATTGGGGCGAGGAATCAGAATGACCAACATCGTACCAATCGACCCCGACACCGGGATCATCACCGACCAGGGCGCGCACATCGACGCATTCGGCCAGGCGATGCTGCTCGGCATCTTCTCCGACCTTTGCCAGCTCCGTGACGGCGAGATGGAGCAAAACTGCGCCATCGTCCTGGACGGGATCGCGAAGCGCCTGGGCAAGCTGCTGGAGCGCTACGAACCATGAAGCAGGGAGAGCTCGCACTGTTCGCCAAGATCGCGCCCATGGTTGACCACTGTGACGGAGCGGTCGCCGCGCTGGCGATGTACCAGGCCGATGCCGACCGGGGCGAGCTCGATACCAAGATGCTGTCGGGCTTCCTGCAGGGCCTATTCGCAGCCGGCGTGCTCAGCGACGATGATCTGGCCTCGCTCGATACGCGGCGCATCCACTGACCCACCAGACCCCGCCGCCGTGCGGGGTTTTTAATGCGCTCAGAACTGAGCACGTTTCGTGCACCAAGCGTTCAGCGGTCGTTCAACACCTGTTCAACGCCCGTTGAAACCCAACCCTAACCGGCTGGGTTATCGCTGGGTTTCCAGAGTGGCGAAAGCACCACACTGGAGCCACCCCGCCACTGTGTAGGAATCGACACACTGTGTCGTTTTCGACACTAAGTGCCATTCCCAGCACTGCGAGACAGACCAACCTGTCCGACTCGGACCAAATCGACGGTTTCCCACGATCAAGACCGGGGGTTTCCCGCTATCAAGGCAGAGGGTATTCCCCAGAACTGGGGATATCTCACCGAGACCAAACCGTCTCAGTGAGACCAAAACGGCTCACTCGCCGTACAACGAATGACCGTTCGTCGGGAATTTTCAGGACAAAAACGAAACCGAACGAACCCGGACGGCAGAGCGGGATTAGCCATAAATCAGCGCTGGCCATCACCAAAAAAGCCCCTAATATGTAGCCATTAAGACGTCACGTCGCCATAGTTTACATATAGAGGCCAACCATGAACCAACCCACCCCGCCACGCGGCCGCCAACTTCTTCCGACCCAGCCGGAACAGCGCGCCTACCTGAAGAGCATCCGTGAGGCCGCTGACCGGGGCGACCTTAGCGCGATGGCGTCCGCACTGTTCCTGACCAAGCTTGCCGAGCAGATCGAAGCGACCGAGGAACTTGGCAGCCAGATTCGCCGGCTGACCATTACGGTAGAGGCTGAGGCCTCCCGCCAGCGCTCGCGCCATACCCAAGAAGATATGAACGCCGCCATCGGCAATTTCCGAAGCACGGTCTTCGCAGCCCTGGACCGCGCACAGGCCGCACAGGAGCTCGAAACCAAATGAGCGCCGTCAACAGCCCGTCGAACCAGAAGAAGCGCGAGGAAGCCGCTGAGATGCTGAAGCGCTACCGCGCAACCGCTGAACGCATCCCAGGCGGCTGGTATGTGAAGGGGCCAAAGACTGACCTCCGCGTTTCTGATCTGGCCTATCTGCTGGAAAGCGATCTGCGATGAACCAAATTCCCGAAAGCCCTGTGCGTGATGCTCGTGGGTTTTCACACCGCCTGGCAGGACTAGCTCCCCTGATTGGCGGCACTTCCCGTAAGCCGAGTGATTCGGGGCACGGCGAAGCAACGAGCATCCGGCCGCATCAGCGGCACAACAGAATTTCGAGGAACACCAAATGACTGATTACGCAGAGCAGGTAAAAAACGAGCTGGAGAAGATCAACGACTTTGCCCACGGCCGCATGAAAGATTTCGAGAAAGAGATCAGCGGCATGAAAGAGCAGATGATCGATCTTGCGCAGAAAGGCGGCATTCCGAACGGTTTCGGCGTGAAGGCCAATAACGAGTCGGTCGCAGCGCAGTTCGTGCAATCGACGCAGTTCAAGTCGATGTTGACCGGCGCGCAAAGTACCGGCCGCGTTGAAGTGAAAGCCACTATCACCAGCGGCACCCATGACGTACAGGCAGACCGCGCCCCCGGTCTGTTCAACAACCCGCAGCGCGCCCTGTCTCTGCTGTCGGCTCTGCCGAGCCTGGCCGTCAATACTGGCGTGTTCGAGTTCATGCAGCTCAACGGCTACGTCAACGCTGCAGCCGTACAGGTGCTGGAAGGCGACGTAAAGGCAGAGGCATCGCTGCCGACCCAGATCGTGCAGGCCAACATCAGCACCATCGCGCATTGGATCAAGGCATCGAACCAGATCCTGGCCGACGCCCCGGCCCTCTCGATGCAGATCGACAACCTGCTGCGCTACGGCGTGACCGCCAAGCTCGAAAGCGAGCTTATCAACGGCGCAGGCGGTGCCGGCAAGATCCTGGGCCTCGTGCCTCAGGCTACCGCGTTCGTTCCGACCCTGACCGCCAAGGCAGACAAGATCGGCGAAGCGAAGGCCGCAATGGAAGCCGATGGTTGGGTTCCGAGCCTGATCGTGATGAACCCGGCCGACTGGTTCGTGATTGCGTCCGAGCGTGCTACCGATGAGCAGTATGTTCTGGGCAGCCCGCGCGACCCTGCTGGCCCAAGCCTTTGGGGTATCCCGGTCCTGACCACTCCGGCGATCGCTTCCGGTACCACGCTGATTCTCGACCAGTCCCAGGTTGCTGTGCTGAACCGTGAAGGCGTGACCGTGATGGCCAGTCGTGAGGACGGCACCAACTTCACCACGAACCAGACAACCATCCTGGCGGAAGCCCGTTATGGCCTGGCCGTGTTCGCGACCGGTGCAGTTCGCAAGATTGTCGACGTTGTTTAAACGGTGATGTCCCGTAGCCGGAGCGGCCCGCAAGGGGAAGTCCGGCCCTGGGTACAGTCGTGAGTCACCAGGTCATGAAAGAACCGCGACAGCCTGCGCGTCAACTCCTTCAGATTCTCGCAAGACGGTGGCAGGCAACTAACTCACTTGAGGCAGCAATGAACAAAGACCTGATCGACTTCCTTGGCATCTACCGCGCCAGGACGCTGCCCAAGGCACCGAAGCAAGACGGCAAGGCATACCACTACGCGCCATCCACAAAGGCCGCCAGCGAGCTCAAGCGATGGCCCGCCAGGTGGTAGGGGGTAGCCCGATCCTCAAACCCTCGGCCGCTGAAGACCGCGCCCGAAGTCTCGCTTCAATTCTTCATCTAAATATCGAGCCAAAACACATGACCGACGCCCCGTTGTGCGCGCGTCAGGCGCCCGCACGCGCGAGGCTGACGAAAGCACAGAAAGCCGAAATTAACCGCAAGGCACACGCCGCAGCCCTGGAGTTTGAGCAACAGGAACGCCAGCGTCTCACCGACGAGGCGTTGACCGCCCTCGACAACCCTTCTGGTGAACCAAATGAGTAAATCCCTTGGAACCTTGTCGATCGATCTCGTAGCCCGAACCGGCTCGTTTGTCAGTGGTATGGACAAGGCCGAACGCAGCTCCGAGAAGTGGCGCAAGGAAGTAGAGAAGAACGCGAAGGCAGTCGGCACAGCGTTTGGCGCTGGATCTGCCGCGGCGATCGCAAGCCTCACCGCCATCACCGTATCGACGGTTAACGCAGCGGCTGAGATCAGCAAGCTATCGACCATCGCTGGCTCGTCGTCCACTGAGTTCCAGAAGTTCGCAGCCGGCGCTCAGCTCGTCGGCATCGAGCAGGACAAGCTCGCCGATATTCTGAAGGACGTGACCGAGAAAGCCGGCGAATTCGCGGCAACTGGCGGCGGCGGCATGAAGGACTTTTTCGAGCAGATCGCCCCGCAAGTCGGCGTCACGGCTGACCAGTTCGCCGCCCTATCCGGCCCTCAGGCTCTCGGCCTGTACGTCGACACGCTGGAGAAGGCAGGCGTTAGTCAGCAGCAGATGACGTTCTATATGGAAAGTCTGGCATCAGATGCCACTGCGCTGATTCCGCTGCTGAAGGACAACGGCGCAGCAATGAAGGGTTTCGCCGATGAGGCCGAGCGCGCCGGCGCCATCTTGAGTGAACAGACCATCGCGGAAGCCAACAAGCTCCGGGCGGCGATGTACCTGATGGACCAGGCAACGACAGGTCTGAAAAACCAGATCGGCAGCGCACTGATACCCGTCCTAGGCGACTTCGCAGACGGGCTTTCCGGCGTCACTGTGGATGGCAGCCTTGCCGCTACCGTTTCGGAAGACCTGGCCGGATCGCTTCGAGCGGTTGGCAAGGCAGCAGTCGGCGCAGTGGCTGCAATCCACATTGCCGGCAGCGCCCTGAAGGACCTTTACGACCTGAACGAGGCGTCCAAGGGTGGCGGTTCCTGGTGGGAGACTTACCTGCCGCCGGTACGGATATACCGCGCCTTCGAGAGTATGGACGAGATCAAGGAGACCTTTAGCGATAGCGTCTCTGGCCTCGACCAGCTTGCGCAAGGTTACGGCGAGTTCCTGAATAAACTCGACGGCCAGGGCAGCGGCGGCGGCGGATCAACCCGCCTGGAAACACTCACCGAGCTATTTAACGAGCTGCAAACCACTATGGCCCCCGGCGCTCTGCCGGCTGCTATCACGAGCACAACCAAGGCCATCGAGAGCCAGGACGAAGCGGTCAAGGAGCAGAACAAGGCGCTTGAGGCCTATCAGCGCCTGATAGCTGAGCTGCGAACAGACGAGGAACAGCTAACCGACCAGATGCGCGAGCGCTTGGCTGTGCTCGACGCGATGCAGGGCATCGAGCCTGATGAGCGTATGAAGGTTGCCGGGCGCATCGCGGGCGCCGCTACAGAGGACGCGCCAGACTTCGCCGGGATATCGCCAGAGGTTGGAGGCGTGTTTGGCGAGTTGGCACGAATCGATGAGGCTGAGAGTGAGCTGCAAGAATGGTACGAACGGCAGCTTGAGATGCTAGAGCAGTCCCGGCAAGACCGCGCCGACCTGAATGCAGTTTGGGACGCTGAGGAATTAGCCCTCAAGCAGCAGCATGAAGACGGGATGACGAGGATTGAGCAGGCCCGCCAGCTTACCGCGCTCAGTTCTGTCGATAGCTTCCTGGGCAACCTTATTCAGTTGCAGCAGACGAACAGCGAAAAAGGGCAGGCAATCGCCAAGGTGGCCGCAATCGCGCAAACTTCTATCAAGACGTACGAGTCTGCGACCAGCGCGTATGCCGCTATGGCTGGAATTCCCTACGTCGGCCCGGCGCTAGGCGCTGCTGCTGCCGCCGCTGCAATCGCTGCTGGTATGGCAAACGTAGCGGCTATCCAAGGGTATCGGACTGGTGGCTATACAGGTGGCGGCGGTGTCGATGAGGTTGCAGGCGTAGTACACGGAAAGGAATTCGTGTTCGACGCTGACGCTACGGCCCGCATCGGAGTGGCGAACCTTGAGGCCATGCGCCAAGGCAGGCGGGTCGACGGGGCCATTACCAGCGTTGCTGAACAAACAAAAGGCGGAAGCGGGCAAAACATCCAGGTCATTAACAACGGCGAGCCAATGCGCGCCCGCACGGAGATCGATGGCAACACCATGAAAATCATATTGGACAGAGTGGAAAATCAATTTCTAGACAGTATCGCCCGGGATGGTAAGCAAGCCCGTGCGGTATCTCATGCGTTCGGTTTAAAGAGGCAAGGACGATGAGCGAAGACGGTCAGACATCGGGCTCAGGGAGCCATGCCCTATGACAGTCGTCAGCTTGCAAGAGGTAATCATCGACGGCGTGAAGCACTGGCTGGTGACGAATGATTTGGCGTACGACGTCGACGTTGAGGTGCGAATGGCGTCCGGCACGCGAGTGATTGCCCGGCTGCCAATCAACGGGAACATCGTGCTGATCCCGGCCATAGATGAAGACGCCAATATTCTCGCATCGCCGGCAAGCAGCGAACCGCCGAAGCTGCGGCTAGTGTGACGGGAGGGGCGGATCGATCCTCAAAACCGCCCGCTCCAAGACCGCCTCCGAAAGTCAGCTTTCACTAACCGCAACAATTTAGGGACAGCAGATGTCACTCACCTACGGCCGACCAGCGCAAGAAACGATCAAGATTCCGGCAGAACTCGCGGTCCTAATCGTGAAAAAGGCGTGTCGGTTAGCAGAGAAGCTGGAGAACGAGGCAATCGACCAGATGACCCGGGACGTTCGGCGCGCCTTGCAGCGTGGCACCGACCCGGCTGTGATCGTCAATCAGATGGGTCTATAGGGAGGGGCGTGCAAAAAGCCCGAGAACCGTTAATGCAGGAAACCCCGACCTCACCCACGCGCGGATTTTCTTCCGGTTAACGGACCTGTTAACAAGGTTAACGCTCGCATAAGGCTGGGCACTTTGCACCCACACTGCACCCATGGAGAGGAGCCGGCGCAGGCTCTAAATCGCGGAAGGCCGCATGAAATCTGGCGTCCCAGGCGAGGTTCGAACTCACAACCTTCCCCTTAGGAGGGGGATGCTCTATCCAATTGAGCTACTGGGACATCACGCGGCGGGCATGGTAACGAGCCAAGCATGATTTGTCATGCGCATCGTAGACCTGATGCCATGCAGCCTCCTACGGCCGAATACGCTTCTCACACATAGCAATGCAAATTGCATGACCGCTATCAGCCGTCCGTGCAAAGCGCAAGCAATACTCGCCCCACCACAACGCCAACCCATTGATTTATAAGAGTTTTTATCCAGATAAGCTTTGGCACAGCTACTGCAATAGCTAGGCAAAGTTAACGTGACGCGAAGGATAACGCTCATGATCAAGTCGGCTTTTCTTCTTACTACAGGCTTTACATTTGCCGCCCTGACAGCCTCGCAGCTGCCATCCACCGAACCGCAGCAACAGCGATACGAGCCCTCTTCCCAGTTCTCCATTCAGCGCACGAGCAATTCGGAACGCGCACAGATCACCACCCTCAACTCAGGCGAGGCGAGCGTGCTCACTCAACCGCAACGCTGGGTGTTCTAAGGGATTCAGTTGAGCGCGGATGGTTCCGCAAAAGGAGTTACTCATGTCCAGATTTGCATTGACTTGCTTGCTTCTTACCGCAGCGTGCGGCTACGGTGCCTTCCTGGCCCCCCAAAGCCTGGCGACCTTGGATACCTTGTGCAAGGCAGGACTTGGCATATTCGGAAGCTTGTCCCTGATCGCACTCATGATCGGACGCAGGATCAAGTTCGATCCAGTGCTGCGCTAAGACCCCACAGTCGGACGATAAGACGATAATTAGACTGGTTCACAGTAAAGGCATTTTGATAGCACGGGCACTTTACTAATCAGAATATCGACGTACAATTGGCGTCATGAAACCGTCTCCTGGTTTTTAACCTGGCTGACGGAACAGCGAGTACTGGTGGTTGTCAGACCGGTGACTACCCCGGCAATACGCCAGCACGCCCACCTGACTAACCGGTTAATTATGCGCCCTATGAAACAGGCAGTTTATTCCAGCCGTACGGCTGACAAATTCGTTGTTCGGCTTCCCGACGGCATGCGTGAACGCATCGCCGAGGTAGCGCGGAATCATCACCGCAGCATGAACTCAGAAATCATCGCCAGATTGGAGCAGAGCCTGTTGCAGGAAGGCGCACTGGATGAAGATCTGAGCATGCGTCTCGACAGCCCAGAGCTGTCTCTTCACGAGCGAGAGCTTCTGCAGCGCTTTCGCCAGCTCGCTCATCGCCAGCAGAACGCGCTCATTGCATTGATCGCCCAGGACACCGAGCTCGCCAAAGAAGATTGACAGCGGACCAGCCACCAGCTGGAGCCAGGTGACTGGCTCCAGCTGACGCTGTCTCTGATTACCCCCTGCTTCCGGCTGCCACTCTCAGGCGGTCAACAAGTCAGCCAGCCGCATCAGTTCCCCCCTTCATCATCGTCCTAGCCAATCAAGACAGGCACGAATGTGCTTCGGACACACGGGTTGCGCCGAATCTATGGTCGACCCGAGATCCGCGCTCGATAAGAAGTTAGAACTTGGATGCAGCAAGGCGCCCCCGTTGCAGAGGCGCCTATACAACTAGCCTACAAAGTTGAGCAGCACCCCGGCCGCAACCGCAGAGCCGATGACACCTGCCACGTTGGGCCCCATGGCATGCATCAGCAAGAAGTTCTGAGGATTGGCCTCCAGCCCCACCTTGTTCGATACACGCGCAGCCATCGGCACAGCAGAGACTCCTGCGGAACCGATCAACGGATTGATCTTGTTCTCACTGAAACGGTTCATCACTTTGGCCATGAAAATACCCGCTGCGGTACCACCGCAAAAGGCAACCATACCCAGCACGAGAATCCCCAAGGTTTTCATCTGCAGGAAGGCTTCGGCCGATAGCTTCGAACCGACTGTCAGACCAAGAGCAATGGTGACGATGTTGATCAGGGCATTTCGTGAAGTATCCGCCAGGCGGTCCACCACACCACATTCGCGCAACAGATTACCGAAAGCGAACATACCCACCAGCGGTGCGGCATCCGGCAGTAGCAAGCCGACCAGCAAACAGAGCACCAGCGGGAATACTATCTTCTCGACCTGCCCGACATGACGCAGTTGCGTCATGACGATTGCACGCTCCTCTTTTGTGGTCATCGCACGCATGATCGGCGGCTGAATCAGCGGCACGAGGGCCATGTAGGAATACGCGGCAACCGCAATCGGACCGAGCAACTCTGGGGCAAGCTTGGATGTCACGAAGATCGACGTTGGACCGTCTGCACCCCCAATGATAGCGATCGACGCGGCCTCGCGCAGCGTGAACTCCATACCCGGAATCCCAGCAGCGGTCAGAGCAAGAGCGCCTAGCAGGGTCGCAAAGATTCCGAACTGCGCCGCGGCACCAAGCAGCAGGGTCTTTGGGTTGGCAAGCATGGGGCCAAAGTCGGTCATCGCGCCAACGCCCATGAAGATCAACAGAGGAAAGACGCTGGTCGGTAACCCTACCTCATAAAACAGATGCAGAATTCCGGCACCCTCGCCCATGTTGGCAACCGGGATGTTTGCCAGGATGCCACCGAACCCTATAGGGATCAGCAACAAAGGTTCGAATCCCTTCCGAATCGCCAGATAGATCAGCCCCAGACAGACGAAGATCATCAGCGCCTGTCCTGGCTCCAGATGGTACAGGCCGGTTCCGTGCCACAGCTTGAGCAACTTTTCCATGGGACTCCCCTTAGCCGATGCTCAGCAGACTGTCACCGACCGAAACCGCGTCGCCCACCTTGACGCTGACGGAGGCGACGGTGCCGGCCTTGAACGCACGGATCTCGGTTTCCATTTTCATGGCTTCGAGAATCATCACCAGATCGCCCTCCTGGACCAACTGTCCGGGCTGCACCAGCACTTTGAATATGTTGCCCGCCAGCGGCGCCGCCTGGGTTTCACCACTGGCAGGCACGGCGGCAGAACCAGCCACCGCGCTGGTAGCGCCGCCACCAGCGCCGAGAGGCTTGATGCCCTCGATATCGCCGCCATCGCTCACTTGTACGACGAAAGATTTGCCGTTGACTTCAACGGTGTAGACCTCCGGCTTGCCCGCCTCTCGCGGTGGTAGATCGCCTCCGGTTGGCGCCGGCTCGAACGCGGATGGGTTTCCACGGTTCTCCAAAAACTTCAATCCGATCTGGGGGAATAGTGCATAGGTCAACACATCATCGACCGAATCCGTAGCGAGCTTGATGCCTTTCTCTTTTGCGATCCCTTTCAGTTCGGCAGTAAGTCGATTCATTTCCGGCTGCAGCAGGTCTGCGGGACGACAGGTGATCACCTCGGCCCCCTCCAGCACACGAGCCTGCAGCTCGGAATTGAAAGGCGCAGGGGCCGCACCGTATTCACCTTTGAGCACGCCTGCCGTCTCTTTGGTGATCGACTTGTAGCGCTCTCCCATCAGCACATTGATCACCGCCTGGGTACCGACGATTTGCGACGTGGGCGTCACCAGCGGGATGAAGCCGAGGTCTTCACGAACGCGAGGGATTTCAGCAAGCACGTCGTCGAACTTGTCCAGAGCGCCCTGCTCCTTCAGCTGACCTTCCATATTGGTCAACATGCCGCCGGGCACCTGAGCCACGAGGATTCGCGAGTCGACACCGCGCAGGGTGCCCTCGAATTTCGCGTACTTCTTGCGAACCTCGCGGAAGTACGCCGCGATCTCCTCGAGCAGCTCCAGGTTCAGGCCGGTATCGCGCTCCGTACCCTGGAAAATAGCCACCACCGATTCCGTCGGAGAATGTCCGTAGGTCATCGATAGCGACGAAATGGCTGTATCGACATTGTCGATACCCGCTTCTACTGCCTTGAGGATGGCGGCCGTCGACAGGCCGGCTGTAGCGTGGCACTGCATATGGATCGGAATCGCAAGGCTGGACTTCAAGCGCGACACCAGCTCGAATGCCATGTACGGCGTAAGGATGCCTGCCATATCCTTGATCGCCACCGAGTCGGCGCCCATATCCTCGATCTGCTTTGCCAGATCGACCCACATCTCCAGCGTATGCACCGGACTGGTGGTATAGGAAATGGTGCCTTGTGCATGCTTGCCCTGTTGTTTGACGGCACGCAGGGCAGTTTCGAGATTGCGCGGATCGTTCATAGCGTCGAATACGCGAAAGACATCGACGCCATTTACAGCGGCGCGCTCGACGAATTTTTCCACGACATCATCGGCGTAGTGCCGATAGCCCAGCAGGTTCTGGCCTCGCAGCAGCATCTGCTGACGCGTGTTGGGCATGGCCTTCTTGAGTTCGCGAATGCGCTCCCAAGGGTCTTCTCCCAAGTAGCGGATACAGGCATCGAAGGTCGCGCCGCCCCAACTTTCCACCGACCAGAAGCCAACCTGATCGAGCTTGGCAGCGATCGGCAACATGTCTTCCAAGCGAACACGGGTGGCTAGAATGGATTGGTGCGCATCACGCAGCACCACATCGGTTATGCCGAGCGGCTGTTTAGCAATGGTCATGGAAGGAACTCCCTTTCCAGAGTCAACCGCGTCGCGCGCGGTGTTGATGAATCGCGGCCTGGATGGCTGCAAGAATATCCGCATCTGTTTCAGCGCTCGCAACCTGAGCGGCCGCTACTCGAGGCGCCGGCTCAGTGACGAAGCGGCCGGCGAGGTAGGACATCAAGCGAATGCAGAGGATCAACAGAACGAGAAAGGCGAAGACGAAACCGATGCCGAACAGCATGAGTTCGACGCCTTCGAGCAGGAGTTGGCTGGGGGTCATCGGGAGTTCCCTTGTCAGCAGCTCAAGCTGCTTGTTATTCGCTGCGTGGGTTCGGACACGTTTCGCGACACACGAAACGGCCGAACCTTAGCCCGAAACAGCGAAATAAGGCAAACCCCAATAAAGCGCGAAAAGTACCGCTACAGCAGAAAAATGGTCGCCAATCCAAGGAAAATGAAGAACCCGCCGCTGTCTGTCATGGCAGTGATCATGACGCTTGCCCCCATTGCCGGATCGCGCCCCAGGCGCGCCAGCGTCATAGGAATCAGCACGCCCATAAGCGCAGCGAGCAGCAGGTTCAGTGTCATAGCCGCCGTCATGACCACCCCCAGAGACCAGCTGCCATACAGCCACCAGGCCACCGCACCGATCACACCACCCCAGACCAGCCCGTTGACCAGACCAACCCCGACCTCCTTGCGCAACAGTCGGGTCGTATTACCGGTACCCACCTGATCCAACGCCATTGCGCGCACGATCATGGTGATTGTCTGATTACCCGAATTTCCGCCAATGCCTGCGACAATTGGCATCAGGGCCGCGAGGGCCACGAGCCTCTCGATCGAACCATCGAACAGGCCGATTACCCGGGAGGCGATAAATGCAGTAACCAGGTTGACCGCGAGCCAGGCCCAACGGTTACGGACGGATTTCCAAACGGAGGCGAAGATGTCTTCCTCCTCGCGCAGACCGGCCATGTTGAGAACTTCGCTTTCACTCTCCTCACGGATAAGGTCGACCATCTCATCGATGGTCAGACGCCCGATCAGCTTGCCACCCTTGTCGACGACCGGCGTCGATACTAAGTCATAACGTTCGAAGGCCTGCGCCGCGTCATAGGCGTCTTCATCCGGGTGAAAGGTGACGGGGTCGCTGGCCATCACCTCCGCGACCTGTTTGTCCGGATCGTTAACCAGTAATCGCTTGATCGGGAGCACGCCCTTGAGCACGCCGTCGTAGTCGACCACGAACAGCTTGTCGGTGTGGCCCGGCAACTCCTTGAGGCGGCGCAGATAACGCAACACCACTTCGAGACTGACATCCTCACGGATGGTCACCATCTCGAAGTCCATCAGTGCCCCGACCTGATCCTCTTCGTAGGACAGCGCTGATCGCACGCGCTCGCGCTGTTGCGCATCGAGGCTTTCCATCAACTCATGAACGACGTCGCGCGGCAACTCCGGCGCTAGGTCTGCCAGCTCGTCGGCGTCCATCTCCTTCGCCGCGGCAAGCAGTTCATGATCGTCCATATCGGCGATCAGCGTTTCCCGAACTGCGTCGGACACCTCGAGCAGGATATCGCCGTCTCGCTCGGCCTTGACCAGTTGCCAGACGGTCAGTCGCTCTTCGAGCGGTAGCGCTTCGAGAATGTGAGCGACGTCAGCAGGATGCAATTCGTCGAGCTTGCGTTGCAGCTCGGCGAGAATCTGACTCTCGTCGTAGATCTCAACCTGCTCGCCGTCATGCCGGTAATCGCCGTCCTGACCGAGGCGACGGCGCTGCAGCAGATCGACCACCTGCGCCAGGCGATCCTGCAGGGTCTCTTGGGGCTTTTTTGCTTCTACTTCTGTCATGGCGCACTCCACCCTGGCCGGGAGCACGCCAGGGAAAATCAATCAATCAGTACGTGATTGGCAAATTGGAAACGTGAACGACTACTGGGTAAGTCCATAAAGAAAGGTTGTTCCACAAACCCTGAGGGGCAGATGCGGGCATCATAACATCGCAATCAGCGGCCCGACGCGCTCAAACACGGCCATCACAAGGGCTGCGTCAAAGATGTAGAAAAGCTTGCGACGGAGAAGCCGACATTCTGTCGACGCCTTCACGCTGCGAAGAGACACGAATGTACGAGCAGCTTTTATTGAGTAGCCTGAATGGACAGTTGTTCAGTCATGGAGGACGAGAATGAGAGCACTGTCCATAGGTGTGAGCCTGCTATTGCTATCCACCCCCGCATTTTCAGCAAGCGTATTTCGCTGCATCGACCAATCCGGGCATGTCACCTTCAGCCAGCAAGGTTGCCCGGAAAACCAAAGACAGCAACGGCAGCGCGCAACCAATCCAACACCCAGCTCAGGGAAAGCCGTGCCAATGGCGACCCTCAAGACCAGGAAAAGCCCCGCCGGCAATGAAGGCGAAAGCCTGGCGATAGTCGCCGAACGAGATGACGGTTGCGGCAACAGAGTAACCGGCAGCGAACGGCGCAGCGCGATCATCAACAAACAGATCCGCACCGGCATGACTCGCAGTGACGTCGAAAGCGCATTCGGACGACCGGAGAGCATCACAAGTAGCAACGGGCGGGAACGCCTGCGCTTTCGCAGCAGCAGCGGCCAGGTACGCACCGTCAGCTTCGACGAGTTCGGCTGCGTTCTTGGTAGACGCTAGTGCTCGAAAACGAAAAAGGGCCTGCATCGCTGCAGGCCCTTCTCTTGGTTGGCGCACTCAGGAGGATTCGAACCTCCGACCGCTCGGTTCGTAGCCGAGTACTCTATCCAGCTGAGCTATGAGTGCGTAAGTGCTTGTTAGACCAGATCACCGCTGGTGGCTTGAGTGATCCGCATTTCTGCCGATCATTCGAAGTGTGGCGCACTCAGGAGGATTCGAACCTCCGACCGCTCGGTTCGTAGCCGAGTACTCTATCCAGCTGAGCTATGAGTGCGCTGAGCGTGCGCATTATAGGGAGTAAACATTGACGGTCAAGCACTTTGCCGTGGCGCTTTCTTGCGTGAAAGCAGGCTGCCGCGAGAACCCTGAACCCTAGAATGCAAAATGGCGGAGAAGGGGGGATTCGAACCCCCGACACCCTTTTGAGGTGTACTCCCTTAGCAGGGGAGCGCCTTCGGCCACTCGGCCACCTCTCCGCAACACGGGGCGCATAATACCCATCTTTACCCCGTTTGCAAAGCCGAAAATTACAGAAAAATTAGTGGCTTGGTTCCTGATCCTTCTCTTTCTGGATCCGTTGGTAAATCTCCTCGCGATGCACCGCCACCTCCTTGGGCGCATTGACGCCGATACGTACTTGGTTTCCTTTCACACCCAACACGGTGACAGTCACATCGTCACCCACCATCAGGGTTTCTCCAACCCGGCGAGTCAGAATCAGCATTCCTTTCTCCTTAAACGGATTCAGTTCAGTAAACAGTCTGCAAAGATAAATACGGAAAATGTCCGTAAAACATGAAGCTAGAGCCTTTCAACAGGTATTGACCCGCGCGCGGGAGCCTAAAGTTCCTTTTCGCATGACCCAATACGACAGAAGGCGCGTACTAGCGCGCCTTCTGCGAATCATTCCGCAGTATTGCCGGCGGGCGCATCGAGTTCGAACGCAGTATGCAAAGCACGCACGGCAAGCTCGAGGTACTTCTCCTCGATCACTACCGACACTTTGATTTCCGACGTCGAAATCATCTGGATGTTGATATTTTCCTTGGCCAGGGCCTCGAACATGCGGCTGGCTACGCCGGCATGCGAACGCATGCCTACGCCGACGATGGACACCTTGGCGATATCCGTATCGCCGATGACCTCACGAGCGCCCATCTCGGATGCAATGCCCTGCAATACCTGCAACGCATTGTTGTAGTCGTTGCGATGCACAGTGAACGTGAAGTCGGTGGTGTTATCGTGCGCGACGTTCTGCACGATCATATCCACTTCAACGTTCGCGGCGCTGATCGGCCCGAGGATCTTGAACGCCACGCCGGGCGTATCCGGGACCCCACGGATGGTCAGCTTGGCCTCGTCGCGGTTGAAGGCGATGCCGGAAATGATGGGCTGTTCCATGGATTCCTCTTCATCAAGGGTAATGAGGGTACCCGGACCCTCCTGAAAACTGTGCAGTACGCGCAGCGGGACGCTGTACTTACCGGCGAACTCAACCGCCCGAATCTGTAGAACCTTGGAGCCGAGGCTGGCCATTTCCAGCATCTCCTCGAAGGTGATCTTGTCCAGTCGCTGAGCCTTGGCCACGACCCGAGGATCGGTGGTATAGACGCCATCCACATCGGTATAGATCTGGCATTCGTCGGCCTTCAGCGCAGCGGCCAGCGCCACGCCTGTGGTATCCGAGCCGCCACGACCCAAGGTAGTGATATTGCCCTTCTCGTCCACACCCTGGAAGCCAGCCACCACAACAACGCGCCCAGCCTTGATGTCGCGCTGGATCCGCTGGCCATCGATCTGCAGGATGCGCGCCTTGGTATGGGCGCTGTCGGTGAGGATACGAACCTGATTGCCAGTGTAGGACACCGCCGGTAAGCCGCGCTTGATAAGCGCCATCGCCAACAGGGCAATGGTCACCTGCTCACCGGTGGAAACCATCACATCCAACTCTCGGGCGACCGGCTGATCACTGATCTGCTTGGCGAGATCGATCAGACGGTTGGTTTCGCCACTCATTGCCGAGACGACCACGACGATATCGTCTCCACCGTCGCGGAACTTCTTGACCTTCTCGGCCACCTGCTCGATCCGCTCGACAGTGCCGACCGAGGTGCCTCCAAACTTCTGTACGATCAAAGCCATTGTTAGCCGCCTAGAGCCCCTGAAGGGCGATCATTAATCAAACAACCCCGAAACCTGCCAAGCACCGGCTCAACCAGACCCGTTCGACGGGCGCCGGCGGGACGCAGCACGGTAACTGAATCAAAGCCCCTGCTCGGTAAATGGCACCGCCAGTGCCAGCGCATCATCCAGCTTGGCAGGTTCGCTGCCGCCGCCTTGCGCCATATCCGGACGACCGCCCCCCTTGCCGCCAACCGCTGCCGCGGCCTGCTTCATCAGGTCGCCGGCCTTCAAACGACCAGTCAGGTCCTGGGTTACGCCCGCGACCAGCACCACTTTATCGTCCTGAACACCACCCAGGAGGATGACGGCGCTGCCCAGCTTGTTCTTCAGCTGGTCGACCAGCGCCAGCAACGCCTTGCCGTCCAGCCCGTCCTGGCGCGCAGCCAGCACGCGTACGCCCTTCACCTCGACTGCAGAGCCCGCCAGGTCATTGCCCGCAGCGCTGGCCGCCTTAGCCTTGAGCTGCTCGAGCTCCTTCTCCAGCTGACGGTTGCGCTCGAGGATGCAACCGAGCTTGTCAAGCAGATTGTCACGGCTACCCTTGACCAGGTTCGCCGCCTCTTTCAGCTGTTCCTCGGCTGCATTGAGATAGGCCAATGCAGGTGCGCCAGTGACCGCCTCGATCCGCCGAACACCAGCCGCCACGCCGCCTTCGCTGGTGATCTTGAACAGCCCGATATCGCCAGTGCGGTTTACGTGAGTACCGCCGCACAACTCGACCGAGAAGCCACCGCCCATGGTCAGCACCCGCACGGAGTCACCGTACTTTTCACCGAACAACGCCATCGCGCCCTTGGCCTTGGCGGTATCGATATCGGTTTCCTCGATCTCCACCGCGGAGTTGCGGCGAATCTCGGCGTTGACCCGATCCTCCAGCGCGCGCAGCTGCTCTGGCTTGATCGCCTCGAAGTGGCTGAAGTCGAAGCGCAGGCGCTGGCTGTCCACCAGCGAGCCCTTCTGGCTGACGTGCTCGCCAAGAATCTCGCGCAGCGCGGCATGCAGCAGGTGGGTTGCCGAATGGTTGAGCGCAGTGGCCTGGCGCACGGACGCATCGACAGTCGCCTCGACATCCGCACCTACGTGCAGCGTGCCGCTGTCGACGATGCCGTGATGCAGGAATGCGCTGCCGGCCTTGCTGGTATCGCGGACATCGAAACGCAAGCCCTCTGCCGCCAGATAGCCACAGTCACCAATCTGGCCGCCGGACTCCGCATAGAACGGCGTCTGATCGAGCACCACGACGCCTTCCTCGCCAGCGCTCAGGCTGTCGACCACCATGCCTTCCTTGAACAGCGCAAGCACCTTACCGGCACCGGATGTGCCCTGGTAACCGAGGAAGCGCGTTTCGCCTTCCACTTTTACCAAGCTGTTGTAGTCCATGCCGAAGGCACTGGCCGAACGCGCACGCTCACGCTGCGCCTGCATTTCACGTTCGAAACCGTCTTCGTCGAGGGTCAGATTGCGCTCGCGGGCGATGTCGCCGGTCAGGTCGACCGGGAAGCCGTAGGTGTCGTACAGCTTGAACACCACATCGCCGGGTATGATGCTGCCAGTCAGGCCAGCCAGATCCTGCTCGAGGATTTTCAGGCCCTGCTCCAGGGTCTTGGCGAACTGTTCTTCCTCGTTCTTCAGCACACGTTCGATATGCGCCTGCTGCTGCTTGAGCTCAGGGAACGCATCGCCCATTTCCGCAACGAGTGCGGCGACGATACGGTGGAAGAAGCTGCCTTTGGCGCCCAGCTTGTTGCCGTGACGGCAGGCACGGCGAACGATGCGGCGCAGGACGTAACCACGGCCTTCGTTGGACGGGGTCACACCGTCGGCGATGAGGAAGCCGCAGGAACGGATATGGTCGGCGACGACCTTCAGTGAAGCCTGACCTTCGTTGGCGCAGCCGATGGCATCCGCCGCTGCGTTGAGCAGGCTCTGGAACAGGTCGATTTCATAGTTCGAGTTGACGTGCTGCAGGACCGCACTGATGCGCTCGAGGCCCATCCCGGTGTCGACACTCGGCGCCGGCAGCGGATGCATGACGCCATCGGCCGTGCGGTTGAACTGCATGAAGACGTTGTTCCAGATCTCGATATAGCGATCGCCATCTTCCTCCGGCGAGCCGGGCGGGCCGCCCCAGATGTGCTCGCCGTGGTCGAAGAAAATCTCGGTGCAGGGACCGCATGGGCCGGTGTCGCCCATCGCCCAGAAGTTGTCCGACGCGTAAGGGGCGCCCTTGTTGTCACCGATTCGCACCATGCGCTCGGCCGGCACGCCTACTTCCTTGGTCCAGATGTCGTAGGCCTCATCGTCGCTGGCATAGACGGTGACCCAGAGCTTCTCCTTGGGCAGGTTCAGCCACTTCTCGGACGTGAGGAACTCCCAGGCGTAAGTGATGGCGTCGCGCTTGAAATAGTCGCCGAAGCTGAAGTTGCCGAGCATCTCGAAGAAGGTGTGGTGACGCGCGGTGTAGCCGACGTTCTCCAGGTCATTGTGCTTGCCGCCCGCCCGCACGCACTTCTGGCTAGTGGTGGCGCGGGTGTAGGCGCGCTTTTCCAGGCCGAGGAAGCAGTCCTTGAACTGGTTCATGCCGGCGTTGGTGAACAACAGGGTTGGGTCATTCGCCGGAATCAGCGAACTTGAGGCCACGCGTGTGTGGCCCTTCTCTTCGAAGAAGCGGAGGAAGGCTTCACGGATTTCTGCGCTTTTCATAGATTTCTTCCAGAGGACTGCGGCCGAACGGCTGCAAAACGACACGGCGAGGCGAGACTACCGAAAACCGGTTCGCAACTACCCAACGGATAGCCGGCAAAGGGCCGCATTATATCGGGCCTGCGCGCCGGGTATAGGGGATAAAGGCGATTGAATCAAGCAATTCGACGTCAGCAACGGCCCATGTTTTCGGCAAATTCGGCGAATGCATTCACCACTACCGGAAGATGCTCGTCGTGCAAGTCCATATGGGTAACCAGCCGCAGCCGAGTCGCAGACGTCAGGCGAATGCCACGCTGCGCGCAGAAGGCCGTCAGCGCCGCTGCCTTTTCCCCCATCTCGACATAGACCATGTTGGTCTGCACCGGCTCCACAGCGAAGCCGAGGGCTGCCAACTCATCGCCGAGCTGTAGTGCACGACGATGGTCATCGGCCAATCGCCCGATGTTGTGCTCCAGCGCGTACAAGCCAGCGGCGGCGAGAATGCCGGCCTGGCGCATGCCGCCGCCGACCATCTTGCGCAGACGCCGGGCCTTGGCGATGAACGCCTCGCTGCCGCACAGCACCGAGCCGACTGGCGCGCCGAGGCCCTTGGACAGGCAGACCGACACCGTATCGAAATGCCGGGTGATCTCGCACGCATCGCAGCCGAGCTTCACCGCAGCGTTGTACAGCCGCGCGCCATCGAGGTGCAGCGCCAGCCCGTGACGATGGCTGAAGTCGCGAGCCGCGGCCAAGTAGTCCAGCGGCAGAACCTTGCCATGCATGGTGTTTTCCAGCGCGAGCAGGCGACTGCGGGCGAAGTGGAAATTGTCCGGTTTGATCGCGGCCTCGACACGCGCCAGATCCAGCGTTCCGTCGACTTCCATTTCGATCGGCTGGGGCTGGATCGAGCCGAGCACGGCCGCTCCGCCGCCCTCGTATTTGTAGGTATGGGCCTGCTGCCCGACGATGTATTCATCGCCACGCTCGCAGTGCGCCATCAGCGCCAGCAGATTGCTCATGGTGCCGGACGGCACGAACATCCCCGCAGAAAAGCCCAGGTCGGCTGCGAGGCGCCGTTCGAGCAGAATGACCGTTGGATCTTCGCCATAGACATCGTCACCGGTTTCGGCGGCAAGCATCGCTTCGCGCATTGCTGCGCTGGGCTGGGTAACGGTGTCGCTTCGTAGATCAATCACGGACATGAAATCTCCTCGGGCTCAGGACAAGGCCAACGATGCTATCGCGGCCGCCGTCAGCGCAGCAGGCGCGTATCGAGCACCTTCGAGCCACCACCCAGCAGCGTCTCGGTCATTTCGATGAAGGCGTCGGTGCTGACCGTATCCATGCGCATCAAGCCACGACTGACGTCGTCGAGCGAATGGCGGCCCTTGCTGCGCTGACGGATCTCCTTGTCCAGCTCTTGCAACAGCAGCACGGCACGGGCGGTGATCGGCCCTGTCGAGCGCTCAGTGCGCAAGCTATCGACCTTGCGGCTCCACTTGGTCAGATGCTCACGTACCGCCTGGTAGCGGTCTTCGCTCATGCCACCGGCGCGACGCACCAGTTCGATGGCGTAGTACTCGGCCAGCCCCTCAGTGATCCAGTCACTGCGGTCGCTGTCCTTGATGCGGCTGAAGACGTGAACAAGCTCATGCACCAGCGAGCTTGTACCGTTCTCGCTGACCATCGGCCGATCAGCGTGCATGTACAGGGAGTTCGGACCGGACAACCCGCCACGCCACATGGGGTCGCCGGCACCGACGATGAGCAGCTTCGCCGGGTCGCGGGGAAAGACATTCTGTACCTGCGGCCAGACGAAGGTCAGCATCGTCAGAATATCCATCCGCCGGACGCCCTCGCCAACCGGCGCCGCGATGGTGACGTCCGTTTCGCCGAGCTTGGCGCGACGGGTACCGAGCTTGCCGGCGAGCATCCAGCCGGTCGGCCGGTCGAACAGCCGCTCACGGTTATCCACGCGGAAGCGATTCTTGCCGACACGCGGCCAGCCGGTTTCGATACTCTTCCAACCCTCGGGCAGCTCGAAGGTGATGCGCGAATCCAGTTTCACACCGTCGACCTGATCGAGCCGGGCCGGCGGCACCAGATCATCGCCACGGAACAGCGCCCAGTCACTGGTCATCCGTGCGTCGTAGCGTCCGCTGTCGCGCGGATGGCTGATACGCACGCGGTAGCTGAGACGCGCCTTGCCTTCGGCGGGTCGCCAGGCACCACGCTCCGGCGACGCCTGCAACCACTCGCCATCCGCTACGAAATCGCTGTAGTAGCCGTCATCGCCCAGATTGAACTCCAGGCTACGAACCGCTTCGCCTTTCTCCAGGATCAGTTGCACCTCGGCCTGATCCTCGTCGGGCAGAAAACGCACGTGATAGTCCAGGTCGACCCGCTTGGCCGCGTGGGCCTCGGCGCTGACGAAAAGAACAAGAGCGAACAGCGACAGCAGTCGAACAAGCATCAAGGAGAACTCCATCGGAAACGCGCGGGGTGTGCTGATCTTGAGACGATGCAAACGAGGCTTAGATTCAACCGGCACGGAAAATCAGGTGATCTTCCCAGTGCTCCTCGGCAACGCTGCCTTCGGCGAGCATCCGGCCCGACTGGGAAATCCGCTCGACGTGCACCGCTTCAGGGTCGCCACAGACCAGGTGATGCCAGAGCGGCAGGTCCTTGCGCTCGGCCACAAGGCGGTAGGCGCAGGTGGGCGGTAGCCATTTGAACTGAGCAGCATCGGAAGCGTTCAGCTGTATGCAGTCCGGCACACTGGCGCGCCGGTTGGGATAATCGCTGCATCGGCAGGTCTTCAAGTCGAGCAGCTTGCAGGCGATACGTGTGTAGTAAACGGCGCCGTCTTCCTCGTCCTCGAGCTTCTGCAGGCAGCAGAGGCCGCATCCGTCGCACAGCGACTCCCATTCCGCCGCATCGAGTTCGGCAAGGGTTTTGCGCATCCAGAAGGGTTCTACCTTGACCGCCATGACTGTCACTACCGGTAAAAACCGGCAAGTCTAGCCACTGTCGGATATCCGGCCAAGAGCCGCCAGGCGGATGCCGCCGGTAGGAGCCGGCGGCTACATCGAGCGCTACTGCTTGTCGAGCATCTGCCGGTGACTACGCATCTGCTCGAGCATCTGCTCCATGTGCTGGATACGCATGTCGAGCATCTCCTTGGACGGCGCGCCCATCATGCCGCCACCCATGGCGCCCTGCATCGGCTTGCCACCCTGCTTGCCCATTCCGCCGCCGGGCCCGCCCATCGGGCAGCCGGCCATGCCACCCATACCGGACTGCATGCTCTGCCAATGCTCTTCGCGAAGTTTCTGTCGCTCCTGCGGGGTCTTCGCAGACTGCCAGGCCTGCCGGGACTCCTGCATCTTCTGCCAATGCTGCTGCCAGGCTTCGTTATCGCTGGAGGGCGTCTGCGCGCCGGCCGACATCGCCAGAGCCGCCATTACCGAACCGATCACCAAAGAACGCGTTTTCATCGTCGTCTCCTTATGCATGTGCGGTCAGAAGAGCGTAGTTCCGATCCAGCCGACGCATCTTGTCCAGCGTCAGGATCGAGCAGGTGTTACATCGGATCGTTCATGCGCAGCAGCTCTTCGGGCAGATGCTCGATGTAATCGTCCTCGGCGGGCGGCATCTGCAGGTGATAACCCTGTGCCTGGAGATTGGCGAGCACCTTGGTGATGTCTTCGCGTGCCAGCTGGCGCTCGGGCGTCAGCACCATTTCGAAGGCCAGCTGCGGCGGCCCGAACGCCGCGATCAGGCCTTCGGGGACACGCTTGAGCGCATCGCGCTTTTCGACGTAAAGGTACATTCCGTCCTTGCGTGGGCTTTTGTAGATGGAACAGATGACTTTCATGGTCGTTTTTCCAGAGCATCGAGCAGGGCTTGCCCCATCCGCTCACGGCGCCAGCCGCGCAGCGATTCGGGCAGTTCATAGGGTCCATCGGGGTAGCCGCTCTTGAGCAGCGCCTCGAGCGTTTTCTTGCGCAACATCAGCTCCGGTGCGATATCCAGCGCCTGCGCTTCGCGCTGGCCGACCGCGCGCAGCTTTTTCAGTACGGACGACACCTCCAGCGGCAATGGTTCCGGTAGCGGTGCCGGCCAATCCTGTTCGGGCGTCGCCGCGGCCTCACGGATCATCTCCAGCAGCAATTCACCATCCTGGCGCACGGTACGCGGATGCATGTCCTCGATCCGGGCCAGCGTCACCAGATCGCGCGGCTGGGTACGCGCCAGCGGCCAGAGACTGGCTTCGCGCAGCACGCGATTGCGCGGTTGGTTGCGCGCACGGGCCTGACGCTCGCGCCAGGCCGTCAGCACTTTGAGCACAGCGAGCTGCTGCGGCTTGAGCCGCCAGGCCTGCTTCACATCTTGGTAGGCTTCATCGGGATCGGATTCGCGCTGCAGGTTGGCGACCAGCTCGGCACCATCCTCCAGTACCCAGGCACGCTTGTCCTCGGACAGCTTCGGCAGCAGTGCTTCGTACAACTCGGCCAGATACTGGGCATCCTCGGCGGCGTATCGCACCTGCATGTCGCTCAGAGGCCGCTGCAACCAGTCCGAGCGTGTTTCGCCCTTGGGCAACTCGATGCCGAGTACCGCCTGGACCAGCCGCGAGTAGCCCATTGAGAAACCGATATTCAGGTAACCGGCCGCCAGCTGGGTGTCGAACAGCGGCTGCGGCAGGCTACCGGTCAGACGCAGCAGTACTTCGAGGTCTTCGCTGCAGGCGTGCAGCACTTTCACCACCGCCGGGTCTTGCAGCAACGCGGCAAACGCGGACCAGTCACGTACGCTCAGCGGGTCGATCAGATAGGCACGCCGCCCGTCACCGACCTGTATCAGCCCGGCGATGGGGTAGAAGGTATCGACCCTCATGAATTCGGTATCCACTGCCACATAGGGCAGCTGGCGCCATTCGGCGCACAGGCGGGTCAGATGTTCATCATCCAGAACCCATTGAGTTTCGATGGCCACACGGCCCTCCTTTTCGGCTGACGACCGGCGCACGGCCGAACGAGGCGCGCAGTATATATCGAGCATCCGAGCGGCCGGGGCATTCATGACCGCCACGCGCGCTGGTAGTGTTGACCGATCAATCCGCCTGGAGCCGCACCGATGCCACTGGCCCAACTCATTACCGCCGCTGAGCTTGCCCAGCGCCTGCACACCCCCGACCTGCTGATTCTGGATTGCCGGTTCGCCCTGGAAGATCCGGCCTATGGCGGGCGTAGTTACAGGGAGGCGCATATTCCCGGCGCGCAGTTCGCCGATCTGGAAAAAGACCTGTCCGGCCCGGTGATCCCCGGCACCACCGGGCGCCACCCACTGCCGGATCCTGAGCAGTTGCTGACTCGCCTGCGCCAATGGGGCCTCGGTGACGGCAGCGAAGTGGTGCTCTATGACGACGGCCCCGGCGCGTTTGCCGCTCGGGCGTGGTGGCTGTTGCTGTGGCTGGGCAAGCGTGAGGGCGTCTACCTGCTGGACGGGGGCGTAAACGCTTGGCGAGAAGCGGGGTTGCCCATGGAAAGCACCACGCCCGCGGTGCAGCCGGGCCATTTCGACGGCAACGCAGACGACAGCATGGTCGTCAATGCAGCGCGACTGCAAGAACGCCTGCATAGCCCCGAGCTGGCACTGCTCGACGCACGCGCCCTGCCGCGTTTCCTCGGCGAGGTCGAGCCCATAGACCCGATCGGCGGGCATATTCCCGGTGCCGTTTGCGTGCCCTTCAGCGAGAACCTGGGCAGTGATGGTCGCTTTCTCGATGCCGAGCAGCTACGCGGCCGATTCGATCAGCTGCTAGACGGCAAGTCTCCGCAAGTTGCAGTGGCCTATTGCGGCTCCGGTGTCACCGCCTGTCACAACCTGTTCGCGCTCTGTCTCGCGGGTTACCCACTGGCCAGGCTGTATCCGGGCTCATGGAGCGAGTGGATCACCGACCCAAGCCGGCCGCGGGCATGATGCCGAGACAAGCCGCTGCGCCCAGCGCGCAGCGTGGCTCGCCAGTCAGAATACGTCCACGGGGTTTTCACCGAAGTTACATTTGTTTTCACGACCGTTAGTCGTCATCTTTACGAAAAATTGCAATTCATTGTCTTGCTACCTGTCGGAGAAAGTTGCTAGGTTCCGACCCGCTTTCATCCCGGAGTAGTAGAACAATGAAAACAACATGGTTGAAGACCGCGCTCGCGGTAGCCGTAGGCGCCTTGTCCACCCAGGCCATGGCCGCCGGTTTTGCCCTCAACGAACAAAGCATCAGCGGCATGGGCACCTCGTTTGCAGGTCGCTCCTCTTCCGCCGACGACGCCACCACCCTGTTCGGCAACCCTGCCGGCATGTCCCGCCTGAAGCGTGAGGAAGTCAGCTTCGGCATGGCGGCGATTCATGCGAAGACGGATATCAAGAACAATTCGGGATCGTTCTCCGGCCCTGCCTTGGGCGGCGCCAATCTGCCTTACGACGGTAGCAACGACGGCGACATGGTCCCGTTCACGGCCGTCCCGATGGGCTACTACGTCAAGCCGATCGACGATAAGTGGGCTGTTGGTGTGGGCGTGTATGTCCCGTTCGGCCTGGTCACCGATTATGAAAGCGGCTACCAGGGACGCTATTTCGGCGACTACAGCGAAGTCAGCGTGATCACTGTGCAACCAACCATCAGCTACCGTTTCAACGACAAGCTGTCGGTAGGTTTCGGGCCGACTATCAACCGTATCGAAGGTGAACTGCAAAGCACTTCGCCAAACCCTGCCGGCCCACTGGGCTCCAACGACGGCCGAGTGAAAGTTACCGGTAACGACACGGCGCTGGGCTTCAACGCCGGTGTCCTTTACGAGTTCACCCCGCAAACCCGTGCTGGTGTCACCTACCATTCCAAGGTCGCCTACAAGCTGGAGGGTGACACTAAGCTCTCCGGCGGCAGCTTCGATCTGACCGGAGCGGCCGGCAAATACGACGCATCCCTCGACCTGGACACTCCGGAATCGGTAGATATCTCGCTGACCCACGAGCTGAACGATCAGTGGACCCTGTACGGTGGTGCGATGTGGACCCGCTGGAGCCGCTTCGAAGCGATCATCATCGAAAACGATGGAATTCCAGGCCCGCTGCAAGGCAACCTCGCGCCCATCGTCGAAGAGCAGGACTGGCATGACACCTGGTCCTATGCCATCGGCGCAGCCTACAAGCTGAATCGTGAGTGGACCCTGCGTACTGGCCTGGCTTTCGACCAGAGCCCGACCAACAACGTACATCGCTCTCCGCGCATCCCGACCGGGGACCGCACGGCTATCAGCTTCGGCCTGGCCTGGAATCCGACTGACGACGTCACCGTCGACCTCGCTTATTCCTATCTGCGAGAGGAAGAAGTGGACATCAACCGCAGCCGCACCTACCAGGGCGGTGCGCTCGAGGCCAACTATGACGCGACGTTCAAGAACCGCGCCCACGGCTTTGGCGCTGCTCTGAGCTACCGCTTCTGATGTAGCGAAAGAACGAAAAAGCCCCGGTCCGCCGGGGCTTTTTGTTTCTACCGTTCCAACGCCTTCTCCACCGCTGCGATCAGGCGCGGGTCATCCGGCGCGACCTTGCTGGAAAAATGCGCGACGACGCGCCCTTCCCTATCGACCACGTACTTGTAAAAGTTCCAGCGCGGCGCTGCTCCGGCCTGCTCGGCCAGCTGGCGAAACAACGGCGTCGCATCTCCACCCCGTACCGGCTGCGTCTGGGTCATGGTGAAGGTCACACCGTAATTCACGTAGCAGACCTCGGCCGTCTCGGCCTCGTCATCGGCCTCCTGGAAGAAGTCATCCGAGGGCACGCCGAGCACCTCCAGGCCGTCGTCCTTGTAGCGTTGATAGAGTGCTTCGAGTCCCTTGAACTGCCCGGTAAAGCCGCAATGGCTGGCGGTATTGACCACCACCAGGGCCTTGCCCTGGAACTGGCTGCACAGATCGACGGTTTCCTTGGAGCGCAGCTTGGGCAACTCGTGCTGCAGCAGTGCCGGGCATTCGGCGGCAATCACCGAGGCGCTGGCAAAGACCAGCGACAGTGCCGCCAGGGGACGAGTGATATTCATGGCCAGTTCTCCGGTCGCGGGCTCACAACGCTACTCCGCCGCCGTGCCCGCGACAATGCCCGCGCAGGCCGAAGCGCGTCCGGTCAATCACAGCTCGGCCAAACTGCAATATGATGCGCCCCAGCCGCTCAGCATTGAACGAGGCCGCATGCATCCATCTCGAGCACTCCGCTACGCACTGATACTCCTCCTGCTGCCCTTCGGCAGTGCCTTGGCGGCGCAGGTACAGGTGGCCGTCGCCTCCAATTTCACCGCTCCGATGCAGGAGATTGCAGCACGCTTCGAGCGCGACACAGGCCATCAGGCACGCCTTGCCTTCGGCGCCAGCGGGAAGTTCTACGCTCAGATTCGCAATGGCGCGCCATTCGAGGTGCTGCTTTCAGCGGATGACACCACGCCGCAACGGCTTGAGCAGGAAGGCGCGGCCGTACGCGGCAGCCGCTTCACCTATGCCGTAGGGCGGCTAGTGCTGTGGTCGCCGGTATCCGGGTGGGTCGAGGATGGCCCTGCGCAACTGAAGGCCGGCGATTTCCGTCACCTCGCCGTGGCCAATCCGAAGACCGCGCCCTATGGCGCTGCCGCCGTGGCCACACTGGAGCAGCTCGGCCTTGCCGAAACGCTCCGCGGTCGATTGGTACAGGGTGAAAACATCGCCCAGACCTACCAGTTCGTCGCCAGCGGCAACGCACAACTGGGGTTCGTTGCGCTGTCTCAGGTGGCGAAGGATGGCGAGATCACCACCGGCTCGGGCTGGATCGTGCCCACCGACTATCACGCGCCGATTCGTCAGGACGCCGTGCTGCTGGCCAAGGGCAAGGACAATCCGGCTGCCAAGGCTTTGATGGATTACTTGGCCCAGCCGCAGATCCGCGAGCTGATCCAGTCCTACGGCTACGGGCTGGAGTAGCAGCATGCCGCTGGACAGCGTGGCCCTGGCAGCAATCTGGCTGACCTTCAAACTGGCCAGCGTGACCACGCTGGTCCTACTGCTGATCGGCACGCCCATCGCCTGGTGGCTGGCGCGCACCACCTCGCGCATGAAGGGCCCGATCGGGGCCGTGGTCGCGTTGCCGCTGGTACTGCCGCCGACTGTGCTCGGCTTCTACCTGCTGGTGGCCATGGGCCCCAACGGTTTCATCGGCCAGTTCACCCAGAGTCTTGGCCTGGGCACCCTGCCCTTTACCTTTGCCGGATTGGTGGTCGGCTCGGTGTTCTACTCGCTGCCGTTCGTGGTGCAGCCCTTGCAGAACGCCTTCGAAGCCATTGGCGAGCGCCCGCTGGAAGCCGCCGCCACGCTACGCGCCGGCCCCTGGGACACCTTCTTCAGTGTGGTTCTGCCGCTCGCCCGTCCCGGCTTCATTACCGCAAGCATCCTCGGTTTCGCGCATACCGTCGGCGAGTTCGGCGTGGTGCTGATGATCGGGGGGAACATTCCAGGGCAAACCCGGGTGGTTTCGGTCCAGATCTACGACCATGTCGAAGCCATGGAATATGCCCAGGCGCACTGGCTGGCTGGCGGCATGCTGCTGTTCTCATTTCTGGTGCTGTTGGTGCTTTATGGCAGCCGGTTAAAGCAAGGGTGGCGCGGATGAGCGACGCTGCAACCAACAGCGGAATCCAGGCACGTTTTCGCCTCGACTATGCCGACTTCAGCCTGGATGTCGATCTGCAATTGCCCGGCCGCGGGGTGACCGCGCTGTTCGGCCATTCCGGCTCGGGCAAGACCACCCTGTTGCGCTGCGTGGCTGGCCTGGAGCGCTCAGGTGAGGGCCAGCTGACCGTCAATGGCGAGCGTTGGCAGAACAACGCGCAGAGCCTGTTCGT
The DNA here is from genome assembly GCF_003935375.1 of Stutzerimonas xanthomarina. Lineage (GTDB taxonomy): Bacteria > Pseudomonadota > Gammaproteobacteria > Pseudomonadales > Pseudomonadaceae > Stutzerimonas > Stutzerimonas xanthomarina_A. The sequence goes on from NZ_RHQM01000016.1 coordinate 48,632, forward strand.
GCCACCGCATCGCCGCTCAATCGGTTATGTGTTTCAGGAGGCAAACCTGTTCGCCCATCTGTCGGTGAGGCGCAATCTGGAATTCGGCATGCGTCGCGTAGCGGCAGCGGAGCGCCGTGTTGTCTTGGATCATGCGGTGGAACTGCTGGGCATCGATCACCTGCTCGAGCGGATGCCGGATCGGCTTTCCGGCGGCGAGCGCCAGCGTGTCGGTATCGCCCGCGCGCTGCTGACCAGCCCGCGCCTGCTGCTGATGGACGAACCGCTGGCAGCGCTCGACCTCAAGCGCAAGAACGAAATCCTGCCCTACCTAGAGCGGTTGCACGATGAGCTGGATATCCCCGTGCTCTACGTCAGTCACTCGCCGGACGAAGTGGCGCGGCTAGCAGACCACGTGGTGCTGCTGGAACAGGGCCGAGCCATCGCGCAGGGCGAACTGCGCGAAACCCTGGCGCGGCTGGACTTGCCGACCGCCTTCAGCGATGACGCCGGCGTCGTGGTGGAAGGCGAAATCGCCGGCCACGACGCCCACTACCACCTCACCCGGCTGACCTTCCCCGGCGGCGAAGTGCTGGTCTCGCAACGACCGGAAGCCCTGGGCCAACGCCTGCGCTTTCGCGTCCACGCGCGGGACGTGAGCCTGGCACTGCAGCGTGCCGAAGGCAGCAGCATCACCAATCTCCTGCCGGCCCGGGTCGAGGCCATGGTCGCGGCCGATACGCCGGCCCACGTACTGATCCGCCTCGATGCCGGCGGCACGCCGCTGCTGGCACGTATCACCCGGCGTTCGGCGGATCAGTTGGCGATCACCCCGGGCCAGCAGCTGTGGGCGCAGATCAAGACGGTGGCGCTGCTGGGCTGAGCGGCCTCAAACCTCGGCCGGTTCCGGCAGCTTGGCAATGACCTTGATCTCGAACTGGAAGCCGTAAAGCCAGGTAACCCCGACCGCGGTCAGCGTCGGATGCGGCGCAGCGCCCCAGTATTCAGGAACAACGCTCCAGACCCGCTCAAAGATCGATTGCGGATCGACCATGAACACGGTGACATCGATGACATCGTCAAAGGTGCAGCCAGCCGCCTGCAGAATCGCGTTCAGGTTATCGAAGGCGCGCCGGACCTGCGCCTCCAGCTCCGGCTCGGGTGAGCCGTCCTCGCGGCTGCCGACCTGGCCGGAGACGAACAGCAAGCCATTGGCACGGATGGCCGGGGAATAACGATTGCGCTCGTAGAGCGCCTGGCGGCCAGGCGGAAAAACAACGTCACGCGGTGTCATATGCAACCTCCAGCAAGGGTCGGAGCGACCCGTTGAATGAAGGCCTCACTGTAGAAGTCGAAAGGCGCTGGATAAACGCGCCAGGTCGCTCAACACTATTTGCATAATCCAAACAATCCGCGGGAGTTCAGATGGACCGTTTCGATGCGATGCAGGCCTTCGTTCGCGTGGTGGAGACCGGCAGCTTCACCAAGGCCGCCGAGACCCTGCGCATCAGCAAGACCAGCGTCACCCAGCAGGTCCAGCAACTCGAGGCGCGCCTTCGCGTCAGGCTGCTCAACCGCACCACGCGCAAGGTCAACGTGACCGCCGACGGTGCCGCCTATTACGAGCGTGCCCTGCGGCTGCTGGCGGATCTGGACGACGCCGAAACCAGCCTGTCCGCCGCTGCGGCAGTACCGCGAGGACGCTTGCGCGTGGACGTCCCCAGCCCACTGGCGCGGATGATCCTGATTCCGGCATTGCCGGCCTTTTATGCGAAGTATCCGGACATCCAGCTGGACATGGGTGTCAGCGACCGGCGGGTGGACCTGATCGGGGAGAACGTGGACTGCGTCGTGCGTGGTGGCGAGATCACCGACCAGTCACTGATCGCCCGCCACGTTGGCGACCTGCGCCTGGGCGTCTATGCAGCACCGGACTATCTGGCGCGCGCCGGCGTGCCGACACATCCGAGCGAGCTGGAAAACAGCCACCACCGTGTCGTCGGCTTTCTCTGGGCACGCACCGGCAAACCGACGGCGTACGTCATGCAGCGACAGGACGAGCAGGTTCAGGTGCACGGCCGCTATGCGCTTGCCGTGGACGACGGCAATGCCTGTCTGGCCGCGGGGCTGGCCGGGCTGGGTGTGATCTGGCTGCCGGAGTACATGGTCAGAACGCACCTAGCCAACGGCGAGCTGTTGCCACTGCTGGAAGACTGGCGGCTCGATGAAATGCCGCTGTACTTGGCGTTCCCGCCGAATCGACATGTTAGTGCCAAGCTGCGCGTGTTCATCGATTGGGTGATCGAACTGATGGCGCAGCATGCGCCCGTGCTCGACCGCCGACCAATAGCCGACCACTAGAGCTGCAGCGCCAGCCCTACCAATACCGTGCACTCCACCAGCTCCAGCAGCGCGCCGGCGGTATCGCCGGTGGTGCCGCCAAGCCGGCGCAACATGGCGCGACGCGCCAGCATAAACGTCACCGCAGCCAACGACAGGGCGATCAGCCCGCTGCTGCCGAACAGCCAACAACCCACCGCGACCAGCGCCAGTACGCCCCTCGCCTCGCCATGCGGCAGATTCGCTGCCAGCGCATGACCAAGTCCGTTGGGCCGCACATACGGCGTCAAGAGAAACAACGCTGGCAGCGCGGCGCGACCAAGCACCGGCGCCAGCAACAGTGCGGAGTACTGTTGCGCCTGGAGCAACGCCAACAGCGCGCTGAACTTGAGCAACAGCAGAAGCACCAGGACCACCACGGCGACCGGCCCGCTGCGCGGGTCCTTCATGATCTGCAGCGTTCGCTCGCGGTCGCCGAAGCCCCCCAGCCAGGCGTCGGCGCTGTCGGCCAGGCCATCGAGGTGCAGGCCGCCGGTCAGCGCAACCCAGAGGGTGAGGAGCAAGGCCGCCTGTAACAGCGGTGCAGCCCCATCCAGCACAAACGCGGCCAGACAGAGCAACGCGCCGAGCAACAGACCAACCACCGGGTAATACAGCAACGAACGCCCCTGCTGCTCGGGCTCCGGCATTGCCGGCAAGCGGATCGGCAGGCTGGTGAGAAATTGCAGGGCGATCAATAGCGGCAGCATCGGCAGGTCCTATACCTTGACGGCGGCCGGTTCGCCCGCCGGAGAAGCGTTGAGCGGCAGCAACTCACCGTGGGCCACGACCACATCCAGCAACCGCTCCCTTGGCAAGCCCCGCGCACGCGCTAGCAGCAGGCGCATCACGCCGGCATGACAGATGACCAACAGCCGCTGGCCGGCAAAGCGCTGCCCAAGGCAGTCGATGGCAGCCAGCACGCGCGCCTCGAACTGCGCCAGCGGCTCACCGCCAGACGGCGTAAAACCATAGGGATCGGCCCAGAACAGGCCGAGCGCCTCGGCGCTGTGCTGCATCAGATCGGCGGCGCTACGGCCTTCCCAGTCGCCAAAATGCAGCTCGCGCAAGTCCGGCTCCAGCTGCAGCGGCAGGCCGTGCTGTGCGGCCAGCTCCCGCGCGAAGGCGGCACAGCGTTGCAGCGGCGAGCTGACCAGCACGTCCCAGGGACCGGCGCCAGCAACCGCATCGCGCATCTGCTGCCAGCCCCGCTCAGTCAGCGCATCATTGAGGCTGCCGCGAAAGCCACCGCCCTGCTCGGTCTCGCCATGGCGCAGCAGATCGATGCTCGTGATCATGCCTGGCGGTCCGAAACTGCGGCTTCGGCGAACGTCGCCATGTCGTTGTGCAGCGCGCAGGCCTGCTGCAACAAGGGCACGGCCAATGCCGCACCACTGCCTTCCCCCAGACGCAAGCCGAGATCGAGCAGCGGCACGGCGCCAAGTGCTTCCAGCACCGCCAGATGGCCGGGCTCGGCAGAGCGATGGGCGAAGATCAACCAAGGTCGACAGGCCGGATTCAGCCGCACCGCACAGAGCGCGGCAGCGCTGCAGATAAAGCCGTCGACCAGTACCGCAATGCCCAGCTGCGCGCAGCGCAGATAGGCACCCGCCAGCGCCGCGATCTCGAAACCACCCAGTCGGCGCAGGGCTTCAAGCGGCGCGACACAATGCTCGGCGTGCAGCCGAACCGCGTCCTGGATCACCTGAACCTTGTGTCGAACACCGGCCAGATCGAGCCCGGTGCCCGGCCCGACCAGCGTCAACGGCGAGCGCGGTAGCAGCACAGCAGCCAAGGCGCTGGCGCTGGTGGTGTTGCCGATGCCCATTTCGCCACCGATGAACAGCTGGGCAGAGCCTTGCGCGGCACGCTGCGCGCTGTCGCGTCCGGCTGCCAGGGCCAGACGCATTTGCTCGTCACTCATCGCCGCTTCGCGAGCCAGGTTGGCCGTGCCGGGGCCGAGTCGCAAATGGCTCACGCCATCCAGCTGTAGCGGTTCCACCGTGCCCAGGTCGATCACCTCCAGCGGCGCGCCCAGGCCCTTCGACAACACGCTCAGTGCAGCCCCGCCGCCGACGAAATTGCGCAGCATTTGCCCGGTCACTAACTGCGGATAAGCCGAAACACCCTCTTCCACCACGCCGTGATCGCCGGCGAACACGCTGACATGCAGGCGCTCGACCTGCGGCCGCTCGCTGCCCTGCATGGCTGCCAGCGACACCGCCAGGGCTTCGAGCTGGCCGAGCGCACCACGTGGCTTGGTCAACTGGTCCTGGCGCGCCAATGCCTGGGCGCGCACGGATTCATCCAGCATGTGACATGGCTCGTTCCACCAATCGTGCATCAATGCGCTTCCTTTCAATGTACGTCCTTCAATGTCATGGGCAGCCCGGCGACCATAAAGGTCACCCGCTGCGCCCGTTCCGCCACGGCCTGGTGTAGCCAGCCGGCCTCGTCCACATAGCGACGGGTCAGCTCGCCCAGCGGCACCACGCCGAGGCCGGTCTCGTTGCTGACCAGCAGGATCCGCCCCGGCAACCCGTCCAGGCATTCGAGCAGGGCATCACGTTCCTCGGCGAGGCGCGCCGCGTCGTCCAGCATCAGCAGGTTGGTGAGCCAGAGGGTCAGGCAGTCGACCAGCAGGCAGCGATTCGCGGCAGCCTGCTCGCGCAGCACCCGCACCAGTTGCAGGGGTTCTTCGACCAGTGTCCAGTGCGCCGGGCGCCGCTCACGGTGATGGGCGATGCGCTCGGTCATCTCGCCGTCCAGCGGCTGGCTGGTGGCGATATAGGTAACCGCCAGGCCGCTATCGGCAGCCAGACGCTCGGCAAAGCGGCTCTTGCCCGAGCGGGCGCCGCCAAGAATCAGTTCCAGCATGCTCAGTCTTCCAGCCCGCAGAGCGCGCGTAACCGCGCGGTATCCAGATGTGTCTCGACCAAGTCGGCGAGGCGCTCGATGTCGCGCTCGCGCAGCGCGTGGTAGTCGACAGTTTCCACCGCATCGAGGCCTGCCCAGCGCAGCAGCGCAGCACAGACCTCGGGCCCCTCGAACAGGCCGTGCAGATAGGTGCCGAGCACCTGCCCGTCGGCGCTGATGGCGCCATCGCAGCGGCCGTCGTCGAGCTGCACCGCTGGCTGCTCGAGCGCCGGGCCGCTGCTGACGCCGGCATGAATCTCGTAGCCGCTGACCGGCACGCCGCCCGGCAGCAACCGGCCGGTGACGTTACGCAGCTGCTTGTCTGCCTCAAGAACCGTGTCGATATCCAGCAGCCCAAGCGCCTCGCTCTCCCCCGCCGGACCTTCCAGCCCGAGCGGATCAACAATGCGCGTGCCGAGCATCTGCAGGCCGCCACAGATGCCCAGCAATTTGCCGCCGTAGCGCAGGTGCTTCTGGATTGCTGCTTCCCAGCCGTTGGCGCGCAGCCAGGTGAGGTCGGCGCGCACGCTTTTCGAGCCGGGCAGGATGATCAGATCGGCAGGCGGCACCGGCTGCCCGGGACCGACGAACTGCAGGTCGACCTGCGGGTGCAGGCGCAACGGGTCGAAGTCGGTGTGATTGCTGATGCGTGGCAGCACCGGCACCACCACCTTCAGCGCGTCGCCGGCCTTGCCGGACTGGCGCACGTCGATGGCATCCTCCGCTTCCAGATGGAAATCCATCAGGTACGGCAGCACGCCCAGTACCGGCTTGCCGGTGCGTTGCTCCAGCCAGTCGAGACCCGGCTGCAAGAGCGCGATGTCGCCACGAAAACGGTTGATGACGAAGCCCTGAACCCGCGCCTGCTCGCTTTCCGAGAGCAACGCCAGGGTGCCGACCAGATGGGCGAACACCCCACCCTTGTCGATATCGGCGATCAGGATCACCGGGCAATCCACCGCCTCGGCGAAGCCCATGTTGGCGATATCGCCGGCGCGCAAATTGATCTCCGCAGGCGAACCGGCGCCCTCGACCATCACCACGCGATAAGCCGCGGACAGCCGCTGGTGCGAGTCGAGCACCGCCTGCATCGCCACGCGCTTGTAGTCATGGTAGGCGGCGGCATCCATGCTGGTCACCGCGCGGCCGTGGATGATCACCTGGGCGCCGATGTCGCTGTTGGGCTTCAAGAGCACCGGGTTCATGTCGGTGTGCGGCGCGAGGTTCGCCGCCTGCGCCTGCACCGCCTGAGCCCTGCCGATTTCGCCGCCATCTGCAGTCACCGCGCTGTTGAGCGCCATGTTCTGCGGCTTGAACGGCACGACGGCAACCCCCTGGCGTGCCAACCAGCGGCACAGCGCCGTCACCAGCGTGCTCTTGCCGGCGTCGGAGGTGGTGCCCTGCACCATCAGCGTCGTCATGGATGTTGCTCCCTGAAAAATTGCAGAGCCTGATCCAGTCGCGCCCAACCAATATCGGTCGGCAGGCCGAAACGCACGCTGGAAGGCTGAGCGAAAAACCGCGTGAGAATGCCGCGACGGGCGAGAAAGTCATGCAGCAGAGCAGCGTCGTCGCTGACCCACCACTGGAACAGTGCGCAGCCGCCCAGCGGCGCAAGGCCATGGCGGCGTAGCAGATCGGTCAGACGCTGGCCGTCGCAGTGCAGGCATTCGCGCTGGCGCTGCTGAGCAGACTGATCAGCCAGCAGCACTGCGCCCAGCTGCCGCGTCGGGCCATTCACCGTCCAGGGGCCGAGCAGCCTGGCGAGCGAACGCAGCAGGCCAGTGTGGGCAAGTACGAAACCCAGTCTCGCGCCGGCCAGGCCAAAGAATTTGCCGAACGAGCGCAGCACGATCAGTCCGGGCAGGTGGCTGTGCTCGGCCAGACTATGCTGCGGCGTGCAGTCCATGAACGCCTCGTCCACCACCAACCAGCCGCCATAGGCCGCCAGCTCACTGCGCCATTCCAGCAGGCGCTGCGGCGCGATCAGCTGGCCGGTGGGATTGTTCGGGTTGACCACCACCAGCACGTCGAGCTGATCCAGTGCACGCGGCACGCTGGCATCGCAGAGCTCGACGACACGGTGGCCGGCGCGACGCCAGGCCTCGGCGTGCTCGGCATAACAGGGAGAGATGATGCCGACCCGCGCCGAACCGCGCAGCCGTGGCAACGCCTGGATGGCGCTCTGCGAACCGGCCACGGGCAATACCGCACGCGCGCCGTAATAGTCCCGGGCCGCAGTTTCCAGACCATCATCGGTTTCCGGCAGGCGCGCCCAGGCGCTACTGGAAATGCTCGGCAACGGCGGATGGTACGGTGCTAGGCCGGTGGATAGATCGAGCCAATCCGATAGCGGGATGGCATAACGCTGTGCGGCTGCTCGTAGACGTCCGCCGTGCTCAAGCATGCAGCCAGCCCCCGAACAGCAAAGCCAGCAGCCAGACGCCGACGCCACCCCAGACCAGGTCGAGGGCATGCTCGATATGACGCGCTTGCGCTGGCTTGCCACGACCCAGCTCGGGACGCGCATGAACTTCACCGTGATAAATAGCGGAGCCGCCCAACACCACACCCAGCGCCCCAGCTCCAGAAGCCATTACTGGCCCGGCATTGGGGCTGTCCCAGAGTGGGGCCTGGGTGCGCCAGCAGCGCAATGCGCGGCGAGTTCTGCCGAGCAGCGCATAGGTCAGGGCGACCAGCCGGGCCGGCACATAGTTGAGCACATCGTCGATGCGCGCCGCGGCCCAGCCGAAGCGCTCGAAGCGCGCATTGCGATAGCCCCACATGGCGTCCAGCGTATTGCTCAGGCGGTACAGCACCACACCCGGCGCACCGGCGACGATAAACCAGAACAGCGCGGCGAACACCGCATCGCTGCCGTTCTCCAGCACCGACTCGGTGGCCGCACGGGCCACGCCCTCCTCGTCCAGCTGCGTGGTGTCGCGGCTGACGATCCAACCGACGCGGCGGCGTGCCTCCGGCAGATCATGCCGCCACAGCGCGTGCGCCACCGGCAGTGCATGCTCGCCCAGACTTCGCAGGCCCAGGGCCAGATAGAGCAGAACGATCTCCACCAGCCAGCCGACGGTCGGTAACAGGCTGAGCAGCCAGGCCAGCAAGGTCAGCGGTAGCACCGCCAGGCACCAGGCGGTCACCCCGTGGCTGCGCCAGCCGCGCGCCGCAGATCCGTTGAAATGCTGCTCCAGGCGATCGGCCAGGCGACCGAAGGCTACCAGTGGATGTGCCCGCTTCGGCTCGCCGAGCAACGCATCCAGCAGCAGCGCCGCGCTAACGGTGAGGAACAGACTCACTCGGCACCCTGCGCGCAGGCGCTGATCAGCGCATGCAGCTGGCGTACGCCGTCGGTCAGCACCGCCGGGCCGGGGTTGAGAATGTCCGGCGACTTGATCTCGTGCAGCTGGCCCGTGCGCACCGCCGGAATCGCCTGCCAGCCAGGCCGTGCAGCCACCTGTTCCGGGCGAAAACGGCGGCCGCACCAGGAGCCGACGATCAGCTCCGGCGCGCGGCGCACCACTTCCTGCGGGTCGTCGATGATGCGTTGCTTGGCGCGCTTGAACGATGCCAGCTCGGCGAAGCAGTCCGCGCCACCAGCCAGTTCGATCAGCTCGCTGACCCAGGCGATGCCCGAAATCAGCGGCTCGTTCCATTCCTCGAAATACACCCGCGGCCGGCGCGGCAAGACAGCGGCGCTGGCGCGGATGGCATCCAGCCCCGCCTGCAGCTCACCGATCAGCGCTCGCGCGCGCTCGCCAGCGTGCACCAGCGCACCGAGGGTCTCGATCATGCGCAGGATGCCGGCGATATCGCGCTGGTTGAACAGGTGCACTTCCAGCCCTTCGCGCGCCAGCTCGGCGAGCATGTCGCCCTGCAGGTCGCTGTAGCCGAGCACCAGGTCCGGCTCGAGGGCGAGAATCTGCTCATGCTTGACGCTGGTGAAGCCGCTGACCTTGGGCTTTTCCTTGCGCGCCTGCGGCGGGCGCACGGTGAAGCCGGAGATGCCGACGATGCGCGCCTGCTCGCCCAGCAGGTAAAGCGTTTCGCAGGTCTCGGTGGACAGGCAGACGATGCGCTGCGGCCTCTTGCTCATTTCGCCTCCCAGGCATTCTCGAAAACCAGTTCGTGCAGCGGTCGCGGCGTGGTCCAGCCTTCCAGTGCCAGCATCGGTGCCGGGTAGAACTCCTGCACCGGCCCGAGGCAGAGGATCGCCACCGGCTTGGCACCATCCGGCATGCCGAGCAAGGCAGCCAGCGCGTCGGGATCGAACAGTGACACCCAGCCCATCCCCAGGCCTTCCGCTCGTGCCGCGAGCCAGAGATTCTGGATCGCGCAGGCCAGCGAAGCGAGGTCCATCTCCGGCAGCGTGCGGCGGCCGAAGATATGTTGCTCGCGGCCATCCATCAACGCGGCGACCAGCAGCTCGGCGCAATCCTCGATGCCCTCGACCTTGAGCCGCATGAACTCGGCGGAACGCTCGCCGAGCGCCTGAGCGGTGCGCTGGCGCTCCTCACCGACCAGATCGGCGATGGCCGTGCGCAACTCGGCGCGGGTGATGCGGACAAAGCGCCACGGCTGCATCAGGCCAACGCTGGGTGCCTGGTGTGCCGCGATGAGCAGCCTCGACAGCAGCTCCGGTGCCACCTCGCCGCCGGCGAAATGACGCATGTCGCGACGCTCGCCGATGGCGCGATAGACCGCTGCGCGCTCCTGCGGGCTGAACGCATGCGCGCTCATGGCCGGAACAGCGCCGCAGCGGCTGCCGGATCGGACGGCAGGTACAGGTGGATATAGGACGCCGTCAGCCGCCCCCGGCGGTAGACCGCTTCGGCTGTGCGCTTGTAGTTCGGACACTCGCCGCGAGCCAGCGGCTCGAGTGGCGACTCCAGTGCCGAATGATGGAAGGTGTGCCCGCGCAGCCGCCCTTCCGGCAGCTCCACTTCCTGCAGCGCCAGGGCGGTCAGGCGCTTGTGCATGCGCGCCTCGCCGGGCAGCAGGCCGAGCATCTGCGCGCGCTCGTCGCCACGGTCGGTCAGCCCGTCGAGCAGGTAGAGCATGCCGCCGCACTCGGCGAGGATCGGCTTGCCCGACTCATGATGCGCACGGATCGCCTCGGCCATTGGCCCATTGCGCGACAACGCGCGCAGATGCAGCTCGGGATAGCCGCCGGGCAGGTACAGGCTGTCCACGGCCGGCAAGCGGGCGAAGCGCAGCGGCGAGAAAAACAGCAACTCGGCACCCAACGCCTGCAGCAGGTCGAGATTGGCCTGGTAGAGAAAGGCAAAGGCCGCATCGCGTGCAACGCCGATGCGAACCCCCGCCAGCAGCGGTTCGAGCAGCGCACTGGCCGGCGCGGCGAAAGTGACCGGGGCAGGCAACTCCGTGTCCGCACTGAGTGCCAGAGCATCGGCGGCGGCATCCAGACGGGCGTCCAGATCAGCCAGCTCCTCGGCTTGTACTAGCCCCAGGTGCCGGCTGGGCAGCTCTACCTCGACGCTGCGCGGCAGGGCGCCGTACCAGCGGATCGACTCTGGCAGGCTGTCGCGCAGAATCTCGCCATGCCGGGCGCTGCCGACCCGATTGGCCAGCACGCCATCGAACGGCAGGTCCGGCTGGAAGCTGCTCAGCCCGTGCGCCATGGCGCCGAAGGTCTGCGCCATGGCCGAGCCATCGATGACCGCCAGCACCGGCACGCCGAAGCGCCGCGCCAGATCAGCCGCCGAGGGCGAACCATCGAACAGGCCCATCACCCCTTCGATCAGGATCAGGTCGGCCTCGCCCGCCGCTTCCCAGAGCAGGCGTCGCGACTCCTCTTCGCCGACCATCCACAGGTCGAGCTGATAGACCGGCTTGCCGCTGGCACGCGCGAGGATCATCGGATCGAGGAAGTCCGGCCCGCATTTGAACACCCGCACGCGCTTGCCCTGCCGCGCATGCAGCCGCGCCAGAGCGGCAGTGACGGTGGTCTTGCCCTGGCCGGAAGCAGGTGCGGCGATCAACAGTGCCGGGCAGTTTCTACTAGTCATCGCGGCCTCTCATCAGCATCGCAGGGTGGATGACGCTTCACCCATCCACCGACCACGCCGATGGTGGAGGAAACAGACGTCATCCACCCTATGCAACGGTCCGTGAATGCTTTGAGCGCCGGCATCAAAATTCGACGCCTTTTTGCGCCTTAACGCCGGCCTTGAACGCATGCTTGACCAACGCCATCTCGGTGACGGTGTCCGCCGCCTCGACCAGACCCGGCGGGGCGCCGCGGCCGGTGACCACCACGTGCTGCAGCAGCGGCCGCGACTCGATGTCGGCGAGCACCGGCGCCAGCTCCAGGTAGCCGTACTTCAGGGCGATGTTCAGTTCGTCGAGCACCACCAGGCCGATCTCGGGATCGGCCAGCAACTCGGCCGCCACCGCCCAGGCCTCGCGGGCCTTGGCGATGTCGCGCTGGCGATCCTGGGTTTCCCAGGTGAAGCCCTCACCCATGACGTGGTAGCGCACCTCGTCTGGAAAGCGCCGGAAGAACGCCTCCTCGCCGGTGCTGGCCGCGCCCTTGATGAACTGCACCACGCCGACCTTGATGCCATGGCCGAGGGCACGCGCGACCATGCCGAAGGCGGAACTGCTCTTGCCCTTGCCATTACCGGTGTGCACCAGCAGCAGGCCGTACTCGTCCTGCGCCTCGGCAATCTTCTCGTCGATCAGCGCCTTCTTGCGCTGCATGCGTGCCTTGTGGCGATCGTCGCGTTCGCTGGACTCGCTCATGCGCGGGCCTCGTCACGCTGCCCGGCCCAGGCGCGCAGGCCTACGAACAGCAGCGCAGCGACGCCGACATACAGCGCCAGGGTCGACAGGTAGCGCGGGTAATAGGTGGCGATGCGCTCGGCCAGCAGCGCCAGGGTCGGCTCGGGATAGCGCCCGGAGAAATAGAGGAAGCCGCCGCCGGAGAACAGGTAGCAAACGAAGGCGCTCGCCATCACGCACAGCGCCAGGGTCGCCAGGCTGCTGAAATGGTCACGATGCAGACGTGCGTAGAGTCGACCGCCCAGCCACAGCGAACCGTATGCCGGCACCAGCATCCAGTACGCCGGCGACATGCACCAGTCGCTGACACCGGCCCACTGGATGGCGGCGAAATCCAGCAGCGAAGCCTCGAGAAACAGTGCCGAAAACACCCACTTCGGCCGCACCAGCACGCCGGCGAGGAAGAACACCGCCCAGGACGCGCTGGGCAGGTTCACGCTGGCGAAGTGCTGTCCGCGGGTCATGGCCAGCAGCGCGGCAAGCGCGAGGCCGACCAGCAGCTGGTATCTCGGGGCAAGCTTGATCATTGCAGTCTCCTTCTGTGGGCGCGGGCGACATGCCCGCGCCGCAGTCTTACAGCGCCTGGTAGCGCACGCTCAGGTAAGCGGCCTGGCCGGGCTGGTTGTAGCCCTCGGCGGTCTCAAAGTCGGCGTCCAGCAGGTTGGCGACGCGCGCCTGCAGGCGCCACTCCGGGGTGATGCGGTATTCGCCACGCAGGTCGAGGGTGGCGTAGCCGGACAGCTCGCGGGTGTTGGCCAGGTCGTCGTAACGCTGCCCTTCGGCATGCAGGCTGGCGCCAATGCTGAAGGCACCGAGCCGACGGTCGACATCGAGGTTGAACAGCTGCTTGGCCCGGCGCGCCAGCTCGTTGCCGCGGTTGGCCCCGTCGGAACGGTTCTCCGGCTCCAGCAGGCTGTAGTTGGCGTTCCAGTCCCAACCGAACAATTGGCTGCCGAGCACCAGCTCGACCCCGCGGATACGCGCTTCCTGCACGTTGGCCGGCGCGGAAATACTGGCGTCATAGGCGATGAGGTCATCGACCACGGTGCGATAGGCATTCACCGCCCAGTGGCCCCAGCCATGCTGCCCGGCAAGGCCGACTTCGAGGCTCTCGGAGGTTTCCGCATCCAGCTCGGGATTGCCGTAGTCGGGGAAATACAACTCGTTGAAGGTCGGCGCCTTGAATGCCGTGCCATAGCTGATGGTGCCGCGCAACCAGTCGGTCAGCGCATAGCCGTAGCCGATGTTGCCGGTGTCGTGCTGGCCGAACTGCTCGTTATCGTCACGTCGCAGCGACAGCTGCCAGTCATGGCGGCCGACCTCGCCCAGGTACTGAGCGAAATAGCCGTCGTTGTCCCGGGAGTCCTCGGCATACAGCGTGGTGCCGTTAACCTCGTCGCGCTGGTGGTCGGCACCCAGGATCAGCGTATGCCCCGCAGCCAGCTCGACATCGTTCTGCCAGCTGAGCGTGTCGCGACGGCTGTCGAAGCGTGAATAGAACTGTCCGTCCTGATAGGCATCGGATTTGTCTTCGCTGCGCCCGGCCTGCAGCGTCACCAGCCAGGGTTCCAGCGGACTGAAGCGCGCACGGGTGCCGAAGACCCTCGACTCACCATCGGCATTGGCGCCGAAACCGGACGTGCGGGCGCGGTTTACGCTGTCGTAGTCGTTATGGGATTTGGCCTGCAGCAGGTTGGCGTCGAGCTCCAGGCCGTTGTCGAAGCGGTATCCGGCGCTCAGTGTCGCGGACAGGTTGCGATAGCCATCGGCATCACGTTCGTAGCCACTGGTGTCCGCCGACTTGGCGTTGATGCCGTCGGTGTCCGAGCCACTGACGCCCAGGCTGTACCAGCCACGACCGTCACCACCGGAAACGCCGACGCTGCCCGTGTAGGTGTCATGGGTGCCGTAGCCGGCCGAGAAGAACGGCTCGACGCCCTGCCCCTGGCCCTTGCGGGTGAAGATCTGGATCACCCCGCCGATGGCTTCCGAGCCGTACAGGCTGGAGCGCGGACCGCGGACCACCTCGATGCGCTCGATCAGCTCCAGCGGCAGATCCTGCAGGGCCGCGCCGCCGCCCGAGACCGAGCCGATCTTGATGCCGTCGATCATCACCAGCACGTGATCGGATTCGGTGCCGCGCATGAACAGCGAGGTGGACTTGCCGGGCCCGCCGTTGTTGGCCAGCGATACGCCAGGCACCTGCTTGAGCAGCTCGGGCAGCGAACTGGCCTGGCTGCGTTCGATCCGCTCGCGGTCGATCACGGTCACCGCGGCCAGGCTCTGCTGAGCCGTCTGCGCGGTGCGGGTGGCGGTCACCACCTGTTGCTGGAGATCCAGCGGGGCTGCGGCCAGCTGGCCAATGGAAAGGGGAAAACTGCCGAGCAGCACATAGGCCGCTGGCTTGAAACGGGGCTTGCAAGTCAAGGTACAGGTCTCCGTCGTGCCCACCCGCACGACTGAAAGTCGACGAAGACAGACGGAGGAACCGCAAAAGGAAGTGAATACCGCGAGGGATATGCACCCGCCCAGCGCCCGCCGCACTGTCAGTGAAATGCGACAGGCCGGTCTCCGGGCTTGCGAGCGTACGCCTTGCGGCGTCCCGAAACCGCGCCTTCCCATGCGTTGAGCACAGTGGCTATTAGGGTTTCTCGACTCGCCTACCGTTGCGGGGGCAGCGCCGGAATCTTCGTGAGAATGGACCGGCTTCCCTGTTTCACCCCCTCGCTGAAGAGGGGGCACCTGAGGCGACGCGGAGGTTAGTCCAAGGCCGGGCTTGGCGCAACCGCGGGGTTGTCGCAGCGCCCTGCAATTTCCGCTTGCATCTCGGCGATCGGAACGGCGGACGCCAAAAGGCTTCGAATGCAACAATGCCAGCAATCAGCCAGGACCCATATCCGACGCCCATGACCAGCATCGTGCAGATTTCCGACACCCATTTCGGTACCGAACAACCTTCCGTGGTCCAGGCCCTGGAGGACCATGTACGCGAACACCGGGCCGACCTGCTGGTGTTCTCCGGCGACATCACCCAGCGTGCCCGTCGCGGGCAGTTCGCCAGTGCCGCCGCCTTCGTGCGCCGCGTGCAGGCCGATGGCGTCGGTGAGACGCTGGTGATTCCGGGCAATCACGACATCCCGCTGTACAACCTCTTCGCCCGCCTGTTCACGCCGTACGGCAACTACCGGCGACACTTCGGCGATGAGCTGGAGCCGGTATTCGAGAACGACGACATGCTGGTGATCGGGCTCAATACCACCCATCCGCGCCGGCACAAGGACGGCGTGGTGACGGGGCGACAAGTGGAGCGGGTGGCGCAGCGGCTGGCCGATGGCAACCCGCACAAGATTCGCATCGTGGTCGCCCACCAGCCATTCGGCGCGATGGTGCCGAGCGATCTGAGCAACCTGCAGCACGGCGCCGAACCCGCGCTGCGGCGCTGGGCCGAGCACGGGCTGGATCTGGTCATGGGCGGGCACATCCACCTGCCCTACGTGCTGCCGTTGTCCAAGCAGTACAGCGGTCTCGCGCGGGAGATCTGGATGGTGCAGGCCGGCACCACGCTCTCGACCCGCCTGCGTGGCACCTCGCCAAACTCCTTCAACCGGCTGAAGCTGCATCCCGGCGAACAGAAGAAGGTCTGCGTCGAGCGCTGGGACCTGCTCGACGGTCGCTTCGTGCTGGGTTCGCACTTCAACCTGAGCTGGTGACCCGCGCTCGCACGCGAACCGCGGTCAGCCCACCGACAGGCCGACCAGATAGACACCGGCGAAGCCGATGTTGAAGGCGATGAACAGGTAGAGCATGTAGCGCAGGTAGCTGCCGAAGGTCAGCCCCGGCACCTTGCTCATGGCGACGATGCCCGACGCCGAACCGATCACCAGCAGCGAGCCGCCAACACCGACCGCATAGGTCAGCACCATCCATTCGGCGACACCCATTTCCAGCCCTGATTTCAGCAGCGCTGCGGTCAGCGGCACGTTGTCGATGGCCGCCGACATCACGCCCATCAGGTAGTTGGCCATCACTGCCGGCACCTGGTCATAGATGTGCACCAGCCCGTCGAGCACGCGAATCTCCTTGAGCATGCCGACCAGCAGGAGGATGCCGAGGAAGAAGAACAGCGTCTCGAACTCCACCTGGCGCACGTATTCGAGAATCGGATCGGAGTCGTTGTCGTCGCTGAAGAAGCGCGCAACCAGGAACATCACCGAGAGGCCGGCGAGGAAGGTCAGCACCGGCGGGATCTGGAACAGGAAGTTGCCGACAATGGTGCTGAGGATGGTGCACAGGAAGATCAGTGCAATCGCCACGTCGACACCGCGCACATCGTTGCGCTGGCCCTGCACCGCCACCTCGCCCTTCATGCCGATCGACAGCATGGCGGCCAGCACCATCACCGCGACGAATGCCGGCACGGCCAGTGCCAGCAGCTGGAGGATCGCCACCTTGCCAGCGAGGAAGATCATCAGCGTGGTGACGTCGCCAGTAATCAGCGCGACCCCACCGGAGTTGACGGAGAAAACCACCAAGGTAGCGAACTTGATGGTCTTCGCCCGATCCAGCTGCAGCGAGAGAATCAGGGTGATGGAGACCAGCGTCGCGGTGATGTTGTCGGCGAGCGACGAGAACACGAAGCAGAAGGTCGCTGTGAGAAACAGCAAGGCCCGCTCGCTGATCCGCTTGGGCAACACCAGATAGATCAGGTTCTCGATCATGCCCTTCTTGTTCAGGTAGGCAACGAAGGTCATGGCCGCCACCAGAAAGATCCACAGCCCGGCGATCTCGGCGATGTTCTCGTTGAGGCTTTCCAGCACGGTTTCGCGCGCCTCGCCTACCGGTGTGAAGATGAACAAGAGCAGCCAGGCCAGGGTGCCGAAGAACAGCGTCACCTTGGCCTTGTTCACGTGGGTAATTTCTTCGAGCACGACGCCAAGCAGCGCCGCGACCGCCAGTGCAATCAGCACGTACGTCAGCAATTCAGGCATATCTCACCTAATGGGAAGTGGGGAAAAAGGGGCTGTGCGCGACGGAACGACGCACGGGGAGGAATTGGGATGCGCATGGTAGCCAAAGCGCCAGGCGAGCGAAATCACCGCATGTCAAACGGGGAGTGTTTCAGCATGTGAGTACGACTAAAGACAGGGCGTCTACGACGGGGGTATGCGGATGACGCTCAGGGGTTGCGGGCCAGTTGCTCCTGGTCGAGCACGCGCTTGGCGCCCAGATAACTCTTATTCCAGTAGCCGGCGGTAAGACTGTCCAGGCGTACCGTGCCGCCAGAAGATGGCGCGTGAACGAAGCGGTCTTCGCCAACGTAGATGCCCGCGTGGCTGACCCGGCGCCCACCGCTGGTAGCGAAGAACACCAGATCGCCGGGCTGCAATGCGTCGCGCCGTACGGAGGGGCCGCGCAGATTGCTCATGGCCTGAGTGGTGCGAGGGAGCTGGATGCCGGCTGCGCCGTGGTAGACGTAGCCGATCAGGCCACTGCAGTCGAAACCGCTATCCGGCGTGTTGCCGCCCCAGCGATAAGGCGTGCCGACCAGACCAATCGCACTGAACAGCACGTCTTCAGCGGCGCCAGGCACGGGCTGTTGGTGGACCCTGGGTGTCTGCACGACCGGCGGCGTGGGTGCCTTTCCGGCACAGGCGGTCAGCAGCACAGTCAGAACAACGAGCGTGAGACGAGCCGGATAGTGCATGGCAGAGCGATCCAGGCAAATGAGCCATCACTCTGCCGGCATGTGCGGGAAGGCGCAACCCCCGCAGGTCGCGGGATCAGTGCTGGGGCGTGTGCGAAGCCAGATCGGACGCCAGGGCCAGCACGCGTTTTGCTTCCATGTAGCTGGCGCGCCAGTAACGGTCATCCAGGCTGTCGACGCGCACGCCACCGCTGCGGCTGCTGGAGGCGTGGATGAACTGGTCATCGCCGATGTAGATGCCGGCATGGCTGACCCGGCCACGGCCACGGTTGTTGAAGAACACCACGTCACCGGGTTCCAGCTCGTTGCGCTTGACCACCGGTGCGTCGAGGTTGATCAGCTCGCGAGTGGAGCGCGGCAGCTCGAGACCTGCCTCCTTGCGGAACAGGAAGCCGACGAAGCCGCTGCAGTCGAAACCGCTCTTCACCGAGCTGCCACCGTAGCGATACGGAGTACCGACCAGGGTGAAGCCGCGCTCGAGAATGCTGTCAGCCAGCTGCGGCAGCTGGTAGTCGTGCTCATCGGTAAGCTCTGCCAGCGACTGCTCTCCGCTCTTTTCGAGCGCATCGAAGTCGAATCCGGCCAAGGGATGGTGTTGCGACAGACGAGGCGCGTCGGCTTGCTGCTCAGTCTGTACAGGCTGGCCGGCGCAGGCGGTCAGCAGGGCGATAAGTGCGAGAGGCACGAGGGGTGCGAAGCGTTGGCGCATGGGCACAGCCGTGTCGGTGATTTCAAAGTACCGGCGACTATGCCCGCTATTGCTTCGATGATCAAATTCAATCGGACGAAATGTGACGAACCAGCTGCGACAAAACGTCTGCGGCCCTCCCTTGCAGAAGTACGTCCGCCAGCGGACTGATTTCGGTGGCTTGCAGGTTCACCTCGACGACCGAGCCGCCGGCCTGACGCACCCGCCATACCGGCTCGAGGATGTAGCCGAAGCTCGCCGTGGTTCCAACCACCAGCACGGCGTCGAAGCCGAGCTGCAGCTGTTGCTGCAATGCAGTCAGGGCGGATTCCGGCAGCATCTCCTCGAACAGCACCACGGCAGGACGCAACACCCCGTCGCAAGTCAGGCAGCGCGGCGGCAATGGCTGATCCAGCAGCGAAGGCAGTGGAAGTCCGTCGACCTTGCCGCAGCCCATGCACGACAGCGGCGCCAGCTGACCGTGAATCTCGATCAAGCGATCGGGCGGACTGCCGGCTCGGCGGTGGAAGCCATCGATGTTCTGCGTGAGCACCCAGGCGCCGGATTTGCGCCGCTGCAGCTCGGCGATGGCGACGTGGCCGGCATTGGGTTCGGCCTGCAGGCAGGCCCGGCCGATTTCGGCCAGGTACTTCCAGCACAACGCCGGATCACGCCGCAGCGTCGGCCCGGATAGCGCCACCTCGATCGGCAGGCCGTCTTCGGTTTCGCCGTTATAGAGGCCGCCGAGGCCACGGTAGGTGGGCAACCCGGAGTCGGCCGACAGCCCGGCCCCGGTGATGATCAGAATACGTTCGGCGCCGCTCAGCGCCTGGGCGGCCTTGTCGATATCCATGAAAGTCGCGAACCCGTTTCGGTGGCACTCCCCCGATCGTGCGGGGAACCGATGGCCGCGTCGCGACCACGGCTATCAGCCTACGAATCCCCGCGCCTGACTGCAAAGGCATTCGCCCCCGCTCAGCCCAGCTGGGCCTGAAAAAGCACCGCGTAGCCCAAAGCACACAACAGCCAGGCCGGCAGCGGGCCGAGCAGCCAGCGCCAGCCCCACCATTGCGGCACGAAGCCGACGCCATGCACGAAGCCGGCGGAAATACCCCACATCACCAGCATCAGCTGCGGGTGACTGTAGCCTCCCTGCCCGTCCAGCATCGCCGCCGGATGGATCAGCAGGACCAGCGCCAGCGGCGCGGCCAGCACTAGAGAAAGTACGCGACCGAACGCGCCGTAGCAGCGCCCCTGCGCGCGACTGCTCACGGCTCGGCGTCCAGGTCCTGAGTGGCTTCCAGCCACAGCGCATTGATGATGCCAAAGCTGCTGGCCAGCAGCACGCCGAGAATCCAGGTGAAGTACCACATAGTCGTCTCTCCTTGGCGGGCGGGCACGGCGGCCCGCCCGCGCGGTCAGTACAGCCCGTGGGGGTTGGCTTCGATGGTTTTCTGGGTGAGCCGGCCCCACATGCGCACGTAGCTCCACAGCGTGTAGCAGAGGATCAGCGGCACGAAGATGCAGGCCACAACGAACATGATGCCCAGCGTCTTCTGACTTGAGACCGCATCCCAGATGGTCAGGCTCGAGGCCGGATCGAGGCTCGACGGGAAGACGAAGGGAAACAGCGCAAAGCCCGCGGTACAGATGCTGCCGACGATCATCAGACTGGTTCCGACGAAGCTCACCCCGCCGCTGTTGCGACTGGAACCGAGCAGCGCCAGCAACGCCCCGAGGATGCCCGCGGCCGGCGCGATCAAGGTGACCGGATAGACGCTGTAGTTGGCCAACCAGCCGACATTGTCCTGGGCCACCTGCTTGTCCAGCAGCGGATTGAGCGCGGCGCCCGGATCGCTGACCGACAGCTGGCTGAAGCCCTGAATGCCTAGCGCCAGCCAGACACCCGCCGCGACAAAGCCGAACAGGAACACCAGCACGCACAGGCGCGTGGCCTGCCGCGAGCGCTCAGCCAGCGCGCCGTCGGTGCGCAGCATCAGCCAGGCGCCACCGTGGGCGCTGAGCATGCTCAGGCTGACGATGCCGCAGAGCAGCGCGAACGGGTTGAGCAGCGCGAAGAACGAGCCCTGGTAGGTCGAGCGCATCAGCTCGTCCAGCTGGAACGGCAGGCCGAGGAACAGGTTGCCGAAGGCCACGCCGAACACCAGCGCCGGCACCGCGCCGCCGACGAACAGCGCCCAGTCCCAGGCGCTGCGCCAGCGCGGGTCTTCCACCTTGCTGCGATAGTCGAAGCCCACCGGGCGGCAGAACAGCGCGAACAGGACCAGCAGCATCGCCCAGTACAGGCCGGAAAACGCCACCGCATAGACCATCGGCCAAGCAGCGAACAGCGCACCACCGGCGGTGATGAACCACACCTGGTTGCCATCCCAGTGTGGCGCGATGGTGTTGATCGCCACGCGTCGCTCGTTGTCGGTCTTGCCGACGAAGGGCATCAGTGCCATGGCGCCCATGTCGAAGCCATCGGTCAGGGCGAAGCCGATCAGCAACACGCCGATCAGCACCCACCAGATGAGTTTGAGCACTTCGTAATCGAACATCTCGTATCCCCCTCAGACGCTGCCAGGTTGGGAAGACAGGCCGCTCGGCTGCGTCGACGCCACCCGCACTTCACGTACGTCCCGTTCGAAGTGATAACGACCGGTGTGCAGACTGCTCGGCCCAAGGCGGGCGAAGCGGATCATCAGGAACATCTCGATCACCAGCAGCAGGCTGTAGAAGGCCACCAGGGCGATCAGCGAGCCCCATATATCGCCGGCCGCCAGCGTCGAGGTGGACAGATGGGTCGGCAGTACCTCGGCGATCGACCATGGCTGACGGCCATGCTCGGCGACGTACCAGCCGGTCTGCGCGGCGATCCACGGCAGCGGCAGGCTGAACAGCGCAAACTTCAGCAGCCAGGGCTTGGTCTCGGCATTGCGCTTGATCGATGCCCAGCTCGCCAGAGCAAACAGCAGCAACATCAGGAAGCCAGCGGCGACCATCACGCGGAAGGTCCAGAACAGGCTGAACACGTTGGGTATGGTGTCCAGCGCGGCGAGCTTGACCTGCTCCTCGCTGGCATCGACCACATCGGCGGTGTACTTCTTCAGCAGCAGCCCGTAGCCCAAGTCCTGCTTGACCTCATTGAACGCGGCGATGGCTTCGGCCGACTTGTCGCCGCCACGCAGCACCTGCAGCCGCTCGTAGGCGAGCATGCCGTTGCGGATGCGCAGCTCATGCTCGGCGACCAGCTGCTTGATGCCCTTGATCTCCTCATCCAGCGAGCGCGTGGCGATCAGTCCCAGTGCGTAGGGGATCTTCACTTCGTAATCGGTGCGCATCTCCTGCTGATTGGGCAGGCCGAACAGGGTGAAGCCGGCCGGCGCCGGATGGGTGTCCCACTCGGCCTCGATGGCCGCCAGCTTGACCTTCTGCACGTCACCAATCTCGTAGCCAGATTCGTCGCCAAGAATGATCACCGAGATCGTCGACGCCAGGCCGAACACCGCGGCGATGGCGAACGAACGGCGGGCAAAGCCCAGGTCGCGCTTCTTCAATAGATAGAAGGAAGAAATCGCCAGCACGAAAATCGCCCCGGTGACATAACCCGCGGACACGGTGTGGACGAACTTGACCTGCGCCACCGGGTTGAACAGCAGCGCTCCGAAGTCCACCAGCTCCATGCGCATGGTCTCGAAGTTGAACTCAGAGCCCACCGGGTTCTGCATCCAGCCATTAGCGATGAGGATCCAGAGCGCCGAGAGATTCGAGCCCAGCGCCACCAGCCAGGTTACGGCCAGGTGCTGCACCTTGGAGAGCCGGTCCCAGCCGAAGAAGAACAGGCCGATGAAGGTGGACTCGAGGAAGAACGCCATCAACCCCTCGATGGCCAGCGGCGCGCCGAAGATGTCGCCGACGTAGTGGCTGTAGTAGGCCCAGTTGGTACCGAACTGGAATTCCATGGTCAGTCCGGTGGTGACGCCTAGGGCGAAGTTGATGCCGAACAGCTTGCCCCAGAACTTGGTCATGTCCTGATAGACCTGCTTGCCGGTCATCACGTAGACCGATTCCATGATCGCCAGCAGGAACGCCAGCCCCAGGGTCAACGGCACGAAGAGAAAGTGATACATCGCCGTCATGGCGAACTGCAGGCGTGATAGATCGACAACGCTTTCCGAGATCATCTCGGCCCTCCCTCGGGGATCGAACCCCGCGAATCAAGCAAATGGTCGGCAACGCGCACCGAACCGTTCTCGGGAATGCTGGGGGCATCGAACCAGACGTTTTTTATGATCATGAGGATCGCGACCTTGGCCAGCACTACCAGCACGACGTCTCGCCTGAGCGATGACTTGAACATGCCTACCTCCTTGCGTGACCGCCCGAGCGCCAGGCGCTCCGGCAGCATGTTGCGATTGAAGGCCCCCTTGGGGTGGGGGCCGACATCCGGGCGCGACGCCTGGACTCAATCGCGGTACCCCGAACCACCCGTGGAAGCTGCTCTGGTTCGAGGCAGGCAAAGTGTCCGGCGCACCCTGCAAGCGGACAACTGCGACAGCCTGCCCCACCCACTCGCGGCAATCTGTGCCAGAGCGGCGCTGCGCTCCAAACAAGCAGTGACACCGGCGAGCGACGCCGGGTCAGGCGCGACGCGATCGCCACACTGCGGCGCCCTGTCGCAGTCATGGCACACGCAGCCAGCGGCGAAATCCGTTGCCGGCCGTGCTCGAGAGCGGGCTCCAGGCGAAGTCCCAGGGCGCCGGCGGCAGCTCCTCCGCCTCGGCGGCGAGCGGGCGGCCGCCCTGGCGCACCCGTGGCATCCAGTCGAATACATGCTCGCTGCTGCCGCGCCAGCCGAGCACGATGCCGATTGCCGGGCTGTCGTCGCTGGCTACCCAACGCGCCGCGGCGGCGAGCATCATCGCCTCGATATGCTCCGGCTCGATCAGCTCACGGTAGCCGGAGGCCAGCAACCAGCGGCAGACGCCGAGGTGGAAGGTCCAGTCCAGCGCCAGCTGGCAGCCGTAGGCCCAGGTCATGAACTGACGAAAGATCTCCAGCCCCTCTGGCGGATCAAGCTTGAGCAGCCGCGGGCAGACATCGAACAACGCATGCCAGTACGGCAGTAACTTGGCATCCAGATGCACGAAGCTGCGGGCGTTGCTGGGGTAGTCGGGAAAAGGCAGTCGATAGCTCACGCGGCTATCGGCGCGGGTGAATCGCTCCATCATGGTCATGGTGAAATCCCCTGAATTGACTGGGCCGTCGGAAGGCTCCGACAGGTAGCCGTCTCGTCCGCTGCTACCGGGCGGAAGGACGGCGAATCACGTCAATCAGGAAATCTCAGGGCGCGCGCGGATTCAGTGCCGGCCAGTGGTGGCGCGGGCCATGACGCTCAATCAGTGGTAGCGGAGTCGCGCCTGTCGTGCGCCGCCCCAGCCAGGCCAAGGCGAACAGTGCGAAGATGGCGAGGAAAACCGAACTGCACAGCGGGCAGTCGAGGGCATGCTGCGACAGGTCATGTAAATCGGAGGGAAGCGCGCCGAGGCCGGAGCCACCATCGTCGCCGGTGACGCAGAACGCGTCCTGCCCCATGGCCAGTCCGAAGCCCACATGGGTGGCGTGGTTCAGACTGCAGACAAAGGCATTGAGCAGGATGCAGGTGAAGAGCACCCATACGATCTGCGCACGCTTGTCTTTGACGATGGTCATGTTTCGACTTTACACCGCACGCCTCTGGACGGCGCTGCGCCAAACCGTCGCAGCGGCCTCAGTGGTTGACGGTGAACGCCAGCATCGCCGAGAGCTGACACAGCGGACGGCCACTCTCGCTCTGCCACTGATTGAACGCAGCCTGCACCGCAGCCTGGTCACGCTGGCTGCTGGGAACCTTGTCGACGATTTCCTGCGCCTTGAGCGCGGCTACCACGTCATTGCTGGGCACGAAGGTGTCTTTGCCGGCCATGCGCAACAGGCGCGGCGCCGACAATCCGCCGAGCTGGCTGCCGTGTCTGGTCAGGTAGCGCCACAGGCCGACGATGTCGCTGCTCGGCCAATCGGCCAGCAGGTTGCCGAAGCTGCCCCTTTCCTTGGCCACGTCGAGCACGAACTGCGCGTTGCGCGGCACGCTCTTGAGCTTGCCGAGATGACGGATCAGTCGGGTGTCCTGCATCAGTCGCTCGATGTGCTCGCCGCCCATCAGCACGACTTTCTCCGGGTCGAAACCGAAGAAGGCCTGCTCGAAGGCCGGCCACTTGGCATCCACCAGGCTGTGCTTGAGGCCGGCGCGGAAGATGCGCAGGCTGATCAGCGAGAGGTAGCGGTCATCGGAAACGCTGCGCAGTTGGTCGGCGCTGTGGGGCTGCGGCAGACGGGCCTCCAGCGCCGCGGCCGAGCCGAAGCGGTTGAGGCAGTATTCGTGCAGCCATTTGTAGTCTTGCATGGTTCGGATCCGATGGTGACGGCAGCGGCACAGGGTGCCGGTGACGAGCCGGCCTCGCAAGTCCGCCGCCATCGACGCAGCTGGGCGGCAGCGGTCAGATGGCGTTCGCGCAGGCTGGTCTGAACGAATATTCGCAGGCAAGCCCGCTTCCACTGTGAAGCCGGCGCAAGCCGGGTGACACCGCTTGGTACGCGTCCCATTGCCCTGACTCCAGGCGCATACGGTGGACAAGCTTCGCGTTGTCCACCCTACGAGCAGAACGTCCTTTGCATGCGAGCCGGCTCAGACGTGCAGCGGGCTCCCGGTATCAGCCGCGCAGCCGCTGCGCCGCCTGACGCAGCATCTGCTCGGTCGCCGTCCAACCCAGGCAGCCGTCGGTGATCGACACGCCGTAGCGCAGCTCGCCGGACAGCGGCTGGCAACCATCGAACAGATGGCTCTCCAGCATGACGCCACGCAGGCTCATGTCGCCAGCCAGGCGCTGCTCGATCACCGACTCCAGCACCGCGGGCTGGCGCAGTGGGTCCTTGCCACTGTTGGCGTGGCTGCAATCGACCATGATGCGCGGAGCGATCCCCTGCTTTTCCAGCGCGCGACGGGCAGCAGCGACACTGGCCGCGTCGTAGTTGGGTG
The DNA here is from genome assembly GCF_003935375.1 of Stutzerimonas xanthomarina. Taxonomy (GTDB): domain Bacteria; phylum Pseudomonadota; class Gammaproteobacteria; order Pseudomonadales; family Pseudomonadaceae; genus Stutzerimonas; species Stutzerimonas xanthomarina_A. The sequence goes on from NZ_RHQM01000016.1 coordinate 74,192, forward strand.
CGCCGTGGCCGCCGCGCAGGACCAGATGGGTATCCGGATTACCGCGCGTCTGCAGCAGTGCCGGATGGCCGAGATCGTCGATGCCGAAGTGCTGGTGGGGGTGCTCTGCCGAACGCATGGCATCGCAGGCGATCCCCAGGCCGCCGTCGGTACCGTTCTTGAAGCCCACCGGCAGGTCCAGCCCGCTGACCAGCTCGCGATGGATCTGCGACTCGCTGGTGCGCGCGCCAATCGCGGCCCAGCCGAGGAGATCGTCGAAGTACCCGGCAGCCAGTGGCTGCAGCAGTTCGGTAGCGATCGGCAGACCGGTTTCGAGAATATCCAGCATCAGGCGGCGCGACAGGTGCAGCCCCTCGGCCATGTTGCCGCTGCCGTCCAGATGCGGGTCGTAGACCAGCCCTTTCCAGCCGACGGTGGTACGCGGTTTTTCCACATAGGCGCGCATCACCAGCAGCAGCTGATCGCTGACGTCAGGCGCAAGCGCGCTGAGACGCTCGGCGTACTCGAGCGCGGCGACAGGATCGTGCAGGGAACAGGGCCCGACGACGACCAGCAGGCGTGGATCACGACTGTCGAGCACGGCGCGGATGACGTTGCGGTCGTTATGGATGCGTGCGGCAAGGGCGTCGTTCAAGGGCAGACGCTGGCGCAATACCGCGGGGCTGGGCAGCGGCTGCGCGCTGCGGCGGGCGACGCTGGCTTCGGCGGTGGCGACGGGTTGTTGGGCAAGTACGGTGGCGGATGCATTCATGATCTGGCGGTTCCTTCTGCCGGCGCGGGTGGTCCGCGGCGGCGCTAGTCGGGTGTTCGTTCGCGTGCTTTGTGTTCGGCGTCGAAGCGGCTAAATCGCCAGTCGTAGCGGTAATAACGGTCGGTGCGGTAAGTGGTCATTGCATGTTCCTCGTTGCGTTGGGCCATCGCGTGGCCGAAAAAACAAAACCCCCGGTCGGGTGGCCGACCGGGGGTTCGAAAACTGCTCTGGTGGCGACCCTGCTTGCTAGGGCGCCTGTGGGGTATCAGGCGCGCCTGTGGCTAAACCAATACCCAAAGTAATAACCAGCGGCTGCAACCTGCTGCCCACGAGCGAACACGGCGCGAATGGCACCGGCATCGACAACGTTCAGGGCTACAGGGTTCAGGGACATGCTGATCTCCAGAAGATGACCGAACCATACTCTGCCGGGACTGCGGCTTTCAACCGGCACGGCAAAAAGAAAGTGGCTGGCTCGGCCGGGTGCGCCCGATTACAGGCTCATCACATCGACGAAGCGCGGCGTGGCGCTGTCATCAATACGCAGGCTCTTGAAATCGAACAGGTTGCGGTCGGCCAGCTGCGAAGGCACCACATTCTGCAGCGCGCGAAACATGATTTCGGTGCGCCCTGGCGACTTGCGCTCCCACTCCTGCAGCATTTCCTTGACCACCTGGCGCTGCAGATTTTCCTGCGAACCACAGAGGTTGCACGGGATGATCGGAAACTCCTTCATCGTCGAGTACGCCTCGATGTCCGCCTCGTTGCAGTAGGCCAGCGGGCGAATCACCACGTTGCGTCCATCGTCGGAGAGCAGCTTGGGCGGCATGGCCTTCAGCGTGCCGCCATAGAACATGTTGAGGAAGAACGTTTCCAGGATGTCGTCGCGATGATGCCCGAGCGCCATCTTCGTCGCGCCGATCTCGTCGGCGAAGGTGTACAGCGTGCCCCGGCGCAGACGTGAGCACAGCGAGCAGGTGGTCTTGCCTTCCGGAATCTTCTCCTTCACCACCGAGTAGGTGTCCTTCTCGATGATGTGGTACTCCACGCCGATGGACTTCAGGTACTCGGGCAGCACGTGCTCGGGGAAGCCTGGCTGCTTCTGGTCCATGTTGACTGCAACTATCTCGAACTTGATCGGCGCGACCTTCTGCAGATAGAGCAGCACATCGAGCATGGTGTAGCTGTCCTTGCCGCCGGACAGGCAGACCATGACCTTGTCGCCGTCCTCGATCATGTTGAAGTCGGTAACGGCCTCGCCGGCCAGGCGGCGCAGGCGCTTCTGCAGTTTGTTCTGGTTGACCGAGAGGTTGCCCATGTCAGGTGTCCGGGTGAGATGCGAAAGGCGCGCATTTTACGCGCAAAGCAAGCCTCACCGCAGCCCGTTCGCCGCCTGCTCCGATGTGAACCAGCACTGAATGAACACCCGCAGTGCTGTGCTAGTCTCGCCAGATGGACGACCTCTCCCCCGCACTGGATCTGCCAGACCACCTGCTCGTACTGCTGCAGGAAAGACCCGAAGGCTGCAGCGAGTACGAGCTGATTCAACAGCTCAAGCGCCGGCATAGCGCGCATGTGCCCAACCTGCCGCTGACAGACAAGCTGGTGCTGTTCCGCACGCACTTTCTGGTGTTCAACGCGCTTTATCTGCTGCGCGACCGACTCTGGGCCGAGGGCAGCGGCCATCTGCAGATCAGCCCCTTGCACGTTCAGTTGCTGCCATATGCCGGCGCCAACGCCGGTCTCGCCGAGCAGGATGCCCTGCGCGCGTATTATCTGGATCTCTCCAACCTGCGGGATACCGACGAAGACGATGTCGAACGCCTGCTGGCGAGCTTCTGGACGCGCATGCAGGGCAGCGACGAGAAACGCGCGGCACTCGAACTGTTCGAACTGGACCGCGCCTCGCAGCCGCTCACGCTGGAGCTGATCAAGCGCCGCTACCGTCAGCTGGTCGGCCTGCATCATCCGGATCGAGGTGGCAGCACGCAGCGCCTGCAGTCAATCAATCTGGCGATGGAAATACTCGAGCGCTATTACCGCTGACGACATAGCTTCGAAACGCTCTAACCCCGCTGATGCATTGCCGATTGGCATTTCTATACTGCGACGTAAGGTCGCACGCGCCGTCCTCGATGACGACCGCCAGGCGAGGCGACCTCCATAAACTGAGGAGACGCTGGCATGATCAATCACGTTTGGGGTTTGTTCACCCACCCCGGTCAGGAGTGGAACGAAATCCGCGGCGAGGAAGAAACCGTCAGCCACATGTACCTCACGCATGTGCTGCTGCTCGCCGCGATACCGGCGGTATCGGCCTACATCGGCGCGACCCAGGTGGGCTGGAGCATCGGCGGTGGAGAGCCGGTCAAGCTGACCCAGGCCAGTTGCATGCAGCTGGCGATACTTTCCTACTTCGCCATGCTGGCCGGCGTCGCCGTGATGGGCGGCTTCATTCACTGGATGGCACGTACCTACGACGCTACCCCAACCCTCACCCAATGCATCGTTTTCGCCGCCTATACCGCAACGCCGCTGTTCATCGGCGGGCTGGCGGGTCTCTATCCGCACCTCTGGCTCGGCATGCTGGTGGGGACCGCGGCAGTCTGCTACACGGCCTATCTGCTCTACGTGGGGCTGCCCAAGTTCATGAACATCCACGAAGACGAGGGATTCATGTTCTCCAGTTCGGTACTTGCGGTCGGCCTCGTAGTGCTGGTCGCGATCATCGCCCTGTCGGTCATAACCTGGGGCATGGGCATCGGCCCGGTCTACGTCCGTTAGCCCAATCCTCACCTCAAAAGGCCGCCTGTGGGCGGCCTTTTCGTATGCCCGCGCATCATCCCACGAAGAATCGTCTGGACCGATAAGGGAAACCCTCACCGCATCTGCCGTTCTAAAGCGATAACGCCGCTGCAACAGCATTCCTGAGCGGCCCTCAAGGCAGACGGAGACTCGGTATGATCCCGCACTTTGTAACATTGCTCACCCGCCCGGATCGGGCGTGGGCGGACATTCGCCGCGACGAAGAAAAGAACAGCTCCAACTACCTTGTCCATCTGCTGCTCTGGGCATTGCTGCCAGCGGTTTGCATGTTCATCGGCACGCGCTATGTGGGTTGGAGCCTGGTCGAAGCCGAACGGATCTGGCTCGATACCCGCAGTGCCTTCCAGCTCAGCGCGCTGATCTACATCACCATCGTCGCCGGCACCTTCATCATGGGGTTCTTCCTGCGCTGGATGTCGCGCTCCTTCGATGCACGCCCGACTTTCAATCAATGCGTGGGCTTCATCGCCTATGTCATTACACCTTTCTTCCTGGCCGGACTGGGTGCGCTCTACCCGTCGCGCTGGCTGGCCATCCTGGTTCTGGTGGCGGCCGGGGCATACTCGACCTATCTGCTGTTCGTCGGCCTGCCGACGTTCATGCGCATCAGTAACCGCAACACCTTTCTTTACGGCGCCTGCACCTGGGGCGTCGGTCTGCTGGTGCTGGTGAACCTGAAGGTGCCGATGATCCTATTCTGGATGCTCGCACTCGACCCGACCTACGAGCGCGATACCCCACAGAACCAGAGCTATGGCTTCGAGGAGAATCGCCCGCAGGAAGAACCGGGCGGTTTGGAAAACGAACGGCGCTTCAACGAACGGCCGAACGAGTGACCAACGAAGCTGTTCGGCCAGAATCGGTTTGGCATAATGCGGCGCTTGCAGGAGTACCCCAATGCCCGAGCGCCTCAATGCCCGTGTCGAAGCCTGTTACGAGCTGGCCGAGCAGTTTTTCAAGCGACGCTTCACCCGCCCCCAGATAAGCCTCAAGCTGCGCGGGCAGAAAGCTGGTGTAGCGCATTTGCAGGAAAATCTCCTGCGCTTCAATGAGCAGCTATATAGGGAAAACACCGAGCACTTTCTGCGCCAGACCGTCGCCCATGAGGTCGCGCACCTGATCGCCCATCAGATGTTTGGCTCACGGATCCAGCCTCACGGCGAGGAATGGCAGCTGATCATGCGTGGCGTGTACGAGCTGCCGCCGGATCGCTGCCACACCTATGCGATTCGTCGCCGGTCCGTTACCCGTTATGTCTATCGCTGCAGCTGCGTGGATCAGGATTTCGCTTTCACGCCCCAACGCCATGCGTTGGTGGCGAAGGGGCGCCGTTATTACTGCCGTCGCTGCAAGACCACCCTCGCCTTCAGCGGCGAGCAACGCATCGAATAACGCCAGCGCCTGCTAGAGCGCCCTCGCCCGCCAACCGGCAATGACGAACAACGCCGCCAGCAACGCCATCAACGGCAACCAGCCCGCGTGATCCCAGACATAACCGGCGCCATAGCCAACCACACTCGATCCCAGATAGTAGGCACACAGGTACAGCGCCGATGCCTGCGCTCGAGCACCCTTGGCATGGCTGCCGACCTGCCCGCTGGCCACGGCATGCGCGGCGAAGAAGCCGAGGGTGAACAATCCGAGACCGAGCACGATGCTGACCAGCCACGACGTCGCGCATAGCCCCACACCAATCAGCATCAGAGCGACCCCACCGCGCAGCACCTGCCGCGCACCGAAGCGCGGCACCAGACGCCCGGCCCAGCCGGCGCTGAAAATCCCCCCGAGATAGACGACGAACAGCAGGCCGATGAGCGTCGAGGACAAGCCGAACGGCTCGCCTGCCAGGCGGAAGCCAATGTAGTTGAACAGCGCGACGAAGCCGCCCATCAGCAGAAAGCCCTGCAGGAACAGTCCACGTAGCACCGGATTGTCCAGATGCAGCCGGAAGTTCGTCAGCAGAATGCGCAGCGAGAGCGGTTGCGCCGTGAAGTGTCGCGACGGCGGCAACAGCCAGACGAACGCCACCAACGCCAGCAATCCCAGCGAGGCAATGCCACCGAGCGCCAGCTGCCAGCCACCCAGGTCACTCAGCAGGCCCGAAAGCAGACGCCCGAGCATCCCACCCAGCGCCGTGCCGCCGATATACAGGCCCATTGCGGCAGGCAGCGACTCAGGCTCGAACTCCTCGCCGACGTAAGCCATCGCCAGTGCCGGCAATCCACTGAGTGCCAGCCCGAGTAGCGCGCGCAGCGCCAGCAATAGTTGCCAGGAATCGACCAGTACGCTGGCCAGCCCGAGCAGGCTGGCCAGACCGAGCGCCGCGGCCATCACCGGCTTGCGCCCCCAGCTTTCGGCAAGCGCACCCGAGATCAGCAGACAGACGGCGAGCGACAGCGTCGTCAGCGACAACGCCAGACTGCTGCTGGCAGCCGATACGGAGAAATACGCGGCGAGCATGGGCAGCAACGGCTGAATGCAATACAGCAATGCGAACGTGGCGAAGCCAGCGCAGAAGAGTGCAAACGTGGCGCGCCGGTAGGCTGGCGTGCCTCTTGATAGGTGTGCGTGTTCGGCGATCATCGGCGCCCTCGTCTCATGCGCTGACCTGAGAAAAAGCCGCGCAGGCTAGCACGGCTGTTCGCTCTGCCGCTTGCCGGACAGAAAAGCGGTCCGCTGATCGGCCTAACCCCAAGCCACCGCAAAGAACCGAAACGAATATTGCCCTATGCTGGTCTGTGACTAGACTCCCTATATGCCAGTCGGAGTAGAACAATGACAGTAACGCCGAATGACACCCGCCCCGCGGATACCTCGATCAAGCGGGACGAAACCCGCCTCTTCATATTCCTGATCGTCTTCCTGTTTCCCATCCTCAGCGTCGCGCTGGTCAGTGGTTACGGTTTCATCGTCTGGATCGTGCAGATGATCTTCGGGCCGCCAGGTCCGGCTTAAGCCGCTCCTGCCGATCTAATCGGGCCTGCGCCCTGCTGCCAACGGAAACGGAATCACTGATGGGACACCCTCTGCATATCGCCAGCCTGCTGGTGCACTGCCGCCCCGAATGGCTGGCCGCGGTAAAAGCCAACCTGCAACTGTTACCCGGCCTGGAAATGCACCAGGAGAATGCCAGCGGCAAGCTGGTGGTGGTGCTGGAAGCCGAGCACGAATCACGCATCCTTGCCTCGATCGACCATATCCAGCAATTGCCCGGCGTGCTCAATGCCGCATTGATCTATCACGAAGAACTCCTCGAAGGAGACGCCTGATGAGCCTTACCCGACGCCAATTCGCCAAAGCCAACGCTGCGGCCATCGCCGCAACCGTGGCCGGCATGCCGATCGCTTCCAGCGCAAGCAACCTGATTACCGAAGCGGACGCCACCAATCTGAAATGGGACAAGGCCCCTTGCCGCTTCTGCGGCACCGGCTGCGGCGTCATGGTGGCGACTCGAGAGGGCCGCGTCGTCGCCACCCATGGCGACGTCAAGGCGGAAGTGAACCGCGGCATCAACTGCGTCAAGGGCTACTTCCTGTCGAAGATCATGTACGGCTCGGATCGCCTGACCCAACCGCTGCTACGCATGAAGGACGGCAAGTTCGACAAGCAGGGCGAGTTCCAGCCCGTCAGCTGGGAACAGGCCTTCGACATCATGGAGGAAAAGTACAAGGCGGCGCTCAAGCAGGGCGGCCCTGAAGCCATCGGCATGTTCGGCTCGGGGCAGTGGACGATCTGGGAAGGCTACGCGGCGAACAAGCTGATGAAGGCCGGTTTCCGCTCGAACAACATCGATCCCAATGCACGTCACTGTATGGCCTCGGCAGCGTTTGGTTTCATGCGCACCTTTGGCATGGACGAACCCATGGGCTGCTACGAGGACATCGAAGCGGCCGACGCGTTCGTGCTCTGGGGCTCGAACATGGCGGAGATGCACCCGGTGCTCTGGACCCGCGTGACGGATCGTCGCCTCAGCGCGCCGCACGTCAAGGTGGCGGTCATGTCGACGTTCGAGCATCGCAGCTTCGAGCTGGCCGACATCCCGATGATCTTCAATCCGCAGACCGATCTGGTGATCCTCAACTACATCGCCAACCACATCATCCAGAGCGGTGCGGTGAACAAGGACTTCGTCGAGAAGCACACCAAGTTCGCCAAGGGCGCGACCAACATCGGCTACGGCCTGCGACCGACCGACCCGCGGGAGCTCAAGGCAGAGAACGCGGCGGTGGCCAATACCTGGAGCGATATCAGCTTCGAGGACTACGCCGAGTTCCTGAAAACCTACACCCTGGAATACGCCACCAAGGAATCCGGCGTTCCGGCCGAGCGACTGCAGGCGCTTGCCGAGCTCTATGCCGACCCGAAGGTCAAAGTGATGTCGTTCTGGACCATGGGCTTCAACCAGCACACCCGCGGTGTCTGGGCGAACAACATGATCTACAACATCCACCTGCTCACCGGAAAGATAAGCGAGCCGGGTAACAGCCCGTTCTCCCTGACCGGACAGCCGTCCGCCTGTGGCACGGCCCGGGAAGTCGGCACCTTCTCCCACCGCCTACCGGCGGACATGGCAGTCGCCAATCCAAAGCATCGGGCCATCACCGAAAAAATCTGGAAGCTGCCCGAAGGCACCATTCAGGAAAAGCCGGGCTTTCATGCCGTCGAGCAGAGCCGCAAGCTCAAGGACGGGGTACTGAAGGTCTACTGGACGCAGGTGACCAACAATATGCAGGCCGGCCCCAACGTCATGCAGGAGATCCTGCCGGGCTGGCGCAATCCGGAAACATTCATCATCGTCTCGGACGTCTACCCCACCGTTTCAGCCCAGGCGGCCGACCTCATCCTGCCCAGCGCAATGTGGGTGGAGAAGGAAGGCGCCTACGGTAACGCCGAGCGACGCACCCAGTTCTGGCACCAGCTGGTCAAGGCACCTGGCGATGCACGCTCGGACCTCTGGCAGCTGGTCGAGTTTTCCAAGCGCTTCAATGTCGACGAGGTATGGCCGGCCGAGCTGCTGAGCAAGTCACCGGAACTCAAGGGCAAGACCCTGTACGACGTACTGTTCAAGAATGGCCAGGTCGATCGCTTCCCCAACGAGGAAATTGTCGAGGGCTATGTAAATCAGGAGGCCGAGGCATTCGGCTTCTATCTGCAGAAGGGCCTGTTCGAGGAATACGCCGAATTCGGTCGCGGTCATGGACATGATCTGGCGCCCTTCGACACCTACCACGAAGCCCGCGGTTTACGCTGGCCGGTGGTGGATGGCAAGGAAACCCAGTGGCGCTACCGCGAGGGCTACGACCCTTATGTCAAAGCCGGCACCGATGTGCAGTTCTACGGCTACGGCGACAAGAAGGCGATCATCTTCGCCCTGCCCTACGACGTGCCTGCCGAAGTCCCGGACGAGGATTACCCCTTCTGGCTCAGTACCGGACGGGTGCTTGAGCACTGGCACACCGGAAGCATGACGCAGCGGGTCGATGAGCTGCACAAGGCCGTGCCCGACGCACTCGTCTACATGCATCCGGAGGACGCCCGCAAGCTCAACGCGCGTCGTGGCAGCGTGGTGAAAGTCATCAGCAGGCGCGGTGAGATGCAGGCACGGGTAGAAACACGGGGGCGCAACAAGCCGCCGATGGGATTGATCTTCGTGCCGTTCTTCGACGCCAACAAGCTGATCAACAAAGTCACCCTCGACGCCACCGACCCGATCTCCAAGCAGACCGATTACAAGAAATGCGCCGTGAAGATCGAAGTGGTCAGCATCGCCTGAGGAGAACCGCCATGAAATTTCGCCTACTGCCGCTGACCCTGCTCGCGGTATTCGGACTGGCCATAGCCGCCGAAACCAACTACCCCCTGGACGCACCAGCCCCGGACGGTCGCCGTCCGGGCGGGACCATTACCCAGGAATTCACCCCGCCAAAACTGCACGACGAGGAAAACAAGGATGCGCGGCGCGAGCGCAACTATCCGGAGCAGCCACCGACCATTCCTCACAGCATCCGCGGCTATCACGTCGACAAGAACGCCAACAAATGCCTGACCTGCCATAGCCGAGCCAACAGTGCACGCGCCCAGGCGCCGATGATCAGCATCACCCACTACACCGACCGTGATCATCAGACCCTCGCCGCAGTCGCGCCGCGACGGTACTTCTGCACGCAGTGTCATGTGCCGCAGCACGATGTGGAGCCGCTGGTGGAAAACACCTTCAAGAACATCGACGAACTGCTGTACCGGGAAACCTCACCATCCACCAACGGAAACTGAGGGGGCCTGGATGAAGTCGATCAAGTCATTTTTCAAACGCTACTGGGCCGTTCTCCGCCGGCCCAGCGTCCACTACAGTCTGGGGGCGCTGACCCTCGGCGGGTTCATCGCCGGGATCATCTTCTGGGGCGGTTTCAACACCGCGCTGGAAGCCACCAACACGGAGGCCTTCTGCATTTCTTGTCACGAGATGGAAGACAACGTGTACATGGAGATCAAGGATACCATTCACTACAGCAACCGCTCGGGCGTACGGGCAACCTGTCCGGACTGCCACGTACCGCACAAGTGGACCGACAAGATCGCGCGCAAGATGCAGGCGTCCAAGGAGGTTTGGGGCACGATCTTCGGCACAATCAACACGCGCGAGAAATTCCTCGACAAGCGTCGTGAGCTAGCCGAGCACGAATGGGCGCGACTCAAAGCCAACGACTCGCTCGAGTGCCGCAACTGTCACGACTTCGGCTACATGGACTTCACCCGCCAAGGCAAACGGGCATCGGAGTTCCATTCCACTGCCCTGGCCAGCGGCGAGGCAACCTGTATCGACTGCCACAAGGGCATCGCACACAAGCTGCCGGACATGAGAGGCGTACCGGGCTGGTAGGGTAACGAGTGCTTGGCAGGTGTACTGGCCAAGCACCCTGCACGCTCCACCGCTGAAAAAAAAAAAGCCCTGACCATTGGTCAGGGCTTTTTCGTATTGCTCTTTGCCATCAAGCCTTGGGCAGCGTCACGCCGCGCTGGCCCTGGTACTTGCCGCCGCGGTCACGGTAGGACACTTCGCACTCTTCGTCGGACTCGAGGAACAGCATCTGCGCAACCCCCTCGTTCGCGTAGATCTTGGCCGGCAGCGTCGTGGTGTTGGAGAACTCCAGGGTCACATGCCCTTCCCACTCCGGTTCCAGCGGCGTCACGTTAACGATGATGCCGCAGCGCGCGTAGGTGCTCTTGCCCAGGCAGATGGTCAGCACGTTGCGCGGGATGCGGAAGTACTCGACCGTGCGCGCCAGGGCGAAGGAGTTAGGCGGAATGATGCAGACGTCGCTCTTTATGTCGACGAAGCTCTTCTCGTCGAAATTCTTCGGATCGACCGTCGCCGAGTTGATGTTGGTAAACACCTTGAATTCATCGGCGCAGCGCACGTCGTAGCCATAGCTGGAGACGCCATAGGAAATCAGCCGATCGTTACCCTCGGTGCGCACCTGGCGCTCGACGAAGGGTTCGATCATGCCGTGTTCCTGGGCCATGCGGCGAATCCACTTGTCCGATTTGATGCTCATGGCTGGCGTCCTGATTAGATGAAATGGGCGTGCGAAGACGCGCATCTTACCGAGCCTCGTGCGCGTGTAAAAGCATGGCCGCGATGCGCGCCGCAGAGCAGGTCACACCTCAACCGCGCCGCTCGGAGAAGAAATCCAAAATAAAGCTCGCTTTGCTCCAGAAAAAAGGTATTGTTACTGGGCTGCTGCTGCATGTGTCACCGTGAATCGCTACATGTTTAGATTTCGATCCAAATATCGATACGACTCCTATCTCCTTGCACACAGTGATGTTCGGACCTTTTCAGTCCGCACTTTATTTTTCAAAACTTGGTTCAAGGAGACATCAAATGTCCAATCGCCAAACCGGTACCGTTAAGTGGTTCAACGATGAGAAAGGCTTCGGCTTCATCACTCCGCAATCCGGTGACGACCTCTTCGTACACTTCCGCGCCATCCAAGGCGACGGTTTCAAGAGCCTGAAAGAAGGCCAGCAAGTTTCCTTCGTCGCTACCCGCGGCCAGAAGGGCATGCAAGCTGAGGAAGTTCAGGTTATCTAACCTGAGTCTTCTCTGAAAAAGCCTCGCTTCGGCGGGGCTTTTTTGTGCCTGCAATTTATCGCCGGGCGCGGGCGGTGACGCATGCGTCACCGCCGCTAGGCTCAGTCCTCGGAAATGACGATCTTCGGCATCGACTGCGCGATGATTTGCCCACTCTGGGCGATACGGGCACCGACGGTACGCGCCACCTCTTGGTAAATCATCGCGATCTGGCTTTCCGGATCAGCGATCACGGTCGGCTTGCCCGCATCCGCCTGACTGCGAATCGCCATCGACAAAGGTAGCGATGCCAGCAGATCGACGTTGTACTGCGCCGCCAGCTTCTCGCCACCACCCTCGCCGAACAGATGCTCCGCATGGCCGCAGCTCGAGCAGATATGGATGGCCATGTTCTCCACCACACCGAGCACTGGAATGTTCACCTTGCGGAACATCTCAACTCCCTTCTTGGCGTCGAGCAACGCCAGATCCTGCGGCGTGGTCACGATGACCGCCCCCGTCACCGGCACTTTCTGCGCCAGCGTCAGCTGGATATCGCCCGTCCCCGGCGGCATATCCACCACCAGATAATCGAGATCGTTCCAGGCGGTCTGAGTGATCAACTGCAACAGCGCACCGGAAACCATCGGCCCGCGCCAGACCATCGGCGTCTTGTCATCGGACAGGAACGCCATGGACATGACCTGCACCCCGTGGGCCTCTAGAGGGATGAACGCCTTGCCATCGCGAATCTCCGGGCGCGTGCCTTCTGCGATACCGAACATGATGCCCTGGCTCGGGCCATAGATGTCGGCATCCAGCACGCCCACCCGTGCACCTTCGCGCGCCAAGGCCAGAGCCAGATTGGCGGCTGTGGTCGACTTTCCCACCCCGCCCTTACCGGATGCCACGGCGATGATGTTCTTCACATTGGAAAGCGCCGGCACCTGATCCTGCGCCTTGTGCGGACGCACGACGCAATCGACCTGGACATCGGCGCGACTGACGCCATCCAGATGCTCGATAGCCATCGCCAGCATCTGTGCCCAGCCACTGCGAAACAGCGCAGCGGCGTAGCCCAACTCAAGCTGCACGCTGACCCTATCACCCTGCACCTCGATCGAACGCACGCAGCCGGCGCTCACCGGATCCTGATTCAAATGGGGATCGGTGTACTGGCGCAGGACGGTTTCCACAGCTTCGCGAGTGACGGACATGGTTACTCCTAGAAAGACCGAGCAAATCAGACAGGCATCTTACCCCGCACGCCACTTCCGAGCCCAACACCAACCGGCACTGTCGAAGCCGGGGATGGGCAGCGCGGGTGAAAAATACGCGCCGGGCCTTTATAGTTGCAGACTTTCTTTCGCAATTCCGACTGCAGATTTCCCATGTCCGAAGCTCGCCAGATTCTCGTTACCAGCGCACTGCCCTACGCCAACGGTTCGATCCACCTCGGCCATATGCTCGAGTACATTCAGACGGACATGTGGGTGCGCTTCCAGAAGCTGCGCGGCAACCAGTGCATCTATGTCTGCGCTGACGACGCCCACGGCTCGGCAATCATGCTGCGTGCCGAGAAAGAAGGCATCACGCCCGAGCAATTGATCGCCAACGTGCAGGCCGAACACGGCAGTGATTTCGCCGACTTCCTGGTGGACTTCGACAACTTCCACTCCACCCATTCGGAAGAGAACCGCAAGCTTGCCGAGCTGATCTACACACACCTGCGCGACGCCGGCCACATCGCAACCCGCTCGGTGACCCAGTATTTTGACCCCGAGAAGGGCATGTTCCTCGCCGACCGCTTCATCAAGGGCACCTGCCCGAAGTGCGCGGCCGAGGACCAGTACGGCGACAACTGCGAGAAGTGTGGCGCCACCTACGAGCCGACCGAACTGAAAGATCCGCGTTCGGCGATCTCCGGCGCCACGCCAGTGCTGAAGGACTCCAAGCACTTCTTCTTCAAGCTGCCGGACTTCGAGGCCATGCTCAAGCAATGGACCCGCGGCGGTGCGCTGCAGGAGTCGGTTGCCAACAAGATCGCCGAATGGCTCGACGGAGGGTTACAGGAGTGGGACATCTCGCGTGACGCGCCCTACTTCGGCTTCGAAATTCCGGGTGAACCGGGCAAGTATTTCTACGTCTGGCTGGACGCACCGATCGGCTACATGGCCAGCTTCGAGAACCTGTGCAAGCGCCGCCCGGAGCTGAGCTTCGACACGTTCTGGAGCAAGGATTCGACCGCCGAGCTGTACCACTTCATCGGCAAGGACATCATCAACTTCCACACCCTGTTCTGGCCCGCCATGCTGGAAGGCGCCGGTTTCCGCAAGCCGACCGCGGTCAACGTGCACGGCTACCTGACGGTGAATGGACAGAAGATGTCCAAGTCGCGCGGCACCTTTATCAAGGCGCGCACATATCTCGATCACCTGAACCCGGAATACCTGCGTTATTACTATGCGTCGAAGCTGGGCCGCGGCGTGGACGACCTCGATCTGAACCTCGAAGATTTCGTGCAGAAGGCCAACTCCGATCTGGTCGGCAAGGTGGTCAACATCGCCAGCCGCTGCGCCGGCTTCATCCACAAAGGCAACGGCGGTGTGATGGTCGACGCCAACCCTGAACCGGAACTGTGGGCAGCCTTCCAAGCCGCCGCCCCGAGCATCGCCGAGGCTTACGAGGCACGCGACTTCGCCCGTGCCATGCGCGAAATCATGGCGCTCGCTGACCGTGCCAACGCCTGGATTGCCGATAAGGCGCCATGGGCGCTTAACAAGGTTGAAGGCAAGCAGGCCGAGGTACAGGAAATCTGTGCACTAGGCATCAACCTGTTCCGCCAGCTGGTGATTTTCCTCAAGCCGGTGCTGCCCAACCTCGCCGCGGCTGCCGAGCAGTTCCTCAATGTTGAGCCGCTCACTTGGAACGACCATGCGACGCTGCTGGCCAACCACCAGCTCAATGCTTTCACTCCGCTAATGACCCGCATTGAACCCTCGAAGATCGAAGCCATGATCGAAGCATCCAAAGAAGACCTCGCCTCCAGCGAAGCCGCAGCTGCCCCGGCGGGCAATGGCGAACTGACCAAGCAGCCGATCGCCGCGGAAATCAACTTCGATGCCTTTGCCGCGGTCGATCTGCGCATTGCACTGATCGAGAAGGCCGAGTTCGTCGAAGGCGCCGACAAGCTGCTACGTCTGACCCTGGACATCGGCGATGCCAAGCGCAACGTTTTCTCCGGCATCAAGAGCGCCTACCCGGACCCAAGCAAGCTGGAAGGTCGTCTGACCCTGTATGTCGCTAACCTGGCGCCGCGCAAGATGAAGTTCGGCGTTTCGGAAGGTATGGTCCTCGCGGCTGGCCCCGGCGGTAGCGAAATCTACCTGCTGAGCCCCGACAACGGCGCCAAGCCGGGCCAGCGCGTCATGTAAACCGGCGTTCGCGTGCCGGCCTCTCGAGCGGCACGCGAAACCCGGCGTTAACGGAAACGCTATGAGCGAGCCTGTAGATCCTTCCAACTGCCCGCTCTGCGGTCAGCCCAACCAGTGCGGCGAGTGCGACCCTGCCGCCGCCCAGCCCTGCTGGTGCTTCACGACCCCAATCCCCGATCACGTGCTCGAGCGCATTCCTGCCATGCGCCGAAATCAGGCTTGTATCTGCGCGCGCTGCGCTCGCAGCCAAACCGCTCGTCCAGATGCGCCTTGACCGCTACCTCGCCAATCGCGCACGTCTAAGTCGTCAGGACGTTCGGCGCCTGCTGGCCGAAGACCGAGTGCTGGTGAACGGCGAAACCAGCCGGATAGTGGATATGGAAGTTCGTGTATTCGACCGAATCGAGCTGGACGGAGAGATGCTGCAAGCGGGGAAAGCGGCGCGCTACCTGATGCTGCATAAGCCGGCAGGCTGCGCCAGCGCTACCCAGGACGCGACACACCGAACCGTGCTCGACCTGATCGACGAGCCGGACAAGCAAGACCTGCACATCGCCGGCCGCCTCGATTTCAATACCACCGGCCTTATGCTGCTCACCAACGACGGCCAGTGGTCTCGCCGCCTGACCCAGCCTACCCGCCTGCTGGGCAAGGTCTATTTGGTCGAAACCGAAGACGAGATCGACCCGGCCTGCGTTGACGTTTTTGCCCAGGGCATGTATTTCCGCTTCGAAAACCTCACCACCCTGCCCGCTGAACTCATACTGCTCGAACCCCGCCGCGCCCGTCTGACCCTGCACGAGGGCCGCTACCACCAGGTCAAGCGCATGTTCGGTCGCTTCAACAACAAGGTCACCGCCCTGCATCGCGAAAGCATGGGTCCTCTGACGCTGGACCTAGCACTGGAACCCGGCCGGTATCGATCGCTGACCGAGCAGGAGATCGCTCAGATCTGAACCCTTTTCGCCTGCCCGCCAGAAAAACCCAATGCCGCCCTTCATTTCGCCCAAGCCTTCTGGTAAAAAGGCACCCCTGAGCGGGCGTCGTATAATGGCATTACCTGAGCTTCCCAAGCTCATGACGAGGGTTCGATTCCCTTCGCCCGCTCCACTCTTCAAGGCCCTGCTTACGCGGGGCCTTTTCATTTGCGGCTGAGCAATCTGCAGATGGTTCGCGTTCCGCCAGACGTTTCATGCGTCGTCGACCCAACCACTGACTGCTCTCAACCGCGCAGGAACGCCAGCACTCGCTGTGTGAACGCGTCGCCCGCTTCTACGTTCGATAGATGCGCAGCCTCGAATGCGACCAGTTCGGCGGCGGGGATATTGGACTGGATGAAATGGCCATGCTCTATGGTTGTCACCGGGTCCTTGGAGCCGCAAACGACCAGTGTCGGTGCCTTGATCGCGCCCAGCTGTGCGCGATAGTCGGCATCGCGCACAGCCGCGCAGTTGGCGGCGTAGCCGTCTGGCGAGGTGCTGGCGATCATCTCGGTGATGCGTGCCACTGCCGCTGGGTTCGCCTCGGCGAAACCCGCTGTGAACCAACGAGCAACGGATGCATCGCGCATGTCGCGCATGGCTTGCTCGCGGCCGGCCAGGACGCTGTCGATGCGGGCGTTCCATACTTCGTCGGTGCCGATCTTAGCTCCGGTATTGCACAGCACCAGTCGTTGCAGCCGGTCGCCGGCATTGATTCCGAGCCACTGTCCGATCAGCCCGCCCATGGAAAGGCCGCAGAAGGAAAAGCGTTCGATGTTCAGTGTGTCGAGCACGGCCAGCACGTCCCTTCCCAGCTGCTCGATACTGTAGGGGCCAGTGGTGACGCTCGATTCGCCGTGGCCGCGCGTATCGTAGCGCAGCACTCGAAAATGCTCTGAAAATGCGGGAATCTGCTCGTCCCACATGCCCAGGCTGGTACCCAGAGAGTTGGAAAGCACCAGCACCGGCGCGTTATCCGCACCGTCGAATCGATAGTTCAGACTTGCATCAGCCAGTTTTACGCTCGGCATTGTTCTACTCACTCGCGTTATGTTCGGTCGGTGTGCTCGATCAAGCACAGCCTGATTCGGAGATTCTGGCGATCACGGGCGGCTTCGCCGACACTCTGCGCGTGCCTCGGCAGCACGCAGCACGACGTAGAGGTCTAGCCCAAATCGATACCCGCGCAAGCGCTTTCAGCTGCATGCTCGCAATGCGTCGCGGTCGAGATCGCTGCCACGGCAGTCTGCGCCCGATCCAGGTCAGACCAGCTCCACTACCAGCGCCAGCCCCTGCCCTACGCCGACGCACATGGTCGCGAGACCGAGACGGCCACCGGTTTTCTCCAGCTGATGGACTGCAGTCAGCACCAGGCGAGCACCGCTCATGCCAAGCGGATGGCCCAGGGCGATGGCGCCGCCGTTGGGGTTCACCTTCGGGCTGCCATCTGGCAGGCCGAGATCGCGAGTCACGGCCAGGCCCTGCGCGGCGAAGGCTTCGTTCAGCTCGACCACATCGAAGTCGCTTACCGCGATATTCAGGCGCTCACACAGCTTGCGCACCGCCGGCACCGGGCCATACCCCATGACGCGCGGAGCGACGCCGGCGCTGGCCATGCCGAGCACCTTGGCGCGGGGTTTGAGGCCAAACTTCTGCACCGCTTCGGCACTGGCGAGGATCATCGCTGCGGCACCATCGTTGACGCCCGAGGCGTTGCCGGCGGTGACGGTCTTGTCAGGGCCGTTGACCGGCTTGAGCTTGCCCAGCGCCTCGGCCGTTGTATCGGCGCGCGGGTGCTCGTCGGTATCGACTACCGTTTCGCCTTTCTTTCCCTTAATCACCACCGGAACGATTTCTTCGGCAAAGAACCCACTCTGTTGAGCTACCGCCGCTCGCTGCTGGCTGCGCAGCGCGAAGGCGTCCTGATCGGCGCGACTTATCTGCCACTCATCGGCGACGTTGTCAGCAGTCTGCGGCATGGCATCCACGCCATACATTTCCTTCATCTTCGGATTGATGAAGCGCCAGCCAATGGTGGTGTCCTCAATCTTCTGGGTGCGACCGAACGCCGTGTCGGCCTTGCCCATCACGTAGGGCGCGCGGGACATGGACTCGACGCCGCCGGCAATCGCCAGCTCCATTTCACCGCAGGCGATGGCACGGAACGCGGTGCCCACGGCATCCATGCCCGAAGCGCACAGACGGTTGAGGGTCACGCCCGGCACCGTATGCGGGAGGCCGGCGAGCAGCGCGGCCATGCGCGCTACGTTGCGATTGTCCTCCCCGGCCTGGTTGGCGCTGCCCATGAAGACTTCCTCGATCGCCGCAGGATTGAGCTGCGGGTTGCGCTCCAGCAGCGCCCGCAATGGGATCGCAGCCAGGTCGTCAGCGCGTACGGCTGCCAGCGCACCGCCGAAGCGGCCAATCGGCGTGCGTACGGCATCACAGATGAATACCTCGCGGCTCATTCCTCACCTCCCAGCTGACCATGGGCGGCAGCCGTGCGCGCTTCCAGAGCGCGCAGCGCTTCCAGCTCCTCGGCACGCGGCGCCTCGGTGACGACCACGTTGTCGGCGAAGCGGATCTGCCAACCGGTGTTCTCGATCACCTGCTCGCGGGCCACACCCGGATGCAGAGCGGTGACCACGAATTCGTTAGTACCCTCTTCCGGCTCCATGATGCACAGATCGGTGATGATCGCCACCGGACCGGCACCCGGCAGGCCCAACTGCTTGCGGTGATCGCCGCCCTCACCGAAGCCGACCGAGGTGATGAAAGCCAACTTGTCGACGAAGGTGCGATGCGACTGCTTGAGGATGATCAGCACTTGCTTGGCGCTGCCGGCGATCTCCGGCGCGCCGCCGGCGCCTGGCAGGCGCACCTTGGGCTGGTGGTAGTCACCGATCACCGTGGTGTTGATGTTGCCGTACTTGTCCACCTGCGCGGCGCCGAGAAAGCCGACGTCGATGCGCCCGCCCTGCAGCCAGTAGCGGAAGATCTCGCCAGTCGGCACCACCGTGTCGGCTGTTTCGGCCAGCTCGCCGTCACCGATGGACAGCGGCAGCACCGAAGGCTTGGCGCCGATCGGGCCGGATTCGTAGATCAGCACCACTTCCGGGGCGTGGGTCAGGCGGGCCAGGTTGGCGGCTTTGGACGGCAGGCCGATGCCGACGAAGCAGACACTGCCATTGCCCAGCCGGCGGGCCGCGGCGACGGTCATCATTTCGTTTGTGTTGTAAGCGCTCATCAGTTGGCCTCCTGCTGGGCGAGCTTCGCGCGATAGGCGGCGAAGTCGGCGGTGCCACGAATGTAGGTGTCGATCCAGGCGCTGAACGCCTCGCGGTCACGGGCGATCGGGTCCCAGGCCTGATAGAAACGGTTGTCTCGCTCGTAGTAGCCATGCGCGTAGGACGGGTGCGCGCCACCCGGCACCAGGCACACCGCGCTCAGGGCCCAGGTCGGCAGCACGCAGGCGTTCATCGGCGCCTGGAGGTCATCGACGATCTCTTCGACGGTGACGATGCAGCGCTTGGCTGCCAGGGCGGCTTCCTTCTGCACACCAAGAATGCCCTGGATCAGCACGTTGCCCTTGCGATCGGCGTTCTGCGCGTGGATCACGGTGACGTCCGGGCGCACGCTGGGCACGGCCGCCAGCACTTCCCCGGTGAACGGGCAGGTGACCGACTTGATCAGCGGATTGACTTTGGGCAGGTCGGAGCCGCCATAGGCACGCAGCACCGCAAACGGCAGACCAGAAGCGCCGGCGACGTAGGCATTGGCGAGGTCGGCGTGGCTGTGCTCCTCGATCTCCAGCGGCTGCGGCCAGCCCTTCTCCACCGCATCACGCAGGCGATGCAGCGAGCCGACGCCGGGATTGCCGCCCCAGGAGAAGATCAGCTTCTTCGCGCAACCGGCACCGATCAGCAGGTCGTAGACCAGGTCCGGTGTCATGCGCACCAGGGTCAGGTCCTTGCGCCCCTGGCGCACGATTTCATGGGCGGCTGCGGTGGGAATCAGGTGGGTAAAGCCTTCCAGGGCGACGGTGTCCCCATCCTGGACGAAGCGCACGACCGCTTCGCGGAGCGAGAGGAATTCAGCCATGAGTCGGATCTCGTGTTGTTTTCAGTACGCCAATTGCGTTGTGAAAACGTTAACGGTCTACCCCCAGCCAAACAATCCGATAATCGACATAGCGTTCGATTATCGAACGCATTAGACACCGTATCTGCGTGATGAACGACGCCGACATCAGCGCGCGAGTCTATCCAGAGCACCGTAGTCACCAAGGGCCTGCGAGCATCCAATCAATGGAACAGCCGAGTGCTCAGTTCACGGCTGGCCTCCAGCAGCACGGGCAGGAATCGGGTCTCCAGCTCCTGACGCGAAACGCGCCCGGCATGGGTGCCGACGTTCAGCGCGGCCAGCACCTGGCCGGCGGAATCCTTGAGTGGAACGGCCAACGAACGCAGGCCCATTTCCAGTTCCTGATCAATGATGACCCAACCCTGCTGGCGAATCTCGGCGATGTTTTCGCGTAGAGCCTCGGGGCTGTGCAAGGTGCGACTGGTCTTTACTTGCAGGTCGGCTCGCCCCAGGTAGTCGTCGAGCGCCGCGTCATCCAGCGCCGCCAGCAGGATGCGGCCCATCGACGTGCAATACGCCGGCAGCCGACTGCCCACGGACAGATCCACCGAAATCAATCGCTGTGGCGTGGCCGAACGCGCCACATAGAGCACCTCATCACCCTCCAGCGTCGCCATCGAACAGGCTTCGTGAAGCTGCTCGCTGAGGCGGTCGAGAATCGGCTGCGCGGTAACTGCCAGCGGCGTGGACGACAGATAGGCGTGACCGAGGGTCAGCACCTTGGGCAACAGCGAATAGGTGCGCCCGTCGGTGGTGACGTAGCCAAGTTTCATCAGGGTATGCAGGCAGCGGCGCACCGCGGCGCGGGGGATCTCTGTGCGGTGGCTGATCTGCGCGATGGTCAGGTGGCGCTTCCGCTCCTGGAACGCATGAATCACAGCCAACCCGCGCGCCAGCGAAGTCATGAAGTTGGGATCGCCGGTCAGCGCCTCGATGCGTTTGGCGGGGGACGCGACGATGGGCGGCGCCATCGGTGGCTGGAGAACTCGTGAATCATCGGTCATGCAGGACACCCCGGACGCTGACATCGGGGCGATTATCGGTGCATCAGCCGATAATCGCCAGCGCTGCACCTGGCCGGCGACGGAGAAGATGCCAGCCCGCCGCAAGGGCATTTGGCGAGCGTTTACCTATGCGGCGATGCCACAGCGTAAAGGGGAAGTCAGAGCCGAGTCAGGCCACGGCTCACTCTCGGCGGCAGCGCCGGCCCGCTACCACTGGCGGCGGCGATCGTGATGCTGCTGGGACTTAGCCGGCCGGTAGCTCCTGTGTTGAACCGGGTGGCGCACGGCGTTCTTGTAGTGACGGTCACCGCCCTGACTGGAGTGCCGGGAAGGCCGGTCGTGACGATGACTCCGATGCTGGTCGTAGCGCTCGTGCCGAACCACCGGTGGCGGAGCGTGGTGCGGGTAATCGGAACGGTCGTATCGGTAATGGCGGGCTGGATAGCCGTCGTAGCGATACTCGCGGCATTCGCCGTGGTAATAGGGGCGATGATAACCGTGGCTGGTGTACTCATGCACGGTACAGCCGCTCAGCAGGAACACCCCGAGAAACAACACGAGAAGACGTGACATAGATGACTCCAGAGACAGCCAAGGCCTCTTCGGCCTTGCCTGAGCGTGACCAGCCGGCGCCTGGCGCCTCAGCAGTTACCCTTCTTGGCCTGGCCTGGTGGACAGTGTGGAGGCCCGCCGCCGCCATCACCGATATCGATGCCGATGCCCGGCAGACGCAGGCTGCATCCGGACATCAGGAGGGCTACCAGTACGACTACAAGAAGACGAGCGCTCATCAGCAGTTTCCTTTCATCCGATGTCCCGGCGTACAGAACCCGCCACCATGACCGTGACCACCGATGTCCAGCCGTACCGCATCGGCATCGCCGACCCGCGCATGTACACCTGGGGCATTGACGCTGCATCCGGCCAAGCCCAGCGCAATGCCGAGCAATACCACCTTCCAGTAATCCATCGAGATACTCCTTGATTCTCCGTAGTCGCAAGGCCGTCCCGCCCCAGGACGCCCGAACGCTACTGGGCGAGGAATCAGACCTTCGCCATTTCGTCCCGTTCCTTCGTCGGTATTAATTCTTTTCGCAGCCAATGGCCAGCTGCACGCGACGAGTTCGAGCGAACCGAACGGGCTGCAACCGCGTCCCAACTATGACGACACTGTCTCGGATGATCTCAATTTCGGAGCGAAAGCGAATATGAACGTGACACGCGGAGTGGCCTGGCTGGCACGCAGCGGCTATGCGGCCCGGGGTGTGGTGTACGTGATCGTCGGTTTTTTCGCGATCATGGCAGCACTCGGTTCCGGCAAAACGGTCGACACTCGCGGCGCAGTGCAGCAACTGCTCAGCCAGCCGTTTGGAGCGATGCTGCTCTGGCTGGTGGTAATCGGCCTGTTAGCGCACGTGGCATGGCGGCTGACCCAAGGCATTGGTGACACAGACCGGCACGGCCATGACGCCAAGGGACTGCTGATCCGCGCGGGGCTGGTGAGCAGCGGCGTGGTCAACTTGCTGCTCGCACTGTTCACGCTGAGCATGCTGGTGAGCGGGCTGGACCGTTTCTCCGAGGGCGGCGGTGGTTCGGGTGGCGAAAGCACCGACAGCCTCATGCGTTTTCTTGGCCTGAAGCACTCCCACTGGCTGATCTGGGCAATTGCGCTGATTCCACTTGGTGTCGCCATTGCGCATCTGATCAAGGCATGGCGCGCGCGTTTCGAGCGCTACTTTCAGTGCGATGAACGCACCATGCAGCTGGTTCGCCCCATCTCGCGTGTTGGGCTGGCTGCACGTGGCTGTTCCTTTCTGATCATCGCCGGGCTGCTGTTCATGGGCGGGAGCCGCTACGAGCCCACCGATCCACCCGGCCTCAAGGAAGCGCTCGAAGCGCTTCAGGGCATGCCTGCGGGTGGCGCGCTGCTGCTGGCAATCGGGGTCGGCCTGCTGGCCTTCGCTGTGTACAGCTTCGCCGAGGCACGCTGGCGGCGGATCGATTTGTCGGAAGTGACGAATTGAAGCCCGGACAGCCTCGACGGAGAGGCCGGGCAGCAGCAACTATCGATATGGGGCGGAACGGTTAGAACCGGGACACCGGTTCCAACCGCAGGTCGAGCAGCCATGCTCGACCTGCGCTGCACAAATCAGCCGGCGTGGTAGTCCGCGTCGGCTTCTTCGAAGCGCTTGATGATACTCGGGGCGGGTTCGGCGCCCATCTTGCTCACTACATAGATGGCGATGCTGGCGAAGATGAAGCCCGGGATGATTTCGTACAGGCCCAGACCGATGAACTCCTTCCACACCACCACGGTGACCGCACCGACCAGCATGCCAACCAAGGCACCGTTACGGGTCATGCGCTTCCACAGCAGCGAGATCAGCACCACCGGCCCGAACGCCGCGCCGAAGCCCGCCCAGGCGTAGGACACGAGGCCCAGCACCTTGCTGTCGGGGTTGGAGGCGATGCCGATGGCGATCAGTGCGATCAACAGCACCATGCCGCGGCCGACCCAGACCAGTTCGGTCTGCGAGGCATTTTTGCGCAGCATCGCCTTGTAGAAGTCCTGGGTCAGCGCGCTGGAGCTGACCAGCAGCTGGGCACTGAGGGTACTCATCACCGCCGCCAGCACGCCGGAGAGGATGATGCCCGCAACCCAGGGGTTGAACAGGATCTTCACCAGCTCCATGAATACCCGCTCGCCGTTCTGGCTGACCGCACCGGCCTGCTCCGGATGATCAGCGAAGTAGGCGATGCCGAGGAAGCCCACCGCGACCGCGCCGGCCAGGGTCAGGATCATCCAGGTCATGCCGATGCGGCGGGCATTGGGGATGGTCTTGATCGAGTCGGCGGCCATGAAGCGCACCAGAATGTGTGGTTGGCCGAAATAGCCCAGGCCCCACGCCAGCAGCGAAATGATGGCGACGAAGGACAGCCCGCGGAACATGTCGAAGTTGGCCGGGTTCTGCGCTTCGATAGTGGCCATCGCGGTGCCCATGTCGCCGAGGGCGAGAATGACGAACACCGGGGTGATCAGCAGCGCGAAGATCATCAGCGTGGCCTGTACGGTGTCGGTCCAGCTCACCGCCAGGAAGCCGCCGATGAACACGTAGAGAATGGTCGCCGCTGCACCGACCCATAGTGCGTATTCGTACGGCATGCCAAAGGTGGACTCGAACAGGCGCGCACCGGCAACCACGCCTGAGGCGCAGTAGATGGTGAAGAACACCAGGATCACCAGCGCGGAGAAGATCCGCAGCATGCGGCTCTCGTCTTCGAAGCGGTGCGAGAAGTAGTCCGGCAGGGTCAGGGCGTTGTGGTTGTGCTCGGTGTGCACGCGCAGGCGCCCGGCGACGAACAGCCAGTTCAGCCAGGCGCCGACGATCAGGCCAATGGCGATCCAGCTTTCCGACAGGCCGGCGACGAAGATCGCGCCGGGCAGGCCCATCAGCAGCCAGCCGCTCATGTCCGAGGCGCCGGCCGACAGCGCCGTGACGAAGCTGCCGAGGCTGCGCCCGCCGAGGATGTAATCGGAGAAGTTCTTGGTGGCGCGGTAGGCGATGAAACCGATCAGGATCATCGCCGCAATGTAGATCACGAAGGTGATCAGAGTGGGAGTGCTGACGTTCATGGGACTTGTTTTCCTTGTTGGTCCTGACATTCCATCGCAGCGCGGACAACGACCGGCACCCGCAACGGAACAATCGAGGGGCGCAAGGATAGCGCGTCATCCGCGTACTTGCGCGTGACCGCGAGGTTTTGCCTGCCGGAATGAACGAGGGCCGGCAGTAGCTGCCGGCCCTCCGTCAGTGCTGCAAGGTAATTGTCCGACTCAGAACGCCAGGCGCAAGCCTACCGTCAGATTGCGCCCAGGCAGCAGCACCTCATCCTTGATGAAGGAGGTGTGCTGACGGGCCTTTTCGTCCAGCAGGTTGTTGGCCTTGAGGTAGAGCAGGTAATCGGTCTGGTTCAGCGAGCCGCTATAACCCAGGCTGGCGCCCAGCATGTTGTAGCCATCGGTTTCACTTTCGTAGTCGGCCAGCTCGTCCTGGCGCTGCACGCGATAGAACTCCAGCTGGCCGTTGAGCGCCGGGGTGAAGCTCTGGTCCACCCGCACCCCCAGGCGATCGGCGGGGATACGCGGCAGGTCGCCGCCGCCGTCGCGCAGCTTGCCACGCACGTGGTCGCCGAAGAGGGTGAAGGCGGTGGCGTCGGTGGCCTGGAAGCGCACCTCCCCTTCCGCCCCGGTGAGCACGGCGTCCTGCTGGCGATACTCGATCTCGCGGTAGCCGCCACCGATGTCGTTGCCGGTGTCGGCGGCATAGATGAAGTCATCCACCTCGTTGCGGAAAACGCTGAGGCTGAAGGTCGTGCGGCCGGCGAACTTGCGCAGGGTGATCTCGGCGTTATGCGAGGTTTCCTCTTCCAGCTCGACATTGCCCAGTTCGACGGTGCGGGTCGCCGCATGCGGGCCGTTGGCGTAGAGCTCCTCGGCACTGGGCAGGCGCTGCGAACGGGTCAGCGAGAAGCCCAGTGAGTACTGCGGCGCGAAGGTCCAGACCGCACCGGCGGACATCGACGTGCCGCTGTGGTCGGTATCCGGGCGGCCATCGGCATCGATGTCCTGCCATTCGTGGCGCAGGCCGAGCTCGTAGCGCCAGGCGCCAGCGGTGTATTCCTCCAGCAGGAACAGGCCGTGGTTGCGGGTCAGGGTCTGCAGCACATAGGCCTCTTCGCCGAGAGCTTCAAAATCGCGACGCAGCGTCTGCGCACCGACCACACCGCGCCAGCCGAACAGCGGCTGATGGGTCAGCTCCAGGCGTGCGTCGGTGGCGTCGTTGTTGAAGCGGGTGCCCACTTCCCCGCCTTCGATTTCCTTGTGCTGATAGTCGCTGTGGCCGATGCGCAGCCTCGCCAGCTCGAAGCCCGGCAGCGGATCGCTCAGCTCGCCGCGCAGGTCCCAGCGCTTCTGGCGCATGTCGACATAGGGCACGCTGCCATGTTCGTCATGATCATGGTCGTCATCATCGTCGTGGTCATCATGGCCACCACAGTGCCAGTCGTTGCCGTGGGTGTGGCAATCGGCGTGCTCATGGGCCAGCAGCCCGTAGCGATTGTTCTGCTCACCGTAGGCGGCACCGATGTAGCCGCGCTCGCCAATGAAGCTGGCACCCAGATTGAAGCTGTCGGTGTCGTGGTAGGAGCCTTCCTGCTTTTTCGGCGAACCGGGGATTTCATAGGGATCGGCCTGGCGCTTGGTGCCTTCGGCACGCACGGCGAAATTGCCGCTGCCGGCGGTGATACCGAATACCCCTGCCCCTTCGTTGGCGGCGCTGTTGGCGCGCAGCTCCAGCTCGCCTTCGTAGCCCTTCTCCGGGACGCGAGTGGGGATCTTCTTGTCGATCACGTTGACCACACCGCCGATAGCGCCGCCGCCATAGAGCAGGGTCGCCGGTCCCTTGAGCACCTCGATGCGCTCGGCCAGCAGCGGCTCGCTGGTCACCGCGTGGTCGGGGCTGATGGTAGAAGCGTCGAGCAACTCCACGCCATCGCTCAGCACCTTGACCCGGGCGCCATCCAGCCCGCGAATCACCGGGCGCGCCACACCGGCGCCGAAACTGCTGGAGCGTACGCCGGGCACGCTTTCCAGGGTTTCACCCAGCGACGCCTCGCGACGCAGCACCAGTTCATCTCCCTCCATCACGGCAGCTGGCGTGGTCATCTCATGGCTCTGCTTGGCCAGGCCGCTGGCGCTGACCACCACGGATTGCAGTTCGACCGGTTCGACGGCCCAGGCAGACGGAACCAGGGCTAGGCTGATCGCCCAGGCCAGGGGATGACGCTTCAGTTTCATGTGACTCTCCAGACAGTGGCGGTTGCCTTCCGAGGCAACCGAAGACGACTGTGCGCCGCCCCGCTCGCGAGGGCCGGCTTCGCGGGGCGAGAATCTAACATGTTATATCGTAACGTTTAAGTCTGTTTTTCCAGTAATAGGTACAACGGATGCACCCTGTTCGTGGTCGACATGGAAACGCCGGGCGAACCGCGCGCGGCTTTGGCACCGCTTCGGGAGACAGATCATGACCGTAGACATCGACACCACCACCGGTACCTGCTGCGTGGTCATCAACGGCAATACACACCGCAGCGCCCTGATGGACGTACGCATCACCACCGATCCACAAGCACGGATGTCGGTGATGAACATCGACGGCACCAGCATCCATGTACCGGAAGACGAAGCCGAACACCTGATCGCGGCGGGTGCGGTGGACGACCGCTCCAACTTGGTAGCGGACGACTGATACGGCGACCGGAAAAGCAAAACCCCGGCTAGCCGGGGTTCTGGTTGCGCAAGGTAATGGCCTACGCCGGCCAGGCGTTCAAGGTGCGAATGATCCTGCTGCGGTCAATGCACCGTGCCCTTCTTAGCCCGCGTGATAATCCGCGTCGGCTTCTTCGAAGCGCTTGATGATGGTCGGGGCCGGCTCGGCGCCCAGCTTGCTTACCACGACGATGGCGATGCTGGCGAGGATGAAGCCCGGGATGATTTCGTACAGGCCCAGGCCGATGAACTCCTTCCACACCACCACGGTGACCGCCCCCACCAGCATGCCGGCCAGTGCGCCGTTGCGGGTCATGCGCTTCCACAGCAGCGAGATCAGCACCACCGGACCGAACGCTGCACCGAAGCCGGCCCAGGCATAGGACACCAGACCCAGCACCTTGCTCTCCGGGTTGGAGGCGATGCCGATGGCGATCAGCGCGATCAGCAGCACCATCGCCCGGCCGACCCAGACCAGCTCGGTCTGCGACGCGCTTTTGCGCAGCATCGCCTTGTAGAAGTCCTGGGTCAGCGCGCTGGAGCTGACCAAGAGCTGCGCACTGAGCGTACTCATCACCGCTGCCAGTACGCCGGAGAGGATGATGCCGGCAACCCACGGGTTGAACAGGATCTTCACCAGCTCCATGAACACGCGCTCACCGTTCTGGCTCACAGGGCCCGCCTGTTCCGGATGGCCGGCGAAATAAGCGATACCGAAAAAGCCCACCGCCACGGCGCCAGCCAGGGTGAGGATCATCCACGCCATGCCGATGCGGCGGGCGTTGGGGATGGTCTTGATCGAGTCCGCCGCCATGAAGCGCACTAGGATGTGCGGCTGGCCGAAGTAGCCCAGGCCCCAGGCCAGCAACGAGATGATCGCGACGAAGGAGAGCCCGCTGAACATGTCGAATGCCGCCGGGTTCTGGGTGGCGATCGTATCCATCGCAGCACCCATGTCACCCAGGGCGAGGATGACGAACACCGGGGTGATCAGCAGCGCGAAGATCATCAGCGTCGCCTGCACGGTGTCGGTCCAACTGACAGCGAGAAAGCCACCGATGAACACATAGAGGATGGTCGCCGCCGCGCCGATCCACAGTGCGAATTCGTATGGCACGCCGAAGCTGCTCTCGAACAGCCGCGCACCGGCGACCACGCCCGAGGCGCAATAGATGGTGAAGAACACCAGAATCACCAGCGCAGAGAAGATCCGCAGCATGCGGCTCTCGTCCTCGAAGCGGTGCGAGAAGTAATCCGGCAGCGTCAGGGCGTTGTGGTTGTGCTCGGTGTGCACGCGCAGGCGCCCGGCGACGAACAGCCAGTTCAGCCAGGCGCCGACGATCAGGCCAATGGCGATCCAGCTTTCCGACAGGCCGGCGACGAAGATCGCAC
>NZ_RHQM01000016.1:103221-138704 GCF_003935375.1 Stutzerimonas xanthomarina
AACAGCCAGTTCAGCCAGGCGCCGACGATCAGGCCAATGGCGATCCAGCTTTCCGACAGGCCGGCGACGAAGATCGCACCGGGCAGGCCCATCAGCAGCCAGCCGCTCATGTCCGAGGCACCGGCCGACAGCGCGGTGACGAAGCTGCCGAGGCTGCGACCGCCGAGGATGTAGTCGTCGAAGTTCTTGGTGGCGCGGTAAGCGACGAAACCGATCAGGATCATCGCCGCGATGTAGATCAGAAAGGTGATCAGCGTGGGTGTACTGATGCTCATGTGTGTCCCTCGTTAGTTGTTGTTCGGCGTAACGCGAGCGGACCCACGCTGCACCTTGGCAGAGGGCGATAGCGAAAAGGCCATCACCTGTGACAGGCCCAACCCGGGCCCGTCAGTGGCGGAAGAGCGTCCGCCAACTGTCCAATTGTTGTTGTGTTCCGGCCGCCTGAGCGGCCGGGAGGTTTAGCGTGATGCGCCAGGTGAATGACCAAGGCCATTCACTCGGTGGTACAGCGCGTGAATGCGTTCAGTCGTCTCCGAGCGACAGCAGCGAGGCGTTGCCGCCCACCGCAGTGGTGTTGGTGGAGGTGGTGCGCTCGTTGGCGAAGCGCAGCACATAGCTGGGGCCGCCCGCCTTCGGACCGGTGCCCGACAGGCCACAGCCGCCGAACGGCTGCACGCCGACCACGGCACCAATCTGGTTGCGGTTGACGTAGAGGTTACCGACCCGCGCCAGTTGCTCGATGCGCGCCGCGGTTTCCTCGTTGCGGCTGTGCACGCCGAGGGTCAGGCCGTAGCCGGTGCCGTTGATTGCCGCGACGACCTTTTCCAGGTCCGCCGCGTCGTAGCGCACCACGTGCAGCACCGGGCCGAACTGCTCTTTCTTGAGCTGGTGAATGCCGTCGATCTCGAAGGCGACCGGCGCCACGAAATGACCGTTCAGACCAGCCGGCAATGTCGCCTCGGCGATCAGACGCCCTTCGCTCTTGAGCTGCTGGATATGCGCCAGCAGGCCTTCGCGGGCTTCCTGGTCGATCACCGGGCCGATGTCGTTCTCACGCAGATGGGTCGGGCCGACGTTCAGCTCGGCCATGGCGCCCTTTAGCAACTCGATCACCCGGTCAGCGATATCACGCTGCACGTAGAGCACACGCAACGCCGAGCAACGCTGGCCGGCACTGGTGAAAGCGGAGCCGACGGCGTCCTTGATCACCTGCTCGGGCAGCGCGGTGGAATCGACGATCATCGCGTTCTGCCCGCCGGTTTCAGCGATCAGCGTGGCAATCGGGCCTTCCTTCTCGGCCAGCTGGCGATTGATGATGCGCGCCGTGTCGGTGGAACCGGTGAAGCACACGCCGACCACCCGCGGATCGCGACAGAACACGCCGCCCAGGGTAGCGCCATCGCCTGGCAGGAAGGCGATCGCTTCCTTCGGCAATCCGGCTTCGAACATCAGTTCCAGCGCACGCGCGGCGATCAGGCTGGTCTGTTCGGCCGGTTTGGCCAGCACGGTGTTGCCGGCGACCAGCGCCGCGGTGATCTGACCGAGGTAGATCGCCAGCGGGAAGTTCCACGGACTGACGCAGACGAACACGCCGCGGCCTTCATGGAACAGCTCGTTACGCTCACCGGTCGGGCCTTTCAACTCTTCGCGACCGAGCTTCTGCCGCGCCTGCTGAGCGTAGTAACGGCAGAAATCCACCGCCTCGCGTACTTCGTCGATGCCATCCTGCAGCGACTTGCCGGCTTCCACGGTACACAGGGCCATCAGCTCGGCGCGGTGCTGCTCCAGCAGATCGCCCAGGCGCTCCAGCACGGCGGCACGGGCTTCCACCGGCGTGGCATTCCAGGTGGGCCAGTAAGCCGCCAGGCGATCGACGGCCTGGCGCGCCTGCTCGGCGCTGGCGAACTGGGCCTGGCCGACGACCTTGTTCAGGTCATAGGGGCAGCGCACGTCGGACGGCGTTCCGGCGAGCCTTTGCCCGCTGATGACCGGCGCAGCCTGCCACTGGCGCTCGAGGAAAGGTTGGTAGGCGCTGGCCAGGTCGTTCCATTGGTTCTGGATATTCATGTTGATCCCTTGGGAGTTCTTGCGATTGCCGAACAGCGCCGGCGGCAGCGGAATGCGGGGGTTGCCCGGTGCGGCGAATCTGCGCAGCTGGCTCACCGGGTGATCGATCAGCGATTCGACCGGCACGCGCGGGTCGACCAGCTGATGAACGAAGGACGAGTTGGCACCGTTCTCCAGCAGGCGGCGCACCAGATAGGGCAGCAGGTCCTTGTGCGCGCCGACCGGGGCGTAGATGCGTACGTTGCGGGCGTACTTCTCGATCACCGTGTCGTACAGGGCATCGCCCATGCCGTGCAGGCGCTGGAACTCGAACTCGCGCGGCTGCGAGATTTCCTCGGCCATGGCCAGGATGCAGCTGACGGTGTGCGCGTTGTGGCTGGCGAACTGCGGGTAGATCACCCCACGGGTGTGCTCGGACAACAGGTAGCGCGCGCAGGCGAGGTAGGAGGTGTCAGTGCCTTCCTTGCGCGTGTAAACGGGGTAGCCGTCCAGGCCCTGGACCTGGCACTGCTTGATCTCACTGTCCCAGTAGGCGCCCTTTACCAGCCGCAGCGGAATGCGTTCGCCAAGCTCACGACCGAGCAGCGTCAACCAGACCAGCACCGGCAGGCAGCGTTTGGAATAAGCCTGGATGACCAGGCCGAACTCACCCCAGCCGGCGATAGCCGGGTCGCGCAGGAGCTTTTCGTACAGTTCCAGCGACAGCTCGAGGCGGTCGGCCTCCTCGGCATCGATGGTGATCCCGACATTGCGCTGACGCGCCAGCACGGCCAGTTCGCGCACACTGGCGAACAGCTCGGTGAGCACGCGCTCGCGCTGGGCGACTTCGTAACGTGGATGCAGCGCCGACAACTTGATCGACACCGACGGACGCGGGCCCTTGCCGACCTGCGGCTCGGCACCGACGGTCTCCACAGCCTGACGATAGTCAGCCATGTACTTGGCGGCGTCCTCGGCAGTCAGCGCCGCTTCACCGAGCATGTCGAAGGAATAGGTGTAGCCCTTCTCGCGCTCGGGACGGCCGTTCTTCAGCGCTTCGGCGATGGTGCGGCCAAGCACGAACTGCTTGCCCATCAGCTTCATCGCCTGGTTCATCGCGCTGCGGATCACCGGCTCGCCGGAGCGCTTGACCAGACGACCGATGACGTTCTTCGGACGGCCATCGGCAGTTTCCGGATCGACCACCTTGCCGGTCATCACCAGCCCCCAGGCGGCGAAGTTGACCAGCACGTTGTCGCTCTGGCCGAGGTGGCGCTCCCATTCGGCGGCGTTGAGCTTGTCGCGAATCAGCGCGTCAGCCGTGGCGGCATCCGGCACCCGCAGCAGCGCTTCGGCCAGGCACATCAGCATCAGCCCTTCCTGGGTGTCCAGACTGTACTGGCGCAGCAGCGCATCGAGGGTATCGACGGCATTGTCACGCCCACGCACCGCCTCGATCAGGCTGCGCGCGCGCTCGCGAATGGCGGCAATGCCCGCCTCGCCGGGATCGGCAAGCTGCAGCAGTTCGGTGAGATATTGCGCCTCGTCAACGGCGTAGTTGGCGCTGATGACGGGAAAGAACTCCGCGGCTTTCTGGTTGGCGAAGGCGCCTTCCAGCACGTGACCGGCCTTGAACATGCGCCGCTCCTCTTGTGATTGTGTCTGCTTATAGGTCTAGTCCACGGCCAGGCTGATGGTGCAGCACAAGACGAAGAGCCAGGTCGGGAGACGGAATGTAGGGTCTGCAAGACGAGCCGTTCTTGCGCAAAACTACGGAAGTTTTACGAAAAACTACGAAAGCCGGACGCGGAAACGCGACCGTAATGAAAGCGCACCAGGATGGCGCAGGAATATACCCCTGGTAGCTGAAGAGCCCGAAAACAGGGCAATCAGGAGAAAGCTCAGGAGTCCGACTTGCGCAATCCGCGAGGGGTCAGACCGAGGTAGCGGCGGGTCGCCGTGGTCAATGCGCTCTGGCTGGAGAAACCGCACTCCTCGGCAATCCGCACCAATGGCAGCGGCGTTTCGCGCAGCAGGCGGGCGGCACGGTCGAGGCGGGTCTTGAGCAGGTACTGGTGCGGCGTGAGGCCGACGCAATCCTTGAACTGGGCGTGAAAGTGGCTGGGGCTGAGGCAGACCACCTGGGCCAGCTCGGCGACGGTGATGCGCCGCGCCAGATTGTCCTGGATATGGCTGTCCAGCCGTTGCAGATCGAGCGGACCGGCCGGTCGCTGCTGGGATTCGCCGAACAACCGCAGGTGCAGCGCCCGCAACAGCACGCCGCCCAGCGCGCGGGCCAGCAGCGGGTCGCTGCCGTAGCGCGCCAGCTCGGCACCGGCGTAGGCCAGCAGATTCTGGAAATCAGCATCCAGCGCCGGATAGCGCGGCGCCTCGAACAGCCGGGCCAGCAGCTCGGGGTCGTCGGTGACGACATCCTGCTCGTCCAGATCGATGATCAGCATGCGGTTGTCGCCCATGCCGGCGAAGCCATGATCGGCATCGCCCGGCACCAGACAGGCGCGCATCCGGCAGACTTCGCCACCCGAGCCATTGACCTCGAATTCCGCGCGCCCAGAGAGCGACATCACCAGTTGGTGATAGTCGTGGGCGTGCTGGTGAGTCTGGTCATCCAGGCGAAGCAGACGGGCGTTGAGCATGATGGGCACCTGTGCGTGCAAGCACTGTACCGAAGCCGGCATGAAGTGCCCACCCCCATGCGACGGGATTGAAATCATCCGCGCCACCACCCATCTAAGGTGCACGTATTCGCAACGGGTGCCGCATGAACGACGACGTCAATCAGGATCATATCGAGCAGGAAATCATCTCCTCCAACGGTCTCGTACTGCCCGATCAACAGCAGCCGGACAAGCTCTACATCATCCCGGTGCACAACCGGCCGTTCTTCCCGGCGCAGGTGTTGCCGGTCATCGTCAACGAAGACCCCTGGGCCGAGACCCTGGAGCGCGTGGCGAAGACGCCGCACCAGCGCGTGGCACTGTTCTTCGTCGACTCGCCGGTGCTGGACATGGCCACCTTCGACCCGGACAGCCTGCCCGAACACGGCACCATGGTCCGTGTGCACCACGCCTCGCAGGAAGGTGGCAAGCTGCAGTTCGTCGCCCAGGGCCTGGCGCGGGTGCGCATCCGCGGCTGGCTGCGGCGCAAGCCGCCGTATCTGGTTGAGGTCGACTATCCGAAGAGCGACGAGGACCCGCGTGACGAGGTGAAGGCCTACGGCATGGCGCTGATCAACGCGATCAAGGAGCTCTTGCCGCTCAACCCGCTGTACAGCGAGGAGCTGAAGAACTACCTGAACCGCTTCAGCCCCAACGACCCCTCGCCGCTGTCGGACTTCGCCGCCGCGCTGACCACCGCGCCCGGCGTGGAGCTGCAGGAAGTGCTGGATACCGTGCCGGTATTGAAGCGCATGGAGAAGGTGCTGCCGCTGCTGCGCAAGGAAGTGGAAGTCGCCAGGCTGCAGAAGGAGCTCACCGGCGAGGTGAATCGCAAGATCGGCGAGCGCCAGCGCGAGTTCTTTCTCAAGGAACAGCTGAAGATCATCCAGCGCGAACTGGGGATCACCAAGGACGACAAGAGTGCCGACGCCGACGAGTTCCGCGCGCGCCTGGAAGGCAAGGTGGTGCCACCGGCCGCGCAGAAGCGCATCGACGAGGAACTGAACAAGCTGTCGATCCTCGAGACCGGCTCACCGGAATATGCCGTAACCCGCAACTACCTGGACTGGGCCACCGCCCTGCCCTGGGGCGTGTTCGGCCAGGACAAGCTCGACCTCAAGCGTGCGCGCAAGGTGCTGGACAAGCATCACGCAGGCCTCGACGACATCAAGAACCGCATCCTCGAATTTCTCGCTGTCGGTGCCTTCAAGGGAGAGATCGCCGGTTCCATCGTGCTCTTGGTCGGCCCGCCGGGCGTGGGCAAGACCAGTATCGGCAAGTCCATCGCCGAATCCCTCGGCCGGCCTTTCTACCGTTTCAGCGTCGGCGGCATGCGCGACGAGGCGGAGATCAAGGGCCACCGCCGTACCTACATCGGGGCCCTGCCCGGCAAGCTGGTGCAGGCGCTCAAGGATGTCGAAGTGATGAACCCGGTGATCATGCTCGACGAGATCGACAAGCTCAGCAGCAGCTACCAGGGCGATCCAGCTTCGGCGCTGCTGGAGACCCTGGACCCGGAGCAGAACGTCGAATTCCTTGACCATTACCTGGACCTGCGCCTCGACCTGTCCAAGGTGCTGTTCGTCTGCACGGCAAACACCCTGGACTCGATTCCCGGCCCGCTGCTCGACCGCATGGAGGTGATCCGCCTGTCCGGCTACATCGCCGAGGAGAAGCTAGCCATCGCCAAACGTCACCTGTGGCCCAAGCTGCTGGACAAGACCGGCGTGCCCAAGCAGCGCCTCGCCATCAGCGACAGCGCCATGAAAGCGGTGATCGAAGGCTATGCCCGTGAAGCTGGTGTGCGTCAGCTGGAGAAGCAACTGGGCAAGCTGGTCCGCAAGGCAGTGGTGCAGTTGCTGGAAGCCCCCCAAGCGGTGCTGAAGATCACGCCGAAGGATCTGGAAAGCTACCTCGGCAAACCGGTGTTTCGCAGCGAACAGGTGCTCTCCGGCGTCGGCGTGATCACAGGCCTCGCCTGGACCAGCATGGGCGGCGCCACCCTGCCGATCGAGGCCACGCGCATCCACACGCTGAACCGCGGCTTCAAACTCACCGGCAAGCTCGGTGACGTGATGAAGGAATCGGCGGAGATCGCCTACAGCTACGTCAGCTCGAACCTGAAAACCTTCAAAGGCGACCCGGAGTTCTTCGACCAGGCCTTCGTGCACCTGCACGTGCCGGAAGGCGCGACGCCCAAGGACGGCCCCAGCGCCGGCATCACCATGGCCAGCGCGCTGCTCTCCCTTGCGCGCAACCAGCCGCCGAAGAAAGGCGTGGCCATGACCGGAGAGCTGACGCTGACCGGTCACGTATTGCCGATCGGCGGAGTGCGCGAGAAGGTGATCGCGGCGCGGCGGCAGAAGATATTCGAGCTGATCCTGCCGGAAGCCAATCGCGGCGACTTCGAAGAGTTGCCTGACTACCTCAAGGAAGGTCTGACCGTGCATTTCGCCAAGCGCTTCGCTGATGTGGCCAAGGTGCTGTTCTGACGCGGGACGAGCTGCAGACCAGCTGTAGTCGAAGGGTGGAAGTCGCGCTGCACTTCCACCCCCAGACCGACGCAGACGGAGTACCCGCCTGCGACCAGGCTCTTTTGGGCTATCCTTCCCAACTCAATTCCGACCGGTGCCGATCATGCCTTTCGACATCCCTCGTCTGTTGCTGCCCGCCAGCGTCGCCCTGCTCGCTGCCTGCGCAAGCAACGACAAGACGCCCTCCAGCGTCGTGCTCAGCGACGACAGCCGCTGCCCGCAAACGCTGCAGAGCGGCCAGCAACTCATCGTCAGCCTGCCGAGCAACCCTGCGACGGGCTATCGCTGGATTCTGCACGAAGCCGCCGCGGAGCAATTGCACAGCCTCGGCCCCGAAGTGTTCAGCAATCCGAAAGGCGACATGATCGGTGGGGATGGCCTGTCGACCTGGCGCTTCGAGGCACAGGAGCCAGGCAGCGGCAGGCTGTACCTCACCTATCAACGCCCGTGGGAGGTCGACGCCGAGCCTGCGGGCATGTTCGATTGCCGGATCGAGGTGCGCTGAGTCGGGCAGAGCCCGCGGCGAGCGTGGTTTCGGCTACAATGCCGCCCCGTTTTCACACACGCCGCCCGACACCGTGAGCCACGATCTCGACCGTCTGTTCGCCCAACCCCTACCCCGCATTCAGGACTTCGTCTTCAACGAGGACGTGGTGCGGGTGTTTCCCGACATGATCAAGCGCTCTGTGCCCGGTTACCCGACCATCGTCGAGAACATCGGCGTGATCGCCGCTCAGTTCGCACAGCCGCATACTCATCTGTATGACTTGGGCTGCTCGCTGGGCGCGGTGACCCAGGCCCTGCGTCGTCACGTGACTGCCGACAACTGCCAGGTCGTCGCCGTTGATAACTCCGCGGCAATGGTCGAGCGCTGCCGCGAATACCTCCACGGGCAGGACTCGATGTTTCAGGAACTGCTGCCGGTCGACGTCATCGAGGGCGACATCCTGGCTCTGCAGTTCCAGCCCAGCTCGCTGGTGGCGCTGAACTTCACCCTGCAGTTCATCGCACCGGAACAGCGCCCGGCCCTGCTCAGCCGCATTCGCCAGGCGCTGGTGCCCGGTGGCGCGCTGATCCTGTCGGAAAAGCTGCGCTTCGAGGATGAAGACGAGCAGCAATTGCTGACCGACCTGCACATCGCCTTCAAGCGCGCCAATGGCTACAGCGAACTGGAAATCGCCCAGAAGCGCAGCGCCATCGAAAACGTGATGAAGCCCGACAGCCTGGAAACCCATCGCCAACGGCTACTGAATGCCGGCTTTTCCAAGGTCGTGCCCTGGTTCCAGTGCCTGAATTTCGCTTCGCTGATCGCCCTGCCATGAACCTCGACCTGACTCCCCTCGCCTGGCGCCTGGCCGGCACCCCGCTGGCCGCCTGGGCCAACGGCGTTCAGCAGCAGCTGGACGCCAAACTCGCAGTTGGCCACGGTGATCTGCCGCGCTGGCGGCGTGCCGTCGATGCGCTACCTGCGCTGGCGCCCGTGCAGGTCGAACTGCGCGACGGCTTCCGCCTCGACGCGACCTGTGACGACGCCACGCGCCAGGCCACCCACGATGCGCTGATGGGGCTCTCGCCATGGCGCAAGGGTCCGTTCGACGTGTTCGGCGTGCATGTCGATACCGAATGGCGCTCGGACTGGAAGTGGGACCGGGTCGCGCCGCACCTGAATCTGGCCGGCAAACGCATCCTCGACGTCGGTTGCGGCAACGGCTACTACATGTGGCGCATGCTCGGTGCCGGCGCCGACAGCGTGATCGGGGTCGACCCGAACTGGCTGTTCTTCTGCCAGTTCCATGCGATGAAGCGCTACCTGCAGGAGCTGCCGGTCTGGCATCTGCCGTTCGCACTGGAAGAACTGCCGGGCAGGCTCGAAGGCTTCGAGACGGTGTTTTCCATGGGCGTGCTCTACCATCGCCGCTCGCCGGTCGACCATCTGCTCGACCTCAAGGACTGCCTCGTACGCGGCGGCGAACTGGTGCTGGAGACCCTGGTGGTGGAAGGCGACGAAAATACCGCACTGGTGCCGGAAGACCGCTATGCGCAGATGCGCAACGTCTGGTTCTTGCCCTCGGTGAAGGCGCTGGAATGCTGGTTGCGCCGCGCCGGCTTTGTCGACGTGCGCTGCGTGGATGTCAGCGTGACCAGCATTGAGGAACAGCGCAGCACCGAGTGGATGCGCTACCAGTCGTTGCCCGACTTCCTCGACCCGCAAGACCAAGGCAAAACGGTCGAAGGCCTGCCGGCCCCCATGCGCGCCGTGCTCCTCGCGCGCAAGCCCTGACGGTCGGTTTGTCGCTCAACGACCGGGGCGCACAGGGCTGGGACGCTTGCGCCGCTGCGCTATCAACTGGCGCAACGGCGCATGAGCCATTTCACCGAGCCGACGTCGATCCAGATCACGCGACGCCAACTGTAGATCATCCAGCTTCAGCAGTCGCCGATACAGGCGCCGCTGCGGCCAGGCGCGAAACCAGTCATGCAGGCTGCGCTGCAGATCCAGCGGCCACATGGCCGGCATGTAGAAGTCCGGCAACTGCGGCTCGGATTGTTGTCGTACACGCGTATCGCGTCGTTCACCAGGCATGCTCACCTCCGCTTCGCTCGCGGTGGCCACGGGCTGTGGCGCCACCGGTTGCCTACAGGATGAGCGGGCATCAGTCGTTCAAACAAACGACTAATATGAAAGCCTGTGTTCAGAAAAACTGAAGCCTCTCTTATGTCCGAGCCGCTTGAGCAATCCACTATCCCTTCGACGCCCCTGCTGGAAAGCGATGTCCTGCGCACCTTTGTCGCCATTGCCGAGAGCGGCAGCTTCACTCGCGCCGCCGGACAGATCTATCGCAGCACCTCGGCGGTCAGCATGCAGATCAAGCGGCTGGAAGAGACTCTTGGGCGCTCCCTGTTCGTCCGCGAGGCGCGGCAGGTGCGCCTGACACCGGCCGGCGAGACGCTGCTCGGCTATGCCCGACGCCTGCTCAAACTCAACGAAGAAGCCATTGCGCACTTCCTCCAGCCAGCGCTGCAGGGTCGCGTGCGCTTCGGAACGCCGGCGGATGTCGGGACGCGCATCCTGCCCGGCCTGCTGGCGTTGTTCGCCCGCAGCCATCCCGGAGTCGAAGTGGATGTGTCGGTCGCGCGCAGCATCGATATGATCGAGCGCATCGACGCAGGCGAACTGGACCTCGCCCTGGTCACCGTCGGCAACCTCGGCCAGGACGATTCGCGGGGCGAGCCGATTCATAGCGAACCGCTGGTCTGGGCCGGTCGCAGCGGTGGTGTCGCCGCGCTGCGCACGCCGCTGCCGCTGGCGCTGGCCAGCCCCGATTGCGCCTGGCGGCGACAGGCACTGGATGCCCTCGACCGCATCGGCCGCAGCTATCGGGTGGCCTACTCCAGCGAACAGACTTCGGGACAGGAGGCCGCGATGATTGCCGATCTCGCCATCGCGCCCTATCCATCAAGCCTGATTCGCCCGCCCCTGCAGCGTCTCGATGGCCAGTATGGGTTGCCGCAACTGGGCGAGTATCAGATCAAGCTGCTCCGCGGCAGCAATCGAAGCGAAGCCGTCGAGGTGCTGGCCGCACAGGTGATCGCCGCCTTCGTCGAGTACCGCACGCGGCCGGCCACACGACTGGAACGAAACGAGGAGATGAAATGGCACGCTGGATGATCGTGGCGGGCGCGGCCCTGCTATTGCTCGGCATTGCCTGGCACTACTTCCCCGGGCTGCTGAGCTGGTTCGGCCGACTGCCCGGCGACATCCGCATCGAGTCCGAACGCAGCCGGGTGTTCATTCCGATCACCTCGATGGTGATTCTCAGCGTGGTGCTGACCGTAGTGATCAACCTGTTGCGCCGCTGAGGTGGAACACGGCGCCCCGCACTAGCGTGGGAGCGGGCCTGCCAGCAGATGACACCCGGCGCAACCTCACCAATCGGAGCCTGCCAGCCGCGTGTCATCGCGGCTGAAACACTCCCGATTCTTTCAGCCCCGCGCCGCCGCACTCAGGATCAGATGCTTCATTTCCTTGACCGCCTGCTTGAAGCCGACGAACAACGCATGGGCAACGATGGCGTGACCGATGTTCAGCTCATTGACGCCACGGATCGCCGCGATGGCCTCGGCGTTGTGGTAATGCAGACCATGCCCGGCGTTGACGATCAGTCCGTGGCTGAGGCCAGCCTCGACGCCATCGCGAATCCGCGCCAGCTCGCAGGCTCGCTCCGCCACACTGTGGGCATCGGCGTAGCGCCCGGTGTGCAACTCGATAGCCGGTGCACCGACCCGGGCCGCCGCCTCGATCTGCCGCGGATCGGCATCGATGAACAGCGAAACCTCCGCGCCGCAGCCACGTAGACGCTCGACGGCCTCACGAATGCGTGCTTCCTGCCCGAGCACGTCCAGCCCACCCTCGGTGGTCAACTCCTGACGCGTTTCCGGGACCAGGCAGACGTGCTCCGGACGCAGCTGCTCGGCGAATGCGAGCATCGCCTCGGTGACCCCCATCTCGAAGTTCATCCGTGTCTGCAGCGCGTCCTTCATCATCAGCACATCGCGTTCCTGGATATGCCGGCGATCCTCGCGCAGGTGCACGGTGATGCCATCGGCGCCGGCCTCTTCCGCATCCAGCGCAGCCTTGACCGGGTCCGGATAGCGGGTGCCGCGGGCCTGACGCAGTGTGGCGACGTGGTCGACATTGACGCCGAGCAGAATTCGATTGGCTTCAGTCACGCGGGGCCTCCTTCAGATTCATGAACAATTCGCGGCTGACCAGCGGTCGACCGCCCAGATGGGGAGCCAGGGCCTGGCGCATCAGCCGCTTGGCCGCGGCCAGCGCCCCCGGAACCTGCCAATCGGCCTCGGCCATGGCCAATAGTTCCGCGCCGTTGAACAGCCCCGGCTGAAATCCCGCGACGGGCTCCAGGCCGGCGTCGGGCAGTAGGTGATAGAGCCGCTGCGGGTCAATCGGCTGGCCGGCGATGTCCACATCGAGGGCAAAACCATAGCCCAACTCGCTGAGCAGCCGCCATTCGAACGCACGCAGCAGCGGCTCCAGCGGCCGATGTGCGGCCAGGGCCGGCAGTGTCGCGACGTAATGATCGAATAGCGCGGGGTGCGCGTCTTCGGCAGGCAGCAGGCGAATCAGCAATTCGTTGAGGTACATGCCGCTGAACAGCGCCTGGCCATCGAGCCAGTGCGCAGGGCCGGCGCTTTCGAGACGGGCAACGGTCTTCAGCTCGGACTTGCCGCGCAGCTCGACTTCCAGCGATACGAAGGGGCGGATCAGACTGCCGGCCTTACCACGCGCGGCACGCATGACGGCACTCAGCCGGCCCTGCGGGGTGAACAGGTCGACCAGCGCGCTGCTTTCCTTGTACGGGCGACTGTGCAGAACGAACGCAGGTTGGTGCATGGCAGCCCAGAAGGTGCGCGATGCGCACCATTGATTGCGGGTCGGCGCTTACTGGTAACCCAGCGAATGCAGCGCACGCTCATCGTCGGACCAGCCACCCTTCACCTTGACCCACAGGTGCAGCATGACCTTGGAATCGAACAGCACTTCCATATCCTTGCGCGCTTCCTGGCCGATACGTTTGATGCGCTCGCCCTTGTCGCCGATGATGATCTTCTTCTGCCCGTCACGCTCGACCAGAATCAGCGCATGGATGTGCAACACGCGGCCTTCCTGCTTGAAGTCCTCGATCTCCACGGTGATCTGGTAAGGCACCTCGGCGCCAAGCTGTCGCATGATCTTCTCGCGCACCAGCTCGGCGGCGAGGAAACGACTGCTGCGATCGGTGATCTGGTCCTCCGGGAAGAAGTGCTCACTCTCGGGCAGACGATCGGCGACCAGTTTTTCCAGCGTTTCCAGGTTCTGTCCGTGCTGCGCCGAAATCGGCACGATCTCCGCGTTCGGCAGCTGCTCGGCCAGCCAGCGCAGATGCGGCAACAGCTCGGCCTTGTCCTCGACACGGTCGGTCTTGTTGACCGCAACGATCAACGGTCCGGTAACGTACTGCACCCGCTCGAGCACGGCCTGGTCTTCGTCGGTCCAGCGGGTGCGGTCGACGACGAAGATCACCACGTCGACATCCTTCAATGCCGAGGCAGCAGTGCGGTTCATGTAGCGGTTGAGCGCCGTCTCGCCATTCTTGTGCAGCCCCGGCGTGTCCACATAGACGGCCTGAACGCTGCCCTCGGTCTTGATGCCGAGCATGTTATGCCGCGTCGTCTGCGGCTTGCGCGAGGTGATCGCCAGCTTCTGGCCAAGGATGTGGTTGAGCAGCGTCGACTTGCCGACGTTCGGCCGGCCGACGATCGCCACGTAACCGCAACGGCTGACGTCCTCGGATTGCAGCTGTTCGTCAGTCATGTCCGTTCTCCACGCCCAAGGCGATCAATGCGGCTGCAGCGGCAACCTGTTCGGCAATTCGGCGGCTAGCGCCCTGCCCGTGGGTTTTCTCGTTCAGCAAAGCAACCTGACATTCGACGAAGAAGGTGCGGCAATGCGGTTCGCCTTGAATATCCACCACCTCGTAACGCGGCAGCTCACAGGCACGCGATTGCAGAAATTCCTGCAGCCGGGTCTTCGGGTCCTTGTTGGTATCGACCAGCGTCAGGCCTTGCAGCTCGTTGGCCAACCAGGCGACGACCCGCTCGCGAGCAACATCCATGCCCGCGTCCAGATAAATGGCACCGATCAGCGCTTCGAGGGTGTCGGCCAGGATAGATTCGCGGCGGTAACCGCCGCTCTTGAGCTCACCGGAGCCGAGGCGCAAATATTCGCCGAGCTCGAATCCACGCGCCAGCACCGCCAGCGTCTCGCCCTTGACCAGACGCGCGCGCAGACGCGACAGCTGCCCCTCACGGGCTTGCGGAAAATGATTGAACAGCGCCTCACCGGCAACGAAATTGAGAATGGCGTCGCCGAGAAACTCCAGACGCTCGTTGTTGCGTCCGGCATAGCTACGATGGGTCAGGGCCAGGAGCATCAGCTCCTGATCCTTGAATTGATAACCGAGCCTGCGCTCGAGACGGGCTAACGAAGTGCTCACGGCATCCTTAGGCGATATTCTTTATCGAAGTTCGCCACCAGATCGAGATTGCGGATCAGCGGCTCGCGTTTTTCGTATTTCAGGTGCGCCCTGAATTCGTTGTTCTGGATCTCGACCTTCAGCGCTTCCTTCAGGTCGATGTTCTGGATGCCGTTTACCTGCATCCCCTTGCTGACATGACTATAGAACTCCCCGACGCTCTGAATCTCAAGCGCTTCGTCGGTTTCCACGGACTGGATGATCTTGTCCATGGACATGTAATCGAAGTAATGCGGGAACATTTTAAATCCCGTGCTGGCCACAAACGCCACGATTGCCAGGACCATGATCCAGCTCAGCATGGACAGCCCTTTTTGCGAACGCGCAAAACTCATGTCGACCTCTATGTCGTTACGATACCCACCGATCGGGGCAGGACAAATATAGCGAGCCCGGTTCGCTCAGCGA
Organism: Stutzerimonas xanthomarina; assembly: GCF_003935375.1. Lineage (GTDB taxonomy): Bacteria > Pseudomonadota > Gammaproteobacteria > Pseudomonadales > Pseudomonadaceae > Stutzerimonas > Stutzerimonas xanthomarina_A. Next base: position 117,982 of record NZ_RHQM01000016.1, read on the forward strand.
CGGCCGCAATTCACAGCTTTCAGTGAATCAGGCCCACGCGGGAGAAATTCGGCAGATTGCTGAGCTTCGGATCAGGCCAGCTCATCCAGACGGCGAACGCCTTGCCGACGATGTTACGGTCCGGGACCATGCCAGCCAGCTCCGCGGGAATCGACTCGTCCTGCCAATAGCGGCTGTCATTCGAGTTATCGCGATTATCGCCCATCATGAAGTAGTGCTCAGCCGGCACGGTCCACTGACGGCTCGGCTCGATGCGATAGCGGCCCATTTCCTTGCGAATCAGGTGCTCCATCTCGCCCAGCTTTTCCCGATACAGCACGGCGCTGCCCAAGCTGCCCGGCTCCTCGCCGACCAGTGTCTCGGCAACCGGCTGATCGTTGATGAACAGCCGACGATCGCGGCTGTAGCGCACGGTGTCGCCAGGCAGGCCGACGACCCGTTTGATGTAGTTGATGCTCGGTTGATTCGGATAGCGGAACACCATGACGTCGCCACGCTTCGGGTCGCTGACTTCGATCACCTTGGTATCCACTACCGGCAGGCGGATGCCATAGGCGAACTTGTTCACCAGAATGAAATCGCCAACTTCCAACGTGGGGATCATCGAGCCGGAGGGAATCTGGAACGGCTCGACCAGGAACGAGCGCAGCACCAGCACGATGGCCAGCACCGGGAAGAACGACTTGCCGTACTCGATCAGCACCGGCTCCTTGTTCAACGCCTCAAGGGTCGATGGATCGATTTCCCCGGTGCGCCCTTCGTAGTTGGCGATCGCAGCCCGGCGGCGGGGGGCGAAGAACAACAGGTCGCTCAGCGCCAACAGGCCGCAGACAGCCACGGCGATAACCAGCAACAACGGGAAATTGATCGACATATCAGCTGTCCACCTTCAGCACGGCGAGGAACGCCTCCTGCGGGATTTCGACGTTGCCTACCTGCTTCATGCGCTTCTTACCGGCTTTCTGCTTTTCCAGCAGCTTGCGCTTACGGCTCACATCGCCGCCGTAGCATTTGGCCAGAACGTTCTTGCGCAACGCCTTGACCGTACTGCGGGCAACGATCTGGCCGCCGATGGCCGCCTGAATCGCCACATCGAACATCTGACGCGGGATAAGCTCCTTCATCTTCTCGACTAGGATGCGGCCCTTGTAGTGGGCATTGTCGCGGTGGACAATCAGTGCCAACGCATCCACCTTGTCGCCGTTGATGAGGATGTCCAGGCGCGTCAGGTTGGCCGACTGGAAACATTCGAAGCTGTAGTCCAGCGAGGCGTAACCGCGGCTGCACGATTTCAAGCGATCGAAGAAGTCCAGCACCACCTCGCTCATCGGCAGGTCGTAACGCACCTGCACCTGACTGCCGAGGAACTGCAGGTCGCGCTGCACGCCGCGCTTCTCGATGCACAGCGTGATGACGTTGCCCAGGTGTTCCTGGGGCACGAGGATGTTGGCGCGCACGATCGGCTCGCGCATGTCCTCGACGGAGGACATGTCGGGCAGCTTCGAAGGGCTGTCGACGTAGATGGTGTCGCCGTTCTTCAACAGCAACTCGTAAACAACCGTCGGCGCGGTGGTGATCAGATCCAGGTCGTACTCGCGCTCGAGGCGCTCCTGAATGATCTCCATATGCAGCATGCCGAGGAAGCCGATACGGAAGCCGAAGCCCAACGCGTCGGAGCTTTCCGGTTCGTATTGCAACGCGGCATCGTTGAGGGTCAGCTTCTGCAGCGCTTCGCGAAAATCCTCGAAGTCGTCCGAACTGACCGGGAACAGACCGGCATAGACCTGCGGCTTGACGCGTTTGAAACCGGGCAACATCTCCACGTCCGGCGTGCTCGACAGTGTCAGCGTGTCGCCCACTGGAGCGCCGAGAATGTCCTTGATGCCGGCGATGATGAAGCCCACCTCGCCAGCCTTGAGGTCTGCCGTGGCGGTGTGCTTGGGGTTGAACACGCCGACACTGTCCACCTGGTGGACCTTGCCGGTGGATTTCACCAGCACCTTGTCGCCCTTCTTGATACGACCGTGGCGAACCCGTACCAGCGATACGACGCCCAGATAGTTGTCGAACCATGAGTCGATGATCAACGCCTGCAACGGCGCCTCGACATCGCCGGTCGGCGGCGGGATCACGGCGACCAGGCGCTCGAGCACCTCGTCCACGCCCATGCCGCTCTTGGCGCTGCAGGCCACCGCGTCGGTCGCATCGATGCCGATGATGTGCTCGATCTCTTCCTTGACCTTGTCCGGATCGGCCTGTGGCAGGTCCATCTTGTTCAACACCGGCATCACTTCCAGGCCCTGTTCGATCGCCGTGTAGCAGTTGGCTACCGATTGCGCCTCGACGCCCTGGCCAGCATCGACTACCAGCAGCGCACCCTCGCACGCGGCCAGCGAGCGACTGACTTCATAGGTGAAGTCGACGTGGCCGGGCGTATCGATGAAATTCAGCTGGTAGGTCTTGCCATCGCGCGCGGTGTAATAAAGCGTGACGCTGTGGGCTTTGATGGTGATGCCGCGCTCGCGCTCGAGATCCATCGAATCCAGCACCTGGGCTTCCATTTCACGCTCGGTCAGACCACCACACATCTGGATAAAACGGTCTGCCAGGGTCGACTTGCCGTGATCGATATGGGCGATGATGGAAAAATTGCGGATATGACTCAGGTCACTCACAGCTCAACACTCGGAATAGTCGCGGGCCGATTGCCCGCCGAAAATAGCCGCGAAGTGTAACTGATCAACCCTTGCAGTGCCACGCACAAGCCATCCGCAGCTGATGAGCAACGCAACGGACGTGCTGTTACGTCTTGAAAATGAAAAAGGGCGGTAATAACCGCCCTTCCACATTCACCAGCCAGCGTCTTATTCAGCGAGCTTGAAAGTAATGAAACTCGCACGCCCCTGACGCAGAACTCGCATCGAAACGGATCGATTCTTCGGCAATTGCTCAGCCACTTGGGCAAATGTTGCCGCCGAATTGATCGCCTGATTATTCAGATGGGTGATGACATCGCCCGGGCGCAGCCCAATCATCGCAGCCGGCCCGTTGAGAATCTCAGTGATCACCACACCGCCCGGTAAATCCAGGCTCTTCTTCTGCTCATCGGTCAGCTCAGTGACTTTAACACCCAGGCGGTTATCGCTGCGTTCCTGGCCGCCACCAGAGGCTGCCACGGCTTCGCCCTCTTCCGGCATGGCGCCGATCTTGACGTCGAGCATCTTGCGATCACCGTCGCGCACCACTTCCATTCGTGCGGTGCTGCCAGGCTTGAGTGCTCCGACCAGATGAGGCAGATCAGCAGACATGACAATCGGCTTGTCGTTGAGGCTCAGAATCACATCACCGACACGCAGACCACCGCGCGCTGCCGGACCGCCATCCATAACCTGAGCCACCAGGGCGCCCGCTGGACGCTCAAGACCAAAGGACTCAGCCAGATCCTTGTTGACTTCCTGGATGACCACGCCAAGCCAGCCCCGACTCACCTTGCCTTCGGTTCGCAGCTGATTGGCAACATCCATTGCCACATCGATCGGAATGGCGAAGGACAGCCCCATGAAGCCACCGGAGCGCGTGAATATCTGCGAGTTGATGCCAATCACCTCACCGTCGAGGTTAAACAGCGGACCGCCGGAATTGCCCGGGTTGATTGCCACGTCGGTCTGAATGAACGGCACGTAGCTCTCATTGGGCAAGCTGCGGCCAGTCGCACTGACAATACCGGCGGTCACCGTATGATCGAAACCAAACGGCGAGCCAATGGCGAGCACCCACTCCCCTGCTTTCAGCTCATCAGAACGGCCAATCTTGACGGTCGGTAGTCCCTTGCCCTCGACCTTCAGCACCGCCACGTCGGAGCGCGGATCGGCACCGATAAGCTTGGCTTCCAGCTCGCTTCGATCCGGCAGACGAACGATGATTTCGTCGGCATCGGCGACCACGTGATTGTTGGTCAGGACATAACCGTCTTCGGAAATTATGAAACCCGAACCGAGAGACTGCGCTTCACGCTGCTGGCCGCGACCCGGGGCGCCCGGCATCTGTGGGATGCTGTGTTCGAAGAACTCGCGAAAAATCGGCGGCAGCCCTTCGAGTTCCGGCATCTGCGCAGTCGCACCGCGGCTCTGCACCTTCTGCTTGGTGCTGATATTGACTACCGCTGGCGAGGCACTTTCGACCAGCGGCGTGAAATCAGGCAATTCCGCCTGGGCAACGACAGCATGGCTCAGCAATGCCAGGCCCGCCACGAAGGCGAAGCAGCTGTTTCGATTGAACATGACTACAAGTCTCCCCACTGACAAAACAAGGAAGCTCAGGGACTCGCAGGCCCCGCGAGCATGGCGCGCAAAACCACCGGCTGCAGATTCGGGTCAGCTGCGGTACGGCGGCTTCGCATACGCACGAATAGCCAGGAAATGAAGAAGCCCCCCAGACCTGCCAGAATAACGATCGACTCACGCGTCGACAGCTGAGCGGCCAGCGAAGCGGCCGCCATCAGCACGATAAGAGGGAGAAGATAGACAAGGACGGCACCGCGCAGCAACACGTCCTCGCGGATGCCCACAACGACACCGTCACCGACCTGCAGGTGGAGATCGCAGAGCGCCCTGATGAGGCCGCGCTGTTCGCGAACACCGAGGGTATCCATCAAGCCTTGGCCACAGCCACTCTTCGCGGAACAGCCAGAGCAGGTAGTTTTGCGCCGAGTCTCAACCCAAACAGCGCCGACATCCAGCGCGACTACCCGCCCAGGCTGTTCGATCATCGTTGTGCCTGTTCCGAACTGGCTCGCATGGACAGGGCAACCCGTTCAGCCGTGCCAAGTGGAATCTCGCCCACCACGGTCACCATGACATCGCCATCCGCAGTACTGATGCGCTTAGAGACCGCGACGGTAGGCCCCATCTGGCTTCGCGCGTCCTCAACCAAGGCGCCGCGCAGCGGCTCCAGAAACACGGAAAACTTCGCCAGGCCATCACCGTAGGACAACCAGGAAACAGTTTCGGAAGAGGCGGGACTAGGTCGTTCGTTGGCATCCAGAAGCGTGAAGCCGGAAGGCAACCAGTCGGAGCGCCAGGGCGATGTTGGATTCGCCTCGCGCCGGTTCACGGTCACTGGATTGCAATCAGCGCCGGGCTTCAGTTGCTCGGCAGATACACTGCCAGCCGTGAACTGGGTGAATTGGAAACGCTCGAGCAGCTGCCCTTTCTCGTTCAGCATCAGCGACTTGAGGGGCAATGCGGTATCTTGGTCGAGATGCAGTTCGAAGCCGTAACGGTGCTGGTCCTTCGGCACGACAGCCAGCGCCACGGCAGGGCGACCAGCAACTCTTGAATCTCCGATCTCACGGAATTCGTACCACTCGGAGAGTGCTTTCGGATCGAGACGCTGCCCGTGCCAAGCTTGCGCTTCACGCACTTGCGCCGCGAGGTCATCGGTAGCGCATTGCATCTGACCATTTACCAGCAGAACTTCAGCCGGAGCTCCGTCAAGCTGAAGCAATCGCTCCTGCACTTGACCTTCTTCGACCTGCTGCCAAACGGCATGACTGGAAAAGCTGCCATTGCGTTCGTAGACGAACGTACCGATATAACTCTGTTTCTGCTCTGCCGCCGCAAGTCGCTCCATCCAGGACCCGGCATCAGCAGCAAGGGCCGGCATCGATAGCCAGCCCCCCATCACCACATACAGCGGTAATACGCGCATGTTTCTCCCTAACGTTCTTCCATGCTGGCCGCGCGAGCGTAAGGCAGCGCGCTCTCCGATCCATTACCAAAGGCAGCTTGCTGGGCATGCTGGCGAACATATGAAGGCAGACGCTCTTCGTGCCAGCGCTCTACCGGAGCGCCATCTGCCGCTGCCTGTACAGGCGCTTCAGTTTGCTCACTGTAACCAGCCAGAACCGCCGGCCCTTGACTGGTCTGCGGAACCGAAATACTTGGCTGCGGAGCCTGCTGCGCTAGCTGCGGACCAGCAACCTCATTCTGATTGTACAGACGTACACCGGCCAGAACAGCGACTGTAACCGAAGCAGCCACTGCCAGCCGGCCGAGGCCTTTCCATCCGTTACGTTGCGCCTTGACCGGCGCGGCCTCATCAGCCAACGCAGCCGATACCGCAGAAGCGATATCCAGGCGCGGCTCGATCAACTCCTTGTGCATGGCGGCACGGGCAAGTTGATAACGCGACCAGGTAGCACGTAGCTCCGGGTTGTCGCCTGCGAGCATGCGACGTAATTCCAACTCGTCCGCTTCGTTATCCATCACCGCGGACAGCGATTCATGCAGGGCTTCACGACTCATGGCGGTTCCTCTCTTGGCTGTCGCCGCTGTCTCAGGATTCATGCAACAAGGGTTGCAATGCTTTATCTATGGCTTCACGTGCCCGGAAGATCCGGGAACGCACTGTGCCCACCGGACACTGCATGACGCTCGCAATGTCTTCATAACTAAGACCATCAAATTCACGCAGTGTTAGAGCCGTACGCAAATCTTCTGGCAAAAGTTGAATGGTTCGATGAACGGTATCTTCAATCTCATCCCTGAGCAGCGAGCGTTCCGGTGACTCGATGTCCTTGAGAGCATGATCGCCCTCATAGAACTCGGCGTCCTCGGAACTCACATCACTATCTGGCGGGCGTCTGCCGCGCGCCACCAGATGATTCTTCGCCGTATTGATGGCGATGCGGTACAGCCAGGTGTAGAAAGCGCTGTCACCGCGAAAATTGGCGAGTGCGCGGTAGGCTTTGATAAAAGCCTCTTGGGCAACATCCTGAGCTTCATGAGAGTCATGCACGAACCGCACGATCAACCCAAGGATCTTGTGCTGGTATTTCATTACCAGCAGATCAAACGCCCGCTTGTCACCACGCTGCACTCGTTCAACCAGCTGCTGGTCCTGCTCCTGAGTCAACATGAACGCTCCTCCTCGGTAGCGGAGTAGCGTCGCTCACACCAGCGAACCGACCTGCCAGAATAGACCCGGGCTTTACGCAAAAGTTCTCCCCCCTCCTAGCAAGCTATCCTGCAATACCTGACGGCGATTGCACCACAGCGTTGCGCCATTGCTGACGACGCCGTCCTGGTGTCCATAGCAAACTCGCACCGCCCATTCACGATGGCCAGCTGGTTTGCATTCATAACTGCCTATTGAGCCACCCCGCGAAGGAAAAGTTCCCTTCGTTAGAAGACAAACACACAGTCGCCTATTTTGGCGCTACATCCCGTCTATATACTAGGGCTCGTTTTTCCCGCCGGAATTGGACATGAACCAGGTTCTACGATACGACGTGCTGGTCATCGGCAGCGGTGCCGCCGGCTTGACCTTGGCACTCAACCTGCCGACCGATCTTCGCATCGCCGTTCTCAGCAAGGGCGATCTCTCCAACGGCTCCACCTACTGGGCCCAAGGTGGCGTCGCCGCAGTACTGGATACGACCGACACCGTAGAGTCACATGTCTCCGACACCCTCATCGCCGGAGGAGGGCTGTGCCGCGAAGACGCCGTCCGTTTCACGGTCGAGCACAGCAACGAGGCCATCCAGTGGCTGATCGAGCAAGGGGTGCCCTTCACGCGGGACAATGCCCCGGATCGCGAAGACGGCAGTTTCGAATTTCACCTGACCCGCGAGGGCGGCCATAGCCATCGGCGCATCATTCACGCAGCCGACGCCACTGGCGCAGCCATTTTCAACACGCTGCTTGGCCAGGCCAGAAAGCAGAGCAATATCGAGCTTCTACAACAGCGCGTTGCAGTCGACCTAATCACCGAACACAAACTCGGGCTGCCGGGCAGACGCTGCCTGGGCGCCTATGTGCTCAATCGCAGCACCGGCGAGGTCGAAACCTTCCAGTCACGATTCGTCGTACTGGCTACCGGCGGCGCGGCCAAGGTTTACCTGTACACCAGCAACCCGGACAGCGCGTGCGGCGATGGCATTGCGATGGCCTGGCGAGCGGGCTGCCGCGTCGGCAATCTGGAATTCAACCAGTTCCACCCTACCTGCCTCTATCACCCGCAAGCGAAGAGCTTTCTGGTGACCGAAGCCCTGCGCGGGGAAGGTGCCTTGCTCAAGCTGCCTAACGGCGAGCGTTTCATGCCGCGTTTCGATGCCAGGGAAGAACTCGCCCCGCGCGATATCGTCGCACGCGCAATCGACCACGAAATGAAGCGACTAGGCATCGACTGCGTCTACCTCGATATCAGCCACAAGCCTGCCGAGTTCATCAAAAGCCACTTCCCCACCGTCTACGAGCGCTGCCTGGAATACGGCATCGACATCACCAGCCAGCCGATTCCGGTGGTACCCGCAGCGCACTACACCTGCGGCGGCGTAGTCGTGGATCAGGCTGGACGCACCGACATCCCCGGCCTCTACGCCATCGGCGAGACCAGTTTCACAGGCCTGCACGGCGCGAACCGCATGGCCAGCAACTCGCTGCTCGAATGCTTCGTCTACGGCCGGGCGGCCGCTCAGGACATCCTGCGCGAACTGCCCCAAGTCACCAACGCAGCAACGTTACCTGCATGGGACGCCAGCCAGGTGACCGACTCCGACGAAGACGTGATCATCGCGCACAACTGGGACGAGCTGCGGCGCTTCATGTGGGACTACGTCGGCATCGTCCGCACCAACAAACGGCTAATGCGCGCGCAGCACCGAGTGCGCCTGCTGCTGAGCGAGATCGACGAGTTCTACAGCAACTACAAAGTCAGTCGTGATTTGCTCGAACTACGCAATCTGGCGCTGGTTGCAGACCTGATGATTCGCTCGGCCATGCTGCGCAAGGAGAGCCGAGGACTGCACTACACCCTCGACTACCCGGAGCTGCTGCCGCAAGCGGTCGACACTATTCTGGCGCCGCCCACCTACGTCGACTGAACTTGAGCCGCACCCGCAGTCGACGATGCTGCTCTCGCGGTAGTGCGTCGCGGGGCACGCAGATGCTGCCAGCTAACCGCCGGCCCGGCACGCGAAAACGCAGCACGACTATCAGTGGCAGCGCCAGGCTGTCAGGCAGCAACTGAACTGCCTGCCAACCTTGCCGGTCGCTCCACAGGTGCCAGCCCGCAGCATCGTGGCGCAGGCCAGACCAGGCATCTCGACTGGACAGTAGAATCCCGCGCGGCAACACCCACAGCGCGTGGACCAGACAAAACAGAAGCGCTATCAACTGCAACCAGAGCGGCGCAGCCGACAGCACGATGGCGGCCAGGGCGAGCGCCTGAGCCCCGAGATAGAGCGTCAACAACCAGCTGGAGGGCTGCCAGCGACACTCGAATGATTGATTACTTGGGCTGGACACGATCGAGGATCATGCGAACCATGCGCCGCAGGTCCTCATCCTCGGGCTCGCCGCGCTGCATGAACCAGCCGAACATGTCCTGATCCTCGCAACTCAGCAGCTTGCGATAGCGGTGCTGATCTTCCTCATCGAGACCTGGATAGACCTCCTTGACGAAAGGTACCAGCAACACATCCAGCTCCAACATGCCGCGACGGCTTTGCCAAAACAGACGATTGAGTTCGGATTGCTCAGCCATACATCGGCTCCTTTTGAGAAGGCGCGCATTATAGCGGCTGCACCGAACTCATCAGTCGCTTTTTTCGTCGAGCTGCAAACCCTTCATCACGCAACCGTTTCCGCCGGGCTGCTATGATGCCCACCCGGATTCTGACGACGACCAATCATGACCGACACTGCTTATTTTTGCGTTCTGTCGCATGAAGGCGTCCTTGCCGTACGCGGCCCGGATGCCAGCAAGTTTCTCCAGGGTCAGCTGACCTGCAACCTCAGCTACCTCACCGCCGAGACATCCAGTCTGGGCGCACGCTGCACGCCCAAGGGGCGCATGCAGTCGAGTTTCCGCATCGTTCTGGATGGCGACGGTTACCTGTTGGCGATGGCCAGTGAGCTGCTGCAACTGCAACAAGCCGATCTGAATAAGTACGCCGTATTTTCCAAGTCCCGCCTGAACGACGAGAGCGCCGACTGGTGCCGATTCGGTCTTGCGGGCGGAGACGGCTCGCTGGTCAGCCTGGGCCTGGATCTTCCGCTGACCGCCGACAGTGTGGTGAGGAGCCACGGCATGATCGCGATCCGTCTGCAGGATGGCCGCGTCGAACTCTGGACCCCTGGCGCCGACGCCGAGCAGGTCCGCACGCGCCTGGCCGCGCAGCTTCAGGAAGCGCCGGTCAATCGCTGGCTGCTGGACCAGGTTCGCGCCGGCATCGGCCAGGTATTCGGCAGCACTCGCGAGCTGTTCATCCCGCAGATGATCAATTTGCAGGCACTGGGCGGCGTGAGTTTCAAAAAGGGCTGCTATACCGGCCAGGAAATCGTCGCGCGCATGCAGTATCTGGGCAAACTCAAGCGCCGCCTGCAGCGCCTGTTGATCGAAGGCAGACAGGACGAGCTGCCAGCTCCGGGCGCTGAGATTTTCTCACCGGTGCATGGCTCCAGCGTCGGTGAGGTCGTGCTAGCCGCCAGTGACACCGACCGAATCGAGCTGCTGGCCGTACTGCAGGAGGACGCCGCCGCTGACGGCCGCCTGTATCTGGGCTCCCCGGACGGATTGCCGATGAGTCTGCTCGAGCTTCCCTACAGCCTGAATGCGGATCTGGAAATTCAGCGCTAGTGCGAACCGGAGCCAGAAAGCAAATACCTGAGAGGCGCACTATGGACCACGGGCAAAGCACCCTGACCTGAAGCGCCCTAGCGACACTGACCGACACATAAAGGAATGACATGAGCACCCTTGCCGAGAAAGTCCAGCGCGATCTGACGCTCGCGATCGAGAACGATGAATTGGTTCTGCCTACCCTGCCGGAGGTGGCATTGCGCGTCCGCGAGGCGGCCGAGGACCCGGACATCAGCATTCCGGCACTGAGCAAGGTGATAGGCGCCGACGCAGCCCTCGCCGCACGCATCATCAAGGTGGTCAACAGCCCGCTGCTGCGTACCAGTCGCGAGATCGACGATCTGCAGATGGCGGTCAGCCGTCTCGGCATCAATTACACCTGCAACCTGGCCACAGGCCTGGCGATGGAGCAGATGTTCCAGGCGACCACCGATGTCGTCGATCGCAAGATGCGCGAGGTCTGGAACAAGAGCACCGAGGTCGCCGCCATCAGTCATGTGCTCTGCCGTCACTACACACGATTGATGCCTGATCAAGCGACCCTCGCCGGACTGGTCCATCAGATCGGCATATTGCCGATCCTGACCTACGCAGAAGAGCACAGTGCCCTGCTATCGGACTCGTTCAGCCTCAATCACGTCATCGACACGATTCACCCGATGGTGGGTGAGAAAATCCTGCGCACCTGGGATTTCCCGGAGGCAATCGTGTCGGTGGCTGGTCAGTACACCGATTTCCAGCGCAATTCGGCCGCAGTCGATTATGTAGACGTGGTGCAAGTCGCCACCCTGCAGAGCTATATGGGCACCCAGCACCCTTACGCGCAGCTGGACTGGAGCGAGGTTCCCGCCTTCGCCAAGCTGGGGCTCGATCCGAGCGAACTGATGCAGGAGGACGAGGACCTGTCTGCCGCCATGGACGCAGCCATGAGCATGCTTCAGTAAGCACCGGACACCGCTCGCCCGAAAGCGAGGAACCGTCCCTATGGCACCTAGTCACAAAAAGGGACGGCAATCTCGCCGCATCGCGCCTTGTGTCTGCCTCCCGGCCAACACAAGTCAGGTGAAGAAAGGAGAACGCAATGACCAGAGCAACCAAAACAATTTTCTCGTGCGCATTCGCCTTGCTGTTCGGAGTAGCGGCTAACCTAGCGCTTGCCGCCGAAGGCGAAAACTTCGTCGACGAGGCTTCGGCCAAAGGTATTGCAGAAATCGAAACGGCGAAGATGGCCCTGGACAAGGGTACGTCGGAGGATGTGAAGCAATTCGCCAAGATGATGATCGACGACCACACCAAGGCCAATCAGGAGCTTGCGCAACTGGCCCAGGCCAAAGACCTGGAAATGTCCGACGAGGCCACGCTGATGGACAAGGCCAAAGCCATGATCCTGAAGCTGCGTGATGGCGAGAATTTCGACGAAGCCTACGCCAACAATCAGGTCGTCGCTCACGAGCAGACCATCGAGATGTATCAGGACTACGTGGAGGGTGGCGAGAACGCCGACCTGAAGCAGTTCGCTCAAAAAACGCTGCCGAAGCTGGAAGAGCATCTCAAGCAGGCCAAGGACCTTCAGGCCAAGCACGGCGCCAAAGACTGACCAAAACCTAGCCCGATACCGCCTGGGTGTCGGGCTAAACCTCAGCCGGAAGCTGCCAGTCGATCACCTGCATCCCCTGCTGCCTGAGAAACTGGTTGGCGCGACTGAAGTGACCGTTACCGATGAATCCGCGGTGCGCCGAGAGCGGCGAAGGATGCACCGACTTCAGCATCAGATGCCGCGTGGCGTCTATCAGTTTCGATTTGGATTGCGCATGGGCGCCCCAAAGCATGAATACCAGGTGCGGACGCCGCTCGCTGACCACCTCAATGATTCGATCGGTGAATAGCTGCCACCCCGCTTTGGCATGCGAACCGGCGATACCCTGTTCCACGGTGAGCGAAGTATTGAGCAATAGCACGCCCTGTTCTGCCCAGTGCTGCAGATAGCCATGCCGAGGGATATCAAGATTCAAGTCGCGCTTGAGTTCCTTGAAGATGTTCTGCAGTGACGGCGGTGGTGCCACGCCCGGCTGTACCGAAAAGCAAAGCCCATGGGCCTGACCGGCACCGTGGTAGGGGTCCTGCCCAAGGATCACTACCTTGACCTGATCGAGCGGCGTGGAATTGAGCGCGTTGAAGATCATCGGCCCCGGCGGAAATATCACCTTGCCCGCAGCCTTCTCTCGCCGAAGGAAAGCGCCAAGCTCAAGCATGTATGGCTTGTCGAACTCCTCGCGCAGCGCTTCTTTCCAGCCAGCCTCCAGCCTGATGCGATCGTCTTGAGTCATGAGCTGTTTCCGGATGGCGTAGCCGCCGAACCCTAAAAAACGCCATCATGGTTGTCAACTGCAAACCGGCGAAATCACGGCGTCACCGCAAGATCCACCCTCCCTCCTTTAGTCATAATCGCACCTGGCTCACGTACTGACGCCGGCGCCGCCTTCGAGCAGCACATAAAGAGTGACGCACGCACCGGCGGCAGGGTAAAAAAGCTAACTGCCAATAAACCAATAACAAAAGCTATAACAAGGAACATGCTATGAACCGGATCACCCTTCTGGCGCTAGGGCTGGGGTTCTGTCTTACGGCTCAGGCTGCTGACCCCATCACGCTCGGCCTCAATTACCCCCGTACCGGCAGCTACAAGGAAGAAGGCCTTGCACAAATGCGCGGAGCCTTGTTGGCAATCGACGAGATCAACGAGGCGGGCGGTGTTCTGGGCCGCCCGCTACGCCTGATCAGCCGCAATACCGCATCCCGCCCCGAAAAGGCCGTTGCCAACGTCGACAAGATGGCGGATGAAGGCGTCGCCATGCTGTTCGGCGGCGTATCCAGCGCGGTGGCCATTGCCGCGAGCAAGCGCGCCAAGGAGCGGGGGCTGCTCTACTTCGGCACCCTGACCTACTCCAACGACACAACCGGCAAGGATGGCCACCGTTACATGTTCCGCGAGTGCAATAACGCATGGATGAGCGCGCGGGTGCTGGGGCAGTATCTGAACGACAAAATGCCCGGCAAGACCTATTTCTACATCACCTCCGACTATACCTGGGGCCACACCAGCGAGAGCTCGCTGCGCCAGGCGACCGGCACCGTCGACCAGAACAAGCACCAGGGGGTCAAGACGGCCTTCCCCGGCGCGCGCCTGTCCGACTACCGCGCGGCGCTGGAAAAGGCGGCCAACAGCGGTGCCGAGGTACTGGTGCTGGTCCTGTTTGGCGAAGACATGGTGCGAGCCATGCGTATCGCCGACGAACTCGACTTGAACAAGAAGATGCAGATTGCGGTTCCTAATCTGACGCAGTCCATGGTCGAACTGGCCGGCCCGGACATCATGCGCGGCGTGCTCGGCACCGAACCCTGGACCTGGCGCGTACCCGAGCTCGAGGGATCCGAACGCGGCAAGGCATTCGTACGCGACTTCGGTGAGCGTTACCAGACGCACCCATCAAGCTCCGCGGCCTCGGCCTACAGCATCGTCTATCAGTGGGCAGATGCCGCCACTCGCGCCAAGAGCATCGGCAGCGAGCAAGTCATCGCGGCCCTGGAAAACCACAGCTACAGCCTGCTCAAGGATCAGCAGCAGTGGCGCGAGTTCGACCACCAGAACGTGCAGACCGTCTATGCCATTCAGGTAAAGCCACGCGAAGAAGTGCTCAAGGATCGCTTCAAGCAGGACTATTTCGAGATCGTCCACCGTTTATCCGGCGAGCAGGCTGCGCCGTCGCTGGCCGAATGGCAGGAAGAGCGTCGCGCGGGCGGGCAGCCGGCTAGGCTACAGTGACAGAACGATGGAGCACCTGGGACAGTACCCGGGGGCTCCATCGGGTCGTCTGACCGACCGGAACGCTGCAACCTCGCTGCATTGAAGGACTCTCAAGAGGAGCGACGTTACCGGTCGCTCGTCAGCGGAGCCCTGAAACGCACGAGGATTTCGACCATGAGCACTGCAGTAGAGCCCTACCAAGCCGGTGTCTTCGACCTGACCCACAAGCTGACCGTGGAAAAGCATGGTCACACCGCCCTCATCACGATCAATCACCCGCCTGCCAACACCTGGGACCGCGAGTCGCTCATCGGGCTCAAGCAGATCATCGACCATCTGAACCACGATGACGAAATCTACGCACTGGTGATCTGCGGTCAGGGCGAGAAGTTCTTCAGCGCGGGGGCGGACCTGAAACTCTTCGCTGACGGCGATCGCATCCGAGCCCGGGAAATGGCCCGCCGCTTTGGCGAAGCCTTTGAGGCGCTGCGCGATTTCCGCGGTGTCTCCATCGCTGCAATCAACGGATTCGCCCTTGGCGGGGGCCTGGAATGCGCACTGGCCTGCGACCTGCGCATCGCCGAGCAGCAGGCGCAAATGGGCTTGCCGGAGGCATCGGTGGGCCTGCTGCCCTGTGCGGGCGGCACCCAGGCACTGGCCTGGCTGGTGGGCGAAGGCTGGGCCAAACGCATGATCCTCTGTGGCGAGCGCATCACGGCAGAAACTGCGCTGCGCATCGGACTGGTGGAGCAGGTGGTCGAGCCCGGCCAGTCGCGTGGCCACGCATTGATGCTCGCATCCCGGGTCGCGCGGCAAAGCCCTGTTGCGGTGCGTGCCATCAAGCCGTTGATCGACGCGGCCCGTAAACGGGTGCCCAATACGCTTGCCGCCGCCGAGCGCGAGGCCTTCGTCGAGCTGTTCGAGGCCGACGACACCCTGGAGGGTGTCAATGCGTTCCTCGAGAAGCGCGACCCTCGCTGGCGCAACCGATGACCGCCGTACCAAACGCAGCCTTACAGGACCTGCCCACCAATCCGGCGCCGAGGATCACATGCACGTCACCTTCGAAGAACGCCCCGCCCTGCATGGCATGCGAATAGCCATTGTCACCCTGGATGCCGCGCAGCAACTCAACGCCCTGAGTCTGCCGATGATCGACGCACTGCTTGACCAGCTTGGCCGCTGGGCCAACGAGCCGGCAGTCGCCTGCGTGCTGTTACGCGGGAACGGTGCCAAGGCGTTCTGCGCCGGTGGCGACGTACGCCGCCTTGCAGAGGCCTGCCGAGGCGAGCCCGGAACGGTGCCGGCCTTGGCCGAGCGTTTCTTTGCCGACGAGTACCGCCTCGTCCACCTGCTGCACCATTACCCGAAGCCGCTGATCTGCTGGGGCCATGGCTACGTGATGGGCGGCGGTATGGGGCTCCTGCAGAGCGCGACGATCCGCATCGTTACACCGGATAGTTGGCTGGCGATGCCGGAAGTCGCCATCGGCCTGCATACGGATGTCGGCGCGAGCTGGTTCCTTCCTCGCCTGGCTGGCAAGCTGGGTCTGTTTCTGGGCCTCACCGGCACGCGGGTGAATGCCTGCGATGCACTGGACATCGGTCTTGCCGACCGCTGCCTGATGGACGAGCAACAGCCCGAACTCATCGAGGGACTGGTCCAGATCAACTGGCAGGACCAGGCGCACAGCCAGCTGCACAGTCTGTTGCGGGCCTTGTCCAGGCACGCCACTGAACAGCTGCCCGCACCCAGGTTGCTGCCACGACGAGAGCGGATCGATGAACTGCTGGACGTGGCTGAGCTCGCGCATGCATGGCAGGCCTTGGCCGCGTTGCAGGATGATTCTGACGAAGTAATCGCGCACGCCGCTCGCAGCCTGCGCGACGGATGCCCACTGAGCGCCCATCTCGCCTGGCGACAGCAGGAGAAAGGCCGGAAGCTGTCGCTGGGCCAGGCATTGCAGATGGAGTACGCGCTAAGCCTGAATTGCTGTCGCCACCCGGAGTTCGCCGAAGGCGTCCGTGCCCGCTTGATCGACAAGGACAATAGGCCAGGCTGGCATTGGCCGGACGCCCACCACGTTCCGCCAGCGGTGGTCGAGGCGCACTTCGAGCCGACTTGGGAAGGGGATCATCCACTGACCGGCCTGGCCTGAATGCCCTCTCATCACCGATAGTAGTGCTGACGGCCGCCCCTATCGTAATGCGGCCGTAGCCGATGATCGCGCCCATCCCTGATCAGCGGCGGACGCTGCTGGCGATGTTCCTGGCGCCAGTAGCCACGTCGCTCGAAGCCGCGATGGCGGTCGTAGTATTGCGGCGGAAGCTGACTCTGATAACGCGGCGGCAGGTTGCGCGGGTACTGCGGATAGTGGGAATAAGGGCTTCGCGGGTCGTATTGATGCGGACGGTTGTGCTGACGATAGTCCCGGTCATAGTGTCGCGGCCCCGGGTTGTAGTAGCGCGGACTCTCCGCCTGGAAGACCCAGACGCCGTCTCGCCGCTCCGCATGGGCCTGCAGGCTCATGCCCAGACCGACACAGAGCAGAATAAGCAGTGAAGAACGAATGCTCATGGAAACCACCTCCGATGGCGTCACAGGCTTCGATTCATCAGACCACAACCGTGAGACAGCTGCAGAAACAGCGGACAACCGGCAGCTCTGACACGACGTCATGCGTCGCGCGAGGACCGCGACGGGCCGCCGCACCTTGTATGGCTGCCGCTGCTTCCCGATAATAGCGGCCCTTTAGCCCCACGGCTCTCGCAGAGCGGACGGAACGGGAATAGACCCTAGATGACCGAACTCGCCCTGATCATGGTTAGCGCCATCCTGGTCAACAATTTCGTACTGGTGCAGTTCCTCGGTCTGTGCCCGTTCATGGGCGTCTCGAAGAAGATCGAGACCGCCATCGGCCTGTCGCTGGCCACCACCTTCGTGCTGACGCTTGCTGCCATGTGCAGCTACCTCGTCCAGCAGTATGTGCTCAAGCCGCTGGACCTCGAGTTTCTACGCACCATCAGTTTCATTCTGGTGATCGCGGTGACCGTTCAGTTCACCGAGATGGTGGTGAACAAGACCAGTCCGCTGCTGTACCGCGTACTCGGCATCTTTCTGCCGCTGATCACCACCAACTGCATCGTGCTCGGCGTGGCGCTGCTCAATGCCAACAAGGCCGAATTCACCTTTCTTACCGCCACCGTCAACGGCTTCGCCGCAGGGCTGGGCTTTTCCCTGGTGCTCGTACTGTTCGCCGCCATGCGCGAGCGCATCGCCATTGCCGACGTGCCGAAGTCGTTCCAGGGCGCGGCGATCGGCATGGTCACCGCCGGCCTGATGTCGCTGGCATTCATGGGCTTCACCGGGCTGATCAAGCTATGAGCGCAGTCGTCATCGCGATCCTCGCCCTGCTCGCCCTGTGCCTGCTCGGCGGCGCCATCCTCGGTTTCGCCGCTGTGCGTTTTCGTGTCGAAGGCGATCCGATCGCCGAGCAAATCAATTCCCTGCTACCCCAGACCCAATGTGGCCAGTGCGGCTATCCGGGCTGCAAACCCTACGCCGAAGCCATTGCCGGCGGCGACAAGATCAACAAGTGCCCACCGGGCGGCGAAGCGACCATCCAGGCCCTGGCCGATCTGCTCGATGTCGAGGCGGAGCCGCTGGATGCCGAGGGTGGCGAAAAGCCGCAGATGGTCGCCTACATCCGTGAAGCCGAGTGCATCGGCTGCACCAAGTGCATCCAGGCCTGCCCGGTTGACGCCATCGTCGGTGCCCCGCGGCAGATGCACACCGTGATCATTTCCGAGTGCACCGGCTGCGACCTGTGTGTCGAACCCTGCCCGGTGGACTGCATCGACATGATCGAAGTCGGCAGCAACCTGCAGAGCTGGAAATGGAACCGGCCGCTGGCGCCCGGCCAGCTGATCGCAACTGATCGGGAGCAGGCCGCATGACCGCACTGAAGATCTGGGACATCCACGGCGGCATTCATCCGCCAGAACATAAGGATCTGTCCAACCGCACCCCGATCCAGCCGGCCCCGCTGCCCAAGCGCCTGGTCCTGCCACTGACGCAGCACCTTGGAGCGCCGGCCGAGCCCTGCGTCACTCTTGGCGAACGGGTACTCAAAGGTCAGCAGATCGCTGCCGCCAGCGGGTTTGTCAGCGCGCCGCTACATGCTCCTACCTCCGGAGTGGTCAGCTTCATCGGCCCGCAGCCCTACCCGCATGTATCAGGCATGCGGGCCAACGCGATCGTCATCGACAGCGATGGCGAAGACAAATGGATCGACCTGCATCCGCAGCCGGATTACCGTGAACTCGAGCGCCCTGCCCTGCTCGAGCTGATTCGCCAGGCCGGCATCAGCGGCCTCGGCGGCGCCGGCTTCCCCACCGCCGTGAAGCTCAGCCCCCCGCCGACCCAGACGATCCGCACGCTGATCATCAATGGCACCGAGTGCGAGCCCTACATCACCGCCGATGACCTGCTGATGCGTGAAAAGGCGGCCGAGCTGGTCGCGGGGGTCGAGATACTCGCGCACTTGATTCAGCCGCAAGAGGTACTGATCGGCATCGAGGACAACAAGCCCGAAGCGATCGCCGCAGTGCGGGCTGCCATCGGCGAGCGCCCCTTCACGTTGAAGGTCTTCCCGACCAAGTATCCGTCCGGTGGCGAAAAGCAGCTGATCCAGATTCTCACCGGAGAAGAGGTTCCCAGTGGCGGCTTGCCGGCGGATATCGGCATGCTCTGCCAGAACGTTGGAACCTGCGTCGCCATCCACGACGCCGTGCTCCTCGGCAAGCCGTTGATCTCGCGCATCACCACCCTGACCGGCGAGGCGCTGGCGCGGCCGATGAACGTCGAGGTGCTGATCGGCACCCCCGTGGATGAACTGCTGGCCTTCGCCGGTCTCGATCAGCACAGGCTCAACCGTCTGATCATGGGCGGCCCGATGATGGGCTTCAGCCTGCCATCCCTTGAGGTGCCGGTGGTCAAGACCACCAACTGCCTGCTGGCGAGCACGCTGGAAGAGCTGCCGCCACCGCCGCCCGCTCTGCCGTGCATCCGTTGCGGAGAGTGCGCCGAGGCCTGCCCGGTCAGCCTGCTACCGCAGCAGCTGCATTTCTTTGCCCTCGGCCAGGAGCATGAGCAGCTCAAGGCCCATAACCTGTTCGACTGCATCGAGTGCGGCGCCTGCGCCTACGTCTGCCCCTCCAACATCCCCCTGGTGCAGTATTACCGCGCTGCCAAGGGTGAGATCCGCGAGCTGGAGCAGAAGCAGCAGAAGGCCGAGCACTCCAAACAGCGCTTCGAGCTTCGCCAGGAACGTCTACGGCGCGCCGAAGAACAGAAGGAAGCCGAACGCAAGGCCCGTGCCGAACGTGCGGCACGCGCCAAGGCTGCGCAAAGCGAGAGCGACCCGACCGCGACCACAGCCGAGACGGCGGCCCCGGCACAGAAGACCAGCCTTTCCGAAACGCAGAAGAAACTTAAGATCGAGGCCAGCATGGCCCAGGTCGCCCTGAAGAAAGCCGAGAAGCAGCTGGCCACCCATGCCACTGCCGAGCTGGAAGCCCAGGTTGCCGATCTGCGCAACGCCGCCGAGGCCGCGCAGCGTGCGTTGGATGCCGCCATGCAGGCGGACTCCGCTCCGCCCGCCACTGCGCCAGGGCCAGACGATGCCGTTGCGAAAAAAGCCAAGATCGAAGCTGCCATGCTCAAGGCGCAGATTCGCAAGCTGGAGAAGATCGAAGCACCGGACGACGACCAACAAGCCGAACTCGCCCGCCTGCGCCAGCAGCTGCACGACGCCGAACAGCCGCTGACCGCCGCGCAGAGTGCAGCGCCCGCTCCTGCTGCCAAGCCGGCCGATGACGAAGCGCTGAAAAAAGCCAAGATCGAAGCTGCCATGCTCAAGGCGCAGATCCGCAAACTGGAGAAGGTCGAAACGCCGGACGACGACCAGCAAGCCGAACTCGCCCGTCTACGTCAGCAGCTGAACGACGCCGAACAGGCGCTGACCGCCGCGCAGAGTGCAGCGCCCGCTCCCGCCGCCAAGCCGGCCGATGACGAAGCACTGAAAAAAGCCAAGATCGAAGCTGCCATGCTCAAGGCGCAGATCCGCAAGCTGGAGAAGGTCGAAGCACCGGACGACGACCAACAAGCCGAACTCGCCCGCCTGCGCCAGCAGCTGCACGACGCCGAACAGGCGCTGACCGCCGCGCAGAGTGCAGCGCCCGCTCCCGCCGCCAAGCCGGCCGATGACGAAGCA